>NZ_JBVJKK010000004.1:0-291692 GCF_055585285.1 Streptomyces sp. NPDC053665
AGGTAGACCACGTCGAACCCCATCGCCGCGATCGCCGGCAACCGCCGCGCCGCCGTGCGGAACGTGCCGTGCGGCCGCTCGGCCGTGCCCTCCGAGCGCGGGAAGAACTCGTACCACGACCCGTACAGCGCCCGCTCCCGCTCCACCAGCAACGGCATCGGTTCGGACGTGCTGACCAGGTCCCGCAGCGGGTACCGGGCCAGCACGCGGTCCACCTCGGGTGTCAGGGCGGCCGCCAGCCGGTCCGTCGTGGGCAGCGAGTCGTCGCGCAGGGTCTCCGCCGCGTCGAGCAGCACACCGCGGCCGGCGTCCCTCGGTACGCCGGCCGCCGCCCGTTCGAGCAGTTCCGCGCCTTCCTCCAGCACCAGGCCCGGGTCGATGCCCGCGGGAACCTTTATCCCCGCCGCGTGCCGCCAGGTGGCGACCGGGTCGCTCCACGCCTCCACGCGGTACGTCCAGCGGCCGACGGCGCGCGGCGTGATCTCGGCGCCCCAGCGGTCGCTGCCCGGGGCGAGCTCGCGCATCGGCGTCCAGGGGCCGGGACGGCCCTCGGGGTCCTTCAGGACGACATTGGCGGCCACCGCGTCGTGCCCCTCCCGGAACACGGTGGCGGTGACCTCGAACGTCTCACCCACGACCGCCTTGGCCGGCCGGTTGCCGGCTTCCACGGCCGGCCGGACGTCCCGCACCGGGATACGGCCGATGGCCCGGGTCTTCCTCATGGTCCTCACCTCCACCGTGCTCGAAAGCCGGGCCGCGGAGGCCCGGTCAGGGGGACAGCTGCGGCGGGAAGGGCATCACCTTCCCGCCGGGGATCTCCGCTCCGCCACCGGCGGCCTGCGCCGGACCGCCGTGGCCGGGCGCGGTCTGTCGTTCTGCTCCTGCAGGTACGTGACGTGATTGGTGCGCAGGTACCGCTCGGCGGCGTCCGCCGCCTCCCGCGCGCAGCGCTTGCCCATGAGCACGCACAGCGTGTAGCCGGAGTCCTCGAACGTGCTCCGCACGGTGAGGTCGTTCGGTGCGGCGAGCATCACGCGTTCCCAGGCCCGGTAACGGCGCAACTGCCGGGCGACTTCGGCTCTGGCGGGTAGCAGCATGGCGCCGATCACCTTTCGGGCTCGGGGGGCACGGTCTCCCGACGGTCGGACGGAGGCCGCGCACAGCGACGCGGACCCGTGACGGCGATCGAGTTCTTTCACACATGGTGCACGCGCCATGACGCAGCGTCTTGTTGGATCTTCAACGAGTCGCGGCCGGGGTGGGCCGTTCGGGACCCGTCCCGCTGCTCACATGGGCGCTCCCACGCCTCAGGTGTGTCCTCGTGTTGCACGAACGGAGCAGCACCCTCACTCTGAGGGTGACTCAGAAGCGATACGCGCTCACGTTCTGTGTTCGGGGCTCGTTCCGCAGACGCGGACGAGAAGGAATTGAGCTTCGCGGTGAGGAGCCGACCGATGAAGACCGCAGTGCCCTGCTACTACCACCTCGACGTGGAAGTCAGCCCCGACCGGGTGGGACAGGTCAGCCGCATTCTGGCCGCTCACCTGAGGTTCTGGGACCTGGACAACCTCGTCCAGCCCGTCTGCGGCGGTGCCGAGATGCTGCTCAAGGCCATCGACGAGCACGCCACGGACAAGAACACGTCGATCGAGATGTGGTGGAACGGGCAGCACCTGATCACCGCCATCGGTGACAACGACCGCGGCCTGCGCCCCGACCAGGAACTGCGAGGCTGCCTGGAGCACCTCGCGGCGATGAGCGACGGCTGGGGCTGCTGCGCCACCGAGACCGGCAGCAAGGTCATCTGGTTCTCGCAGCGCGCCCGCGCCGGTGAGCGCGTCCCGCTGGTGCCGACCGCGCCGGCCCCGCGCGAGAGCGAGGGCCTGGACGTGCCCCGTGAGGTGCCCATCACCCGGCTGGCCGGTCCGGCCGGCACCCCGGCCGAGGTCCTGGAGGACGCCCGGTGACCCGCAGGCAGGAACGGAAAGGGGTGTCCGCCTGGGGCGGGCGCCCCTACCCGCTGGGTGCCGACTTCGACGGGGAGGGCACCAACTTCGCGCTCTTCAGCGAGGTCGCCGAACGCGTGGAGCTGGTCCTCGTCGACGACGACGGCACCCACACCCGGGTCCCGCTCAACGAGGTCGACGGCTTCGTCTGGCACGGCTACGTGCCCGGCGTCGGCCCGGGCCAGCGCTACGGCTACCGCGTGCACGGGCCCTGGGCCCTCAGCGCCGGCCACCGCTGCAACCCGGCCAAGCTGCTGCTCGACCCGTACGCCCGCGCGGTGGACGGGCAGATCGACAACCACCCCTCGCTCTACGAGCGCAACCCCGACGGCCCCGACCCGGCCGACAGCGCGGGGCACACCATGCTCGGCGTGGTGACCGACCCGGCCTTCGACTGGGGCGACGACGCCCGGCCCGGCCGGCCCTACGCCGACACGGTCATCTACGAGGCCCACGTCAAGGGCATGACCAGGACCCACCCCGAGGTGCCCGAGGAACTGCGGGGCACCTACGCGGGCCTGGCCCACCCCGCCGTGGTCGAGCACCTGACCTCCCTCGGCGTCACGGCCGTCGAGCTGATGCCCGTGCACCAGTTCGTCCACGACGGGGTGCTGCACGACCGGGGCATGTCGAACTACTGGGGCTACAACACCATCGGCTTCTTCGCGCCGCACAACGGCTACGCCGCCCACGGCACACGCGGGGAGCAGGTCGCCGAGTTCAAGCAGATGGTGAAGACCCTGCACGCGGCGGGCCTCGAAGTCATCCTCGACGTGGTCTACAACCACACCGCCGAGGGCAACGAGCTGGGCCCGACCCTGTCCTTCCGGGGCATCGACAACTCCTCCTACTACCGCCTGGTCGACGGCGACTGGAAGCACTACTACGACACCACCGGCACCGGCAACAGCCTGCTGATGCGGCACCCCTACGTCCTGCAACTGATCATGGACTCGCTGCGGTACTGGGTGACCGAGATGCACGTCGACGGCTTCCGCTTCGACCTGGCGGCCACCCTGGCCCGGCAGTTCCACGAGGTGGACCGGCTCTCGGCGTTCTTCGACCTCATCCAGCAGGACCCCGTGATCAGCCGCGTGAAGCTGATCGCCGAGCCGTGGGACGTCGGCGAGGGCGGCTACCAGGTGGGCAACTTCCCGCCCCTGTGGTCGGAGTGGAACGGCATGTACCGGGACGCCGTACGGGACTTCTGGCGAGGTGAGGACCACACCCTCGGCGAGTTCGCCTCCCGGCTGACCGGCTCGTCCGACCTGTACCAGCACAGCAGGCGCCGCCCCCGGGCCAGCGTCAACTTCGTCACCGCGCACGACGGTTTCACCCTGCGCGACCTCGTGTCGTACAACGACAAGCACAACGAGGACAACGGCGAGGGCAACCAGGACGGCGAGAGCACCAACCGGTCGTGGAACTGCGGGGCCGAGGGGGAGAGCCGCGACCCGGCCGTGCGGGAGCTGCGCATCCGCCAGCAGCGCAACTTCCTCGCCACCCTGCTGCTCTCCCAGGGCATCCCGATGCTCTCGCACGGCGACGAACTCGGGCGCACCCAGGGCGGCAACAACAACGCCTACTGCCAGGACAACGAGATCTCCTGGATCGACTGGGGGCTGAGCGAGGAGCAGCGGGACCTGCTGGACTTCACCCGCTACCTCATCAACCTGCGCACCGCGCACCCCGTGCTGCGCCGGCGCCGCTTCTTCCGCGGCGAGACGATCAGGCGGGCCGACCAGCCGCTGCCCGACCTGGTCTGGCTGGCGCCCGACGCCCGCGAGATGACCGACGACGACTGGCAGCGCGGTGACGCGCACTCGGTCGGGGTGTTCCTCAACGGCGACGCCATCGCCGAGCCCGACCCGCGCGGCCGCCCCGTCGTCGACGACTCCTTCCTGCTGCTGCTCAACAGCCACTGGGAGCCGGTCGACTTCCGCATCCCGGACGCCTCCTACGGCGAGAGATGGACGGCGCTGATCGACACGGCCGACCCCGACGGCACACCGGACGAGGCGGAGCACAAGGCGGGCACCGGCCTCACCGTCGGGGCACGCAGCCTGGTCCTGCTGTCCCGGCCCTCCCGGGCGGAGCGGGGCGACCGGACGCGGTGACGGCCACGGACTCCGGCCCCGCGGGAGCACCGCTCCCGCGGGGCCGGCGCATGCCCGGGGTGATCAGCGTGCGCGTCGCGCGGTGACGGTGAACTGCGCCCCGTCGTGGTCGCGCAGCACCGCCTCGTCGCCCCCCTTGGACACGACGCTGCCGCCGTGCAGCTCCGCGGCGCGGGCGCAGGCCGCCACGTCGTCGACGCTGAAGTGGACCTGCCAGTGGGGGCGGATGGCGGGATCCGGCGCCGCTTCGAGGGCGCCCGACTCGATCCGTGCGACGACGTCGCCGCGGCTGCGCAGCACGACCTCGCCGCCCTCGTAGTGGACCTCGCAGCACCCGGGGCTCCGCGACGCCCAGTCCAGGACCTCGCCGTAGAAGATGGCGGCGTCGAAGGCGTCCCGGGTGTGCAGGGTGATGAAGGCGGGCTGCGCGTTGCGCCAGGTCTCCCAGTCGGTGAACAGGTCGCCCTCCCAGATGCCGAAGGCCGCCCCGTCGCGGTCGGCCAGCAGCGCGGCCCGCCCGGGCGGCAGGGAGATCGGCCCCACCGCGACCGTGCCCATGCGCTCCTGCACCCGGGCCGCCGCCTCGTCCGCGCTGCGCACCGCGAAGTACGGCAGCCACGCCACGGCCATCTGCCACATGGTCGCCACGCCCGCGATCCCGGCCACCGGCGACCCGTCCACCAGGGCGATCCGGAAACGGTCGCCGAGCTTGGCCGGCCGCCACTGCCAGCCCAGCACCGCCCCGTAGAACTCCTCGGTCGCCCGGACGTCGCGGCTGGTCAGACTCACCCAGCAGGGAGCGCCGAACACGGAGTGCGAGGAGATGACGTCCTTCGTGCCGGAGGGGGTGGGCATGTCGTGGTTCATGGCAGTCGTGTCCTGATCTCGTCGGCCCGGCGGCCACCGGTGGATGGCCACCAGTGTCCGGCCGCGGCCATGGGCTGCGCCTGCCGAGTACCCCGGCGGGCGCACCGAAACGGAACCGGCTGGTCCACCCGGGTGGCACCCGGCGGGCCGGGTGACGACGATGGACGGGCCGGACACTGCGTCAAGGCACTCAAGCACCCTGTCCGGCCATCCGGGCAGCGGCGCACCGGACCCGGAGGTGACCATGCCCACGGACGGGGGCTCGGAGCGGATCCTTCAGATGCAGGAGGAGATCCAGCAGCTGAAGGAGGCGGTCGTCTCCCACGCCGTCGTGGACCAGGCGATCGGGATGGTGGTGGCACTCGGCAGGGTCTCGCCCGACCAGGGATGGGCCGTGCTGAAGCAGGTCTCCCAGCACACCAACACCAAGCTGCGCAACGTCGCCGAGATGATCCTCGTGTGGGGGCGCACCGGCCTGATGCCCGAGGAGATCCGGGCTGCGCTGGAGGACGCCCTGGACCGCGCGGGGCCGGTGCAGCTGCCCGGCACGCCCCCCGAGCGCTGATCCGCGCGGGAGGCGTGGCGCCGGCTCCCCGTTCACCCGGTCTCGGTGAGCAGTTCCTCGCGCAGGTGGGCGAAGCAGCTGCTGAGCAGCCGTGAGACGTGCATCTGGGAGATGCCGAGCTGTTCCGCGATGCGGCTCTGGGTCATGCCCTTGAAGAACCGCAGGTACAGGATGACCCGCTCGCGCTCGGGCAGGGCCTCCAGGCAGGGCCGGACGGCCACGCGGTCGACCACGATGTCGAAGGCCGGGTCGGGTCCGCCGATCGCGTCCCCGAGGGCGTAGCCGTCGGTGCCCGGCATCTCCGCCTCCAGCGACAGCGCGGAGAAGCACTCCAGCGCCTCCATCCCGGTGCGCACCTCGCCCTCGGTGAGCTGGGCGTACTCGGCGATCTCGGCCAGGGTGGGGGAACGGCCCGAGGTGGTCTGGGACAGGTCCTTGACGGCGTGCCGCACGCGGTTGCGCAGGTCCTGGACCCGGCGGGGCACGTGCAGCGTCCACATGTGGTCGCGGAAGTGGCGCTTGATCTCGCCGGTGACGGTGGGCACGGCGTAGGCCTCGAAGGCGTTGCCGCGGGCCGGGTCGTAGTGGTCGACCGCCTTGACCAGCCCCAGGGCCGCGACCTGGTAGAGGTCCTCCAGGGCCTCGCCGCGGCCGCGGAACCGGACGGCGATCCGCTCGGCCATGGGGAGCCAGGCCTCGACCAGTTCGTCGCGCAGGGCCTTGCGCTCGGGTCCCTCGGGCAGTCGTGCCAGCCGCCGGAACGCCTCGGCGGTGTCGGGGGCGTCGTCGTGCGGGTGCGTTCGGGTGCTGCCGGCGATACGCATGTGGTGCGCACCTCCCTGAGCAGGTGCGGAAGGGACGGACACCATGGGAAGCACGGACTCGGACCTCACGGAAGCACCCGGGGCCCGGCAGGCCGGCTCCCACGGATGTGCCTCCTGTCCGAAGCACTTCACCGCCCGCGGCCGGGCAGTGACAACGAAGCACTTCCGACAATACGACATTCGGGGCATCTTGGCCTGGCTGCGACCGAGAAGCCGTCGCCGCCTCCGGAGTGCGGTGACCATGCCGCCGCCCTGCCCGGTGGCCGGTTCCCTGCGCCGCCCGCCCTCGAGGCGGTGGTGTCCGGGCGGCTCCGGCGCCACCGGGTCGCCCGACCCGTTGATCTTCACTCGTGGAAGTGATGTGCGGCACGCCTGGGCAAGCGCTTTCTCCGGCGGCTCGCGGATAACCGCTGGGCACGGCTTGATCATCGATCAGGTACGGCGAACTGCCTGGCCACAGCGCATTCTGCTCATTTGACACTGCGCTCGGGCCACAGATAGGAAGCAGCTTCCAGAGGTCGAGAGGGTGCAGCGTGTACGAGCCGAACGTGGTCGGGGACTGGCAGGAGTACGAGGAGCATGCCGGTCTGCGCGTCCGCGTCCACCGTCTGGAACCGGCCGAACCGCCTCGCGGCAGGGACGACGCGGCCGACGGGCTCACCTACTTCCGCCTGCGCGTGACGGTCGAGAACCGCGGCAGCCGGCACCTCGGCATCCACCTGGAGGACGGCCAGATCGACGTGCGCGTCGGCCCGGACGGCGAGAGTGCCTTCGTCGACTGGCGCAACTCCCAGTTCATCGAGGGCTTCGACGTCTATCCGCTGCGCCGGGTCACGGCCGTGCTCTACGCGGCCGCGGCCGAGGAGGCCCTGAGCCTGGTGGACGTGCAGGTGCAGTTGCGCGTCGAGGAGGAGTGGACCGCCCGGCGTCTGTGGGCGGGCGGCATCGGGGTGCACGAGGGATCCCCCGGGGCCCCGCAGGGCCAGTGCCGCGACAGCCTGGCCCACCAGGTGAGCGTCTTCCTGCGGGACCAGGCGGAGGAAGGCACCGCCTGACCCGCCGTCAGGGCGACGCCGCGCTCAGTGCGGGATGCCGTCGATGATCTCCCGGGCGCCCTGGCGCAGCAGCGCCACCGCGACCGAGGTGCCGAGCGTGGCGGGATCGAGCCGCCCCGCCCACTCGTGGGCGTTCAGCCGTGTCTTGCCGTCCGGAGTGAACACGCAGGCGCGCAGGGAGAGTTCCCCGCCGCGGTCGACCCGCGCGAACCCGGCGATGGGGCTGTTGCAGTGCCCCTGCAGCACGTGCAGGAACATCCGCTCGGCCGTCGTCTCCCGGTGGGTGTCCGGGTCGCCGAGACCGCTCACCGCGTCGATCAGGTCGGCGTCGTCCTCGCGGCACTGGAGGGCCAGGACGCCCGCGCCGATCGGCGGCATCATCGTCTCGGTCGAAAGGATCTCGGTGATCACGTCCGTCCGGCCGATGCGCTCCAGGCCGGCGGCCGCGAGAAGCAGGGCGTCGGCCTCCCCGGCCGCCAGCTTCGCCAGACGGCGGTTGGCGTTGCCGCGGAACGGCACGCACTCCAGGTGCGGGTGCGTGGCCGCCAGTTGCGCGACCCGGCGCACCGAGGAGGTGCCGACGCGCGTCCCCGCGGGCAGCTCGTCCAGGGTGAGGCCGCCGGGGTGGATCAGCGCGTCACGGATGTCGTCCCGCTTGAGGAAGGCGGCGAACACCGTGCCCGCCGGGAGCGGACGGTCGGCGGGCACGTCCTTCACGCAGTGCACCGCGAGGTCGGCCTCCCCGGCCAGGAGTGCCGCGTCGACCTCCTTGGTGAAGGCGCCCTTGCCCTCCACCTGGGACAGGTCGCCGAGCCACTTGTCCCCGGTGGTCTTCACCGGGACGACCTCGGTGCGCACCGAGGGGTGGGCGGCGGCCAGTTCGGCCCGGACGCGCTCCACCTGGGCCAGCGCCATGGGGGAGTCGCGGGAGACGATGCGGATCAGTTCGGGGGCGGACATGCGCCCCACGATAGACCCTCCCGGTGGAGCGGAGCTCGCGTGCCTCCCCCGACTGCCGGGCGGCGTACGCCAGTTCGGGACGTTCGGCTGTGTGTTCCCCCCCCGGGCCGGACCGGGCGGGTCACGCGTAGGGGTCGAAGGGGATGCCCGACGGCTTGGCCTTGGCCAGGTGGCTCTCGAAACTGCCGTCCTTCAGGCCGAAGTGGGCGCTGCCGAAGTCATGGGAGGACAGCTTGTCGCGCAGCCCGGCCGGGTAGCCGTTCCAGCCGACCAGCGGCGGGTACTGCCAGGTGCCCCGGTGGTTCTCGGGCGGTTCGTCGCCCGGGCCGGCGAGGCGGAAGCAGTGGGTGCCGATCCCGTCCTTGTGGTAGACGATCTTGGGGTGCGTGCCGTCGAAGCGGACCTGCGCGGCCGCGTGCACGTCGAAGTCGCCGTGGGCGGAGGTCGAGACGTAGCGGACCTGGTCGTCCTGCACGAACACCGCGACGTGCTCGAAGTCGTGCCGGTGCCCGCCGAGGCTCACACCGGGCAGGGCCTGGTCCTTCTCGAAGTAGAGGGCGTACAGGACGGCGCACCAGCCGTTGTTGCACTTGGCGCGCGCGTAACCGTTGGTGTTGGCGAGGTCGGAGGCGTCGCGGCAGTTGCCGTCGAGCGCCCCGGTCGGCTTGAGCCCGCTGTTCACGCTGCCGTCGGGACCGATCGCGGCCGAGGAGTAGCAGCCGTCGGTGTCGTAGTCGTACGCCGGCTGGTACGTCCGCTCCAGGGGCTCGGCGTCGGCCGGCAGGGCGGGCGGCGGGGCGGCGAAGGCGGTCGCGGGCAGGGCGAGCACGAGGGCGGCGGCCCCGGCGGCCCCGGTGAGCCATCTCCTGCGGCGGCTGTACGGGCGTGACGACACTGCGTCCTCCTCGGGATCCGGGCGCAGCCCAACGGCTGTGGGGGGAACGGGGGTTCAGCTTCCTGGTTGAACGCGTCCATGCCAAGAGGGTCGGAGCATCCCGCGGGTGAAGGGCGGATCAACAGCCGGCGTCGGGACGCCGTTTCAGGCCGGGTCGTCCGGGATGGCGGCGGCCGACTCCTCGGGCGCGAGGTCCGGCCGCAGCCGCAGCCAGGACGGCTGTCGCAGCAGCCCCTCCCGGGTCCGGGTGCTGTAGCGGACCTCGCCGACCAGCCGCGGCACCACCCAGTGCGCGCCGGGTGCCCGGGGGGCCGGGTCGAAGGGGCAGGTGGCGGTGGCGGCCGCCGCCAGCAGCCCGGCCAGCTCCCGGCGCTCGGTCTCGCTCCACCCGGTGCCCACACTGCCGACGTAGCGCAGCCGTCCGCCCGCGCGCTGACCCACCAGGACCGCGCCCGGCAGGCCGGTGAGCCGCCCCCTGCCGGGCTGCCAGCCGCCGACCAGGACGTCCTCGGTGCGCATGTTGCGGATCTTGATCCAGGCCCGTGAGCGCACGCCCGGCTCGTACACCGAGTCCAGCCGCTTGCAGACCAGGCCCTCCAGGCCGTGCTCGCGGGTGGCGCGCAGCGCCTCGGCGCCGTGGCCGACGAGCGCGGCCGGGGTCGACCAGGACGGTCCGCTCAGGCCGAGGTCCTCCAGGGCCGAGCGGCGGCGTGTGTAGGGCAGCCGCAGCAGGGACTCGCCGGCCAGGTGCAGCACGTCGAACAGCACGAGGTGGGCCGGGACCTCCGCCGCCCGCCGCGCGGCCCGGGCGGGGGCCTGCGCCAGCCCCATGCGGGACTGCAGCAACTGGAAGCTGGCCCGCCCCTCGGCGTCCAGGGCCAGGATCTCGCCGTCCAGGACGGCCGGGGTGGCGCCGAGGGCGGTGCCCAGGGGGCGCAGCTCGGGGTAGGCGGCCGTGATCTCGTCGCCGGACCGGGCGCGCAGCACCACGGTGCCGTCCCCGGGCAGGTAGACCACCACGCGCTGGCCGTCCTGCTTGGTCTCGTAGGCCCAGCGCGCGTCCTGCGCGGCGGGGGGCAGGGTGCCGGAGGTGGCGAGCATGGGCGGGATCAGCGGCAGACTCACGGGTGAGATGTCGACGCCCCGGGGTGCGGTCACGCGCGCCGGCCGTCCCTTTCCCCTGAACGGCGCCCCGCTTTACTTGCGTTACGCAACGACATGGTAACGTGGTGCCATGCCCACCCCACCGCTCCCCGACGGCCCCTCGGCGGAGGTGACCGAGATCGAGCGCGCGCTCACGCGCATCACCTACCTGAGCACGCGCGCCCGTCAGCACGAGCGGCTGATGGCCCTGGCGGGGGTCCCGCTCGACCGGGCCGCCGTCGCGCTGCTGCGCCAGATCGCCGACGCCGATCCGCTGCGTCCGGGCGAGCTGGCCGCCCGGCTGGGTGTGGAGGCCTCGCACGTCACGCGCACGGTCCAGCAGCTGCACAGGTTCGGGTACGTCACGCGCGTCCCCGATCCCGACGACCGCCGCGCCCAGCGCATCGAACTCACCGAGGCCGGCCGGGAGGCCATCGCCAAGGTGCGCGAGGCGGGCGTCCGCGGTATGCAGCTGGCGCTGGCGCACTGGTCCCCGGAGGAACTGGGGCAGCTGGCCACGCTCTTCCACCGCATGGTCGACGACTTCCTCGCGTACGCCGCCGACGCGGCCCCCGAGCCCCACGGGACCCCGGCGCCCACCGCCTGAGGGCCGTGGCCGCGCACCCCTGCGCCCCGCCCCGCCCTGCCCCGGTGTCGACCGCCGAACCGGGCCGGTCCCGCGCCCCGAAGGGGCCGCCCGGGCTCCGAGGGATTCCTACCGTCGAGTAATATCGCGCGGCAGGTCATCAGAGGAGGAACCGTGTCCCGGTCCGAACGCTCGCCCCTGCTGCTCGCCGGCCTGCTGGCCACCGCGGGCATCGCCCACTTCGCCGCCCCCCGCCGGTTCGACGCGATCGTCCCCGGCGCCCTGCCGGGCTCGCCCCGGACCTGGACCCACGTCAGCGGTGCCGCCGAACTCGCGCTCGCCGCCGGCCTCGCGCTGCCCCGCACCCGGAAGGCGGCCGCGCTGGCCACCGCGGCGTTCTTCGTCGGAGTCTTCCCGGCCAACGTCAAGATGGCCGCCGACTGGCGGCACCGCCCCGCACGCCAGAAGGCCGCCGCCTTCGGACGCCTGCCGCTCCAGGTGCCGCTGGTGCTGTGGGCCCGCGGCGTCGCCCGGAACGCCGGGGGCAAGCGTTGAGCGGCCGCGTGGAAGCGGGGGACACGGTCGAGGACTTCTCGCTGCCGGACGAGACCGGCCGCGTCCGCAGTCTGTCCGGGCTGCTCGCCGAGGGGCCGGTCGTGCTGTTCTTCTACCCGGCCGCCCTGACGCCCGGCTGCACCGCCCAGGTCTGCCACTTCCGTGACCTCGCGGCCGAGTTCGCCGCCGTCGGGGCCCGGCCCGTCGGCATCAGCGCGGACAGCGTCGAACGGCAGCGGGAGTTCGCCGGGCAGCACCGCCTCGGCATGCCCCTGCTGTCCGACGCCGACGGCACGGTCCGCGAGCGGTTCGGCGTGCGGCGCGGCTTCTCCCTGGCCCCCACCCGGCGCACGACGTTCGTCATCGCGCAGGACCGCACCGTCCTGGACGTCGTACGCAGCGAACTGCGCATGAACGCCCACGCCGACCGGGCGCTCGCCGCACTCCGCGCGCACCGGCCCTGAAACCCGGCGCGCACCGGCCCTGAAACCCGGCGCGCACCGGCCCTGAAGCCTGGCGCGCACCGGCCCTGAACACCCGTCCCGGCGCCGCCCGTACGCCGCCCCGCGGTTGAGGCGGGACGGCACAGGGTCAATCCTGGACGAATGGAGGACTCCTCCGCTGCTGCGATCATCGACGCCCGGGGCATCGTGACGGGGTGGAGCGAGGGCGCCCGGCAGCTCACCGGCCACCCCGCCGCCGAGGTCGTGGGCCGGTCCGTACGGCACCTGCTCGCCGAGGACGTGTCCGCGCAGGCGCTGTCCGACCGGGCGGACACGGTCGTGGTGCGCCACCGCGACGGCCACCTCGTCGGGCTCCGGGTCCGGGCGTGCGCCGTGGCCGGCGGGGACGGGCGACCGGACGGATACGTGCTCACCGCGGCGCCGCCCGGCCGCGCCGAGACCTCCCTGGCGGGGCGCGCCTTCCAGCAGGCGTCCATCTCGATGTCCGTGTTCGACACCGGCCAGCGCTGTCTGCGCCTCAACGACGCCGCCTGCCAGGTGATGGGCGTGTCCGAGGAGAGCCTGGTCGGCCGGCACTTCCCCGGGACCGTGGAGGAGGCCGGCCACAGCCGCGGCTTCGACTGGCACCTGCGGCACGTCGTGGAGACGGGCCGGCCGCTGCGCTACGAGAGCTTCACCGGAACGCCGGCGCTGAACCGGGAGCACTCCTGGGTGACCGAGATGTGGCCGGTCCGCGACGCCGACGGCGACCTCGTGGGCACCGCCCTGGCCGCGTACGACAGCACCGAGCACTACTGGGCCCGGCAGCGGCTCGCCCTGCTGAACGAGGCCGCGGCGGCCATCGGCACCACCCTGGACGTCGTGCGCACGGCCGAGGAGCTCATCGGCGTCGTGGTGCCCCGGTTCGCCGACTTCGCGAGCGTGGACCTGTTCGACTGGGTCCTCGGCGCGCAGGAGGCACCGGCCGTCCCGGCCGAGGAGATCGCCCTGCGGCGGGTCGCCCACGGATCGGTCAGCGAGGGCACCCCGGAAGCCGCCGTGCACGTGGGCGACGTGGACGTCTACCCGGCGTTCTCACCGATCGCCCGGGCCATGCGCGAGAGCCGGGCCGTCGTCAGCCAGGCGGGGGAGCCGGCCTTCGTGCGCTGGGTCGCCGAGCGCGACAGCCGCTCCCCTCGGGGGCGCCCGTACCGCCAGGGCGCCCACTCGATGATGGCTGTACCGCTGCGCGCCCGCGGCATCACGCTCGGCGTCGCCGTGGCGGTCCGGGTGGCGCAGCCGGACGACTACGGCGGGGACGACGCCGTCTTCGCGGAGGAACTCGCCAGCCGGGCCGCGGTCTGCGTGGACAACGCCCGCCGCTTCGCCCGGGAGCGCGGCACCGCCCTCGCCCTCCAGCACAGCCTGCTGCCGCGCGGCATGCCCGGGCAGGCCGCCGTCGAGGTCGCCCACCGCTATCTGCCCTCCGGCTCGGCGGCCGGGATCGGCGGCGACTGGTTCGACGTCATCCCGCTGTCCGGCAGCCGGGTCGCGCTGGTCGTCGGGGACGTCGTCGGGCACGGCATCCCCTCCTCGGCGACCATGGGCCGGCTGGTCACCGCCGTGCGCACCCTGGCCGACGTCGACCTGCCCCCGGACGAGCTGCTGACCCACCTGGACGACCTGGTCACGCACCTGGCCTCCGACGACCTCGGGGACGAGGTGGCCGAAGTGGGGGCTACCTGCCTGTACGCCGTCTACGACCCCGTCGCCCGCCGCCTCCACCTCGCCGCGGCCGGGCACCCCGCCCCCGCCCTGGTGCTGCCCGACGGGTCCGCCCGGCTGATCCCGATGAGCGCCGGGCCTCCGCTGGGCGTCGGAGGCCTGCCGTTCGAGGCGACGGAACTCCCCTTGCCCGAGGGCTCCCTGGTCGCCCTGTACACCGACGGGCTGGTCGAGGACCGCCACCGCGACGTCGACCACGCGACCGACGAGCTGTGCCGCGCCCTGACCGTGCCCGCCGACTCGCTGGACGCCCTGTGCGACTCGGTGCTCAAGGCCGTCCTGCCGAAGGAGCCCTCCGACGACGTCGCCCTGCTGCTGGCCCGCACCCGGGCGCTGGGCGCCGACCAGGTCGCCACCTGGGACATCACCCCGGACCCCGCGCAGGTGGCCGTGATCCGCCAGGCCGCCACCGACCGTCTCACCGCGTGGGGCCTGGAGGAGACGGCCTTCGTCACCGAACTCGTCGTCAGCGAGCTGGTCACCAACGCCCTCCGCCACGGCGCCCCGCCCGTCCAGCTCCGGCTGATCCGCGACCGGACCCTCATCTGCGAGGTCTCCGACGGCAGTTCGACCTCCCCGCATCTGCGGCGGGCGCACCAGGACGACGAGGGCGGACGGGGGCTGCTGCTGGTCGCCCAGCTCACCCAGCGCTGGGGGAGCCGTCAGACCAGCCGGGGCAAGACCATCTGGTGCGAGCAGGCCCTCACGCCGCTGTTCTGAACGGCACGCTCACCCGGTCTCCGCGGCGACCTGGGCGAGCGTACGGCCGGACACCGCCGAACGGGCCCGGCGCGGATCGGGGGCGCTCCGCGTGCGGGAGCCGCCGGCCTGCTTCACCAGCAGCCACGCCTCCTCGCCGTCGTCGCCACCGCGGAAGCGGGTCAGCGCGTACGCCCCGCGCAGCTTCGAGCCGTGCAGCCGGAACGTGGCGTGCCCGCGCTCCAGCGACGCGGCGAAGTCCACCGGCCGGCCCCGGCGGTCGTGGCTCAGCGGCTCGTACGTGCCGCGGTCCCACACGATGACCGTGCCCCCGCCGTACTCACCTCGGGGGATCACGCCCTCGAAGTCCTCGTACTCCAGCGGATGGTCCTCCGTGGGCACCGCCAGCCGTTTGTCCCCGGGGTCGGCCGAGGGGCCCTTGGGGACCGACCAGGACTTCAGGACGTCGCCGACCTGGAGCCGGAAGTCGAAGTGCATGGTGCTCGCGTCGTGGATCTGCACCACGAAGCGCGGGCGCCGCCCGGGGGCGGCCCCGCTGCCCTCGGGCTCCCCGGTCCGGCCGAAGTCGCGTCTGCCGCGGTAGTCCCGCAGCCGGTCCCGCTCGGCCATGTGCGGTTCCCTCCTGTCCGGCCGGCCCGGGTACCCGTCAGAACTCCTCGTGCACCTCGGGGTCCCCGCCGACCCGGCGGTGGGCCCGGTCGGCCACGGCGGCCATCTCCTCCGCGCTCAGCTCGAAACCGAACACGTCCAGATTGGCGCGCTGCCGCTCGGGGTTCGTTGACTTCGGGATGGGCACGGCGCCCAGCTGGGTGTGCCAGCGCAGCACCACCTGGCCGGGCGTCACCCCGTGCGTCCCGGCGATCCGGGCGAGGGCCGGGTCCTCCAGCAGGGACGTCCCCCGGCCCAGCGGGCTCCAGCTCTCGGTGACGATGTTCCGGCCGGCGTGGAAGGCGCGCAGCTCGTCCTGCGGCAGGAACGGGTGCAGTTCGATCTGGTTGACCGACGGCAGGACCCCGGTCTCCTTCTCCAGCCGCTCGATGTGGGCGGGCGTGAAGTTCGAGACGCCGATCGATCGCACCAGCCCGTCGTCGCGCAGTTTCACCATGGCTTTCCAGGAGTCGACGTACCGGTCCTGGCGCGGCAGCGGCCAGTGGATCAGGTACAGGTCGACGTACTCCAGGCCGAGGCGGGACCGGGACTCCTCGAAGGAGGCGAGGGTCTCCTCGTAGCCGTGGTGGCGGCCCGGGAGCTTCGTCGTCACGACGATCTCCTCGCGGGGCACCACCCCGGCGGCCACGGCGCGGCCGACCCCCGTCTCGTTGCGGTAGTTCGTCGCCGTGTCGATCAGGCGGTAGCCCGCCTCCAGGGCCGAGACCACCGCGGCCTGGGCCTCGTCGTCGCCGAGCGGCCAGGTGCCCAGGCCCAGGGCCGGGAGCGCCGTGCCGTCGTTGAGCGTGTGCGTCGGGATGCTGATCACCGTCGGGCCTTCCCGTTGACTGTGTCGTCCCCCCAGCGTCGCGGACGGAGTGGGCGGTGATCAACCGGGGGACCGGGAGCCGTGCGGCCCGGAGGCGTGGTCGCCCTCCGCCGGGATCGCTGTCACGATCTCCCGGAAGGCAGGACCACGCCCACGACCAGCGGAGCGCTCATGACGACGGACAGCCCGAGGACGGACGAGGCGACGCGGAAGGCCGGGATCGAGGTCCGGCCGGTCGCCGGGCACATCGGGGCGGAGATCGACGGCGTGGACCTGGCCGCCGATCTCGACGACGCGACCGTCGCCGCCGTCCGGGCGGCGGTGCTGCGGTGGAAGGTGGTGTTCTTCCGCGGGCAGCGGCTCGACCACGCCGGGCACGTGGCGTTCGCCCGGCGGTTCGGCCGGCCGGTGGTGCTGCCGCGGCGCGGCAAGGCCTCACCGCCCGACGTCCCCGAGATCGAGACCACCGCCGACCGGCTGGAGCTGGGCGGGCGGTACGGCATGGAGCACGACGAGTGGCTGCGGCGGCGCCGCCACACCCTGCTGCGCGGCTGGCACTGCGACCACGGAGCCCGCGTCGACCCGCCCGCCGCGACGATCCTCCGGGCGGAGACCGTCCCGCCCTACGGCGGCGACACGACCTGGGCGAACCTGGCGGCCGCGTACGCCGGTCTGTCCGCGCCGCTGCGGGAGTTCGCCGACCGGCTGCGGGCCGAGCACCGGCTCGGCGTCGGCTACCAGCCCCGGCCCGGCGACGACGGCTACGTCCGTCACCTGCTGGAGCACCAGGTCGCCTCGCTGCACCCGCTGGTACGGGTCCACCCCGAGACGGGCGAGCGCATCCTGTACGTCAACGGCTACTACGTGGAGCAGATCGAGGGCCTGTCCCGGCCCGAGAGCGCGGCGATCCTGGAGTTGCTGCTGGAGCACGCGGTCCGGCCCGAGTACACGGTCCGCTTCCGCTGGGAACCGGGCAGCGTGGCGTTCTGGGACAACCGCGCCACGATGCACCTCGCCCCCGGCGACACGGCCCACCTGGACCACCCGCGGATCATGCACCGCGTGATGCTCGCCGGTGACGTCCCCGTCGGCCCCGACGGCCGCCCCTCGCAACCCGTCACGGGGACGGCCCCCGGCCGCTGGTGACCCGGGGTCACCTACGGCCGAGGGGGCTCAGCCACGGGGGTGCCGGCCGAGGGCGGGCCCCAGGTGCGTGGCCAGGTCGGTGAGGATCTGGACGTAGTCCTCGTGGCCGAAGGCGAAGGGGAGCGCGAAGGCGACCTCGTCGACCTCGCGGAACGCGGCGTGCGCGTGGAGCCGTTCGGCGATCTCAGCCGACGGGCCCACCAGGTCCGGTGCGAACAGCAGGCGGGCCGGGCCCTGCGGTGACGTGGTGCGCGGGGTGCGCCGGGCGGCGTACTCCGCGTAGCGGGCGCGCTGACCGGGGGTCGCGGAGTCCGTCGGGATCACCACCAGCCCCTGCGAGACCCGGGCCGCCTCGCCGTCGGGGTGGGCGGCGCGGAACGCCCGGACCTGGGCGAGCTGGATCGCCGCGAAGTCCCAGGGCCCCTCCGCGTCCTCGGCCTTCACGACACTGCTGGTGAGGAGGTTCATGCCGTGCTCGCCCGCCCAGCGGGCCGAGCGCAGGCTGCCGCCGCCGTACCACATGCGGCGGCCCAGCCCGGGGGAGTGCGGCTGGACACGGTCGGAGAAGACCTCGAAGCCCTCCACCCCGCTGAAGTCCGAGGCCGGCTTGCCGCGGACGAAGTCCAGCAGCCGCTCCACACGGCCGTAGCCGAAGTCCTCCGCGTCGGCCGTGTGCGGATACAGCGCGTCCTTGACCTGCTCGAAGTGCGCCGGCGGCCCCACACTGACGCCCGGGTTGAGCCGCCCGCCGGACAGCAGGTCGACCGTGGCGAGATCCTCGGCCAGCCGCAGCGGGTTCTCCCAGGCCAGCGGGATGACCGCCGTGCCGAGCTCGATCCGGCGGGTGCGCTGGGAGGCGGCCGACAGGAGGGCGACGGGGGAGGAGATGCCGTACTGGAGGTGGCGGTGGCGCACCCAGGCGCTGTCGAAGCCCAGCCGCTCGCCGAGCTCGATGATCTCCAGCGTGGACTCGTGACCCCGGCGCGGATCCGCCTCGTCGAACAGCCCGATGGTCAGGAAGCCCATTTTCCGCAGCGGTCGTGAGGTCGGTGGCACGGGCCCTCCGTCGTCGTTCGCTCGATGGCTCACGGCAGTGGCAACCCCGGTCGCCACCGCCGTGTTCCCGTCCTTCGCCGATCAGCGCAGCGGGATCGTCACCTCGTCCTCGACCGGCGGGGCGACTTCCTGGGCCCGGTTGCCGGTCGCCGCGTGGCAGCGCAGGCGGACCGACTCCGGGGAGACGTCCAGGCGCAGGAAGCACTTGAAGAAGGGCGGGCTGTACGTCGCCGAGCCCGGGGAGAACAACGACGTGTAGATCTTGCGCACCGGCAGCCGGAACCGCCTGGCCCGGTCGGGGCGGCGGCCGGTACCGAGCAGCGCGGCGACCAGCCGCACCCGCCGGGTCACCTTCACCGGGGCGCCCTGCGCGCGCGTGGGCGGGATGCCGAGGCGCTCGGCGATCACGGCCGTCGCCTCGGCCTCGGTGAGGGTGAAGAAGCGGGGCAGGCGCAACCGCCGGCCGTAGAGGCGGCTGTAGAAGGCCAGGGAGTCGCCGCGCAGCGGGTAGCAGCGGAAGTCCGCCTCGGTGACGCCGGCGACGTCGACGCGGGGGATGGTGTGGGTGGCGTGCATGAACGCCCCGCCGCCGCCCGCGACGACGTACTGGAGGGTGCGCCCGTCGTCCAGCCGGACCGGATAGCGCTGGTAGTTGTGGATGTCGCCGCCGATCGCCGCGACGTAGTGGTGGGCCGGGTCGCGGACGATGTCGTCGACGGTGCCGCCGCCTTCGACCGCGCACGGCTCGCGCCGTCCGTCGACGTACAGCGGCGAGCCGGTGACCAGGATCTTCGGGCGGGGCCCGCGGGAGACCTCGCGCAGCCAGGCGCCCTGCTCGGCGTCGAGGGTGCCGAGCAGGCCGGTGTCGATGCCGACGATCCGCACCGGGCCGGCGTCGATCGCCCAGTACGGCCCGGGCTGGACCGCCTGCTGGGCGGGTGCGGAGCGCAGGGTCCTCGCCTCGTCCAGCCGTCGGCCGTCGCCGGGGCGCGGCCGGTGCCAGAGCAGGGAGCGCAGCCAGGCGCGGGTCAGCGGGCGCGGCCGGGGCTCGGGCGGCAGGGCGGGCGCGTCGTCGCAGAAGACCCGCATGAAGCCGTCGAGGTCCTCGTACCAGTCGTGGTTGCCGGGTATCGCGTAGATCGGCGCCGGGTAGTCGCGGTACGGGCGGAAGAACTTCGGGCCGTAGTCGTCCGCGCTGCCCACCGGGTAGACGACGTCACTGGCCAGGACGGCGAAACGGGTGTCCCGGCCGGCGCTCAGCAACCCGGGCACTACGGCGTACTGCGGGTCGTCGCCCTCCCCGGTGTCGCCGATGACCAGGAACGAGAAGCGGTCCGGGTCGTCGCGCCGGATCACCTTGTCGGCCGGGGCGCCGGCGGCGGCCCGCTGCGCCACCCAGCGGGCGCGGGTGCGGCCGGTGGGGTCGCCGAACCAGGAGGCCAGGACACCGTTGCGGGCGACCCACAGCATCCTCGGGTCCAGCCAGGAGATCTTCTCCGTCTTCGGCGGCATCAGCTGCCGGTAGGCGCCGCGTTCGGCACCGCCCCAGCCGGCGCCCTCGGCGGTATCGCGTGAGGAGTCGGACACCGGTGCACCGTAACAACCCTGCCCGGGGCGGGAGATGGGCGGGGCGCGACTCCCGCCGCACGGGAGCGGGCCGGTGTCAGAACGTGCGCGCGAGCAGGTCCAGCAGCGCCGACCAGTGCCGCTCGTCGCCCTCCCGGTGGTACGCCGCCGTGTCGGCCTGCGTGAAGCCGTGCGGGGCGCCCGCGTACACCTCGCACCGGTGGCGGACACCGGCCTCGGTCAGGGCCTGCTCCAGACGGTCGATCTGCTCCGGCGGCAGCGAGTGGTCCTGGTCGGCGTGGCCGAAGTACAGCTCGGCGGTGACGTCCCCGGCCACCAGATGCGGGCTGTCGGGCTTGTCCGTCGCGAGCCGTCCGCCGTGGAAACCGGCCGCGGCGGCCACCCGCTCGGGGTAGGTCCCGGCGGTGAGCAGGGCGAGGCGGGCGCCCATGCAGTAGCCGGTCAGGGCGACCGGGCCGTCGGCGACCGCGGGCGACGCGGCCAGCCACCGCAGATAGGCGCCGGCGTCCCGCATGGCCCGCTCGCCGGTCAGGGCCTGCATGACGGGCATGATCTGCTTCCACGTGCCCGGTCGCGCCTGCGGGTCGATGAAGTCGGGCAGGTCGAACAGCGGGGCGCGGCCCGCCCGGTAGAACAGGTTGGGCACCAGCACCGTGTAGCCCTCACCGGCCAGCCGGTCGGCCATGGAGCGCAGGTGCGGACGCAGCCCGAAGGCGTCCATGAAGAGCAGGACCGCCGGGTGCGCGGCCCCGTCGCCGGGTTGGGCCAGGTAGGCGTCGGCGATGCCGTCCTCCGTGGGGATGTCGACGGCGGTTCCCTGTACGGCGGTCATGACGGGCTGCCTTTCTGCGGGGGTGGCGGGCCGGAACCGTCCGCGTGACCGGGCGGATCATGGTCATCGTGGCACGCGCGGTTCCGGGGCAATTCGCCCACCCCCGCCGTAAGGTTGAACCGTGAACGGCCCTTGGGCCGGACTTTACTCGAACCGTGCGGGGTCGCCCGCCCCGTACCGCACGATCTCCGCCTCGCCGCCGGAGAAGTCGACGACCGTCGTCGGCTCGGTGCCGCAGTCGCCGGAGTCGACGACCCCGTCCAGCACGTGGTCGAGCAGGTCCTTGATCTCCCAGCCCTGCGTCAACGGCTCCTCCTCCCCGGGCAGCAGCAGGGTGCTCGACAGCAGCGGCTCACCGAGCTCGGCGAGCAGCGCCTGCGTGACGACGTGGTCGGGGATGCGCACGCCCACCGTCTTCTTCTTGGGGTGCTGCAGCATCCGCGGCACCTCCCTCGTCGCGGGCAGGATGAACGTGTAGCTGCCCGGCGTGGACGCCTTGATCGCGCGGAACACGTCGTTGTCGATCCGCACGAACTGCCCGAGCTGCGCGAAGTCCTGGCACACCAGCGTGAAGTGGTGCCGGTCGTCCAGCTTGCGGATCGAGCGGATCCGCTCGATGCCGTCGCGGCTGCCCAGACGGCAGCCCAGTGCGTAACAGGAGTCCGTGGGGTAGGCGACAAGGGCGTCCGCGCGGATGCTGTCGGCGATCTGGCCGATGGTGCGCGGCTGGGGGTTGTCGGGGTGCACGTCGTAGTACTTCGCCATCCGCCGAGCTTAAGCCGCGCGCACCGGCCGCAGGCGCAGGGGCCGGAGCCCGACCTGCGGGGCCGGGCCCGCCGGCGCCCCCGGGACGGCCCGGCACCCGTCGGGTAACGTCCCCGGCCGGTGTGCCGTACGGCGGCACGAGCAGCGAGGGGAGGGCCGAGGTGACCGGCCGTGAGGACGGGACGGGAAGGGCGGCGATCGGCACCGAAGGGGCGTGGGCGGCGGAGCTCCTGGAGCATCTGCGGCCTGCCGGCCGCGATGTGCGCAGGGTCGTCGCCTGGCTCTCCGGCACGGTGGACGCATCCGTCGCCCTCCAGGACGACGCCGGGAACCTGATGGCCGGCGACCGGCTGCCGCTCGACGGCGGCCTCGTCGCGGACGTCGCCGCCGGCCGGATCGCCTCCGCCGCCTGGCAGAGCCGGGAGCGTCATCTGCGCCTGGTCAGGGTGGAGCACGCCGCACGGTCCTGTGTCCTGGCCGTCTCCCGCGCCACGCCGTTCGACCGCCGGGCCTCCGACGCCGTCACACACACCGCCCAGGTGATCGGCCTGCTGCTGACCGCGCACGAGTCGGCCGCGGCCGGACACAGGCTCCGGCGGGCCACCTCCGACCTGCGTCTGGCGATCCTTCAGCTGCTCATGGTCGAGGACACCGTCGCCGCCCGCCGCGTCGCCGCCGGACTGTGGCCGGGGCTGCTCGACGCCGACACGGCGTGCGTCTACGTCGTGGAGTCCGCGCCCTCCGCCCGCGACCGCGTCGCCCGGGAATGCCTGGACCGCACCGGGGAGAACGCCCTCGTCGTCCGGTGCCCCGCCATGTCGGGCCACGTCATCGTCGTCAGCCCCCGGGACAGCGCCGCCGGTGCGCTGCGGTCCCTGGTCGCCGGGCACCGCGACCTGTTCCTCGGCGGCAGCGTCCGCCAGAGCCTCGCCCGGACCGCGACGGCCTACGGGCAGGCCGTCAGCGCCCTCGCGGTGGCCCACTTCCGGCCGGACAAGACGGCCGTCTACGCCGAGCGGACCCACCCCGAGCGCCTGATGGACCCCGAACTGCTGCGCGGCTGGACGGCCCGGGCGCTGCGCCCGCTGGACGCGCTGCCGCACCACACCCGTGCCGAGCTCCTCGCCACCAACCGGCTGGGCCTGGAGTTCACCGCCGTCAACGCCGCCAAGGTCCTCGGCGTGAGCCGCAACACCGTCCGTGCCCGCATGGAACGGGTGGAGAACCTGCTCGGCGCGGACTTCACCGGCCTCGCGGCCCGGGCCGTCGTCCACCTGGCGGTCAACACGCGGATCGGCCTGCCCGACAGCCACCCGGCCGACGGCTCCCGGGGCCGCGGAGCGCTGCTCGCCGACCTGCTGTCCGGCCCCGCCCTGCGCACCTGGGCGCGGGACCTGCTCGGACGGCTGGACGCCGACGCCCGCAACCCGCGCCGCACCCTGCGCGCCTGGATCGCGGCGGGCGGCAACGCCGAGCGGGCCGCCCAGGCACTCGGCATGCACGCGCAGACCGTGCGCGAACACGTCCGCAGCGCCGAACCGGTCCTGGAGCGCCGGCTGCTCACCTCGGGCACGGACCTGTACGAGGTCGTCCTCGCCCACCTGGCCGTGGGCGACCTCGATCTGCCGGTGTTCGGCCAGCCCGACTGAGCGGCGTGCCCGGGCGGCCGGGCAGCGGGCCGGGCCGCGAGGCCCGGCGAACCCGGGCAAACCGGGCGCGGCTGTGCACAGGTGAGTCCGCTGCCGTGCGCGATGGGCACCGGGACGATTCACAAGGCCGCCGTCCGGCACGTAGGTTCGGGGCACCGCGGGGGCACGACCGGAACGGGGGACCGGTCGCGCCCCCGCGCGGCTCCCGCCGCGGCGCGGTGCCGCTCCCGTGGCGCGATCCTCAGTCCCGCAGCCGCACCGGGATCTCCTGCCAGCCGAAGGCGATGAACGACGGCACCTGCCGCAGCTCCTCGTCACCCGCCGCGAGCCGCAGGCCGGGGAAGCGGTCGAACAGGGCGGGCAGCGCGGTCAGCGCCTCCATCCGGGCCAGCGGGGCTCCGATGCAGCGGTGCACCCCGATCCCGAACGACAGGTGGTCGTCGGCGGCGCGCGTGGCGTCGAAGACGTGGGCGTCCGGCCCGTAGTGCTCGGGGTCGAGTCCGGCCGCGGCGTAGGTGGTGATGATGGCGTCGCCGGCGGGGATCGTGACGCCCCCGACCGACAGGTCGCTCACGGCGAACCGCAGCGGCAGCGAGGCGATCGACGGGTGCGCCCGCAGCGTCTCCTCGACGACGGCGTCCCAGCCGATCCGCCCGGCCCGCACGGCGTCGAGCTGCCGCGGATCGCGCAGCAGGGCCACGGCGGCGTTGCCGATGAGGTTGACCGTGGTCTCGTAGCCGGCGCCGATCACCAGCAGGAGCGTGTACAGCAGTTCCTCGTCGCTCAGCCGGTCGCCGTCCTCGTCGCGGACCCGGATCAGTTCGGTGGTCATGTCGTCGCCCGGGTGCGCCGCCTTGTGGGCGATCAAAGCGGGCAGCACCGTGCCGATCTGCCGCTGGACGTGGGCCGCGTGCTCCGGACTCGGGTCGCTGGTGTCCATGATGGCCGCGATCAGCCGCCCGGTGTCCGCGCGCAACTCGTCCGGGACACCGAACAGTTCGCAGATCATCCGCATGGGCAGCGGATGCGCGAACCCCTCCTTCAGATCGACGGTCCCGCCGCCGGCCGCGTCCAGCGCGTCCAGCAACTCCGCCGTGATGGCCTCCACGCGGGGCCGCATCGCCTCGGTGCGGCGGTGCGTGAAGCTGGGCGCGACCAGCTTGCGCAGCCGCGTGTGGTCCGGACCGTAGGTGGAGAGCATGTTCACCACCCCGACCCAGCCCAGGATCCAGCCCCAGGAGGGGTGTTCACCGAGCTCGGGCCACAACCGCCAGTGCTGCCGCGGGTCCTTGCTGACCCGCGGGTCGAGGATGAGCTCCTTCAGCGTGTCGTGGCGCGTGGGCGCCCAGGCGGGGATGCCGCCGGGCAGCTCCACGGGGACGACCGCGCCGAGGTCGCGCAACCGGGCGCTCTCGGCGGCGATGTCGGCGCCGGACGGATCGAGGGCGATGCGGTCGGTGACGGTCACGGGCGTCCTCCTGGCTGGTCGGGGCTGCGGGGGGTGAAACGGACGGGCAGTTCCGTCAGCGAGCGGTGGAAGGGGCCGGGCCGCCAGGTCAGGCGCTCGCGCGGCAGCACGGGTTCGAGGTCGGGCAGCCACTGCGTGAGTCGCTCGATCGCCTCGGTGGCGATGAGCAGGGTGTGCTGCTTGACCGGGCAGGCGTGCGGGCCCGCCGACCAGGACAGGTGCGAGGCGTCGGACGGGTGGCGCCGCGTGCCGTCGGGCCGGCGCTCGGCTTCCTCCGCCAGCGCCCCGTAGGAGATCACCACCGGCACCGCCGCCCTGATCCGCGCGCCGTGGAACGTGACGGGCGTACGGGCGTAGTGGATCCCGTAGTTGGCGAGCGGGGTCTCGTGGTGCAGCACCTGGAGCACCGCGTCGGTCACCGGGCGGGCGCCGCTGGTCAGGGTCGAGTAGTAGGCCGGGTTGCCGAGGATCCGGGACAGGGCGTTCGACACCAGGTTCGCCGTCGGCTCGTGGCCCGCGCCGAGGGTGAGGAACACCTGCCAGGTGACCTCCTCGGGCGTCAGGCCCGCCGGGTGGTCCAGCAGCCGGCTCGGCAGGTCCTCGCCGCGCTGCCGGGTCCGGGCGGCGATCAGCTCCAGCACGTAGCCGCCGAACTCGGCCTCGCCCTCGGCCGCCTGGGCGCCCCCCTCCATCATCTTGCCCAGGGCGGCGTCGAGTCGGTCGCTCGCGCTGTCCGGCAGCCCGAACAGGCTGTTGAACACCAGCGCCATCAGCGGTCGGGTGAACTCGCCCACCAGATCGGCCCGTCCGCGCGGCCCGAACCGGCTCACCAGCACGTGCACCGCCCGGTGCACGCGCTCGCGCAGGTCGTGCGGCTCGACCAGGTCGAAGGCATCGAGCAGCGCGGTGCGGTACCGGACGTGGGCCGCGCCGTCGGCGAACAGGGTGTTGGGCCGCCAGCGCATCATCCCCAGGATCGGGGAGTCGTCCGGGACGGTCGCCTCCCACGGCCGCGGGTCGTGCGAGAACGTGTCCGTGTCGTGCAGCAGCTCCAGCGCCGCCCGCCGCTCCGTGACGACGTAGGCCGGCACGCCGGGCGCGAGTTCCGCCCGGCCGACCGGGCCCTGGGCACGCAGGGCGGCGTAGTACGAGGAGGGGTCGCGGGCGAAGCCGTCCTCCCACAGGCGGACGGGTGCCGCGAGGGTGAAGGCCTGCTCGGCGGGGGAGGGGTGGGTCACCGGGGCTCCGGGGGGTGGTGGTCGATCAGGTGCTGCACCAGAGTGAGCAGGGCGTCGATCGAGGAGTTCGCCTCCCGCGCGTCGCAGGTCACCATGGGGGTCGTGGGTTCCAGGTCCAGGGCCGCGCGCAGTTGTGCGGGCGTGTGGTGCCGGGGCGCGTCCGGGAAGGTGTTGAGGGCGACCGCGTACGGCAGCCCCGACTCCTCCACCAGCCCGAGCACGTCGAACGAGGCGTCGATCCGGCGGGAGTCGACCAGCACGAGCGCACCCAGCGCGCCGTGGGCGATGTCGTCCCACAGGGTCCGGAACCGCTCCTGGCCCGGTGTGCCGAACAGGTACAGCACGATGCCGCCCGGCAGGCTGATCCGGCCGAAGTCGATGGCGACCGTGGTGGTCGACTTGTCCCGCACCCCGGCGAGATCGTCCACCTGGACGGACGCCTCGGTGAGCTGTTCCTCGGTGTGCAGCGGCCGGATCTCCGACACCGAGCCGATCAAGGTCGTCTTGCCCACCCCGAAGGGGCCGGTGACCAGGATCTTCACCAGGTCGCGGGCGGTGTCGGGCAGGTGGATGTCCACGCCGCCGCTGCGGGCGTCAAGGGTGTTTGAGGTCGCGGAGGCCATCGGCCACTCTCTTCAGCAGGTCGGGGTCGAAGCGGCGGGCGGGCGGGATCGGCGGGCGGGCCAGCACCAGGTCGCGGTCGAGCAGCCCGGCGGCCAGCACCAGCACCGCGGAGACCGGCAGCCGCAGCAGCGCCGCGGCCTCCAGCACCGTGAGGGACCCGCCCTGAAGCTCCTCGAGCAGGGCCACCTGCGCGGCGGGCAGACCGGCGGGCGCCGGCAGGCCGCGGCCGGTGAGGACCGACAGCCGCTCCAGATGGTCACGGCTGGGCCGGGCCACCCCACCGGTGGACAGGTACGCGGGAACCAGGGGACGGCCGCCTCGGCGGCCGGTCATGCCGGTGTGCCGCCGTCGGCGCCTCGGGGCCCGGCGGCCATGGCCTTCCGGCCCAGCCGCGCCACCTGGGAGTGCACCCGATGGGCGAGCAGGTCGAGGCGCACGTCCGGGTCGCCGTAGGCCGCCACACAGGTGCCGTGGTCCGTGGGCACGATCAGCACGTATCCGTGGTCGGACTCGACGACGACCTGGCGGACGTCGGCCCGGTCGGCGTCCGCGAAGGCCGCCGCCGCGGTGCGGCAGGCACCCTGCACGGTGCTGGTGATGGCGGCCACCCGCTCGGCCGACGGCTGCGACAGGGCGTCGGTCCAGCCCGTCACCAGTCCGTCCCGGGTGAGCAGGACGGCCGCCACGACGTGCGGCACCTCCAGGACCGGTTCGAGCACCCATGCCGTGTCCCCCGTGGCGCGGCTGGTCATCGCGCGGTTCCCCCTTCGTGGTCGTGGTCGTTGCCGTCGGTGTCGGTGTCGGTGTCGGTGTCGGTGTCGGTGCGGCAGGTGTCGCTGCCGGTGTCGCCGGACGCCCGGTCGGCCGTGGTCGCGGGCGGCGCGTCCTCGGGTACGGGCCCGGTGGCGCCGGTGTTCGATCCGCCGGCGGAACGTGCGGCCGCCGTGCCGGACTGGAGGGCGGCGAGGGCCGCCGCGGACTCCTCGGGGCCGCGCCGCCGGGGCGTGTCCGGGGCGGACGCGGCGGGCGCGTCCGCCGCCCGGGTGCGGCGGCGCCGCTGGGGCAGGCCGCCGCTGTCCCGGGGGCCGTGGTGGCCCGGGGCCGGGGCGGCGGTGCCGTCGTCCGGCGCGGTGCCGTAGGCGTGGTCGGCGGCCGCGGGGGCGACGGCGGTCCCCGCCGGGCCGTGGTGGCGGTCGGCGGCCCCGCGGCCGTCGGCCGTGGGCTCGTGGCCGGTGGCCGGAGCGTCGTGGCCGGTGGCCGAAGCGTCCTGGTCGGCGGCCGGAGCGTCGTGGTCGGCGGCCGCGGGCCCGTCGTCGCCGGGAGCGGGAGCCGGCCCGGCGCCGGCCTCCTCACCGGCGGGCGAACCGGAACCGCCCCGCGCGGCCCCGGGTGCCGCCTTGCGGGTCGGTCGCGGGGCGCTGGCCGCCGGGGGCTGCTCCTCGGGATCGATCCGGGTCAGCAGGTGACTGCCCACCCGCAGCACCGCGCGCACCCCGCCGTACGGCGAGGGCGAGCTCAGGTCGACGCTCAGGTCGAACTGCCGGGTGAGCTGCCCGACGGCCGCGAGTCCCATCCGGGGCGGATCGCCCAGGTCCGTGAGCAGGATCGGCTCGCCACCGGCGACCATCCGCTGGGCGCGGGCCCGTTCGTCCAGGGTCATGCCCAGACCGGAGTCGTCCACCGTCACGCAGACGCCGTGGTGGACGGCCTCCAGGTTGACCACCACGTCGGTGTCGGGCGCGGAGTGCCGCAGCGCGTTGTCGAGGAGTTCGGCCACGATGATGGCGACCGGCTCCACGGCGTGGGACACCAGGGCGGTGCCGGCCTCCAGGTGGTTGTGCACCCGGACGCGTTCGTATCCCACGAGCCGCGCCTGACCCCCCGTCACCGCGTCGACCAGGTGGGACTCCTGCCGGGCCAGACCCACCCACGCCCCGCAGACCACCGCGGCGACCTGCGCGCGCCGCAGGGACTGCTCGTTCTCGTGGTCCAGGGCGAACAGGGTCTGCGCCAGCTCGGGATCGTCGTAGCGCTGTTGCAGGGAGCGCAGGGCGTCTTGCAGGCGGTACAGCGCCGCCTGGATCTCCCGGGTGGCCCCGCGCATCCCCGCCTGCGCGGCGGCGTCGACCCTGGTGCGCTGGGCGGCCAGCTCGGCGTGCAGCGCCTCCAGCACCCGTTGCAGGGCTGCTTCGAGGGGTGAACCCGCCAACTGCGCGTTCAGCGGGCCGGGGACGGCGACGTGCGGATGTGCCGTGCGCCGGGCCGCGGCGGGCACGCGTCGCTCCGCGAGGTGCTCCACCTCCGCCGTGAACATCCGTGCGGTGCCGTCCAGTCGGGCGCGCAGGGAGGCCGTCGTCGCCCGCAGTGCGGCCACGTGCCGCCGGGAGCGCAGCAGACCGCCGCCCAGAGCGAACGCGGACAGCGTTCCGAGGGCGAGACCGCCCACGGCCAGGTCCGGTATGTCGATCATGAAGGTGAGTCCAGGGGAGGTCGGTCAGGGCGGGGTCGGTGGTGCTCGGGCGAACCGTCCGCAGCACAGTACACACCGTCATCGACTGATCTCGCACGGTGGAGTCCCACTTCGTTCCGAAAGTGATCGACGACTGGGTGCTTCTGCGGCCAACGTCGCAATTGCCGTACTGGAGAGGGGAGTTGGTGTTCCGTGCCGGTCTGCTCGCGGTCGCGGGCGGCCCGAGGGACGATGACCGGAACATGCCCCCGAGACGGGGCTGCGGGCCGTGTGCACTCCCGGTGGCCGGGTACCCGGTCGGCCCAGAAGAGGTCCGCTCCACGGAGAAGGAGGTCCGTATGACCAGCGAGTCGGAGACCGGCGGCGCGACCGGTACGCAGGACAAGGACTACAACCTGATCTGGTACGTCGAGGCGTGCCTGAGCAACGCCCTGCGGCTGGAGAGCTACATCCAGGACGCGGAGCGCGCCAAGGACACCGAGGTCGCGGATCTGTTCCGCAAGGCGCAGGCGGACAGCCGCAAGGGTGCCGAGCTGGGCAAGCAGCTGCTGCGCAGCCGCCTGGCCGAGGGCTGAGCCGCGACGCGCATGAGAAGGCCCGGACCTTTCGGGGGTCCGGGCCTTCCCCTGTGCGGGGGCGTGCTCACTCCACGGAGACCCGGCCGTCCTCCACGAGGTAGTGCGCGGGCTCGGAGCAACCGAGGGACGGGGTCAGCAGCAGGCTGACCGTCAGCGGCGCCGGCTCGGTCCCCGCGGTCGAGAACGCGCACACGGCGCCCTTGCCCGTCAGCGGGTACCAGAACCAGCCGTCGGTCTCGCCGACGGTGACGCGGTCCGACTCCTTCCAGGTGCCCCCGGACTGCGTGTAGACCTGCAGCCGCACCGAGGCGGCGTACGCGTCCTGCGTCGAGCGCAGCGCGGTCAGTGTGATCTTGTAGTCGGACCCGATGACGGACGAGGCGATCTGCCGCTTCTGCTGTGCCTGCTGGACCTGCTGTGTCGAGTGCTTCTGCTTCTGCTGCTTCTGCGGGGCGGCGGTGCCGGCGGTGGAGGCACCGGCCCCGGCGGCACCGAGAGCGGCCGCCATCAGGACGGTGAGGCCGACGGCCGTGCCGCGGCGCAGACGAGTACGGTCCGAGCTCATGTGTTCCCCCGTGGAACGCGTCAGGACGGATGTGGTGGTCGTTCGGTGAGAAAGACACCGCCCACCGGCCGAAGGTTGTACGGACTCACAGCCCGAACACCCGGCTCACCCGCCCGGCGAGTTCGCCCTCCGTCGACGTGAGACCGACGGTGAGGGCGGGCAGCCCCAGACGCGCGGTCTCCTCACGCAGCCGGCCCGTGAACAGCGCGTCCCGCACGGCGACGTTGCGCCTGGCCCGTTCCGGATCCCCGGTCCGCTCCATGAAATCGCCGCCGCGGGCGGCCCGGCCGCGGAACACCGTACGGCGCAACGCCGGCGTGGGCAGCAGCCAGACCGCGTGGCCGGGCCCGGGAAGCAGCGGCTGCACCAGGTGGGGCAGCAGCCGGAAGCCCTCGACGATCACGCCCCTGTCCCGGGGCATGCGCAGCAGGTCCTCCACGATGAGACCGAAGGCCTCGCCCCGGAACCAGTGGAACGTCTCCAGCATGGTCCGCGGGGAACGGTTCACCCACCGTTCGTCCATGTCCATGGCCATGAACCGGTGCAGCAGGGGAGCCTGCTCGGCCGTGCTGCGGCGGGCGTGGTCGGTCATCACGTCGTCGGTGGAGTAGTGGTGCCAGCCGTGGCGGGCGGCGAGCCGGCGGGCGATCGTGGACTTGCCCGCACCGCTCCCGCCGCCGATCCAGTGGACGTTCCGCATACCGGGGCCCCTCCTGTCGAAGTCCGGATCTGGTCGGTTCACCCGAAAAGAGGACGTGAGTGACCCGCGGGGGGCGGGTACCCGGCCCGTCCCGCCATGATCGGCGGCGGCCGCCCCCGGGCACGACCCGGCCGCCCCGGTCTCCAGCCGAAGGAGCCCACGCACATGACGGACGTATCCGGGACCGGCCCCGCACCGGGCGACGACCGCAAGGTACTGACCAACCGGCAGGGCCATCCGGTCTACGACAACCAGAACCAGCGCACCGTCGGCGCCCGCGGCCCGGCCACGCTGGAGAACTACCAGTTCCTCGAGAAGATCAGCCACTTCGACCGCGAACGCATCCCCGAGCGGGTCGTCCATGCGCGCGGCGTGACCGCCTACGGCTACTTCGAGGCGTACGGGAAGTGGGGCGACGAGCCGATCTCCCGCTACACGCGCGCCAAGCTCTTCCAGGAGCAGGGCAAGCGCACGGACCTCGCCGTCCGCTTCTCCACCGTCATCGGCGGGCGGGACTCCTCCGAGGCGGCGCGCGACCCGCGCGGCTTCGCGGTGAAGTTCTACACCGAGGACGGCAACTGGGACCTGGTCGGCAACAACCTCGGCGTCTTCTTCATCCGCGACGCCATCAAGTTCCCGGACGTCATCCACGCCCTCAAGCCGGACCCGGTGACCTTCGAGCAGCAGCCCCGGCGCATCTTCGACTTCATGTCGCAGACGCCCGAGTCCATGCACATGCTGGTCAACCTCTTCAGCCCGCGCGGCATCCCGGCCGACTACCGGCACATGCAGGGCTTCGGCGTCAACACCTACAAGTGGGTCAACGCCGAGGGCCAGACCAAGCTCGTCAAGTACCACTGGATGCCCAAGCAGGGCGTGCGCAGCATGACCGAGGAGGACGCGGCCAACGTCCAGGCCGGCTCCCTCGGCCACGCCACCAAGGACCTGTACGAGGCGGTCGAGCGCGGTGACTACCCCGAGTGGGAGCTGCTCGTCCAGATGATGGACGACCACGACCACCCCGAGCTCGACTTCGACCCGCTGGACGACACCAAGACCTGGCCCGAGCAGGACTTCCCGCCGAAGCCGGTCGGCCGGATGGTGCTCGACCGCATGCCGAAGGACTTCTTCGCCGAGAACGAGCAGATCTCCTTCGGCACCGGCGTCCTCGTCGACGGGCTGGACTTCTCCGACGACAAGATGCTCGTCGGCCGGACCTTCTCCTACAGCGACACCCAGCGCTACCGGGTCGGGCCGAACTACCTCCAGCTGCCCGTCAACCAGGCCAAGAACGCCGAGGTGCGCACCAACCAGCGCGACGGGCAGATGGCGTACCACCAGGACGGCGGCGGCGAGAACCCGCACGTCAACTACGAGCCCTCGATCACCGGCGGCCTGCGCGAGGCGCAGTACCCGACCCACGACGAGCAGGGCCCCGAGATCGTCGGCCGGCTGACCCGCAAGCGCATCCCGCGCACCAACGACTACCTGCAGGCCGGTCAGCGCTATCTGCTCCTGGAGGACTGGGAGCGCGACGACCTGGTGAAGAACTTCGTCGACCTGCTGTCGCAGTGCGACCGGGCGGTGCAGGAGCGCATGGTCTGGCACTTCCTGCTGGTCGAGAACGACCTCGGTCTGCGGGTCGGCGAGGGACTGGGCATCGGCCCCGAGGACGTGGCGGGCCTGGAGCCGCTGGCGAGCCAGGACCTGACCGACGAGGACCGCGAGCGCCTGTCCAACCTCGGCAAGAACAAGCCGCGGGACGTCGAGGGGCTCACGATGACCCACTGCGTCCCGGACGAGCGGCATGTCGTGACGCGGTGACGCGTCAGCCCGACAGGGCCGCACGGGCCGCGGACAGGGCCTGCTCCGCGTAGCCCCGGCCGAACAGCACGGCGTGCACCAGCAGCGGGAACAGCTGGTGCACGCCGACGCGTGCGGCCCAGCCGTCAGCGAGCGGCGCCACCTGCTGGTAACCGGCCACCACCGCGTCCAGGTACGGGCAGCCGAACAGGCGCAGCATCGCCAGATCGGTCTCGCGGTGCCCGCCGTGCGCGGCCGGGTCGATCAGCCGGACGTGCCCGTCGGCCCCCCACAGCACGTTGCCGTTCCACAGGTCGCCGTGCAGCCGCGCGGGCGGCTCGGCGGGGCCCGCCAGCGCGGGAAGCCGCTCGCACACCCGCTCCACGACGGCCGCCTCCCCGGGCCGGACGCTGCCCTCGTCGACGGCCCGGCGCAGGTACGGGAGCACGCGCTGCCCGGCGTACCAGCGGGGCCAGTCGTCATCCGGCTCGTTGCGCATCGGGGCGAGCCCGATGAACGCCTCCGCGGGACCGCCCGGCGGCGGGGCACCGAACGCCGGCGCCCCGGCGGCGTGCAGTCGGGCCAGCCCGCGCCCGAAGCGCTCGGCCGCCTCCCGGCTCGGCGGGCCCTCGGCGACCCGGTCGACGACCAGCCGGTCGCCCTCCTGGCCGTGCACCACCGGTACGCGCACGCCCCCCGCGTCGGCGAGCCAGCGCAGCCCCGCCGCCTCGGCCCGTGCCGCGCCGGGGCCCGGCGCCCGCTTCACGACCACCACCCGCCCGTCGTCGAGGGTGGCCTCGGTGAGCTCCCCCGGCATCGGCCGCCACGCGCGCACGGCCCGGCCGGTGAGCCGGGCCACGACGTCCGTCCGGGCGGTCATCCGCGCTCCTCCCGCTGCTCGCGACGCGGTGCAAGATCGCCCCCCCCAGCGTACGGCCCTCGCCACCACGGCGACCCTTCCGGCAGCACCGCGCGCCTCCGGCACCAGTGCTTCCCGTACCACCGCAGTTCCGGCATCACCGCGCCCCGGCACCGAGGCGGCCCCGGCGCCGCCCGACCTGCGGCCCGTCCCGGCCTCCGGCACACCGCGCCCCGGCACCGTCGCGGCCCCGGCGCCACCCCGTCTGCGGGCCTGCCCCGCCTCCGGTCCGCGCCGCGGGCTCCGGCGTCGCCCCGGTTTGCGGGCTCGTCCCGGCCTCCGCTGTCGCCGGGGCTTGCGGGCTCGCCCCGGCGCTCGTCGTCGCCCCGCTCTGCGGCTCTGCCCGCTTCGGGCCCCCGCCGCGCCTCCAGCGCCACTGTGTCTCGCACCGCCGAGCCTTTCTGCCGCCGAGGGCCGCGGCCCCCAGCGCCGCCCCGGCCCTCGGAGTCGCCCTGGCCCGCGGCCCTGCCCCGCCTCCGGACACGCCTCGGTCCGCGGCCCTGCCGCGGGCTCCGGCGTCGCCCCCGCGCTGAGGGCCCGCCCCGGCCCCCGGCGCCGCCCCGGCCTCCGCTGTCGTCCCGGCTTGCGGGCCCGCCCCGGTCTGCGGGCCCTGCCCCGCCGCGGGATCCGGCAGCCCGGCCCTGCACACCCGGCCGGTCATGGCCACCGGGACGGGGCCGTCCCACCGGCCCGCCGCGGTACTCGACTTGGCGGTGTCGCGCGGCGCGGGGACATTCGCCACGCGTCGTCACGCGGGACGGTGAAAAGCCGCCGCGTGCCGACAGAGCCGGGCGGCGCCGGGGGAGCAGTGGCTCATGACGAGTTCACCGTTCCAGCGCACCATCGCCCTGCCCGCCCCGGTGTGCGAACAGGCCGCCCAGTACCTGGAGCAGGCCGCGCAGCGGACCATCGACGGGGCCGGGGTCCCGCTGAAGGCGTTCCGCGCGGCGGCCGACAGCGACTTCATCCTGCCTCTCTCGGTGGTCGAGCAGGCGGCGGCCTGCCTGCTGGTGCTGGCCACCGAGACGGCCCAGAGCGTCCCGTCCTCCGCGCTGCGCGCCACCATCAGCGTCGCCCTGCGGCTGCGCGACGCCGTGGACCTGGCGCACCAGCCCGCCCTGAGCAGCCGCTACTGGTGAGAGGACGCGGCGCCCCGCCTGAGCAGGGCGGCCGGTCGGCGGCGGTGTCTCACGCGGCCTCTGCTCGCGTGCCGTCGTCCGCTACGGCCACCTGGGTGGTGACCCGGACCAGGCAGGGTCCCCGGGGCGTCGAGCCCGGGCCGAACCGTACGGGAGGCTCCACCGGGGCGAGCGGGCCGAGGTCCGCTCCGTCGTAGTCGGCGCTCGCCGAGGTGATGCGGTGCAGGTCCCGGGCGCCGTACCACTGGTGCCGTCCGGGCCGGACGCTGCCGTGGGTGCCCGCCCCCAGCAGCAGGCGGGCGGGCCGGTCCCACAGGGCGATCCACCCCCGCCGGGTGGCGAGAGCGGGCGGCACCGCACGCAGCGCGAGGCCCGGCAGGCCCCGGCGGCCGGTGCCGAACCGCAGGGTGAGCGGCGGGGCGGTCACGGACCAGTGCCGCCGGCCGGTGACGCCGACGTCCACCGGCACCACGCGCACCTCGTCGAAGACGTACAGGCCGGCGATGAAGTCCGCCGTGTCCCGCGTGGGCGCCAGCAGCAGCCGCCGTCCGTCGGCCCCCTCGAACATCACGTCGCTGAACGGCCCGAACGGCGAGTCCGCCCAATGGCCGAGCACCGCACGCGCCCCCGACGCCGTGCCGACCCCCGCGATCCAGCCGTCGAAACGCAGCAGGCGCGTCGACGGCCGGGCGCGGCCCGCGGTTTCGTCGCTCAACACGGCGGCCGGGTGCCCGGGCCCCGCCCCGGCGAAACGGACCGTGCGGCCGGACGGCGGCGTCCCCCTGCACCGGCCGGGCACGGCCCCCGTGCTGTGGCCGAGGCCACACCGCGGAGGAGGCCCGCATCACGTCCCGGCACCGGAGGCGGCGGCTACCGTCTACGTCCAGTTCCCGCCCCCTTCGTTCGGACGGCCGCCGTGCACGCAGATCTCTCCCCCGTCATAGCGGCGACCGCGCAGTGGCTGCACCGCGCCTTCCCCGCCTCCGGCGGCGCGCTGGCCTCCGCCCTGTGCGAGGCGCAGGCCCGCCAGGCCGTCACGGTCGCGGCGTGGCTGAGATACCCCACCGAGATGGACGTCGCCCTCCTCGGCATCGCCGGCCCCGGCGGCTCGGCCCGGCTGGACCGGGTGACCGGTGCGCACGCGGTCCTCGACGACGACGAGGACGCGCACGCCTGGCGGACCTGGGTGGACGAGGTCGTCGCCAGCTGGGCGGCCTGCCTGCTCGCCGACCCGGAGCTGGCGGGCCGGGCGGTCGCCGCCCTCGCCGGCGGCATGCACGCCGACGGTTCACCGGCCGCGTTCCGGCGGCTCGTCGCCCCCGACGACGGCGACCTCGGCGCCGCCGCGCTGCTGCGCCACCCCGACCTGGTCGCACCCGTGGCCGCACTGCACCAGGCGCAGCTGGCCGACCGTCTCGCCCCGGGCCGCACCCTGATCGGCTGAGCCGCCCGGCAGCTCGCCGGCCCGCCAGCCCGTCAGCCCGCCCGCCCGATGCCCGCACCGCCCCGCGCGTTCGGGCCGGTGCTCCCCACTGGACCGCCGCGCGCGTCCGGCCACCCCGCGTGACCTGCACCGACGCCCGGACGGCCCCCCCTCCTCACTCCGCGTGATTCACCGGTTCGCCGTAAGCGACCGTGCCGGACGCCGACCTCCGACGGACGCTGGTCACAGGCTCGACGGCCCCGGACCCCATGGCCCCGGGCGCGAGGTCGCGCCGGGCAGTGCCGCCGCTGACGGAGGGAACCGACCCATGACCACCGCCTTCTCACGGAACTGGAGACACGCCGTCGTGACCGGCGGTGCCGGGTTCGTCGGCTCCCACCTGTGCGCCGCCCTGCTGGACGCGGGCGCCGAGGTCACCTGCGTGGACGACTTCAGCACCGGCCGTCCCGAGAACATCACGGCGCTGCTCGACCGGCCCGGCTTCACGCTGGTGCAGGCGAACGTCGCCGAGGGGCTGCGCGTCAAGCGCCCGCCGGACCTCGTCCTGCACTTCGCCTCCCCGGCGTCCCCTGCGGACTACCTGCGGCTGCCGCTGCACACCATGGAGACGGGCAGTCTCGGCACCCGCAACGCCCTGGAGCTCGCGCACTCCTGCGAGGCCCGCTTCGTCCTCGCCTCGACCTCCGAGGTGTACGGCGACCCGCAGCAGAACCCGCAGGACGAGCGCTACTGGGGCAACGTCAACCCCGTCGGCCCGCGCAGTGTCTACGACGAGGCCAAACGCTTCGGCGAGGCGCTGACCACCGCCCACGCCGAGACCCACGGCACCGACACCTGCATCGTGCGGCTGTTCAACACCTACGGCCCCCGCATGCGCGGCCACGACGGCCGCGCCGTGCCGACGTTCGTCCGGCAGGCCCTGGCCGGCGAGCCCCTCACCGTGACCGGCGACGGCCGGCAGACCCGGTCGCTGTGCTTCGTCGACGACACCGTGCGCGGCATCCTCGCCGCGGCCGCCCACGGCATGCGCGGCCCGGTCAACATCGGCAACCCCGGCGAGATCACCATGCTCGACCTCGCACGCCTGGTCGTCGAACTCGCCGCGTCCCCCTCGGAGATCCGCTACATCGAACGCCCGGTGGACGACCCGGCCGTGCGCTGCCCGGACATCACCCTGGCCCGCGACAAGCTGGGCTGGGAGCCGCAGGTGCGCGCCGAGGAAGGACTGCGGCGCACCATCGCCTGGTTCCGCGAGCACGAAGCGGACGCCTGAGCCCGCCCGGGGCGGCCCCCCCCCCCGCCGCCCCGCCGCGTCCGGATCCGTCCCGACCGCCGAAAGGCCCGCCCGTCATGCGCATCCTCGGAATCAACGCCCTCTTCCACGACCCCGCCGCCGCCCTGGTGATCGACGGGCGGACCCTCGCCGCCGCGGAGGAGGAGCGGTTCTCCCGGCGCAAGCACGGCAAGCGGCCCCTGCCGTTCTCCGCGTGGGAACTGCCCGAGCAGGCCGCCGCCTGGTGCCTGAAGCGGGCCGGGCTGCGGCCGCAGGACCTCGACGCCGTCGCCTACTCCTTCGACCCCGAACTGGCCCGGCCGGCCGCCGACATGGGCCTGGACGACCCCTGGGACCACCTGCGGCTGACCTACGCCCGCGAGGCACCGGCCTTCCTGAGCACCGCGCTGCCCGGCCTCGACGCCGGCCGGGTCCGCTTCGTGCCGCACCACATGGCCCACGCCGCCTCGGGCGCCTTCGCCGCCCCCGACGCCGGCGACTCCTCCGTGCTGGTCCTCGACGGCCGCGGCGAGCGCGCCTCCCACCTGGCCGCGCGCCGCGTGGGCGACCGGCTCGAAGCCCTGTACGCGCAGGACCTGCCGCACTCGCTCGGCCTGGTCTACGAGGAACTCACCGAGCACCTCGGATTCCTGCGCTCCTCCGACGAGTTCAAGGTGATGGCCCTGGCCTCGCACGGCAGACCGCGCATGCTCGCCGAGCTGCGCCGCCACGTGTACCCGACCGGCGACGGCGGTTTCCACGCCGCGGGCGTGCCCTGGCACGAGCTGTGCGCCCCCCGCGGGGCCGACGAGCCGTGGACCCAGGACCACGCCGACGTCGCCGCCGGCGCCCAGGCCGTCCTGGAGGAGACCCTGCTCGACCTGGTGCGCTGGCTGCACGGCCGGACCCACGACCGGGTGCTCACCCTGGCCGGCGGTGTCGCCCTGAACTGCGTCGCCAACTCCCGGATCGCCCGCGAGGGGCCGTTCTCCCGCGTGTGGGTGCAACCCGCCGCCGGTGACGCGGGCACCGCCCTGGGCGGCGCCCTGCTGCTGTCCGCGCGCGAGGGGGACATGCCGGAGGCCATGGCCGGCGCCGACCTCGGCCGCGACTGGTCCGACGCGGAACTCGGCGCCTGGCTGAAGACCGCGGCCGTCCCCTTCGAACGCCCCGCGGACATCGCCGCCACCGTCGCCCGGGCCCTCGCCGACAACGGGATCGTCGCCTGGTTCCAGGGCCGCTCCGAGTACGGCCCGCGCGCCCTCGGCCACCGCTCCCTGCTGGCCCACCCGGGGCACGCCGGGAACCTGGAGCGGCTCAACGACGTCAAGGGACGCGAGCAGTTCCGGCCCGTCGCGCCGATGGTGCTGGCCGACCGGGCCGCCGGCATCTTCGACGGCCCGCTGCCCAGCCCGTACATGCTGTTCGTGCACGACGTGGACCCCGCCTGGCGGGACCGCATCCCCGCCGTGGTGCACGTCGACGGAACGGCCCGCATCCAGACCGTCGACCGCCACCGCGAACCGCTGGTCGCCCGCATGCTCGAGGAGTTCGAGCGGCTCACCGGACTGCCCGTCGTCGTCAACACCAGCCTGAACACCGCCGGCCGGCCCATGGTCGACGACCCGCGCGACGCCCTGGAGTGCTTCGGCTCCTCGCCCGTGGACCTGCTGGCCATCGGCCCGTACGCGATCCGGCGCGGCGACCTCTTCCGCACCGACTCCCGCAGCGACGACGCCGGAGGCCCGCGATGACCGACTTCGGCGCACCGGCCCGGGACGCCGCCTACGCCGTCGTGATCCCCACCCTCGGGCGGCCCAGCCTGGGCAAGTGCCTGCACGCTCTCGCCGAGGCGACGGGACCGGGCCCGGTACGGGTCGTCCTCGTCGACGACCGGCCCGACGCGTCCCGGGTGCCCCTCACCGCCGACGTTCCGCCCGCCCTGCGCGCACGCACGATCGTCGTGCCCGGCGGGGCGCGCGGACCCGCGGCCGCACGCAACCTCGGCTGGCGCGCGGCGGGCGACGTGCCCTGGATCGTGTTCCTCGACGACGACGTCGTCCCCGGCCCCACCTGGGGCGACGACCTCACCCTGGACCTCGCGGCCGCCACCGGGCGGACCGCCGCGATCACCGCCCGCATCGAGGTGCCCCTGCCGCCCGACCGCCGCCCCACCGACTGGGAACGCAACACCGCCGGACTCGCCGGGGCCCGCTGGATCACCGCCGACATGGCGTATCGCCGGGCCGCGCTGGTGGCCGTCGGCGGTTTCGACGAACGCTTCCGGCGCGCCTTCCGCGAGGACGCCGACCTGGCCCTGCGCGTCCTGGACGCGGGCTGGACCCTCACCACCGGCCGGCGCGCCACCACCCACCCGGTGCGGCCGGCCGGGCGCTGGATCTCTGTCCGCCTCCAGGCCGGCAACGCCGACGACGTGCTGATGACCCGGCTGCACGGCCGCCACTGGTGGCGCCGGGCCGGAGCACCCCGCGGACGGCTGCCGCTGCACCTGGCGGTGACGGGGGCCGCCGTGACCGCACTCGGCTGCACCCTGCTGGGCCGGCACCGCGCGGCCGCGGTGTGCGCCGGGGCATGGCTCGCGGGCACCACGGAGTTCGCGCTCGCCCGGATCCTGCCCGGCCCGGCCACCCGCGACGAGGTGCTCACCATGGCCGCGACCAGTGCCCTCGTGCCGCCCGCCGCGACCTGGCACTGGCTGCGCGGCCGGATCGAGCACCGCAACGCCGGTCCGCTCGTCCCGCCCGGCGCCGGGGAGCCCGCGCCCCCCTCCCGCCCCCCGGCCAGGGAACGGCAGCGGTCGTGACTCCCGCCGACGGCCCCTGGCTGCTCACCGCGCCGCACGAACCCCCCGTGCGGCGGCCCCCGCGCGGCCCGGGCCACCCGCTCCCGGCGGCCGTCCTCTTCGACCGCGACGGCACACTCGTCGCCGACATCCCCTACAACGGCGACCCGGCCCGCGTCACGCCCATGCCCGGAGCGCGCGAGGCGGTGGACGCCCTGCGCGCCGCCGGGGTGCCCGTCGGTGTCGTCACCAACCAGTCGGGCGTGGCCCGGGGGCTGCTGACCCGCCGCCAGGTGGAGGACGTCCGCCTGCGCGTGGACCAGTTGCTCGGGCCGTTCGCCGTCTGGGCCGTGTGCCCGCACGGACCGGGGGAGGGCTGCGGCTGCCGCAAGCCGGCCCCGGGCCTCGTCGTCGCCGCGTGCCGCCACCTCGGCGTCCCCCCGCGGCGCACGGTCGTCGTCGGCGACATCGGTGCCGACGTACGGGCCGCGCGGGCTGCGGGCGCCCACGGGGTCCTGGTCCCCACGCCCGTCACCCGGGCCGCGGAGGTCGAGGACGCCGACCACACCGCCCCGGACCTGCCGACGGCGGTGCGCCTCGTGCTCGACCCGGACGGCCCCCTGCACCGAGCGGCGGACCACCGCGCGGGCCGGCCGGCCGAGGAGGCGCGATGACCCCCCTGCCGTCGCGCGACCGCCGCCCCCGCACCCTCGTCGTGCGCCTGGACAGCGCCGGGGACGTGCTGCTGGCCGGCCCCGCCGTGCGCGCCGTCGCCGCCGGGTCGTCCCACACCGCGCTGCTGTGCGGACCCCAGGGCGCGGCGGCCGCGCGGATGCTGCCCGGCGTGGACGACGTGCTGGTGCACGACGCCCCCTGGGTCGGGCTGGAACCGGCGCCGGTCAGCCGGGCGGCGACCCGCGAACTGATGCGCGCGCTCACCGCCGGCCGCTTCGACCGGGCCTTGGTGCTCGTGTCCTACCACCAGAGCCCCCTGCCCGCCGCCCTGCTGCTGAAGCTGGCCGGCATCGGCTGGACCGGCGCGGACAGCGAGGACTACCCCGGGGCCCTGCTCGACCTCAGGCACCGCAGGCGGCCTCACCGCCACGAGGTGCTCGCCGCCCTCGACCTGGCGCACGCCGCCGGTTTCGCGCTGCCCGACGGCGACGACGGCGCCCTCGCGGTGACACCGCCACCGCGCACCACCCACCTCACCGGACCCGAGCCGTACGTCGTCGTCCACCCGGGCGCCGCCGTCCCCGCCCGCGCCTGGACGCCCGGACGGGCCGCCCAGGCCGTGGCCGCGCTGTCCGCCGCCGGGCACCGGGTCGTCGTCACCGGCGGACGCGCCGAGAGCGGGCTGACCGCACGGGTCGCGGGCCGGCACGCCCTCGACCTCGGCGGCGCCACCGATCTGCCGGAGCTCGCCGGGGTGCTGGCCGGCGCGCGGGCGGTCGTGGCCGGCAACACCGGCCCGGCCCACCTCGCCGCGGCCGTCGGCACGCCCGTGGTCAGCCTCTTCGCGCCGGTCGTGCCGGCCGAACGGTGGGCCCCCTATGGCGTGCCGCACATCCTGCTGGGCGACCGGCGGGCCCCGTGTGCGGACACCCGGGCACGGCACTGCCCCGTGCCCGGACACCCCTGCCTGGACGCCATCGGCGACGCCGAGGTGCTCGCGGCCGTCGCGGCCCTCACCGACCACCCCGCCGGCCAGGGAGAACAGACGGAGCGAGGAGCGACCGTATGAACATCCTGCTGTGGCACGTGCACGGTTCCTGGACCACCGCGTTCGTCCAGGGCCCGCACACCTACCTCGTCCCCGTCACCCCGGGCCGCGACCCGGACGGTCTCGGGCGGGCCCGCACCTTCGCCTGGCCCGCGTCGGTGCGCGAGGTCACCCCCGAGCAGCTCCGCGACACACCGGTCGACCTCGTGCTGCTGCAACGCCCGCACGAGAGCGAGCTGGCCGAACGCTGGCTCGGTGGCCGCCGCCCCGGCCGAGACGTGCCCGCCGTGTACCTGGAGCACAACGCGCCCGACGGCGACGTGCCCGACACCCGCCACCCGTGCGCCGACCGCACCGACCTGACGCTCGTGCACGTCACCCACTTCAACCGGCTGTTCTGGGACTGCGGCGGCACCCGCACCGAGGTGATCGAGCACGGCATCGTCGACCCCGGCCACCGCTACACCGGCCGGCTCGCCCGCGCCGCCGTCGTCGTCAACGAACCCGTGCGGCGCGGCCGCCACACCGGCACCGACCTGCTGCCCGGACTGGCCGAGGCGGTGCCGGTCGACGTGTTCGGCATGGGCACCGCGGACCTGGCCGCCCACCTCGGCCTGCCGCCCGACCGGTGCGGCGCCGCCGACCTGCCCCAGAGCGAGCTGCACGCGGCCATGGCCGAACGCCGCATGTACCTGCACCCGGTGCGCTGGACCTCCCTGGGGCTGTCGCTGCTGGAGGCCATGCACCTGGGCATGCCCGTCCTCGCGCTCGCCACCACCGAGGCGGTGGAGGCCGTCCCGCCCGGAGCGGGAGCCCTGTCCACCCGGCCCGAGGCCCTGGCCCGGGCCGCCCGCCACTACCTGCACGAGCCCGAGGCCGCGGCGGCGGACGGGGCCCGCGCCCGCCAGGCGGCCCTCGAACGCTACGGGCTCAAGCGCTTCCTGGCCGACTGGGAGCGACTGATCACGGAGGTGTGCTCATGACCCCGTCCCTCAGCGCCTTCCCCGCCGGGCCCCTCGGCGGGGACGGACTCGACCCGGGCGCCCTCGCGATCGCCCTGGTCTCCGAGCACGCCAGCCCCCTCGCCACGCTCGGTGGGGTCGACGCCGGAGGCCAGAACGTCCACGTGGCCAGCCTCGCGGCCGCCCTCGCCGACCGCGGCCACCTCGTCACCGTCTACACCCGCCGCGACGCGCCCGACCTGCCCGCCCGGGTGCGGCTGTGCGAGGGCGTGGAGGTGCACCACGTGCCCGCCGGGCCCGCCGAGGCCCTGCCCAAGGACGAACTCCTGCCGCACATGGACGCCTTCGGCCGCTACCTCGCCCGCAGCTGGCGCACCCGCGCCCCCGACGTGGTGCACTCGCACTACTGGATGTCCGGCCTCGCCGCGATGCAGGCCGCCCGCGAGCACGGGCTGCCGCTGCTGCACACCTACCACGCGCTCGGCACGGTGAAGCGACGGCACCAGCGGCTGGCCGACACCAGTCCGCCCGAGCGCATCCCGGGCGAGATCGAGATCGGGCTCGGCTGCGACCGGGTCGTCGCCACCTGCCGCGACGAGGTGCACGAGCTGGCCCGCATGGGCGTTCCGCCGCAGAAGGTCACCGTCGTGCCGTGCGGCGTCGACACCGAACGGTTCACCCCCGAGGGGCCCGCCGCACCCCGCGGACCCCACCCGTACCGGCTGCTGCAACTGGGCCGGCTGGTGCCCCGCAAGGGCGCCTCGGTGACCGTCACCGCCCTCGCCCGGCTCCCCGAGACCGAACTGGTCGTCATCGGCGGACCGCCGGCGGACCGGCTCGACGACGACCCGGAGGTGCGGCGGCTGCGCGGCATCGCCCGGGACGCGGGGGTCGCCGACCGGGTCCGCTTCGCCGGAGGCGTCGCCGGCCAGGACGTTCCGGCGTTGCTGCGTTCGGCCGACGTGGTGGTGTGCCCCGCCGACTACGAGCCGTTCGGCATCGTCCCGCTGGAGGCCATGGCCTGCGGCGTGCCCGTGGTGGCCAGCGCGGTCGGCGGGCAGCTCGACACCGTCGCCGACCCCGCCACCGGCCGGCTGGTGCCGCCCGGCGACCCCCAGGCCTTGGCCCGCGCCGTCGCCGGACTGCTCGCCGACCCCGCGGCCCGAGCCGCCTGCGGCGCGGCCGGCCGCCGCCGGGTCCTGAGCCGGTTCGGCTGGAGCCGGGTCGCCGCGGCGACGGAGGCCGCCTACTGCGCGGTCCTCGACACCGAGTCCGCCGCCACCGGCGCCGGCTGACCCCCGCCCGTCCCGCCTACCGCCCGAAGGAGGTGTGGGTCCCCGCCGTCCCCGCACGGCGGTGCGCCCGATCCGCATGAGCGAATCCCCCGCACAGTCCGGCCTCGACGCCGCCCGCCTGCACTGCCGGTCGCTGGAGGAGGCCCTCGGCCGGTTCCGCCGGGACGGCCTGGACCGCGTCGCCGACTGGGGCGGCCGGCTCGCCGGCGTCCTCGGCGGCGGCGGCCGGCTGCTCGCCGCGGGCAACGGCGGCAGCGCCGCCCAGGCCCAGCACCTCACCGCCGAGCTCGTCGGCCGCTACCGCCGCGAGCGCCGCGCCTACTCGGCGATCTCCCTGCACGCCGAGACCTCCAGCATGACCGCCATCGGCAACGACTACGGCTTCGACCAGGTCTACGCCCGGCAGGTCGCCGCCCACGGCCGTCCCGGCGACGTCCTGATGCTCCTGTCCACCTCGGGCCGCAGCGCCAACCTCGTCGCTGCCGCCGTCACCGCCCGTCAGGCCGGACTGCACGTCTGGGCTCTCACCGGCCGCGGGCCCAACCCGCTGGCGGAGGCCGCCGACGAGGCCCTGTGCGTCGACGCCGACAGCACCGCGAACGTCCAGGAGACGCACCTGGTCGCCGTGCACCTGCTCTGCGAGTGCTTCGACACGGCCGTGTCCGCGTCCCTGGCCCGGCGCACGGTCCTCACCCGCGGGAGCGCCTCATGACCGGCCCGAAGCCCCTCGCCGTCGTCGGCGACGTCCTGCTCGACGAGGACATCGAGGGCGTGGCCACCCGCCTTGCCCCCGACGCCCCCGCCCCCGTCGTCGACGTCACCGGCGACCGGCGCCACCCCGGCGGTGCGGGGCTGGCCGCCGCGCTGGCCGCGCGCGGTGGCCGGGACGTGGTCCTGGTGACCGCCCTCGGCGACGACGAGGCCAGCGAGGCCGTGCGCCGCGACCTGCGCGACCGGGTCCGCCTGCTGGAGATCCCGCTGAACGGCACCCTGCCGGTCAAGACCCGTGTCCTCGCGGACGGGCGGCCCGTCGTCCGCATCGACCGAGGCGGCGGCACCCCCGGCGAGCCCGACGAGGCCGTCCGCGAGGCGCTCGCGAACGCCCGTGCCGTCCTGGTCGCCGACTACGGCCGCCGCACCGCGGGTGCCCTGCGCCCGCTCCTGGAGGACGTGGCGCGGCGCACGCCCCTGGTGTGGGACCCGCACCCCAAGGGCGACCCGCCCGTGCCCGGGGCCCGCCTGGTCACCCCCAACGCGGCGGAGGCACGGGCCCTGTACCCCGGCTCCGGCGACACGTCCCTGGGCGCCTACGCCGAGCGCGGGGCGCACCTGGCCGAGCTGTGGCGCGCCGCCGGTGTCGCCGTCACCCTCGGCGAACGCGGCGTCCTGCTCACCCGGCCCGAATCCGCCACGCCGATGCTCGTGCCCGTCCCCTTCCGGGCCGACGGCGACCCGTGCGGGGCGGGCGACTGCTTCGCGGCGACGACGGCGGCGGCCCTCGCCGACGGTCTGCTCCCCGAGGAGGCCCTGCAGCGGGCCGTCGCCGAGGCGGCCGCGTTCGTCGCCGCGGGCGGGGCCGGCAACCCCGACCTGTGGCGCACCGAGCCGGTGCCCTCTGCCGCCGGTGACCCGGCCTCCGACGCGTTCGCCCTCGCGGAGAGCGTGCGGGCGCGCGGGGGCACGGTCGTCGCCACCGGCGGCTGCTTCGACCTGGTCCACGCCGGTCACGTGGGTCTGCTGGAGAGCGCCCGGCGCATCGGCGACTGCCTCATCGTGTGCCTGAACTCCGACGCGTCCGTCACCCGCCGCAAGGGCCCGGGCCGTCCGTTCAACCCGGCCGCCGACCGGGCCCGGGTCCTGTCCGCCCTCGGCAGCGTGGACGCGGTCGCGGTGTTCGAGGAGGACACCCCCGAGGCGGTCCTGGCCCGGCTGCGGCCCGATGTCTGGGTCAAGGGCGGCGACTACTCGGTGCAGGACCTGCCCGAGGCGGAGGTCCTGCGCGCGTGGGGCGGCCAGGCGGTGGTACTGCCGTACCTGGACGGCCGCTCCACGACCCTCCTGGCCCACAGGGCGGCCAAGGCCGCCTCCCCGACCCCCGGCCCCCCGTCCGGCCCCTGACGGGGGGCGCCGGAGGCCGGCGTTCGCCCGGGCGCTGCGGCGATGACGGCCTTCGCGGCCCGCACGGGTGTCCCCGCGTGCCTGGAGGACCGGCGTGCGCCGCAGTGGCGGCCGCGCGGCTGAGGGCTGTGCGCACGCTGTCCGGTTCGGCCGGGAACCCGTCGGTCGCCCGGCGCTGTGGCAACGGCGACGGGTTCCCGGCCTGCGGCGGTGTCAGCGAGTGCCCCAGGGCCAGCGTGGCCGCCATGCCGACGGGCGCACGGCTCGTGGCTGTGCGTGCGCTGACCGGGTCGCCGAAGGCTATAGGTCGCCCGGCGCGCTGCGGCGACGGAGTTCGCGGCCCGCACGGTGTCCGCGTGTTGTGCCCGGGGCCGGGCGTGGTCGCCGCGTCGGCGGATGCGTCGCCCGGCCGGTCGAGCCCGCCGGGCGGCCACCGGCGGGCTCGACGGCCTCGGGCCGTCCGGGCGCTGACCACATCGGCCGGAGGCCACCGGTCGCTCGGGCGCTGCGGCGACGGCGACGGGGTTCGCGGCCGGCGAAGGTGCCCGCACGTTGTTCCCAGAGGTCGGGCGTGGTCGCCGCGACGGCGGCCTGGGGTCGCCCCGGGCCGTCCGGGCGTTTTGACCGGCTCGGCCGGAGGCCATCGGTCATCCGGGCGTGTTTCGGCGGCGGGGTTCCCGGCCCGCATGGGTGTCCCTGTGTGCCCGGGGGATCAGGCGTGGTCGCCGAGACCCCGGCCGCGCGGCCCACGGCCGTTGAGTCCGCCGCGTGCGAGACCGGCGACACCCGCACAACGGCGGGCGGCCCGGCCGGGGGGCGCGGAGTGTTCACGAGGCCATGGAGGAGAGGCGCGCCCAGGGACGTCGGCCGGACGCGCGCCGCCGGGCTGCCGGGCGTCGGGCCTGGCCGCAGCCGTGGCGTATCGAGTGGCGCTCGGAGTGGCCGGACGCGCCCGTCGGTGCCCTGCCCGTGTGGCCGGGCAGGTCCAAGGCCGCCCTGCCCGTGCATCGGGAGCAGGCGGTACCCGGGGGCGCGGCGGCCCCGCCGTTCTCAGGCCGCCGCGCTCAGGGCCGGGCGGCCCGGCATGTCGTCCTGGTCCTTGCGCAGCAGGACCGGCGTCAGGGCCCGGCGCCGGCGCAGCGCGTACCCGGCGCCGATCGAACCGGCGATGATCAGACCGCCGGTGACGAGGGCGCCGCGTGCCCCGGCCAGCTCCATCAGCAGTCCCAGGGCGGGCGGGCCGCCCAGGCCCCAGACCGTGCCGATGCTGCCCCACACGCCCAGCACGCGCCCTCGCAGGTGGGCGGGCGGGTCCGTCTGGAGCACGGACGTGCCGGCGGTGTCGGAGACGGACTCCACGACGGCCATCGGCAGCACCAGCACGATCAGGACCGCCAGCGACGGCGACAGACCCGCCACCACCTGCAGCAGCGCACCCGCCGCCGCGAGGGCGCCCACCAGCCGGACGGAGGGACGCCGCAGCCGGGCGCCGAGCACCGCGCCGAGGATGCCGCCGAGGGCCAGCACGGTCGACACCGTGCCGAACGAACCGGCACCCCCCGCGAGCGGCCCGGTCACCAGCACGGCCAGGGTGAGCCCGTAGTTCCGGCCGAACACCGCGCTGATCCCGGTCACCCCGGCGAGGGCGACCAGCCGCGGCCGGCGCGCGAAGAACGCCAGTCCCTCCCGCACGGTGAGGCCGGCCGGCTGCCCGTCCCCGCCTGCGGGGGCCGGGACGTCCTGCCGCACCGCTCCCGGCGCCGGGCGCAGGAACGGGATCACCGAGGCCACGAACAGGAAGGACAGGCCGTTGGCGAAGTACGCGGCCGACGTGCCGAGGAACCCGACCGCCACCCCGGCCATGGCCGCTCCGACGAGCCGGCCCGCCTGGTGCACCAGCGCCCCGACCCCGATGGCCGAGGGGACGTCCTCCGGCGGGACGAGGTCGTTGCCGAGCAGGGCGCACGCCGGGTTGTCGACGGTCGCGACGACACCGGTGAGCGCGGCCAGCACCATCAGCGAGGTCATGTCGATCCGGTCCAGCGCCACGAGCACGGCCGTGGTGAACGCGATCGTCCCGAGCAGCGCCTGGCTCACGGCCGCCGTCAGCTTCCGGGGCCACCGGTCGACGGCGGCGCCGCCGAAGACGCTGATCAGCAGCGCGGGCGCGGCCTGCACGGACATCGACAGCCCGGTCGCGGCGGCGGAGCCGGTGATCTGCAGGACCAGCAGGTTCTGCACGGTGAGCTGCATCCACGTGCCGGCGTTCGACACGAAGTTCGCGGCGGACCACCAGCGCATGCTGCGGTACCTCAGCGAACGCCAGGGCGAGCGGGAGGCGGACTGGGCAGGGGAGGGCGACGAAGACACAGGACGGTACTCGCAAGACGAGTCGGGGACTCAGCGGAGGGAGGCGGGGGAACGAGAGCACCGGCCGCGCTGCGCGGTGGCTCCCCTCGCCGGGTTACGGCGCGGACCATCGTGACAGAGGGCGACCCCTGCGACGTTCCCCCGGCACGGCACACCCCGCCCCGGATGTCCCAACGCCCCGCGTGTCGAGGCACGTTGACGGACCGCGTGGGGTTGATCACAGTTGATGATCATGAAGCCCTCGCACGTCACTCCACGTGACGACGGCCACAGGCACGGCGAAGGGCCCGTCGCCCAGGAGGCGACGGGCCCTTCGGGATGCGGACGCGCTACTCGAACTTGCCCCGGCCGGACAGGGCGTCCCGCAGCCGGTCGACCATGCCGGCGCCCGGGTTCAGCAGCTTGTTCGCCGGAGGCTTGTCCGGGGCCGCCGGGTGGGGCCGGGTCGGGGCGGCCTTCTTCGCCCTGCGGACCTTCTCGCCCAGCTCCTCCAGCGCATCCGGCGGGCAGGCCTCGCGCAGGGCGGGGAAGAGGTTGCCCTCCTCGTCGGCGACGTGCGAGCGGATCTCGCTCATCAGCATGCCGACGAGCCGGTCGAACTCGGCGTCGCCCGCGTCACAGCCCTCCAGATCCTTCATAATCTGCTCGGCCGTGGCGTGGTCCCGCAGCTCCCGGTCGGCGAGGGCGTCCCCGCCGGTCACGTGCTCCCGCACGGCCGGGTAGAGATACGCCTCCTCGGCCACCGAGTGCCGGACGAGCTCGATGGTGACCTGGTCCGCGTAGACCTTGCGGTCCTCGTGGCCGGGCGGCAGGGCCTCGATCCTGCCGAACATCTCCTCGACCTCGCGGTGGTCGGTGACCAGCTCGTCGATGACGTTGCCTCCGTGTCCCATGTCCTTCACCTCCGGCCCCCGGGTCCCCCCGGCCCTCGGGGGCTAACGCGCGGCCCGCCGCCCGGTGCGGGCGGCGGCTCAGACGGGGAGCTTGGCGCGGACCCGGCCGGCCGTGGCGGCCGGACGGGCGGTGGCGCGCACCGAGCGCCGCACCAGGCCCGCGTCGCGCCGCGCCCCGCGCGCGGCGTGGGTGCCGCGCCACAGCAGCGAGGGGCGGGAGCCGGTGTCGTCGGCCGCGATCAGCAGACCGCCCAGCATCGACAGGTTCTTCAGGAAGTGGATCCGCTGCTGGGCCCGCTCCTCGGGGTCCTCCGCCTCCCAGAAGCGGTGCCCGGCCAGCGTCGTGGGCACCAGCGTGGCCGCGATGGCCAGGGCCGCCGGTCGCGGCATGCGCCCGGTGGCCAGCATCAGCCCGGCCACGACCTGCACGGCGCCGTTCAGCCGCACCGCCTGCTCGGTGCGGTCCGGCAGCGCGGACACGCGGTCGGTGACCGGTTTGACGACCGGCTCGGCGGCCTCGGCGACCTGCTTGGGGTCGCGGACGGAGTTCACCCCGCCCGCCAGGAACATCGAGGCCAGCAGGGGGCGGCCGAGCACGCGCAACAGACTCATGTCCCTCTCCAGGGTGTCGGTGGAACCACTGCACGCCGGGTTCCCCGGGCGGGAGGGACCACTCACGCCGCGCGGTGCGCGGCCCACGCCCGCGCCCGCAGCTCCCCGGAGAGCAGCACGTCGGCGGCGGTGCAGGCGAGCGCCCGCGTCACGGCGAGCAGCACCTCACGGGCCCGGGGCGAGGCGGCGGCCGCGGCGAACTCGGGGGTGTGGTCGGAGCCGTCCTCGCCCATGATCGCGACGAACGGATGGATGGCGGGGACCCGGCCGCTGACGTTGCCGATGTCGGACGACCCCAGGAAGACCCCGGGCACCGGCGGGGACAGGGGGATGCCGGCCTCGGCCAGGTGCGCGGCGAACCGGTCGGACAACGCGGCGCTGTCCCGGAAGTGCTCGTAGCGCACGGTGACCCGTTCGACCTCGGCGGTGGTGCCCGTGGCCCGGGCGACGCCCTCGGCGCAGGTCCGCAGCTGCTCCGTCAGCTCCTGGAGCGCCCCGGTGGTGGCCGCCCGCAGCCCGAACCGCCCCTGCGCGAAGTCCGGAACGATGTTGGTGGCCGTGCCGCCGTGGGTGACGATGCCCTGCACGTGCGAACCCTGCGGCAACCGCCGCCCCAGCACCGCCAGCACGTTGAACAGCTCCACGAGGGCCGCCAGCGCGTCGACGCCCTCCGTCGGGTTGCCGGTGGGGTGGGCGGCGCGGCCGTGGAAGGCCACCCGGTACTGCACCTGCGCGGTCAGCGGCGCCCGCGCCCAGTCGTACACGCCGGGGTGGAACATCAGCGCGGCGTCGACGTCGTCGAACACCCCGGCCTCGACCTCCAGGGCCTTGCCGCCCCCGCCCTCCTCCGCCGGGGTGCCCACGGCCAGCACCGTCCCGGCGGACGCCGGGACGGCCGAGGCCACCGCGAGCGCCGCTCCCAGGCCCGCCGCCGCGATCAGGTTGTGGCCGCAGGCGTGGCCCAGACCGGGCAGCGCGTCGTACTCCATCAGCAGCGCGACGGCGGGCCGGCCCCGGCCCGAGCGCGCGGTGAACGCGGTCGGCATCCCCGCCACCTCCCGCTCCACGGCGAAACCGGCGCGCTCCAGCTCGCCGGAGAGCAGGGCGGCCGCGCGGTGCTCGGCGAAGGCTTGCTCGGGATCCTCGTGCAGCCGCAGGGCCACGTCCCACAGGGCGTCGGCCCGAGCCGCCACCTGCGCGCGGACGGACACGTGCACGTCGTCACGGTTGTCGCTCACGTACTCCTCCTCGGCCTCGCCACGCCGGGCCGGGTTTCACGGCCGGGCGGGTCGACACCGTGTGTGTTTCGTCCGGTGCCGCAGTGCAACACGGTGGATGTACCCGCCGGGTCCCGACCGCGCGGCCGGTGTGCGGCGGCCGGCGGGCCGGATTCGGGAGGTACGACCATGGACCACTCGCGCGTGCCCGTGCTGGAGGCGCTGCAGGAGTTCCGGCGCCGGGGCGACATCGCCTACGGGCCGCCCGGCCACAAGCAGGGCAGGGGAGTGGACCCCCGGGTCGCCGAGATCGTCGGGCTGGACGTGTTCCGCTCCGACGTGCTCTCCCTCAACGGCCTGGACGACCGGCGCCAGTCGCAGGGCGTCATCGGCCAGGCGCAGGAGCTGATGGCCGACGCCGTCGGCGCCGAGCACGCGTTCTTCTCCACCTGCGGCAGCTCCCTGTCGGTGAAGACGGCCATGCTGTCGGTGGCCGGGCCCGGGGAGAAGCTGCTGCTGTCCCGCAACGCCCACAAGTCGGTGATCGCGGCGGTCGTGGTCAACGGCGTCGAGCCGATCTGGGTCCACCCGAAGTTCGACACCGAGCGGCACATGGCCCATCCGCCCGAGCCGGAGGACGTGCGCCGGCGGCTGCGGGAGCACCCCGACGCCAAGGGCATGCTGCTCATCACACCCACGGACTGGGGCTCGTGCGCGGACATCCGGGGCGTGGCCCGGGTGTGCCACGAGTACGACGTGCCGCTCATCGTCGACGAGGCCTGGGGCGCCCATCTGCCCTTCCACCCCGGGCTGCCCGCGTGGGGCATGGACGCCGAGGCCGACCTGGTCGTGACCAGCGTGCACAAGATGGGCGGGGCGGTGGAGCAGAGCTCCGTCTTCCATCTCCAGTACGACCGCGTCTCGCCCGAGGTGCTCAAGCAGCGCGAGGACCTGCTCGGGACCACCAGCGCCTCGTCCCTGGTGTTCGCCACGCTCGACGGCTGGCGGCGCCACATGGTCGAGCAGGGGCACGGGCTGCTCGACACGGCGCTGCGCAGGGTCGAGCGGATCCGCGCGGAGGCCGCCGCGCTGCCCGGGCTGCGGCCCATGGGCGGGGAGATCGTGAAGGAGGGGCTCGCCGCGGAGTTCGACCCGCTCAAGCTCGTGATCGACGTGCGCGGGCTCGGCGTGAGCGGGATGCAGGCCGCCGAGTGGCTGCGCACCCACCGGCACGTGGACGTCGGCGGCTCGGACACCTGCCGGATCAGCGCCTCGATCACGTTCGCCGACGACGACGAGACCGAGCAGGTCCTGGTGGACGCCCTGCGCGCGCTGGTGGAGCACGCCGACTCGATCGAGCGGCGCCCGCCGGTCCGGCTGCCCGAGCCCGCCACCCTGGAGCTGGAGCAGGCGATGCTGCCCCGCGCGGCGTTCTTCGCCCCGGTCGAGCACGTGCCCGCCGAGCGGGCGGCGGGCCGGATCTCCGCCGAGATGCTGAGCCCCTACCCGCCCGGTGTGCCCGCGATCGCGCCCGGCGAGGTCATCACCGACGCGGTGGTGGACTACCTGCGCAGCGGCGTCGAGCACGGCGTCCTCATCCCGGACGCGGCCGACCCTTCCGTGCGCACGCTGCGGGTGGTGGCACGCGAGGCGGTTCCTCACGGCTGAGATGTTGAAGATGTTACTGAAGTGAATTCTGAGAAATTTGGCATGCTTTGCCCGATTCCGGAGATCCGGAAGATGAAGGTACTCGCTTCCGCTCAAGGAGATGGTGCTATGCCTTCCACCGAAAAGGTCACCAAGGAACTGACCGGTGTCCCGAGCGTCGACATCGAGGCGGCACTCGACCCGGCAGAACTCGACGGCGTCTACCGCGACAGCCGACAGTGCGCAGCGCTCGCGCTGCAGTCGGGCGCGACGAAGCTCCTGCTGTCGCCGCCCACCCCGCGCCCGAAGAAGGGCTGACGGAAACAGGAGTAGTCCATGGAACAGTCTGGCACCTCGACCCTGTTGCAGGGCGCGGTGCGGGACCTCGCTTCCGGTGTGGTCTCCGCTCTTCGGAGCGGGGACCACACCCCGTCGGCCGCCCCCGCGGCGGCCGGCGGGGAAGCCGAGGGACTGGCCGTCGCGGCCGTGCGCGTGCTGGGATCCGACGCGCTGCTGCCGAGCGTCCTCCTGCACACTCCGCCCCTGCCCGACGAATTGGCCGTGTTCCGCAAGGCGGTGGAGGCCTACCCGCCCCGCGCGGACGCCGCACCGACCGTCGTGTGGAGTCACTGGGCGATGCGGCGCACGATGAGCCGGCTCGACCCCTCCTTCGTCGACGCCACCCCCCACGGTGCGCGAACGGAACCCGACGCGGACGCCCTCGCCGACGCGAGCTGGCAGTCCCTCACCCACCAACTCGCCGTCCTGGCCCCCCTCGCCCTGCCCGGCGAGGACTGCGCCGTCGCCCGCGTGGCCCGGCGCCGCCCGCTCGACGTGGCACGCGGCTTCGTCCGCGCCGTACGGCGCCGGGACTGGCGGCAGGCGGCCGGCGCCGGGCGCTGGCTCACCCTGCTCGACGGCGTCCCCGACACGCTCGGACTCGACACCGGCCTCGACTTCACGGAGCTGATGGGCGGTGAGGACCCGCTTGTGGCCCTCCAGGTGCAGGCCGCACGGCTCACCCGCGCCGGAGCCCCCGCGTGACGGCGCCGCTCGACCCGGCGGTGGTCCGCCGGCCGGCCGAGGCCGCGCTGGCCTGGATCTGCCACCGCCGGGACGGCTTCGCGCTCGGCGAGGACGCGCTCGCCGTCGACGGCGAGGTCAACCGCAGCTGGAAACCGCTCGGCGAACTCGCCCTGATGTGCGCCGCGGTGTCCCGCAACACCCCGCCCTGCGACCCGCTGCACGCCCGCGCGGCCGACCTCCTGGAGTACGCCTGGCAGGAGACCGGCCGCGGCGAACTCCTGGTGCGCCTCCAGCGCCTGGAGCCCTTCGCCACCTACCCGCTGGAGGTGTACGCCGCCTTCGCCTCCACCGGGCTGCGCCACCCCGGCTACGAGGCGGCCGCCGCCCTCGTGGCCCGCACCCGCGGCTGGCAGCTCACCGAACAGCCCGCCACCCGCCGGCTCGGCGTCCTCAACGCCGAGGAACGCACCGGAGTCCGCCGCTCGGACGGCATGCCGCAGGCCCTGCGCACCACCTGGCTGGGCGGACTGCCGGAGCCGTGGACCTTCGAGCGCGACTCCGGGTACGCCCTGACGCACGTGGTCTTCCACCTCACCGACTGGGGACGGCTCGGACCCGCGGGACTGCCCCCCGACCTGGCCGCGTACCTGACCGACTGGCTGCCGCCCTGGCTCGACACCTGCCTGGACGCACAGATGTGGGACCTCGGCTGCGAACTGCTGGCCGTGGCGGCGAGCCTGCCCGAACTGCCCGCGCCCGCCCTGCTGCTGGACGCCTGGGAGCGGATCGCGGCCGCACAGCACCCCTCGGGCGCGCTGCGCGAGGCCGGGTACGGCGACGGCGAACCGGACTTCACCGTCCACTACCACTCGACCCTCATGACCGTCTTCGCGGCGGCCCTGACCACCGGGCGGCTGGACGACGCGGCCCCGGCCGGTCCGCACGACCGGCCCGGCGCACAAGGAGTGCTGGGATGACCGACACCCGTCTGATCCACAACGTCGGGGTCCGCGCCCTGGAATGGCTGTGGGCGCACCGCGACGGCTTCCGGCTGGAGACCGACGTCGACCCCGAGACGGGCTTCCTCGAACGGTTCAAGCCCATCGGTGAACTCGCCCTCATCTGCCGCGTCCTCTTCCGCGAGGGCGTCGCCGGCTCGCGCCAGGCGCAGCTGGCCCGGCAACTCCTCGACCACACCTGGCGCGACACCCTCGACGGCGGCCGGATGCTGGTGCGCGGACAGCGCACCGAGCCCGCCTCGCCGATCCCCTTCGAGGTGTACCTGCCGTTCAAGGAACTCGGCTACAGCCAGCCCGAGATCGAGCGGGCCACCGAGCTGAACCACCGGCTGGAGAGCTGGGTGGCCTTCGAGACCACCCCCACCCGCCGCCTGGGCCTGTCCGCCTTCCAGCGCCGCTTCGGCCTGGCGCCCCGCCCGCCGGAGGCGGACCTGGTGGGCGCCACCTGGCTGGCCCGCACCCCCGAGCCCTGGACGGTGGAGGGCCACACCGCCTACGACGTCACGCACACCGTGTTCCACCTCACCGACTGGGGCGAGAACCCGGACGGCCTGCCGCCCGCCATCGCCGACTACCTCGCCACCTGGCTGCCGGTGTGGATCGACGACTGGCTGGACCTGCGGCGCTGGGACCTGCTCGGCGAGCTGCTGGTGGTCGACGCCTGTCTGCCCCGGCCCACTCTGGACCCCCCGGCCTGGGAGGCGTTCGCGGCCGCCCAGCAGCCCGACGGGGCGATGCCCGCCATCCGCACGATGCCCGAGGGCGAGCCGGACGAGGTGTTCGACATCGTCTACCACCCCACGCTGGTGGCCGCGTTCGCCTCGTTCCTGGCCACGTCCCGGTCCCTGTCCGCGCTCTCCCGCGCCTCATGACGGGGCCCGCACCCTTGCTCGCACCCGGCTCGCCCCGCGGGTTCTGGCCGGGCGAGCCCGGCGACGACGAGGAGACGCGGCCCTCGCAGCCCGCCCTCGTGGACGACGTGCCGGACCCGGGCGGACCTGCGGCGGAGCCCCTCACCCGGCGGCTCGCCGACGCCGTCGACGCGGCCGACGCCCCCGACGTCGTCCTCGCCGTCTCCCGCCACGGCCGGCGCACGGTCATGAGCGGCGGCACGGCCGGCCGGCGGGCCCTGCCCCGCGAGGCACTGCGCTACGAGGTCGGCTCGGCCGGCAAGACCTTCACCGGGCTGCTCCTGGCCCGGCTCATCCACAGCGGCACGGTGACCGGGGGCGAACCGGCCGCGGCGCTCCTGGACCCCGCACGTCCCCCCGGCGACCGTCCGGTCACGCTCGCCCACCTGATCACGCACACCTCCGGGCTGCCCGCCCTGCCGCCCGGCTTCCTGCGGCGCGCGCTGCCCGCCTGGCACACCAACCCCTACGCCCGCTTCCCGGCCGAGCTGGTCGTCCGGGCGTTCCTGCGCCACCGGCCCCGCCACCGCCCCGGCACCCGGTGGTGCTACTCCAACTACGGCGTCGCCGTGCTCGGGCACGCCCTGGCGGCCGCCACCGGCACCCCCTGGGAGGACCTGCTCGCCGAGCAGGTCCTGCGTCCGCTCGGCCTGACCGGCACCGCCCTGCACGCGGACGGGCCGGACCGCGACGCCCCGGGACACGACAAGGACGGCCGGACCCCCGTCCCCGCCTTCGACGCGGGCGGGTTCCAGGCGGCCGGCGCGCTGCGGGCCACCCCGGGAGACCTGCTCACGTTCGTCGAGGCCCACCTCGACCCCGCAGGCGTGCGAGGAACCGCACCGACCCTCGCGGCCGCGCTGCGTGCGGTGCGCCGCCCGGTGCTGCGCCGCGGACTGACACACCGGCACGTGCACACCATCGCCTGGTTCCGTCACCCCACCGACGGGGGACCGATGTACTTCCACAGCGGCGCCACCCTCGGCCAGCAGGCGTTCCTGGGCTTCCGTCCCGACACCGGCACGGCACTGGCCGCCGTCTGCACACGGCGCTTCCGGGCCCACGACCCGTTCGTGGCCCGGGCGTACGAGCTGCTCGCCGAGGCGTGACGGAACCCGCCCGGCGCCGGTGACCACCGCACCGGCGCCGGGCAGCCCCGACCCTGTGTCACACCCGCTGCCACAGCGCCGGAGTGCCCACCGGCGACCAGGGGCCCTGCGCCTGGTGGGTCTGCAGGCACTGGTAGCGCACGCCCGCGTGGGTCACCGTCGCCCCGGCCTCGTACACCCGCCCCGCGGCCCAGGTCTGCGCGGCGGCGTCCTGCGGCGCCGGTTCCTCCTCCTCGGCCTCGGCGGTGGTCAGGGTGAGGCCGAACGCCTCGAGCAGGGCGTTGACCGGCTGGTAGAAGGTCGTGCCACCGGAGGTGCAGTCACCGGAGCCGCCGGAGGTGACGCCCTGCGCCTGCGCACCCGAGACGTACGGACCGCCGGAGTCGCCGGGTTCGGCGCACACGGTCGTCTGGGTCAGCCCGTCGACCCTGCCCTCGGCGTAGCTGACGCTCGTGTCGTGCTGCTCGACCTTCCCGCAGTGCCAGCCGGTGGTGGAGCCCGAACGGCAGACCGCCGCCCCCACCAGCGCCTGCACCGAGCCGGTGATCTGCAGGTCCTGCCCGCCCTCGCCCTTGACGTTCGGCGTGACCGTCCACTGGTCGTTGACGGCCACCCAGGACATGTCCTTGCCGGGGAAGGTGGAGGCCTGGAACGTGCCCTGCTCCGCCTGGTTGTGCCCGGTGGTCTTCGCACCCGCCTTGCCGCAGTGGCCCGCCGAGGCGAAGCCCTGCTGCTCGCCCTTGGTGACGGAGAAACCGACCGAGCACCGGGCGGTGCCGTCGATGTAGTAGGCGTCGCCGCCGGTGATGTCCTCCAGCAGCCGGGGCCGATGCGCCGCGACCTTCACGCCCACGTTCCCGGCGTCCAGACCCGCGGCCTCCAGGAACGCGGCGGCGGCGCTCCTGCTCGTGGCCTGCACCACCACCCGGTTGGCCGGCACGTCGACGTACCACAGGGGCGTGTGCGCGGTGCCCACCCGGGCCGCCGCCGCGTCGAGCCTCTCCTTCGCGGCGCGCAGGTCGCGCAGCGGCTGCTTCACGACCGCGGCCTCGGCGCCCTGCGCCTCGATCGCGGACACGTCCGCGGCGTCCGTGGTGGCCACCACCAGCTCCTGCGAGGTGGCGCCGCGCAGCCACGCCCCGGCGAACCGCTCGCCCAGCGCGTTGCGCAGCAGTCCGGCGCGGGTGCCGGCCTCCGCCTCGTTCACCAGCCGCCGGGACGCCTCTTCCGGGGTCAGCCCGAGGTCGCGCTCCATGGCGCGCAGCAGCCCGGCCGACGGCCGGTCGGCGCCCAGGGTCCGGGCGGCCGAGGGCAGGGGGCCGGGGGCGGGCGTCGGCTCGGCCGCCGCGGCGGGGATGCCGGTGGCGACGAGCGCGCCGAGTGCGGCCAGGGCCGCCCGGCGGCCGGTCACGGCATGTCTGTGGGCCATGCGAGGTGTCTCCTTCGGTCACGGTGTGCGCTGCGGGTGTGCGCCGCAGGGGTCTCGCCGCGCGGGGTCCGGTCGCGGCGAAGCCGTTCGCTGAGGCCTTGCCGGACGGGGGCGGCCTGATGCCCGAGGCCGCCCCGGTTCGCGCTTTGGTGCCGGGAAGGGCGCCATGTGCAGTACGGGAGCGCGTCAGGCGGGCTTCAGTCCGGGCGAGCCCACCTCGGTGACGAAGGACGCCGTCGTCGCGATCGACGCGCCGGGCGTCGTGATCGCCGGGACGATCCGGAAGTCGACCTGCGCCTCGTCCCGGCCCAGCTCCACCCGGACGTAGCCGCGGCGGCCGTCGTAGTACTTCATGTGCGGGTTGGCCGTCATGTACGTCTCCCAGTCGGCGGGCTTCTCGGTGCCGTCGCCGCCGCTGGCGATGGAGGTGCAGGTGAACTCCGTGCCGACCGTCCGGGACGCCGGGTCGTCGAAGTCCTCCTTGATGTCGAAGGCGTAGCCGACGTGGACGTCCCCGGTGAGGACCATCCAGTTGTCGATGCCCGCGGCCTTCGCGCCCGCCATGACGCGCTGGCGCGAGGCGCGGTAGCCGTCCCAGGCGTCCATGGAGACCCGGGCGGGCGCGGTCAGGTCGAACTTGCGCTGCGAGAAGCAGACCTGCTGCGGCATCACGTTCCACAGGGCGTCGGAGTTCCGCCAGCCGTCCAGCAGCCAGCGCTCCTGCGCGTCGCCCGTCAGCGTGCGCGCCGGGTCGTCCGACTCGGGGCCCGGCGCGTGCGGCCGGTCGTCGTAGGCCTGGTCGGAGCGGTACTGGCGGGTGTCGAGGATGTCGAACTGGGCGAGGGACCCCCAGGTGAGTCTGCGGTACAGCCGGGCGTCGGGCCCCTGCGGCAGCTGGTCGGCGCGCAGGGGCTGGTTCTCCCAGTACGCCCGGTAGGCGGCGGCACGGCGCACCAGGAACTGGTCCTGGGGGCTGCCCTTCTCGTCGTAGGGACCGGCGTAGTTGTTCTCGGTCTCGTGGTCGTCCCAGGTCACCACGAACGGGTGCTGGGCGTGCGCGGCCTGGAGGTCCGGGTCGTTCTTGTACAGCGCGTAGCGCAGCCGGTAGTCCGCGAGCGTGGTCGCCTCGTGGTTGAAGACGTCCGGCAGTTTGCGGTCGGTGTACCGGCGGGCCCCGCCCGCGGAGTTGACGCCGTACTCGTAGAGGTAGTCGCCGAGGTGGAACACCACGTCGACGTCCTCCTGCGCCAGGTGCCGGTGGGCGGTGTAGTAGCCGTCCTGGTAGGCCTGGCAGGCGACCGCGGCCAGCCGCAGGGTGTCGGTGTCGCCGCCCGGGGCGGGCGCCGTGCGGGTGCGGCCGACGGGGCTGATCCAGGCGCCCACCCGGAACCGGTAGTAGTAGGTGCTGTCCGGCGACAGGCCCTTGACGTCGACGTGCACGCTGTGGGCGTACTCCGGGTGGGCCGTGGCGGCTCCCTGCTGCTCGACGAGGGCGAACCACTCGTCGATCGCCACCTCCCAGTAGACGACGACCCGCTCCTGGCCGAGGCCGCCGTCCTCGGCGAAGGGCTCGGGTGCCAGCCGGGTCCACAGCAGCACCGAGTCGGGCAGCGGGTCACCGGAGGCCACGCCGAGGGTGAACGGGTCGGCGGTGATGCGGGCCGCGTCGCGTTCCCGCGCGGCGGTGGCGCCGCGGGCCGGCCGGTTGGTGGAGAAGGCGAGCATCGCGGCCGCCGCGGTGACGGTCAGGAAGCGGCGGCGGGCGAGGTGCGGCGCCGCCGAGCGCAGTACGGCGTCGTGCGGGGAGAAGGCATGCTCGGACGGTGTTCCTCGACGGCCCGTCAGCGCCATCCTGGGGTCCTCTCGTACGGGGCAGGGGCGCCCCGGGCGAACGCGTGGGGACATCGCCGGCGTGCGGAGCGCGGAGCTCGCATGCTAAGCAGACAAAATGCCTGAAACGGGCACGACGTGCGGGGCGTTCACACCACAGGCGGTACGCGGGTGGGCCGGGCGGCGGGCACGACGCGAACCGCCGCCGGCGGGCGCCGGCGGCGGTTCGGGTGACGCGGGGGTCAGTGGGTGTGTCGGGCGGCGGCGCCGGTCGCGGCGCGCTCCTTGACCGGCAGGTGGTAGACGTGGAAGGCCCGCCCGATGACCGGCTGGGCGACGTTGCGCACCCGGACACCGCCGGTGGTCATGCCGTGCTCGGTGCCGGCGTGCGCGTGCCCGTGCACGGCGAGGTCCGCGCCCGCGGTGTCGATCGCCTCGGCCAGCAGGTAACTGCCCAGGAACGGGTAGATCTCCAGCGGCTCGCCCGCCAGCGTGTCGGCGACGGGGGAGTAGTGGGTCAGGGCGATCCGCACGTCGCAGCCCTCCTCGCCCAACTGCTCCAGCGCGGTCCGCAGGCCGTCCGCGCTGCGGCGCGAGTACCGCACGAACTCCTTCATCACCGGCTCGCCGAACTCCCCGGCGCAGCGGCCGACGAAGCCGCCGCCGAACCCCTTGGTCCCGGCCACGCCGATGCGCGCCCCGCCGCTCTCCACCACCGTCCCCTGTCCTTCCAGGACGTGGGCCCCGGCGTCCCGCAGGATCTGCGCGCACTCCTCCGGGCGGTCGTCGTGGTGGTCGTGGTTGCCCAGGACGGCGGCCACGGGGACGCCGAGACCCTCGATCTCCCGCGCCACCACCCGCATCTCCTCGGGCGTGCCGTGCCGGGTGAGGTCCCCGGCGAGCAGCAGGAGGTCGGCGCACTCGGGCAGGGTCTCGAACGCCGGGCGCAGGACGCCCTGGCTGTCGGGCCCCATGTGGATGTCCCCGACGGCTGCGATGCGGATCATGAGAGCTCCTCCGCGTGGTCGGGGGAGGACGCCTCGGTGACCACGAGGTCGCTGTGGACGGGGAGACCGGCCAGCTCCTCGTGGACGGTGCGCAGGATCTCGTCGCGGCAGGGCGCCGAGGGCACGGTGCCGGTGAGCAGCACCGTCCGGCCGCGGGCCTTGACCCGGACGCCCAGTTCACCGAGGTCGCCCGAGGCGAGCCGGTCCTGGAGGTGGGCGATGCGGTAGTCCAGGTTGTCGGGCGGCGTGCTGCCGCCGGTGTCCTGGGAACCGTGGGTGCTCATGGGGTGCTCCTTCAGATGACGTTCAGGCGCTCCAGGAGGAAGAAAAAGGCCGCGGGCATGGGTTCGTCGCCGCACGCGCCGCGCACCCGCTCCCAGTCGACCTTCTCGCGCAGTGCCCGCGCGATGGGCAGGACCGCGCCGAAGTCGCAGTGGTGCTCGGAGAACGCGGCGAGCAGGCTCCACAGCAGATCGGTCGGGGCCAGCACCGGCATGCGCACCGAGTCGACCGACAGTTCCTCGGCCCGCTCCAGCATGTCGGCGCCGACCGGTCGGTGCGCCAGCTCGAAGATGACGTCGACCGGCTGGCCGAAACAGGTGGCCTTGATCAGCCAGTCCTCCGGCGGGGTGTACACGTTCAGGCCGGCCTCGCGCAGGGTGGCGGCGACGGCGTCCGCGTCCTGCGGACGGATCGCGAAGTCGACGTCGTGCTGCAGGTTCTTCTCCCCGCCATGGGCGTACGCAGCGACGCTGCCGGCCAGCGCGAACAGGTGCCCCTTGCGCTTGAGCAGGGCGCCGACCTGCTTGGCCGCCTCCAGGATCGCCTGGTTGCGGTCCACGGGGAGCTCGTGGGGCGGTTCGTCCGCGGCGAGGTCGGGTGGCGGCGGCGGGGAGTCGGACCCACCCGGTGCCGTCCGGAGATCCGGGGCCTCCGGCCCCCGGACGAGCGTCGCGTCATCCCCGTTGTGCGTCATGACCACTCCTTCGCGCCGAACCGGACACCGCTGCCGTGCGGCGCCGGACCGAGACCGCCTGCGTGTGTCTGCATCAAGTACCCGGCGCGCCCGGCCCGACACGGAAGGCTTCCGGCCGCAGGCGGCCCCCCCGGCCCGGCGGGCTCGGCGCTTCGCCCGGAGCGGTTGCGGTGGTCTGCTCCCGCACCCGGGGCGCGCCGCACCTGCGGCGGCTGCCGGGCGGCGGCTGCGGCGTCCTCCCGTCCGTCGCGGTGCCCCGCGCCGGGAGGCATCCCCCCCCCGGCGGCCGCCGTGCCCGGGCCCGCGGCGTGCGCTCCGGTGGCGGCCCGCGTCGCTCCGGTCGCCGGTCCCTCCGGCCCTCCGGTCCGGCGGGCTCGGCGCTTCGCCCGGAGCGGTCGTGGTCGTCCGCTCCCGCACCCGGGGCGCGGCACCCCCGCGGCGGCTGCCGGGCGGCGACTGCGGCGTCCCTCCGTGTGTCGCGGTGCCCCGCGCCGGGAGGCACCCGCGGCGGCCGCCGTGCCCGGGCCCGGGGCGTGCGCTCCGGTGGCGGCCCGCGTCGTTCCGGTCGCCGGTCCCTCCGGCCCTCCGGTGCGGCGGGCTCGGCGCTTCGCCCGGAGCGGTCGCGGTCGTCCGCCCCCGCACCCGGGGCGCGCCGCACCCGCGGCGGCCGCCGTGCCCGGGCCCACGGCGTGCGCTCCGGTGGCGGCCCGCGTCGCTCCGGTCGCCGGTCGCTCCGGCCCTCCGGTGCGGCGGGCTCGGCGCTTCGCCCGGAGCGGTTGCGGTGGTCTGCTCCCACGGCCGGGGCGCGGCGCACCCGCGGCGGCTGCGGCGTCCCTCCGTGTGTCGCGGTGCCCGCGCCGGGAGGCGTCCCCGGCGGCCGCCGGGGCCGGGCCCGCGGCGTGCGCTCCGGTGGCGGCCCGCGTCGCTCCTGGTCAGGCTGGTAGCGGCCCGGAGCGCCCGGTCCGTCCAGCCGACAAGGAGCACCCATGCGCACGTTGTCCCACGCCGTGATCGCCGCCCTGGCCCTGTCCGCGTTCGCCCTGCCCGCCCGCGCCGCCGTCCTCCCCGCGGCCGTCACCCCGAGCCAGTGCATCGCCGGCGGCGGCATGATCATCATCTCCGCCGTGGGGCAGGGCGATGACGGATACACCAAGCGCTGCGAGGGCGGCATCCACGACGGCCAGACCGTGACCTGAGGCCCCCGGCCGAACAAGACAAGCGCGCCGACCCCCGACAGCGGAGTATGGGGGCAAAGCTCCCTAAACCGGGTGAAGTCATCGGGCACGCTTCCGTGGAGGTCGACATGAACCACCAAGCACCAGCGGCCGCTCTCCCGCAGCCCCTGCGAGCCGTCGCCTCCGGCCTGAAGCACCTGCCCGGCGCGGAACAGGTCGGCAGGGTCGCGACGCAGACCCTGGACAGGATCGGCGCCGTGTCGCCCCGAGGCCGCCGGATGGCCGTCTACGCGGGCGCCGGGGTGCTCGGCGTCGCCGGCGTCGTGGAGTGGCCGGTCGCCCTGACCGGCGCGGCCGTCGCCTGGCTGACCCAGCCCCGGCCCGGACCGCGGCCCGACGGCGCCGCCCCCGACGGCGCCGCCACGACCGGCACCACCGCCGGCGAAGCTTCCGGCCCCGACGAGTCCGGCACCGCCGCCTACGGACCCGGCGACAGGCTCGCCCCCGCCCACTACCGGCGCGAGCGCTCCGAACAGCACGTGCACGAGCAGCCCGCCAAGGTCGGCGACACCGCCACCGCCTCCGCCCTGAAGCAGGTGCACGAAGCCGCCGCCCACAGCGAGGACCGCGACCACCGGCAGGGCCCCGACACCGGCCGCTCCACCGGCTGACCCGAAAGACGCCAGCAGATGCTCACTCGCTTCGACGCCGCCCCGCTCGTCGGGGCCCTGGCCGGCGCCGCCGCCGGCGCCGCCCGCGGCACCGCCCGGACGGCCGCCTCCGCCTACGGCACCACGCGCCGCGTCCGCAACGTCGCCCGCAACGCCCTCGGCGGCGGACGGCACTGGACGGCGGGACAGCGCGTCCACCTCGCCCTGCGGCACCCGGAAGGGGAGACCGCCGCGCTCGCCCGCCGGGCGGCGGCCGAACTCCTCGACCACCCCGAGGTGCTCGCGGCCTACTGGGACGAGGGACTGGCCCGTCTGGTGATCACCGTCGCCGAGGACGCCGCCACCGACCGCGTCACCGAGCACGCCACCGCCCTGGCCGCGCGCCTCGGCCTGAGCGAGGGCGCCGACCCGGTCGCCCGGGAGACCACCCACCCGGGCGACCCGCGCGAGGTGCGGGTGACGGCCGCCGCGATCCTGATGGACGCCGCCGGAGCGGCCGGGGCCCTGGCCGGCCGCTCCCTGCGCCTGCCACCGACCTCCCGCATGGTCACCGCCACCGTCACGCTGCTCCGCGAGAACCCGCGCTTCAGGGCCGTGCTGCGCCGGCGCTTCGGCACCTCCGGCATGGAACTGGTCCTGGCCGCCGCCAACGCCGCCGCCCACGGCGCCGGCCAGACGCCCCTGGCCCTCGTCCTCGACGGCGTGCTGCGCACCGGCCAGCTCACCGAGGCCGTGGCCCGCGCCGCCGCCTTCGAGGCCCTGCACGACGACATCTGCCACGACCGCCGCACCAGCCTCCCGGCCCCGCCGGACAGCCGCCCGCCGCTGAAGGTGACACCGGCCCAGGAGTACGCCTCCCACGCCAGCACCGGCAGTCTCGTCGGCGCCGCCGCCACGCTCCTCGTCACCCACGACACGGGCGAGGCGGCCGAAGCCGTCCTCGCCGGATCGCCCAAGGCCGCCCGCTACGGCCCGGTCGCCTTCAACTCCCTCCTCGGCACCCACCTCGCCCGCGCCGGGATCCTCATCCGCAGCGGGGAGCGGATGCGGCAACTGGAGATCGCCGACGCCCTGGTCCTGCACGCCGGCGCCCTGCGCAGCCGCCGCACGGAGACCGGCGACGACGCCGACGGCTTCCCCGACGACCCCGTGCACCCCTTCGCCGAGGCCGTCCTGGACGCCGCCCGCCGCGCCGGACTGCACGTGGTCATCGCCGGCGGATCCGACCTGAAGGACATCACCCGGCTCGCCGACGAGGTCGCCCCGGGCGCCAGGCCCTTCGGCGACGTCGTCCGGGCCCTCCAGGGCGACGGGCACGTCGTGGTCGCCGTCGCCCGCCTCGACGGCTCCGGCGGCGGGGACCTCGCGACCGGGCTGCCGGCCGCCGACGTGGCCGTCGCCCTCACCGACGGCCGTGCCGCCGTCCCCTGGGGCGCCGACGCCCTCGCGCCCGGCGGCCTCGCCGACGTCTGGCGACTGCTCTCCGCCATCCCCGCGGCCCGTCGCGTCGGGCGCCGCTCGCAGACCCTGGCCCGCGCCGGGGCCGCCCTGTCCGGTCTCCTGGTGGCCCGCGGCGGGCGGCCCCCCGGCGGGCGGTTCCTGTGGCCCCTCACCCGGCACGCCCCCGTCAACATCGCCGCCGCCAACGCCCTGGTGACCGGCTGGCTGGAGGCGACCCGGGTCGCCAGGGCCACCCCGCCGCCACCACGGCTGCACATCCCCTGGCACGCCCTGGAACCCGACGAGGCCCGCGACCGGATCGGCCGCACCCGCCAGGACGACGAACCCCAGGGCCTCGCCCTGCTCACCGACCGCTCACGGCGGCAGGCCGCACGCGTGGGCCGCCACCCCGCCCTCGCCCCGGCCCGCTGGACATGGCAGGCCGCCGGGGCGGTCCGCCGCGAACTCGACGACCCGCTCACCCCCGTCCTGGCCACCGGCGCCGTCGCCTCCGCGCTGCTCGGCTCGGTGGTCGACGCGCTGCTCGTCGTCGGCGCCATGGACCTCAACGCCGTCACGGGCGGACTCCAGCGGCTGCGCGCCGAACAGGCCCTCGCCCGGCTCGCGGCCCGCCAGCAGCCCAAGGCCCGCAGGCACGAGGGTCGCCGCCGCACCGTCACGGTCGACGCCACCCGACTGCGGCCCGGCGACGAGATCAGCCTCGGCGCCGGCGACGTCGTCCCGGCCGACGCGCGCCTGCTGGACGTCGACGGCCTGGAGGTCGACGAGTCCGCCCTCACCGGCGAGTCGCTGCCGGTGACCAAGTCCGTGGCGTCCACCCCCGGCCTGCCGGTGGCCCAGCGCACCTGCATGGTGTTCGAGGGAACGACCGTCGTGGCCGGACACGCCACCGCCCTCGTCGTCGACACCGGCGAACGCACCGAGGCCGGACGGGCCGTCACCCTCGCCGCCCGGACCCCGCCGCCCGCCGGAGTGCAGGCACGGCTGCAGGAACTGACCCGTAAGGCTCTGCCCGTGACCTTCACCGGCGGCGCCGCCGTGACCGGCCTGTCCCTGCTGCGCGGCAGCCCCGTCCGGCGGGCCGTCAGCGGGGGAGTGGCCGTCGCCGTCGCGGCCGTGCCGGAAGGGCTCCCGCTCGTGGCGACGGTCGCCCAGATGGCCGCCGCCCGGCGGCTGTCCCGGCGCGGCGTCCTGGTCCGCACCCCGCGCACGCTGGAGGCGCTCGGGCGGGTCGACACCGTCTGCTTCGACAAGACCGGCACCCTCACCGAGAACAGACTGCGCCTGGTCAAGGTGGCCACCGCCGACGGCACCGTCCTGGACACCGGCAGCGAACAGGCCGACCCCGTCGTACGGCTGGCCGCCCGCGCCTGCCCGCAGGAGGACACCGGGCAGGGCCGCCGCATCGCCCACGCCACCGACGAGGCCGTCCTGGACGTCGCGCCGCCCGACCCCGGCTGGGCCCCGGCCGGCGAACTGCCCTTCGAGACCCGCCGGGGCTACGCGGCGGCGGTCGGCCGGGGCGGCGACCCCGACTTCGGTGAACTCCTGGTCGTCAAGGGCGCCCCCGAGACGATCCTGCCCGCCTGCCGCGACCTGCCCGCCCACGCCACCGACACCGCCCACGACCTGGCCGGGCAGGGCCTGCGCCTGCTCGCGGTCGCCCGGCGCCCCTGCCGGGCCGGCGACGCCCAGGCCGAACTCGACGCGCCCCTGGCCGACCTGGAGTTCAGCGGCTTCGTCGCGCTGGCCGACGTGCCCCGCGACACCTCGCACGCCCTGCTGGCGGAGCTGCGCCGCTCCGGCATCCTGCCCGTCATGCTCACCGGCGACCACCCGGAGACCGCCCGCGCCATCGCCCTGCAACTGGGCTGGCCGGAGGAGACCGAGGTCGTCACCGGCGACGAACTGGTGGCCATGGAACGCCGCGAGCGCGTACGGGCCCTGCACGGAGCCGGTGTCGTCGCCCGGGTCGCCCCCGAGCAGAAGCTGCACGTCGTCGAGGCCCTGCAACAGGCCGGCCGGGTCGTGGCCATGGCCGGCGACGGTGCCAACGACGCCGCGGCCATCCGCGCCGCCGACGTCGGGGTCGGCGTCGAGTCCCGCGGCTCCGCCGCCGCCCGCAACGCGGCCGACCTCGTCCTGACCACCGGCGACCTGTCCGTCCTGGTCGACGCGGTCGCCGAGGGCAGGGCCCTGTGGCGCAGCGTCGCCGACGCGGTCAGCATCCTCATCGGCGGCAACGCAGGCGAGGTCGGCTTCAGCGTCCTCGGCACCCTGCTGGCCGGCGCCTCCCCCCTGTCGACCCGTCAGCTGCTGCTGGTGAACCTGCTCACCGACATGTTCCCGGCCATGGCCGTGGCGGTCACCCCGAGCGACGACCCTTCGACCGCCGAGCACGCCGCGGCCGGGCCCATGGGTCTCGACGTCCTCGGCGCGCCGCTGCTGCGCTCCATCCGCCGCCGCGGCATCACCACCTGCCTCGGCGCGGTCACGGCGTACCTGATCGGCCGTCTCACCCCGGGCACGGAACGCCGGTCCACCACGATGGCCCTGTGCGGGGTGGTCGGCGCGCAGCTGGTGCAGACCCTGACGGGGCGGCGGCACAGCCCGCTGGTGTGGGCCACCGCCCTCGGGTCCGCCGCCGTGCTGGCCGCCCTCGTCCAGACCCCCGGCGTCAGCCACTTCTTCGGCTGCACGCCGCTCGGCCCCGTCGCGTGGGCGGGCGTCGCCGCCGCGATCGCCCTGTCCGCCCTGGCCCCCCGCCTGGAACGCCTCCCCGCCGTGCACGCCCTCTACGGCGTCACCGCGCACCTCGCCCTGTGGCTCGGCGAACTGGTGCGCCAGGCACGGCAGGTGATGCGCAGCGGCGTCGCGGCCCCGGTCCCAGAGTGAGCACGCGGAAGCGGCCGCCGCCCCTCTCGGCAGGGGCGGCGGCCGCTTCCGCGTGCCGGGCGGGCCGGTTCAGACCTCGCCGCGCCAGGCACCGGTCTCCGCGCCGCGGGACTCCATGAACTCCTTGAAGCGGCGCAGGTCACCGGAGACCTGCCGCTTCACGAAGCCGAGCTTGTCCCCGACCGTCTCGGCCAGGCCGCTGGGGTCGAAGTCCATCTGCAGCATGACCTTCGTCGTGTCGTCCTGGATCCGGTGGAAGGTCACCACGCCGGCCTGCTTGGCCTCACCGTCGACGGTGGTCCAGGCGACGCGCTCGTCCGGGACCTGCTCCGTGATCTCCGCGTCGAACACCCGCTCCTGCCCGCCGATCTTGGTCACCCAGCGCGTGAGCGTGTCGCTGCGCTGCTCGATGCGCTCCACCCCGTCCATGAACTGGGGGAACGACTCGAACTGGGTCCACTGGTTGTACGCGGTGCGCACCGGAACGCGGACCTCGATGGATTCCTCTACCTGCGACAAGGCGAAAACCTCCCTCTCTCGTACGGAGCTGCCACCGCCGGGTACCGGAAAACGCGCCGGTCACTCATGCACATGGCGACTTTGTCGTCGAGGTGTCCGTTCCGGCTCAGGCGGGGTACCCGGGGTTCACACCACAGACCGGGAGGTGAAAGCCATGGCGGACACGGACCACAGGGCCGCTGCCGCTCCCCGCGCGGGGAGCGCCCCCACGGCCGCCGACGAGCCCGTCGGCGAGCTGGTGCAGCGCGCCACGCAGCAGCTGACGGAACTGGTGCGCGGAGAGATGCGCCTGGCCCAGGCGGAGATGACCGAGAAGGGCAAGCGCTTCGGCAAGGGCGGCGGCCTCTTCGGCGGCGCCGGCGTGCTCGGATTCGTCACCTTGCAGGCCCTGGTCGCCACGGTGATCGCCGCCCTGGCGGTACCGCTGCCGGTGTGGGCGGCCGCGCTCATCGTCACCGCCGTCCTGGCCGTCGCCACGGGCCTGACGGCCCTGGCCGGACGCAAGCAGGTGCAGAAGGCCACCCCGGCCACCCCGCAGCAGACCATCGACAGCGTCAAGGCCGATGTGGCCGAGATCAAGGAGAGTGCACAGCGATGACCCAGCCTCCGCACGACGAGCCCACCGCCAAGAGCCCGGAGGAGCTGCGCGAGCAGGTGGAGCGCACCCGGCACGAACTGGGTGACACCGTCCAGGCACTGGCGGACCGGACCGACGTGAAGACCCGTGCCCGCGAGAAGGCCGTGGCGGTCAAGGAGCAGGCCGGGACCAAGGCGCAGGAATGGCGCGGGCAGGCGATGGCCAAGGCCCAGCAGGTCGCCCACACGGTGGAGGAGAAGCTGCCCGAGCCGGTGAAGCAGAAGGGCGCCGCGGCCGCCCAGGGCGCCAAGGAGAAGGCCGCCCAGGCCGAGCAGGTCTGGCAGGACAAGGCTCCGCAGCAGCTGCGTGACCGCAAGGCCGCCCTGCTGGCCGGCGCCGGCGCCGTGCTCGTCGCCTGCCTGCTGCTCCGCCGCCGCAGCCACGGCTGACCGGCGCCCCTGCGGGCCTTCCCGCCCGGGCGCGCACGACACGGGACCCCGTCACCGCTTGCGGTGGCGGGGTCCCGCGCGGCAGGGTCACCTGCCGTGGCCACACTGCTGATCGTCCATCACACGCCGTCCCCCAACTGCCAGGCGCTGTTCGAGGCCGTCGTCTCCGGGGCGACGGACCCCGGGATCGAGAACGTCCGGGTGGTGCGCGTGCCCGCGCTGTCCGCCACCGCCTCGGACGTCCTCGCCGCCGACGGCGTGCTGCTGGGCACGCCCGCGAACCTGGGATACATGTCCGGCGCTCTCAAGCACTTCTTCGACCAGGTGTACTACCCGTGTCTGGACGCCACCCGCGGCCGGCCGTTCGGCTACTGGGTGCACGGCGGCGACGACGTCACGGGAGCCGTCCGCGCTATCGAGTCGATCACCACCGGCCTCGGCTGGCGCCGTGCCGCCGAGGCCGTGACCGTGACCGGCGTACCGGACCGGGCGGACACGGAGAGGTGCTGGGAACTGGGCGCGACGGTGGCCGCCGGGCTCATGGGCTGAGCCCGCTCAGGTCTCGTCCAGCCGCCGCCGGTCCTGCTCGTCCCAGGCCCGCGTGTCGCGCGGCTGCGTGTACGGCTCGGCCTCCGGCGGATGCCCGCCCGCGATGGCCCGCTGCCGCACCGTCTCCGCGTCGAACTCCAGACCCAGCAGGATCGCCAGGTTGGTGATCCACAGCCACACCAGGAACACGATGACACCGGCCATCGTGCCGTAGGTCTTGTTGTACGAGGCGAAGTTGGCCACGTAGACGGCGAACCCGGCGGACGCGACCAGCCAGATGAACAGGGCGATGAGGCTGCCCGGAGTGATCCAGCGGAACCCCTTGACCTTGGCGTTCGGGGTCGCCCAGTACAGCAGCGCGATCATCGCCGTGACCAGCAGCACGAGCACCGGCCACTTCGCGATGGACCACACCGTCAAGGCGGTGTCGCCGATGCCCAGTGCCGTCCCGGCCTGCCGCGCCACCCCGCCCGTGAACACCACGATCAGCGCGCTGAACACGGCCATCACCATCAGCACCACCGTCACACCCACCCGCACCGGCAGCAGCTTCCACACCGGCCGGCCCTCGGGCATGTCGTAGACGGCGTTGGCGGAACGGATGAACGCGGCCACGTAGCCGGACGCCGACCACACGGCCAGGACCAGACCGACGATCGCCATCACGGAGCCGACGCCGGCGTTGCCCTGCAACTGCTCGACGGCCTGGGTGATGATGTCGCGCACGGAGCCGGGGGCGAGCTGCTGGACGTTGTCCATCACCTTGTCGGTGGTCGACTTGCCCGTCAGCCCCAACGCCGACACCAGCACCAGCAGCGCCGGGAACAGCGCCAGCACGCCGTAGTACGTCAGCGCCGCCGCGCGGTCGGTCAGCTCGTCGTCCTTGAACTCGCGCAGGCTGCCCTTGAGCACCGCCATCCAGGACTTGCGGGGCAGCTCGCTGAGCGTGTCGGGCGCGGCGCGCTCCACCTCGGGCCCGGGACCGGGCTCGTCCCGCGCCTCGGCGGAGTCCCGGCGCCCGGCGCCGGGCTCCTGCGCGGGGGTGTCACCGCGCTCGGCCCCGAAGGCCAGACGGGCGTCCTCCCGGGCGTCGGAGGGGGCGTCCCGGTGCTCGGGCCCGGCCCCCGCACGCGGCCCGGCCTCGGGACGCGGCCCACCCTCCGCACGCTTTCCGGCCTCCGCACGCGGCTCCGCTTCCTGGGCGGACGGCGGGTTCCCCTCCGCAGCGGACCCCGGGCGCGGGTCCTCGGCCGGCGGGTCCTGACGGTCCTGGCGCTCTTTCCGGCCCGGTATATGCAGCTTCACCATGTGACCCGGGTAACCCCGGCCCGTCTCCTTAAGCCGCGCCCGGCGCCGCAAGACCCGAACGGGCGGCTTCCTCCGGGCCGCGCCCCTCGGGAACCGGGTTGAGGGAGCGCTCCCACAGCGGGCACGATGCCGCCATGACCACGTCCCCCGCCATCCGCCCCTACCGCCCCCAGGACCGGGCGGCCCTCGATGACATCTGTGTGCGCACCGCCCACAACGGCCAGGACAGCCGCCCGCACTACACGGACCCGGCCGTCTTCACGGCGGCGTTCGCGGCCCCCTACGTCCACCTGGAGCCGGACCTGGCCTTCGTCCTGGACGACGGCCGGGGGCAGGCGGTGGGATACGTCCTCGGCACCGCCGACACCCCGCGCTTCGCCGAGCGGTTCCGCACCGAGTGGCTGCCCCTGGTCGCGGACCGCCACCCGGCGCCCCCGCAGCCGCCGCGCACCCCGGACGAGGTGATCGCGGGGCTGCTGCACCGTCCCGAGCGGATGGTCCTGCCCGAACTCGCGGCGTACCCCGCCCACCTGCACATCGACCTGCTGCCCGCGTACCAGGGCCGCGGTCACGGCCGCCGTCTGATGCGCACCCTCCTCGCGGCCCTGCGCGACAGGGGTGCGCCGGCCGTCCACCTGGCCATGGCCACCGCCAACGTCCCCGCCCGGGCCTTCTACGACCGGATGGGGTTCCACGAACTGGACGTGGCCGACCCCGGCGCGGCCACCTTCCTCGGCCGCACCACAGGGGAACTCGACCGGCTCTGACGAAGACGGACCGCGTCCCGCCCCGCCCCGCCCCATCTGCGCTTCTCCCGCCCGGGCACGATGCCGGCCGGGGCCCGAGTGCCGGGTGCTTTCTGAGAGTTCGGCGAAAATCTCCGAGGCGGCTGAACACGCGCGCGCTCCCGTACGTATGGGGCGAGGGGATTTTCATGTCCGGCAGCCACAAGCGCAGGAGAGCACCCTTGGGACGCAACACGCGAAGACGCCCTACCGGCCCACGACGCGCGACCTTCGCCGCATTCGCACTGATCCTGGGCGGAGGCGGTCTGATGGCCGCGAACGTCTACGCCTCCGCAACGGACGGCTTCTCGGGCGATGACCCCGCCCGTACGCGGTCCGCCGCGGGGATCACCGGGGGCGCCACGATCGACTGCCCGGACGTCGGCACCAAGCTGACCTCGGTGCCCGAGCAGGCCCGTGAGGAGGTCGACAAGGAACTGGCGGCGCTCGACCAGCAGATCGCCAAGGCCTACCAGCAGTTGAGCGAATCGGCCCAGCAGCTGCAGCAGGACGCCGGGTTCGCCGACAACGCGATCATGAACCCGCTGAAGGAGAAGCGGGGCGCCACGCTCGAGCGCATCGCCATCGCCATCGACCGTGTCGGGGACCGCCCCGAAGGCCTCGCGGACCTGGCCGCCTGCACCGTGCGCGAGTCCGGCAACCAGGCCCCGGCCCAGGGCGAGGGCCAGGGCGGCGACGACCGGCAGGACGGCCAGGAGCAGGACCAGGGCGGCCAGGAGCAGGGCAACGGGCAGGGCGCCAACGGCGGTCAGGCGGGCAACGGCCCCGTCGCGGCCGACTTCGCCGACATCAAGAAGGTCCAGCCCAACGTGAACGAGCCGCGCCCGGAGGGCAACGCCTCCCGCGGCTCCTTCGCGACCAGCTGCGGCGTGAACGAGAACGGCCTGTTCAACTCGGACAACATCATCGCCGCGCCGGGTGTCACCAACGGCGCCCACCACTTCCACGACTACGTGGGCAACCAGGCCAACAACGCCTTCGCCAGCGACCAGGACCTCGCCGCCGCGGGGACCAGCTGCGACGACCAGGGCGACAAGTCCTCCTACTATTGGCCCGTGCTGCGTCTGCAGAACGGCGCCCAGGAACAGGACGCGCAGAAGCCGGGCGGCGGCATCGAGGGCAACGCCGGCGAGATCGTGACGCCGAAGCAGGTCACGCTGAACTTCGTGGGCAACCCGCGCGAGAAGGTGACGGCCATGCCGCGCCTGCTGCGCATCATCACGGGCGACGCCAAGTCGTTCGTCAACGGCCCCGCGAACGCCAACGCGTCCTGGAGCTGCACGGGCTTCGAGGACCGGCAGCTGAAGGACAAGTACCCGCTGTGCCCGCAGGGCAGTGACGTGGTGCGCACGTTCAAGTTCCAGAGCTGCTGGGACGGCCGTAACATCGACAGCGCCAACCACCGTACCCACGTGGCGTTCGCGGACGCCGCGGGCGCCTGCCCGTCCGGCTTCCGCGCGATCCCGCAGCTGGTCCAGCGCATCGTCTACGACGTCGACGCGCCCAGCCTCCAGGACGGCGGCCGCACGACCCCGCTCTTCGCGGTCGACTCCTTCCCGGAGCAGCTGCACAAGCCGGTCACCGACCACGGCGACTTCATCAACATCTTCGACGAGAAGCTGATGGGGGAGATGGTCGACTGCATCAACGAGGGCCGCACGTGCGGCGCCGGCGCGGGCGGCGGACAGGAACCGGCACCGAGCGAGGAGCCGACGAAGGAACCGACGAAGGAGCCCACGAAGGAACCGACCAAGGAGCCGACGAAGGAGCCCCAGGAGCCGACCAGGACCCCGGACGCTCCGCAGGGCGGCGACGACGGCGGCAAGCCGGCCGACCAGCCCGGCGACGACCAGGGCGACGACGGCAAGGGCGACGACGGCAAGGGCGACAACGGCGGCAAGGGCGGTGACGACGGTGGTGACGGCGACGCGTCGGAGCCCCCGGCGGACGAGCCGGCTCCCGGACAGGAGCCCGACGACGCCACGACGGCCCCCGGCAAGGCCGAGCCCGAGGTGAAGGCGACCGACGCCCGCGAGCAGGGCGGCGGCGCGGGCAAGGACGAGGACAGCGACGGCCTCGGCGACGGCCAGGCCGTCGGCACGGCCACCAGTGCCCCACCGGCCTCGACGGCTCCGTCGCAGACCGAGCCGCAGGCGGCCGGCGGAGGCGGCCTGGCCGACACCGGCGCCCAGCTGTGGCCGGCCGCGGCCGGCGCCGTCCTGGTCGTCGCGGGCTTCGTCGTCCTGCGACGGGGGCGGCGGGCCTAGGGTCCGTCCTCGCGGACCGAGACGGCGGTGGGGTCCTTCCTCAGGACGGATCCCACCGCCGTTCGTCGTGCCGGGGGCGGGCGGGGCCGGCACCCTTCGGCGGCCGCCGAACCGCCCGCCGTCTAGCGTGGCCCCATGAACCTCACCTGGATCGGCCCGTGCGGCGGAGCGGCGGCGTGAGCCCGTGGGAGATGGTGGCCGTGTTCGCCGCGGGGACGGGCGCCGGCGCCGTCAACGCCGTCGTCGGGTCCGGCACGCTGATCACCTTCCCGGTCCTGCTCGCGGTGGGGTTGCCGCCCGTCACCGCCACGGTCTCCAACGGCCTGGGCCTGGTCCCGGGTTCGCTCAGCGCAGTGTTCGGCTACCGCGAGGAACTGCGCGGACAGGGCCGCCGTGCCCTGCTGCTCGCCGTCGGCGCCGCGCTGGGCGGGCTCACCGGAGCGGTGCTGCTGCTGACCCTGCCCGCGTCGGCGTTCGAGCGGATCGTCCCCGTCCTGGTGGGGCTCGCCCTGGTCCTGGTCGCCTGCCAGCCCCGGATCGCCGAACGGGTCCGCCGCCGTCGCGAGGCGGGAGGCCCCGCCCGCCGGGACGGGGGACCCCTGCTGTTCTGCGGCCTGACGCTCGCCAGCGTCTACGGCGGCTATTTCTCCGCCGCGCAGGGCATCGTCTACGTCGCGTTGATGGGCATCCTGCTCGACGACACGCTCCAGCGCCTCAACGCGGTGAAGAACGTCCTGGCGGCCGTCGTCAGCACCGTCGCCGCCCTGCTCTTCCTCTTCTTCGCCGACTTCGACTGGACGGCCGTCCTCCTCATCGCCGGCGGCTCGGCCCTCGGGGGCCTGCTCGGGGCCAGGACGGGCCGCCGCTTCAGCCCGGCGGTCCTGCGCACCCTGATCGTGTCGGTCGGCACACTGGCCCTGGCCCATCTGGTGCTGCACTGACGCTCACCGCGCCGTACGGGCCCGGGTGCCGCCTCCCTCGGCGTCGATGTGCGGCAGGACCCGGTCCAGCCAGCGCGGGGTCCACCAGGCGTGGCGGCCCAGCAGGGTCATGACGGCCGGGACCATCAGCAGGCGCACGACCGTCGCGTCGATGAGGACGCTGACGGCCAGACCGAGTCCGAGCATCTTGACCACGATGTTGTCGCTGACGATGAACGCCGCGAAGACGCTCACCATGATCAGCGCGGCACACGTGATGACACGGGCGGTGATCTCCAGGGCGTGCGCCACCGACGCCTTGGCGTCCCCGGTGCGCAGCCACGCCTCGTGCACCCGGGACAGCAGGAAGATCTCGTAGTCCATGCTGAGGCCGAAGATGATCGCGAACATCATCATCGGCACGTAGCTCTCGATCGGCACCGTGCCGTTGACCCCGAGGGCCGGTCCACCCCAGCCCCACTGGAAGACGGCGACGACCACGCCGTAGGAGGCGGTGATGGACAGGACGTTCAGCACGGCCGCCTTGACGGCGACGAGCAGGCCCCGGAACACGGCCAGGATGATCAGGAACGCCAGGGCGACGACGACCGCGATGATCACGGGCAGCCGGGAGGCGACGATGTCGCGGAAGTCGACCTGGGCGGCCGTCGTGCCGGTGACGTACCCCTCGGCCGCGGTGCCCTGGACCGCGGCGGGCAGCGTGTCGTCGACCAGCCGGTTGGCGAGGTCGGTGGTCGTGCTGCTCTGCGGGGACTGCTGCGAGTAGACCGTGCCGATCAGGACGTCCCCGTCCTGGGTCGCCGTCAGCGGCGTGACGACGGCCGCGCCCTGCACCGACGAGAGCGTCTGCTGCGCCTTGGACTCCAGGGCGGAGCGCTGGGACTGCGGCACGTCCGTCTGGTCGACGACGACGGTGAGCGGGCCGTTCGAACCGGGTCCGAAGGCGTCGGTCATCAGGTCGTAGGCCCGCCGGTCGGTGAACGACTTCGGGTCGGCCCCGTCGCCGATGTGCCCGAGCTGGATGGACAGCACGGGGATGGCCAGCACCACGATGACGGCGACACCGGCCGTCAGGAACCACAGCGGCCTGCGCTCCACCCGCTGCGCGTACCGGTGCCAGGTCCCTCGAGGTGAGCCGCCGCCCTCGGTGTCGGACTCGGCGACCGGCCGGCGCACCGTCCAGCGGTCGATGTGCCGCCCGAGGAGACCGAGCAGCGCCGGGACGAGGGTGAGCGCGCCGATCACGGCGGAGACGACGGTGACGGCGGCCGCGAGGCCCAGCAGCGAGATGAAGGAGACCCCGGAGGCCGACAGACCCGCGAGAGCGATGATCACCGTGCAGCCCGAGACGAGCACGGCGTGCCCGCTGGTGCTCGCGGCCTGCCCGGCGGCCCGCACCGGGTCCATGCCGTCGATGAGGTTCTGCCGGTGACGCGTGATCAGGAACAGGGCGTAGTCGATGCCGACGCCGAGCCCGATCATGGTGGCGAGGGTCGGTGAGACCGTCGCGAAGGTGAAGGCGAGGGCGAGCAGCCCGAGGACGGCGAGCCCGCCCACGACGCTGATCAGGGCGGTGAGCAGCGGGATGCCGGCGGCGATGACGCTGCCGAAGCCGATCAGCAGCACCACGATCGCCACGCCGAAGCCGATGAGTTCGCTCACCCGGTCGTCGGCGTCGGGCCGGGCGAGTTCGCCGAGCGGCCCGCCGTACTCGACCTCGGCCCCGGCCGACCGCAGGGGCTGGACGGCGTCGTCGACCCCCTGGAGGTAGCCGTCGCCCAGGGTCGAGGGCTGCTGGTCGAAGCGGACGGTGATGTACGCGGTCTTGCGGTCGTCGGACAGCGGCCCCACGTTCTGCTGGGACTGCCCGGACGGCGAACCCTGCGCGGTGAGCGGATTCTGCGCCGACAGGACGTGGGGGAGCTTCTCCAGGGCGGTGATCGTGCCGGACATCTGGGAGCCCAGCGAGGTCAGCGGCTCCTGGTCGTCGTGCAGCACGATCTGGCTGCTGTAACCGCCCGCCTGCGGATCGTGCTGCTTCAGCACGTCCAGGCCCTTCTGGGACTGCGCCTGCGGCAGCGAGAAGTTGTCCGAGTACGTACCGCCGGCGAGGTGGTTGGCGACCTGGAGGCCGACCAACGCCACCAGCCAGAGCCCGATGACGATCCCGAAGTGGCGTGCGCACCACTCGCCGAGGCGCCGCAGCACGCCTCCGCGCGCGGCCTTGTCGTCGTCGTCAGCCGTGCGCGTGTGCGGCATGGTCGTCTCCCCGGTCGGCCGGACGTGAATGCCGTCCATTAGAGAGGCGCGGGATCAATCCGCCGCTTCGGACGCGCTGGTCACGCAGGACCGGGCGCCGCGGTTCCCCCGAAAGGCCCGGCCGGCCGGGCGTGCGCGGCGTGCCGTCCGCCGCAGCGCCCCCGAGCCGAGTGCGACACCGAACCCCACCAGGGCGCTGCCCGCCGCCTGGGCCGGGCCGTAGGCGCCGGTGCCGGCGAGCGGGGCCGTGCAGGCCGCGGCGACGGGGATGAGCCCGGAGAACAGGGTGGCCCGTTCGGCGCCGATCCGCTGCATGCCCATGTACCAGCACACGAAGCCCACCACGGTCACCACGACGGCCTGCCACAGCAGGGCGGCGGTCTCCGTGCCGTCCGGGCGCCGCAGCCAGGCGCCACCGTCGAGCAGCAGCCCGAGCACCGCCGACTGCACCGCCGCCACACCGCACACCACGGCGGACAGCAACCGCGGGCCGAGGGGCCGCAGCAGGGGCACGGCGAGCACGGCGAACCCGACCTCCCCGGCCAGGGCACACACGGAGAAGGCGATGCCGGCTCCGTCCGACCGGCCCCAGCCCTGGACGACGAAGGCGCCGGCGGCAACCAGCGACGCCCCGACCAGCACGCCCCGTTGCGGCCCGCGTCCGTCCAGCAGCGGCACCAGCACGGCGACGATCACGGGCGCGCAGCCGACGAAGACGCCGGGCACGGCCGGCTCCGCGGTGCGTTCGGCGGCCAGGACCGCCAGGTTGAAGCCGACCATGCCGACGGCGGCGAGCAGGGCCAGGCGCAGCCACTGACGGGGCGTCAGCATCGCGCACCGGCCGGCCCGGCCCCGCCCGGCCAGGGGCAGGAGCAGGGCGCAGGCCAGTGCGTAGCGCAGGAACTGGCCGCCCGCGTACGGGTAGTCGCCCAGGAGGCTGTTGGCGGTGAAGGACCCTCCGACGAGGACGCAGGCGAGCGCGGCGAGGAGCGCGCCTCGCGTGGTGGTGGCGTTCATGCCGGCGACGCTAGGCAGCCGGGCGGCCCGGGAGGAGGTCCACTTCGGTGCGCGTTGCGTGGACCAATCCGCCCCGGGCCGCGGGGGCCGGCGCGCCGGGGGCGCTTCAGCCGATGTGGTAGCTGTCGCCGTACACCTTCCAGTCCAGCGGGGTGTTCAGGTCGAGGTTGCCGCGGCGCAGGAACACGCGCTGGGCGGTGTCGACGCGGCTGGTGTCGCTGTGGGCCTCCTCCTGCTTCATCGCCCACACGCGGGCGTCGAGGAACGCGTCGAGGTACTTCACCTCGTCACCGCCCTGCGCCGGGGGCCTGGCGGTGCGCAGCGCGCGGTTGCGGATGCTGCGGAAGCCGAGGGGGTCGCCTCCGTCGCCGTGCATCACGAGGGCGTCGTAGTAGGCGAACTGGCCCAGGACGCGCAGTCCGTCGGCCTTGCCCTGGCGGACGGCGGGGCCGAAGTACACGCGGTCGCGCTCGTCGTCCTGCGCCCGCTGGAAGGCGGTGTCCCCGGCCGCCCGGCGCCAGTCGCCGGGGAAGCCCGGGTCGAGTCCGTCGTGCGAGTCGGAGCCGTCGACCTCGCGCAGCGCGGGGAGGTAGCGGGCGAGGACGTTGCCGGGCTTGCGGGCGGTGTAGAGCTCGACGAGGTCGAGCATGTCGCCGGTGCCGGAGCAGAAGCCGATGATGCCGGCGGTGTAGCCCCGGCCGTCCCCGATGTCCTCGATGTAGCGGTACTGCGCCCGCCAGTCGAGCGAGGAGTTCTCCGCGCTCGACACGAGCTGCATGGCGATCTCCTTCTTCGCCGGGTCGTCGAGTCCGAGGGCGCTGACGGACGCCGAGGCGTGTTCCGTCCTCAGGAAGGGAGCGGCCGCGAGGGCCGCCCCGAACAGGGCCAGCACGGTCCGGCGCGTCGCCGGGGTCGAGGCGTGTGTCACGGGGCCTCCAAGCGGAGTGGGGGGTGGGGGAGAGCGGGCCGTGCGAACTGATAGGAAGGTTTCCTATCACCTTGGGGTCGCCGGCGGAACGCCCGGGGCGAAAGTTCGTACGGTCCAACAACTGCGCCCGGCCCGGGAGTCGCCCTCCGCGTACCGCGCGCGTGCTCGCCCGGGCCCGGAACCATCCGCCCCGCCCGTACGTCAACTCTGTGCCCGGTCGGGGCCGATCGCGGGAGAACCGCGGGAGAGGGGAATCGCCGTGGACGAGGCGACGTCGCAGCAGGGGAGCGAGGCGGAGGCCGCCGCCCGTAAGGCCCGGTTCGGGGCTCTGCCGGACCCGGTGCGCGTGGAGGACATGACCGAGGAGCGGGCGGCGACCGCCCCGGACCCGGACCGCACCGCGTACAACCAGGACGAATGGCTCGTGCGCTACTGCCTGTGAGGTGACCCGGCGGGCGGCCCGCGGCCCGGCGGGCCGCCGAGCCGCCCCGCCGTCCCCGCGCACCCGCACGCGGCGCGACACCGCCCGCCTCCGCCCGTGCCCCGCGTGCCCCTTCTGCCGAGGACGTGCTCATGAGGCCCGTGAGGCGTAGCGTCCCGGTAGGAGCGGGAGGACACCATGCCCGGGAGCAACGAGCCGCCCACAGGTGCCGGGTCGCTGGACGACGCCCTCGGGGCGGCCCTGGCCGACACCGTGCGCGGCACGGGTGCGTCGATCGGCGGTCTCTACCTCGTCGAGGACGGCGAACCGGTCCTGCGCCTGGTGGCGCTGTGCGGCCTCCCGCTGGAGTTCAGCGCCCCCTGGCAGCGGCTGCCCCTGTCCGCGCCCGTCCCGGTCGCCGACGCGATCCACGACGACCGCCTCGTGTGGATCGAGAGCCAGGCCGAGATGGCCCGCCGCTACCCCCGGGCCGCCGCCGCACTGCCCTACCCGTTCGCCCTGGCCGCGGTACCGCTGTCCGGCGTGCGGCGGCGCTGGGGCGGCATCGTGCTCATGTGGCCCGCCGGACGACCGCGCCGGGTCACCCCCCGCGAGCACGGCCACCTCGTCTCCAGCGCCCGCCGCACGGCCCGCCTGCTGGACGACGCCACCGAGCCGCCCGGCCTGCCCGACCGGCCCCGCGTGGTGCCGGTCGACGCCGCCCACCATCCCGTGCAGACCGGTCTGGCCGCGGCCGACTACCTCGAACGCCTCCCCGAGGGCGCCCTCTCCCTCGACCTGGAGGGCCGCATCACCTTCGCCACCGGCTCCGCCGCCCGCCTGCTCGGCCGCCCCGTCGACCGGCTCCTGGGCACCCGGCCCTGGCACTCGCTCCCCTGGCTGGACGAACCCGTCCACGAGGACCACTACCGCACGGCGATGGTCAGCCGCATGCCTGTGACGTTCACCGCGCTGCGCCCGCCCGACCAGCCGCTGACCTTCCAGCTCTACCCCGACAACAGCGGCATCAGCGTGCGCGTCGTCCCGGGCGGCGAACCGTCCGGCACCGCGCCGCCACCCGCCGCCCGGCCCTCGACGCAGGCCTCCGCGGGGCGCCTGCACCAACTGGTCCACCTGGCCGCCGCCCTCACCGAGGCCGTCACCGTGCGCGACCTGGTCGCGCTGATCACCCACCAGATCCTGCCCGCCTTCGGAGCCCAGGGCCTGGTCCTGTCCGCCGCGGACGCGGGCCGGCTGAAGATCACCGGCTACCACGGCTACCCGTCCGAGGTCATGGAGCGGCTCGACGCCCTGGCCCTGGACACCGACCTCACCCCCGCCGGGCAGGTCCTCGCCAGCGGCACACCCGCCTTCTTCGCGCACCCGTCCGAGATGGCCGCCAGCTATCCCGGAGCACCGCAGATCAGCGGCAAACAGGCCTGGGCGTTCCTCCCGCTGGTCATCTCCGGCCGCCCGGTGGGCTGCTGCATCCTGTCCTACGAGCAGCCCCACCAGTTCAGCGCCGAGGAACGCGCCGTCCTCACCTCCCTGTCCGGCCTCATCGCCCAGGCCCTGGACCGGGCCCGCCTCTACGACGCCAAACACCGCCTCGTCGGCGAACTCCAGCGTGCCCTGCTGCCCCGCGCCCTGCCCCGGCTCGCCCACCTGGACGTGGCCGCCCGGTACCTGCCCGCCGGGCACGGCATCCAGGTCGGCGGCGACTTCTTCGACGTGTTGCGCCTGAACGAGACGACCGCCGCCGCCGTCATCGGCGACGTGGAGGGCCACAGCATGGCCGCCGCCGCCCTGATGGGCCAGGTCCGCACCGCCATCCACGCCCACGCCACGGCCGGCGCCGCCCCCGGCGAGGTCCTCGCCCGCACCAACCGCCTGCTGGCCGACCTGGACTCGGAACTGCTCGTCTCCTGCCTCTACGCCCACCTCGACCTGGCCCGCCACGAGGTGTCCTTCGCCAGCGCGGGGCACGTGCCCCCGCTGCTGCGCCCCGCCGACGGCCCCGCCGCCGTCCTCGACGTCGAGCCGGGCCCGCTGCTGGGCATCGACACCGGCGTCCGTTACCCGGTCACCAGGGCGCCGCTGCATCCCGGTACCACCCTCGTGCTGTACACCGACGGCCTCGTCGAACTGCCCGGAACGGACACCACCCGGGCCACCGCCGACCTGGCCGGCCGCCTGGACGCCGGCGACGGCCGGGATCTGGAGGGCACAGCGGACCGGCTCGTCCACCGCACGGCGGGCACCGGGCCGTACACCGACGACGTCACCGTGCTCGTGCTGCGTACCACCCGCACCGACGACGGTCGGCGCTGATCCGGCCGGCCCTGCGCACCGCCGGCCGCCGCCCGGTGCGGCTCGCGCCGCGCCCGCCGGCGGGCGTTCAGCGATAGGCCGTCAGCAGCAGCGCCACGTCGTCGGGCCGTTCCCGGGCGCGCCGGGCCGTGCTCATCAGCCGGTCGGCCAGGTGCTCGACCGAGTCCGCCGGGGTGTCGGACAGGCAGCGGCGGACGGTGTCGATGCCCGTCTCGATGTCGCTGCCGGGCCGCTCCACGAGCCCGTCGGTGTACAGGGCCAGCACACTGCCCGGGGCGAGGGTCAGTTCGGTGACCGGGTACTCCGCGTCGGGCTCCACGCCGAGCATGACGCCTCCCGCGAGGAGCAGCGTCTCGCTGCGGCCGTCCCCGTGGCGCAGCAACGGCGGCGGATGCCCGGCCCGTACGGCCTTGGCGCGTCCGGTGCGCGGGTCCAGTTCGATGTAGCAGCAGGTGGCGAAGGCGTCCGCCTCCAGCTCGGCCAGCAGCCGGTTGGTGTGGGTGATGACCTCCTGCGGGGGCCGCCCGCTCGCCGCGAAGGCGTGCACGGCGCTGCGCAGCTGGCCCATCACCGCCGCGGCGCCGACACTGTGACCCTCGACGTCCCCGATGACCAGGGCCACCCCCCGGTCCGTGGTGATCACGTCGTACCAGTCGCCGCCGATGGCCATGCCCTGGGTGCCGGGCAGGTAGCGGCCGGCGGTGCGCAGCCCCTCCACCGTGGGCAGCCGGTGCGGCAGCAGCCCCTCCTGGAGGCCGCGGGCGACGGCGGACTCGGCGTCGTACAGCCGCGCCCGCTCCATCGCCTGGGCGGTGAGTCCGCTGAGGGCGGTGAGGGCGGACCGTTCGTCGGGGGTGAAGCGGTGCGGGGCGTCCCAGCCGAGGATGCAGGAGCCGACAGGGTGTCCCGAGGCGATCAGCGGCAGGAACGACCAGGCGTGCATCCGGTCCAGGGCGATGCCCGGGTAGGCCAGCGACAGGTCTTGCGGCGACTCGAAGAACAGCGGGAGCCGGGTGGTCAGGGCGTGGACGCCGGGGAGCTGCGTGTCGAGGCTGACGCCCTCGAAGGGGGTGAGGAAGCCCTCCGGGTAACCGGACTCCCACAGCAGGTACATACGGCCCTCGTGCATCGTGTACAGGGCCAGCTCGCGCGCCCCGAAGGCGGGCAGCAGCTGCTCGGCCACCGCCCGGCACACGTCCCGCACGGTGACCGCCTCCGTGAGGACGCTGGCCATCTGCACCACGTGGTAGAGCGCTCCGGCGCGGGCCCCGACGGCGGGCTCCGGGGGCGGTGCCGAGCCGGCCGCGCGGTCCGCCGCGGCCGGCGCCCCGGACGGGCCGGCCCCGACCGGCGCGTCCGTGGGGTGGATCCGGCCGGTCAGGCCATGCACGTCCGGGTACAGCACGAAGCTCAGCCAGGTGCCGTCGGGGGGCCGCACCAGGAACGACACCTGCTCCTGGGAGAACATCGCGGCGCGGTAGCGGTCCTCGTAGGCGGGGTCCCGCAGCCAGGTGATGACGCCCCAGGGGTGGCGGCCCAGCAGTTCCTCCCGGCCGCAGCCGAGCAGTTCTTCGCAGCGGCGGTTGGCGTAGGTGAGCCGCCCCTCCTGGTCCAGGGAGAACAGCCCGTCCGGCAACCGCTCGGCGGCCTCGGCGGCCGTCAGCCCGCCCACGGCGTCCACCAGGGCCCCCACCAGCATCCCCGCCGAACCCCCCTCGACGACATGGCCCCACAGCTCGACGGGCCGGTAGCCGGCCGCCCCACCGCCCGGCGAGGCCTCCCGCACCCGGAAGCGCCGGTTTCTGACCCGTCCCGACGTCAGCGCGTCCGTCCGGCAGGCCCGCAGCTCGTGCAGGTCGTCCGGGCTGATCCGGGCCTCGACCTCCGCGATGGTCTCGCCGAAGCCGGACCGGGGGATGCCGAGCAACGCCAGCGCCTCCTCGTCCGCCGTGCACCGGCCGCTGTCCAGGTACCAGTCGAGCAGCCCGACGCGGACGGGGTGGAGGGCGGAGGTGGGCAGCCGCACCCCGAGCGGCTCGCCGTCGTACTCGACGCGCGGCGCCGCCGGTGCGCCATGGCTGCTCGCCGGGCGGCCGAGGTTGCCCTCCACGGCCCGGCGGGCCGGTTCCAGCGCCGCGGCCACCGACGCCGGGTCCAGGGGTGCGCGCGCCGCCGACCGCAGCACCACCAGCACGCCCACCGTCTCGCCCCCGGCGTGGACGGGCTGGTAGGCGGACCCGAAGGAGTAGGGCAGCCCTGCGGTGAAGTGCGGGAAGCGCACCATGGTGGCCCGCTCGTCGGGCAGCCACAGCACCTCGTCGCGCCGGTAGGCCTCCGACATCGGCAGCGCGCCGCCCACCGGCACCCGCCACCAGCTCCTGAGCAGCGAGCGCGGCACACCGGCGACCATCGCCAGCACCAGCGAGCGCCGGTCGCACGAGCGCAGGTAGACCAGCCCGCCGTAGCCCCCGAGGTCCCGTACCGCCTCGGTCAGCGGGCCCGCCAAGGCGTCCTCGAGCGGGCCCGCGCCCGCGGGCCCGGCCCGGCCGCCGGCCTCGCCGGGGCGTCGGTCACGGGGTGACCACGGCCCGTCCGGAGCGGCTGCCTCATCCATGTCGCGTCCTCCCGGTACGGACGCCCGGGACATCCATCGCTCCCCCCAGGATGTGCCATCCTCGGCGCTCCGGCGCGGCAAGTACAACCTTTCGGCCCGGTGGGCCGTCTCATCGGTATCACCAGCACGCAAGCCCGGGGGGCGGCAATGGTACGTATCAGAACAGCATGTGCGACTCTCGCGATCGTGGGGGCCACGGTGGGCGTGGCGGCGGTTCCCGCCGCCGCCGCACCGGTGGCGGCCCGCACCGCCACGACCGCGTCCTGCCCGACCGGCTGGGGCAGCCTCGCCAAGTCCGCGGCCACCACCGAGGTGGCCCCGGTCAGGGACATCCGCACCGGCCGGCACGACTGCTACGACAGGATGGTCGTCGACGTGCCCGGCGCGGGCAGCGGCGTCGGCTACACGGTCCAGTACGTCGACGCCCTCTACCAGGACGGGTCCGGCCGCCACATCCCCGTGGCCGGCGGCGCCGTCCTGGAGGTGCGCGTGGGTGCCCCGGCCTACGACCCCGAGACGGGCGCGGCCACCTACCCCGGGCAGGTGGCGCGTCCGCTGCCGGGCGTGGACCTCACCGGCTACCGCACCTTCCGTGACACGCGGTACGCCGGCAGCTTCGAGGGGGAGACCCAGATCGGCCTCGGCGTCCGTGCCCGGCTGCCGTTCCGGGTGCTGCAGCTGGACGGCCGCATCGTCGTGGACGTCGCCCACAGCTGGACCGCCACGCGCTGAGTCCAGCGGGCGCCCGGACCGGCCGCGTCCGGGCGCCCGCCCTCAGCGGTCGCGCAGCCGGCCCAGTCCCTCCAGCGTCCGGGCGGCCGCGCCGGCCAGCCGCGGCCGGTCGCGCACGAAGCGGCGGGCCGCCCGGGCCGGTTCCCGGCCCAGCCGGTGCACGGCCCCGCCCGGCACCGGACGCACCACCGCTCCCTCGTACACCCGCAGGTCGCCGGTCTTGAGGGACTCCTTGTAGCGCGCCGGGCCGCTGCCCAGGTCGACCGTCTCCACGCCGTCGGCCGCCGCGGCCCGCAACATCCGCAGGTGCAGCACCAGGCCGGGGGAGTACCGCGCACAGTCGCGGTCGTAGGCCGGGAACCACCACGACAGCACCGTGCGCGAGCGCAGACCGAAATGCGCGGCCACGGGCCGGTCCCCGGCGTACAGCACGGACAGCACGCCCCGGCACTCCCGGTCCTCGCTCTCGCCCAGCAGGCCCACCAGCCGGGTGATCCACTCCTGCGCGAAGCGGTCCCGCCGGCCCGTGCGCCGGTACTGCGCCGACTTCCACGCCATCAGCGCCCGCAGCGCCCGCGGATCCCGCGAGTCGTGGACGAACCGCACCTCGCCGACCCGCCGGCCCAGCCTGCGCTCCTTGGCCAGGGTCTGCTTCAGGAACCCCGGCGACCTGGCCCGCAGGCCCTCGGCGTACCGCTCGTAGCCCCCGGTGAGATCGACGACGGGCGAGGCGAGTTCCTCGGCCGCGTACGGCGCGCACCAGCCCTGACCGGCTTCGAGGTTGTCGAACTCCCACGAGGACAGCCCGCAGACCCGCAGCAGCCGGTGGGCGTCCGGCCGGACGCCGGGCCGCAGCACGGCGCCCTGGCTGTCGGACACCCCCAGCCCGATGGCCCGCCCCCGGCCCCACATCCCCCTCTCGTACGGGAAGTAGCCCACGGGGGAGCCGTCCTCCAGCAGGGCCGCCACTCTGGCCCCGGGCCTGACCCGGCCCACCGCCTGCGTGAACGCCGGGTCGAGGAAGGGGTTGGCCGGGGCACCCGACTCGGTGCGGATCTCCCGCCACATCTTCACGTCGTCCGGGCCGAGTTCGTCCGGCCGCAGAACGACGACGCGCTTTTCGGGCATCACTGCCTCCTGTGTCATCGGCGTGGGGACACACGAAGGCCTGCACATCACCGCGATCGGGTACCGGGGCGGTACTCGGGCCGCACGGCGCAGGCGCCTGTCGGTACGGCCCTTCTCAGCAGCGGAACGCCTGCAGTTCGACGGCGCGAGGAGGCGTCGCGGCCGTCGCCGGAGCCCGTGCCGGCCCCGTGGCGCGGACCTCCGCGCCGTCCCGGACCGCTCCGGCGGCCGCGGCGGCCGGAGCCTGCGCGCCGGCCGCGCCCCCGGTCCGCGGCGTGCGGGCGAGGAGGCGCCGCAGCGAGGCGTCCCCGTCGCACGGACACGACTCCCCGGCCGCCTCGGCCCCGGAGTCCGGGGCCGGACCGGTCACCGCCGTCTCCGCGGGCGCGGTGACCGTCACGGCCGCGGGCCCGTCGTCCGCCGGCCCGGGTGCGAGCAGGGGCAGCAGGAGCAGGCAGGCCACGGCCACCAGGCACAGCACCGCTGCCCGTCGTTCCCGCACGTCGCCCCCTGACCTGCGCGCCGGGGGACGAAGACCGGCGGGCCCGTCCTGGAGGACCTGCGCGGAACCGGCCCCCCGACACGGCCGGCCGCGGCTTCCAGTAGGTCCGAGCCCGGCCCGCCCCGTCAAGCCCCGGCCCGGTGTTCGCCCTCTGCCCGGTGCCCTCGCGAGCGGACCACCGCGCGGCGGACGACGGGTCGGTGCGGCACCCGGCCGCCCGGCAGGGGATCCGAGTCAGTCCACGCCGTCGACCTCCCGGACCAGTTCGATCGCCCTGCCGAGCGTGGCGAGCCGGGCGTCGAGCGTCTCGCCCGCCGGGTAGAGCCGGACCGTGTCGACACCGGCGTCGCGCCACACGCGCAGCCGGCGCCGGACCATGTCCTCGGTGCCGATCAGCGTGGTGGCCAGCACCATCTCGTCCGTCACGAGCGCCGCGGCCCCGTCCCGGTCGCCCGCCTGCCAGCGCTCACGGACCTCCGCGGCGACCTCGGCCCAGCCCTGGCGGCTGTAGGCACGGTTGTAGAAGTTGGTGGACGCCGAGCCCATGCCGCCCAGGCTGAAGGCGAGTTCCTTCTTCCGGCCGGCGACCATGGCGGCCAGGGCCTCCTCGTCCGGGGCGAACGCGACCTCGGCGCCCTGGCACACGTCGAACCCGGCCCGGTCGCGCCCCGCGGCGGACAGCCCCTCCTCCAGCGGGGCGAAGTAGGCCTCCGCGGCGCCCTCGGGCACGAAGCTGGTGCCGAGCCAGCCGTCCGCGACCTGCCCGGTCAGCCGCAGCATGGCGGGCGAGAGCGCGGCCAGGTAGACGGGCACGGGGTGCTCGGCCCGCAGGGACAGCCGCATCGGCACCGCTTCCCCACCGGGCAGCGGGATCGTGAACTCCGAGCCGCTGTGCGCGATCCTGCCGCCCGCGACCACCTGCCGGACGATCTCCACCGTCTCGCGCACCCGGGCGACGGGCCGGGCGAACGGCACCCCGTGCAGCCCCTCCATGACCTGCGGCCCGGACGGCCCGAGCCCCAGCAGGAAGCGCCCGCCGGAGAGGTTGGAGAGGGTGACGGCGGTCTGTGCCAGGGCGACCGGTGTGCGCGTGCCGACCTGCATCACCCCCGAGCCGAGCAGCATCCGCCGGGTGTGCGCGGCGTAGTAGCCCAGGGCGGAGGGGGCGTCCGAGCCCCACGCCTCGGCCACCCAGCAGATGTCTAGGCCGAGTTTCTCGGCCTCGACGACGAAATCGGCCTGCCGGGACCAGGAGCCGAACCCGGACGCCTCCACGGTCGTCGCCGTGCGCATCACGCCTCCGCCCGTCGCTTGACGTGCTCCAGCGTGGCGGTCATGGCCCGCTCGAACTCCCGCAGCCGCACGAAGACGATCTTCTGCTCCTTGTCGGGCATCGCGTCGATGGCGAAGGACAGCCCGGAGCGGCCGGGGCCCATCCGCATCCACTGGGTCAGAGCCGTGCCGCCGTCGCCCGGCCGGAGTCCGAACCGCCACAGCGCGCTGGGCGCCGCGGGCTCCCCGACCGCCCAGGCGAACTCCCGCCCGGGTTCGCACGCGACGACGGTGGAGGTGGTCTCCCACTCGCCGAACCGCTCGTGCCGGCTGCGACCGACGAACCGGGCCCCGACGGCAGGGCCGGTGGCCCCGTCGGCCCAGCGCGCCGACAGCAGCTCCCCGCTCATCTCCGGCATCAGCGTCACGTCCGACACGACCTCCCACACCCGGCCCGGCGGGGCGTCGACCCAGGTCGCCACCTCCACCGTCGGCTGATCCGCGTACCGCGCACCCGTCCACTCCATCGCGAGCCGGCCTCCTCGCCGTCGACAGCAACGAACTGCAGAGTTGCGTAATGAGACTGACTGGTCAAGGGGGTGGGTCCGCACCGCGGGCCGTGAGGCCGGCCGACGTGCACCGCCGCGCGGGAACGAGGTCGTGCGCGCCGCGTACGCTACGGGTGGCTCCGCCCCGGAGGATCTTCACGGCCGACCGGCCCAGCGGCGGGGGAGCCGTGAGCGACGACGGCGGCCGAGCCGGCGCGTCGGCGGGCACCGAGGTCGCGGCCGGGCGCGATCCGCCGGTCCGCCCGCGCCCGGCCTTCGAGCGGAGGACGAGATGGGATCGGCGATGAGCGAGCGGCAGCACCGCCGGCAGCGATGGGCCGCGAGGGCGGCCCTGGCCGCGGCCGCCCTCGCGGTGCTGCTGCCCCTCGTCGCGGGCGGGCTGGGCGGACTGCTGCTGCTCGCGGCCGGCGTGGCGGGGCTGGGCCTGACCGCCGCCGCGCTCTGGTGGGTGCTGTCCCGGCGCGGCGTGGTCCGCATGGCGGCCGGCGCGCTGGCCGTCGTCGCCCCGGTCGCCCTGCTCACCCTCTTCGCCGCGGCGAACCTGCTGTGGGTGGTGTTCGTGTCCCTGCTGCTGTGGTCCGGCGCGGTGTGGAGCGGCCGCTACGCGCTGCGCAGCACCGGTCTGCGGGCGGTGCGCGTCAAGGAGTACCGGACACCTCCGCCCGAGCGGCCCTTCCTGCTGCTCAACCCGCGCTCCGGCGGCGGCAAGGTGGAGCGGTTCCAGATCAAGGAGAAGGCCGAGGCGCTGGGCGCCCGGGTCGTCCTGCTCGACCCGGACCGGCAGCAGGACGTCACCGCCCTGGCCCGCGCCGCCGTGGCCGACGGAGCCGACCTGCTGGGCGTCGCGGGCGGCGACGGCACCCAGGCCCTGGTCGCCGCCGTCGCGGCGGAGCACGGCCTGCCCTTCCTCGTCATCGCGGCCGGCACCCGCAACCACTTCGCCATGGACCTCGGCCTGGACCGCGAGGACCCCGCCACCTGTCTGGACGCCCTCACCGACGGGGTGGAACTCCGCGTCGACCTCGGCTTCGCCGAGGACCGGCCGTTCGTCAACAACGCGTCCTTCGGCGTGTACGGGGCCGTCGTGCAGAGCCCCGGCTACCGCGAGGACAAGGTGGGCGCCGCACTGGAGCGGCTGCCCGACCTGCTCACCCGGCAGAGCGGACCCCGCCTGACCGCCCGGGCCGACGGCACGACCGTCGCCGACCCGCAGGCCGTGCTGGTGAGCAACAACGCCTACCGCATGGACGACCCCTTCGGCTTCGGCCGCCGCGAACGGCTCAACTCCGGGCGGCTCGGCGTGCTCGCCGTCCGCGTGGACAGCGCCGTGGAAGCGGCCGAACTGCTGCTCTCCCCGCGGCCGGAGGGGCTGACGGTGCTGACCGCCCAGCACGTCCTGGTGGAGGCCGACGAACCGCACCTGGAGGTCGGCCTCGACGGCGAGGCGCTCACCCTGCCCTCACCCGTCCACTGCCGCATCGCCCGGCGTGCCCTGCGCGTGCGCGTGCCCCGCGACCGGCCCGGGGTGCCGGAGGCGCCGCCGCGTCTGGACTGGCGGCGGCTGCGCAAACTCGCGGCCGCCGTCGGCCGCACGGCAGCCCCCAGCCGTTCCCACCGCCCCTGACCCAGCGCCCTCCGTGGCTGGGTCAGCGCCCTCCGGGACGTCTCCCCTCGCCCTCCGGGCCCGGAACTGCTCCCACGCCGGTGGCGCCTGACCCGCGCCGGTGGTGCCTCACGCCGGGCTCGCCGGGACTGCTCCCGCGCCCTCCGGGTCCGGGGCTGCTCCCGCGCCGGAGGCGCCTGGCGCTGCGTCCGCTGTGACTGCTCCTGCGCCCGTGGCGCCTGTCGCCGCGCCGGTCGCTCGGCAGGGCGTTGCGCGCTGTCATGCACGACGGTTCCGCGCTGTCATGCGCCAAATCCCCGCTGTCACGCCCGTGAACTGCCCTGCCCGTTGCGCACACCCCGCACTGTCCAGCACCAGCGCTGCCAGCTGGCACGCACGAGGTCCCCCGTGCCGTCCGGCACGGAGGACCTCAGGGACAGGGAGCCGCCGGCGGGGCTCAGGCGCTCTTCGGGGCCGCCTGCTGCACGACCTCGAAGGACCACAGGGTCGAGCCGCTCGCGGCCGGCCTGGGGCGCTCGCCGCCCTTACCGCCGCCCTGGTGCGCCGACTTCATGGGCCCCTCCATCCACGCCTGGAAGGACGCCTCGTCCCGCCACCGCGTGTAGACCAGGTAGGTGTCGGTGCCCTCCACGGGCCGGAGCAGTTCGAACCACTCGAACCCGTCGGAGTTCTCCACGGCGTGCGCGCGGGAGGCGAAGCGCTTCTCCAGCGTCTCCCGCTGCTCGGCCGGCACGGTCAGCACGTTGATCTTGACTACGCTCATGGCCCCATCCTGCCCCATGAGCCGTCCGCGGCGGTCGACGGAGGCGCTCACGCCCGCCCCGGTCCACCCCGGACGGCGTGCGGGCGGGGCCTGGACACCCGGATCAGCTCTGCTTCCCGCCCTGCTTCAGGATCTTGCCGGTCACATCGGTGACCTGCCCGGCCGGCGGCGCGTCCGCCTCCACCTCCGTGCCGAAGTCGGTGAAGTCCATGACCGTGCGCACGGTGAACCGCTGCGGAGCGGACGAGGACTCCGAGGACGAGCGCTCCTGCGACTGCGCCGGCGCCTTGACGGTCATGTCGATCTGCTGCCGCCGCATCCGGCCCTCGTCGTCGAGCCACACGTCCATCGGCAGGGTGGGGCCGACCTGCTTGCGCAGCGTCTCGCCGTTGGGCAGTTCGGCGACGTCGACGGAGACGCGGTAGCGGGTCGTGCGCACACCGTCGATCGTCTCCGTGCCCTTTTTGGTCACGTCCTTGTCGGTGATCGCCTTGGCGTACGCCGCCGACTGCGCGGGATCGCTCACGGAGCCGTCGCCGGCGCCCTGCTGTGCGGCGACCTTCCCGATGTCGATCTTGACCCAGGGCTTGCCGCCGGGCGCCTGGCCCTTCGGCATCTTCTGGTACAGGATCCGGTCGATCACCCGCTGCTCGATCCGCTGACCCTGCACGGTGACCGTCATGACGCTGTCGCCGTCCTCCAGGTCGACGGCGCCCTGCCCGTTCGCGGTCTCCGAGCGGCCCTCCGCGGAGGTCTGCACGCGCAGCCTGACCTTGGCGGTGTCCTCCTCGGCGGTCCTGTCGTAGGCCGAACGCACCGCCCGCGTGCCCTGCTCGTCGGCCCCGGCGCTCGACTTCGCCGAGGAGGCCCCCGCCTCGTCCTTCGCGTCGCCGTCGTCGCCGCAGCCGACCAGCAGCGTGCCCGCCAGGACACCGGCGATCCCTAAGGCGCAGAGCCTCCTGCCGTTGCCTGCCCCGACCATGGAACCAGCTCCTCTCAGGTGTGTGACGCCACCCAAGTGCCCAAGCCGGGCGTCAACACACCTACAAGTGCGAGGAGTTGCTCGTCGGGACGAACGTGACGTCCGGGTCAGTGCCCGCGGCTGCGCAGCTTGCCGAGCAGACGCTGGGCCTGCGCCCGCTTGCGGGGGTCGGCGGCGGCCCGCCGCGCCTGCTCCACGGCCCTGCGGCCCTGCGGGCTGCGGGCGAAGTCCTTGATGCGGTTGAGCATTCCGGCCATGACGCACCTTCCTCGGTGTTCGGGTGTTCGGGTGTTCGGGTGTTCGGGTGTTCGGGTCTTCGGTGTTCAGGTCTTCCGGTCTTCGGGTCTTCGGTGTTCGTTTGTCGGTCCGTAGCCCGACTACCCCCGTCTCGCGGAGCTCAGGCACCCGTTGGCCCGCCCGGCGCGCGACCGAACGGGTTTGCGCCGGGAGACAGAGGCAAGGCGGTGTCACATGACTGAAGAGAACAAGCGCACGAATCAGAAGGCGACCACGACGCAGACGGCCGAGTCCAAGGCCCGACGCGCCACGGACAAGGCGACCGCGCCGGCGTCCCAGGCCGCGAAGCGTGCGGCTGGTAAGGCCGGTGACGCCACGTCAGCGGCCAAGGCGGGCGCCGAGCGCACGGCCGAGACGACGAAGTCGGCGGCGCAGACCGCGGCCAAGTCCGTCGAGGCCGGGCGTCAGGCGGTCGTGACGGCCTCCGGTCATGTCGCCGCCACGGCGAAGACGGCCTGGACGGTCATCGCCCACCGCAAGCTCGTCGCCGCGGGTGTCGGAGCCGGCCTCACCGTGCTGAGCGCCGCCTCCTACGCCGTGGGCCGCCGCGCGGAGCGCGGTGCGCACGGGCCGCTCACCCGGCTCACCGGCGGGCGGATCTGAGCGTGGCCGGCACGTACGGCGTGCCGGCCACGAGGGACACAGGCGGCGCGGCGCGTCACCGGGCGAACCGGGGACCCGTAGCGCCGCCCTCTCGTGTGCACGGACGCGGCCGGAAGCGCTGACATCCCCGGGGCACGGCAAGCCGCCGGCGTCCCGCGGCCCGGTCCGGGGCGGCACTCACATCCGGCCGCCGCCGGGGTGCCCCTCTCGCGCGGCGCGGCCGCGACGGGGAAGGATGTGACGCAAGCGAACGAACAACCCATGCGGAGGAGCGGGCCATGCAGCACCAGCGAGCGGGCAGTCCGGCCGGACCCGAGGATCTCGTCGACGTCGCCAGGCTGGTCACCGCCTACTACGCGCTCCACCCGGACCTGGACGACCCGGGGCAGCGCGTCGCGTTCGGAACCTCCGGGCACCGCGGCTCGTCCCTGGCGAGCGCGTTCAACGACGACCACATCGCCGCGACGAGCCAGGCCATCTGCGAGTACCGCGCCGAGCAGGGCGTCGACGGCCCCCTCTTCCTGGGCGCCGACACGCACGCCCTGTCGGAGCCGGCGCGCGTCACGGCCCTGGAGGTGTTCGCCGCCAACGAGGTGACCGTGCTGATCGACCAGGCGGACGGCTACACGCCGACCCCGGCCGTCTCGCTCGCCATCCTCAGCCACAACCGCGGCCGCACCACCGGCCTCGCGGACGGCGTCGTGGTCACGCCCTCCCACAACCCGCCCGGCGACGGGGGCTTCAAGTACAACCCGCCCAGCGGCGGCCCGGCCGCCTCCGACGCGACCTCCTGGATCCAGGACCGCGCCAACGAGATCATCCGCGGCGGCCTGAAGGACGTACGCCGCATCCCCTACGCCCGGGCCCTGTCCGCCCCGGGCACCGGCCGCTACGACTTCCTGGGCGCCTACGTCGCCGACCTGCCCGGCGTGCTCGACCTGGACGCGATCCGCTCGGCCGGGGTGCGCATCGGCGCCGACCCCCTCGGCGGCGCGTCGGTCGCGTACTGGGGCCGCATCGCCGAGCAGCACGGGCTCGACCTGACCGTGGTCAACCCGCACACCGATCCCACCTGGCGCTTCATGACGCTGGACTGGGACGGCAAGATCCGCATGGACTGCTCCTCCCCGTACGCGATGGCCTCGCTCATCGAGCAGCGGGACCGCTTCCAGGTCGCCACCGGCAACGACGCCGACGCCGACCGGCACGGCATCGTCACGCCGGACGCGGGCCTGATGAACCCCAACCACTACCTGGCCGTCGCGATCTCCTATCTCTACGCGCACCGCGACCGCTGGCCGGCCGGCACCGGCGTCGGCAAGACCCTGGTGTCCTCCGCGATGATCGACCGCGTCGCCGCCGACCTGGGCCGCGAACTGGTCGAGGTGCCGGTCGGGTTCAAGTGGTTCGTCGACGGGCTGATCGGCGGCACCATCGGCTTCGGCGGCGAGGAGTCGGCCGGTGCGTCGTTCCTGAGGCGGGACGGTTCCGTGTGGACCACCGACAAGGACGGCATCCTCCTGGCGCTGCTCGCCGCGGAGATCACCGCCGTCACCGGCAGGACCCCGTCCGAGCACTACGCGGCGCTGACCGCCCGCTTCGGCGAGCCTGCCTACGCGCGCATCGACGCGCCCGCGACGCGCGAGGAGAAGGCCCTGCTCGCGAAGCTGTCCCCGGCGCAGGTCACCGCGGACACCCTGGCCGGCGACGCCGTCACGGCCGTCCTGACCGAGGCGCCCGGGAACGGCGCGGCGATCGGCGGGATCAAGGTCACCACGGACAACGCCTGGTTCGCGGCCCGCCCCTCGGGCACCGAGGACGTCTACAAGGTGTACGCCGAGTCGTTCCTCGGCCCCGACCACCTGGCACAGGTCCAGGAGGAGGCCAAGGCCGTGGTGCTGGCCGCCCTGTCCGCCTGAACGACGGCACACCGCAGCCCGGGCCGCCTCCACGCGGCCCGGGCTGCGGTGTCCCGGGCGCGGCCGCCGCCGCGCGTCCGGGTCGGGGGTGGCTCAGGTGCGCAGGCTGCGGGCGGGCAGGACGACGTGTGCCGACGCGGCCATGGCCGCCTCGTCCGAGGTGAACGCGGCGAGGGTCTCCACGTCACCGGGCTCGGCGCCGGCCGGCCAGGGGCGGGTGGCGAAGATGAGGTAGGCGAAGCCGAGTTCGGCCACGGCCTCCAGCCAGCTCTCCGGCGGGACGAACTGCGACGTGAGGTGCTGCACGGTCAGGACGGCCGACCCGGGCACGACGAGCAGGCTGACCGGCAGGCTGGGCCGCTGGGTGGCGTGCACGAGCCCCTCGCCCGGGGGCAGCCCGGCGCTCGTCAGCAGCCGCTCGACCGCCTTCGAGGTGGCCTCCGGGCCGCCCTGACCGTCGCCGAGGGAGCAGGCCAGGAGGTAGGGGACGTCCCCGTCGGGGGTCGTGCCCCGCCAGGACTGGACGACGAGCGAACCCAGGTCGTCGGTGGGTGCGGACTGCGTTTCGGGTGAGATCGAGGTCACCGCGGCACGGTATCGGCGCACCGCACCCCGTCCGGCCCGCCGTCACCCGACTGGACCAGTCGGCGCCGGGCTCTCCACACGATCGAGGGGTGCGCACCTCGAACCCGGGATACAGGACACTGGAGGAAGATCCGACCCGGGAAGGACCACACGTGATCATCTTCGGCACCAAGGGCTACCTGTACCAGCTGGCGATACTGACGCTGGTGTGCGGCCGGTGCGGCAACCCCGCCGCGCACACGCTCAGGAAGCGCGTCACGAAGTTCACCCTGTTCTTCGTCCCGCTGTTCCCGATCTCGACGAAGTACCAGACGCAGTGCACCTTCTGCGGCGCGGAACAGAAACTGACCAAGGAGCAGGCCGAGCAGCTCCAGGCGCAGGACGCGTCCGGCCCCGGCGGTCAGGCGTACGGACAGCCGCAGCAGCAGCACCGCTTCTGACCCACGGCGCCCGCCCCCTCCCGGGTTCCGGTGAGCGAACCGTCCCGGGCCGGGCCCGCCCGGTGCCAGACGCCCGCGTGCGGCCGGCGACCGTCGATCCTCGCAGGCGGGTACTTCGGCGCCGGCCGAAGCGTCCCGCTCCTAGCGTCGGGGCCATGAAGAACGACAGCCATCTCGTGATCAGCCCCAGCATCCTCTACTTCGGCACGCCCGTGGTCCTGCTGAGCACCGAGAACGCCGACGGGACGGCCAACCTCGCCCCGATCTCCTCCGCGTGGGCCCTCGGCCGGTACGTGGTGCTGGGCCTGGGCGGCGACAGCCACACCGTGCGCAACCTGGCGCAGCGCCCGGACCTCGTGATCAATGTGCCCGGACCGGAGCTGTGGGAGCACGTGGAGCGGCTGGCGCCGCTGACCGGGGCCGACCCGGTGCCGGAGGTGAAGCGTGCGGTGTACCGGCACGAGCGGGACAAGTTCGCCGCGGCCGGACTCACCCCGGCGCCCGCCCGTCTGGTGCGGCCGCCGCGCGTCGCCGAGTGCGCCCTGCAGTTGGAGGCGAGGGCCCGTGCCCTGACCCCGGGCGGGGCCGGTACGTTCTTCGCCGTGGAGTGCGAGGTGCTGCGGGTGCACGCCGCCGAACGCGTCGTCGTCCCCGGCACCGACCATGTCGACCCGGCCGTCTGGAGCCCGCTGGTGTACAACTTCCGGCACTATCACGGCCTCGGTCCGGAACTCGGCCACGGCTTCCGCTCGGAGACGCCGAGGACCGGCGCTCCCGCGGTCTGAACGCCGGCGACCCGCACCCGCCATCCGCCCCCCGCCATCTGCCTCTTACCTTCCGCCGCCCCCGGTTCCTGCTCGGCCCCCGCGGCCCCCGCCCTGTGTCGCGGGGGCCGGTCAGCCCGCCGGGCGCGTCTCGGGAGCCGCCGCCTCGGCGCCGCGGCGGTCGTGGCGCAGGGCCATCGCCGTGGCCAGGGCCCCGGCCCCCTCCCACAGCCCGACGCCGACGAAGGCGCCGGGCGCCCGGCCCGTGAGCGCGGCGACCATGAAGACCGCGCAGGTGAGCAGCCGGAAGGGCACCGTCCAGCGGAAGAAGGCCCGCCAGTCGGCGAGCGCCGCGAGGACGTAGTACACCCCCATGTTCAGCGCCGCCATGGACGACGCCGTCAGGAACGCGGGGGTGAGGTCCCCGGGGGCGCGGTCACGGGGGGGAGGGGAGTCCCAGCAGTGCCAACTGCACGTCGGGCGCGACCAGCCCGACGACACCGAGGGCGGCGGCGAGCACGCCGAAGACGGCCATGGTCCAGCCCGGGGCGGAACGGGGAAGGCGCACGCCGGGATCGTATCCATGTTCGGTCGTGTGGGTGAGGGGGGTCGCAAGATCCCGGTACACGGGAGGTGGCAATCGCCGCAGCCCGGGTACCCGACGACCACGGGCCCGGACCTCAGTGGGCCGATGGGCCTCCCGCAGTCGATCAGTGAATACGGAGGCATGGGCATGAGCACCGTCAAGGAAACCGTGGAAGTCGGCGTCCCCGTTCACACCGCCTACAACCAGTGGACGCAGTTCGAGGAGTTCCCGCACTTCATGGAGGGCGTCGAAGAGGTCAGGCAGGTGGACGACCGCCACAACCACTGGACGACGAAGATCGGCGGCGTGCGCCGCGAGTTCGACACGGAGATCGTCGACCAGCTGCCCGACGAGCGCGTCACCTGGCGCACGACCAGCGGCGACACCAACCAGAGGGGCTCCGTGCGCTTCGAGCGCGTGGACGACACCCACACCCGGGTGGAGCTGGTGATGGAGATCGAGCCCAGCGGGGCGATGGACAAGGTCGCCGACATGATGGGCACGATCGACCGCCGGGTCAAGGGCGACATGAAGCGCTTCAAGGAGTACATCGAGGAGCGCGGCGCCGAGTCCGGCGCCTGGCGCGGACGGATCCAGCCGGGCGGCGGCATGGGTGGCACCAGCGGCGGCACCGGACCGACGGGCGGTACGGGACCGCTGGGTGGCACCGACCCGCTGCGCGGCACCGGTGGCACCGGCGGCGGCATGGGTGGCACCAGCGGCGGCATGGGTGGTACCAGCGGTACGGGCGGTCCCGGCTCCACCTTCTGACACTCACCCACGGCTGCGACAGGGCCCGGTCTCCGTACGGAGGCCGGGCCCGTCCCTGTGCCGCCGCGGTTCTGCCGTGCGCCTCCCGCGGCACCGGCGCGTCCCGCACCGAGGGGTGTTTCGGCCATCGTTATGACATGCACCTGTCCATCCAGGCCGTCCAGTGGCACGCTGCCCTCTGACTGTCCGCAGTGAGACCCCTGCCTGACCGGGCGGACCGGCATCCCGCCGCCCGGCCCCCACAGCAGAAGGAGACCGCGTGATAGGCAGACCCCGCAGCCCTCGCCCCGCCGGCGACAGCACCCCGGTTCGCCGCGCCGGCACCCGCCGCGCCCTTCTCGGCGCGCTCGCCGGCATCGCCGCCCTGCTGGCGACCGGCGTCACCGCCGCACCGGCCGGCGCCGCGCCGGACCCCGGCCTCAGGACGCCCTCGGCACAGCAGGACGCCCTGTCCTTCTGGACGGCGCAGCGTATGCGCGAGGCCACCCCGCTCGACGTCCTGAGCGTCGACCCCACCGACGTACGCCGAGCGGCCCCGCGCCAGGGGAGGGCGACCGTCGTGCCGCCCAGCGCGCCCGCCGCGGCCGTCGGCCCCCTGGCCTTCCCGCACTCCGGCGGGCCGTGGTCCTGCGGGGGAGCGGTCACCAGGACCGCGGGCCGCGTCTTCTTCACCTACCAGGGGCGCACCGCCTCCTGCTCCGGCAACGCCGTCACCAGCGCCAACAAGTCCACAGTGCTGACGGCCGGCCACTGCGTGAAGCTGGAGGGCGCCTGGCACACCAACTGGGTGTTCGTGCCCGGCTACCACGACGGTCAGCGCCCGTACGGCACCTGGACCGCGGCCAGGCTCCTGTCGACGCCGCAGTGGACGGCCAATGAGGACATCAACTACGACATCGGCGCCGCCGTCGTCGCCCCGCTCGACGGCACGCGGCTCACCGACGCCGTCGGCGGCCAGGGCGTGGCCTTCAACACCGGCTACAGCAAGGCCATGTACTCCTTCGGCTTCCCGGCCGCGGCGCCCTACGACGGCGAGAAGTTCATCTACTGCAGCGGCACCACCTTCCGCGACTTCCTGCTCTCCGGCGACCACGGGCTGACCTGCAACATGACCGGCGGCTCCAGCGGCGGGCCCTGGTTCACGCAGTTCGACGAGGCCACGGGAACCGGGCTCCAGTCGTCGGTGAACAGCTTCAAGTACAACTTCCTGCCCAACGCCATGTACGGCCCGTACTTCGGCGCGGACGCACAGAACCTGTACCAGAGCGCCCAGTCCTCCTGACCCGCCGCTCCGGCAGCAGCCGGGTCCCCGCGCCGCGCCGAGCCGCGGCGCGGGGACCCGGCAACGGCGCCGCGAGGCGGCGGAGTTGCTGCACAATGGCCCGAATGATCGGCAACCGGATCACCTACCGCACCGCGGACGGCATACGCGTCCCGGGAACCTGGCGGCACGCCTTCATCCGCAACGGCGACCACTACCTCACCGACGTGTTCGTCTACGCGGACGGGCTGATCGACTGCTGGGGCCTGGTCACCGTGGAGGAGTTCGAGCGAAAACTGCGCTCGGGTTGGGTCGCCACCGAACTCCCCGAGGGTGCCCGCGTGTCGGCGCACGGCCTCGCGACCTGGAGGTTCAGCGAGCCGTACACCTGGCTCACCCCGGACGTGCTGCTGGCGGAGATCCGCGACACCATCGACCAGCTCAACGGACGTCCTGACTCCACCGGCCGCTGCCTGGCCGCCGTCGACGTGTTCCTCGCCGACCGCACGGAGGAGAACCGCGCCGCTGCCCGCGACGCGTACCACGCCATCCCGGCCACCCAGCGCCACTACGCCCTGGGCGACATGGACCGCAAGGACGGCCCCCTCCAGGTGCTGGTCACCGGGCCCGGCGGGGAGTTCGAGGACGCGCCCGGCGCGACGGTGACGCAGGAGGAGTACGACGAGGCGCTGGCCTACTTCGAGGACCGGGCCCGGTGGATCGCCGACCGTCCCTCACGCGTCCCGGCGGACGGCCCCGCCACTCCGCTGGCGCCTGCCATCCACCTCTACGAGAGCAGCCCTCTCACGCCCTCGGAGTCCCCCGGCACCAAGGGTTTGCGGAATGAATATCCCGCGCCCCTCCGGATCGACGGCGTCACCTACCCGACCGTGACCCACGCGTACTGGGCGCTCTCCACCACCGACCCCGCGTCCCGGGCCGCCGTCAGGGACGCCTCCGGCACGTTCGCCGCCCGGACCGCCGCCGCGGCCGCTCCCCGGCGGCAGGGCTGGGAGCAGGCGAGGACCGCCGTGATGACGATGCTGCTGAGGGCCAAGTTCACCCAGCACCCGCACCTCGCCCAGGCCCTCCTCGACACGGGGGACGCCACCCTCGTCTACGACGACATCGGCCTCGGCCGCCACTGGGGCGACAACGGCGGGCAGGGCAGGAACTGGACCGGCCGCCTCCTGGAACTCGTCCGTTCGGAACTCCAGGCCGCCGCGGCGGGGATCTCCCTCACGCCACCCCCCGGATGACGGGCACGTCACCGCCTGGCGGGCCGCCCGGAGTTCTTCTCCCGCGGGTGTGCGCAGGGGCACGGGCCACTTCCTCCCGCGGCTGCCCGCCACGGCCATGACAGGCAGTACGGTCGGCCCATGACGGACACGACACGCTTCGCGGGCCACGGCGTTCTCATCACCGGTGGGGGGCGCGGCATCGGCGCCGCCACCGCCCGCCGGCTCGCAGGGGAAGGGGCCCGGGTCCTGGTCGCCGACCAGGACCCGGACGCGGCGCGGCGGACGGCGCGGGACCTCACGGCGCAGGGGTTCACGGTCGAGGCGTGCGCCTGCGACGTGACCGACCAGCAGGCGGTGGACGCCGCCGTCGCCCACGCCGCGGACACCTTCGGCTCCCTCGACGTCCTGGTGAACTGCGCCGCCCACTGCTCGCCCGACCTGCCCCGCTTCGAGGCGCAGCCGGACGAGTCCTGGGCGCGGGACCTGGACGTCACGCTGACCGGCACATACCGCTGCTGCCGGGCCGCCCTGCCGCACCTGGCAGACTCCGGACGCGGTGCGATCGTGTCCATCGGCTCGGTCAACGGCCTTCAGGACTTCGGCAACCACGCCTACAGCGCCGCCAAGGCCGGATTGGCCTCCCTGACCCGCACGCTCGCGGGGCACGCGGCCGCGCGCGGCGTACGCGTCAACCTCGTGGTGCCGGGCACGGTGCGCACCAGCGCGTGGGAGGGCCGCGACGCGGACCTCGAAGCCGTGCGGCGGCTGTACCCGCTGGGCCGGGTGGGGGAGCCGGAGGACATCGCCGCCGCCGTGGCCTTCCTGGCCTCACGCGACGCGTCCTGGATCACCGGCACGGCCCTGGTCGTCGACGGCGGCCTCACCGCGGTCAACACCGGTTTCCATCAGGCGCTGCACGAGTGAGGAACGTCGGTCGCCCGAGCCCGAGCCCGAGCCGCTGACCGAGGGTTCGCCCGGTCACGGCCGCAGGGCGCCCCGCGGCTCCGAGCGGCGCCCGATCGGCCCACACCGCGGGGTGACAACGGCCCGCCCCTGTGCCGTACGGGCCCATCGGCCCGGTCCGGCGGCGCTAATCCGGACACGGCGGGGTAAAGGGAGGTCCAACAGCCCCCCACTGTGAGAAGGAGCCGGTCTTGACCGACGACGCCTACCTGTTCCTGCTGGACGACCCGTCCGCGCCGCTCGGCGTCCCCCCGGCCGCCGTCGGCGAGCTCGCCTTCATGGAGACGCCCGCGGTCCGCGCCTGGCTGCACGCCCACGACGCCACGCCCACCTCCCCGTACCTGCGGCTGCTGCCGCCGGAGGAGACCGGGGCCATCCCGGCGGACGCCGAGAGCGTGCCGGTCCCGCTCGGCGACGAGGAACTCAGCCGGCTGCGGCACAGCATGACGCCGGAGTCCCTCGCCCGCCTCGAGGAGGAACTGCTCGCCTACCGCGACTGCTCCGACGGCCGGGACGGCCTGATCGGACGCGCCCTGGCCGCCGGCGTGCCACCCCACCGCATCGTCGAACTGACCGGCGTGGACCCCGCGACGGTGACCGCCGCGGCGAGCGGCTGACGACGCGGCGGGCGGCTGCCGGACCCGCAGCCGCCCCCGACCCGCCCGGTCTCAGGCGCCCGGGCCGGGGTCCGGCTCGACGGCCGAGGCGATCCCGGCCCGGGCCGCTTCCAGTTGGGCGGCGAACGCGATGCCGAGGAACAGCGCGACCGCCGTCAGGTTCGCCCACAGCAGCAGCGCGATGAACGCGGTCAGCGGTCCGTACACGGCGCCGAAGGCACCGCTCTCCTCGACGTACAGCGCGAGCAGCCAGGTGGCCGCCACCCACAGCAGCAGATGCACCGCCGACCCGAAGGCCAGCCAGGTGTAGCCGGGCTGCACGCGCCGCGGGGACCAGCGGAAGATCACCGCGGAGGCCACCCAGGCGAGGACCAGCCCCACCGGGATCTCGACCACGCCCCACCACCGTCCGAAGCCGCTCTCCCAGCCCGCGGTCTCGGCCACGGCGTCCCCCACCGCCCGGCCCGCCACCAGGACGACGAACCCCAGTACCAGGGGCAGGCCCGCGGCCAGGGCGAGCACGAACGACCGGGCGTACTTGCGCGGCAGGGGGCGGTCCCGCTCGATCCCGTAGATGCGGTTGGCGCCGCGCTCGATCTGCCCCATCGCCGACGACAGGTTGAGCAGCGCGAAGCCGAGACCGAGCCAGAGGGCCACCGTGCTCCAGGCGTCGCCGTGGGCCGTGCGCCGCGTTCCCTCGAAGGCGTCCTTCACGATCTCCGCGCTCGCCCCCGGCACGATCCGCCCCAGGGTCAGCTCGATGACCCGGCCCACGGCCTCGGTGTGCACCGAGGTGGCCAGTCCGACCAGCGCCACGGTGCACGGCACCAGCCCGACCACCACCTGGAAGGCCAGCGCCCGGGCGTTGGTGAAGCCGTCCGCGTAACGGAACCGTGCGAAGGAGTCCATCAGGAACCGCCAGCCCCCGTAGTGGCGCAGGGCGGCGAAGGCCTCGTCGCCGGAGAGTTCTTCTCCGATCATGTCCCGGGTCTGCGGGACGTGCACGGCGGTTCCCATGGTGGACTCTCCTTGTCGCACGACGGCTCCCTGCCCGGATGCCCCGTAATCCTGACCGCCCGACCTGTTCGCGGTTCCCCGACCCACAGAGCCGCCGCGGGTGCTCACCCGCTCGGCACCCCACGGCCGCTCCGGGCCCCGGACGCGCGGCGCGGGTCACCTGTTACGCCGTCAGCCGGTCCGCCAGGGCCCGGGCCTCCTCCGTCTTGGGGTGATCGGCGCCGAGCTGGGAGTGCAGGATCCGCTCGCCCCGGCGGGCGCTCTCGGCCGAGGACGGCTCGCCCAGGGCCTCCAGCACCCGTGCCCGGAACAGCAGGGCATAGCCGATGTAGAGGTGGTCGGACGGGTAGCGGGCCTCGCGGATCCGCAGCGCCCGCTCGATGCGCGGCAGGGCCGCCTCGGGGTCGCCCAGGTCGAAGTGGACCGTCGCGAGGGCGATCAGATCGAAGCTGACATAGGGGTCGTCCGGTCCGTGGGCGGCCTCGTCGATGCGCAGCGCCCGCTCGGCCAGCGGCAGCGCCGCCCGGTGCTCGCCGAGCATGCACAGCGTCCGCGCCAGTGTCGCCAGGTCCGTGGCGACGGCGGGGTCCCCGGCCGGCAGAGCGGCCTCGTGCAGCCGCAGCGCCCGCTCGGCGAGGGGGCGTGCCGTCTGCGGGGCGCCCAGGTCCCGGTGGATCTGGGCCAGCGTGATCAGGTCGAACCCGATCTCCGCGTCCCGGCCCGGCAGCGCTTCGTCGAGCGCGAGGGCACGTTCGCACAGGGGCAGCGCCAGCGTGCGGTCACCGATCGCGAGGAGGAACTCCGCTGCCAGCCGCAGCAGCACCGCCGTCTCCGCCGCCGCGCCGGCGGGCGGCTCGCCGCGGGTCACGGCCAGCACGTGGGGGAGCAGCCGGTGCCAGCGCGGCCGGGCCTCGGGATCGCCGTGGACGTCGTGCGGCACGGCCGCGAGGAGCGCATGGCACAACTGCGCCCGTGACGCCGCCCGGTGGTCAGCGGTCATGGAGGCGCGGACGGCCGCCTGGACCAGCCGGTGCAGCACCAGGGAGGAGCCCTCACGCCGGGCCAGACCGAGGCCGGCCAGGGCGCCCACGGTCGTGTCCCAGGCCAGCGGATCGGCGGCCGACGGCACCAGCGGCTCCGGCGCGGCGGTGAACGGGTCCAGCGCGATGGGCTCCGGGGCCAGCAGGGCGCACAGCTCCAGCAGCCGTACGGCGTGCGGCTGTTCCCGCCGGAGCCGATCCACGCCGAGCTGCCACAGGGTCGCGACCACCACCGACGGCCGGTCGGCCAGCTCGCCCCGGGCGATCATCTCGTCCAGCCGCGTAACCAGCAGGGCCAGGTACTCCTCCGGTGCGGTGTGGTTGTAGCCCATGTATCCCGCGGCCTGCTCCAACGCGAGCGGCAGGTCGCCGAGTCGCTCGGCGATCCGGTCCGCGGTCGAGGCGCTCGTGCCGGGCACCCGCCGGACCAGGAGATCCACCGACTCCCGCCTGCTGAACTCCGGCAGGTCCAGCACTCCGGCGGTGGCCGACCAGCCGCTCACCCGGGTGGTGACGACGATGTGGCCGTTGTGCGCCAGGTCGCCCGAGGGCAGCGCGTGCAGCAGCGTGCCGGGCTTCTCGGCGTTGTCGAAGACGACCAGCCAGGGCCGACGGTCGCGAAGCGAGGACCACACCCCGGGCACGGCCTGCTCGGATCCCACCTCCCGCAGCCCCAACTCCCTGGCCAGCGAGGCGAACTGGGTGGCGATGAGGTCGGGGTCCTCGGCGTCGACGAAGGCGACGAACCGGTACTTCGACAGGTGGCGGTAGGCGTACTCGACCGCCAGCTGTGTCTTGCCCACCCCGCCCAGGCCGTGCACGACCTGTGTCGCCATGTCCTGCGCCGAGGTGAGGCGCCGCCGCAGTTCCCGCAGGGCGTCGTCCCGACCGGTGAAGTGGGCGTTGCGGGGCGGCAGCCGGTAGGTCGTGGGTGCGGACGGACGCGGCGGGGGCGGCTGTTCGCGAGCCTCCTGGCGCAGTCCGGCCCAGGCGAGGGGAACCAGCAGCAGGAGCACGATCCAGGGGTGCAGGCGCACGAAGTCGAGCGGACCGGGCCAGCGGCTCTGCCCGGACGCCGCGTTGAAGGCCAGACTGCCGACGAACAGCACCAGCAGACCGGCCACGGTGCCGACCAGTCTGCGCCACATGAGGATCCCTCTCCGGTCGCGACGACGGCCGACGTGATCGTATCCGAGAAGTCGGCCCGGGGGAGGGGGTGTTCGAGGCGACCGCCCGCCGTACCCACCCGGCGGCTTCGCGTACACGCGACAGACCGGGGGCGACCGGGCGGCGGCTCTGCCCGGCCTGCGGCGGAGCGTCCCGCACCCGCGCCGGCTAGGGCGAGATCGTCCAGCGGGGTGCGGTGCGGGCCCAGGCCGTGTCCCAGGCGGCGAGGTTGCGGCGCTGGAGGGTGCGGTGGGCCACGCCGTAGGCCAGGGTGCCGGTCGCGTAGAAGGCCAGGGTGGCGATGACCGCGCTGCCGACGCTGCGGCTGCGGATCTGCTCGGCGGTCAGGGGCGGGTCGGTGAGCCGGCCGTCGGTGCCGGCCCAGACGCGCAGGGTCGTGCCCGCGGGCAACTGCGGCTGGACATCGGTCTCCGCCGTGCGGGTGCGCCCGAGGGGGTCGGTGAAGCGGACGGTGACCGGGTAGAGGGTCTTCCGCGCCTCGGGCGAGCCCGGCTCGGGATGGCGCGGGGCGTCGTGGAGCAGCACCGCGGTGGTCTCCTGCCGGGAGGCGGCCTGCTGCTGCGCGGTACGGGAGTAGTGGCGGTGGGCGAGGTCACGAGCCAGCGTCACCACCGCGGGGGTGGCCGCGAGCACGGCGAGCAGCAGGCCCAGGCCGATCCACGCCTGGATCAGGTCGGTGCGGCGGCGCAGCGGGTTGCGCCGCCAGCGCCACAGCATCAGCCGGGGCAGGTCCTCCGGCGGAGGCTGCGCGGGGGGTATCGGGCGGTCCATGGTGTCCCTCCGTCGTGGGGCAGGGGTGACGGGTGGTCGGCGGGCCGGGGTGACCGGGACCGGTCCGGTCGGGCCCGGTCTGGTCTGACCGGTCCGGTCGGGCCGGCCTAGTCGGGACCGGGAGGGGCGGCGTCGGCCGCGCGCGGCCGGGAGCGCGCCGCCAGGAGGTGCTGGGCCGCGCCCCGCACGGCGGCGGTGTGCGGCGCCGGCACGACGCGCACGGCCGCCTGGAGCCGGGCCGTGAGGTGGTACGTGATGTCGGGGCGCAGGGCGCCGCCGCCCGCCAGGAGCACCCCACGGCTCAGGGCGTCCGCGGTGAGGGAGCCGCCGTCCTGGCGGAGCATGGCGGACACCATGTCCGCGACGGCGTCGCCGACCCGCTCCGGCGGGGTGGCGTCGAGGTCGCTCGTACCCAGGGCGGTGCGGCGCGCGTCGACGACGCCCGTGTCGGCCAGCAGCACCACCTCGCTGAGATGGGCGCCGACGTCGACGACGAGCAGCGGCCGCGTCCGCCCGGCTCCGGCCGCGAGGGCGATGGCCCGGGCGGTGGGGACGGTCAGCACCGTGCGCGGCCGGAGCACCTGCACCGCCGCGCGGGCCGCGTCGCGGTAGGCCGGGCCGCCCAGGACGGGGGTGGTCACGACGACGTGCGGGGCGGTGAAGCGGGGCAGGCGGTGGCCGAGCAGACGCTCCAGCATCCGGGCGCAGCCGGCGGGGTCGATGATCGTGCCGCGCTGGACCGGACACCGCGTGTCCGTGCCGAACGTGACCGTCGGGACGTCGCTGATCAGCCCGCGGCCGAGAAGCCAGACGCGCGTGCGGGCACTGCCCATCTCCAGGGCGATGCCCGAATGGCGTCCGAAGCGGTGCCGTGCGGCGGAGCGCACGGGGAGCGCGGTCACCGGCCGGCCTCCCTCACCTGCTGGCAGCGCCCGCAGTAGCGGGCCTGCGGAACGATCGCCAGCCGCTCGGCCGCGACGGGCCCCCGGCACAGCCCGCAGACGCCGTAGCGGCCCTCGTCCATGCGCCGCAGGGCCGCCTCCACGTCGGTGAGGACCATGCGGGCGCAGGCGGCGAGCTTGACGTGGACCTCGACCTGGGAGGCGGCGTCAGCGGGCCGCGGCCCGTCCGCGCGGGACGGGACCGCGACGGCGAGTTGCTGCAACTGCTCCCGGCGGAACAGGCGCTGCTCCACGAGGTTCTCCCGCAGGGCGGCGAGCTCCTCGGGCGTCAGATGCGTCGTACGGTCGGCGATGAGCTGGTGGTTCACCACACACCCCTCGGGCAGAGCGATGGAGAAGAACGGTGGGGACGGGCCGCCCGGTCAGGGGGCGGCACGGCGCTGGCAGGCGACGCAGCAGGGGGTGTAGGGGAGGATCTCCAGCCGCTCGGCCGGGACAGGGTCGCCGCAGCCCAGGCAGGTGCCGTACCTGCCGTCCTCGACCCGGGCGAAGGCGCCGTCGATCTCCTCGAGCACCCGCCGGATGGCGTCCCGCTGCATCGACGTCAGATGGTCGTCCACGCTGTGCCCGGTCTCCTCGAGCGCCCGCAACTGCGTCAGCCGGGTGCTGCGGGCGTGCTCCAGGCGCCGGCGCACCTCCTGGGCGGTCATGCGCTCGGGGCGGGGGTCGGTGCGGGGGGCGTCGACGGTCACTGGGCTCTTCCCTTTCCGTGGGCCGGGCGGCGGTGCGCCCGGACGGGCGGTCGGGCACCGGGCGATGCCCGGTCCGGCGGTCACCGCACCGGGGCGCCCGGTCCTGCCCCCAGCCTGGTCCGGGGCGGGGCGAATACCCATCGGGCGCAGCACCCATTTCCGGCAGCGCGCGGGATGCAGACCCCAGGGCCCTGGGTAGCCCGCGCACCGGGAAATGGGGGCCGGGCCCCATATCCCCGTGAGGCGGGAGCGGGCAGGCTGGCCTCAAGGCTTGGTCCCCATGGCCTGGTCCCGAGGCATGGTCCCCGAGGTCCGGCCCCATGGCCTGGTCCCCGAGGCCTGGCCCCCAGGCCCGGCCCGATCGCCCGGCTCAGGGGACCCGCCCCGAGTCCCGGCCGACGGCCGGGCACGGCAGCCGGTCGGTCCGGGGGCCATAAGGCACCCGGCGGCCGAGGCACGCCGTAGCGCAGAAGGAGGTTGACGACCGGTGTCGCTGTTCTGGCGGATCTTCGCCCTGAACGCCGTCGTCCTGGGCACCGCCACGGGCCTGCTGCTCTGGGCGCCGGTGACCGTGTCGGTGCCGGTGCTGCTCACCGAGGCGGTCATCCTGCTGGGCGGCCTGGCGGTGATGCTGGTGGCCAACGCCGCCCTGCTGCGCTGGGGACTGGCCCCGCTGGACCGGCTGACCGGCCTGATGACCACCGTCGACCTGCTGCGCCCCGGGCAGCGGCTGTCCGCGCCCCGAGGCGGCGAGGTCGCCGAGCTGATCCGCACCTTCAACGCCATGCTGGAGCGGCTGGAGCACGAACGCGCCGCCAGCAGCGGCCGGGTCCTGCTCGCCCAGGAGGCCGAACGCCGCCGCATCGCCCAGGAACTGCACGACGAGGTCGGGCAGAGCATGACCGCGATCCTGCTCGGGCTCAAGCGGGCCGCGGACGCGGCCCCGGACCCGCTGCGCAAGGACCTGCACGAGGTGCAGGAGATCACCCGGGGGAGCCTGGACGAGGTCCGCCGCCTGGTGCGCCGCCTGCGCCCCGGCGTGCTGGACGACCTGGGCCTGGTCAGCGCCCTGACCTCGCTCACCGAGGACTTCGCCACCCACACCGGGCTGCAGGTCACCCGCCGCTTCGCCGCCGACCTGCCCCCGCTGGAGCCGGAGACGGAACTGGTCCTCTACCGCGTCGCCCAGGAGTCCCTCACCAACGTCGCCCGCCACGCCGGCGCCCGGGGGGCCGTCGTGTCGCTGCACCCCGGCGGGGCGGGCGTGGTCCTGGCCGTGACCGACGACGGCTGCGGCATCAAGGCCCCGCGGGAAGGCGCCGGCATCCTCGGCATGCGCGAACGCGCCCTGCTCGTCGGCGCCGCCCTGGACATCACCCCCGCGCCGCGCGCCGGGACCCAGGTCAGGCTCACCGTGCCCGTGCCCAGGAAGCAGATCTCCTCATGACCCGGACCATCCGCATCCTGCTGGCCGACGACCACGCGCTGGTGCGCCGCGGCGTCCGGCTCATCCTCGACCAGGAACCGGAGCTGCAGGTGGTCGCCGAGGCGGGCGACGGGGCCGACGCGATCGAGCAGGCCCGCAGCCATGACGTCGACCTGGCCGTGCTGGACATCGCCATGCCCCGTATGACCGGTCTGCAGGCCGCCCGCGAACTGGCCGGCCTCAAGCCGGGGCTGCGCGTCCTGATCCTCACCATGCACGACAACGAGCAGTACTTCTTCCAGGCCCTCAAGGCCGGCGCGAGCGGGTACGTGCTGAAGTCCGTCGCCGACCGGGACCTCGTCGCCGCCTGCCGCGCCGCGATGCGGGACGAGCCCTTCCTGTACCCCGGTGCGGTGACCGCCCTGATCCGCAACTACCTCGACCGGGCCCGGCACGGCGAGGAGACCCCCGACCAGGTCCTCACCCCGCGCGAGGAGGAGGTCCTGAAGCTGGTGGCCGAGGGCCACTCCTCGCAGTCGATCGCCGACCTGCTCCACATCAGCATCAAGACGGTCCAGCGCCACCGCGCCAACCTGCTGCACAAGCTCGGCCTGCGCGACCGCCTGGAGCTGACCCGCTACGCCATCCGCGCGGGCCTGATCGAACCGTGAGCCACCCCGACCGTCCGGGGGCCCGGCTGCCCACTCCCCGGCCGGGCCCCCGGGCCACCCCCACCCCGACCCGTCCCGCCGCCCTGTGGGCCGCGGCGCTGCTGGCGCTCTTCCTGGCCGTGGTGCCGGGCGCCGCGTCCCCGGCCTGGGACGCGCAGCCCACGGGGGTGCGGCTCGTACCGTCCGCGGGGGTGCAGGCTCCACCGCCCGCCGAGGAGCGGTCCGGTCCGGCGGGCGGATCCGCCGTCGAGGGGCCGGGCGCCGCTCACGAGGCCCGGCCGTACGCCCCCGACGGCTGTGCCACGGCGTGCGCCGTGCACGCGGCGTTCCGGCTCGAACCGCTCGGCGAACGCATGCCGCCGCCCGGCCACCCCGCCGCCGTCGCGGGCCGCGAGGCCCCCGCCGTCGCCGCCACCGGTCCGCCGGCGGCGGCAGCGACACCGCAGGGGCGTCCGCGCGCCGACCACGCGTCCACCGACCGGGGCCGGTCACCCCCGGTGTCCTCCGGCACCTGAACCCGCCCTTCCCTCACCGTCCTTCACCGCGGCCGCGCCGGCCGCCGCCGCGGTGTGCCCGCCGGAGGCCGCGTTGACCCGCTCGTCCCGGGTGAGAGCCCTGCTCGCCCTCACCGTGATCGCCCTGTCCCTGTACATCACCGTCACCGTGCCGGTCCGTCTCGGACTTGATCTGCGCGGCGGCACCCAGATCGTCCTGGAGACCCGCTCCACCGACACCGCCGAGGCCGGTCCCGAGGCCACCGACCGCACACTGGAGGTGCTGCGCGGCCGCATCGACGCCCTCGGCGTCGCCGAACCCACCCTCCAGCGCTCCGGCGACCGCCGGATCATCGTCGAACTGCCCGGCGTCCAGGACCCGAGGAAGGCGGCCGACGTCCTGGGCCGCACCGCCCAGCTCACCGTCCACCCCGTGACCGGCCTCGCCGACGGCACCGACGCCCGCGGGGGATCCGCAACCGAGCGGGCGGGGGAGCGTGTCCTGCCCGACGAGTCCGGCCGGCCGCTGCACCTGGGGCCCGCGGCACTGACCGGACGGGACGTCGAAGGCGCGGACGCCCGGTTCGACCAGCAGAGCGGCGCCGGGTGGCACGTGACCGTCGACTTCGACGACTCCGGCCGCGACGCGTGGGGCCGGCTGACCGGCGCGGCCGCCTGCCGTCCCGCGGGGAACCCCGAGCGCCGCATCGCCATCGTCCTCGACAAGAAGATCATCTCCTCGCCGCAGGTCGACCCGTCGGTCGCGTGCGGGGCGGGCATCACCGGCGGCGCCACGCAGATCACCGGGTCCTTCACCGACGACGAGGCGCGCGAACTGGCCCTGCTCATCAGCGGCGGCGCCCTGCCCGTCCCCGTGGAGACCGTCGAACAGCGCACCGTCGGCCCCACGCTGGGCGCCGAGGCCATCACCGCCAGCTCCTGGGCCGCGGTCATCGGCACCGCCCTGACCGCACTGTTCATCATCGCCGTCTACCGGCTCATGGGCGCCCTCGCGGTACTGGCCCTGGCCGCGTACGGGCTCATCTCCTACGGCGCCCTGGCCGCACTGGGCGCCACCCTCACGCTGCCGGGCCTGGCCGGTTTCGTCCTGGCCATCGGCATGGCCGTCGACGCCAACGTGCTGGTCTTCGAACGCGCCCGCGAGGAGCACACGAAACGCCGCCGGGCCAGTCCGCGCTCCGCCCTCACCACCGGCTTCCGCAAGGCCCTCAGCGCCATCGCCGACTCCAACATCACCACCCTCATCGCCGCCGGACTGCTGTTCTTCCTCGCCTCCGGGCCCGTGCGCGGCTTCGGCGTCACCCTCGGCATCGGCGTCCTCGCCTCGATGATCAGCGCCCTGGTCGTCACGCGGGTCCTCGCCGAGCACGCGGCGTCCCGCCCGTGGGTGCGCCGCCGGCCCCATGTCACCGGTCTGGCCACCGCCGGGCGGGTCAGGAGCCGCCTGGCACGCTCCGGGCCGGAACTGATGCGCCGCCCGCGGCGCTGGCTGGCCCTGTCCGCCGCCGTGCTGGCCGTCGCCGCCTCCGGTATCGCCGTCCGCGGTCTCGACCTGGGCGTCGAATTCACCGGCGGACGGCTGATCGAGTACACCACCGCGCGCCCCGTCGACCCCGAGCGCGCACGCACCGCGCTCGCGGACGCCGGGCTCCCGCACGCCGTCGTCCAGTCCTCCGGCGACAGCGCCCTGTCCGTGCGCACCGGCGAGCTGAGCAACGCGCAGGCCGAGACGGTGACCCGTACCGTCGGCACACTCGGCGGCGCCACGGAGAAGGTCCGCGACGAGCTGATCGGACCCAGCCTCGGCGAGGAACTGCGCCGCAACGCCCTCATCGCCCTGGGCGTGGCGCTCGCCGCCCAACTGCTCTACCTGACGGCCCGCTTCCGCTGGCTGTTCGGCACCGCGGCGGTCGCCGCCCTCGCCCACGACGTGGTCATCCTGGTCGGCGTCTTCGCCTGGCTCGGCAAGCCCCTGGACGGGGTGTTCCTCGCGGCGCTGCTCACCGTGATCGGCTACTCGGTGAACGACTCGGTCGTGGTGTTCGACCGCGTCAGGGAGCTGTGGCGACACGACCGTGCCACCCCGCTGCCGGCCCTGACCGACCGGGCGATCGTCCAGACCCTGCCCCGCACCGTCAACACCGGCATGGGAGCCGCCCTGATCCTCACCGCCCTGGCCGTGCTCGGCGGGGACTCCCTCACAGACTTCGCCCTGGCCCTGCTCATCGGCCTCGTGATCGGCACGTACTCGTCGGTCTTCACGGCCACCCCGCTGGCGATCGAACTGGACCGGCACACGTCCCGCTCCCGGAGACGCCGCCACTGACCGGACGCTGGATCAGCCGGGCTTCTGATCGTCGACCCGTTCGAAACGGCACCCAATGCTGTTGTCGGGGTCGTCTCCCGGAATCTGGAGGAGGATCAGTCGGCCATCGGCCGACAGCATGTCCAAGGGCTCGAAGTCACCGCCTCGCTCCACCTCGACATGCTGCTCGCCCTCCACGGACTCCAGCGCCCAACTCCCCTTGCCGTCTTCCGTGCCGGTGATGCGGCCCTCATCCAGGCTGTAACCGGTCGCCCAGTGTTCCCACCGGGCCGAGCCGTCCTTCTCCAGCACGAGCAAGGAGTCGCACGACTCGCCGGCATGCCAGCGGCCCACCAGGTCGGAGCGCCTGACGTCCTTCGCTTCCGCATCAAAGGAGCATCCGGTGACAAGACCGATGCCGAGGCAGAGAAGCGCTGCGACGGCCGGACGACGATTCATTCATGCCCCGGTTCGGTGTGGCGGTCGGTCTCGTCCTGGACGAGGAGGGAGAGCAGGGAGGCGACGGGGAGTCCTGCTTCGGCGGGGTGGCGCAGGACTTTGCCGGGCTGGACGCGGTAGGTGTTGCTGCGTCCGTCGCGGGTGTGGGAGAGGTACCCGTCGTGTTCGAGGTCCGCGATGATCCGGGAGACGGCGCGTTCGGTGAGGTGGCAGCGGGCGGCGATGTCGCGGATGCGGGCGTTGGGGTTGTCGGCGACGGCGGCGAGCACGCGCGCGTGGCTGGTGATGAACGTCCATCCGCTGTGGGACCGGGGTACTGCGACCATGACCTGCATCTTAGACGCCCGTGGTTGCCTGAACCCGGATACATGACATACTTTTCCGGCAACCGATGACGTGCTCCCGCAGGGGAGAACCACAGAAGGAGCCCGAAGGTGCCCTGGGAAGAGGCCGCCGAGACGGCGCTCACGAGCAACGCCGGCGGAACGCCGCTGTTGCGGCGAGAGACGACCGGGCCCGCCGTGGAGGCGGCCTCGGTGCATCAGTACGCATGGCGCGGGACCTGGGTCGTGGCCGCGCGCGGCGCCTACGACCTGAACTCGATCCAGCCGCTGACGGACGCGCTGGCGAGCGCGGTCCGCGACCACCCGGTCGTGGTCCTGGACGCCTCCGGTGTGACGTTCGCGGATTCGACGCTGCTGAACCTGCTGATCCTCACGCACCAGAGCGGCAAGCTGCGCCTGGTCGCTCCCTCGGCCCACCTGCGGCGGCTCTGCGAGATCACCGGGGTCGACGGCGTGCTGGACATTCGCGAGACGCTGGACGCCGCCACCGGCCCGTCGTGAACGACGGCCCCTGGGCCGCGCCTAGGCCGCTCCAGGGGCGTCGCGCAGGACGTCCGCGGTGATGTCCGCCAGCGACCTGCCGCTGCGGAACGCCTCGGCGCGCATCAGGGCCAGCGCGTCCTCCTGGCTGAGCCCTCGCCGGGTCATTAGCGTCGCGACGGCCCGCGCGGTGTCGAACCAGTGGGCCCGCACGAGCGCCCTCGGCTCCCAGTCCGGTGCCCGCGAACCGGTGATAATCATCTCCCGGGTCCTCATGAGCGCGGCGGTCACCGCGTCCGCCACGTCCGACGCCTGCACCAGGTCCTCCTCGTCGAGGGCGTGCGGCCGCAGGGCGAGCAGATCGACCGTGCCGAGGACGTAGTCGCCGAAGAACAGGGGGAGCGCGTACACCGACGTCATCTGCGGCAGCTTCTCCCGCATCAGCGCCCCGAACAGGGGCCACGGGGTGACGTCGTGGCGCAGGTCGTGCACGGCGACAGGTTCCCCGGTCTGCGCCGCGGCGATGCAGGGGCCCTCAAGCAGCGTGAACTGGATCTCCTCCAGTTGCAGGGCGGCGTCGTCCGACGCGGCGAGCAGCTGCCGGGACGGGGTGTCGGTGAGCAGGGAGAGGGTGGCGCCGTCCACGCCGAGCCCGTCGCGCACCGCCTCGCACACCCGCCGGGGAACGTCCTCGAGCGACGCGCGCGCTGCGGCTTCCGCGACCATCCGCGCCGCCTTCACCGCCTCGGCCGTCATCGCGCCGCCCCGCGTACGGGCGTACGGGTGGCCGTGGACGAGCAGGGAGGCATGGGCACGCACGGACGGACGGCGTCCCACCACGTCTCCCCGCGGGGAGACGGCTGCGGCACGTGTCGAGGAAGGGCCATGGCCCGGAAGTACCCGGCCCGGCCGCGAAGATGCCGCCGAACGTGCGGGGCACCCCGGGTGCCTCCCGGTGCGCGACGCGAGGCGCGGGACAGGGGTCGGACGCGTCCGGCGCGCTGCCGCCGACGGCCGGCCCGGGCGGGGCATCACGGCGCGTCGTGTCGCGCCCCGTCCAGCACCCCGGCCGTGACGTCCGGGAAGCGGTGCGGGAACGCGTGCGCCCCCCGCACCACCACGGCCCGGCCCCGGGCGGCCCGCCCGGCCAGGTACCGCACCCACCCCGGCGGGCTGAGGACGTCGTCCTCGGCCCCGACGAGGGTCACCGGGCAGGTCACCGACGGCAGCACCTCCTCGGGGGCGTCCATCCGGCACGAGCGCGTGCAGGTCAGAAGCCGCCGGGGCCCGGCCGCCAGGTAGGACGGCAGCACGGCCGGCACGACGCCTGGGGACTCCTGCACGGCCGTGCGGAGCCCCGCGCCGAGCAGCGGCCCCCATCGGCGCAGCCGGGGCGGGAACGTCGGCGCCAGCAGCACCAGGGCCCGTACGCGCTCGGGTCTGCGCACGGCGGCGTGCAGCGCCACCTGGGCGCCGGTGGAATGCCCGGCCAGCACCACGGGCCGGCCGGGCACGTCCGTCAGCCACCGGGCGACCGTGTCCGCGAGCGCGCCCAGAGTCTCCCCGCAGACGGGCCCGGCGGGATCCCGGTACCCGGGCACGTCCAGCAGGCGTGCCGGACCGGACCGGGCACAGCGCTCCAGCGTTCGCAGCAGATATCCGGGCGCCCCCAGTCCCGGCACCAGCACCACGGGCACGCTTCCGGGGCCGAGCCGCGGCGTGCCCATGCTGCGTACCGCGGACGCCCCGGCCCGGTCGTGCGTGACGTGCACAAGCGACTTCCCGTGGTGCGTCATGATCGACGGGTACCCGGCACCGGGACGGAGTCGCCCGTGAGGCGTTCCACCCGCTCAGGCGGCGAGGGTCCCGCCGTCGACGACCGAGACCGTGCCGGTCACGTAGTCCTGGTCCATGAGCGCGAGGAACGCCTTGGCCGCGTCGTCCGGATCGGCCACGCGGCCCAGGGGCAGGGACGCGGCGAGACCGGCGTACATGCCCTCGCGGTCGGCCTCGCTCATCCCGGACCACAGCGGCGAGCGCACGACACCGGGCGCCACGACGTTCACCCGGACGGGCGCCAGTTCGACCGCGAGGCTGCGCGCGGCGGACAGCACCGCGCCGGAGACCGCCGCCCCCAGCGTCCAGCCCGGCCCGCCCTTGAACGCCGCGGTGCCGCTGACGAGGGTGACGGAACCGCCGGGTGCCAGGTGCGGCACGGCGAGCCGGACGGCGTCGAGTGCGTGGAACAGACGGAGGCCGAAGAACTCGCTCGCACGGTCGACCGTGTAGTCGGCGAGCGGAAGGCCGCTGAGGTTCTCCCCGGCGGTGTAGGCGAGGTGGTCGAACGTGCCGATCTCGTCGAACAGGGCCGCGACCGCGTCGCCGGAGCTCGCGTCCACGGCCCGTCCCACGACTCCGGCCGGCAGCTGCCCGAGCGCGCGCTCCACCGACGCGGCCCGGCTCGAGGCGATGGTGACGGCCGCCCCGGTGCCGGCGGCGCGCCGGGCGACGGCGAGGCCGATGCCGCTGGTTCCACCGAGGACGACGATGCGGGAGGAAGAGGTGATGGTCATGGATTCAGGGTCCGGCCGGGGCCCTCCCCACGTCCAAGACCCTTTCCGTCGTCAGTGATGCCCGCAGGGTATGAGCGAGCGTGATGGCGCAGTTCAGCAGCGTCGATTCGCGGCCCGCGGCCCAGGCCACGCCGACCGGTCCGGGCGCCAGCCCGGGCATCGGGCGCACGACGACGTCGGGCCGGGTGTAGAACCGGGCCGTGGAGGCCGGCAGGAACGCCACTCCGGACGAGGCGGCCACGCGTTCGAGCTTGATCTCCACCTCGTGCGGATGGTCGCCTCCGGCCGGCACGGGCAGGCCACGCGCGAGGCGGGCCTCACGCCACTCGGGAGCCGCGTCCGGGTTCTGGATCAGGTCGTACTCGGCGAGGGCGTGCGGGCTCAACTCCTCGGCGGCGGCGAGGGGGTGTGACGCCGACAGGACGACGACCCGCTCCTCGTGGAACAGCGCCTCCACCTGGAGTCCGCGGCGGGGGACCGGCAGGCGCACCAGGCCGAGGTCGACGCGGCCGTCGAGGATCGTCTCCACCTGGTCGTCCCAGCCGGTGCGGACCAGCTCGATCCGGATGTCGGGGAACGACTGCCGCAGGCCTTGCACGATCGGCGTGACCAGGAGGCCGGGCATGAAGCCGATGGCCAGCCGCTCGATCCCCTCGGCGGCCTGACGGGCGCGCCGTTCCAGGGCGCCGGCCGACCGCAGCAGCTGGCGTCCGTCCTCCGCGATGAGCCTGCCCGCGTCGGTGAGAGCCGTGCCGCGTGTCGAGCGTTCGAACAGGACGACGCCGAGCTCTCGTTCCAGCACCGCGATCTGCCGGCTGAGGACGGGCTGGGCGATGTGCAGCTCCTGCGCGGCCCGGCCGAAGCTCAGCGTGTCGGCGACGGCCAGGAAGTACCGCAGACGCCGCAGATTGAGCTCTGACATGCGGGAATCCTACGGCGCGGGGAGCGCCTCGGGCGCGGTGAGGACGGGAAGGCGCGCCAGTCGGGGCGGTCGCCGGGACGCCGGGACGCCGGGACGCCGGGACGCCGGGCACCGCGGGGGTGCCCGGCGCGTGAGCCCGTCAGGCGGAGAAGGGCACGGCGTCGGCCGGGTCGGCGTGCCAGTTGGTCGCCTCGGGGCGGTCGACCGTCACGGTCTCCGGCAGTCGGAGCGTGATGGAGTGCAGTTCGTCGCCCATGACGGAGAGGTGCAGGCGGTCGAACTGCCTGCCGTGGTCGCCCGGGGTGGTCTTGGGGTTGATGCCCGCGTAGGCGGCCTTGGCCCCGGACAGGGTCACGCCGTCGCCGACGGCCTGCTCCGCCGGCCCCACCTCGCTGTCGGCGGACGAGCCGAAGGAGGCGGACGGGAAGACGCCCCGCAGGTGGCAGGTGACGCCGGGCTTGGCCTTGGCGGTGACGAGGAGGTAGCCACCCGCCTGCGTCTCGGACGTGACGGTGAAGGACAGGTCGCCGGTGACGCAGGCCCGCGTGACCTGGCCACGGCTGTCGGCCGCGGCGTGAGCCGTCGCCGTGGCGGTGGCGGTCAGGGCGGTGGCCGCCACGGCGGCCAGGGCGAGGCGGGCGGACGAAGAAGCGAGACGTGAACGCATGTCGGGAACTCCAGCTTCGGAAGTGGACGTCCGGCGGACTGCTCGGACCACCGCAGAGTGGAACGGCATCCGTCCCACAGGCCACGGACTGCGGTCACTTCGGGATGCCGGAACGGTGGAACGCCGCCTGACCAGCAGTGATGCGGCCGGCCTGGAATGGACGAACGGGACGCCCCACGGGACCGAAGCCCTCGCTCACCCGGTGCGTGCGGCTCCCCGGGGCACTCAGGTGCAACCGTCAGGTTGCGCGATGGTCCGCAACGTGCAACTCTGAAGTTGCAGATGCTGACGCCGGACACGGAGGGACCGTCATGAACGAGGACAGGATCGAACGCGAAACCCTGATCGAGGCGCCGCTGGAGCGGGTCTGGTCGCTGGTGGCCCAGCCCGGGTTCTGGGTCGCGGACAAGGAGAGCCTGCCCGGCACGGTGGCCCGGGAGGGCGACGTGCTCCTGGTGAAGAACTCCGAGCACGGCGACTTCCCCGTACGGGTGGAGAAGATCGACCCGCCGGCCTATCTGGCCTACCGCTGGACCAGCGCGTTCCCGGGTGAGGAACTGCGTGAGGACAACAGCACCCTGGTCGAGTTCACGCTGACCGCGGAGGGGAGCGGCACCCGGCTCCGTGTCGTCGAGAGCGGCTTCACGGCGCTCGCCGGTTCCGAGGAGCTGCGCAGCCAGAACCTGAAGGACCACACCCAGGGCTGGCCCGTCGAACTCGGCGCGCTCAAGAGCCGCGCCGAGCAGCCTGCCGCGTGAGCGAGGAACGTCCCGGCGCCGCCGAGGTCGTCGACAGCGTCATAGGCGCACTCGCCGACCCGACGCGGCGCCGGCTGCTGGACGTCCTGGCCGCGCGGGGGCAGGCCACCGCCACGACGCTCGCGCAGCAACTCCCCGTCTCCCGGCAGGCGGTGGTCAAGCACCTCGCGGTACTGGACGCTGCAGGGCTGGTCACGGGCAGCCGCGTGGGGCGCGAGGTGCGCTACGCGGTGCGCCCGGACGCGCTGGACACCACGGCCCGATGGATGGCCTCACTGGCTGCGGAGTGGGACAGGCGCCTGGCGCGCATCAAGCGCGTCGCGGAGGCAGCGGAGGCAGCGGAGGCCGCGGAGGCGGCAGACGAGACGCGGCGCCTCGGCTGATGCCGGGGCGCCGCGTGTCGGTGTGTGCCGTCGGGCCCGGTTCAGGGCGCGATGCCCACCGAGGGCAGTCGGCTCCACTTCTTCTCCTGCGAGGCCGTGAGGGCCGGCCAGGTCAGGCCGCCGGGCCGGGGGTTGACGCGGGAGGCGTAGGGCCGGGGAGTGAAGGACGGCTCGTAGAGGCAGCCGGTGCCGTAGCGGGCGTCGTACCCGGGGCACGCGGCCGCGATCGAGGCCGGCGTGGGCTTCCTGCCGCTGCGGACCCAGGTGTCCAGTGCGGCGATGGAGGTGGCGTACTCGGACGGGCTGAGGCCGCTGTGCTCGTGCTCGTCGGTGAAGGTCTGCACGAGGTGCCGGTCCCGCCCGGCGCCCCGCAGACTGGCCCGGTAGGCGGCTTCGTGCTCGACGAACGCCGTCGGGTCGTCGATCGCGTGCAGCGTGAGGACGGGGATCGAGACCTTGCCGGTGAGGTCGCTGTCGTAGGAGAGGTCCCGCACCGCGGTCTGGTCCGCCGAAAACCTCTCGACACCGGCGTTGAGGGCCGCGTCGTCATGGGAGCCGGAGTAGACGACTCCCTTGTTGGAGAACGGGTTCCGGTCGCCCAGCCGGTTGTGCACGATGTCCCGGAACGTGAACGTGGCGAACCGCAGATGCGACTCCAGCGTCCGCTCGGGGATGCCGGTGACCGCGAGGATGTCGTCGAGGTTGCGTTGCTGCAGCGCGGTGCGGTCCTCGGGCGCGGAGGAGAACCCGGTGCACTCCTGGAGCCGTGCGCGCAGACCGGAGGACGTCATCGTCGAACCGGCGCGCAAGCCCTTCCACAACGGATACTGCACTTCGTCCGGCCGCGGATGGTTCCGGCAGTAGTACTGGTAGACCACACGCAGGTCCACGCGGTAGTCGTATCCGCGTGAACCCCCGCCGAGGACACCGTTGGTGAGCAACGCGCCGTCATAGGGCCCGTGTTTCTTCGCACCGTAGATCTCGATGGTCTTCGCGGCGACATTTCCGCCCCACGACTGTCCGTGGAGATAGGTCCGTTCGGGTTTGCGGAACTTCGCGACGAACAGCCGGCGCAGACTTTCCGTGTCGGCGGCCGCCATGCGTGTTCCGTAACCACCGCGCCGGTACGAGGAACCGGCCCAGGCGTACCCCTGCTCCACCATGACCGACCAGCGCTCCAGGTCGCCGACGCTGCGCTCGGGGTCGGAGCCCTCGCCCAGGTCGGGCCCGCCGTGGGCGTGCAGGACCAGGGAGCCGTTCCACTTCTCGGGCACGGCGATCGCGTAGAAGGCGCCGTCCGCGCTCTGCCCGGTGTAGCAGGTCGCCTCGGCGGCCAGGCCGGCGGGACATGCCGTGGCCGTCGGGTCGCCGGATGCGGCGGCGGGCGTGGACAGCACGGGAACGGCGAGCGCGGCGACCAGGGCCATGCCCAGCGCCCCGCTCACGGCCGTCCCTCGACGGCGGGCGGGCAGAACCGCCCGAACGCGTCCGGCCCACGACCTTTTCGGCGGCATGCTCATCAGGCGCTCCCTCATATCGCCGGACGCGACCCTCGCGCGGCGGGCCTGATGCTAGGTGTGCCGGACAAGCAACTGAACGCCTCACCGAATTGAATTCATAATGGTCGGGGCGCGCCGGCGGCCGGAGCCGTCAAGAAGCCGTCCCGCGGAGAAAGCGCGCTATTCGATCCAGGCCCCGTCGCGCGTGATGACCCTGATCTGCAGGGGAGCCGACCATGACGAGCGGACGGGCGGCGCACATGAGCCGCAGGGCCTAGGCCCGGGGACCGAGGCTCGGGGACCGAGGCTCAGACGCCGATCGACCCGTCGATGCGTTCGCGCAGCAGGTCCGCGTGGCCGTTGTGCCGGGCGTACTCCTCGATCATGTGGAGCAGGACCCAGCGCAGCGACACCGTTCCGCGCCAGTCGTCCTCGCCCTCCACGTCGAGGTGCGGCGCACCGTCGGTGAACCGCTCGGCGAAGGCGACCTCGGTACGCCAGGCCGCCCACGCCGCCTCGATCACCTGCGGGTCGGCCGTCGCGCCGTCGAAGTCCCCGTCGGGGTCCGCCGCGCACGAGAAGAGCGGGGGCGCATCCTGCCCGGCCAGGACCTGACGGAACCAGCGGCGCTCGACATCGGCCAGGTGCCGGATCAGGCCGAGGAGCGAGAGGGCCGACGGCTGCACGGAACGCACGGCCAACTCCGTCGCCAGGCCGGAGCACTTGATCTCCAGGGTCGCCCGTTGAGCAGCCAGCACGTCGACGAGCATGCGCCGCTCGTCACCCGTCGTCGGACCCGTGAACCGGCTCTCGTCGCCGGCGAACAGCTGACCTCTCCTGGTGCGGCCGCTCATGCCGTCCCCCTTCTGCGTCCATCTCGCCCCTGGTCCCGGTCGGTCGACGAGTCACCGCCGGCCGATCCGCATCCCGGGACGCCGTCGGTGCACGGTCACGTAGGCCATGCCGTTCTCGCCCGCCGTCAGGCTGCGCACGCTGCCGTGGGGGAGCCAGACCAGGGTGCCGGGTTCCAGTGTCTGCGGCTGCTCGGCCCGGCCGAGCGTGCCCCCACCCGTCACGACGAGCAGCAGGACGTCGAGGTCCGGCTCGGCGTGGGCGTCGATGTGCCCGTGGGCGGGGATGCGCACAAGGTTGGCGTCCAGCTGCCGTCCCGGTTCCGCCAGCCGCCACAGCGCCCCGGTCGACTCCGCGCCGGCCTCGGCGATCGACGTCGTGTTGGCCAGGATCCGCGGAAGGGGGGCGCCGTCGGCAACGGGACGCCCCTCCGAGTCAGTCATGGATCGACCCCTTGCCCGTTGCGCGCCTGTCCTGGACGAATGCAGCAATCTAGCATCGGGCCGCCGGTGCGTGATCTGCCACATCCCCCGCCTCCGTCCGCCCTCGCGTGCCGATCACGCTCCCCGGGGTACACGGTCCCTCATGTCCGAAGCGATACAGGCAGGCGGTTGGGGACTGCTCGCGGGCAGCGCGCTGCTGCTGGGAGCGGTGATCGGTTACGGCCTGCGCGTGCCGCAGCAGGTCATCGCGCTGGTCATGGCCTTCGGGGCGGGCGTGCTGCTCTCGGCCGTCTCGTTCGAACTGGTCGGTGAGGCGTACGAACAGGGCGGCCTGGCCCCGGCGGTGGTGGGGACGCTGGGCGGGGCCGCGGCGTACACGGCGGGCAATCTGTGGCTCGCGCGCCGCGGGGCCCGCCACCGCAAGCGATCGGGCCACCACACCGGGCAGGCGCAGCCGACCGAGCAGCAGCAGAGTGGTTCCGGTCTCGCCCTCGCCCTGGGCGCGCTGCTGGACGGCGTGCCCGAGTCGGCCGTGATCGGTGTCAGCCTGCTCGACGGTGGCGCGGTCAGTCTCGTGACCGTCGCGGCCGTGTTCATCAGCAACGTCCCCGAGGGCCTGTCCAGCTCGGCGGGGATGAAGAAGGCCGGGCGCGGCAAGGGGTACGTCTTCGCCGTGTGGGGTGCGATCGCGGCCGCGAGCACCGTCGCCGCGATCCTCGGCTACGTCGTGCTGGGGGGCTTCTCGGCCACGGTGATCGCCGGGGTCACCGCGGTGGCCGCCGGGGCGATCCTCGCGATGATCGCCGACACGATGATCCCCGAGGCGTTCGAGGAGGCCCACCTGGCGATCGGGCTGGTCACGGTGGCCGGCTTCCTCGTCTCCTTCGCGCTGTCCCACGCCTGACGCCCGGCTCCGTCCTGCCCTACCGGTGTGTCCGGCGTCGGCTCCGCACGGCCCGACCGGTGTGCCCGGCGCCGGCTCCGCCCCGTCCGACCGGTGTGTCCGGCGTCGGCTCCGGGTTGCCGGGCCGGCTGTTGCCCGGATATGCGGGCGTACCGGACGGCCCGTGTGTCACGAGTTGGCTCGGGGACGTTGGAGCGCGCGATTCGGGGTACCAGCGTCGGCATGGCACCGGAAACTGATCACGCTGAGTCCGTACGAGCCCTGCGGCAGCTGCGCAAGATCCGCATGTTCTACGCCGCGGGTGCGGCCCTGTGGGCCGTGTCGGCCGCCTCGTCGGCATGGGACGAGCCGGGAGGCCGCCAGATGTGGGTCTCGCTGGTGTTCCTGGTGGTCTTCGCCGCCCTGCTGGTCATGTCGTCCGTGTGGCTGCGGCGGCGGCAGGCCGACGGTTCCGGCGAGGCCGTTCACCACGCCGCCCCGCGGCGGGCGGCTCTGGGCCGGCACGCCAACGCCTGACGACCACAAGCGCGTTGTGACGGAATCGGCGGTCGATCCGCTTCCCGGTGCCGCAAGGACGGCACTGAGGAGCGGACCGGCCGCCGATCGGTGTGCCGTTCTTCTCTCCGAAGCTGCCGGGCGGTCGACCGCCCTTCGGGTGCGGCGCCGCTCGTCGTGCACCACCGGCCCCCAGGGCCCCGCTGATTGACGGATTGACGAGCCGTACGACCGGGCAGGGACAGCCCGAGAATGTCATGAGCACGACTGCCCTTCCCCCACAAGGAGGTCGATCATGCACGTCCGTACGCTGACAGGCGGTGTCGCCGCCGCCTGTCTCGTGGCCCTGTCCCTGACGGGCGGACCCGCCGTCGCCGCAGCCCCGGCGGCGAACGACGCCCCTCTGGCCGCCCGGGTCCTGACCTACGATGCCAGCGGTTCCGCGGAGTTCAAGAGCGCCGTCGACCGGGGTGCGGCGATCTGGAACGAGAGCGTCGACGCCGTCGAACTGCGTCCCGTGGCCTCGGGACAGCGCGCCAACATCCGGGTCCTGGCCGACAACGGCTGGCCGCGCGCCCTGCCCTCCGGCCTGGGCAGCGGCACCGTCTACATCGGACGCCAGGCCGTCGCCCAGGGCTACAACACCGTCCGCATCTCCTCGCACGAACTCGGGCACATCCTGGGCCTCCCGGACCGCAAGCCCGGACCGTGTTCCAGTCTGATGTCCGGTTCCAGCGCGGGCACCGCGTGCACGAACCCGTACCCGAACTCGGCCGAGAAGGCGGAGGTCGAAGGCAACTTCGGTGGCGCACTCGCCGGACGGAAGGCGGCGGTCCGCACGGGGGTGATCGTGGACTGACCCGCCCGGACCGGCCCGCTGCGGCCGGTTCCCGTCCCGGTGGCCGTGGTGGCCGTGGTGGCCCCGGCACACCGGCCACCGGGACGTCGAGTGCGGCGGAAGCGGGCGGCGGGCGGCGGTTGCCGCTCGGCGACTCCTCTTGTGATGACCCGTCAGTAAGTAGCGCTGACATGTGACTTGACTCACTGCCCGGCAGTGGCCATCCTCGACCCATCCTGAGTGTGGTCATGACAAACGGGTCGTCCGGGCTCCCCGCGGTCCGGAGAGCGGCCCGACGTGTCGGCCGCGCCTTCCCGTTGACCGAGGGACGTGGGCTGTGACCCGGACGAAGCGCTCGTACCGCCGGCGTAGGCACATCACCGTGACGTCATTGCTGCTGCTCGTACTGGCCGTCGTACTGGGGCCCACGCCGAGCTCGGCGGCGGGCGGCGACTGGTGGAACCCGACCGCACGTCCCGCCCCGGACTCGGGCATCGGCGTCACCGGGGAGCCCTTCACGGGCACGGCCGCCGGCGGCGAGGTGCGCGGCTTCGTCGACGCGCACGACCACATCTTCGCCAACGAGGCCTTCGGGGGGCGCCTGATCTGCGGCAAGCCGTTCTCCGAACAGGGCATCGCCGAGGCGCTCAAGGACTGCCCCGAGCACTACCCCGACGGTTCCCTCGCCGTCTTCGACTTCATCACCAAAGGCGGTGACGGCAAGCACGACCCGGTCGGCTGGCCCACCTTCAAGGACTGGCCCGCCCACGATTCCCTGACCCACCAGCAGAACTACTACGCGTGGGTCGAGCGCGCATGGCGCGGCGGGCAGCGGGTGCTGGTCAACGACCTGGTCACCAACGGCGTCATCTGCTCCGTCTACTTCTTCAAGGACCGCAGCTGCGACGAGATGACCTCCATCCGCCTCCAGGCCAAGTTGTCGTACGACATGCAGTCCTACATCGACAGGATCTACGGCGGGCCCGGCAAGGGCTTCTTCCGCATCGTCACCGACAGCGCCCAGGCCCGTGACGTCATCGAGCAGGGCAAACTCGCGGTCGTCCTCGGCGTGGAGACCTCCGAGCCGTTCGGGTGCAAACAGGTCCTGGACATCGCCCAGTGCAGCAGGGCCGACATCGACAAGGGCCTCGACGAACTGCACGCCCTGGGTGTGCGCAGCATGTTCCTGTGCCACAAGTTCGACAACGCGCTGTGCGGGGTCCGCTTCGACTCCGGCACGCTCGGCACGGCCATCAACGTCGGCCAGTTCCTGTCGACCGGCACCTTCTGGAAGACCGAGAAGTGCACCGGCCCGCAGCACGACAACCCCATCGGCAACGCCACGGCGGCCGGGGCCGAGAAGAAGCTCCCGGCGGGCGTGGCCGTCCCGTCCTACGCCGCCGACGCCCAGTGCAACGTCCGCGGGCTCACCGACCTCGGCGAGTACGCCGTGCGCGGCATGATGCAACGCGGGATGATGCTCGAGGTCGACCACATGAGCGTCAAGGCCACCGGCCGGGTCCTGGACATCTTCGAGGCCGCTTCCTACCCCGGCGTGCTTTCCTCGCACAGCTGGATGGACATGGACTGGACCGAACGGGTCTACGGACTGGGCGGGTTCATCGCCCAGTACATGCACGGCTCCGAGGGCTTCGTCGCCGAGGCCGAGCGCACGGAGGCGCTGCGCGACAAGTACCGCGTGGGCTACGGCTACGGCACCGACATGAACGGCGTCGGCGGCTGGCCGGCCCCGCGCGGCGCGGACGCCCCCGACAAGGTGACCTACCCGTTCAGGAGTGTCGACGGCGGCTCGGTGATCGACCGGCAGACCACCGGTCAGCGGACCTGGGACCTGAACACCGACGGAGCGGCCCACTACGGCCTGGTGCCCGACTGGATCGAGGACATCCGCCGGGTCGGCGGACAGGGCGTCGTCGACGACCTCTTCCGGGGAGCCGAGTCCTACCTCGACACCTGGGCCGCCTCGGAGCAGCACCGGCCGATGACCGATCTGGCCGAGGGGGCGACCGCATCGGCCAGTTCCTCGGAGTGGAGCCTGTTCACCAGCTACAAGCCGCAACGGGCCGTGGACGGGGACAGCGGCACGCGCTGGGCGAGCGACTGGAGCGACGACCAGTGGTACCGGCTCGACCTGGGCTCCACGCGGTCCGTCCGGCAGGTCACCCTCGACTGGGAGCGGGCCTACGGCGCGTCCTACCGCATCGAACTCTCCACCGACGGCACGAACTGGCGCACCGTGTGGTCCACGACGGCGGGCGACGGCGGCCTGGACACGGCGCGCTTCACCGCCACACCCGCTCGCTACGTCCGCGTCCAGGGCCTGCGACGCGCCACCGACTGGGGCTACTCCCTGTACGAGGTGCGCGTGCACGGGAGTTGAGACGAGCGGGTTCGAGCCGAGCGCGGGCCGGCGGGGCCCGCCGGCCCGCCCCGGCAAATCCGCTGAGCCCCCCGCGGGTGACGAGGAGCGGGCGTTGGGGTTCTGGCGGTTGCCGGAAGTACTCGCGGGGGAGCTCGCCGGCTGGTCGGCCGCGGGGCCGGTGGCGTACGTGGAGGCGGAGTACTTCGCTGGCCTGGGGGAGCAGCGCGCCGCCGTGTGGGACGGCGGTGCCCTGGTGTTCGGGCCGCTCCATGTCGACGAGGGCGAGCCGTCCCCGCCGGCCGGCAGCCCGATCTCCCAGGCGCTGCGGCGGCTGGGCGTGGTGACCGGTGCCGGCGAGGACGAGTTCTCGGCGTTGGGGCTTGACCGGCATCGCGACGACGATGCCTGGATCAGCTGAGCGAGCCGTCCACCGCTGTTCCTCGACGGGGACGGGCGCCCCCGCGCTGGTGCACCGCGTCGGACGGGCCTCGCGCTCGTACACCACGTCGACTCCCGGGCTCGGCCCGCGGGAGGACGACGTCCCCACCTCTCATCGACCTCCTGGACCCCACACGGGCAGAGAAGTGGACGGCGTGTTCATTTGCTGGTTATATGGACTCAACGTTCACTTCCCAGTGCTGGAGGCAGGTCATGACCGCCACCCCCGAGACCACCCCCCGCGTCGCCCTCGTCACCGGCGGGTCCGGCGGCATCGGCAGGGCCGTCGTCGAACGGCTCGCCGCGGACGGCTTCGCCGTCGCGGTGCACTACGCCGGCAACAAGGTCAAGGCCGACACGCTCGTCGAGGAGGTCACCGCATCCGGCGGCCGGGCCCTGGCCGTCGGCGGTGACGTCGCCGACGAGCGCGCGATGGCAGCCGCGTTCGACGCCGTCGAGACCGCCTTCGGGGGGATCGACGTCGTCGTCAACACCGCCGGGATCATGGTGCTCGCGCCCATCGCCGAGCTGGACCTGGACGATCTGGACCGGATGCACCGCACGAACATCCGCGGCACCTTCGTCGTCGCCCAGCAGGCCGCGCGCCGGGTCCGCCGCGGAGGCGCGATCATCAACGTCTCCACGTCCGTCACCCGCACCCAGTTGCCCACCTACGGCGCCTACGTGGCCAGCAAGGCCGCCGTGCAGAGCATCTCGCTGATCCTCGCCAGGGAACTGCGCGGCAAGGACATCACCGTCAACACCGTCGCCCCCGGCCCGGTCGCCACGCCGCTCTTCCTCGAAGGCAAGGACGAGAGCACGGTCGCCCGCTTCGCCGAGGCCACCCCGCTGGAGCGGCTGGGCGAACCCCGCGACATCGCCGAGACGGTCGCCTTCCTCGCGGGCCCCGCCCGCTGGGTCAACGGCCAGACCCTCTACACCAACGGCGGACTGGTCTGACCCGGCCGGAGGCCGCAGGGCGACCTGGACCGTACACCGTCCCGGACGGACCCGGTCCCGGACGGACCCGGTCCCGGACGAACGAGGGAGAGACGACATGACGAAGCAGGCCGAGGAGGCCGAGCAGGCCGCGGAGGCCGTGGGACGGCCGGCCCGCGGGCGGGGACGCCGCCCGGCCGAAGAGGTGCGCGCGGACGTCTTCCGCGTGGTCGGGGAGATCCTCATGACCGAGGGGATCTCCGATCTGACCTTCGAACGGGTGGCCCGCCAGTCCAGTGTCAGCAAGACGACGCTGTACAAGTGGTGGCCCTCCAAGGGCGCGCTCGCCCTGGACGGCTACTTCCACGCCGTGGAGGAGACGCTCGCCTTCGAGGACACCGGCGACATCCGCGCCGACCTGACCCGCCAGCTGCGCGCGTTCGCCCGCATCATGACCGAGAGCCCGGCCGGCCGGGTGGTGACCGAGCTGATCGGCCAGTCCCAGACCGACGAGGATCTGGCCACCGCCTTCCGCTCCCTGTACTCCTCCGGGCGCCGGCGGCTGGCGGGGGAGCGGCTGCTGCGTGCCCGGGAGCAGGGGCAGATCCGTGCGGACGTCGACGTCCAGGTCCTCGTCGACCAGTTGTGGGGCGCCGTCTACCACCGTCTGCTGATCCCGGACGAGCCCGTGACCGAGGACTTCGTGCTGGCCCTGGTCGCCCATGTGCTGGACGGCGTCTCTCCCCGGCCCGGGGAACGCCCGGCCGGCTCCTGAGCCCCCGGGCCCGGAGGCCTGGTCACCGGTGGGACCGTCGGCGCCCGGCGGGACCGGCCGCTGCCCGGCCGTCCGGGGCGCCCGGTGCGCTCCGGCGGTGGCCGGTGGCCGCGCGGAGGTCGGCGGCGAGAGCGCTCAGCCAGACCTCCACGTCGATGAGGGGCGGCAGCAGCCGCGGGGGCACCGCGGCGGCCACCTCCAAGGGCAGCGGGGTGAACCGGACCTCCTCCGGCCGTGGTGGGAAGTCCGCCACCTGCCGGGCGGCCGCCTCCACCTCGCCGCACGCACGTGTGACCCAGCCCCGGGCCACGGGCGGCAGACCGCCCCCCTCACCCGTCCGAGGCAGCCAGTAGGCACCGACCAGGACGCGCGCGCCGTAGTTGAGCGCGGCGAGCCAGTCGGGTCCGTCGGCCTCGGCGCGCGGGGGCGGCTCGGTGCGGTACTGGGCGTAGGCCCCCTCCGCGATGCGGAGCCGGTGCCGGGTCAGCCGCAGGGCCTGGTCCGCGGGCTCCCGCGCCGCCCCGGGACCCGGCCCCGTGGTGGCCGCCCCGGCGGTCGCGCCGACCAGGGGAGCCGTGGTCCGCAGCAGGACGCCGACGCTGTGCCGCACCTCGGCGCGTGCCCCGGCCGGCCAGGCGAGGAGACCGCACAGCAGACCGATCGCACTGCCGGTGAGTACGTCCACCAGACGCGCTTCCGCGAGCCGCCACGTCACGGGGGCGAGCTGCGCGAACGCCGTGGCGACGACCAGGGTGAACAGTCCCTGGGCCCAGGCAGGGCCCTCCACCGGCCCGACCGTGAAGGCCACCAGCATCATCGGCACCAGCAGGTACGCGTACACCTCGTCCGATCCGCCCGCCCCGACGACGAGCAGCCCGGCGGCGAACGCGCCCACCAGCGTGCCCACCGCCGCCGACCGCGCGACCGACCAGGTCGCCACGGCCGTGGTGCGCCCCAGGGTCAGTACCGACAGCAGCACCCAGAAGCCGTGCGGAAGATCGAGCGAGCCCGCCACCAGCCGGGCCAGCGCGAGCCCGAGGGCGACGCGCCAGGCGTTCTGGAAGACGACGGAGCGCCGGGTGAGATGACCCGTGGCCCGGATCAGCCACAACCGGACGGCGCCCGTGCGGGCGTACCAGAACTGCTCGCGGGGCAGCCCCTGCACCGGGGTGCGGCCGTCGGCCGCCAGGGCCACCGCCGTACGCGCGGTCACGGCCGACACCGCGATCGTCAGCACCGTCGACTGCCGCCGCAACAGGGCGTGCGCGGACGGGGTCCGCACCTCGGGCGGGGCGCCGCGCACGGCCAGGAAGTGGGCGATCATCTCCTCGAGCCGCTCGGGACCGGAGGCGGGCCGGACCCGGCGCAGGGCCTGCGCCGTCTCCAGGCAGCCGGCCGCGACACCGCGCAGAAGGGCGTCCGAGGCCGGATCGGCTCCGGTGGCGGGCAGGCCGTTGAGCGTGGCGAGCTGGTCCAGCAACCGGCGCGTCGCGGCGCCCGCGTGGGCCAGCGCGCGGTCCTTGCGCCCGGGCCCGGTGGGGCGGGTGGCGGGCGGCTGCCGGGACAGGCGCAGGTCCCGGCCGGCCTGCCGCAGCTCCGCGGCCCCGGCGGGCTCGGTGGCGCCGCCGACGAGGCGCCCGGCCGCGCGGGCCGCGTAGGCCAGGGCGTCGGCGACCCGCTCCCGGTACGAGGTCTCCGCGGGGTCCGGCAGCAGGAGCAGTTCGCCCAGCGACAGCAGCACCATGCCGACGGCCAGACCGGCCAGGCGGTGCGGCAGGGTGTCCGGGGCGTACGGCGGGAAGCAGGCCAGGATGTAGAACAACTCCAGGCCGGGCGCGGTCCCGGCCGGCCGGGGACCGAAGGTCGTGCCGAACGTGAGCACGAACCCCACGACGAGCATGCCCGCCACGGCCGACCAGGTCGACACGGCGAGGACGGTGCCCAGGGACACCAGAGCGGCGGCGGCCGGCAGGACCCGCAGGACGGTGCCGGCGCGTCTGCGGCCGGACCCGGGATTCGGGGACAGCACACCGAACGCGATCGGGGCGAACAAGGCGTAGATCGCGGCGACGGGCTGGTCCCACAGGTGCAGGGCGGGGTAGAAGCCGACGGCCGAGGCGGCCGTCACGCGCAGGGCCCGCCGGCCGGCCCGGAGAGACGCGGAGAGCGACGGCCGTTTCGCCATGGGCGACCTCCACGCGCACCGCGTCCGGAGCCGGTCCGGGACACTCCTGTCCCACCAGTGTCACCCGGCTCCGCCGCTCACGCGGCGGCACACGGCGGCACGGGCGGCACACGGCGGCACGCGGCGCACGGCCGTGTCGCCGGCCGTCCGGGCACGACGAGCGCCGCGGCCGCCGCCTCAGTCGACCAGGACGCCCGGGTTGAGGACGCGCCGGGGGTCCAGGGCGTCCTTGGCGGCGCGCAGCGCGGCCGCGAAGGGCCCGGGACGCTGGAGGTCGTAGCCGGGACGGTGGTCGCGGCCGACGGCGTGGTGGTGGGTGATGGTCGCGCGGTGCCGGTGGAGCACCTCGCAGGCGGCGGCCTTCACCTCGTCCCACACGGCGACCTCGTCACCGGGGCGCGCGGCGACGGCGACGGTGAAGTAGGGGGCCGCGCCGTCCGGGTACACGTGCGTCAGGCGGCAGTTGACCGTGGCCGGGTGCCCGGTGGCCTTCCGCGCGGCGGCGCCGACCTCGGTCCGTACGGTGTCGACGAGGGCGGGGACGCGGTCCCAGGTGGTGGCCGTCTCGAAGGTCTCCACGACGGCGCCCATCCGGGCCAGGCCGTCCCGCAGGTACGGCATCCGCAGGAACGCCGAGCGCCACGCGCCGACCGCCGCGTCGGCCGGGGCGTCCGGCCCGGCCGACGGTGCGCCGCCGGCAGCGGCCCGGCCACCGTGCGCGCGGGCCAGTTCCACAGCCGTGGCGAGGCGGTCGTCGACGGGCGCGGTGGCGGACTCGAAGCCCAGCACGAGGACGGAGGAACCGTCCCGTGCGGCCCCGCACAGCAGTGCCTCCCCGGAGTCGAGCAGACGGCAGTTGGCCGGGGCGAGGTCCGACTGGGCGAGGGCCCGCACCGCGTCGAGCCCCTGGTGGAAGCCGGTGAAGGCGACGGACGCCGAAGCCTTGAAGCGGGGACGTTCCCGCAGGCGCATCCACGCTTCGGTGATGACGCCGAACGCTCCCTCGGAGCCGAGGAAGAACCGGTCGGGCGACGGTCCGGCACCGGACGCGGGCAGACGCCAGGACGTGCCGGAGCCCGCGGGTGTCACCACGGTCATGCCCTGCACGAAGTCGTCGATGTGGGTGCGCTCCGTGGCGTAGTGGCCTCCGGCGCGGGTGGCCAGCCAGCCGCCCAGAGTGGAGAACTCGAAGCTCTGCGGGAAGTGGCGCAGGGTGAGTCCGTGGGGCCGCAACCGCCGTTCCAGCGCGGGCCCGAGCGCGCCCGCCTGGATCCGGGCCGCGCGGCCGGCCGCGTCGATCTCCAGGACCCGGCCCATCGCGGTCAGGTCCAGCGACAGCACCGCGCGGTGGGCGTCCCCCCGGTACTCCACCCCGCCGACGCCCGAGGTGCCGCCGCCGAACGGGATGACGGCCACGCCCCGGTCGCCGGCCCACTCCAGCAGGTCGGCCACGTCCTGGTCGCGGCGCGGCCGGGCGACGAGGTCGGGGATCCGGCCCGGCCGGCCGTGCAGGGCCCGGGCGATGTCACGGTAGGCCTTGCCCATGGCATGGGTTGCGCGTACGTCGGGCTCGGCACTGATCAGAGGGGCCAGCGCGGCGGGCGGTACCGCGCCGGGGCGGCCGATCCGCAGGTCGGCGACCCGCGGCGGGGGCAGGGGGCGGGCCCGCGTGCCCGGCAGGAGGGAGCCCAGAGCGACGCACTCGGCGTCACTGGGCTGGGCGTCGGTGTACCCCCAGCCCCACCACGAGCGGGCGCGGGCGGGACCGGTGCCGGACGGCGCGGAGGACGAGGACATGCGTGTGCTCCCGACGAGACGCAGGAAGTTACCCGACGGAAAATTACCCTAAGGTAATATCGGGGTCATGCCAACGCCGCCTGCGCGGGCCGGTACCAAGGGAGTGCCCAGGGCCGCCCGCGAACGACAGATGCTCGCCGCCGCCACCGAGGAGTTCGGCCGCCGCGGCTACGAGGCCACCACCATGGCCGCCGTCGCCGCCCGGGTGGGCGTCACCAAGCCCCTGCTCCACCAGTACTTCGGCAGCAAGCAGGACCTCTACCTGGCCTGTCTCGACCCGGTCGGCCGCCGTCTGCTGGACGCGGTCCGCAGCGCCATGGCCGAACCAGGCCCGGGCGCGCCGCCCACGCCCCTGCGCGTGCTGAGCGCCCTGTTCACCGCGCTGGACGGGCAGCGCGCGGCCTGGTTCGTCCTCTACGACGCCACCCTGCCGCCCGGCAGCGACGCCGCCCTGCGTGCCGCGCACTACCGGGACGCCATCGACGACCTGGCCGCCGTCGGCACCGCCGACCTGCTGCGCAGCGCGGGTTCCGCCGATCCGCTGGACGCCGACGCCCTCACCTACGCCTGGCGCGGTCTGTGCACCGCCCTGGTGCGCTGGTGGGTGACGCACCCGGACCAGACGCCGCAGGCCATGACGGAACGCTGCGCGCGCCTGTTCACGGCGGGGCGTCGCATCCTCGCCGCGGACGAGGAGGGCACGGGTCCGTGACGGCGGCCCGGCCACCGGGAGTTGCCCGGGCGCCGCGGACCGTCCCCGCGCCCATCCCATAACCTCGTGCGTGAGAGGTCGTACGTCCCTCAAGGAGGTCCCGGTGCTCGGAAGAGGCCCGCGGTTGCTCGCCGGCGCCCTGGCCGCGGTCTGTCTGCTGCTCATCGGCCCCAGTGCGCCGAGCGGCGCCCTCGTCGGCGGTTCCGCACCCGTCGAAGCCGCCAGGGACGTCGTGCCGAACCGGGTCATGACGTGGAACCTGTGCAATCCCTGCGAGGTCGGCGACGCCGAACGGGCGGCGGAGATCGCCGAGTACGCTCCGCAGGTCGTCGGCATGCAGGAGGCGTGCGTCCGGGACGTCGAGCGGATCCGCGACTACCTGGAGCATCTGCACGGACTGGTCTACCACGTCGAGTACGGCTCCGTCCTGCGGAGTTGGGGACGCTGCGGAGGGCTGCCGTGGAACCCGGGGGGCTTCGGCCAGGCGATCCTCTCGGCGGCCCCCATGACCGGCCTGGTCACCGCCGAGTACCCCGACGGCGGGTCCGAGGACCGCGGGTACATGGCGGTCACGACCACCGTGGGAGACCGTCCGGTCAGGGTCTTCAACACGCACCTCGCGCAGCGGCGCCAGGAGGAGGTCCGCGCGGGCCAGGTCGGGGTCCTCACCGAGGAAGTGGCGCGGCACGACCGGGCGATCGTCCTCGGCGACTTCAACGCCGTGCCGGAGGCACCCGAACTCACCGGGATGTGGACCCTGGCGACGGACACCGACCCCCAGTGCCGACCCGCACCCAGCGGCACCTGCCGGCCGACCACCGACTGGCAGAGCAAGTTCGACTACGTCTTCCTGCGCGGCATCGCCCCTCGCGACCACCGCGTCCACCCGAGCCCCGCCTCCGACCACCACGTGGTGTACGCCGACCTGGACCTGCCCGGGCCGGCGCGTCGGTCCTGAACGGGTGCGGGACGGCGGCCGGGTTCGCGCCGGGCCCCTCGGGGAAAAGCGCTCGCGCCCGGGGGCCCGCGGGGCAGAGACTCGTGCCCCATGAGGGACATGGGGGCGTTCGAGGACGCGGTGACGGCGTGGGCGGTGGGCGGCTCCGGCGGCCCCGCGCGCGAACTGGCGTCGCTGCTGCGGGTACGGGCCGCCGTCCTGCTCGAAGGGCGGAGCGACGTGGCCGCGGTCCACGCCCTGGCGGCCCGTCGGGGCCGGGACCTGGCGGCCGAAGGGATCTGCGTCCTCTCGATCGGCGGAGCGATGAGCGTGGGGCGCTACGCCCGGCTCCTGGGCCCACCCGGGCTGGGCCTGCGCCTCACGGGGCTGTGCGACGAGGGCGAACGCGACTACTACGCCCGGGGTTTCGCGAACGCCGGTGCGGCACGGGACGACTTCTTCGTCTGCGTGGCGGACCTGGAGGAGGAACTCATCCGCGCCCTGGGCGTGGCGCGCGTGGCGGAACTCGTCCGGGAGGAAGGGGACGGCCGGCCCCTCCAGACCTTCCTGCGCCAGCCCGCCCAGCAAGGCCGGGCCCCGCAGCAGCAGTTGCGCCGGTTCCTCGGGACGAAGAAGGGCCGCAAGATCCACTACGGCCGCGTCCTGGTCGAGGCGCTCGCATCGGACCAGGTGCCACAGCCGCTGGACGGTCTGCTCGCGGTGCTGTGAGCACGCCGCCCGCGCCTGGGCCGCCGGGCCGCCTGCACCTTGGCTGCCCCCGGTCCGTCTGAACCTGGCCGCCGCTGTGCCGCCCGCGTCTGGCCGTCCCGCGCCGCTCCCGCCCCCGGCTGCGGCCGCGCCGCCCGTGCCTGGCCGCCGTCGCGCCGCCCGCAGCCGATCACCGTCGCGCTGCCTACGTCTGGCCGCCGTCGCGCTGTCCGCGCCCCGGCCGTCGCCGCGTCGCCTGCGTCTGGCCGCCGTCGCGCTGTCCGCGCCCCGGCCGTCGCCGCGTCGCCTGCGTCTGGCCGCCGTCGCGCCTTTCCGCCCCGGTTGTGGCCGCGCCGTTCCCGAGTTGGCCGTCGCCGCGTCGCCTGCGTCTGGCTGTCGCCGTGCCGTTCCCGCCCCGGCCGTCGCCGCGTCGCCCGTGCCCCGGCCACACCTGGACATGCCGTAGCGCCGCCCGCGCCTGGTCGTCGTAGCGCCGCCCGCGCCTGGTCGTCGTAGCGCCGCCTGCGTCTGGCCATCGCCGCGCGGTTCCCGAGCTGGCCGCCGTCGCGCCTCCCGCGCCTGGCCATCGCCGGACACGCCGTCGCGCCCCCGCGCATGGCCGTCGCCGCGCGGTTCCCGAGCTGGCAGTCGCCGCGCCGTCCGGGTCTGGCCGTCGCCGCGCCGCCCACGCTCCGGCCACCGTCGGACATGGCGCCGCGCCGCCAGCGCCTGGCCGCGTCACGCCGTCCCCGCCCCAACCGCCGCCGCGCCGCCTGCGTCCGGTCGCCGTCGCGCTGTCCGCGACCCGGCCGCCGTCGCGCTGCCTGCGTCCGGTCGCCGTCGCGCTGTCCGCGACCCGGCCGTCGCCGCACCCACCGTCGCCGGACCCGCCGTTCCCGCCCCCGCCGTCGCGAGACCGGCCGTCGTCGGTTACGCCCCCGCCTCCGCCGTGCGGGCCTCGATCGCGCGGAGCACCGCGACCATGTCGTCGCCGCCGTGGCCCTGCCGCACCGTCTCCTCGTAGAGGGCGTGGCAGACGTCGAGGAGCGGGGACGCCACGTCGGCCTTGCGGGCGGCCTCCGCGATCAGGCGGTTGTTCTTCAGCACGTCCGCCGCCGCGGCCTGGACCGAGAAGTCGCGCTCCAGCAGCTTCGGCCCCTTCATGCGGGAGACGGCACTGGCCATCGGGCCCGCGTCCAGGACGTCCCGCAGCAGACCCTGGTCCAGCCCGTGCCGGCCGGCGAAGTGGAAGGACTCCGCGAGCCCGGTGACCACGGTGATCAGGAACAGGTTCACGGAGAACTTCATCAGCAGCGCCCCCGGGACGGGCCCGCACCCGAAGGTCTCCTTGCACACCGGCGCGAGCAGCGGCCGCACGGCCGCCACCGCGTCCTCGTCCCCGGCCAGCATCCCCACCAGCTCGCCCCGCTCGGCGGGCACGCGGCTCCCGGAGACCGGGGCCTCGACGTATCGTCCGCCGGCGCCCCGGATCTCGCCCTCCAGGGCCCGGGAGTACTCCGCCGAGGTCGTGCCCATGTGGACGACCGTGCGGCCGGCGACGCGCCGGCCGAAGTCCGGGGTGCCCCGCCCGAGCACGGTGTCGACGGCGGCCTCGTCGGCCAGCATCAGGAACACCGTGCCCGCCCGGTGGAACACCTCCTCGGCGTCCGCCGCCACGTCGGCGCCGGCGGCCCGTAGCGGCTCGCATCGCCCGGGCGTGCGGTTCCACACCACGAGCCGCGTCCCGGCGCCGGCCATGTTCCGTGCCATGGGCTGTCCCATGACCCCCAGGCCGATGAAACCGACGTCCATGACGCACCGCCCTCTCCGCCCGCCTCTCGGCCCACCCGATCGCCGGGCCGCCGACGAGCCCCTCGGCTATGACAGCCGTCATAGTAGCCGCCGCCATGACAGCGGTCATAGGGTGAGCACAGACGGGATCACGCGCGGCACGACGGAGGGCTCGATGGCGGAGCGGGAACGGACACCGCGCGAGCGGATGGTCTTCAGCGCCGCCCAGCTCATCCGCCGTGAGGGAGTCGTCTCCACCGGCATGCGCGAGGTCGCCGTCGACGCCGGCGCGCCGCGCGGTTCGCTCCAGCACTACTTCCCCGGCGGGAAGACGCAGCTGGTCGACGAGGCGGTGGACTGGGCGGGGGGCTACGCGGCCCGGCGGGTCGCCCGGTTCCTGGCCGCCCTGCCCGAGCCGACGCCCGGCGCGCTGTTCGCCGCGATGGTGCGTCAGTGGACCGACGAGTACGAGACGGCCGGCTTCTCCGGCGGCTGCCCGGTCGCCGCCGCCACGGTCGACTGCGCCGAGTCCGCCGACTCCACCCGCCGGGCGGCGTCCGCCGCCTTCGGCAGGTGGACCTCCGCGGTGGCCGACGCCCTGACCGGGATGGGCGTGCCGGGGGAGCGGGCCGGCGCGCTCGCCACCCTCATGATCAGCAGCCTCGAGGGGGCCATCCTCCTCGCCCGGGCCGAGCGGGACGTCCGCCCCCTCACGATCGTGGCCCGGGAGCTGGGCCCCGTTTTGGACGCCGCGGCCCGGACGAAGGGCGACTGACGTACGCGACCGGGTCGGCCGCGTCGCTCACTCGGGCCAGTCGGAGCCGTTGACGACGTCCACGAAGTCGACGCGGCGGAAGCCGGGCACGAAGTGGGCCAGCACGTCCGCGTTCACCGTGCCGAAGGTGGTCGCCGGGCGGTGCCGGAACCCGTCCGTGAACGCCTGGAGGATCCGGCGCTTGAAGTCCGGGCGGGGGTGGGCCGCGGTGACCTCCTCGACCTGGGCCCGGGTGAGGTTGCCCAGGTTCAGGCCGAGCACGTCCGTCTCCACCCCCGCGGTGGTCGCCGCGATCTCCGGCGCGAGTTTGTAGGGCACCTCGGGCGTGGTGTGCAGGGCGACGGCCGTCCACACGGTCTCCGCGTCGGCCGCGGACATCCCGTGGGCCAGCGCGAACGCGCGGGCCTGGTCGGCGCCGTCCATCTCGAAGCGCTGGTCCGCAGTGCGGTAGGGCTCGACCAGCCCGGTGTCGTGGAACAGCGCCGCCACGTACAGCATCTCGGGATCGGGCGTGAGGCCCAGTGCCGCCGCCTGGAGACTGCCGAAGAGGTACACCCGCCGGGAGTGGTGGTAGATCAGCGGCGGGGTGGTGCTGCGGATGAGATTCGTGGCCTCGCGGACGAGCGCGCTGTCGGGGACGACGACGCCGGCGATCTTCTCACTCATGAGGGGCTCTCCTCGGTGCGGGGGTGGTCGGTCCCTCCACCCTCCGTCCGCCGGGGGTGCCGCGTCCCCTCCCGGACGGTCCACAACCCCTCGCGAACGGCCACCCCCGGCACGGCGGCCGACGGGCCCGCGGCTCACCGGGAACCGGGCGCGGCGCGCGACCCCGAGCCCGTCGTGGTGAAGCGGCGCTGATACCTGGTCGGGGAGACGCCCAGATGGCGCGCGAACGCCCGGCGCAGACTCTCGTAACTGGGGAAACCCGAACGGGCGGCCGCCTCCGTCGCGTTGTGCCCCGAGTCCAGCAGGGCCTTAGCCATGTCGAAGCGGATCAGCTCCACGTACCTCATGGGCGTGGTGTCCAGCTCCGAGCGGAACATGCGCGTCAGATGCCGGGGACTGACCCGCACCCGCGCGGCCAGGGCCTCCAGGCTGTGATCGGCCGTCGGATCGGCCTGGACGGCGTCCTGGACCCGGCGCAGCACCGGCGTCTGCGGGGCCGGCCCCCGCAGCGACGCCGAGAACTGGGACTGGCCGCCCGACCGCTGCATGTACACCACGAGGGACCGCGCGACACTGCGGGCCAGGTCCGCGCCGTGCTCCTGCTCCACCAGGGCGAGCGCCAGGTCGATGCCCGCCGTCACCCCGGCCGAGGTGTAGAGGTCCCCGTCCCGGACGAAGAGCGCGTCGGGCTCGACGCGGGCCGTGGGGCAGCGCCGGGCCAGCAGCTCCGTGTGCTGCCAGTGCGTCGTCGCCCGCCTGCCGTCGAGCAGGCCCGCCGCGCCGAGGATGAACGCACCGGTGCAGATCGACGCGACGCGACCGGCCCGGGAGGCCAGCTCGCGCGCGGCGGCGGCGAGGTCCGGTTGCACGTGCCCCTGAGGCACCCGGTCGCCCCCGACCACCAGCAGGGTGTCGAAGGCGGGGGCCGCGCCGGCGTCGGTGTCGACCGGCACCCGCACGCCGATGGAGGAGGCGACCGGGCCGCCGTCGACCGACACGAGGGTCAGCCGGTAGTGCGCCCCGAACCGATTGGCCTCGCTGAAGACCTCGGCGGGCCCGGACAGGTCCAGCATCTTCATACCGTCGAACACGAGCACACCGACGCTGTGCTCGTGCGGCTTCATCGTCGTCACCCTCGGACTCCCGGCTCCCCGGCACAAGCGCGTTCAGTCCATTCTCCCCGCTGCGCCGCAGGCCGCTCGGCTTCCGGGCCGTCCGCACCTCGGGCCGGGGGCCGGCCGTCGCGCCGGGTGGTGCCGAAGCGCCGCTGGTAGGCGGCCGGGCTCATGGACACCTCGCGCACGAAGACCCGGCGCAGGCTCTCGTAGCTCGGGAATCCGGCCAGGAGCGCCGTCCGCGTCGCCGTGTGCCCCTGGTCCAGCAGCGACTTCGCCAGATCGAACCGGAAGGACTCGACGTACCGGGCGGGTGTGGTGGACAGTTCCTCGCGGAAGAGCCGGGTGAGGTGGCGTGGTCTCGTGTCCAGGTGCCCGGCGAACTCGGTGAGCGAGTGCCGCCCCGGGGGGTCGGCGAGCACGACCGCGACCCGGATGCCGATCGACGAGGTGACCTGCTCGCCCGTGGGTGACAGCAGCCGGATCCGGTAGTCGGCGCCGAGCCGGTTCGCCTCCTCGAACACCTCGGCGGGACCGGCGAGGTCCAGCAGCGTCACCCCGTCGTGGACGAGGATCGCGATGTGGTGAGCGGTGGGGTGCATGGGGTCTTCCTGCCTGTCCTGATTCGGGTGGTTCCTGGCCGGACCGAGGCGGCGCCGGAGCAGCCGCGGCGGCACGGTGGAGGAAAGGACACCCGCACCGGCGGGAGGCACTCCGTCACAAGCACTCCGCCGGTGACACCCGGTGAACGCCGGTGACCCCCGTATGGAAAGGGAACGACGTCATGACCGACACAGTCGCTGGAATCGCATTCCCCCGGACCGCGGCGACCGACGGAGCCACCCGACGCGTCCGGGAAATGGTAAGCCCACTGGTCTTCCACCATTCCCGGCGGGTCTTCCTCTTCGGCTCCCTGCACGCCCGGGCGCTCGGCCTGCGGCCGGACTCCGAGCTGCTCTACCTGGCGGCCATGTTCCACGACACGGGCCTGCTGACGCCGTTCTCCGACACCGTCCAGCGGTTCGAGCTCGACGGTGCGGACCACGCCCGGAAGTTCCTGCTCGACCAGGGATTCTCCAGCGGTACCGCGGACGTCGTCTGGCAGGCGGTGGCCCTGCACTCGACGCCCGGCATCCCCGGCCGGATGGGTCCGGAGATCGCCGCCACCCACTTCGGTGTGCTGACCGACGCCATCGGCTGGGGACTGGACGAGCTGGACGCCGATGCGGTGGAGGCCGTCACCGCCGTCCATCCGCGCGGCGACTTCAAGAAGGAGTTCCTGCAGGAATTCGTCGACGGGCTCAAGAACCGCCCGGAGACGACGTACGGCACCGTGAATTCCGACGTCCTCCAGCATTTCGTGCCCGATTTCCGGCCCACCAGCATGGTCGAGCGCGTCACCGGCTCGGCCTGGCCGCGGTGAGCACCGCGGGTCCGACCCCTTGTGACCATCGAAAGGAAAATGCCATGCGAGCCGTCACCGTACGGGACCGCTCCGCCGGGATCGCCGGACTGTCCCTGACGGAGCTGGACCACCCGCACGCCGCCGAAAACGACGTCGTCGTGCGCGTGCACGCCGCCGGCTTCACCCCCGGTGAGCTGGACTGGCCGGCGACGTGGACCGACCGGGCCGGCCGGGACCGCACCCCGAGCGTCCCCGGCCACGAACTGTCCGGCGTCGTCGTCCAACTCGGCTACGGCACCACCGGACTGACTGTGGGACAGCGGGTCTTCGGCCTCGGCGACTGGGCGCGCGACGGCTCGCTCGCCGAGTACACGGCGGTCGAGGCGCGCAACCTCGCCCCCCTCCCGGCGGACGTCGACCACACGGTCGCGGCGGCCCTGCCGATCTCCGGACTCACCGCCTGGCAGGCCCTGTTCGACCACGGGCAGCTCGCCACCGGCCGGACCGTGCTGATCCACGGCGCCGCGGGCGGGGTGGGGTCGCTCGCCGTGCAGCTCGCCCACGACGCCGGGGCCCGGGTCATCGGCACCGGCAGGGCCCACTCCCGTGAGACGGTGCTGGGCCTGGGCGCGGACGCCTTCGTGGACCTGCACGGCGACCGGCTGGAGGACATCGGCGAGGTCGACCTCGTCCTCGACGTGCTCGGCGGAGAGATCCTCGACCGTTCGACCGCGCTGGTGCGCGCCGGCGGCACCGTGGTCACCATCGCCGAACCGCCCCGCGTCCGGCCGGAGAACGGCCGAGCCGTGTTCTTCGTCGTGGAACCCGACCGCGCCCGTCTCTCCGACCTGGTCCGGCGTGTACGGGACGGACGGCTGCGGCCCCTCGTCGGCGACGTACGCCCTCTGTCCGAGGCGCCCGACGCCTTCGCCCCCGGCAAGCGAGCTCCGGGCAAGACGATCATCAGGGTGGCGGAGGACTGAGGCCACCGCGGCGGGCCGGCGAACCGGCGGCCCGCCGCAGTGGCAGGGTTCACCGCGTCACTTCCACGGCGCCGAGAACGCCCGCCCGGGCACGGGCTTGGCGATCAGCGCCACCGGGATGAAGAAGTTGACCTGGCCGATCACGAACATCAGCGTGGCCAGCGCCTTGGCCTCGTAGTGCTCGGCCGCCTGCGCGTACAGCTCGTCCCGCACCCGCTCGCCGTCGGTGGACGGTTGCAGGACGGCCTCCACCAGTGCCAGCGCGGCCCGCTCGGCAGCGGAGAAGTACGGCGAGTCCTGCCAGGAGGCCACCGAGGTGATCCGCTCCTCCTGCTCCCCGGCCTTGCGCAGGAAGCCCGTGTGCAGAACGGTCAGATAGGTGCTGCCGACGATCTGCCCGGCGCGCAGCTGCACCAGGCCGATCGTGGAGCGCGGCACCGACCCGTTTCCGGTGACCCGGAACAACGCCGCCGACACGTCGGCCAGTTCGGGGACGAGCTCCGCCGGGTCCTCGGGCATCCGCGGGGCCATCGGGATCTCGGCCGTGATCGCACGTGTTTCCATGACTGTCTCCTCGGTCTCCTGGTCGCTGTCACCTCTGTGACGGATCGCGGCGCGGAAGTGTGACCGAGGCGCACGAGCCGTCTCGTGCAGCGGCACCCGGCGGGAGCCGCGCCCGTCCCGTGCGCGGCCGCCGGTCAGAGGTCGAACTCGTGCGGGGGCAGGTCCAGCGCGTAGCACGCCTCGCGGACCACCGCCTGCTCGTCCTTGTCGAAGTCGCCGTCGGCACCGCCGATGACGATGCCGATCTGGATGACGGCCCGTGCCTCGGCCGGCTTCTTCTTCGCCTTGGCGATCTCCTGCATGACGCTCACCTTGCCGAAGTCGAAGTCGGCGGCGAGCTTGTCGAGGTTCTCCTCGAACCGGCGGCGCAGGTCGTCCGCGGAGAAGTTCTGGAGCACCTCGTTGGTTCCGATGAGCTGGGCCACGCGCCGCCGCTCGGACGGGTCGACGGAGCCGTCGGCCGCGGCGACCAGGGCGCACATGGCCATGCTCGCGTCGCGGAACGCGCCGCTCTTGAGGTCGTTCTTCTTCGCGACGAGCTGGGTCTGCATCGTCGAGGCGGATTCCTTGAGGCGGTCCCACAGTGCCATGGGTGAACTCCGTAAGCGCGTCGGTTACTTCTACAGTGATGTAGAAGCTACCAGGGTGAGGGGCGTGGTGGGCCCACGGGGGAGGAGTTCGTCCAGGACCGGGGCCCGGGGCGGCTGGTATTACTGGGGCATGCATGAAGAGACCGCCCAGTCCGCGATCGACACGTTCATCTCGGCCTTCAACGCCTCGAACGACGGCTATGTGACGGGGCTGCTGTCCCAGGCGCTGACCTCGGACGTGGTCTTCTGGGGGCCGCTGGGGCGCAGTGAGGGCATCGAGGCGGTCGAGCGGTTCGTGCTGGACATCAGGCGTCACCCGGCGGGCGCCGGCACGATGGTGCGCTGCTCGGCCGTCGACATGCCCGACGAGTGGGCCCGCTACCAGTGGGTGTTCACCACGCCGGACGGAGGCCCCCGCCTCGGGGGAACCGACATCGTTCATCTGCGCCGGAGTCTCATCGACCAGATCATCGTCTTCGCGGGCGAGATCGAGCCGTCCCCGCACTGAGCCGCCGCCGCCGCGCCCGGGCCGTCGTCAACCGTCCTGGTCCGTCGGGTCACCCGGCCCGGTCCGTCGGGTCAGGTCACCCGTCCCGGTCCGTCGGGTCACCCGTCCCGCCGTCGTCCGGGCCCAGGCGCACGCAGCACTCGCCCGGCCGAGGGGCCAGGACCGCACGCACACCGCTGACCCGCAGGCCGTCGAGGTAGCCGCCGAGGAAGGCGTGGTTCATGCCGCACACCAGGTCCGGCGCCTTGGCGGCCAGCGGGTGGAAGGGGCAGTTCCGTAGCCGCAGTTCCGTGGGGGTTTCCCGCACGGGCTCGTAGCCGTACCGCTCCAGCAGGCCTTCGCACGCGGTCAGACCGCGCTCGGGGCCCAGTCGCCCCGGGCGGGTCTCGTCCCGGGCGGCCTCGCCCATCCGCCGCCCCCGCTGCCCGGCGGAACGCACCGCGGCCTGAGCGGCGCTCTCGTCGGCGCCCTCGGTCAGGACGGCGTCCAGCAGGAGATCCGCCAGGAGTTCGTGGCGCCGCTCGGGGATGCTCACGGTGATCTGGGCGTCGGTGGGCTCATACACCTTCGGCTGCCTGCCGACCTTGCGGATCCCGCCGGGCGTGCCGTACCGCGCCCGGAGGAGGCCCGCGTCGACGAGCTTGTCGAGGTGGAAGGCGGCGAGCTTGCGGGAGATGCCGACGCTGGCCGCGGCCTCGTCGCGGGTGACGGCGCGGCCCGCGCGCCGGACGAAGGCGAACATCCGCCGGCGGGAGTCCTCGCCGAGGACGCTGACGGAGTCGATGGCGCTGTCGGCCGTCTCGGCGCGAGGGTTGGGGTCGGAAGCCACACGACCACCGTAACTCCCACGCGCATGGGCACATCAGTTCCCGCGAAGTTTCCGGGCTGCCCGTCTTGACTCGCCTCCGTAATAAGACCAAGACTTGTTGGTGAAATTAAGGGAGGTCGCGATGGCTGATGAGTCGCAGATGCAGGCCAAACGCCCGGTCAGTCCCTCGCTCGCCGGTCCGTACGGTCACCCGTTCCACCCGATCCTGGTCACGGTGCCGATCGGCGCCTGGGTGACCAGCCTGGTGTTCGACGTCGCCTCCCGGGTCGTCGACGAGCCGGGATTCCTGACCCGGTCCTCGCAGTGGCTGATCGCCGTCGGGGTGATCGGTGCGCTGCTGGCGGCCCTGGTCGGCTTCCTCGACCTGTTCGCGATCCCCGGCGGCACCCCTGCCTTCCGCACCGCGCTGGTCCACATGACGCTGAACCTGCTGGTGACCGCCGCCTACGCGGTCAACTTCCTGTGGCGGCACGGCGGCGCCCACACGGCCGGCGACAGCGTCCCGGCCGGGCAGATCGTGCTGTCGGCGCTGAGCGTCGCGGCGCTGGCCGTCTCCGGGTTCCTGGGCGGCAAGCTCGCCTACCGCTACGGCGTGCGGGTCGCCGACGAGAACACCCAGGCCGAGGGATACACACCCGCCCGTCCCCGCACGGGCGCCCGCTCCCGGGGCTGACCCGGCACCACTCCCTGCTCCCGCCCCACCCGTTCGCTCTCCTGGAGATCCTCATGGACATCGCCGCACTGATCGCCTGGGTGCTGACCGCCCTCGGCGGCTTCGTCATGCTCGGCACCTGGATCCGGCACGGCGGAGCCCGCCGGCAGCAGACCGGCGCCAGCCACCTGCCCGTACCCGTCGTCCTCGGCCACTTCGCCCTCGCCGCGATCGGCCTCGTCGTGTGGATCGCCTACGTCGTCGCCGACACGTCCGCCCTGGCCTGGACCGCGTTCGCACTCCTGCTGCCGGTCGCCCTGCTCGGCTTCGTCATGCTCGCCCGCTGGATCCCCGTCCGCCGCGGCGGCACCGCGAATCCGGTGGCGCACACGGCCGCCACCGGCCCCGGCGCCGAGGGGACCGTCCCCGCGGAACGCCACTTCCCGGTGCCCGTCGTGGTGGCCCACGGGCTCCTCGCCGTGGTCACGCTCGTCCTGGTGCTGCTCACCGCCCTCGGCGTGGGGGACAGCTGACATGGCCGAGCACGCCCACGACACCACCGCCCGCACCGAAGACCCGGGTGGAACGGCGCCGGTACGTCCCGCCCTGCGCGTCGTCCACGAGCCGGACGGCGTCGACGTGGCCGCCGCCGAAGCCGCGGCGGCCCGGTTCCTCCTCGCCCTCGGCATCTCCACCGACTCCGACAGCCTGCGCGGCACGCCGGGCCGCATGGCGCGCGCGTACGCCGAACTGTTCAGCCCGCGCCCCTTCGACCTGACGACCTTCCCCAACGACGAGGGCTACGACGAACTCGTCCTCGCCCGCGGCATACCCGTCCGCACGGTCTGCGAGCACCACCTGCTGCCGGTCGTCGGCACGGCACACGTCGGCTACCTGCCCGGCGCCCGGATCCTCGGCCTGTCCAAACTGGCCCGCGTGGTGGAGCACTTCGCCTGCCGCCCGCAGGTCCAGGAACGCCTGACCAAGCAGGTGGCCGACTGGCTCCAGAACCAGCTGCGCCCCCAGGGCATCGGCGTCGTGATCGAGGCGGAGCACGCCTGCATGACCCTGCGCGGCGTACGGGCCGCCGGCTCCACGACCATGACCTCGACCCTGCTCGGCGTGCTGCGCTCCGACGCCCGCTCCCGCGGCGAGTTCCTCGCCCTCACGGGCCGGTGACCGCCGGCCGACGGTGCCGGTCAGCCCGACAGGTGGCGCTGGATCCAGTCCGCCGCGGTGCGGCGGAACAGGCGGCGGTTGTCGGCGCGGCGGAAGTCGTGCCCCTCGTGCTGGAGGACGACCAGTTCCGCCTCCACCCCGCGGTCCCGGGCCGCCCGCACGAACTGCTCGGACTCACCCGGCGGCACGTTGGTGTCGTGCTGGCCGTGCACCGCCATCACGGGCGCCCGCAGGGCGTCGATGCGGCTCATCGGCGACAGGGAGCGCAGCAGCTCCCGGTCGCGTTCGGGATGCCCGTACTTGTGGGCCGCCGACCGGGCGATCCACGGCTCGGTGCCGGCGAAGAACGTCGCGAAGTCCGACATGCCGCAGACGGCCACACCCGTGCGGAACAGGTCCGGGTGCCACACCAGGGACGCCAGCGTCAGGTAGCCGCCGTAGGAGTGGCCCATGACGGCGAGCCGCCTCGGATCGGCCAGCCCGGCGAGGATCGCGTGCGCCGCACAGTCCGCGACGTCGTCGATCGCGGCGAACCGGCCCGTGCCCAGGTCGGCGTCGACGAAGGAGCGCCCGTAGCCGGAGGAGCCGCGCACGTCGGGGGCGAACACGTCCAGGCCACGGCCGACGAGCTCGTGGTAGAGCGGGTCGAACACGGGGCGTTCCTGGTCCTCCGGGCCACCGTGGAGATGGATGACGCAGGGCGCGGGCTCGCCCGGCCCCCGGCCCGGGGCCCGGTAGTACCAGCCGCCGAGGGTGAGCCCGTCCCGGGCGGTGGGCCGCATGGGCACCGGCCGCACGGGCGGACGGTCACCGGGGACCGTGTCCTCGTCCCGGGAGGACCAGGGGGTGCGCAGGGCCGTGCCCTGGTACAGCCACCACAGGCCCGGGCGCCGCTGCGACCCGGAGAGTGCCACGACCGGGCCGTCCGGGTCGGCGGTGGAGGCGACCCGGGTGACGACCTCGTGCGGCAGGGGCACCTCCCGCGCCGGTCCCACCGTGGCGACGGGCCCGGCCACGGCCGGGGAGCCGGCCGGCGCGGCCGTGCCCGGGGGAGCGGCCGTGCCCGCCGTCCCGTCCACCGGGTCCGCCGCCGTGTGGAGCGCGACGATCTCCAGCTCGCTCACGCCGCGCACGTTCCACACGAGCGCGGCGCCGCGGCCGTCGCGGTCCACGGCCAGCAGTTCCAGGCCGCAGTCGGAGCGCTCCGCCGCCACGGTGAGGCCCGTGCGCCGTCCCCGCGCGTCCAGCCGCAGCGCGTACAGGGCGGCGAACTCCCGGTCATGGTCGCTGCGCAGCCACAGCGTCCGCCGGTCCGGTGAGAACCCGCCGATCCACGGATCGCCGTCGGCGACGGGAAGCGAGCAGGTGATCCTCAGGTCGCGGGTGTCGACGACCAGCGCCTCGCGGCGGCCGCGGGGTCCGCGCCGCAGCAGGGCCAGCCTGCCGTCGCGGCTCAGGTCGCAGACCCGCAGGGTCGCCGCGCCGCGCTCGCTCGCCAGGAACACCGGCGCGGAGGCACCCTCCGGGTCGACGAGGTACGTCGACAGCGTCAGCGGCGCCGGCTCCTCGCCCCCGGCGCGGTGGCCCTCCGGGGCGCGGCCGTCGCCGGTGACGGTGAACGAGGGCGCGGGCGCGGAGGGTTGCCCGCCCAGCAGGACGGCGGGGCCGTCGCGCGTGTCCCAGCCGGGCGGCAGGGACGGTCCCGGGGCGCCGCTCTCGGACCGCACCGGCGCCACCTCGGTCCCACCCGGGCCGCTGTGCGGCGGCGGCTCCGCGACCGTCACGGCGACGGCCGAACCGTCACGCCGCCAGCAGCCCAGATGGGCGGAGCTGCCCGGCTCGGCACCGGCCAGGACCCGCCGTCCGGTGCCGTCCGGGCGCACGCACAGCACGCGGGTCAGCTCCCCGCCCTCGGGGGCGGTCGTGTACGCGATCCACCGGCCGTCGGGGGACCAGGACACCTCGATGACCGGGTCCGGGTCGGCGTCCAGCAGATGCACGTCCCCGTCGACGGGCCCGGCCCACAACTGCGGGACACCGCGGCGGTCGCAGATGAACGCCACCTGCCTGCCGCTCGGGTCGGCCGACGGGTACCAGCAGCCGTGCCCCGCCAGCACCGTCGGCCCGTCGTCGGGCGCCGTGGCGTCGGGCAGGTGCAGGGGCGCGGGCGCGGGCAGCGAGCCGCCGGACGCCGGGTCCGCCGCCGGGCCGGCGTCCAGCAGGTCCCACCACCGGGTGGCGGTGTCACTCCCGTCCACCACCGGCCAGGGAGCACCCGGCGCGTCAGGCGTAGTCGTCCCCGGCGCACCGGCCCAGGGGGAGGGGGCGGCCCGCTCCGCGCGCCTGCCGGTCAGTTGATCCCGTGCGTCTGCAGCCATATCTCCAGCAAAGCTACCTGCCACAACGTGTTGGCCCCACGACGGGTGCGGTGCGCGTCGGGCGCGGCGAGCAGTTCGGTCACGTACTCCTGGCGGAACACACCCCGGCCCTTGGCCTCGGGGGCGGTCAGGGCCTCGCGGACCCGCTCCAGCACCGGACCGGCCATGTGCTTGATCGCCGGCACCGGGAAGTAGCCCTTGGGCCGGTCCACGACCTCACGCGGCAGCACCTTGCGCCCCACGGCCTTCAGGATGCCCTTGCCGCCGTCGGCGAGCTTCAGTTCGGGCGGGCAGGCGGCGGCCAGCTCGACCAGGTCGTGGTCGAGGAACGGCACCCGCGCCTCCAGGCCCCAGTCCATCGTCATGTTGTCGACGCGCTTGACCGGGTCGTCGACCATCAGCACGTGCGTGTCGAGCCTCAGGTCCGCGTCCAGCGCGGTCTCGGCGCCCGGGGCCGCCATGTGCCGCCGCACGAACTCGGCGGACACGTCGTGCGTGGGCATCAGGGCCGGCTCCAGGATCCGGGCCAGGTCCGCGTGCGAGCGGTCGGAGTAGGCGTCGAGGTAGGCCTGCGCGGCGCGCTCGCGCGGCACGCCCGCCATGGCCGGGTACCAGCTGTAGCCGGCGAACACCTCGTCGGCGCCCTGGCCGCTCTGCACGACCTTGACTTCCTTGGCGACCTGCTCGGACAGCAGGTGGAAGGCGACCACGTCGTGGCTCATCATCGGTTCGCTCATGGCGGCGACCGCGCCGTCGAGCGCCTGGGACACCCGGTCGGAGGGGACCAGCAGCTGGTGGTGATCGGTGCCGAAGTGACGTGCCACCAGGTCCGAGTAGTGGAACTCGTCGCCCTCCTCGCCTCCTTCGGACTCGAAGCCGACGCTGAACGTCGCCAGGTCGCGCTGCCCCTCCTGGGCCAGCAGGGCGACGATGAGGCTGGAATCCAGGCCGCCCGAGAGCAGCACGCCCACCGGCACGTCGGCGACCATGCGGCGGCGCACGGCGGTGCGCAGCGACTCCAGCACGGCGTCCGTCCAGTCGTCGGCGCTCATCGCCGCGTGCTCGGGACGGCGCACGTAGTCGGGCTGCCAGTAGCAGTGGTCGCGGTGCGTGCCGTCCGGCTCGATGACGCGGACGGTGGCGGGCGGCAGCTTGCGCACGCCGTTCAGGACCGTGCGCTCGGCGGGCACGGTGGCGTGCCAGCTGAAGTAGTGGTGCAGGGCGACCGGGTCGAGGGAGGTGTCGACCCCGTCCCCGGCCAGCAGCGCGGGCAGCGACGAGGCGAAACGCAGCCGGTCGGCGGTCTGTGTGAGGTACAGCGGCTTGATGCCGAGCCGGTCCCGGCCCAGGACCACCCGGCCGGTGTCCTGCTCGACCAGCACGAACGCGAACATGCCGTAGAACCGCTCGACGCAGGAGCTGCCCCACTCCTCGTACGCCTTGAGCACCACCTCGGTGTCCGAGTCGGAGAAGAAGGTGTGGCCCAGGCGGCGCAGTTCCTCGCGCAGCTCACGGTAGTTGTAGACGCAGCCGTTGAACACGCCGGCGACCCGGCCGCCCGGGTCGGTCATGGGCTGGGCGCCGGTCTCCGACAAGCCGATGATCTTGAGCCGGCGATGGCCGAGGGCCACCGGTCCCTGGGACCACAACCCGCGCCCGTCGGGGCCGCGCGGCGCGAGCCGGTCGGTCATGCGCTCGACCGCCGCGATGTCCGGGCGCCGCCCGTCGAAGCGGATCTCTCCGCTGAGTCCGCACATCAGACCCGCCCCCTTCCGTCGCCGTCGACGACTGAAGCGGGCCGCGGCACGCTGCGGACGGCGTGCGGCGCCGGCGAAGGGGGCCACGAGCTGGGCATGGGGGAACAACTCCTTGATCTCGGCGAAGGTGTCGGCAGGCCGGGCGAGCCGGGCCTGCCACGGCGGCGGGAAGTCGGGGAGAACGAAAGACGGTGCAGCGGCATGGGACTCAGCCCGCGATTCCCCCGGCCGCGCTCCGGCGGAGCTCCGGGCGGACCGCCGCGTTGCCCCCGCCGGTGAACGGCCGCAAGGGGGCGGGGGCGGCCCGCCGGGCGGTACGTCCGCCACGCGTCTCATCGACCAGGAGGTCGACGCTGGCCAGCAGGTCCTCGGAGGCCGCCACGCGCCGCAGCCGCTGGGCGGCGCTCCCGGCGGCCAGCGCCTCGTCCAGCAGGGTGCTCACGGTCTCCCAGTCGCCGGAGGCCTGCAGCGCCGGGCGCAGGCGGTCGCGCATCCGGCGCAGCACCGCGGCAGCCGGGGCCGCCCGCCGCGTCCGCGGGTCGACCAGGGGCCCTTCGAGGCCGGAGCGGGCCGCACGCCAGGTGGCGGCGCGCAGCCACTCGTGGTGGCCGTCGCAGACGGGGCCGCTGTCCTTCTCCAGCCGCTCGCAGGCGTCGCGCACCAGCGCCCGGAACAGCCCGGCGACCAGCACGACCGTCTCGGCCCGGGGGCAGGCGTCGCAGATGCGCAGCTCCAGCGTTCCCTGGTGGGCCGAGGGGCGTACGTCGTGGTAGAGCATCCCCGGGTCGCTGATGACGCCCGAACCGATCAGCTCGGCGACGGCGGCGTCGTACTCCTGGGCGCTGCCGTGGCAGCCGGCGGGGCCCGTGGTGGGCCAGCGCTGCCACACCATCGTGCGCCAGCTCGCGTACCCGGTGTCCGAGCCCAGCCAGAACGGCGAGCTCGCGGAGAGCGCGAGCAGCGGCGGCAGCCAGGGCGACACCAGGCACATGGCACGCACGGCGGTGTCGCGGTCGGGCACGTCGACATGGATCTGGGCGCTGCACACGAGCTGCTCGTGCACGAGCTTGCGGTACTCGTCGGCCATGTGCCGGTAGCGCGGGTCGTCGGTGACGTCCTCGGCGCCGAGCTGCGCGAGCGGGACGGTGCCGGCCGCCACGACGGCGAGGCCGAGGGAGGACGCTGCCGCGTCCAGCCGGCGTCGCGCTCCGGTGAGGTCGGCGTGGAGGGCGTCGAGGGTGTCGTGCACCTCGCTGTTGCGCTCCACCGACGATCGCTGGAGCTCGGTGGTGAACCCGGGTCTGTCCAGCCGCTCGAGCACGGCTCGTCCTCGTGGCACCAGGCGCCCGCTCTCCACGTCCACCACGTGGAACTCTTCTTCTGCCCCGATACGCAACGTCACGGTCTCTCTCCCCTTGGCGGGTCCTGCGTCGGCCGCCGGAGGACTGCGGCCCCTGTGGCCGCGGCGGAGGCCGATCCGCGCCTACCGAGTGCCCTGACCTGGCTCGTACAAGCATGCGATGTGCCACATGGGGCCCAGCAGCCTCACATGAGCGATACGGCCCCGGGCGTTACGGCGGCGCCGCCGGTCCGGCGAGCGGGTCCGGCGGGCCGGTCCCGGTCCGGTACGCCGGTCAGGCCGTGTCGCCGCGGCCGTGCCAGTCGAGGCACATCACCGTGGCGTCGTCCTGGGGGTGGCCGTCGCAGGCGTCCTTCACGGCGTTGGTGAGGACCTGCACGGCCTGCCGGGGGTGCAGGTCACGGGTGTCGCGCAGCAGGCCGCGCAGGTCGACGGCGGCCGCCTTGCGGTCCTGCATGCCGTCGGTGATCAGCAGCAGCCGGTCCCCGGGGCGCAGGTCGATCTCCTGGATCCGGTAGGGCACTGGTGAGGGCACGCCGAACGGCAGGTTCACCGACAGGCGGATCTCCTCCACGGTGCCGTCGCGCAGCCGCAGCGGCCAGGGGTGGCCCGCGTTGATCAGCTCGACGCGTTCCTCCTGGAACTCGATGCACAGCAGCTGCCCGGTGGCCATGGCGCCGCGGCCGTGGGCCCGCATCGCCCGGTGCGCATGACGGGCCTGCTCCAGCACGTTGCACCCGGCCCGGCGGGCGCCGCGCAGGGCACCGAGCAGCAGGGTCGCCAGGAGGGCGGAGTCGACGTCGTGCCCCATGGCGTCGGTCAGCGACAGGTGCAGGGTGTCGCGGTCGAGGCAGTAGTCGTAGGTGTCGCCGCCGATGTCGTCCGCGGGGACGAGGGCGCAGGCGACGGTGAACTGCGGTGCTTCGCAGGAGGACGCCGAGGGCAGCAGCTGGTGCTGGATCTCCGCGGCGAGGGTCAGCGGAGTGGTGCGCTGCCCCCACTGGTAGAGGTCGGTGAAGCGGCGGTCGGTGACGATGATGTACGCCAGTGCGTGCGCCGCCTCGGTGACGTGCCGCAGTACGGTCTCGTCGGCGTGGGGGAGCGTCATCTCCAGCACGCCGACGCAGTCGCCGCGGTTGGTGACCGGGGCGATGACGCGCGCTCTGCCCTCCGCGTCCGTCTCCTGGTGCAGCCGCTGCGTGCGCAGTACCCGGTCGTAGGGGCTGCCCCGAAGGGGGGTGCGCTCGGCGTCCGCCTCCTCGGCGCCGGCGTCCGCCGCCTTCAGGCGCACCAGCTCCTGGCCGACGAAGTCGAGGAACAGGAAGGAGGTCGACACCGCACCGAAGCGCTTCTGCAGATAGCCGGCCACCACGTCGACGGACTCCATCGGCGCTGCGTCCTCGGCTGCCGCCAGCACCTCGCCCAGATCGAATTCGACGGCCACGGCGACCCCCCTTTCCGGTCGCCACCTCTTTTATCCCGCTTCGAGGAGGGCACACCTGGGGTCCGGCTTCCGCCGTCTCCGCACGCCGCCGCCGACCGGGTCCCGGCGGCGGTGCGCCGTCGGGACCCGGTCGCGGCTCAGGACACGGCGGTGAGCCGGAACCTCTGCCCGGCCGAGCCGTCGCAGGGGCGCTGCACCAGCTGCGTGCCGGCGGTCGCCGTGCCGGTGGTGCTCAGGCACTTGCCGCTGTGCCGGGCGACGAAGCGGTACCCGCCGTCCGGTTCCCGCACCGGGCGCCACTGCTGGTTCCCGCCACCGCCGTAGGACCACAGTTGCAGGGGTGCGCCGTCGGCGGTGGAGACGCCGGTGACGTCGACGGACTGCTGCGGGTTGCCGCGGGCGGCGATCCGGCTGTAGCCGCCGTCGGTGGGCCGGAACTGCCACTGCTGGGCGGCGGTGCCGTTGCAGGTGTACTGCTGCACGGCCGTTCCGTCGGCCGTGGCCGCCGCCCGTGCGTCGACGCAGGTGCCGTGGGCGCCGTCGGCCAGGGAGTACCAGGCCGTCCCCGAGATCGGGTCGTCGGGGGCGGGCCCGTTCCCCGCCCCGCCGAGCCACTTGAGGCCGTCGATGAGGAAGCGGTTCTGGGTGGCGCTGGCGAACGTGGACGACAGTCGCGTGTTGGTGTCGTAGTTCATGGCGTTGTGGCCGAAGTTCGCGTACAGCATCCGGTACTGGGTGTTGGTCCACAGGATCGGGTAGTAGCCGCTGTACCACGACTGGTTCGGGTCGGTGCCGAGGGGGAAGCTCGACGGGTCCACCGACGCCAGGACCTTGATGTCCGGATTAGCCCGCAGGTCGTTGGACCAGCTGTACCACTCGCTGACCGACGAGGTGAACGTCGCGGGCAGGGCGGCGGTGGCCGGATGGGTCCGGTCCTCGGTGCGCAGCACCGCCGTGGTCGGTCCCCAGGTGTTGGACCGGAAGGCGCCGCTGCCGAGGAAGGAGTTGTAGAACCAGGGCCAGGAGCCGGCCTGGGTGGTGAACGCCGAGACGTGGAAGCCCAGCCAGCCGCCCCCGGCCCTGACGTACCGCTCGAAGCCGGCGCGCTGGGCCGCCGTCTGCGGCGCGTCGTCCAGGAAGAGGACGACCTGGTAGTCGTCCACGCCGCCGTCGGCCAGCAGGTTCCAGTCGGTCGTCGCCGTGTAGGCGAAGCCGTTCTCCGCCGCGGCCCGCGGGAACCACGCGTTGGCTTCCTTGACGAAGTCGATGTGCGCGGCGTCCCAGGTCCCGTTGTAGAAGGCGATGACCTTGAACGCGGGGGCCCGTACGGCGGCGGATGCGGGGGGCCCGGCGAGGGCCGGGGCGATCAGCCCCAGCACCAGCGCCGGCAGGAGCAGCAGCCGTGCCGCGAGCCGCCTCACGGGTAGCTCACCAGGTTCGCCACGTTGGTCGAGGAGTTCGACAGCCCGCCCCGGTCGTTGATGACGTGCCGGATGGTGCCGGTGCCGCCCAGCGAGACGGTCACCATGTTCCGGAAGCGCACGTCGGGTCGGTTCGGCACCTCGAAGGCGTGCTCCGCGGTGACGGCGGGGTTGACGTTGAAGTAGCAGTAGCTGCCCAGTCCGTACGCCTGGTGGCTGGTGACCGAGTCGGCGACCTTGTAGGCGGCGTAGCCCTGCGTCGAACCGTTCATCCAGGCGGCCTGGTTGGGCGGGTCGTAGGGCATCTCGTTCTGGTAGAAGTACGTCCGGCCGCCGTTGCCGTTCCAGATGGTCTGGTGCTTCTGGTAGTGCTCGACGAACAGGCCGTACATGGTCACGTCGTCGCCGTTCACGACGAGTCCGGTGTCGGCGGTGTTGGTGTTCCAGCCGATGCCCGAGCCGTGGTCGCCGCGCCAGATCCACATGTGGTCGCCGATGACGTCGTCGCTGTGGACGACGAGGCTCGTGGTGGCCTTGCCGACGGCCGCGCCGCCCACGCGGAAGTACACGTCGTGCAGCGAGGTCGGGTTCGCCCCGTGGTCGGCGGACGCCCCGGACGGCCCGATCTCCACCAGCGAGCGGGAGTTGGTGGTGCCCGCGTCGAAGAGGACCCCGGCGATCTTCACGCCGTCGACGTCGGCGACGGTCATGGCCGTGACGCCGTTGTCCGGGATGAACGTCGCGAGCCCCAGGCCGAGGACCACGGTGTTCGCGCGGGTCACGCGCAGCGTCTGGTCCAGGTGGTACACGCCCGGAGTGACCAGCAGGTTCTTGCCCTCGGCGAGGGCCGCGTTGATCTGCGCCGCGGTCGCGCCCGGCTTGACGACGAAGAACTGGTCGATGCCGAGCGAGGTGCCGGCGGCGTTCCCCCCGGCCCAGGTGGTGGCCGAGGAGTCGGCCCGCAGCGCCGGGACGAACACCTTGTAGGCGCCGGCGCCGTCCACGTACAGGAAGGGCTTCTCCCGGACGGTGGGGGTCTGGTTCACCGTCGTGTAGGGCGGGTTGGGGAAGGTGTTGCCCGGCACGCCCTGGCTGCCGACGAAGACCATGTTCCAGTTGGAGCCGGTCCAGCTGCCGAGCTGGGAGTTGCGGGTGAGCCACTGCTGCTGGCTGCCCGAGCGCACCTGGCCGTCGATCTTGCTGTCGGCCATGAAGCCGCCGCTGGACCAGCCGCCGTCGCTGAGTTCGAGGTTGCCGCGGACGTGCATGCGCCGGTAGCCGGACGCCTGGGAGACGGCCCAGCGGTCGGTGCCGCCGGTGGGGTTCACCGACAGGTTCTCGGCGCCGCGCCAGAAGTTCTGGGTGGCGTTCTGCGGCGGGAACCAGTCCGCCTCCACGTGCACCGCCCCGTTGATGGTCACGGAGTCGGGCGACTGGCCGAGGCCCAGCACCTGCGTGTAGAAGCCGACGTTGACGTCGTTGCTGTACGTGCCCGGCTTGAACATCACCGCGTACCGCTGGGACCCGAACTGGTTGGTCTCCTGCTGCCGGAAGATGGAGTCCAGCCGGCTCTGGATCGTCGAGGAGGGCATGCTCGGGTCGAAGACGACCACGTTGGGGCCGAGGTCGGCGTCTCCGGGAGCGGTGTTCACCGGGGACACCTGGAAGCGCTGCGCCGCCGTGCCGTTGCAGGTGTACTGCACCAGCTGGACGCTGTCGGCGGTGGAGGCCGCGGGAACGTCCAGGCACTTGCCGCTGTGCCGGTTGACGAAGTGGTAGGCGCCACCGCCCTCGTCGACGGCCCGCCACTGCTGGTTGCCGCCCCCACCGTACGTCCACAGGTGCACGGCCGCGTTGTCGGCGGTGGAGACGTCGCTGACGTCCACGACCTGCTGGGCGTCGTTGCGGTTGTCGATCCGCACGTAGCCGTCGCTGGTCGGGGTGAAGCTCCACTGCTGGGCGGTGCTGCTGTTGCAGGTGTACTGCTGCACGGCGGTGCCGTTGACGGTGGCCGCCGCGCGGGCGTCCAGGCACTTGCCGCTGCCGCTGTTCACCACGGTGGACCAGCCGTCGGGCAGCGCCGCCGCCGCCGCGGGAGCGGAGGGGGCCGCCTGCGCCGGGGGAGCGGCCCCGAGCAGGGAGAAGACGGTGGCGGCGGCCGCCAGGGCGGCGACCACGTGGGTGCGGGTGGCGGTGCGGGCGGACCGCGGGCGGCCGCCGGGGGCTGGTCGGAGGGCAGGAAGCATGGCTTCTCCTGTGCCGGGGGTACGGCGGGGTGGGGGACGTGAGGGACGTGGGGGAGGGGGCGGTCAGCCGTTGTACTGGGCGAGGACCCGGGTGAAGTCCCACGGCTGCTGGGAGACGCCCGAGCAGGTGTCGGCCCCGCCGCCCGTGCAGGGCCGGTCGCGGTTGACCGACCAGAAGGTCAGCCGCGCCAGGTGACGCTGCTGGGCGTAGGCGAGGATCGTGCGGAAGTCGGCGACCGTCACGGTCTCGCCGTTGTCGGTGATGCCGTTCATCGAGGAGATGCCGGTGTGCCGGTAGGCCTGGTCGTCGCTGTATCCGTAGGCGTTCTTCACGGCGGTCTTGAGGCCCTCGGCGGCACGGACGCTCAGCCGGCCCATGTCCTGCCCGGCGCCGCCGAAGTTGAACGGCATGATCGTCCAGCTGTCGACGGTGAGCCCGGAGGCCGCGGCCCTGTCGATCAGGCCGGTGTCCGGTCCGTTCTGGCCGGTGCCGAAGGTGACGTACACCTTGAGGCCCGGGTTGTTCGCCTTGACGGTCTTCAGCGCGTCCACGGTCCGCTGCTGGACGGTCGGGCTGTCGTAGGCGGCCGCCTCGATGTCGATGTCGATGGCCTTGAGCCCGTAGGCGTCGACGACCTTCTGGTAGGCGGCGGCCAGTTCGCCCGCGCTGCCGCAGGAGCTCTCCAGCTTGTTGCCGCTCCAACCGCCGAAGGACGGGATGACGTCGCCGCCGGCCGCCCGGACGGTGGTGACGGTCCGCTGGTCCACGCCCCCGGTCAGGGGCCGGCTGCCGTCCCACTGCGGGTTGCAGTAGCCGTTGCTGAGGACGAAGGCGAGCGTGAACCACTTGACGCCGGTCGCGTTCATCACGGTGGTCGGGTCGGGCGGGCTGCCCCAGCCGTTGTAGAGGTAGGGCGCCACCGCCATCGCGCCGGGGGAGGGGGCCGGGCCGCCGGAGGTGGGGGCGGTCCACTTCTGGTTGGCCGCGCCGGTGCAGGTCCAGATCTGCAGCCTCGTGCCGTTGGCGGAGCTGTTGCCGGTGGCGTCCAGGCACTTGTCGGCCTGCGGGTTGACGATGTCCCGGGCGGAGGTGACGGTCCACTGCTGGGCGGCGCTGCCGTTGCAGTCCCAGAGCTGCACCCTGGTTCCGTCGGCAGTGGCGCCGGAGGCGACGTCGAGACACTTGCCGAGGGCCCGGACGGTGCCGTCGGCGGCCACGTCCCACTGCTGGGCGGCGCTGCCGTTGCAGTCGTAGAGCTGCACGGGCGTGCCGTTGGCCGTGGCGGCGCCGGCCACGTCCACGCACTTCCCGCCGAGTCCGGTGATCCGGCCCGTGGCTGCGGCCGCGCCGCTCGCGGGGGTGCCGCCGAGGCCCACGAGGAGTGACGCCGCCGCGGTGATGCCGAGCAGGTGGCGTCCGGTGGAGCCGGCCGCGAGGTGTCTGATCATGGGGTCACGTCCGTTTCTGGCGACGAGCGCGGACTCGGGCAGGTCATGGGCATGACACGCCGCAGGTCGCGCGCACTCGCCGCGGGCCGGCCGCCGGGGCGGGGGTGGGGGGTGTGGGGGTGAGGCTCGGGAAGCGGAGGGTCGGGGGGAGGGGGCGCTTGGGGAATCCCGAGTCTTATTTCAGTTCATGATTTAAGAAGTGATGCAAGCGCGTGTCAAGGCTTTGGTACAGGCCAATCCCCGCTTCCTCGCGCCGTGTTGAGCGACGCCGGCCAGCGGTCGAGCCAGTCGCCGATCACCGGGTGGCCACCCCGGCGGCGCCGCAGCGGAGGCCCATCTTCCGTATCAGTGAAGGGAGTTGGCGGTGTGCCGTAGCGCCCGCCGGGTATCCGGAACGCCTGCGGGAGCACACACCCTCAGCACACGGGAGGAACCGTCCATGTCGCATCAGGACGCGTCGGAGCAGCACGGACTCGGCACACTCGAACCCGGCACCAGGCAGCGCGCCCAACTGCCGACCCGCATTGCCGACATCGCCTGGAGCGCGCTGGCGGTGCTGGTCGCGCTGTGGGCAGTCTGGGCCTCCTTCGGGGCGGTACGGGGGACGACCGCGTGGGGCTACTGCGCGGCCGCCTGGGTGTTGCTGGCCGTCGCCCTGACGATGCGCGTCCTCGCCGTCCGCCGCCGGGCCGGGGTGTGAGCGGGGAGCCCGCCCCGGCGAGCGAGCACCGCGGTTCCGCCGGGCAGCCGCCGTTGTCAGTGGTGGCTGCGAGGCTGGACGGCATGAACGGAGACGAGCAGCTGCTGCGGGGCCGGGTGTACGGCCATGACCACGACGACCCCGACCCGGGACCCCTGCCGCACCAGACGTACGCCGCGCTGACGGGCGGGCCGCTGGACGGGCTGCTGCTGGACATCACCGGATGGCGCCTGGAGGAGGTCGACGACGGCGCCGCCCTGCCCACCGAGCTGGGACAGTTCCCCGGCGGCCGCTCCCTGTACGACCCGCGCCCCGGTGAACCCCGCGGCAGCGGCCCCGGAGTGAGCTGCCGCTTCTACTACTCCGGGGACACGCCCTGACCCTCGCGGACCTGCGGTGACAGGGCCCGGCCGGTCTTCCGGGGCCGTGGAGGCGCAGCCGGGGCGTCCGGCCGACGGGCCCCTTACGGTCCGGTCGGCGGACGAGGCAGAATTGGGTGCGCATGTATGCGTGAAGTCGGGGTAGACGGCCTTGCGCCGACCCGAGACGGGTCGGCGCCGAGCTGGACGGATGGGGAGGGAAGCATGATGGCGACAGCCATAGCTGCAGAAACGGACACGGACAAGGTGCGTCTGCCGGAGGTCGCCGATCCGTCGAAGGTCGCGCCCAAGGACGCCCGTGAGCTGTCCCGGATGTTCTTCGACCAGCTGGCCGTACTGGAGGAGGGCACGCCCGAATACCAGTACGCGCGCAACACGCTGATCGAGATGAACATGTCCATGGTCCGCTTCGCCGCCGGCCGGTTCCGCAGCCGCGGCGCGGAGGAGATGGAGGACATCGTCCAGGTCGGCATGATCGGCCTGATCAAGGCGATCGACCGGTTCGAGCTGACGCGCGAGGTCGAGTTCACCTCCTTCGCGATCCCCTACATCGTCGGCGAGATGAAGCGGTTCTTCCGTGACACCACCTGGGCCGTGCACGTGCCCCGCCGTCTTCAGGAAGCCCGCGTCCAGCTCGCCCGCGCCACCGAGGAACTGCGCAGCCGGCTCGGCCGCACCCCCACGGTGAAGGAGCTCGCCGAGCTCATGAGCCTGTCCGAGGAGGACGTCCGGGAGGCGCAGATCGCCTCCAACGGCTACAACTCCTCCTCCCTCGACGCCGCCCTGAGCACCAGCGACGACGGCGAGGCGGTCCTGGCCGACTTCATCGGCGCCGACGACCGCGCCCTGGAGCTCGTGGAGGACTTCCACGCCCTGGCTCCCATGGTCGCCGCGCTGGACGAGCGGGACCGGCAGATCATCCACATGCGGTTCGTGGACGAGCTGACCCAGGCGCAGATCGGCGAGCGTCTCGGCGTCTCCCAGATGCACGTCTCCCGGCTGCTGTCCCGCTGCCTGGCCCGGCTGCGTGAGGGCATGCTCGCCACCGGCTGACCCAGCCCGTCCACCTCGGATTCTCCAAGCCGCCAGGCCGGCCGGACCCGCTCCGGCCGGCCTGGCGGCTTTGTGCACACCTGGTGCACAGGGGCGTCAAACGTGTTCCCCCGGGTACGCGGGACGTGTGAACGGGGAGCGAGATCTCACGGTGGCCCTGGACGGAGACATAGCCAAGGCCCGCCACTTGGCAGCCGAATTCCTGGCCCGGCACCAGGCGGAACAGGGGCTGAACATCTCCCAGCGGAGCGTGGACCTGACGCAGCTGGTGGTCAGCGAGCTGGTCACCAACGTCCGCAAGTACGCGCCCGGCCGGGCCCGCATGGACCTGCGGATCGACGACGACGCGGTCGAGGTGACCGTGTGGGACTCGGATCCGGTGCTGCCGGTGGCCAGAGCCGCCGACGCCGGACGGGTGGGCCAGCACGGCCTGGAGATCGTGAAGGCCGTCGCCCAGGACTTCGAGGCGCGCCGGGAGCCCGTCGGCAAGAGCATCACCGCACGCGTCGCCCTACTGGACGGGCCCGACGACCTCAGGCCATAGGGCACCGGCAGGCACGCGCCGGACACGCGCCGGACACGACGAAGGGCAGGGATACATCTCCCTGCCCTTCTCAACGTATAGCGCACAGGGGGGCTTGCGGCAAGGCCCCCGTCACCCCGCACAATCGTCGACCGAGGCCGCGACCTGCGTAAACGGCGCAAGAGGTCCGTGTGCCGCTGACGGAAGGCAACGGGAGATGACCGAGCAGTACCTGCTGGACCTGCACGAGATCGACGCGACGCGGGCCGCGGACGTCGGAGGCAAGGCCGCACACCTGGGGGAGCTCTCGCGCATCGAGGGCATCGGCGTGCCGGGTGGTTTCTGCGTCACCACGGGCGCCTACCGAGGCATCGTGGCGGGAGCGCCCTCCCTCGACGAGGACCTGGAACGCCTCGCGCGCACGGACGCGGACGACCCGGAGGCCGTCCGCACGCTCAGCGCACGGATCCGCCGGACCGTCGAAGCGATCGCCGTCCCCGACGACCTCGCGGCCGCGATCACCCGCGCTCTCGCCCGGCACGGGGAACAGGACGCCTACGCCGTGCGCTCCAGCGCGACCGCGGAGGACCTGCCGACCGCGTCCTTCGCGGGCCAGCAGGACACCTACCTCAACGTCGTGGGCCCCGAGGCCATCCTGCGGCACATCAGCCGGTGCTGGGCCTCGCTGTTCACCGAGCGGGCCGTGACCTACCGTCAGCGCAACGGCATCGACCACCGAACGGTCCTCATGGCCGTCGTCGTGCAACGGATGGTCGTCCCGCACGCCTCCGGGATCCTGTTCACGGCCGACCCCGTCACGGGCAACCGGAAGGTCGCCACCGTGGACGCCGGCCTCGGCCTCGGCGAGGCCCTGGTCTCCGGCCTGGTGAACCCGGACGTCTACCAGGTGCGGGACGGCGGGATCGTCGCCAGGACGATCGCCGCCAAGGAACGCGCCGTACGGGCCCTGCCGGCCGGCGGGACACGGCAGGAGGCCGTCGACCCGCGCGAGCAGAAGCAGCCGGCCCTGACCGACGCGCAGGTCCTGGAACTCGTCCGGACCGGACGCCGCATCGAAGCACACTTCGGCCGCCCCCAGGACATCGAGTGGTGCCTGTGCGACGACGGCTTCCGGATCGTGCAGAGCCGGCCGATCACCACGCTCTACCCCGTCCCGCGGGCCGCCGACCAGGACAACCACGTCTACGTCTCCGTCGGTCACCAGCAGATGATGACCGACCCCATGAAGCCGCTGGGCATCTCCCTGTGGCAGCTGACGGCCATGGCGCCCATGCACGAGGCGGGCGGCCGGCTGTTCGTCGACGCCACCAAGGCCCTCGCCACGCCCACCGGCCGCGCCGGTCTCCTCGACGTCGCCGGCCGCTCCGACCCACTCGTGCGGGACGCCCTGGAGACCGTCCTCGACCGGGGCGACTTCGTCCCGTCGCTCCCGGACCCCCAGCCCGCCGGCCGGCCCGCGGGGCAGCCGGCCGACCCGGCCCCGGCCCCCATCCCGACCGACCCGGCGCTCGTCACGGAGCTGATCGCACGCAACGAGGCGTCCCTCGCCGACCTCGAACGCGGTATTCGGGACAAGACCGGACCGGCCCTGTTCGACTTCCTCCGGGAGGCGTTCGAGGAGCACAAGCGCATCCTCCGTGACCCGCTGAGCATGCAGGCGATCATGGCGGGGATGGAGTCCACGTGGTGGCTCAACGACAAGCTGGGGGAGTGGCTCGGCGAGAAGAACGCCGCCGACTCCCTCACCCTGTCAGCCCCGGGCAACATCACCTCCGAGATGGGCCTGGACCTCCTGGACGTGGCGGACGCCGTCCGGCCGCACCCGGAGGTGGTGGCACACCTGCGCGCCGTCCAGGGCGACGACTTCCTCGACGACCTGCCGAAACTGCCGGGCGGAGCCGAGGCACGCGACGCCATCGAGGCCTACCTGGACCGGTACGGCGTGCGCTGCGCCGGCGAGATCGACATCACCCGGCCCCGCTGGCGCGAGCGCCCCGGCACCCTGGTCCCGGCCATCCTCGACAACGTCCGCAACTTCGCACCGGGTGCCGCCAAGAGGCGGTTCGAGCAGGGGCTGCACGAGGCGCGGCAGAAGGAGCAGGAGGTCCTGGCCCGCTTGCGGGAGCTGCCCGACGGGGACCGCAAGGCCGACGAGACCAAGCGGATGATCGACCGGGTCCGCACCTTCATCGGCTACCGGGAGTACCCGAAGTACGGCATCATCCGCCGCTACTTCGTCTACAAGCAGGCCCTGCTGGCCGAGGCCGGGCGTCTCGTGCGGGCGGGAGTGCTCCCCGACCCGGAGGACGTCTTCCACCTGACCTTCGACGAGTTCGGCGAGGCCGTGCGCACGCACCGGGTGGACCACGAGCTCGTCCGGCAGCGCAAGGACGCGTTCCGCTCGTACCACGCGCTCACACCGCCCCGGGTCCTCACCTCGGACGGTGAGATGGTCAACGGGGCGTACCGGCGCGACGACGTCCCCTCCGGTGCCCTGATCGGCCTGGCCGTCTCCGCCGGGACCGTCGAGGGCAGGGCACGCGTCGTCCTCGACATGGCGCAGGCCGACCTGGAGGCGGGCGACATCCTGATCACGCCCTACACGGACCCCAGTTGGTCGCCCCTGTTCGTCGGCATCGCGGGTCTGGTGACGGAGGTCGGCGGACTGATGACGCACGGCGCGGTGATCGCCCGTGAGTACGGGCTGCCGGCCGTCGTGGGGGTGGACCGGGCCACCCGGCTGATCCGCGACGGGCAGCGCGTCCGGGTGCACGGCAGCGACGGATACGTCGAGATCCTCCCCTGACCGGCCGGGGCGCGCCGGAGGCCGTGCACCGCCCTCCGGCGCCCCGGCGTCCCGGCGCTCCGGGATCCCCCGGGGGCGACCGTCAGGAGTCCCGGAAAGCGTTTCCCGTGCCGTCCCCCGGCGGCTACGTTGAGCAGCACCGGATCCCCGTGAGGAGTCGACATGGTCGGTCGCCCGAGCACGCGTTGACGCCGTGGCCGTCACCGGCCCGTCATCGTGTGCCGCCCTTGATGCCGCGGCGCAGCGAGCTGTCTCCTGCCCGAACCGCCGGGACCCGTCAACGGGTCCGGCGGCGGGCGCCGTTGCCGAGCACACAAGGGACTCCCGTGCCGTCCGACTCCTCCCGTGGGAACGACCTCCGCCGTACCCCTTCCCTCCGCCTGGTGCGTGACGCCGACTTCCGCGGGCTCTGGCTGGGGCAGACCGCCTCCCAACTCGGCGAGCACGCCACCTCGGTGGTCCTGCCGCTCCTGGCCGTCCTGACGCTCCAGGCCGACGCCGGCCGGCTGGGCGCGCTGCGCGCGGTGGGGCAGGCGCCGATCCTGCTGCTCGCGCTCCTCGCCGGGGTCTGGGTGGACCGATGGCGGACCCGCACGACGATGACGCTCGCCGACGCCGGCCGGGCCCTCGCCCTGGCCGTGGCGGCCGTGGCCTGCCTGTGCGGCCGGTTCGGGCTGCCCGGGCTGTTCGTCCTCGCCTTCACCGTCGGCGCCCTGTCCGTGTTCTTCGACGTGGCGTACCAGGCGTCCCTCGTCCGCCTGGTACGACGGGACCGGCTGCTGAGCGCCAACAGCGCGCTGGAGGGCAGTCGTTCGGCGGCCCAGATCGGTGGACCCGCCCTCGGCGGGGCGCTGGTGTCCCTGCTGCCGGCCCCGGCCGCCACGGCCTCCGGCGCGGTGCTCTTCGCGCTGTCGTTCCTGGCGATCCGGCGGATCCGAGGCACCGAAGCGCTGCCGGAGGGTCCTGCGCGACCGCCCCGGGTCCGGCAGGGCGTCGTCGAGGGGCTTCGCTTCGTCGCCCGGGACGGGCTGCTGCGCGCGGTGTGCCTGGCCTCGGCGGCCTTCCAGCTGTCCTTCGCGGCCCTGATGACGGTCTACCTGCTCTTTCTGCCGCGCGAACTGCACTTGTCGGGCACGGTGGTGGGCCTGACGCTCGCGGTGGCGGGGCCCGGCGCGCTGCTGGGCTCGGTGCTGGCGGCTCGGCTGCCCTTCCGCTTCGGGTACGGCCCGATGCTCGTGGGCGCGGCGGCAGTCGGCGACGCCGCCTTCCTCTGCGTGCCCGCGCTGCACGGCTCCTCCGCGCGGACCGTGGCCGTGCTCCTCGTGGTGGGCCTCGTCTTCGGGTGCGCGGGCCAGTTGGTCAACGTCGCCCTCATGGCGGTCCGTCAGACCGCGACCCCCGACCGGATGCAGGGGCGGGTCGCCGCGACGATCACCTTCGTCGGGATGGGACTGACACCGCTCGGCTCCCTGATCGGCGGGCTGCTCGCGGGGGAGTGGGGGCTGCGCACCAGTCTGGCTACGACGGCCGCGGGCATGATGCTGTCCCCCGCGATCATGGCGCTGTCGCCCCTGGCCCGCCTGGGCCGGGAACTGCCGTCCCTCCACCGGGAGTCGGGGTCGGCTCGGCGGTCGTGAGACGCCGGCGGTCTTCCCGGAGCCTTGGCCCGGCGAGACGGAGTCCGCAGACGAATTCGAGTCAGTGACGTTTGTGCGGCCGGATTCGGCGCACCCGTTGAGTTAACAAGTTCTTTATACGACGAAGTGGAGACGGACCATGGGCATCATTGCTTGGATCTTCATCGGGCTTCTCGCCGGCGCCATCGCCAAGGCCCTGATGCCGGGCAAGGACCCGGGCGGCATCATCATCACCATGCTCATCGGCATCGCCGGCGGGCTGCTCGGCGGCTGGCTCGGCAAGGTCATCTTCGGTGTCGACTCCATCGACGGATTCTTCAACCTCTCCACCTGGATCGCCGCGATCGTGGGCTCGCTCATCCTGCTGGCCCTCTACCGCGTGATCACCGGCAACCGTCACTCGCACCGTCACGCGTAACCCGCTTCGCCCGGCATACGCCCCCTGGGCTCTGCCCCCACTCCGAACGGCTCCCCTCCCCTCGCGGGACGGGAGCCGTCGGTGCGTCCGGGGTCGTGGACGGCGTCGCCCACCCGGTCCTGCCGAGCCCACCGAGCCCGGGTCGACCGTGTGACACGGTGCCGGGTGACGGCCCCGGTTCCCGGATCCCGACGAGGGGTCGGGGGCATGCTGGGAGCCGTCGCCGAGGACGCTCGTCGCGGACGCCGCGGCGACCGGCGGGCTGCATGGGGCACGACAGGCGAGGGGCACGGGTGACGGACGACCGGCAGGCCGACGGCCCGCCCGCGGCGGACGCGGGTGAGGTGGAGGCGGACAACGCGGATGCGGGCGTCCTGGCGGACCGCCTGAAGGAGCGCATCTACGCGACGATCACGATGATCGCCGTGGTGGTCGGTCTGTCGCTCGGCGACGTGGAGTCCCTCGGTGCTCTCGCCACGGTCCTGACGACGGCCCTGGGCCTGTGGCTGGCGGCGTTCGTCGCCGACCAGCAGGCGCACCGTACGGTCCACCGCCGCTTCGCGACCGGTCGCGAGCTGCGGCGCATGCTGTACGTCAGCAGTCCGTTGCTGTCCTGCGCCGTCGGCCCGGCGCTGCTGATCGGACTCGCGGCCCTGGAGGTCCTGCCTCTGGACACCGCGCTGTCGGCCGCGGCGGGCGTCGCCGTCGTGTCGCTGTTCCTCTGGGGCTGCCTGGGCGGGCTGCGTATGGGAGGCGGTGTGCCGACCGCGATCCTGGCCGGCGTCGTGGACGCGGCGATCGGCGTGGCCGTCGCCCTGGTGAAAGCGGCGGCCGGGCATTGACGGGGCTGCTTCCCGCAGGGGGATCCCAGGGGTGGGCGCCGCCGTGGGGCGTCAGCCGTTCTGCTCGACCAGCCGGCTGAAGGAGGACATGCACGGCGTGCAGTGCCGGTCGGCGTCGATCTGATCGGGTCGGGCCGGCTCCAGCGGCCGTCCGCACAGGGTCACCGTGCCCTGCTTGGCTTTCACGTGCCACACCATGGCCGTGCCGGGCTCGTCGGGGCCGGGGCACATCTCGTACATGCTTCCCCCATAGGACAGGCATTCGTTCCGTCCAGCTGACCGCACCGGGGGGTTCCGCGCCGTGTGAGGGCGGCCGTTCGGGTGAGGCGCTCCGGAAGTCCGGGGCGTCAAGGGTCGAGTGGATCGGTGGTCGACCAGGTCCAGGCAATCCACGACACGGTCGACGCCGCCTCCTCCTCCTCCTGCCGCGGCACCGGCGCACGGGTGAGCCGCCCCCCCCCGGGCCGCATCCAGGGTGGCTCGGTCCGCCGCTGTGCGTGCTGGTGGACCCTCGCGGACCACGGTCACCGGCCGACGCAATACAATCCGGTCGCATGCCGAAGCCTGACGAGCTGATCGTTGACATCGCCGCCCGTGTGGAGTCCGGGCAGAGCACTCGGATGTCCCTGACCGTGGTCACCGGTGGTGCCGTCATCACCGGTCGCCTGGCACCCGAAGCCGTGTGGCGCCAGCGGGTGTCCGAGGTGCTGACCGACTCCGCCCACCTCGGCGAGTTCTCCGCCGTCTTCGAGGCCCCCGACAAGAAGGACGGGCCGCCGACCCATCTGCACTTCCACGTCGCCCGGATCCTCCAGGGGACCGTGGGCATCCCCGAGACGGGCGGGATGTACCGGGTGGCCATCGAGGACGTCAGCGCCTGGACGGTGGGTGACTTCAGCTACTCGGACCAGACGACGCGCTGATCCGCCCTCGTCCGAAGAACCCCCGGCGCCCCTCGCGGCCCGGCCGGCTCCATCCGGCCGGGCCGTTCCCGTCCGCGCGGTGGTCACCCGGCACGTGGCGTGTGGCGCCGCCTGCTTCCCGACAAAGTGACGTCCCGACGCGTTGCAACGGCGCCGGGGTCCGGCCGGTACGACGCGGGTGTTCGTGTGGGAAGACGGCGGCGGCCTGCCGGCGAAGGGCCGCAATGGTTGAAGCCTCCGCCCAGCGGTGCGCCGCGTGAACTGCGCCCCCACGCGGGGCATCTCCCCGCACCCCTGCAAGACGCCGCCTGTCCGAAACGGACGCCCGCTTTTGCGTACGGGGCCGAGGCAGGACAAGTTCAGTTCTCGAACACACCGTCAGCGGAACCGCGGTGGTTGTCGACACTCCTCGAACCGACCTCCCTACGAACGTGAGGATGATCCATGATCAAGCGGGTCATACGGGCCGGCGTCGCTCTCTTCGCCGTCACCTTGTCGAGCTCCGTCCTCTCGGCCCCGGCCGCCCAGGCAACCTCACTCACCCCCGCCCCGGCGTGTGTCGCCGTGTACGAGAGCTGGCGGTATCTCAGCGCCTCCAACAACTGCGGTGACACCGTGCGTGTGAAAGCCGTCTACCAGGACGGCGCCACGGGCCCGTGCCACACGCTCGCCCCGGGAGCCGTGAGCACGGTCGGTGAGGGCTATCTGGGTCAGCACGGCCACGTCGATCACCTCGCCCTCTGCGAGGACGTCTGAGGTGCCGGCTCAGCATGGGCTGCGCCACACTCCGAGTTCCGGCTTCTTCACCATGGACGACAGCCCCAGCCTGCGGGACTCGGCGCAGAACTTTCTCCGCGGCTCGGTGTACTCCACGTGGAACACCGCCTTGCCCGCCTCGACGAACGGGGAGAGCGCGGAGCACTCCTCGTACTGGGCGCACTCCTCGTTGACGGCGAAGTCGAAGTGGTCCACGAGCTGGGGGATCTGGGGCAGGTCGTTCTTCAGCCCCACCGACAGCCCCCGCTCGTGGGCGACGGCCGCGATCATGCGGTTGTACGTCAGCTGATCGCGGGCGGTGAGCGGGAAGCCGGTGTCGTTGCCGTAGCCCTCGACCAGGTCGGGCTCCACCGCGTCGAAGCCCTTGTCGCGGCACATGTCGAAACGGCGCTCCATGATCGGCCGCAGTACGTCCACCTGCCGGATGTCCAGCCACCGTTCGCCCTTCCAGCCGTTGGGCCGGCCGAGCACGGAACGCGGGAACGCCGTGTGGTCCGGCCGGAAGTCCTCCCACGCGCCGACGTTGACGTAGCAGATGACCTTCCGGCCCGCGCGATGCAGCCGGGCCACGTCCGCGGCGGAGTTCTCGAAGCCGTCGATGTCGTACACGGGCACGTCGGCCGACGGGTCCGCCCGGCCGTCGAGTTGCCACTGCCAGGCCAGGCCCGGGCGCGGCTTCCAGCGGGGCCCGGCCGGCGCCGTCTGCGGCGCGGTCGTCGCCGTGCCGTGCGCGTCGGGGGTCCGTCCCTCGCCGCCGGAGCATCCCGTCAGCGCGGCGGCCGCCGCCAGCACGGCCAGCAGGGCGGCACGGGACCGGGCGCCCGTCACTGTTCCGCCCCACGGAGAGCCGGTGTCAACCGGGCCCAAGGATTGGGTGGTTCACCCGTCACCGGGCCGCACACCGCCGCTCCGCGCTCGTGCGCGGTGCGCACGGCGAGCGGGACCAGCGCGTCGGGCACCCCGTAGACGAGGTGGCACAGCCGCTCGGGTGGCCGGCGTGCGGCCCAGGCCGGGCGGCTGAACGCGGAGACGTACGTCGACCAGTGGCCCTCGAAGGTGACCGTCAGGTCGGCGAGGCGGGTGTAGCCCGGCTCCGGGTGGACGCCGGGGTTGAGGACCACCGTCGCCGAACCCGCCCTGCGCAGGGTCCGCACGAGCCGGCGGCAGGCCGCGAGCCCGTCGGCCGTCGCGGTGACACGGTCGAGGAAGCAGCCGTCCGTCGCGTACCACTCCTGGTGGCGGCGCACGTCCTCGACCACGTCCCCGGGATCGCGCACACCGTAGTCGGTGTCGACGTAGCCCAGCAGCCGCGCCCCCGCGTCCCGCAGGGCGGCGGCGGCCGCGGTGAAGGCCGGGTCGGGGGCCTCGCCCGGGCCGCTGGCCGGGTTCAGGACGACCCCGTAGGTGCGGGGCGCGGCACTGATCAGCCGGTGCCACGCGCCCGGGTCCTCGGCCGGGTGGACGTACAGGGGGATCAGCAGGCTCACGGTGTGCGGCCCCCTTCCCACAGCGCGGTCAGGGCCTCGCCGAGGGTGTGGGCCGGGCGCCAGCCCAGGGCCTCCTCGGCGGCGGCGATGTCGGAGCACTGCCACGACACCCGGGCGGAGCGGGCCGAGCCCGCGGTGCTCGCGGTCGTCTCCTCGATCCGGCCGCGGAACCCGGCCAGGGCGGCCAGGTCCCGTACCAGGTCGCGGACGGGGACGGCCCGGCCCCCGCCGACGTTCAGGACCGGCGGCAGGGGGGCCGGGGCCGTGGCCGCGAGGACCGCGGCCCGGGCCACGTCGCGCACGTCGACGAAGTCCCGGTGGGCGGACAGGTCGCCCAGCCGCAGCACCGCCTCCGGGTCGTCGCCGGCCTCGCGCAGCAGAGCGGCGATCCGGCCGGGCAGGCCGGTGGGCGGCGCTCCCGGACCCACCGGGTTGCCCACGCGCAGCACCACCGCGTCCAGGCCGGATCCGGTCACGGCGAAGGTGCCCGCGAGCTTGGTCGCGCCGTAGGAGCCGACGGGACGGGTGGCCGCCGACTCCGTGTCCCTGCCGCCGGGCGCTCCCGGGCCGTACTCGGCAGCCGAGCCCAGGTGCACCAGACGGGCCGCGGGGGCCGCCTCGCGCAGGGCGGCGCACAGCACCGCGGGGCCGCGGGCGTTGACCTCGGCCAGGGTGACGGCGTCGCCGCCGGTCGCGCCCGCGCAGTTGACCACGGCGTCGGGCGCGGCCCGGGCGAGGGTCTTCGCCAGCTGCTCCGGGCCGACGCGGGCCAGGTCCACGTCGACGTCGGCGGCCGGCGACCGGCCGCCGCCGAGGACCAGCGCGCCCGGCAGCGCGCGCAGCCGCTCGGCGACGTGGGCGCCCAGGTAGCCGGTGGAACCCAGGACGAGGATGCGCATAAGGTGCTCAGGCTCCCTTGAGCAGAAGGGACTTGCGGGTGGTGAACTCGGCGTTGGCCTGGTCGTAGTCGTCCGGGCGGCCGATGTCCAGCCAGTAGCCGTCGAACTCGTAGGCGTGCGGCTGGTTGTCCGACTTCAGCAGGTCGAGGACCAACTCGTCGAATCCGAGGGGCAGTCCGGGCGTGTAACCGTCCAGCGTGGCGCGGGAGAGGCCGTAGACGCCCATGGAGACGCGGTAGTCCATGCTCGGCTTCTCGGTGAACGCCACGACCCTGCTGGCGTCGGTGGTGAGCACCCCGAAGTCGATGTGCACCTTGCGGGCGTAGGTGGCGATGGTCAGCGGCGCGCCGGAGCCGCGGTGCCGGTGCAGGACGTCGGCGTAGTCGAGGTCGGTCAGGACGTCGCCGTTCATCACCAGGAACGTCTCGGGCAGCCGGTCGCGCAGGGTGAGCAGCGGGCCCATGGTGCCCAGCGGGCTCTCCTCGGTGGCGTAGTCGACGGCCAGGCCCCACTGCGAACCGTCGCCCACGTAGGCGCGGATGATCTCGCCGAGGTGGCCGATCGCGATGGTGCAGCTGGTGAAGCCGGCGGCGGAGAGCTGGCGCAGCACGATCTCCAGGATGGCGTGCTGGTCGCCGATGGGGACGAGCGGCTTGGGCAGCGCCGTGGTGTAGGGCCGCAGCCGGACGCCCTTGCCTCCCGCCAGGATCACTGCGTGCATCGTGGGCTCCTCCTTCGTGAACGCTTCGGGGACGTGGGTGACGCATGACGTACGTGACCTGCATGACCTGCATGACGCGCATGACCCGCATGCGATGCAGGAGATGCGAGGACGGGACGGACGAGGTCCTCGGGGGTCAGATGTTGTAGATGCCGGTCTTGTAGCGGGCGAGGTTGGCGGGGTCGCGGAAGAACGCCACCGTGCGGTCCAGGCCCTCCTCCAGGGTGTGGGCCGGCTGCCAGCCGGTCGCGGCGGCGAGCCGGCTCGCGTCGGCGACCAGGCGCATCACCTCCGAGTTGGCCGGGCGGATGCGGCTCTCGTCCTCGCGCACGTCGAGCGGGGTGTCCATCACCTTGCCGATCAGGGCGACGAGGTCGCCGACCGAGATCTCGCCGCCCGTACCGGCGTTGAAGGTGCGCCCCACGACCTTCCCGGCCGGTGCGGTGCCGACGGCGAGGAACGCCTGGGCGGTGTCCTCGACGAAGGTGAAGTCCCGGGTGGGGCGCAGGTCCCCGAGGGTGATGGTGCGCTCGCCGGCGGCGACCTGGCCGATGACGGTGGGGATGACCGCCCGCATCGACTGGCGCGGCCCGAAGGTGTTGAAGGGCCGCAGTGTGACGACGGGGGTGTCGAAGCTGGCGTGGTAGCTGTCGGCGAGCCGGTCCCCGCCCGCCTTCGAAGCGGCGTACGGAGACTGGGTGTTGATGGGGTGGTCCTCGGTGATCGGCACGGTCTGCGCGGTGCCGTACGTCTCGCTGGTGGAGGTGTGCACCAGCCGGGGCGTGCCCAGGGCGCGCACGGCCTCCAGCACGTTGAGGGTGCCGGTGACGTTGGTGTCCACGTAGCTGTGCGGCGCCTGGTACGAGTAGGGGATCGCGATGAGGGCGGCCAGATGGTAGGCGGTGTCGGCGCCTTCGAGGAGGCCGCGGACGGACCCGGGGTCCCGTACGTCGCCGAGGACGATCTCCACGTGGTCCAGGACGTCCGGGTGCAGGGTCTCCAGCCAGCCGTAGGAGGAGAAGGAGTTGTACTGGGCCATGGCCCTCACGCGGTGGCCGGAGGCGACCAGGGCCTCGGTGAGGTGCGAGCCGATGAAGCCCTCGGCTCCGGTGACGGCGGCGAGCGGTGCGGAGGTCAACTGGATGGTCCCTTCGATCGGTCGGGAGGTGAGCGGAGGAGGAGCCGGATCAGATGTGCGGGGAGGGCCGGCCGAGCAGCCGCAGCGCGCACGCTGTCAGGCACACGGCGGCGGCCCCGCACGCGAGCGGAAGCGCCGGGCCGATGCCCGGTGGCAGACGCAGGAGCACCACGGCCGCCGGCCCTGCGGCCGCCGCGAGACAGATCGCGGCCGACGGCCAGGCCGCCCCGAAGGCCTGCAGCAGCAGTGCGGTCCACAGCACGGCCGCCAGGAGCAGCAGGGTGACCGGATCGGCGCCCGTGAGCAGGGCCGCGGGCAGCAGCGGGGCGAGGTACACGAGCAGGCAGAGGCCGAGGACGCCGGCCGAGCGCAGCAGGAAGCCGGCGGGTGTGGCGGTGGCGCGCAGCGCGGCGACCGACAGCCCGCGGTAGCGGTACAGCAGCCATTCCGCGGGCCCCATGCTCAGCGTCAGGACGATCACCGCGTACGGCTCCTCCCGCCCCTCCAGCAGCACCAGCACCCCGGCGGCCAGTCCGAACAGGCCGTACGGCAGCGACCACCGCAGGCGTGGGCTGCCCGCCCCGGCGACGGCCGGGACGGCGAGGACGCCGTGCAGGACCCGTGCGGTGACGGCGAGCGTGGCGAGCAGCGCCAGCGCCGGCAGGCCGGTGCGGACCACGGGGCCGGGATCCCACCAGGGCAGCACGGCGGCACCCGCGGGCAGCGGGCCGAGCGCGGCCAGCAGCAGCCGTTCCCTGCCGAGCACGAGAAGCACACCGGCGGCGGCCAGATAGGCGGACTGCGCGGCGGCCACCAGCGTCACCCACCCGCCCTCGGCGAGCAGCGCGGCGACCGCCGTGGCCACGACCGCGCCGGCCGGGGCGCCGGCCAGGAGAGTACGACCCGCCTCCCGGCGCCCGGTCGCCAACCGCAGGTGCGCGCGGTGACCGAGGGCCTGCCCCCCCGCCCAGGACACCAGCCCGGCGACGACGAGTGGGGGAACGTTTCCGCCGGCGTCCCACAGCGGAGCGGTCAGCAGGTAGGCGAGCCCCGGCAGGGCGAACAGCACACCGCGCAGCAGGCAGCGCACGGTGTCGGGGCGCCACGGGTCGGCCGCGGCAGCGGGCTCGGGGAAGGTGCGCGGCACCCGTTCGTACAGCGCGGAGGCCAGGGAGAACAGGTTCGCGTGACCGTAGCGCTCGTTGATCACGGAGGCGGACAGCCCCTCCGCCTCCAGGAGCGCGGCCACCTCGTAAGGGTGCACGGCAGGCCCTATGCGGTCCGCGAGTTCGGCGGCCAGTTCACTGACCGCCCGCTCGTCGGGGCCGCTGCGCGGGAGCCGGATGGCGAGTGTGGCGTCGTCGAGGGCCCAGCGCGGGCGGCGGCGCGGCGGGCGGGGGCCGGCCAGCCGGATGGCCAGGGTGTCCTGCTCGGAGCCCCCGGGTTCCAGGGATATCGGCCCGCTCACAGGGCGAGACTTCCGGTGCCGTGGACGGCCGGTGCGGGGATCCTGACGGCGGTGGGCATGGCCGTCGACTCCTGTTCGGGGTGGGCGAGTTCCAGGTACACGGAGCGAAACGTGTCAATGGTCTGGCGGAGGGTGAACTGTTCGATGACCCGCAGCCGGGCCGCCTCGCCCATGGCCCGGCGCCGGCCGGCGTCGCCGAGCAGTTCCAGCGCGGCCGCGGCCATCGCCTGCGGATCGCGCGGGGGGACGACGAGCCCGGTCTCCCCGACGGCCTCGCGCACGCCGCCCACATCGGTCGATACGGTCGCCCGGCCGCAGGACATGGCTTCGATCAGCGTGAACGGGAAGCCCTCGCTGATGCTGGAGAGCATGACCACGTTCCCCGCCGCGTAGGCGTCCTTGATGTCCTCGACGCGCCCCTCGAAGGTGACGGCGTCCGCGTGCCCGAGTTCGGCGGCCAGCGCCTCGCAGCGTTCCCGGTAGGCCTCCCCACCGCGCGGGGTTCCGCCGAACAGGCGCAGCCGCGCCTGGGGAAGGCGCGCCCGGACGAGGGCGAAGGCGCGGATCAGGGTCTCCAGGTCCTTGATGGGGTCGACGCGGCCCGCCCAGCTGAGCGTGGGGACCTCGGGCTCCGGGCCGGCCGCCGGGAAGGCCGCCGGGTCGACGCCGTTGTAGACGGTGCGGATCGACCCCGGGTCGGCGCCGCCCTCCTCCTCCCACAGCCGGTTGTAGCGGTTGCCCGGGGTGATCAGGGCGGCCCGCAGATAGCTCTCCCGCGCCAGCAGCCGGAAGAACCCCAGGATCACGGCCTTCACCGGCCACCGGTAGGGCGCGGTGCGGTAGCCGAGGTAGCGCTCGCGCAGATAGACGCCGTGCTCGGTCAGGAGCAGGGGCACACCGTGGTCCGCCAGGGCGGCCAGTCCGGGCAGCACGGCGACCCCGCCGCTGACCGCGTGCGCCACCCCGCTCTCGGGTGCCGGGGCGGCCAGCGGGCGCAGGGCGTGCTCCAGCAGCGCGGTCGCGGTGAGCGCGTCGTGCAGGGTCGGCCGGGCCTCGCGGACGGCGAGGCCGGGGCGGTTCCACAGGGCGGTGAGGATCGTGACGGCCCGGTCACCGCGCAGGAAGGCGCTCAGCGTGCCGTCCGACGCGGTCCGCGCCAGCGCGTACAGGGCGGGTGCGAACCCGTCCTCGGCGCCCGGGTCCAGCAGCGCGGTCACGAACTGCTCGTAGGCGGCGGCGAGTCGGCCGCGCGCCCGGCCCCGGGGCGGCCGTCCTTCGGGCGGGGCGCCCCACATGGGGACGGACAGCACGCCCGACACGTGCGCGGGCAGGTCCCACACGACCGGCTCCCGTCCGGTGCCGGTGACGGCGATGACGTCGAAGTCGAGGTCGGGCATGCCCTGGACGAGCTGGTCGCACCAGACGCTGACACCGCCGTGGCTGTGCGGGTAGGTGCCTTCGGTGAGCAGGGTGACGCGCGTCGCTCGGGTGGGTCGCGCGCCCTGGGGAAAGGGCATCGATGTGCTCCACGGCTGAGGTGTGGGGTGGTTCGGGCCGGACCCGGCCGCCGCCCAGGGGACGGCCGGGACCTTCGGTCGGTGCGGGGCGCGGGTGCGCCGCTCAGCCGTCTGCGGTGTGGCCGACCGGGCCGGTGATGCCCGGCGTGACACGCGCCGGCGCCTCGGTCACGCCCGCCGGGACCCGGGTGCGCGGCGCGGGGCGGGTCACCCGGGCCGGTCCGGTGGTGTCGTCGACCGCCCGGGCGGCGGACGCCGGCAGGGTGAAGACGAGAGGCGTGCCCGTCGAGGAGGTCCAGCCGGACACGGCACCCGCGTACGCCTGGCCGAACGCCGTGCCGCGCAGGGTGCTGCCGGCCGGGAGGGTCGCGGTGACCGCCAGGCCGGCCGGGGCGTCGACGCTCACCGTGGTGCCGATGCGGTACGCCGTGACGTTCCCGGCGCGGAGCGCGGCCCGCCAGTCGGCGCGGCGCTTCAGCTCGACGCCGATGTCGCGCATCCGCGGGTTCAGCAGCGGCGTGTTGTCGGCGAACAGGGCCTTGTAGCCGTCCAGGACGCCGTCGAGGACGGGGTAGGCGATGCGGTCCTCGGCGAGGTTGGACTGGTGGATGAAGTGCGGCTTGGGATCGTTGGACAGCACGTGGCCGAGGGCGATCCGGGTCTCCAGCGGCACGATGTGGCCGGCGTAGCCGGTGGCGGTGTCCAGGGGCGCCGGCAGGCAGGTGGTGGTGCCCGGGTTGTCCTCGCAGATGCCGCTGCCGCCCTGGGCGCGGCTGGTGTAGATCCAGTTGTACTCGTCGACCTGCTCGGCCGCCCGGCCGGCGTTGTAGAAGATGTTCATCGGGTAGCGCGGCACGGTCGTGGCCGGGCCGACCCGGCGCTGGTCCGGCTCGCGGGAGTTGTCCGAGCCGAGCCAGGCGATGCCGTTGTCGCCCAGGGCGGGGGCCAGGTTGGGGTTGTCCTGGGGCTGCTGCGGGAGGACCTTCATGCCCGAGTGCTCACCGGTGACCAACTCGTCGTTCACCAGCGGCAGCAGGGCGAGCTGGCCCCAGACCCGGTTGACGGCGATCTCGTCGGAGATGTCGTAGCGGCTGGTCCAGCGGGTGCTGCCGTCGGGGTTGGTGGCGCACTTCCACGGCACCACGGAGGTGTCCTGCACACAGCCGAGGAAGGGGTGCGAGTAGGTGTGGTTGATCCAGCGGAACTCGCCCCGCCGCGCGATCAGCCGGTCGGCGAGCGGATCCCGGCCGTTGTTGTCCTCGCGGTGGTCGACGCTGCCGGCGCCGTTGTAGGCGAAGTCGAGGGTGAAGCCCTTGCTGTCCTGCCACGTGACGGCGTGGTCCACGTCGGCGGCCGTCATCCGGATGGGGTCGGGCGTCGCGCCCGGGTCCGTGCAGTCGACGTCGCCCGGTGTGCAGTTGAGGGCGCTGTTCCACCGGTCGTCGGCGGCGAAGACGTCGTCCACGTGCACCGAGAAGTAGTTCCGTGCGGCGCCCAGATGCACCCCGCCGGTCATCCATTCCACGATGCCCCGGGCCAGGAGCCGGAACTGCTGCTGGTACCGGTTGTAGACGAAGGTGACGACCAGTTCCCGTCTCCCGTCGTGCCGGTACTCGCCGACCAGCGTGCCCTTGGCCGTCTGGCCCGGGATCGCGGCCTCCACGTACGGCGTGAAGTCGGCCCCCGCCACGGGCTTCGACAGATAGGCGTAACTCTCGCCCACGGCAGGGTCGTTGTCCTCGAAGGGCACCGCACCGTCGAGGTAGCCGAAGGGGCCGGACCGGCCCGCGGCGGTCACCTGGGCCTGCTCGCCGTCGAGACTGCCGGCGTAGCCGCCGTTCACCGGGTACTGGAGGCCGGCCTCGGGACGTGCGTAGGTGTAGGCGTCCACCTGCGGGATGTCGTACGTCCGCTCGTAGGCCGCGAGGGCGGCCATCTCGGCGGAACCGGCCGGGAACGGATTGTCGTTGGGGAGCACCACGGCCTGGAACCTGGCGCGCGGCCGGCCGTCGACGGTGTCCGCGAGGAAACCGGCGTCGATCACGGTCCGGCCGGACTGCGTCAGGTCGATCGTGGTGTACGGCGTGCCCGCCGCGGCCAGTTCGGCGGCGATGGCGTCGGTGGACGGTCCGCCGTCGCTCACCACCAGCACCCGCAGATCGATGCGGGGCGTGGGATCGGCGTGCGCCGCGCCGGCCGGCAGGCCCAGTGCGGCGATGAGCGCGCCCACCGTGACCGCGGTGGTGCGTATGGTCCGCTTCATGCGGTGATGTCCCCTCCCGGGCAGGGGTGGGCACGGCTCCCGTGGAGCGGACGCACCCCCTTGCGCGCCGCCGGCGTCCCCCTCAGAAGCCGGTTCGTCACGCATCCGTCGCGTCACATAGTGAGGTCTGTGTGGAGATTTCGAGGTCCTGTTGCACAACATGACGAAAAAGCGCAGGTGTCGAACGGGGGCGTTCCGGAAGGGAGGGGGAGCGCCCCGGATCGCCGGGGGAGCCCGGAGCGGGCGGTGGTGAGGGCGTCGCCGCTGGTCCGGGCCGTGTGCGGCGCACCGGCGGGCCGCGGGGGCCCACCGGTCGTCGTGCCAGTGGTCCAGACCGGTGCCCGGAGCCGGGCAGGGCGACTTTCAGGTCACGCGTGCCGGGCTCCCCGGGGAGGTCAGGCGCAGAGCACGCGGGTCACGGGGCTGTACACCGGACCGCCGCTGACGTTCGTGGAGTCGCTGAACTCGGCGTAGAAGTAGGAGTAGAAGCCGATGTTGCCGTTGCAGCCGGAGTCGGCGGCGATGTCCAGCTTCAGGGTGACCGTGCGGCTCTGGCCGGGCGGGATGGTGGTGCCGTAGTTGCCGCCGAGGTTGGCCGGGCCGGTCCCCGCACAGGGCGTGGCGCCGTTCGCGGTGGCCAGGGTGCAGCCGGAGAAGCTGAACTTCAGGTCGGGCCGCTGCGTGGTCAGCCAGGTCGGCTCGATCGTCTGGTACACGAACCAGACGTCGTAGGTGTGGTGGTTGGTGAGTGTCATCGACAGGTTGACCGTGCCGCCCGGGGTGGCGGTGGCGCTGTCGGTGGCGAAGGTCAGCTCGGCCGCGGCCGGATCGACCGCGGTCGCGGAGGGGGCCAGGCCGAACACGGCCAGCACGGCGGCGAGGACGGCGCCGAGCCCGAAACGTCTCATCAGGGGTGATCGCATGGCCAGGGAGGCTAGGCAGGGCCCGTCCGCACCGTCTGCCCCACGCGGCACCGCCCGCGGAACGCCCGGCCGGAAGTGTTCAGGGCGTGCGTGAAGTGTGACGCAGATGTGGAGTCGCGGGGACGTGGGCGATCGCCCAGGTGATCGGCGCGCAGCCGGAACCCGCGGAGCCCTGCGTGGCACCGGCTGTTGCCGGGGCGCCGGAAGATGACATTGGCGCGTATGAGCCGCGACCCGCCCACCCGGCCTCCGTACGGCCCGTGGCCATCTCGGCCATCCGTCGGTTTCCGGACGGTGGCCCGGTGGCCCGGTGGCCCGGTGACCCGACGCAGGTGCCGCAGGTGATGCAGGCGGCGGGCCGAACCGGTCATCCACCGGACCAGGTCTCACAGCGCCCGGATCGCCGCGTGCAGCGCGTCCGCCGTGGGGGCGATGACGAGGCCCCCCTCCCGCAGCCCGGCCGGGAGGTGACGACGGTCGTCCTCGTCGAAGATCAGCGCAGGCCCGTCCTGCGGCACGATCACGGCCCCGAGGGCGGTCGCCAACCGGGCGAGCACACCGGTCATGGCGCCGGTCGTGACGTGCGTCGCCGTCACGCACGACATGCCGCTCCCGCCGCGGCGGGAGTGATAGAGGTCAGCCCCGCCGCCGTCCTCCCCGCGCAACTGCGAGAAGTCCTCGTCCGCGCCGCCGACCACCACATACGGTTGCGTCACCTGCCGCAGCCGCTCGGCGTCCAGGGGCACGGCCTCCCCGTCCCGGAAGCGGAGCAGGAAAAGGCTGTAGCTCATCCGCACACCCTGCCACCTCCGTGATCCGCCGGGCACCCCCTTCTGACATGCGGCGATGTGACGAGCCGCATGGAGCCGCGCGGCCCGGGCCGGGCGTGCTTCGCGCGGTTCGGGGGACACGAGGCGGTATGGCGAGAAATGGCGGGAACAGAGTGCTGGCGGAATCGGCGGGCCAGGGGGCGGCCCCGGAGGGAACGGCGCTCAAGCGGGCGCTGACGACCCCGCTGCTGTACTTCTTCATCCTGGGCGACGTCCTCGGCGCGGGCGTCTACGTACTGGTCGGGCAGGTGGCGGCCGACACCGGGGGAGCGGTGTGGGTACCGCTCGTCGTCGCCCTGCTGCTGGCACTGCTGACCGCCGCCTCCTACGCCGAGCTGGCCACGAAGTACCCCCGGGCCGGTGGAGCCTCGCACTACGCCACGCGCGCGTTCGGACCGTTCGCCGGTTTCGTCGCGGGCTTCTGCATGCTGGCCGCGGGCATCGTCTCCGTGGCCGCACTCGCCCGCGGCTTCGGCGGCGACTACCTCTCGGCCTTCGTGACCCTGCCCGTCGGCCTCGTCGCCGTCCTGTTCCTGGCCCTCCTCGCCCTGGTCAACGCGCGGGGCATCAAGGAGTCGACCCGGGCCAACGTCGTCGCCACCGTCATCGAGGTGGGCGGGCTGATCGTCATCGTCGTCCTCGGCGCGTGGCTGCTGCTCCGCGGCGACGGCGACGTCGGACGGCTCACGCAGCTGGGCACGCCCGAGAAGGGCGCGGCCGCCGCCGTCCTGAGCGGCTCGGTGCTGGCCTACTACTCCTTCGTCGGCTTCGAGACCTCCGTCAACGTCGCGGAGGAGACCCGCAACCCGAGGCGCTCCTACCCCCGCGCCCTGTTCGGCGCCCTCGCCACCGCCGGAGCGGTGTACGTCCTGGTGGGCATCGCCGCGTCCGCCGCGGTACCGACCGCCCGGCTGGCCGGGTCGAGCGGCCCGCTGCTGGAGGTCGTGCGGGAGGCGGGGGGTGTGCCGACCCGCCTGTTCAGCGCCATCGCGCTCGTGGCCGTCGCCAACGGCGCGCTCCTCACCGGCATCATGTCCTCCCGCCTCGCCTACGGCATGGCGAGGGACGGGCTGCTGCCGGCCGCGCTGACCAAGGTGCTGCCCGGTCGTCGCACGCCGTGGGCCGCGATCGCCGTCACCTCCCTGCTCGCGATGCTGCTGGCACTGACCGGCAGCGTCGCCACCCTCGCCTCGACCCTGGTCCTGCTGCTCCTGATCGTCTTCCTCATGGTCAACACGGCCGTGCTGGTGCTGCGCCGCGACACCGGCGAAGCCGACCACTTCCGGGCCCCGACCGTCCTGCCGGTCCTCGGTATCGCCTCCTGCGTCCTGCTGGCCACGCAGATCGAGGCGGACGTGTGGCTGCGCGGCCTCGTGATCGTCGCCGTCGGCATGGTCCTCGGCGCGGTGAGCGCGGCGCGGCGCGGCAAACGGGCCGAGCAGGGCGCGCGCGACACCGCCTGAGCCCGGTGCGGGAAGCGGCTGCCCGGCCGGAACGGGCCGGGAGTGAGCGGCGGGAGCCGGGGAAGACGTGGTCGAGGTCGGAGTGCTCGACGCGGGCTGTGCCCGCCCGAAGGGAAGGACGTGGGTGTGCCCGGGGTGCCTGGCCTCCTGCTCAGGAGAATGACCGTGGTGTCGTGCCGGACGAGACGGACGGTGCGCACGACGGTGCACAACGCCCTGTCCACTCTCAGTCGGGTTCGCCCCTGCCCCTACTGCCGGGCCTGGATCGCACCCCGGAGCGTCGTCTGCCCCGGCGGCCACCGCCTGGGCTGAGCACCCGGCGGCCACCGACCGGGCCGAGCACCCGGCGGCCACCGACCGGGCGAGCACCCCCGGCGCGCGCCGACCCCGTGCCCTCGACCGCGGCCCCGCGGGAGGCCGCTTCGCGGACGGCGGTCGCCGAGTGGCCGCGCCGGGCGTTTCCGGGGGACGCTGGAGAAGGGCTGCGACCGGCATGCCCCGGCGGTCCTGGGTCACCGGGAGGGCGGCGGCCGGCCCGGCGGCGGATGGGAGAAGGCCATGAGGGTCGGAGTGCTGACCGGCGGCGGCGACTGCCCCGGCCTCAACGCCGTGATCCGCAGCGTCGTGCGCAAGGGCGTACAGGAGCACGGGTTCGACTTCCTCGGCGTCCGGGACGGCTGGCTCGGCCTGCTCAAGAACGACGTCGTCCCCCTCGGCATCGACAGCGTGCGGGGCATCCTGCCCCGGGGCGGAACGATCCTCGGCTCCTCGCGCACCAACCCGCTCAAGCACGACAACGGACTGCAGCGGGTGCGGGAGACGCTCGCCGCGCACGAGATGGACGCGCTCGTCGTGATCGGCGGGGAGGACACGCTGGGCACGGCCACGGAACTGAGCCGTCAGGGCATCGACGTGGTCGGCGTGCCGAAGACCATCGACAACGACGTCTCGTGCACCGACTTCACCTTCGGCTTCGACACGGCGGTGGGGATCGCGACGGAGGCGATCGACCGCCTCCACACCACCGCCGAGTCCCACATGAGGGCCCTGGTGGTGGAGGTGATGGGGCGGCACTCCGGCTGGATCGCCCTGCATGCCGGGATCGCCGGCGGCGCCAACGTCATCCTCATCCCCGAGCGGCCCTTCGACCTGGACCAGGTGTGCGAGCAGGTGATGCGCCGCTTCGAGATCAACTACGCGCCGATCGTCGTGGTGGCCGAGGGGGCGGTCCCGAGGGAAGGGCAGCTGATCGTCAAGGACCAGTCGCTGGACGAGTTCGGTCACGTGCGGCTGTCCGGCATCGGCGAATGGCTGGCGCAGGAGATCACGGCACGCACCGACAAGGACGCCCGTACCACCGTCCTGGGCCACATCCAGCGCGGCGGCACCCCCAGCGCCTTCGACCGGTGGCTCGCCACACGGTTCGGCCTGCACGCCATCCAGGCGGTCGCCGACGGCGACTTCGGCCGCATGGTGGCCCTCGAGGGCACGCGGATCGTCCGGGTGCCGCTCGCCGACGCCACGGCACGGAACAAGGTGGTGGACCCGTCCCTGTACGACGAGTTCGAGGTGTTCTACGGCTGAACCGTCACGCTCCGGGCGGCACGACCGCGACGGGACGACGCACATGGTGCAGCACGGCATGCGCCACCGGACCCAGTCGCCCCGCCGGTTGCGCCTCGGCGGACCGTCCCACGACGAGGAGGTCCGCGTCCCGGGAGGCGTTGAGCAGCGCTTGCGCCGGGTGGAGCAGGCGCAGGTCGAGCGTGGCCCTCACCTGCGGGTACTTCTCCTGCCACGGGCGCAGGGCGTCGGACAGGTCCAGAACCTCCCGGTCCTCCCAGGTGGCGCGGTCCTCCTCGGTCACCACGAACGAGCGGGGGGAGACGGACTCGGCGGGCAGGACCCACGCCTGCACCACGCGCAGGCGGGACGCGCGCAGTTCGGCGGTGGAGAAGGCGAAGTCCACGGCCGCGCCCACCGGACGGTGGGCGTCGAAGCCGAGGACGACCGGAGGGGCGCCGCGGCCCGTGACGGGGCCGCCGGAGAACGCCCCCGGGCGAGGAGGCACGAGGACGACGGGGCAGGGGGCCGCCGCCGCGAGGCGCAGCGCGGTCGAGCCGACCACCAGGTCCGGGAAGCCGCCCGTGCCGCGGGTGCCCGCCACGAGGAGCCCGGCGCCCCGCGCCGCGTCGTCGAGGACGGCCTCCGCGGGGTCCCCGTCGGTCTGCACGCCGTCCACGTCGAGCTCCGGGCAGCGGGCGGTGAGGTCCTCCGCGGTCCGGCGCACCAGCCGGGTGCCGATCTCGCGCAGGCGGTCCGCGGCCGACACCGGGACGGCGGCTCCGGGAAGGCGGGGCGAGACGTGCAGCAGCCGCAGCGCCACGCCCCGCAGCCTCGCCTCACCCGCGGCCCACGCGGCCGCCGCAGCGGCACACTCGGAGCCGTCGACGCATGCCAGTACAGGGGAACGCATTCGGCCTCCTCGCCCGGCCCGTGCCGTCGCAGGTGGCTTCTCCTGTTCTCCACTGTTCCACGACAGGCCGGGTCCGGCTCCACGAGGGCCGGCTACCGCCGCACGCGGTACCGCAGGTAGACGACCTTCGAGCCGAAGGTCCGGGTCTCGGCCAGTTCGAGACCCACCCGGCGCTCGTGCCGGGGGAAGAAGGGGATGCCGCCGCCGAGGAGCACCGGGTGCACCATGATCCGGTACTCGTCGATCAGGTCCGACGCGGCGGCCTCGGCGGCGAGAACCGCACCCCCGATGGCGATGTCACCGTCCCCGGGCTCGGCCCGCAACCGCTCGATCTCCTACGCCACCGGGCCGGAGGCCAGGCGGGCGTTGCCCTGCACCGTCGTCAGCGTCCTCGAGAACACGACCTTCGGCAGCGGGTTCCACAGCGCCGCCCACTCCCGCTCCGCCTCGTCGAGCGAGGACTTCTCGTCGGCGTCCTCCCAGTACAGCATCGTCTCGTACAGCCGCCGCCCCATCAGGTGGACGCCGACCTGCCGGATGTCGTCGATCCAGAAGCGGAAGACCTCCGGATCGGGCGTCGACCAGTCGATACCGCCATCGGGCGCGACGATGTAGCCGTCGAGTGAGACGCTCATCGAGTACGTGACGCTGCGCATGAGTACTCCTCCTCCGTGCCGGGTTCGACAGTACGACCGCGGGACGCCGCAGAACTCATCGGCCGCGGAACCCTCGCCCCGACGGCCCAGCGGCATCCCTCACCGGGCCTCGCGCAGCCGCAGGAGATACGTGGCGGTCAGGGCGACCGCCCGGTCCTCGTCGTGGGACAGCCGCGTCAGGGCCTGCGCGGCGGTCGCGCCGGGGATGTCCGCCAGGGCCTGGGTCAGACGGCCGCGGGCCGGCGCCGCCGTACCGTCGCGGGCGAGGCGGTCGACGAGTGCGGTCGCGATCCGTTCGGCCGTCGCCGTGTCGCTCGACAGGGCGCCCAGCGCGTCGGCCGCATCCGTGTCGTTCCTCCCGGCCACGATCATGTCGACGAGGGTCGGGATCGCGTCCCCCACACCCCGCGTCCCCAGTGCCAGAGCCGCGTACCCCCGCACCCCGGGGTCGGGATCCGCGAGGGCGTGCCGCAGATGTGCGGCCACCTCCTCGCCGGGCAGCTCGGCGAGCGACTGCACGGCACGGGTCCGCACCGCGGCCACCGGCGAGCCCAGTCCCTCGGCGAGCAGCGCGGGTGCGCCGTCGGCCGACTGCGCCAGCGCCCAGCGAAGGGCGCCGGCGACGTTCGGCTCCGTCTCGTGCAGCGCCGCGTCGACCAGGGCCTCGACCGGGACCGCGCCCCCGTCGGCGGACGAGAGGGCCGCACGCTGACGGACGTCCGCGCTGTGCGAGCCCAGCGCCTGGAGCAGCGACACGGTCCGCAGGACCCCCTCCCAGTCGGTGGGGTCCGCGGAGTCGATGCTGCTCAACCGCGTCAGCAGCTCGGTCTCGGCGGCGATGCGCTCGCGTGTGCGCCGGATGAGGTCGCCCACGAGCGCCGAGGGCGTGAAGTGCGGATCGTCCAGGGCACGCCCGATCTCCCGCAGGGACAGACCCAGCGACCGCAGGCTCTCGACGTGGAAGATCCGGCGGATGTCCTGCGCGGAGTACTCCCGGTAGCCGGAGCCCGTGCGGCCCGAGGGCCGCACCAGTCCCAGCGCCTCGTAGTGCCGGAGCATGCGGGCGCTGACCCCGGACCGTCGCGCCACCTCACCGATCAGCACGGTCCTATCCTCCTCCCTTCGGGGCCCCGTTGAGGGCCACGATGCGCTTGGCCTCCTCGAGCGCCGACTCGAACCCCGCCTCCGGGTCCTCCAGCAGCCTGCGCGTGGCCAGTGCGTGCGCCCGCACGTCCGGCTCCCCGGCCACCGCCGCTTCCCGCAGCACCGGCACGATCACCTCGCCGAGCCCGGCCAGCGCCTGGCTGAGACTCAGCTGGACCGTGCGGTCACCGCGCCCGAGCTGCGTCGCCAGGACGCGGGCCAGGCCGGCCTCCTCCCCTTCCGGTACGAGGACGACCGCCGTCCGCCAGGCACTGCGCGCCACCTCGTCGTCGGCGTCGGACAGCAGGGCGTGGGTGATCGCCGGCCATGCCCGCCGGTCCCCGATCTTGGACAGGGTGTGCAGCGCCTGGCTGCGGGCCTGCGGACGTTCCGAGTGCAGCTCCCGCAGCAGCCGCGGGAGGGTCAGCGGCACGGGGTGGCGGGTGAGCGCCCAGGTGAGCATGTCCCGCACGAAGAACTCGGGCTCGACGGCGCACCGCTCGACGAGCTTGCCGACGAAGGCGGGGTCGGGCGTCGAGCCGACCGCCATGGCCGCACGCAGCCGCACGGGCGAACGGCCGTCCTCCAACGCGTGCAGCGCTCGCTGCACGTCTGCGTCCCGTGATGTCGTGGTCATCGGACCACCTCCTCGGGCAGCAGTGAAGACCTTGTCACGGTGTCAAGGTCAAGCGGCGCCGACCGCCCGTCCCGCCGGACGCGCGCGAGCCCGCCGCCGTCGTGGTCCGGGACGGTGGCGGGCCCGCTCGGTGCTCTCGCGTCGGGTGGTCAGGCGGTGTGCAGTCTCAGCCCGTAGCGGTTGAGGATCTCGTTGACCGGCTGGTGCCAGGTCTCGCCGCCGCTGCTGCAGTTGCCCCAGCCGCCGGAGGTGACGCCCTGGGCCTGGTCACCGCTGATGAAGGAGCCGCCGGAATCACCGGGTTCGGCGCAGACGCTCGTCTTCGTCATCTGGTGGACGGCGCCCTGGCTGTAGTTCACCGTCTCGTTCTTCGCCAGCACCCTGCCGCAGTGCCAGTGCGTGGTGGAGCCGGAACGGCAGATGGAGGCGCCCACCGGAGCCTCGGCGGAGCCGCGGACGAGCTGGTCGGAGACCGTGCCCCAGCCGAGCACGACCGGCACGGTCCACCAGCCGCTGCCGACGTTCACCCAGGCGTAGTCGTTGTCCGGGAACGACGACCCCTGGAAGTTGCCGACGTACGACCGGTCCCAGCCGTACACGGCCGAGCCGGGCGAACCGCAGTGTCCGGCCGTGACGAAGCCGCCCTGCACGGAGAAGCCGATGGAGCAGCGGACGTTGCCGGTGTAGTACGGGTCGCCGCCGACGGTTCCGGCGGCGAACGTGCGCGGTGCGGCGGCGGTCTGGCGGACCGTCACCGGACCCGCCTCGCGGGCTCGGGCGAGGAAGGCCCGGACATCGTTGTCGTCCCGATGCTCGCCGACGACGTTCACGACGACCTTGTTGGCCTTCGGGTCCACGTGCCAACTGCCCACACCGGCAGGCGCGGACAGGGCGTCGATGCGCTTCATCGCCGCGTCGAGCTGCCGCGCGCTGTGTCGCACGAGGCGTACGGACGCTCCCGTCGCGCGCACGGCGTCGGCGCGCTCGTCGTCGGTGAGGGCCACGGTGAGGCGGCCGCGTTCGGCGTCGAACCAGGAGCCGCCGTAGGCGGAGCCGGCGACGTCGCGCGCCGTGCGATCGGTGGCCGTGGCCTTCTTCTCGGCCGCGAGACGTGCCTCGGCCGCGTCGCGGGTCAGGCCCAGGTCCCGCTGCATGGCGTCGAGAAGCCCCGGGGAGGCGGGAGCCTGGGGGGAGCGCGCGGGACCCTCGGCGGCGGAGGCGGGCAGGGCGCTGGCGGTGGCCCAGGTACCGAGCAGGAGGAGTGCGGACAGCGCGGTGCGCAGGGTCGTGGTGCGTCTCAAGGGATGCCCCTTCGTTGTTCCAGCAGGGTGGGGGTGGAACAGCAGAGCTTGAGAGCGCTCTCTGGCATGCGCGGCAGAGCCTAGCCCGTGATCAAGGAAAGGTCTATGCCATGGGCGCGGTCGTCCCGGGCGGGGGTGCCGACCGGTCAAGTGCGCGCGTCTGGCCCGGGGTTGCGAACCGGTGCACGGTCGTCTGTCAGGATGGCGCCATGGGTGCCGATGTCCTGCGTCTTCCCGAGCCTCCGGCGCGCGAGGCCGACTTCCACGACGACTTCGCCGCTGCGGACCTCCGGCGGGACCGGTGGGTCGATCACTACCTGCCGCACTGGACGACCCCCGAGCGGTCGCGGGCCCGGTACGACATCGACTCCGCCGGACTCCGGCTGCGGATCGACGCCGACCAGCCGGACTGGCGCGAGGAGGACGCCCCGCTGCGGGTGTCCAACGTGCAGACCGGTGTCTTCTCCGGCCCTCTCGGCTCGCGCCGGGGGACGCATCGGCATCGGCCGGACGGACTGGCCGTCCGCACGGAGACCCCCGAGCGGCTGCTCTGGGCACCCACCGCCGGACGCGTGGACGTGACGGTCGGTGCGAGCCGGGACGAGGGGTGCATGCTCGCGGCCTGGCTCGTCGGGACGGAGCACCTGTCGGACCGGGACACCGGTGAGATCTGCCTCTTCGAGATCGACGCCGCAGCCGTCGGTGAGCGGGAGAGCCGCGCCCGCTGCGGGGTGAAGGCGCATACGGACGGGCGGCTGACGACCGACATGGCGGAGGTGGTCCTGCCCCTGGACGCGTCCGCGCCGCACACGTGGACGGTGATCTGGGACGGGTCGGGGACGGTCATCGGCTGCGAGGGAGTCGTCGTGAAACGGTCTCCCCAGGCGCCCGCCTATCCCCTGTTCCTCCTGATCGACCTGTTCGAGATCGGTCCCCGGTCGGGATCCGGCACGGCCTACCCGAAGACGGCCCGCGTCCACCGCGTCCGCGGCTGGGACGCCGGTGGAGACCTCGACAGACAAGACCCGGGTCGTCAGAACGCGTAGCGCACCCGCAGCCAGGGGGCGTGGCGGTCGATCAGGGTGCGCAGGGTCTGCACGGCTTCACCCTTGATCCCGTTGCGGTAGCGGACGTTCAGCGCGCCGTTCTCGGAGCGCTTGGCCTGCTGGATGTCCGGCCGCCACAGGGCCTCCTCCGCCCGGGGGTGCCAGCCGAGGTTGACCTCGTGCAGCTCCTGGTTGTGGGTGAGCATGATCACCTCGGCGGCGGCCTGCCGCTTCACGCGCTCGGGCAGCACGTCGTCGAGGTGGATCAGCAGCTCGGACCATGCGTCCTCCCACCCGGGGCGGACGACCACGGGGGAGAGGTTGAAGTGCACCTCGTACCCCGCGTCGAGGAAGTCCGCCGCGGCGGCGATCCGCTCCGGGACGGGCGAGGTGCGCACGTCGAGCAGCCGGGCGTCCTCGGGCGGCATCAGCGAGAAGCGGATGCGGGTCCGGCCGCGCGGGTCCAGGGCCAGCAGGTCGGGATTGACGAACTTGGTGGCGAAGGAGGCCTTGGCGGTCGGCCACTGCCGGAAGGCGTGCACCAGATCCGCGGTGTTGTCGCAGATCAGCGCGTCCACCGAGCAGTCGCCGTTCTCCCCGATGTCGTACACCCACGCCTCGGGGTCGCACTGGTTCGGCTCGGGCTTGGGCCCCTGCCGCGCGATGTGCCGGCCCAAGTGGGCGATGATCCGGTCGATGTTGGTGAAGACGGTGATCGGGTTGGCGTAGCCCTTGCGGCGGGGCACGTAGCAGTAGGCGCAGGCCATGGCGCAGCCGTTGGAGGGGCCCGGAGCGATCCAGTCCGCCGAGCGGCCGTTGGGCCGGGTGGTGAGGGTCTTCTTCTCGCCCAGGACCAGCGTCTCGCCCTTGACGCGCACCCAGCGGTCGACGTTGCCCTCGTTGCCGTGCAGGCCGGGGATGCGCCAGTGGGAGTCCACCGTGGTCAACCGCGCGTCGGGGAACCGGGCGCGGATCTGCCGCCCGCGCGGGGACGCGGCGGCCCCGGGCTCCGCATAGATCTCCCGCACGGGCAGCAGGCGGCGGGCGGTGGCGGAGGTGCGGAACGACGGGGCCTGCCGGTCGGTCGTCGCGACGGACCCGGGGAAGAGCGCGTCGAGACCGAACAGCGCCCCGGAGTCGTCGTCCGGGACGCCGGACGGGTGGTGCATGGGTGCTCCTGTACGGACGGGTGCCAGGAGGAGAAATGTCCCCTACGTGCAACTGTACGGGGCGCCCGGTACCCGGTCAGGCGTTGAGCTGCCAGATGGCGAGGTTGAGCGCGGCCGCGTACAGCGTCCACAGCGCGTACGGCACCAGGAGCAGGAACGCGGCCCGGCTCCGGCGCCGGAAGAGCAGCATCGTGACGCCCAGCGCGCCGAGCAGCAGGCAGATGTCGAGGAACGCGAGACCGTACCGGTCGGCCCCGAAGAACAGCGGGGTCCAGGCGAGGTTGAGGAGGAGCTGCGTCCCCCAGGCGGTGGCGTCGGCGCGGACGTGCGCCGGTGCGCGTCCGCGCAGCACCAGCCAGGCGGAGACGGCGATGGTGGCGTAGAGCACGGTCCACACCGGTCCGAACAGCCAGGACGGCGGCGCCCACGCGGGCCGGTCCAGCGAGGCGTAGGTGCTGCCGGCGTCCGCGGCGGCCGTGCCGCCGACGGCGGCCACGCCGTAGCACAGCCCCAGCAGCAGCAGGAGCAGCAGCCAGTGCGCATGGCCGTGCGGCCGGTGGCTGTGGTGGTGTGCGGCTTGCGTCACCGGGTGTCTCCCTTCCGAGGGTGCGGCCGCGCGGGCACGGCGCGCGCCGCCCGGGTGCCCGGCGGCCGGGCGCCCATGCCGGCACCCGCGGCCCGGGCATCGGCCGGGGCACCCCGCGGGTTCGTGCGTCCGCGTGCCGGGCCGCCGGGAACGGGCCATGGCCATCCGTGCGCCGCGCACCTAGCATGGAGAGCGCGACCCCTGCCGGGCCTGCGGCCTCGTCCTGCCGCAGCCCACCCACCGGCCCAGCCGGTGCCACGCGGAGGTGCGCCGTGCCCGAGAACCGCTGGTTGCTGTACCGCGATGCCGTGGCGGAGGTCCTCACCGGCGGCGGTCGCGCCTGGCTCCGGGACGCCGCCTGCATCGGCGAGGACCCCGAGCTGTTCTTCCCGCTGGTGGAGCGGGAGACGGACGCCCGGGTCGCCGAGGCCCGCGCGGTGTGCCGCCGCTGCCGCGTCCTGCTGGCCTGCCGATCCTGGGCCATCGAGCACGGCGAGGACGCCGGCATCTGGGGCGGCACCACCGCCCGGCAGCGCCGCGCCATCAGCCGGGAGATGCGCATCGGCGAGGGCGGCGAACGGCGGACGCCGTGACGGCGGAGCCACCCCGCGCCCCCGGGCGCGGGATATCCGTACGGCCGTCCTGGACGGGCAGGCCGGTACGGGCGGTGGTTGCCTGGCCGGGAGACGTCTTCCCCGCCGGCAGGAGAAAGGTACGGCCGTGGCCCCTGAGTCCTCCCTCCAGTACACCGTCCCGGGCATGACCCCCGAGGACAGTGCCGAGATCATCACGCTGCTCCAGCGGCGGCTGCACTCGCTGAACGATCTGCACCTGACCCTCAAGCACATCCACTGGAACGTCGTCGGCCCGCACTTCATCGCGGTGCACGAGATGCTCGACCCCCAGGTCGAGCAGGTGCGGTCCATGACCGACGACCTGGCCGAGCGGATCTCCACCCTGGGCGGAGTGCCGCAGGGAACGCCGGGCGCGCTGGTCGCCGACCGGTCCTGGGACGACTACTCCATCGGCAGGGCCGAGGCCATCGAGCACCTGGGCGCCCTCGACGTGGTCTACACCCGGCTCATCGAGGACCACCGCGAGGCCATGGCGGCCACCGAGTCCTCCGACCCCGTCACCCAGGACATCCTCATCGAGCAGCTGCGCGGGCTGGAGCTGTTCCAGTGGTTCGTCCGCGCCCACCTGGAGAGCAGCGGCGGCCGTCTGAGCACCGCGGACGCCAGGACGGAACAGGCCGCGGCGGACCGGGCCGGCGAGCAGGCCCGTCAACAGCCCTGACACCACGGGGAGTCGAGGCCCCGCCCGGGTGCGGCGGGGGCCGCCCGCTCGAGACGCTGCGTGCGAGAATGCGGCCCGTGACCGGATCGTCCTCCTCGTCCGACGCCGAGAGCACGCCCGGCCGCGCCGGGCTGGGCCCGCGTGCCGCAGTGGTGCTGGTGTTCGGCTCCTCGGCGGCCGTCCTCGTCATCGAGATCGTCGCGCTGCGGCTGCTCGCGCCCTATCTGGGACTGACCCTCGAGACGAGCACCATGGTGATCGGCATCGCGCTCAGCGCGATCGCCTTCGGCTCCTGGCTGGGCGGACTCGTCGCGGACCACGTCGATCCACGCCGGCTCATCGGCCCGGCGCTGGGCGTGTCCGGCGCGGTGGTGGCGCTCACCCCGGCCGTGCTGCGCAGCACGGCCGAGTGGGCGCCCGTGGTGCTCCTGCTCGTCGCGGGGCTGACCATCCTGGTGCCGGGCGCCCTGCTGTCCGCGGTGACGCCGTTCGTCACCAAACTGCGTCTGACCAGCCTGGCGGAGACCGGCACGGTCGTCGGCCGGCTGTCGGGGGTCGGTACCGTCGGGGCCATCGCCGGCACGGTGCTGACCGGCTTCGTCCTCGTGTCGCGGCTGCCGGTCAGCGGCATACTGCTCGGCCTCGGCGCCCTGCTGGTGGCGGGTTCGGCCTGGTTCGAGTGGCGCACCCGCGGCTGGAGCGGCGCACCCGCCCTGACCCTGGTGGTCGTCGCGGGCGGTCTCGCGGCCACGGCCGCTCCCGGGGGCTGCGACGTGGAGACCACGTACCACTGTGCACGGGTCGTCGCGGATCCCGGCGGGGGTGGCGGCCGCACCCTCGTCCTGGACGGCCTGCGGCACTCCCACGTCGACCTCGCCGACCCGACCCGTCTGGAGTTCGCCTACGTGCGCGCCGTCGCGTCGGTAATCGACGCCGCGTTCCCGGAGGGACGCCCGCTCGTCGCCCACCACGTGGGGGGCGGCGGGCTCACCCTGCCCCGGTACCTCGCGGCCACACGGCCCGGGACGCGCAGCGTCGTCTCCGAGATCGACGGCGGGGTCGTGCGCCTCGCCCACGACCGGCTGGGGCTGCGCCCGCGAGCCGGTGTCGAGGTGCGGGTCGAGGACGGCCGGCTGGGTGTGCGGCGCCTGGACACCGGCAGTCGTGACCTCGTCGTGGGTGACGCGTTCGGGGGTGTCGGCGTGCCATGGCACCTCACCACCGCGGAGGCGGTGTCCGACGTGCGGCGCGTGCTCGGCGCGCAGGGGGTGTACGTCGTCAATCTCATCGACCACGGGGAGATGGCCTTCGCCCGCGCCGAAGTGGCCACCCTCTCCGCGACGTTCGGGCACGTGGCCGTGCTGGGCGAGCCCGCCGGCACCGCCCCGGGCCCGGCCGGCGAGGGCGGCAACCTCGTGGTGCTCGCCTCCGACCGGCCGGTCGACCTCCGGGCGGTCCAGCGGGAACTGGACGCCCGGGGCACCGGCTGGCGCGTCACCTCCGGTGAGCGGCTGGACGCCTGGACGGGTGCCGCCGAGCCGCTCACCGACGACCACGCCCCGGTGGACCAGCTCCTCCAGCCCCGCGGCCCCTGACGAGGGCGGCGGTCGGGGAGGGCCGGCCGCTCCGCGGTCAGCCGCCCGCGGCGAGAGCTTCGCCCACCAGCTCGCGCACGGCCCCCAGAGCCTCGGCCCGGTCCGCCGGGACCAGACCGATGCGGGTACGCCGGTCGAGCAGGTCGGCTTCGTCCAGGGCGCCCTCGTGCCGCAGCGCCCACAGCAGTTCGGCGCCGGTGACGGGGTGACCGGGCACGACGGGCTCACCCAGGCGCGGGTCCCGTGCCGCCAGGGCGTGGACCGCCGGTGCCTCGGTGCCGTAGCGCTGGACGAGGCGGCGGGGCGCGCGGAGCGCGGACAGGGCCGCGGGGGCCGCGGCACCGACCAGGGGGAGTGCGGCGGTGGGGGAGGGGCCGGCGGCGAGGCCGCGTGCGCCGACCGCCGCGTCCACGGCGTCCTCGGCCATCCGGCGGTAGGTGGTGAGCTTGCCGCCGACGACGCTGACCACGCCGTCCGGTGACGTCAGCACGGCGTGCCTGCGGGAGACGTCGGCCGTGCGCGGGACGGCGCCCGGCTGTGCGGCGGGTGTGGTGTCCAGCAGTGGGCGCAGCCCCGCGAAGGCGCCGACCACGTCGCTGCGCCGGACCGGGACGTCGAGGACCGAGCCGAGGACGTCCAGCAGGAAGCCGATGTCCGTCTCCGGGACGTCGGGGACGTCCGGGACGGGCCCGTCCAGGGGTTCGTCGGTGAGTCCGACGTAGATGCGGCCGTCGTCCTGGGGCAGGACCAGGACGAAGCGGTTGGTCTCGCCGGGGATGGGGACGTGCAGGCCGGCGGGGAGGGGGCCGAGGTGGTCGGCGCGCAGGACGAGGTGGGTGCCGCGGGAGGGCCGGATGCGGAGGCCCTCGACGAGGTCGCCGGCCCACACCCCGGAGGCGTTGATCACCGCTCGGGCCCGGATCTCGCCCTCCTGGCCGGTGAGTTCGTCGCGGACGCGGGCGCGGGTTCCGGTGAGTCCCAGGGCCCGCACCCGGGTGAGGACGCGGGCACCGCGTGCGGCGGCGGTGCGGGCGAGGGCGGTGACCAGGCGGGCGTCGTCGGTGAGCCGTCCGTCCCAGGAGAGCAGTCCGCCGCGCAGTCCGCCGGAGCGCAGCGCCGGGGCCAGGTGGCGGGTCTCGACCGCGGACAGCCGGCGGGGCGCGGGCAGGGTGGCGCGGGCCGTGCGGGCCGACAGCCGCAGGGCGTCGCCGGCCCGGAACCCGGCCCACGCCAGCGCGGCCTGGCCGCGCGGGACGAGTGTGGTCAGGGGCAGCACGAAGGGCTGGGCGCGCACCAGGTGGGGCGCCGTCCGCTCCATCAGCACGCCGCGTTCGACAGCGCTCTCGTGGGCGACGTCGAACTGGGCCGAGGCCAGGTAGCGCAGCCCGCCGTGGATGAGTTTGGAGCTCCAGCGCGAGGTGCCGAAGGCGAGGTCGTGGGCGTCGACGGCGACGACGTCGAGGCCGCGGGCGGCGGCGTCGAGGGCCGCTCCCGCGCCGGTGGCTCCGAGGCCGACGACCAGCACGTCCACCACGCGGCCGTCGGTCGCCTCGGTCAGCTCACGGGTGCGCCGGGCCGCGGACAGGGAGGCCCCGCCGGCCGGGACGGTGGTCTGGCTCATGGGGTGAGGGTCCTCTCCAGGACGGTGTGCAGTTCGGCGAGGAACGCCTCGGACGTGAGGCCGTCGTCGTCCTCGTCGGTCATGGTGCGCAGGGACAGGGCGAACGACTGGAGGATCAGCAGCACGGTGCGTGCCTGAAGCCGGGCGGGAGCCCTGCGCACCGAACCGTCCGCGTGTCCCTCCCGCAGGGCCCCGGCGAGCAGCTCCAGCAGGGCTTCCTGGCTCGCCCCCCGCCGGTCCAGCACGTAGGGCAGGAGGAGTTCGGGGTCCACGTCGACGATCTTCTGGAACAGCGGGTGGGCGCGGAAGGCCTTCACGCCCGCCACCAGACCGTCGACCAGCGGCGGGCGCGTGCCCGGTTCCGGCCGGTGTTCGGGCATGGCGCCGGTGGCGACCGCGATCCACTCACGCGTCATCAGGTCGCCGACGAGGGAGCGGACGTCGGGCCACCGGCGGTAGAGCGTCATCCGCGAGACACCCGCGCGGCGGGCGACGTCGGTCATGGTCGTCCGGCGCACGCCGACGGCCAGGACGCAGTCGCGGACGGCGTCGAGCGCCACGTCGTTGTCCGAGGACTTCTGCTGAGCCGAGCTGTTGTGACGGTTAGGCGTCATGTGTAACAGTGTAACGCGCAGGGCCGCTCCGGCGGCAACCCCGACGACCGGTGAGGACGACACGCATGGACATGCTGTGGAACGGCTGGGGCGACCCCGCCAGGGCGACGCCGCTGCCCGACACCGTCACCGGGCTGCTGCGTGACTGGCTCGGTGTCACGGCACAGCCCACGGCATCGGCCCGCCTGGAGGAGATCGAGGTCTCCACCCCCGCCCTGGAAAGCACCGCCCTGCACGCCCTGCACGCCGCCCTCGGCGGACGGGCGGACAGCGTCCGCACGGACGCCGAGAGCCGGGTGAGGCACACCCGGGGCAAGTCCACCCCGGACCTGCTGCGCATCCGCGCCGCCGACACCTCCGACGCCCCCGCGGCCGTCGCGCTCCCGGAGAGCCACGACGAGGTGCTCGCCGTGCTCCGCGTCTGCGCCGAACACGGCCTCGCCCTCGTCCCGTTCGGCGGCGGCACCTCCGTCGTCGGCGGACTGGCCCCCACCGGCCCGGCGCCCTTCGTCGCCCTGGACCTGCGGCACATGAACCGCCTGCTCGACCTCGACCCGGTGTCCCGGACCGCCACCCTCCAGCCCGGCCTGCGCGCACCCGAGGCCGAGGCGCTGCTGGCCGGACACGGCTTCACCCTCGGCCACTTCCCCCAGTCCTACGAGTGGGCCACCATCGGCGGCTTCGCCGCGACCCGCTCCAGCGGACAGGCCTCCGCGGGCTACGGCCGCTTCGACGAGATGGTCCTCGGCCTCACCCTCGCCACCCCGCAGGGCACCCTCGACACCGGCCGGGCACCCCGCTCCGCCGCCGGACCCGACCTGCGCCACCTGGTGCTCGGCTCGGAGGGCGCCTTCGGCGTCATCACCTCCGTCACCGTCCGCGTGAGGCCCGTTCCTCGGACGCGCCGCTACGAGGGCTGGCGCTTCGCCTCCTTCGACCAGGGCACCGCCGCACTGCGCCGCCTCGCCCAGGACGGACCGCGCCCCACCGTCCTGCGGCTGTCCGACGAGACCGAGACACTGATCGGCCTGGCCCAGCCCGAGGCCATCGGTGCCGGCGTCGAACAGGGGAACGCGGGCTGCCTCGCCGTGGTCGGCTTCGAGGGCACCGAGGACGACACCGCCCGGCGCCGGGCGGCGGCAGCGGCCGTCCTCGCCGACTGCGGCGGCGAGTTCGCCGGCGACGAGCCTGGGGAGCGCTGGGCCCACGGCCGCTACTCGGCGCCCTACCTGCGCGACTCGCTCCTCGAGGCGGGCGCGTTCGCCGAGACCCTGGAGACCGCCGCCTACTGGTCGAAGCTGCCGGGCCTGTACACGGCCGTCCGCGACGCGCTGACCAGCACGCTCACCGGGAACGGCACCCCGCCCCTCGTCATGTGCCACATCTCGCACGTCTACGAGAACGGCGCCTCGCTGTACTTCACGGTCGTCTCGGCCCAGGGCGACGACCCGGTGGCGCACTGGACGCGCGCCAAGCACGCCGCGAACGACGCGATCCTCACGGCCGGCGGCACGATCACCCACCACCACGCCGTCGGCACCGACCACCGCGACTGGTACGTGCGCGAGGCCACCGACCTCGGGGTCGCGGCGCTGCGAGCCGTCAAGCAGCGGCTGGACCCGGACGGCCTGCTGAACCCCGGCGTGCTGCTGCCGGCCGACTGAACCGGTCCCCGGCCCGCCCGACCGCACCACCCCACCTTCACGACCACCCGGCACCACCCGTCAGCCCGGAGGCACATCGATGCGACAGTTCACCGCCGTCGTCAACCCCACCGCGGGCGGAGCCACCAGCGCGGCGGCGCTGCTGCAGGTGGCCCGTCTCCTGAGGGAGGCGGGCGCCGAGCTGGAGACCGAGTACAGCCGCAGCCTCGCCCACGCCCGTGAGCTCGCCCGGAGCGCCGGGGAGCGCGGCCGCGTGGTCCTCGCCGTCGGCGGCGACGGCATCACCGGAAGCATCGGCGGAGCCCTCAGCGGCACCGGCGCCCTTTTCGGCATGGTCCCGGCCGGGCGCGGCAACGACTTCGCCCGGGCCCTCGGCCTGCCGAGCGACCCGGAGGGCGTGGCCCGGGTCCTGCTCCACGGCACCCCGCGCGCCGTGGACACCATCGAGGTCGTGTCGTCGGTCCACGCCGCCACCGTCGTCCTCGGCAGCGTGTACGCGGGGGTGGACGCCCTGGCCAACCAGCACGCCAACCGGTCCCGGGTGCTGCGCGGCCCGGCCTCCTACTACGCCGGGGCCCTGCGCGCGATCAGCGGCTGGCGCCCCGTGCGCTACCGGGTCACCGTCGACGGCCGGGACCACGCCTACAGCGGCTACACCGTGGTGGCCGCGAACTCCAGCTACTACGGCTCGGCACGCCGCATCGCCCCCGACGCCCGCCTGGACGACGGACTCCTCGACGTCGTGATGATCCGGGACGCGCCGCGCCGCCTGTTCTTCGCCCTGATGAAGGAGCTGGACACCGGAGCCCACGTCCACCGCCCCCAGGTGCAGGTGGTCCGCGGCCGCGAGATACGTATCGAGGCCGACCGGGACCTGCCCTACGGCGCGGACGGCGAGATCGAGGCCGTCCTCCCCGTCACGGCCAGGGTGCTGCCGGGCGCGCTGCGGGTGCTGTGCTGAGGCGGACCGTCACCGGGTGAGCCCCGCGGGGCTCACCCCTGCGGTGCGGTGCCGGGACGTGCCGAGTGGTCCGGGTGGCCGCCGGTGCGCCGCTCCTCCTTGAGCTCGGCCTCGAACAGGTGGTCCTTCCCCTCGGCCAGCTCCTGCCGTGCTGCCTTCTCCGCGGCCTTGAACGGGTCGTAGTAGGTGTCGTTGTACGCCTCGACGATCTGGAACGTCCAGTGCCCCGGGATGACGTTGTGGCCCAGGATCTCGCGCTGGACGCGGTCCGCCCAGGTGTGATGGCCCGCCTCGCGCAGCAGCCGGACCGCACGGTCGAGCTCGAAGTCGGCCCCACCGGTCAGCTGGTGAAAGGCGTACAGGTGCCCGCGGGCGCGTTCGGTCGTCTCCAGCGCCTTGGACAGGGCGCCGAGGGCTTGGACGGTGGTGTCCGACACGCCCTGCGGTCGGCGGTGGGCGGCGTCGGGACCGTCGTGGTGCTCGTTCATGGGGGAGCGAGTGCCCAGTCCCGGGCCGCTCACCGCGCCTGTCCGGGGGACATGTCCGGCCGGCCGGCACGGACGGCGGACGGCCCGCGGCTGCATCCGTCGCAGCCGCCGGCCCGGAAGGATCGGCAAGGGTGCGGGACACCGTCCCGCGCGAGGGCCCGCCGGCACGAGGGATACGGGCGGCGGCGCACTCCCCGGGCCCCTGGCGCGGCGGCGCGGGGGCCCGGGTCCGCACACCGCGCCGACGCCGTAGCGCAACCGTCCGGGTCCTCGGCCTCGAGCGGAGCAACCGTCCGGGTCCTCGGCCTCAGGCGGAGCAACCGTCCGGGCCCTCGGCCTCAAGCGGCGCTGCCGTGCCCGGCCTCCTCCGGCGGTCCCGGGGGCCGGGGCGACTCCTCGTAGTCCCCTGCTCTGCGCCCCGGCTCCGTCGAGTCCAGCTCCCAGTGGTGCCGGCACTCCTCACAGCGGGGGCCTTCCGCCCGCACGTCGAGCACCTCGCCGTTCGGGCAGTCCGTACCGTCCCCCCGCCCGGCGCACGCTTCTTCGCCGACCTCCATGGATCCGACCGTGCGCCGGGCGGGACGCGCACGGGAGGGCGCCGGTGGGGGCGCACGGGGGCTCGGACCCGGAACGGCGCCTCAGGAGGGGTCGGCAGTACCCGGGATGCTCGTCCGCAGCAGGCCCTCGACGCCGTTCAGCAACGTCTCGGAGATGAGCGCCGGGTCGAAGAGGCAGCCCGCCGCCATGGCGCCGTCGCGGAGCATGACGAAGTGACGCCCCGCTGTCTCGGCGGGAACGCAGCCGGCCTCGGACAGCAGCCGGGTGGCGGTGTCCAGGAACCACTGGCGATGCGCCAGGACGGCCCGGTGGACGGGGTGCGCCGGGTCGGGGTACTCGGCCGCCGCGTTCAGGAAGGCGCACCCGCGGAAACCCGGCGTCCGGATGCTCTCCGCGATGGACCGTGCGACGGCGCGGACCGTGTCGGCCGCCGTGAGGTCCTGCTCAAGGACGGCCGCGACCTGGCCCCTGATGCCCTGGTCGGCCTGCTGGAGATAGGCGAGGATCAGGTCCTCCTTGCCCTTGAAGTGCCGGTACAGGGTGGCGCGCGTGACCTGCGCCTCGGCGATGATCCGGTCCACCCCGACCGAGTGGATGCCCTCGGCGTAGAAGATCCGGGTGGCCGTTCCGAGCAGTCGCGACCGTGCCTCCGACGTGCTCCCGCTCCCTGTGCTCGCGCTCATGGCGCCACGGTAGCAGCCCCCTGAGGGAGAACGTTCGGTCTTGACAGGAGAGCGCGGGTGGGCCTTGGATGGGCCGTGCCGTGAGGGAGACCGAACGTTCTCCCTCACCCCATCCCGTCGAGCAGGAAGAAGCCGCTATGGCCAGCTCCGTCGCCCCTCCCGCCCCCACCCCCGCCCCGGCCGCCGCCTCTGGGGCGCTGCGCCGGCTGTACGTCGTGCGCTTCGCGTTCGCCGTCGTCTGGGCCGCTCTGCTGTTCACCACCACGCACACCCTCGGCACCCTGGGCGCGACGCTGCTGGTGGTCTATCCGCTGTTCGACGTCGCCTGCGCCGTCGTCGACCTCAGGTCCGCGAGGGCCGGCCGCGGACCCGTGCGCGGCCTGTACGTCAACGTCGCCCTGAGCACCCTGACCGCCGGGGTCCTGGCCGCGGCGGTCGCCTCCGGCATCCCGGCGGTGCTGCGCGTCTGGGGTGTGTGGGCGATCACCGCCGGCCTCGTCCAGCTGGTCGTCGGCGTCCTGCGGCGCGGCATGGGAGGACAGTGGCCGATGATCGCCAGCGGTGCCCTCTCCACCCTGGCCGGAGCCTCCTTCGTCGGCCAGGCGGGACAGGACGGCACCTCGCTGGCATCCCTGGCGGGCTACGCCTTCCTCGGCGGTGTCTTCTTCCTCGTCTCCGCGCTCCGGCTGGGGCGCACCGGCCCCGCCGCGCGCCCCTGAGACGGCTGCCGTCCAGGAGCGGCACGGAGGAGGCCCCTCGCGTCAGCTCTCCAGGTGCCTGATCACCGAGCGCATCGCACGGAGCAGGGCCGGGCGGGTCTCCTCGGGCGGGTCGAGCGTCTCGAAGCCGTGATGGCCGCGGGGCACGTCGACCAGTTCCAACGCCGCGCCGCTCTTCTCGGCCGCGGTCACGAACGCCTCGACGGTGACGGCGATCTCGGGGGTCTCCAGCCCGGCCCGCAGCAGGACGAGGGGCAGACCGCCCGTATGGGCGACGGCCCGGACCGGATGGAAACGGCTGTCCGTGAGCCCCCAGTTGGGCAGGGGTGCGAGCACCGGGTAGGAAGCGGCCAGGCAGCGCAGCCAGGCCGGCGGGCCGGCCAGCCAGTCCGCGGTGAGCAGGCCCCCGCCGGAGAAGAACCACAGCGCGATCCGCTCGGGGTCCACCCGGGGATCGGCCCGGACCAGTTCGACCGCGGCCGCGACGTCCCCGGCGGCGCGCTCGTAGTCGGCGACGTCGTGCAGGCGGTGGTCGAGGGTCACCCCCACGACGCCCTCGGCGGCCGCCAGCCGGGCGTGGCCCACCAGGGTGGGCCAGTCCCGGGGAGTGGGCCGGACCCCGGCGGGGACCGGGCCGCCGTGGACGAAGACCACTGCCGGACGCGGTGCGCCGCCTGAGGGAACGTACAGATCGACCTGCCCCCGGCGGTCCCGCACCACCTCGGGAACGTCGACCGGGAACGGACGCTGATGGGCGGGTGGCGACTGCGCGCCGGGCGGGAGCAGGCGGCGCCCCTCGCCGGCCGCCGCGCGCAGCAGGACGTCCGCCAGATCGGCGGGGCACGACAGCATCGGCCAGTGCCCGGTGTGCATCTCGAAGAAGCCGATGTGCGGCCCGGCCAGCGCCACCAGCGCGGGGTCGCCGAGATCGACGAGCCGTTGCACCAGGTCGACGCTGACGCCGTTGCCGGTGCACAGCACCCCGGTGACCGGTACCGCGGCCACCGCCCCGCTCAACCGCAACGGCTGGAGCAGCGTGCCCAGGGGCTGCGGTGCCGCGAGGGCGGACAACCGGTCCAGTGCCGCGTCGGGCACTCCTGCGGTGCTGCCCCAGCGCTGCCACTCCTCACCGGTCGGCGGCGCCAGTACCTCGTCCGCCGCGGTGCGCCGGTCGCGCTCGGCGAGCTGCGCGCGCAGTGTGCGGTCGGGTACCGCGGCCAGCGCCGGAACACCGTTCTGCGCCATGCCGCAGTCCAGGTACACGATCCGCGCGATGCGCGCGGCCCGCCGGTCGGCGGCCCCGAGGGCGGGGTGGATCCCGTAGTCGTGACCGACGAGCACGATCTCCTCGCCGGCGTCCACCGCGTCGACCACCGCCAGCACATCCGCGATGTGTGTCTCCAGGTCCGTCCGGACCGACGGGTCGGCGGGCCGGGCCGCGTCGAGCCCCGTCAGGGCCACCGGGAGTGCCTCACTGCCGGCCGCGGCCAACCGGGCGGCCGTCTCCTGCCACACGTGTGTCCCCGTGAACACACCCGCCACCATGATGAACACCGTCATGGGTCTCTCCTCCCCATTCACTGCCTGCCGCGCCTCGCGCACACCGGCCACGAGGCCGGGGCGTGGGCCCGCTCCGTGCGCCGGTACCGTAGGAACTCCCCCTGAGGGAGGTTCAACCGGTCATGTCCGACGAGCAGTTCTGGAGCATCGGCGAGCTCGCGGAGCGCGCGGGCGTCACCGTGAAGACCGTCCGCTTCTACTCCGACCGGGGCCTGCTCCCCGAGTCCGCCCGCAGCGGCGGCGGGCACCGGCGCTACGGGCCCGAGGCGCTGGAGCGGCTGAGGCTGATCCGGTCCCTGCGCGCGCTGGACCTGTCGGTGCCGCAGGTGCGGCGGGTCGTCGAGGACGCGGGCGGGGCGGGCCGCGTCCTGGAGGAGGCGGTCGCGAGCCGACTGCGCGAGCTGGGCAGTGAGTTGACGGCGATGCGCTGGCGTGAGGCGGCCCTGCGGCTGGTGGCGGAGTGCCCGGCCGCGGAGCGGTCCGAACGGCTGCGGATCCTGGGCGCGGTGAGCACCCCGCCGAGCACGGCGCCACTGGTCCGCTTCTGGCGCGGCTGGCTGCCGCCGCGCATGCCGGCCCGCGTGACGGCGGCGTTCCTGGAGGTGGCCGTCCCCCAGCCGCCCGACGACCCGACCCCCGACCAGGTGCTCGCCTTCGCCCGGCTGCACGCGATGACGACGTCTCCCTGCCCGTCCAGCCGTCGGCCCCAGCCGGACGTGCACCGGGTGGCCGGAGCCGGCGGCGCCTGTCTCCTCTACGCCGGACTCATCGAGGCGTTCGACCTCGCGGCCCCGCAGGTGCGCCACGACCGTGCCCCGCACGCGGGCGAGGCACTCGACGCCTATGTCGCGGCGTACGCGCGTGCCTACGGCAGCCGGGACTCACGGGAGTTCCGGCGGCTGCTGGCGGCGCGGCTCGCCACCGAGCCGCGCCTGGACCGGTACTGGGAGCTGACGGCCGTCCTGCGCACACCGCCGTCCGGGCTGCCCGAGCCGACCCCGGGCACCGCGGACGACTGGCTGCGCGGAGCGCTGGAGCTGGACAACGCCGCGGCGGCGTGAACAGCCGCTGCGCCGGAGCAACTTCTCCGGGGCGGGTATGTCACTACCTGCTCTACGGCCGCCCACGGGCCGCGTTTTTCCCGTGCTGTGCATGCACACCGGCCAAGCAAAACAGACCATTTGGTCCAGACAACCGGGACGGATCATGCGCCGAGCAGCGAAGACATGACCCGTGCCTGCTCGGGGAGCGGATCATTCCGGCAGGAGGCCCCCCTTTGCACGGCCGGAGCGGCCCATTCGGCGATCACGGAGTGCATGAACATTCCAACTGGCCCGTGTGAACGGACTCTTGCGTGGCATCGATCCTGCTGGCAGGGTTCGAGGTCATTCGGCATTGCGTCGCGGGGGAGACTCGATGTTGCTCGCCTTTCCGATGGCTCATGACAGCCCTTTCCCTCCTCGGGTGTTCGCTGGGGAGGGAGAGTGAGGGACCACGTCTCGGCTGCCACGCAGCAGCCGATGCAGCAGCATTTAAGTCGTTCAGAATTGTACTTCAGTGGCCTCTTATCGGAGATCACGCGCGTACCGATATGCAGCATTGTGGTCGCGGGTTCCCTTCGGACCACGGGAGAGGACCCACGGCACATCAGCATGCTCGCCGAGGTGTGTTCCGAACTGCCGCCGATCGTGATCCACCGGACGACCATGACGGTCATCGACGGTGTGCACCGGCTCCGGGCGGCGGAGAAGAGCGGCGCCTCGCACATCAGCGCCGTGCTCTTCAACGGTGACGAGCGCCAGGCCTTCGTCCTGGCGGTCAAGCTGAACAGCAATCACGGACTGCCTCTGTCGCTGGCCGACCGCAAGGCCGCGGCCCTCCACATGCTGGCCGACTTCCCCGAGTGGTCCAACCGGCGGCTGGCGAGCGTGGCCGGGCTGTCGGACAAGACGATCGCGGCGCTGAGGCGGGGGTCGGGTGCGGATTTTCCGCACCCGACCCCCGTGCGGCTGGGCCGTGACGGGGTGGCCTACCCGCTGGCTGCGGGCGAGGGCCGAAGTCGCGCCCTGGGGTACCTCGCCGAGAACCCCGGCGCGACCGCGCGCGAGGTGGCGCGGGCCGCGGGCATCTCGCTCACCACGGCCAAGGACGCCCGGCGGCGCGCACGCGAAGCCCAGGACGGCGAGATACGGGCCGGGGAGGCGGAACCCCGGGACGAGCGGCACCCGCAGGGCGAGGTACGGGCCGGCAAGGCGCAACCCCTGGGCGAAGGACGATCGCAGGCCGAGGTACAGGCCGGGGAGGCGCCGGCCCGGGACAAAGGGGCCGGCCACGGCCCCGCGCTCGCGGAGCGCCCCCGGGCGCATCCGCCGTGCGCGGACGTGTCGTCGGCGGTCAGGCGCCTGCGGGCCGATCCCTCGCTCCGGTTCACCGAGGTCGGTCGCAAGCTGCTGCGGACCCTGGATCCCTCGGCCACCCAGCCGCACGACTTCGCCGCGATGGCGAGCAGTCTGCCGATCCACTGCGCGCCACTGATCGCGGAACTGGCGCGGCACCACGCCGAGAGCTGGCGGCTCCTGGCCGATTCATTGACGGAACGGATCAATTCCCGGGACACTGGCGCATAAGTGCCGGACCTGTCCGGCACAGCACCCTCGCCGGCGCCCCGGATCGATGACGGCTCTCGAATCGGCCGTGACGGAGCCGGTGCATTTCCCGGTCTTCTCGGATCTTCCGCTGCTTTTCGATGGACCCTTGCCCTTTCCCGCCAAGCGGGCCGATGATTGTCGACGGGATGATTCCGGAATCTGCAGTACCGCCCTGTGAATGACGCCTCGGCGAGGGTGAATTCAGGTGCGCGATGGTTGAATTTCCATCTCACGTTCACATGGTTGCGCGGCCCGATGCCGCTACGTACGCTGACTTCCACGAATTTCCGGAGCGGGGGAGCGGGGGGAATGTGACTTCGTACAGCCCAGGCCGATCGGGGCATGCGGAAACGCCTGATGATCGACCCGCAGTTCCCGGCGACCGTTCCTTACCGGGGATGCCCACCCAGTGGTACAACTTCCTGCCGGATCTGCCCGGCCCGCTGCCCGAGGTCAGGGACTCCGGAAGTCCTACCGCCGCGGAGATATCCGCGCGGATCCGGCCCCGGGCCCTCATCGAACAGAATGCCCCCGGTGAGCAATGGGTCACGATTCCGGAACCCGTCGCGGAACGGCTCGTGCAGTGCGGCCGGCCCACACCGCTGCACCGGGCACACCGTCTGGAGAAGCATCTCGGCACGGGCGCGAGGATCTACCTGAAGCGTGAGGACGTCCTCCCCAGCGGCAGTTTCAAGCTGAACACCGCGATAGCGCAGGCCTACTACGCGGCCGAGGAAGGGCGGACCACCCTCGTCACCGAGACGGGGGCGGGCCAGTGGGGGATGAGTGTCGCCCTCGCGGCGCAGATGTTCGGTCTGCGGGCCGAGATCCACATGGTGAAGTGCTCGCTGGAGCAGAAGCCCTACCGGCGTCACTACATGGAACTGCTGGGCGCCGAGGTGCGGCCCTCGCCGTCGCCCCACACAGCGGTCGGACGGAAGATCCTCGCGGACAACCCCGAGCATCCGGGCAGCCTCGGCACCGCCATCAGCGACGCCATCGAGCACGCGCTGGACAACCCCTCAGCCGCGTATCTCGCCGGCAGCGGGATGCCGCACGTGTACCTGCACCAGACCCTGCTCGGGCTCGAAGTCGCCCGGCAGCTCAGGGACGTCCACGGCGAGGAACTGGGCGTGGACGGGCGCGGCGACCACCTCGTCGCGTGCTCGGGCGGCGGCAGCAACCTCTGCGGCCTCATCGGTCCCCATCTGCGGGCCAGGGCCGAGGGAGCGGACCTCCACTTCCTCGCCGCCGAATCCACGGCGGCGCCCCGGCTCACCCAGGGTGTCTACGCGTACGCCCGCACCGACCTCGGCGGCTTCACACCCGAGGTGCTCGGCTACACCATGGGAGAAAGCTTCATCCCACCGCCCACGCACGTCGGCGGCCTGCGCAACCACCACAGCTCCGCCCTGGTCAGCCTGCTGCGGCACAAGGGCGTGCTGGACGCCGTCGCCTTCGACCAGCGGACCGCACTGGAGGCCGGACGGCTGCTGCTGCGGACCGAAGGCCTGCTCCTCGCCCCCGAAGCCGGACACGCGGTCGCCGCGGCCCTGGACGTCGTGGCCAAGGCCGACGCCGAGCACCTCCGGCCGGTCATCGTGATCCTGGCCAGCGGCTCCGGCTTCCTGGACCTGCGCGGATACGACGACGTCCTGCTCGACGCATAGCCGGACCCCTCCACCTGCACGGCGTTCTCCGCACCCTGCGATTGGGAAGCCACATGCGCTTGGCGACATTTCAGCCCCAGCACGGCGTTCACTGCGAGACGACCACCCTGCGCAACATGCTCCACCACGCCGGCGTCGGTGTGTCCGAAGCCATGCTGTTCGGGCTCGGCCAGGGGATCGACTTCCAGTACTGGGACGCCCCCGCGCCCGGACGCGTCCCGCCGATGCTGACCGGCCGGATCGAGCCCGTGCAGGTGTCCCGTAACGCCTGCTCGGCCCTGGGCGTGGAGCTGCGCGAGTCCCGGGCGCCCGACGCCGACACGGCGCACGCCGTCGCCAGGGATCTGCTGGAGTCCGGCCACGTCGTGGGGGTGTCCGTCGACATCTTCCACCTCGACTACTTCACCTCCCGCAGCCACTTCGCCGCGCACCACATCGCGCTGTACGGACTCGACGACACCCTCGCGCACGTCGTCGACACCGAACAGCAGGGCGGGGCCCGGTCGCTTCCGACGCGATCACTGCGCCGCGCCCGCGCCTCCGACGAGGGCTTCATGCCGTCGCCCCACCTGTACCTGTACGTCGAGCAGGTTCCGGAGCGGCTCATCACCGACCCCGCAGCGGTGCTGCGCGAGCAGATCTGGAAGGCACTCCGGCTGACCGCGGAACGGATGACCGAACGTCGCGGACCGCGCCACGGTGTTCCCGCACTGCGCCGCGCCGCCGCGGAGGTCGCCGGATGGCACGAGACCCTCACCTCCCCCGAGGAGACCGTGCCGGGCGTCGGACGCTTCTGGCGCTACGCCGGGACCGGAGGAGCCAACTTCCGCACCCTCTACCGCGCGTTCCTGCAAGAGGCCCGGCAGGTGTGCGGCGACGACGAACTCGCGCCGTTCGCCGAGGGGTTCGGTGACGTCGAGCGGCAATGGGACCGGGCGATCGAGATGCTGATGGCCTACCCCGGTGCGCACGGGCCCCGGCAGCTGCACGAGGTCGCGGCCCTGCTGGAGGCCATCGCCGACGCCGAACAGGCCCTCTTCGAGGGGCTTGCGGTGGCGGCGGCGAAGCGGGCAGGTGAACCGGTGTGACGGTCACCCGTGTGACATCCGTCTGCCGCATGTGCCACGGCGGATGCGGCGCCGTCGTGGAACTCGTGGACGGAGTGCCCACCGACATCCACGGCGACCCCGACAACCCCACCAGCGAGGGCTACTTCTGCATCAAGGGCAAGGCGTCACTGGACCTGCTGAAGAGCCCGGACCGGCTGACGACACCACTGGTACGGACCGGCCCCCGCGGCGCGGGGACGTTCGAACCGGTCGACTGGGACACCGCCCTCGACCGCATCGCCGCCGAACTCACCGCCACCATCGACCGGCACGGGCCCGAGTCCGTCGTCCTCGGCCAGGGGACCGACCGCAACTACCAGGAGTGGGTGTTCCGGCTCGCCAACGCGATCGGCACACCCAACGTCGTCGGTCCGGCACACGTGTGCTTCTATCCGCGCGTCATGGCCTCGATCATGACCTACGGCGCCTTCACCTTCTGCGACTACGACGGCGACCCCGAGGTCATCCTGCTGTGGGGCAGCAACAAACCGAACACCCACTCCGACGGCGTGATCGGCATCAAGTTCCTGCGCGCGGTGGAACGCGGCAGCCGCGTCATCGCCGTCGATCCCCGGCGGACCCCGACCGCGGCCCGGGCCGGCCTCCACCTGGCCGTCCGGCCGGGCACCGACTGCGCCCTCGCCCTCGGCATGATCAGGATCGTCATCGACGAGGGCTGGTACGACCACGACTTCGTCGCCGCGCACACCTCCGGTTTCGACGAACTCGCCGCGCACGTCGAGGCGTACGACGTCGACCGGGTCGCAGGCATCACCGGGCTGGCGCCCGGGCTCATCCGCGAGGCGACCCGCTCCTACGCCCGCGCCTCCCGAGCCTGCATCGAGGCCGGCACCGGGCTGTCGCAGAACGAGAACTCCTTCGACACCCACCGCGCCCTCGCGCTGCTCGCCGCGATCTGCGGCAACATCGACGCCCCCGGCGGCGACGTGATCTGGGAGCCGATGCCCATCGAGGGCCGGCGGGCCTTCCCCCGCTCCGACCTGCTGCCCGAGGAACAGGCCAGGAAGCGGATCGGCGGCGACACGCACAAGATCCTGTCGATGTCCGGCTGGGTCGCGCCGGGAGACCTGCACCGGGCCGTCCTGACCGGGTCGCCGTACCCGGTCACCTCCCTGCTGGTCTTCGGCAGCAACATCCTGGCCTCGCACGAGAACACCGAACTGGTCCGCGCCGCCCTCGGCAAGCTGGACCTGGTCGTCGTGTGCGACCTGTTCATGACCCCCACCGCCCGGTACGCCGACATCGTCCTGCCGGCCTCCAGCTGGCTGGAGCGGGACCAGGTCGTCGAGTTCAACTCCTACATCGCGGCCCGGCGCAAGATCGCCACGGTCGAAGGGTGCCGCTCGGACGAGGAGATCATTCTCGCGCTGGCCGAACGGCTGGGTCTGAGCGAACACTTCTACCCCTCCGTCGAAGCCGCTCTCGACGCCAAACTCGCCGGACTCGACCTCACCTGGCAGCAGTTCACGAAGATCGGATACCTCCGCAACGAGAAGCGGTACCGCAAGTACCGCGACGGCGGCTTCCGCACCCGGTCCGGGCGCGTGAACCTGATGCACCCCGGGCTGCGGGCCATGGGGTACGAGCCGTTCCCCGTCCACCGGCACGCCCCGCGGGCGGACCCGGCCCTGCCGTACGTGATGACCAGCGCACATCCGCGCCAGTTCTACAACACCGAGTTCCACCAGCTGCCGACCACCTCACGCGGCCAGAGCTCGGCGCGGGTGACCGTCCACCCGGACACCGCCCGGCGCGAAGGGCTGGCGGACGGCGAGGAGGTGGAACTGTTCAGCCGGGCCGGTGCGCCCGGGGTGCTCATGACGGTCAAGATCTCCGACGCCGTCGCACCCGACGTCGTGGTGGCGGACGCCGGCTGGTGGTATCCGGACGAGCCCTCGATCGACCAGTCACTCAGATCATCGGTCAATCTCCTGACGACCGACGACCGTTCCGACGTGCACATGGGGAGCGCCACGATGAGAGGTGTAGCAGTGGGCATACGGCGGCCGGGGCAGGACCGTGGCTAGCGCGCGGGGCACCGTGGCGGCCCGGGTGCCGGAGACCGACGAGGGCCTCCAGGGCGACGAACTGGCCCTCAAGTACGACGAGATGCAGCGCCACATCCGGGACAACGGCTGGCTCCGGGAAAAGATCGACGACATCCTGGCGGCGGGAATCGACTCCGGCGAGGTACTGGAACTGGGATGCGGCCCCGGCTACCTGGGTCTGGAGTGGCTCACCCGCGCGGACGACTCCGCCCGGCTCGTCGGCCTCGACATCTCACCGGCGATGCTGCGCCGGGCGCGCACCAACGCCGACGGGTACGGCGTCGCGGGACGCTGCGCCTACGAGTGCGGCACGGTCCTGGCCCTGCCGTTCGAGGACGACCGCTTCGACCACGTCGTCAGCGCCTCCTCGCTGCACGAGTGGGCGGATCCGGTGACCGCCCTGGCGGAGCTGCACCGGGTGCTCAAGCCGGGCGGCCGCTACTGCGTCTCCGACCTGCGCCGGGACGTCGACCGCACGACGTTCCAGTTCATGAAGGCGAACATCGCGGCCGACATGCGCCCGGGCTTTCGCACCTCCATCCGGTCCTCGTACGTCAAGAGCGAGATCGAGGAGCTGCTGGAGGGCACCGCGCTCGGCACGGCCGTCGTGACGGAAGTGCAGATGGGGATCGTCATCACGGGCAGGAAGGAAGCGCCATGAACGCACTCGCGGGAAGTTCGCCGGCCATCACCGCCACGCGCGAAGGCCGCTTTCCCGACCGCGCCGGCTTCGACCGGTCCTGGGAGGAGATCCTCCGGACGTCGAGCAGGTGGCGGGACCTCGACTGCGGCCGGTACCTGTCGGCCTGGTGCGGATACGCGCCGGACCACGTCGTCGAGAAGCTCGCCGGGGTCAACCACGTCGGCATCTACATGGGCGACTACGACGACGACGAGCAGGTCTTCGACTGGAACGCCTACCTGAACGAGCACCGGGCCTCCGGCCTCGTCACCACCGTCGAGATGGGCCCGTCGTACATCTCGCCCCGCCAGTACGGCACGCCGGGATGGTGGAACTCGATCGCGCTCGCCGACGGGCGCGTCATCGAGATGTTCGCCTGCCGCCGGTTCGGCCCCTGGGCGGAACGCCCCGCCGGTGAACGCGGGAGGCTCATGTCGCACGTCGCCATCGACGTGCACACCGACGACGACGTGCGCTACCTCCTGGACGTCCTCGACCGGGACGTCGACCACCTGGAGAACATCGCGTTCACCGAGGCCGACGAACTGGGCCACACCTACGGGCACCTGCGCAACAACGACAGCGGCTCCGTGCTCGAGATCGTCTTCGAGGCGCCGCGCGACGGGACGGGGCACGGCGATGGCGGTCATTGAGATCTCCCCGTACTCCGGCGAGCACTGCGAGTCCACCGCGCTGCTCAACATGCTGCGCAACCACGACATCGAGCTGAGCGAGCCGCTGATCTTCGGCCTCGGGCAGGGCCTGTCGTTCCTGTACTGGCACTCCAAGCAGATGCCCAGCCCGTTCCTCGCCGGCCGGGTCAAACCCGACCACCTCATGCGCAACGTGGCCGACGCGCTCTGCCTCGAACTGCGCACACAGGAGACGGCCTCCTCGGCGAAGGCCGAGGCCACGCTCGTCCAGGCCCTCGACGAGGGCGACGTGGTGGGACTCAAGCTCGACCGCTACCACCTCGACTACGCGCGGGAGAACCACCACTTCGCCGCGCACTACCTCGCCTGCATCGGCTACGAGGACGACCGGTTCGTCGTCGTCGAGACCCGGTCGCTGGGCGTCCGGTCGACCTCCCGGGAGAGCCTCGCCCGGGCCAGGGCCGCCAAGGGGCCGATGTCCTCGCGCAACCTGTCGGTGCGGGTGGACCCGCGCGGCTACGACGAGTCGGTCCTCCCCAAGGCCTGCCAGGCCTCGATCCTGGCCACCGCACGGGAGTTCCTGGCCCCGCCGATCACCAACATGGGCTTCAAGGGCATCGCCAAGGCCGGCTCGCTGATGCGGGGATGGCACGACCGGCTCGACCGTCCCGTCGAGGCGATGGCCGCCGTCGGCACCAGCATGGAGGAGGGCGGAACCGGGGGTGGGCTCTTCCGCACCCTGTGGGCGCAGTTCCTGGAGGAGGCGCACGAACTGACCGGCGTCGCGGCCTACGACGACCTGGCCGTCGAGTACCGCCGCATCGCCCGGCGCTGGACGGAGGTCGCGAACCTGCTCCGCGAGACCGACGACGTCGGCGCCCGGCAGGCCCTCGACGAGGCGGCGTCCCTCGTGGCCGGCCTGGCGGCCGAGGAGCGGACGGCCATGGCGCGGCTGGAGGAGGCCTCCCGATGACCACGCTCGCCCGGCCGGCCGGCCACGACCCGCGCACCAGGCTGCGCGACACCCTCGCCTCCCGCCTCGACATCGCCCGGAAGGTCGCCGCGGTCACCGCACTGGACCGTGCGGCACTCGACACCTGGGCGGCTCGGGCACGCGCGGCGACCGTGGAGCACGCCTGCCGCAACTCACCGTTCTACGCCGCCTTCGTCCCCGCCGACATCGCCCGGGCGGCGGCGCAGGGCCGCCCGGGCGCCTTCGAGACCCTCCCCTTCACCCGGCGTGGGCACCTCTCCGCCGCCTACCCGCTGGGCATGCTGGCGGTGCCGCGGCGCGAGGTGATCCGCTTCGACGAGAGCTCCGGCACCGGCGACGGGCGCCCGATCGCGGCGTTCTTCACGATGGCGGACTGGCTGGAGAACAACCTCACCGTCGCCGGGCTGCTGTCCACCGTGCTCGACGAGCGGGACGTCGCGGCCATCGCGGTCCCGTACGAACTGGCCGGAGTGGGCCAGGACCTCGACCGGGCGATCGAGATCCTCGGCTGCACGATCGTGCCCCTCGGCGCGGCCTCACCCTCCTGCACACCCGACCGCATGGTCGACGCCCTCCAGCGCTCGGGCGCCACGACCCTGGTGTGCTCCGGCACGCGCGCCCTCTTCCTCGGTGAGATCGCCCGCCGCCGCGGCATCGACCCGCGGGTCGACCTGGGGGTCTCGAAGATCCTCATGGCGGGCGAGGGCGCGTCGCCCGCCAAGAAGCGGCGGCTCGCCGACCAGTGGGGCGCCGTCGCGTACTCCATGTTCGGCATGACCGAGACCAACACGCTCGCCATGTTCTGCCGCGAGCGGGAACTGCACCTGGTCGAGACGCGGACGTACTTCGAGGTGGTCGACCCGGAGTCCGGCCGGCGGCTGCCGGACGGCTCCGTCGGGGAGCTGGCCGTGACCACGCTGGCGAGCCGGGCCATGCCGCTGCTGCGCTACCGCACCGGCGACGTGTGCCGGATCGAGGCGGCGCCCTGCGCGTGCGGCTCCCCGCTGCGCCGGTTGCAGCACCGCGGCCGCATGGGCGACCGGATCCCCGTCGGTGACCGCTGGACGTCCCAGCTGGAGATCGAGGACATCGTCCTGGGCGCCATGACCACCGGGCCCTACTACTTCGCCTTCGACGTCGACGGCGACGAGCTGCGGATCGCCCTGCCGCCCTCCAGTGCCGACGACGCGACCCGGGCAGCCGTGGCGGCCGGGGTCCGTGCCCGTCTCGGCGCGTCCACCCGCTTCGGCCCGCTGGACACCGAGCGGTTCGAGACGGCCCTGCGGACCTCGGCCAAACCGACGATGCGCAACTTCAGTGCCTACGGGGGAGGAGGAGCCGCCGGTGCGAGTTGAACTGCCGCTTCCCACACGCGTCCCGATCGACGGGCGTTTCGAGATCGACGACACCTGCATCGACTGCAAGCTCTGCAACGACCTGGCGCCCGACAACTTCGACGCGGACCTCGACAACGACGTGCACTACGTGTGCAAACAGCCCGACACACCCGACGAACTCGAACGGGTCCTCGACGCCTTCGACTCATGTCCCACCGAATCGATCCGGTACTCAGCGGCACCCAGCGAGGAGTGATGGCGCAATGGCAAGCCTGGACGATCCGGTGACAGCCGACATGTGCCCCGCCGGACGGAGGACGACCGAACTCGGCCCGGTGGCCGAGAGCTACGACCAGCTGCACCGCATCGACCTGCTGGGCGAGGCACGGGCCGCACGGGGGGTGCCGGAGGGCACCTACGACTCGACGGTGTGCGCCGTCCTGCAGGCGTCGGAGGTGTGTCTGCTCAACCTCGCCCGGCTGGCGGGCAGGACGCAGGCGTGCCTGCTGGCCGACGACATCCCGGCCGCCTCCCGGTACGTGCAGTGGGCCGTCGGCTTCCACCGGCTGCTGCGCCGGCTCGGCACCGTGGTGTTCGACGTCCGCAGCGTGTTCGGGGCCGGCGCGGCGGCGGGGCCGGCGGCCGTGAGCATCTCCGAGTCCGCCGGCTACGCGGCCTACGTCGAATCCCTGCGGGGACTGGAGGACGTCGCCAAGGGCACGCTGCTGGCCGGTGCGCCCGAGCTGACCCGCACCACCATCGCCACCAGGAGCATCGACGACTCGCTGTACCGCGTGCTGCACGGCATCCGGACCGCGTGCCACGACGCGACCAAGTGGGAGAGCGACCTCACCGCGGTCCCCGTCGGGGTGAGCCGGAGCACCGACGAGCTGATCTCCGCCGAGACGCTGGCCCGCGCCGTCGCCGCGACGGAACTGGACCCGGGCACCCTGCACGGCGAGTTCGTCGCCCTGCACCAGGTCCCGGAGATCCTGTGCGCCGAGGCGAACGACCATCTGGAGGTCGCGATCAGGGCGATCCGCGCCCAGGCCCTGAGCCGGGCTGCGCAGCACCTGACGGCCTGCCGGGAACTGCTCGACCCGGTGGTCGAGGCACAACGGGTGATGGCCGAACACCTGGCGACGGGGGAGTACCACGGCTTCCGCACCAACCTGGGCCCCGCGAGCGGCACCCACTCGCTGTCGATCAAACAGCACATGTTCCGGGACCTGTTCAAACACCTGTGGAACGACCTGGGGGCATGGCTCGACTCGCTCGGCGGGTCCACGCTCGAGGAGACCCTCCGGGACATCGACGCGCGCCGCCACGACGACCCGGAGGCATGGCTGCGGCACACCGTGGTCGACCAGGCGTTCAAACTGCACACCGCCCACCAGCAGTGGCGGCACGAGCACCTGCACATGCCCCGCAACTGCCTGGGCAGCGGCGGCACCAAGTCCATGATCGGCATTCCGGACGGCCCCCAGGCCGTCTACAAGATGCGGGACGCGGCCAACGCCCAGCACGCGCTGGCCACGATCCACCGGGCACGCCGCACGCCCCTGACCAACGCCGTGCCGGACTCGCCCCTGGCCAAGCTGATCACGGACCCCAGCTCCCTCGACTCCGAGCTGATGCGGGTCGTGGGCGAGGCGACACGCGAGTACTTCCCGCAGGTGCAGGAGCAGAGCTACCAGCCCTTCCGGTCGGGTGCGGCCGAGCGGAACCCGTAGGAGCGCGGACGGTGACCACCACAGGACCCACGGCCTCTGACAGCGTCATGCCCACCGACGAGACGGCCTCCGCGCCGGGTCCCCTCACCGGGGCCTGGCGGGGAGCCGAGTACATCGCCAGCCTCAAGGACGAACGGGAGGTCTGGAGCGACGGGCGCCGGATCGACGTGACCGGCGATCCGGGCTTCACTCCCATGCTCCACACGCTGGCCGGCCTGTACGACGCCCAGCACCTGCCCGGCCGGGCGGACGAGATGCTGTACCGGTCGGAGACGTCCGGGAACCCCGTCAGCCTGTCGTACCTGGCGCCGGCCGACCGGGAGGGACTCGGCCGCAAGTGGGCCAACTCCCACCGGTGGGCCGAGGCCTCCTACGGGCAGCTGTCCCGGATCCCCGACTTCATGTCGAACGTCGTGGTCGGCCTGTACGACTTCCGGTTCGAACTGGCCAAGGTGGACCCCGAGTTCGGGCGCAACGCGGAGAACTTCTACCACCGCTGCCGGGAGGGCGACCTCACCCTCACGCACGGCCTGGGCGACCCGCAGATCGACCGCTCCTCCACCCCCGCCGACCGGCCCGAGCTGGGCCTGCGGGTGGTGCGGCGCGGCGCCGACGGCATCGTCGTACGGGGCGCCAAGCAGATCGCCACGCTCGCGCCGTACGCCCACGAGGTGCTCATCTACCTCTCGCCCGCCAACTACCTGCGCGACGACCCCCGTTACGTCTGCTGGTTCGCCGCACCCCTGGCCAGTCCCGGCCTGCGCGTCCTGTGCCGCTCGTCCTACGCGGACGGCTCCGGCGGCCTCTCGGCCCGCTACGACGAGCAGGACGCCATGCTGGTGTTCGACGACGTGTTCGTCCCGATGGACCGGGTGTTCCTGCTCGACGACTCCCCGACGGCCGTCCGGGGCTTCGGCGAGCTGAACAAGTGGTCCCTCTACACCGGCCAGGTGCGCTACTACCACCGGCTGCGCACCATGCTCGGGGTCGCCTCACTGCTGGCGCAGGCGATCGGCGTCGACACGTTCCGGCAGGTCACCGACCTGCTCGGGGAACTCACCTCGTACGTGGAGATCGTCCGGCTCGGCCTGGCCGCCGTCGACGCCGAGAGCCGTCCCACCGCCTCGGGACTGCTCGCCCCCGGCTCCACGGCCGCGCTCGACGCCGTCGCCGGCCGCTTCTCCACCCGCGCCTCGGAGATCATCCGGCAGATCGGGGCCTCGGGCCTGATCATGCAGCCCTCGGAGGCCGATCTGGGGACAACCGGGCTGCGGGCGGTGCTGGACACCTACATGTGCGGACGCGACATGGGCGTGGACGAGAAGTCGCGGATCTTCCGGCTCGCCGCCGACCTGGCTGTCGACCGGTTCGGCATGCGCCAGGAGCTGTACGAGACCTGGAACCGCGGCGACCCCGCCCGGGTCCGCTCGATGCTCTACACCCGCTATCCCGACCTGCGGCGCTGCGAGGGCCGGGCCCGCGACCTGGCCGAAGGGCGGAACGACATCACATGAGTCTCGACAGCATCCGGCTCGAGGGAGTCACCACCCACAACCTCAAGTCGGTCGACGTCTCCTTCCCCAAGGGGAAACTGGTCGTCGCCGCGGGCGTGTCCGGATCGGGCAAGTCGTCCCTGGTCATCGACACCCTCTTCGAGCACTCCAAGACGCTCTACCTGGGGGCCCTGTCCAGCAAGTCCCTCGACATGGGCGACGGCGACTACCACTTCGACCGGATCGCGGGGACGCAGCCGCCGGTGGCCCTGCGCCAGCGCGACGGCGGCACGTCCAACCCCCGTTCGACCGTGGGCACGCTCACCGGACTCGACGGCCTGTACCGGCTGCTGTTCGGCGCCGGCTCGCGCCCGGTCTGCCCGGCCTGTCTCGGCCCGACCGGCGCGGACCTGTTCTGCGACGACTGCGGCTGCTTCGCCGAACCGCACTCCGCCAAGCACTTCAGCCCCAACCGCAAGGAGGGCAAGTGCCTCCAGTGCGACGGCATCGGCGAACTCGTCGGCTTCTCCCTGGACCGGATCGTCCCGGACCGGTCGAAGACCCTCACCGAGATCTGGGACGGGGCCGACCCCGGCACCTTCGCCGTCCCCAACGTGCGCAAGGCCTTCGAGGCGATGGCCGCGGACATCGGCCTCGACCTCGACGTGCCGTTCGAGAAGCTTAGCCCGGAGCAGACCGAGCGGGTACTGCACGGCTCGGACACCGTCTACACGCTCAAGATCCGCAAGGTCACCAACGACGTCCGCTTCGAGGGCATCCTGGGATTCCTGGAGCGGGCGTACCGCAACGCGTCGTCCGCCGCCCGCAAGAACGCCTTCACCAACTACCTCGGGCGGGAGGTGTGCCCGGCGTGCCACGGCGGCAGGCTGCGCCCGGAATCGCTCAGGGCGACGGTGGCCGGCCACACCTTCCCCGACTTCCAGAGCGACGAGCTGTCCCGCTCGATCGCCCGGCTGCGCGCCGGACTCGCCTCCGGCGCGGTACCGGCCCAGGTCCGCGAACTGGCCGCCGCGATCGTCAAGCAGAGCACCGACATCGAGGACGTCGGCCTGGGACACCTGCAACTGCGGCGGCCGGTGACCACCCTCTCCGGCGGCGAACTGCAACGGCTGCTGCTCGCCCAGCACCTGGCCAGCGACCTGACCGGCGTCATGTACGTCCTGGACGAGCCGACCGCCGGTCTGCACGAGGCCGACACCGGCAGGATCCTCGACTCGCTGCGGCGGCTGCGCGACCTCGGCAACACCGTCATCGTCATAGAGCACGACGAGTCGGTGATCCGTGCCGCCGACTGGATCGTCGAACTCGGGCCCGGCGCCGGATCCCGCGGCGGTGAGATCGTCTTCGAGGGCCGCTACGCCGACCTGCTGAGGTGCGCCGCCTCCCCGACGGCGGCCGCTCTGGCCTCGGACGGGCCGGCCCGCACCACGACGGACCTGTCGGGAGCGCCGTGGCTGGAGGTTCGGGGCATCACCCGCAACAACGTGCTCGACCAGACGGCCAGGTTCCCGCTCGGCGCACTCACGTGCGTCTCCGGGGTGTCCGGCGCGGGCAAGAGCTCGCTGGTGGCCGGCATCCACACCGCCGTCTCCCGGGCCCTCGCCCACCGGTCGGCCGGCGCGGCGGAGGAGAACCCGGGCATCGAGGGCGCCGAGGCCCTGGACGACGTCATCCACGTCGAGCAGCGGCCGATCGGCCGCTCCAGCCGGAGCACCCTCGTCACCTACATCGGCATCAGCGACCACATCCGCGACGCCTTCGCCGCCAGCGCCGAAGCGGTGGAATGCGGCCTCGGACGCGGTGAGTTCAGCCCGAACGTGGCCGGCGGGCGGTGCGAGTCGTGCAAGGGACTCGGGCTGGCCGAGATCGAGATGACCCTGTTCAAGAGCGAGTTCATCGTCTGCCCCGAGTGCGAGGGCCGCCGCTTCCAGGAACACGTCCTCGGCGTGCGGCTGGACGGGAAGAACATCCACGACGTGCTCTCGATGACCGTCGAGGACGCCCTCGCCTGGTTCGACGCCGAGCACAGTCCCAAGGTCGTCCAGGCGCTCGGCGTCCTCAGCGAGTTCGGCCTGGGCTACCTGCAACTCGGCTGCTCGACCACCACCCTCTCCGGGGGCGAGGCGCAGCGGCTCAACCTGGCGGGCGAACTGCTCAAGCAGCGCCGCAGCCGCACGCTGTTCATCTTCGACGAGCCGACCCGCGGTCTGCACACCGCCGACATCCGCCATCTGCTGGCGCTCTTCGAGCGGCTGATCTCCAGCGGCAACACGATCGTCGTCATCGAGCACAACGTGAAGGTGATCGCCCTGGCCGACTGGGTCATCGACCTCGGCCCCGGTGCCGGCCGCGAGGGCGGCCGTGTGGTGCACAGCGGGACGCCCGGCGAACTCGCCGCCGACCCGGACAGCGTGACCGGCCGGTTCGTGCGCCGGCTGCGCGGCGAGGGCGCCGCGGCGACGCCGGCGCCCGTGACCGAGCAGGAACCGCGGGTCGGCGCGCCACCGGACCTCGGGGTGCTCGGCGAACTCCTGCCCCGGGCCGTCACGGTGGTCGCCGGCACGACCCGGCAGTCCGAACGGCAGGGGCCGACACCCTACGGCCTGGTCATCGGCTCGCTCACCGTCGTCTCGGACGAACTCGCCCTGATCGGCTTCCTGGTGCGCTCGGGCAGCACCAGCTGGAACGCCATCGCGGACACCGGCCGCTTCTGCGTCAACATCCTCGGCGAGGACCAGCACGCCGTCTCCGAGGCCTTCTCGCAGGGCAGGCCGGACAGCCGCTTCGACGCCCTGGCCTGGACGCCCTCGGCCAACGGCTGCCCGCGGCTGTCCGACGCGCTCGGCACCATCGACTGCAGCCTGAAGTCGTCCTACCGGATCGGCGACCACGAGTTCGTGCTGGCGACGGTCGTCAGCGCCGACATGGAGACCGGCACCGGACGCCGGCCCCTGCTGCGGCCCGCACGGGGCGACAGCGCTCTCGACGACTACGGGTGGCGCCGGTTCGCCCGGGAAGCGGAGGCCCGGTGACGACGGCCGCGTCCCTCACGACGCACTACGAGCAGTTCCTGGACCTCCTCGACCGCGACGCCGGCGACCCGCTCAGTCCCCCCGCCGCGGCGGACGGCCGGGCCGCCGTCCGGGCCCGCTACGGCGAACGGGTCGACGCCTCCGGCGGATCGCAGCCGATCCTGCTGACCCGCGACGAGTGGATCCACCACCAGATCGACCTCACGCTGGCGCTGGGCCGGCTGCTCACCGAGGACGACGTCGTGGTCTCGGCGGTGCCGTACGAACTGTCGTTCATCGGTGCCGAGGTGGACCGTGTGGTCGAGATGGTCGGCGCCTCGGTGATCAGCGTGGGGACCAGCGGCACCATCTGCCCGATGGGCCGTCTGCTCGGGCTGATCGAGCAGTACGGCGTGACGGCCCTGGTGTGCTCCCCGCGTTTCGCCGCGGAGCTGGCGGGCCTCGCGGTGTCGCTCGGGAAGCGTCCGGCGGACTCGACGGTGCGGACGATCGTCTGCGTGGGGGAGCCCTGCTCCGCCGAGCGCCTCGAGCGCATCGGCGCCACCTGGGCGGCGCGGACCTCCGCCCTCTACGGCACACCGTCGGCCCCGACCGTCGCCGTGACCTGCGCGGAGGGCGCCCTGCACCTGTGCGACCACCGGCTGCGGGCGCAGGTGCGCGGCGGACGGCGCGGTGAACTGCTCCTGGACGGCGCCCCGACGGGCGAGGCCGTCGAGCTGCGGCCGGCGGACCACCGCTGCGCCTGCGGCTCGGCCAGCCCCGTCCTGGTGCCGCTCGGCAGCGTGGCCTCGGCGGTCCGCGGACCGGACGGGCTGGTCACGGCGCTGGACGTGGAACGGATCGTGTTCGGGCACCGGCGGCTCGCACCGCACTTCGCCTGTGACCTCCGGGACGGCACCTTCCACGTGACCTGCGCCGTGGCCGACCCCCGCGCCGTCGACCCGGACGCGATGCGACGGGCCGTCCGCGGCGGCATCCACGAGGCGCTCGGAGTCGAGGCCGAGGTCACCGTCGTCGCCGCACAGGACTGGAGTACCGCCACGTCATGACCCGCACCCGGTCGCGGCAGGCAGCCGCCGCGGCCGATCCACCGGTGGCATCCCGAGGAGACAAGACGCATGAGGGTAGCGGTAGTACAGACCCAGTGGGTCGACGATCACGAGGACGGCCTGCGCAACGCCTACCAGGCGATCGAGGACGTCTGCGGTGCCGGCGGCATCGACCTGGTGTGCTTTCCCGAGTTCCTGCTCGGCCCGCCGTGGTACATGCCGGGGCAGGACGGGCGCAGGGGGCTGACCGACACCCCCATTCCGGGGCCGGTCGTCGACGGGTTCCAGTCCCTGGCCCGCAAGCTCGACACACACATCCTGCTCGGTTCCCTCGTCGAGGACATGCAGGACGGCATGTACCGCAACACGTCCCTGCTGATCGGCCGGCAGGGCGTCATCACCGGGCGCGCGGTCAAGGCACACGCCTTCGGCAACGAGATGGTGGTGTGCCGCCAGACCGACTCCCTCGGGGTCCTGTCGACCGAGTTCGGGCAGATCGGCATCGCCGTGTGCTCGGACTTCTGGATCCCCGAGGTCGTCCGGATGCTGGCGCTCGCCGGGGCACGGACGGTCTTCGTGCCCGGCGGCACACTCGGGCAGAACCAGCCGCTCATGGTGAACGCCCTGCGCACGGCGGCCTACCTGAACGACGTCAACATCGTCTACGCCAGCTCCGTCGGCGTCGTGCGCGGCAGGCGCGGGGACCGGCTCGTGGAGATCCACTTCGCCGGCACCAGTCTGGTGGCCGGTCCGCAGGGTGTGATCGCGCAGGCCGGCAGCGACGAGCCGGAGACCCTCGTCGTCGACATCGAGGAGCCGGCGGCCGGCGACGGCCGCCGCTGGCAGCACCTGCGCAGGCCCGAGGCGTACCGGGCGCTGCTGACCCCGTACGTCGGAGCGGACCGGGACCTGGCGGCCGAACTGCGGGCGTCCCTGACCGGGGGCGGCGGCCCGCAGCGGGGCGGGCCCGTCACCGCGACCAGCACACAGGAGGGGACCCGTTCGTGACCATCTTCGTAGCGCAGCACGCCCGCCGGGCCACACCGGAGGCGACGGCCTCCGCCGTACTCGACGATCTGGACGGCCGGGTGACCGACCAGGCGACGTTCGTCGTCCTGCCCGAGAACGTCTTCACCACCGGCGACGACGTCCGGGCGCTGCCCCCGGCGCTGCGCGAGCGGTGCCTGGACCGGCTGTCGGCACTGGCACGCACCCGCGGCACCTACGTGCTCACCGGCTCCTGGCCTGAGGAGGGGCCCGGCGGCGACCTGGTGCAGGTGGCCCGGCTGCTGGATCCGGACGGATCGGAATGCGCCCGACTCGAACGACCCGTCCTCGCCGACGGGACGACCGGCACCGGCGACGACTTCCCGGTCGTCGAGACGCCCTTCGGCCGGGTCGGGTTGCTCCTGGGCCCGGACTTCTGGCTCATCGAACCGCCCCGCATCGCCTGCCTCACCGGCGCCGAACTGCTGCTGGTGGCCGGCTCGCTCGACGGCACGCAGCAGGAGTCGCAGCGGGCCGCGGTGTGGGGCATCGCGACCCTCAACACCGTCGCCGTCGCCTTCGCCGGGTCGCTGAGCGAACGGTGCGGCGGAGGCAGTGCCGTGGCGGTGCCCGAGGGGTTCCTCACCGAGGCGGGCACCGGCGAGGACGTCGTCGAGGCGCCCTGGGACGTGGCGAGGATCCGGCGTTTGCGCGAACCCGACCTGCGGTTCCAGCAGACCCTCTGGTTCGGGCTGTGGGCGCGGCGCACCGAGCTGTACACGGACCTGACGGCGCGGGTGAGTTGAGATGCGCGCAGCCGGTTCCCCCGCCGCCGACGTCCGGCGGCGCATCGCCGCCGAGATGGCGGACGACGTGCCGTGGGAGAGGGTGCTCAACTCCATCTGCACCGAACCCCATCCCCTGGGGGTGGAGATGGCCTCCGCCGCCGCGCACACCAACCTCGGTGACGTGCGCATCTTCCGCGGCACCAAGCGCATCGAGCGCAAGGTCGTCGCGCTGCTGCTCGACCTGGTCGGCAACCCGGGCGGATCCGGCAGCCTGGTGTCCGGAGGCACCGAGGCGAACCTGATCGCCATGCTCGTGGCCCGCGAGTCGGCCCGCGCCCGGGGGCGGCTGACCGACCGGCCCGAGGTCGTCGTCAGCAGCACCGTGCACTTCTCCTTCACCAAGGTCTTCTCCCTCCTGGGGCTCACACCGGTCGTCGTGCCGGTCGACGAGTCGCTGCGGCTGCCGGCCGCCGAGGTGGCCCGCAGCATCGGCGAGCACACGGTCGCGGTCGTCGCGACCGCGGGCAGCAGCGAGTTCGGGGTGGTCGACGCGGTCGACGAGATCGGGCCGGTCGTGGCCGGGCGGGGCGTGCACCTGCACGTCGACGCGGCCACCGGCGGGTTCATCATCCCCTTCGCCCGTGAACTCGGGCACGACCTGCCGCAGTTCGACTTCACCGTCGAGGGCGTCGACTCGATCACCATCGACCCGCACAAGTACGGACTGGCCAACGTCCCGGCCGGGGCGATCCTGTTCCGCGGCGCACAGGACGCCGGACGCTTCGCCGTCGACTCCTTCTTCATCGACACACCGGTCCACCACACCCTGCTGGGCACCCGCCCCGGCTCGGCAGCCGTCTCGACCTACGCCGTGCTGGAACACCTCGGGCGCGACGGCTTCCTCGACCTCACCCGCACCAACTACGAGGTGACGCGCCACCTGGTGGACGGACTGCGGGCGGCCGGACACGAGCTGTTCGCCGAACCGCAGCTGAACATCGTCGTCGTCACCATGCCGCACGCCGTGCGGATCTCGCAGCTGCTGGAGACGCGGGGCTGGATCGTCTCCACGTCGAAGCGGTTCGGCGAGACGCTGCGGCTGGTCGTCACCCGCCACGTGACACCGAAGACGGTGGACGAGTTCCTCCCCGAGCTGGAACGGGCCTGCCGGGACGCGGCCGCCGAGGTGGCGCCGCGATGAGCCTCTTCCGTGGCGCCCGGACCCGGCTCGCCGCCCTCCAGATGCGGATCGAGCCCGGGCAGCGGGACGACAACCTGGCGCGGGCCGCGAAGCTGCTGTCCACCGCCCGCGAGCGGGAGGCCGACCTGGCATGCCTGCCGGCCACCTTCGCCACCGGCCTGAACTTCCCCACCCTGCGCACCGACGCGACCGGCGAGGACGGTCCGGTCGTCGAGTTCCTCGCCGAGCAGGCCCGCACCCTCGGCCTCCACATCGCCGCGGGCGTCCTGCTCGGCGCGGGGCGGGACGTCTACGACGCCGCCGTCCTGGTCGGCCCCGACGGGAACACGCTCGGCTGGTACCACCGCGCCTGCGTGTGGGCGGGCGAGTCCGCGTACATCTCCACCGGCTCACCCGGCGAGGTGATCGACACCCCCGTCGGGCGGATCGGCCTCCAGGTCAGCTACGACCTGCGGTTCCCCGAGGCGAGCCGGCAGTACCTCGCCCAGGACGCCGACCTCGTCGTCTGCGTGGCGAACCTCTTCGGGCCGTTCTCCCATCCGCTGCGCTCCCTGTGCCGGGCCCGGGCCGCCGACAACGAGTGCGCGCTGGTGCTCGCCAGCGGGGTGGGGGAGAACCGCTTCGCGAACATGACCTACGTCGGCCGCAGCATGATCGTGGACGGTCTGGTGCAGGACGCCCGCGAGGACCGGGACGCGGACATCCTCGCCGAGGCCGCCCCGGGCAGCGGGGAGACGGTGATCCACGCGGACGTGCACTGGCGGCAGCGGCGCAAGGTCCGCGCCGGACTGCCCTTCCACGACGACCTGCGCTCGACCTGGACCACGATCCACGGGGGGCGCGCCTGATGAGGGCCACGCGTATGCAGCCGGAGTCCGGCTGGCTCGGCGACGTCCTGGGCCTCGTCGTCATGGACATGCGGCAGTTCTTCGACAACCGCCTCTTCGCGGTGTCCACGCTGCTGACGTCGGTCTCGATGGTGCTGGCCTTCGGGGCGGCGACCGACCAGATGGTGAGCCCGGCCCCGACGGCCGCCACCTACTTCGGTTTCGTCTTCCCCGGCATCATCGGCGCCGGCATCATGTTCAGCTGCACCTACACCGTCGGCTACACGGTCATCATCGACCGCAACCGCCGCACCATCGAGGACCTCATCCTCTCCCCGCTGTCGTACTCGGGGTTCCTGCTGGCCCGGATCATCGGCGTCGTCCTCAAGTGCCTGTTCCAGTTCGTGCTGGTGCTCCTGCTCGGCGTCGGCGTGTTCGACGCCCGCATCGAGTCCGTCCCGATGTTCACCCTGGGCTTCTTCACCGCCTGCACGGCCTTCGCCGGGCTGGGCATCCTCATCGCGACCTACACCAACGAGATCTCCTTCCCGGCGGTGGTCAACATCATCGTGATCCCGCTCATGTACTTCGCCGGGATCTTCTTCCCCCTCGGCAACCTCGGCACCCTGGGCGAGGTCTTCGACAAGCTGCCCCTCGCGGTGCACGTCGACATGTTCCGCGCCGCCACCTCGCCGGACGTCTCGGCCACCGGGGCGTCGGTGCTGGCGGTGGCCTACTCGGTCCTGGCCCTGTCCGTCGCCGCCTGGGCCTTCCGCAGGAGGATCGGCCATGGCTGACACCACGAGCGCCGCAGCACCGGTCCTGTCGGTCACCCGCCTCGACCACCGGGTGAGCCCCGGCTTCGCCTTGCGCTCCCTCACCTTCTCCGTGCACGCGGGCGAAGGCGTGGCCGTCATCGGCACCAACGGCGCCGGCAAGACCACGCTGATCCGGCTCGTCGCCGGCCTGCTGCGCCCCTCCGGCGGCGAGGTGCGCGTCTGCGGCACCCCGCCCCGCCGCTGGGGCCAGATCGGCCGTCACATCGGCTACGTCCAGCAGGCCAAGGACCTCCCGGACGGCGTCAGCGTGGAGACCTACGTCAAGCACCAGCTCAAGCTCCGGCGGGCGGACCCCGGCCGCTACGAGGAGCTGATCGCCCTGGCCGGCCTGGAGCAGTACCGGCACCAGTACGTGCGCAGTCTGTCCGGCGGCAGCCAGCGCAAGCTGCACGTCATCTGCGCCGTGGCGCACCGGCCCGACCTGCTCATCCTGGACGAGCCGACCACGGGCCTGGACCCCGCGGCGCGCGAGACGCTGCTGGAGCTGCTGGGCGGCCTGAAAAAGGACGGCGTCGGCGTGCTCTTCGCCAGCCACCACCGCGACGAACTGGTCGCACTGGCCGACTCCGTCGTCGTGCTCCACCAGGGACGGCAGGTCCAGGACGCCTCGCTCGACGCCGTGACCCGGTGGGGCGAGCGCTCCAGCCTGATCCTGGAGGCCTTCACCGACACCCATCTCGCCCGGCTGCGCGACTGGGCCGGGCAGCAGGCGCAGGCCGGGGACGGCCCGATCCGCAGCGCCGGCCCCGCGGATCAGGGCGTGCGGCTCGACCTGGCCGACGGCGACCACCAGGGCACCCTGGCCGAGGTGGTCGCCCGGGCCCACGCAGCCGGCCTCGCACTGCGCTCCGCGTCCTACTTCCAGCCCACTCTGGCGGACGTCGTCCGTTCCATCGTCGACCGAGTCGAACCGGAGGACATCGCATGAGCATCACCACCACGACCACGAGCATGCCGTTCTGGAAGGAGTACCCGGAGCGCGACAGCGAGTGGGTGCGGCAGTACCCGACCAAGCACGTGCCGGTGAACGAGGACGAGGTGTTCACCCGCAAGCCCATGGGCGTCTACGTCCACATCCCGTTCTGCAACCGCCTGTGCTTCAGCTGCCCCTACATCAAGCACCAGACGGACCGCGACCTGACCCGCACCTATCTCGACGCTCTGAAGGCGGAGATCACCAACTACGCCGAGCGGCCCTACATCCAGGACCACGTCATCACCCTCGGCTACATCGGCGGCGGCACCCCGACCGCGCTGACCGCGCCCCAACTCGACGACCTGCTGGGCCACATGTACAGCAGCTTCGACATCGAGGAGGGCGCGGACTTCTCCATCGAGACCACCCCGGTCGACATCTCCGAGCGCAAGGCCACCGTCCTGCTGGAGCGCGGGATCCGGCGCATCAGCCTCGGTGTGCAGACCTTCGTGCCGGAGGAACTGAAGAACATCGGCCGGCCCAACGACCCCGAGATGCTCAAGGAGAGCATCAGGCTGCTGCGCCGGTGCGGCTTCGAGAACATCAACATCGACCTGATGCACGGCATCAACGGCCAGACGATGGAGAGCTGGGAGCACAGCCTCGACGTCGCCATCGACCTCGGGGTCACCTGCATCTCGTTCTACACCTACATGGAGTTCGCCCAGGTCTCCACCAAGCGCAGGAAACTGCCGCCGGTGCCGGAGAAGGCCGTGGTCGACGAGATGTTCCTGTTCGCCGCGGAGAAGCTGGCGAAGAACGGGTTCCTGGGCTACTACGGCGACTGCTTCGCCAAGCCCGGCTACCAGCCCAAGTACGGCGAGACGTCCTGGAGCGAGGACATCCCCATCATCCCGCTCGGCCCCACCGCCACCGGCCACCTGCGCGACCACTGGTACTTCAACGAGCCCGACATCGGCCGCTACATCCAGACGGTGCGGGAGGGGCGGCTGCCCATCTCCATGGGCAAGCACATCACCAAGTCGGAGTCGATCCGGCGGTCGATGGTGCTCGGCGTCAAGGCCGGACGGGTCGACCGCGAACGCTTCCGGCGCATCCACGGCGTGGACTTCATGGAGATGTTCCGCGCCGAGATCGACGACCTCATCGAGAAGGAACTCATCACCGCCGACGAGAACGGCATCGAGGTGACCGGCCCCAAGGGCTGGTACTACCTGGACAACATCTCCAAGGCGTTCTACTCGCCGGAGTACCGGCGCTACCCGCAGCACCTGGGAGCGGACATCTCCAACTTCATCTCGCGCCAGCCGATCCCCCTGCAGCTCACCACGCGCCCCAAGGACGAGGAGGCCGGCTGTGACCACTGCTGACACCCGACTGCTGAACCTCGGCGAGCGCGTTCCGCAGGCCTCGCCGCACGACGACATCGACCAGGTGCGCTTCTACGACCTGGGCATGCGACGCTCCGCGCTGATGGCCTACAAGCGGCCGAGCGACCGCATCCTGGCCAACGTCCGCGAGGGCATGACCGACCTGGTCGAGGTCGGCTTCAACACCGGTCTGCTGTCGCTGCACGTCGCGGGCAAGCTGCCCGACCTGGCCGTGTCGGGCGTGGAGGAGAACCAGAACCTGGTCGACGTCGCCGAGGACAACCTGACGCTGGCCGTGTGGGCCAACAGCGCCGGTGACGTGGAGTTCGAGATGGCCAAGCTGAACCGGCTGCCCTTCCCGGACGACTCCGCCGACGTCGTCTTCTCGTTCTCCTCGCTGCACCGCTGGCGCCGGCCCGTGGAGACGCTGAAGGAGTGCGCCCGCATCTGCAAGCCCGACGGTGTCGTGATCATCGAGGACATGAACCGGCACGCCGAGGAGGGGCACATCACCTTCATCCTGCAGTTCGTGAAGGAGGGCGGCGACGAGTTCATGCGCTCGCTGCAGGCCGCCTACACCCGGGACGAGGCGGCCGAACTGCTGCGGGAGGCGGGCCTGTCGGACTGGCAGGTGGTCGAGGAGGACCTCGGCCTGGTGATCTCCTCGCGCCCCCTCGAACCGGTGAGCATGTGATGCCCGGGACGAGGATCGCGGTGGTCCAGATGGAGTCCAAGCTCGGCAAGCCGGCCCAGAACCTGCGCCGCGCAGAGCACTACATCGGTGAGGCCGCCGCGCAGGGAGCCGACCTGATCTGCCTGCCCGAGGCGTTCTCCACCTCGGGCAACATCCTGGAGGTCGCCGACGTGTCGGTGCCCGTCCCGGGACCGGAGACCGCGTTCCTGTGCGAGCAGGCGAAGCAGGCCGGCGTGCACCTCGTGGCGGGCCTGCTGGAGCGCGGTGACGACGGCAGGTACTACAGCACCTCGGTCCTGTGCGGCCCCGAGGGAACCGTGCTCGGCCGCTACCGGCGGGTGCACTGCCACGAACTGGAGGCCCGCTACCTCACCGGAGGATCGGAGTACCCGGTCTTCGACGTCGAGTTCGGGCGCATCGGCCTGATGCAGGGCTACGACATCAACTTCCCTGAGGTCGCGCGGGAGTACTGCCGCCGCGGGGTCGACGTCATCGTGTGCTCCGCGCTCGTACCGGAGATGTTCGCCTACGTGGCGAACATGCGCCTGCCGGTCCGGGCCGTGGACGCCGAGTGCGTCGTGGCGTTCGCGTCCGGGATCGGCAACAACCTGTACGCCGGATTCGGCTACATGGGGCGCAGCCAGGTCCTGGCGGACCCGCTGTTCCTGGAGGCCGAGCGGTTCGACTTCGTCGACGGCGACGAACGGATGGTGGACCTCGGCAAGGAGCCCGGAGTCGGCGTCGTCGAGGTCGACCTGGACCGCATGCGGCGCTACCGCACCAAGGCCACCCTGAGCGGCGACTTGCAGCCGGCGACGTACTGGCAGTCCTGACGAGAGTGAAGGCCCATGCGCGTACTGCTCATCTCCACCAACAAGATCCGGGTACCGAGGCCGGCGCTGCCCATCGGCATGGCCTACATCAGCGCCGCCCTCAAACACGCCGGGCACCACGTCGACGTCCTCGACCTGCTCTGGGAGTCGCGCGAGCTGAAGGCGGTCCGCGAGAAGCTGACCACCGGGACGTACGACGTGGTCGGCATCGCCGTGCGCAACCTGGACAACCTGACGTTCATCGACCCGGTCTTCTTCGGCCCGATGACCGAGAAGATCGTCCAGTGCGTCCGCAAGTACACCAGCGCCACCGTCGTCCTCGGCGGATCGGGCTTCTCGGTCGAACCGCTGTCGTTCTTCGAGTACGCCCAGCCCGACTACGGCATCGCCGGTGAGGGCGAGGCCGGCATCGTCCAGCTGCTGGACCACCTGGAGAACGGCGGGCGGCTGGAGTCGATCTCCGGGCTCTGCTACCTCGACGAGGACGGCAGGTTCTGCCAGAACCAGTCGAGTCAGGCGTTCGACCTCGGAGCGCTGGAGCCCGACCGGTCCGTGTACGACCCGCGGTACTTCGAGGAGGGCGTCTCGGCGGCCTCCGACCTCACCCGCGACCACCAGCCGGCCATCGAGACGTTGCAGACCAAGCGGGGCTGCAAGCTGTTCTGCTCGTACTGCATCATCCGCAAGACCGAGGGCAAGGGCGACCGGTTCAAGGAACCCGCGGAGGTCGTCGGCGAGATCCAGCGGGCCATGGCGGAGAACCCGGCCGTGCGGGAGTTCGAGATCGTCGACGCGACCTTCAACTACCCGATGGAGTACGCCGCCGAGGTGTGCGAGGAGATGATCCGCGCCAAGCTCGACGTGCCCTGGTACTGCCAGCTGACGCCCAACGCGGTCACACCGGAGTTCGTGAAGCTCCTGCACGCGGCGGGCTGCATCCGGGTCGACCTCGGCACCGACGCACTCACCGACGAGGCCCTGTCGGACCTGATGAAGGGCTTCGACATGGCCCGGGTCCTGGAGATCGACCGCCTGTTCACGGCCAGCCCCATCGAGCACACCCACTGCATCTTCCTCGGCGGGCCGGGGGAGACGCCGCAGGCGCTCAGGGAGTCCATCCGGTTCACCGAGCGTCACCTCAACCCGGCCCAGATCTACGCCAACCTCGGCATCCGCATCCTCAGCGGCACCAAACTCCAGCGGCAGGCCGTCAAGGCGGGCATCCTGCGCGAGGGCCAGGGCACGTTCGTCCCGGCCTTCTACGTCGAGCCGGCGATCCTCGCCGACCGGGACACGCTGGACTTCGTCCGCAACGCCTACCTGAGCCACAAGAACTGGTACCTGTGGTGGGGCCTGGGCGGGCAGAACCTGACGGACCGTTCGAGGGAGACCGTCCAAGCCGTGGCCGACATGCAACAGGAGTACGAGTACGTCATGCAAGGCAAACCCCGGCTGGAACGCGCACCGAAGCCGCTGCCGGCCCAGCCCCTGAAACTCACGATCGGCACCCCGTGACCCCTGTCCCCGCCGCCGCGGACGAACTGGCGAAGGCCCTCGCGGCCCGCGCCGACCCGGACTTCGCGGTACGCATGCAGCGCTACTTCCCGCACGAGATCCGGGCCCTCGGGGTCGGCAACGCCGCCGTGGCCGAGATCGCCGGCCAGTACTTCCGCGAACGGCCCGCCGTCCCCGCCGCGACCCGGCTGCACCTGGCCGAGGAACTGCTGGCGCGCGCCGAGTACCACGAGGAGGTGCTGCTGGGCTTCGCCGTCCTGCACAAGGTCGCCAGGACCGGCCTCGGCGCCGAACTGCTCGACCGCTGCGAGCACTGGCTGCGGACGTACGTGTCCAACTGGGCGCAGTGCGACGACCTCTGCCTGAAACTGCTGTACCCGTTCTTCCTCGGGCACCTGGAGCTGATCCCGCGCACCCGGGACTGGGTGGAGTCGGCCTCCCCGTGGGCCCGGCGCGCCGCGAACGTGGCCGTCGTGAAGTTCGTGCGGCGCAAGGTGGGCCGCACCGTGTTCGAACTGCCGACGTCGCACGTCTTCGACAACTGCGCGCGGCTCATGCACGACCGTGACGTGTACGTCCAGAAGGGCTCGGGCTGGCTGCTGAAGGTGACCGCCGAGGTCCACCCCGACGAGGTGGCCGCGTTCCTGCGCACCTGGCGCGAGGAGATGCCCCGCGACACGTTCCGGTACGCGGTGGAGAAGATGGACCCGCGGCTGCGCCGGTCCTTGATGGAACGGGGACAGGGGTGACGTCATGAACGCGACCGGCCGCTACGTCCACCGGCGCGGCATCCACTGCGAGTCCGCCTGCCAGTGCGCCGTCCTCGCGGCCGCCGGACACGAGGCGGACGAGGAGACCGTGTTCGGGCTGGACGGGGGCTTCGGGTTCTCGTTCTTCCCGGCGGCCGGACAGGCTCCGGACATCGTCGTCGGCAAGCAGGCGGTCATGCCGCTCAGGGCGTCCCGGCTGATGGGTGTGGAGGTCGTCATGCACACCCCCAGGTCCGGGGCGGGCCTGGCCAAGCTGCTGGAGTCGGCGCCGGCCGTCATGACCCGGGTCGACCTCGGGCTGCTGCCGCACTGGGGACTGGAGGGGCGCTCCTCCTTCGGCGGGTACTTCGTCAACGTGGTCCGCCCCCTCGGGGCCGACGCGTTCGAGGTGTCGGACCCGGCGTTCGACGAACCCGTCACCGTGAGCACGGCCGATCTGCAGGCCGCCCGCTCCAGCCGCAACTCCCCGCCCCTCAACCCGGACTGGAAGGTCTACGTCTTCGGCGCGCCCCGGCGCACCCCGCAGCTCGACCGCGTGGGCCCGGTGGCCGTACGCACCCTGTGCCGTGAGGTCCTCAAACCGGGCAGCCGCAACCTCGGCATACCCGGGATGAGGCAACTGGCCACGACCGCGCCGTCCTGGCCGGATTCCAAACGCGGCGAGGTCGAGGACGTGGACCTGACCGGCCGGGTGATCCGCACCGACGCCCTGGCGCGCCAACTGCTGCACGTGGGCCGTCAGATCGAATCCTTCGGCACCGGCGGAGGCCTGTTCCGCCCGATGATCGGCCGCTACCTGCACAGGGTCGCCGACAGCACCGGCGAGGCGCGCTACGCCGAGGCGGCCGAGCGGTTCCTCGACAGCGGCCGGCTGTGGTCGGCCCTGGGATCCGCGCTGCTGACGGCGGGGGCCGTCACGGCCCGCGGCGATCTCACGGCGCTCGCGGACGCCGTGTCGGACACGGCGCGGTCCGCGATGGACGTCGAGAAGCGGGCGCTGACCGCCCTCACCCCTCTGTAGACGCGAGGTCGAGACATGCCCACCGAGGACGAGACCATACTGCTCCAGGGACCCCGGCACTGGAACGAGCACGCGCGCCGGCGCCGGGCACAGGGCGCTTTCCGGCCCGATCTGCGCAAGGCGGGGCTGCACGGTGCCGACCTTCAGGGTGCCGAACTCGCCGACGCGGACCTCACCGACGCGGTGCTGACCGAGTCGTACCTGATGTCCGCGGACCTCAGGGGCGCGAATCTGGAGGGCGCCGACCTGTGCGAGGCGTACCTCATCCTGGCCGAGCTGAACGGCTGCCGCCTGGTGGGCGCGAACCTGGACGGCGCCGACCTCAGCGGTGCCGATCTGAGCGGCGCGGTCCTCGACCCGGACTTCCGGCGGTCCGCCGTGATCTCGGACTACCTCACGATCTGGCCATAGCGAAAGGAGCTCCTCGTGATCGTTCTGGGCTACAACGGGTTCGGCAGGTCTGCGGAAATCTTCGGACGCCTCTTTCGCGCCACCGGCATCGACCGCCATCTGCTGTACGGGCACGACTCCGCCGCCGCCCTCCTCGTCGACGGGGAGCTGGTCGCCGCTGTGGAGGAGGAACGGCTCAACCGGGAGAAGAAGACGTCGAGTTTCCCGGTCAACGCGATGCGCTGGTGCCTGGACTCGGCCGGGCTGTCGTTCGACGACGTCGACGTGTTCGCGTTCTCCTGGCAGTTCTCCGAGGACGTGCTGAACAAGATGATCGCCGAGATCACCGAGGATCCGGCGGCGTCCGTGGACCAGAAGTTCGCGCGGCTGCAACGCCTGGCCGAGACGCACGCGGCCCTGTTCAGCCAGGACGCGACCGAGGCGGACTTCCTGGAGCACACGGGACACCGGCTGGACCCGGACAAGCTCGTCCGGGTGCCGCACCACCTCGCGCACCTGATGACGGGACACCACCTGGCGGGCGGCCGGGACGCGGCCTTCCTGGTCAGCGACGGCCGTGCCGAGTGGCTGTCCGCGATCATGGGAGAGGTGCGGGACGGAGAGGTCAAGGTCTTCGACGACATGACCATCGACTCCCGGCACTCGCTGGCGATGCTCTTCTCCGTGGTGACCCGCTACCTCGGATTCGTCCCGAACAACGACGAGTACAAGGTGATGGGCCTGGCCGGCTACGGCGCGCCGCCCGAGCCCAACCCCTTCCTCGAGCACGTGGTCGAGATGTGCCCCGACGGCACGTACAGGATCCCCTACCCGGCCAACGCCGTGCCCGCCTACTACGCACTCTTCGACCGCATCTTCGGCGGGGACGAGAACAGCCGGGAGCAGTTCGACTACCGGGTCCGCGTGGCCGGCGCCGCGCAGCACATGCTCGAGACGGTGACCGCCGGGCAGGTGCGCACACTCGAAGCCCGCAGTGACCTGCCCCGCATGGTCTTCGAGGGCGGGCTGGCCCTGAACTGCGTCAACAACAGCAAACTGCTGGAGCGTTCACGTTTCACCGAGATGGACGTCAGCTTCGGCGCGAGCGACGTCGGTGTGGCCATCGGGGCGGCTCTGTTCGCCTCCGGGCAGGCGGGCACACCCCCCAGGATCAGCACCTCGCCCTACCTGGGCCCCGACTACGGCGGTGAGGAGATCCTGGCGGCGCTCCGGCAGTTCGCCGACCGGGTCGTCTGGCGGGAGCTGGACCCCACCGATCTGCCGCGTGAGGCGGCGACCCTGATGCAGGAGCGGTGCGTGATCGGATGGTTCCAGGGACGTATGGAGTACGGCCCGCGCGCCCTGGGCAACCGCAGCATCCTGGCCAACCCGAGGTTCCCCGACATCAAGGACATCATCAACGAACGCATCAAGCACCGTGAGCAGTTCCGGCCCTTCGCCCCCGTCGTGCTGGAGCACCTGGCGCCGGAGGTCTTCGAACTCGGGAAGAAGACGTCGTCGCCCTACATGACGTTCGTGGTCCCGGTGCGGCCCGAGTACCAGGAGAGGATCCAGGGCGCCTGCCACGTCGACGGCACCTCACGGATCCAGACGGTCACCGAGGAGAGCAACCCGCTGCTCGCCCGGCTGCTGAGCGAGTTCAACGAACTGACGGGCATTCCCTGCCTGATCAACACCTCGTTCAACGTCGCCGGCGAACCCATCGTCTGCTCGCCCGCGGACGCCCTGTCCTGCTTCCTCAAAACAGAAATGGATCACCTGTTCCTCGGCACCTACCTGGTGTCCCGCATCTGACGCGGCGAACACCTTCCTGATTCTGGCGTCCGCAATCGTACTTTCCGGGGTTGCGCTACGCTCTACGCGACGGAAGGGAGACGTGGCCAGGTGGCGCTCTTGGAAGCAGAACCGTACGTCGGTCGACATTGCGAGTCGACCACACTCGTGAATTTGCTGCGGCAGCGAGAAGTGGATGTGTCGGAGCCGTTCGTCTTCGGAGTCGCAGGCGGCCTGTCGTTCATCTACTGGCGGACGAAGCAGATGCCGACGCCGTTCGTCGGGGGCCGCATCAAACCCGACACTCTGACGGACAACCTCGCGCAGGCCCTGGGACTGCGGCTGTCCGTGCACGAGACGTCGTCGGCGAAGCGGGCGAGGGACCATCTGCTGGCCGAGCTCGAGTCCGGTTCCCTGGTGGGTCTCAAGCTCGACCGCTACTGCCTCGACTACTCCACCGACGACTTCCGCTTCGCGGCCCACTACGTGGCCTGTGTCGGGCATGACGACGACGACCGGTTCGCCCTGGTCGAGACCCGGCCGCTCGGTCTGCAGTGGGCGTCCGGCGCATCCCTCGCGACGGCGCGCAACCCGCGCGGCCCGATGAGTTCCCGCAATCGCGCCTTCACCCTCGACCTTCCGAAAGGCGGCCTCCCCGATCTCGGAAAAGCGGCCCGCAAAGGCATCAGGACGGCGGCGGAGGCCTTCCTCGACCCGCCGATCTCCAATTTCGGATACAAGGGAATGCACAAAGTCGCCGACCTGATGCCGCAGTGGCTGGACGACCTCGAATCGCCCGCCGAAGGTCTCGCGGAAATTGCCACGATCATGGAGGACGCCGGGACCGGTGGAGGCTTGTTCCGCACGATGTGGGCGGAATTCCTCGCGGAAACCGCCGAGATCACCGAGGTCGACGCATATCAGGAGACCGCGGACGCCTACCGTGACGTGTCGCAGAAATGGACCGAGGTGGCCGCCCTCGTGAACGAAGCGGGGGCGTCATCGTCCCGGGAATCCCTCAACAGCGCCTCGAAGATCGTGCATGAGGCGGCGGACAAGGAGCAGCAGTTGATGCTCCGGTTGCTGGAGCTCTCCGCCTAAGTGGCAGCCGGCGAAGCGGCCCCCGTCCGCACCGCCCCGGCGGCCGGACCGTGCCGGCCGCCGGGAACGGTGTCGGGCTTCGCGGCGAGCAGGCTCAGCAGCCGCCGCAGTTGTAGTACAGGACGTCCCAGTGGTTGCCCTCGTCGGCGTAGATGTTGCCGGAGCCGGAGCGCCACTGCGGGGCACCGTCACCGCGCACACCGATGTAGGTGAACGTGTTCTTGATGTAGGTGCCGAGGCAGGTGTACTTGCTGAAATCGAGCTTGTAGCCGTTCCAGTGCGAGTAGGTGCCGGAGGCGTGCCCGGTCTCCGTGCCGCCCGTGATGTTCAGGGCGCAGCCGCTGGCCCGCTTGAGGGTCTGCGCGCCCTGCGCGGTGGCGAGGTTGAGCTGCTCGAAGGACGTACAGGTGGCGTTGTTGCGGTTGGAGCAGTTGCCGGACGACGACCAGGTGATGCCGACCTCCCGGAACATGGAGGTCGCGGTGGCGTGACTGATCTTGGTGACGGCGAACGCCTCGCCGGCGGTGCCGACGACGGCCGCGCCGGGTGCGACGACGAGCGCCAGAGCGGTCAGCAGGGAACGGAGCTTCGGAACCTGGAATGCCTTCATGGGGAGACCTTCCTGCGGGGGGGGGGGCGTGCTTCCTGTGGGGCGGCGGTGCAGGCGGTGCGGACCGATGATGCCCGGGGTCTACGCGCGTCCGCCAGAGGACAAAACGGAACGCCGTCACCACCGCTGCGAGGCCGGCCCGCCCGGACCCGCGCACATGTCCCGGTTGCCGGCCGCACATCGGCGTTCATGACCTGCGTGACGCGGGGTACCGGTGGGTGACCACCGCGCCGGGTGGCATGTGAGGAAAGGGCGGTTACGACAGGTGACGAATCCCGACGCGGTCTTCGCTTCGCTGGGAGTGGGCGCGTTGCTCGCGTCGGTACTGCCGCGGGTCCTGGCCGGGCGGCCGCTGTCACTGCCCCTGATCTTCCTGCTGTGCGGCATCGGCGTCTATCTGCTGCCCCTGCCGCTGCCCGCGGTCGACCCGGTGGCGGACCGGCTGGTGACCGAGCACATCACCGAGGTCGTCGTCATCATCTCGCTGATGGGCGCGGGGCTGGCGCTCAACCGGCCGGTGGGCCGGCGTCGCTGGCTGGTGACCTGGCGTCTGCTGGGCATCACCATGCCGCTGGCGTTCCTCATCACCGCGGGCCTGGCGTGGTGGCTGCTGGACTGGCCGCCGGCCGCGGCCCTCCTGCTCGGCGCGGTGCTCTCCCCGACGGATCCGGTGCTCGCCTCGGAGGTGCGGGTGGGGGAGCCCACGGACGACGAACACGACGAGGACGAGGCACGGTTCGCCCTCACCAGCGAGGCCGGCCTGAACGACGGGCTCGCCTTCCCGCTGACGTACGCCGCCGTGGGGCTGGCCGCCGTCGCGGGCACCGGCTGGTCGACCGAGTGGATCGGTTCGTGGGCGGCGCAGGACGTGGCCTACAAGTGTGCCGTCGGTGTGCTGGGGGGACTCCTGGTGGGCCGGCTGCTCGGCTGGCTGTTCTTCCGGGCCCGGTCCAGGTCGCTGCGGCTGTCCCAGCACCGCGAGGGGTTCGTCGCCCTCGGTGCCACCTTCCTGTCCTTCGGGCTGACCGAACTCGCCGGTGGCTACGGCTTCCTGGCGGTATTCGTCACCGCGTGCGCCATCCGCGCCGCCGAGCGCGCCCACGGCTACCACAACGTCCTGCACGACTTCATCGAGCAGGTGGAACGCCTGCTCACCGCCGTGGTGTTGTTCCTGCTGGGCGCCTTCATCGCCTCGGGCGGACTGTCCGCCCTGACGTGGCAGGGCGCGGCCGCCGCGCTCGCGGTGCTGCTGCTCGTCCGGCCGCTGACCGGGTGGCTCGGCCTGCTGCGGGCACCCCTGGGGAAGCGGGAGCGGTGGGTCGTCGCGGCGTACGGGGTGCGGGGGATCGGCTCGCTCTACTACCTCGCCTACGGCCTGGGGCAGCACGGCTTCGGTGTCCCCGAGCGAGAGCTGTGGTCCGTGGTGGTGTTCACCGTGCTGGTCTCCGTGGTGCTGCACGGTGTCACGGCGGGCCCGGTCATCACCCGCCTCGACCGGCTGCGCGGCATCCGGTCCCCGTAGCGCGCGGATCGGCGGCATACGAGGCCGGTGCCGTCGGGGGTACGGCGTGGACACCCCGCTCCGGGAAACTTGTTGGCGGGCCGCGGCGGCCACTGCTACGTTTCCGGAGGCCGTGCGACAGACCGAGGAGGTGGTACCCGTGAACGTATCGACATGGGTGCTCTCCTGCGGGGTCACGGTCGGGCTGTAGGTCGCCCGGGAGCGCCGTTCCTCAGCACTCCCGAAGGACACGACCATGCAGTTCACCTCGGAAACCCGTCTCGACGACGGCGTCCTCGCGCGCGACTTCGCCCTGGGCGACATCCCCGGCACCCTGTGGACGCCGCCCGGACCGGCGTCCGTGCCGCTGATTCTGATGGCCCACAACAACGGCCTGCCCAAGGCGGAGCCCCGGCTGGTCGCCCGAGCCCGTCACACCGCGGCGCGCGGCTACGCGGTGGCCTCCGTCGACGCCGCCGGCTGCGGCGACCGCCCCCGCTCCGCCGCCGAGGAACAGGCCCGCGCCGAACTCCGCAGGGCGATGCGGGCCGGCGAGCCGGTCGACGAGATCTTCGAGTCGTTCATCGGCCCGCTGGTCGAGAAGGCCGCCCCGGAGTGGCGGACCGTTCTGGACGCACTCCTCGCGCTGCCCGGGATCGACGGCCCGGTCGGATACTCGGGCTGGACCGCCCTCGGCATCCGGCTCATGGTGACGGAGCCGCGCATCGCCGCCGCCGGCCTCTTCGCGGGCGGGTTCGTGCCCCGCGGCCAGCGCGCGGAGGCCCGGCAGGTCACGGTCCCGCTGCTGCTGCTTTTGCAGTGGGACGACGAAGGCAATCCCCGGCAGCGGGCCCTGGACCTGTTCGACGCGTTCGGCACCAAGGAGAAGACGCTGCACGCCAACCTGGGCGGCCACACCGGCACACCCTGGTTCGAGCTGGAGGACGGGACCCGGTTCTTCGACCGCCACCTGAAGGAGCACCGCCCGGCGGCCCGGCGGCCCGGCGGCCCGGCGGCCCGGCGGCCCGGCGGCCCGGCGGCCCGGTGGCTCGGTGACCTGACCTGCCCGGCCGGTGACTTGCCCGGCCGGTGACCTGCCCGGCCGGTGTCCCGCCCGCCTGCGTCCGTCCAGGCGGGCGGGACACCGCCCCGGCCCAGCCGGCACCCCGGCCGCTGCGCCGCTCGCCCGCACACCCCGCGTAGCCTTCGACCTGTGTCGTCTGCCTCCCGTCTGCACCGTGTCGCCGTTCTCGTGCTCGAAGGTGCGAAGCCGCTCGACGTCGGCATCCCCGCCCAGGTCTTCACGACCCGCGCGAGCATGCCGTACGAGGTGCGGGTGTGCGGGGCGACGCCCGGGCTCGTGACCGGCGGCGACGGACTCGCCTACCACGTCGCGCACGGACTGGACGCGCTGGAGTGGGCCGACATCGTCTTCGTCCCCGGATACCGCCACCCCGACCGTGACGACCCGCCGCAGGCCGTCGTCGACGCGCTGGTGGCCGCCCACGAGCGCGGGGCGCGGCTCGCGGCGATCTCCACCGGTGCCTTCGCCCTCGCCGCCACGGGTCTGCTCGACGGCAGGCGCGCCACGACGCACTGGCACTACACCCGAGCCCTCGTGGCCAAGCATCCGGACGTCCGCGTGGACGAGAACGTGCTGTTCGTCGACGAGGGCCGCGTGCTCACCTCGGCCGGCGCCGCCTCCGGCATCGACCTCTGTCTGCACATCCTGCGCGGTGACCTGGGCGTGGCCGCCTCCAACCACGCCGCCCGGCGACTGGTCGCCGCGCCCTACCGCAGCGGAGGTCAGGCCCAGTACGTGCCCCGCAGCGTGCCCGAACCGCTCGGCGAGCGGTTCGCCGACACCCGCGAGTGGGCGCTGCACCGGCTGGGGGAGCCCCTCACCCTCGACATCCTGGCGCGCCAGGCGGGCGTGTCGGCGCGGACGTTCTCCCGGCGCTTCGTCGAGGAGACCGGCTACACGCCGATGCAGTGGGTGATGCGCGCCCGCATCGACCTGGCCCGCGAACTGCTGGAGCGTTCGGAGCGCAGCGTGGAGCAGATCGCCGCCGACATCGGCCTGGGCACCGGTGCGAACCTGCGTCTGCACTTCCAGCGCATCCTCGGCACCACCCCGAGCGAGTACCGGCGCACCTTCACCCGGGGCGAGTAGCCCCGTCCCCACCCCGCTCTTCGCTCCGTCGCTGCAGGCCAGGACACCCCCCGTGGCGGGATCCTTTTGAACCGTGGCGATACCGCCACTGTCCGAGCGGCCGCCGGCGAGCGAGCCTGGTGGGCGAAGGGAAGGGACACCACTCATGACTCGCATCGCCATCAACGGTTTCGGCCGCATCGGACGCAACGTGCTGCGCGCACTGCTGGAGCGCGACAGCGCCCTGGAGGTCGTCGCCGTCAACGACCTCACGGAGCCCGCCGCCCTCGCCCGGCTGCTCGCCTACGACAGCACGGCCGGCCGGCTCGGGCGGCCGGTGACCGCCGACGGGGACTTCCTCGTCGTCGACGGGCGCCGGATCAAGGTGCTGGCCGAGCGCGAGCCGGCGCAGCTGCCCTGGGCCGAGCTCGGCGTGGACATCGTCCTGGAGGCCACCGGACGCTTCACCGCGGCCAAGGCCGCCCGCGCCCACCTCGACGCGGGCGCCAAGAAGGTGCTGGTCAGCGCGCCCTCCGACGGCGCCGACGTCACCCTGGCGTTCGGGGTCAACACCGACGCCTACGACCCCGAGCTGCACACGGTCGTCTCCAACGCCTCCTGCACGACCAACGCGCTCGCGCCGCTGGCCCAGGTGCTCGACGACCTCGCCGGCATCGAGCACGGGTTCATGACGACGGTGCACGCCTACACGCAGGAGCAGAACCTCCAGGACGGACCGCACCGCGACGCCCGTCGCGCCCGGGCCGCCGGCGTCAACATCGTGCCCACCACGACCGGCGCCGCCAAGGCCATCGGCCTGGTGCTGCCCGGCCTCGACGGAAAGCTGTCGGGTGACTCGATCCGCGTGCCGGTGCCGGTCGGCTCGATCGTCGAGCTGAACACGACCGTCGCCCGCGACGTGTCGCGCGAGGACGTGCTGGAGGCCTACCGCAAGGCGGCGCAGGGGCCGCTCGCCGGCGTCCTCGAGTACTCGGAGGACCCGCTGGTGTCGACCGACATCGTGGGCAACCCGGCGTCCTCGATCTTCGACTCCGCCCTCACGCGCGTCGACGGCCGCCACGTCAAGGTCGTCGCCTGGTACGACAACGAGTGGGGCTTCTCGAACCGCGTGATCGACACGCTCGAACTGCTCGCCGGGCGCTGATCCGACGCCGGGGCGGCGCGTCCACGGGGGCGGCCGCTCCCGGCGGCACTTCCCTCGGAGCGCTCCGGTCGGCCCCTCCCGGCCGGCCGGGGCGCTCAGGCGTGTCCACCGCCGGCTAGGCGGGTTCCGCGTCGGCCGGAGCGGCGGCGACGGTGCCGGGCCGCCGCACGGTCAGCCGGCTCACCTCGTACGACATCTCGGTCGTCCCCGGCTGCGGGGGAGGGTGGTAACGGCCCGCGCAGACCGACAGGTTGACGATGAGGTAGGCGTGCCAGCTCCGCCCCACCCCCCGGCCGTCGGCGAAGACCTGCCTGCCGTTGAGCCACCAACGCACCGAGCGGGCGCCGAACTCGGTGCACAGGTCCACCCACGCGCCCGGACGGACCGCCTCGTCGCGGTGGTAACGGTTCGTGCCGCGCACGTGGTTGGTGAACTCGAGCAGATCCGGGTTGTCCGGGTGGTACTCGAAGACGTCGATCTCCTGGTCGCCGTCGCGCCAGGTCCAGATGGCCGGCCAGGCGCCGATCTCCTCGGGCAGCCTGACGCGGGCCTCCAGCACGTCCCCGGCCCGGACGGTGAACTCCTCCTGGCTCCCCTCGGTGGTCAGCAGCCCGGTGTTCCACCGTCCGTCGCGCCGCCGCCGGGCGCGCAGCACCCCCGACCGGCTGTACGCGGCATCGGACACCAGGTGATCCAGCTTGTCGTCACGCGGATTGATCGGGCCTCCGTCCGGATACGCCCACGAACGCCCGGCGACCCATTGAGCGGTGGACGTGAAATCGGCCGTGAAGACGACCGGTGCGGTGGCCGGGCGAGCCGGTAAGGGTTCGGTCATGCCGAATGTCTCACCCTGCCCTCGGCGTGTCATGCACCGAACCCTCCCACCGCCCCCGCTTTGACCCTTTCGGGTGAGGGTTCCCGGGAGCGCGGCCGCCGCTGCTCCCCTCTTTCCACGTACCCGAACACCCCTGTGAACGCGGCTCGTTGTGTGGACGCCCACGGCCTCTTGATGCCTGGGAGGGCCTCTGCTTCTCTGTTGTTAGGAAAGTTTCCTACTAGTCATGCGCCTGAACGGAGTTCATATGAGGGCCCCACACCCGTCGCTCCGCCGAGGAGTCGCAGCCGCCGCACTCGGCAGTGTCCTGCTGCTCCTGCTCGCTCTCGTGCCGACCGGCAACGCGCGCGCGGCCGTCGCTCCCCGTACCGCGGCCGTCACCCCGGTCTCCGCCAACGGTCAACTCAAGGTCTGTGGCACCAAGTTGTGCAACAGCCGTGGCAACCCCGTCCAGTTGCGGGGCATGAGCACTCACGGCACCCAGTGGTACCCGCACTGCCTGACGAGCGGCTCGCTCAACGCCCTGGCCGACGACTGGAAGGCCGACGTCCTGCGTGTCTCCACCTATGTGCAGGAGGACGGGTACGAGACCGACCCCCAGCACTTCACCGAGCTGGCGAACTCCCTCATCCGGCAGGCGAGCGACCGCGGCCTGTACGTGATCGTCGACTGGCACATGCTCACCCCGGGCGACCCCCACGCCAACCTCGGCCGGGCGCGGCAGTTCTTCACCGACATCGCCACCCGCAACAAGGACAGGAACAACATCCTCTACGAGATCGCCAACGAGCCCAGCGGGGTGAGCTGGTCGCGGATCAAGAGCTACGCGGAGCAGATCATCCCGACGATCCGTGCCGTGGACCACGACGCCCCCGTCCTGGTCGGCACCCGCGCCTGGTCCTCGTTCGGCGTCTCCGAGGGCGGCAACGAGACGGAGGTCGTGAACAACCCGGTCAAGGCGTCCAACATCATGTACACGTTCCACTTCTACGCCTCCTCGCACCGCGACGAGTACCTGGCGACCCTCTCCCGGGCCGCGGACAGGCTGCCCGTCTTCGTCACCGAGTTCGGCACGCAGAACTACGCCGGCGAGGGCGCCGACGACTTCGCCATGTCGCAGCGCTACCTCGACCTCATGGCCGCCAAGAAGATCAGCTGGGTGAACTGGAACTTCTCCGACGACCACCGCTCGGGGGCCGTCTTCAAGACCGGCACGTGCGACCGGTCCGGGCCCTGGACGGGCACCGCGCCGCTGAAGCCGGCCGGCGTCTGGATCCGCGAACGCATCAGGACGCCGGACGCCTTCCCCGCCGCCTGACCGGGCCCAGCCCCGGTCGCCGGGTTCCCGTGCAGGGGTCCGGCGGCCGGGCCACCGCCCGCCGTCACGGTGCCTCGCCGCCCCGGTCCGCCTCCTGGCGCAGCACCTCCTCCAGATCGCCCAGCCGGTCCAGCCCCTGCACCGCGCGCCGCATCCGCGCGTTCCCGGACAACCGGTCGCGGTGCCGGTGCAGGAACGCCCAGTACCCGGCGGTGTACGGGCAGGCCCGCGGGCCGGTGCGGTCGGTGGGCCGGAAGGCGCAGCCGCCGCACAGGTCGCTCATGCGGTGGATGTAGGCGCCCCCGGAGGTGTACGGCTTGGTCGTCATCCGGCCCCCGTCGGCGTACTGGGACATGCCGACCACGTTGGGCAGCATCACCCAGTCGTAGCCGTCGACGAAGCAGCGGTGGAACCAGTCGGTGACGGCCGCCGGGTCCCAGCCGCGCTGGAGCGCGTGGCTGCCCAGCACCATCAGACGCGGGATGTGGTGCGTCCAGCCCGTGTCGCGGACCTGCGCGAGCACCCCGGACAGACACCGGGCGGTGACCGCGTCGGCGTCGAGCTCGGCGAAGTAGGCCGGCAGCGGCCCGGTGTGCCCCAGGGCGTTCCCGTGCCGGTAGTCCTCCCCGAAATGCCAGTACAGCTGCCAGACGTACTCCCGCCACCCCGCGACCTGGCGGACGAACCCCTCGGCGCTGTTCACGGCGACGGCACCCTCCCGCCAGGCGCGCTCGGCGTGCTCGACGCACTCGGCCGGGTGCAGCAGCCCCAGGTTCATCGAGGACGACAGCAGACTGTGGGCCATCACCGGGTCGCCGGCCAGCATCGCGTCCTCGTACGGCCCGAAGGCGGCCAGCCGGTGCGCCACGAAGCGCCGCAGCGCCGACAGCGCCTCGCGCCGGGTGGCGGGGAAGCGACGGGGGCCGTCCCGGCCGACGAACCGCACACCGTCCTCGCGCTCCCACCGGTCGAGGTCCTCACGCACCTCGGCGTCGATGTCGTCCTCCCGCGGCCGGTACGGCGCCGCCACGTCCAGCGTGGTGGCGCCGCGCGGCGGGGGCTCGCGGTTGGCGTGGTCGTGGTTGAACCGTCCCCCCGCCGGGTGGCCGCCGTCCATCAGCAGGTCGTGCCGTTCACGCACCCAGTGGTAGAAGGTCTCCTGCAGCAGCCGCCGTCCGCCGAGCCCCTCGGCCCACCGCGCGAACTCCTCGTGCGCGACCAGGAATCCGCGTGCGGGCAGCACCCGCACCGCCGGCAGGGACCGCACCAGCCGCAGCGCCGCGTAGGAGGTGGGGTGGCACACCGTGACCGGCGCGTCCCCCACCGCGCGGCGCAGGCCCTCGCGGTAGGTCTCCGCCCTCACGTACGTCACCCGCTCACCCAGCTCCGCCGCGCGGTGGCGTATCGCCGAGAGCACCAGGTGGGCCTTGGCGCGGTGGAAGCGCCGGCGCCGGAAGACGGACCGCGCCTCGATCATGACGACGGGCGCCCCGCGCTCGGGGCCCTGCGCACCGGCGGGGGACAGGAAGTGCGGGCCGAGCTGGTCGCCGAAGATCCAGTGTGAGGTGGGCATGGCGTGGCTTTCCGTGAGGGGCCGGGGCCTGCACGCGGGCGGTGAGGTCCGGCGCTGCGCCCGCCGCCACCGTCCCCGCCCCGTGGGGATCACCCACCCAGGGTTCGGCACCCGGGGCGGTGCCGGATGCGACCGGCCGCCCGCGTCCCCCGTTCGGACGCCGCCGCACCGACCGTGCCACCCGCACGGCGCACGGCCAGGTGGTTGATCGAAGAGCCCGCCGCGGATGCGAGGCCCCGAGGTTGCGCAATCGATCTTCTCGGTCCGTTCCGCAGGAGTCCCGGATGACCTCGGCGCGAGGTCGGCGCACCCGTCCCGGCCACCGCTCCCGGAGTCGTACGCGCGTTTGATGCGGCGAATAGGGGTCATTCGCATGCCATGCCCGCCTCCCAGCGGGGCGGCCCGGACAGGACCACGCCGAGAGACCACGCAGACGAGGGGTGAGACGCGATGACCGTCGCGACACAGCAGGGTGGCGGGGGCGGTTCCAGCGGCCTCTACGACGTTCTCGAGCTCATCCTCGACCGCGGCCTGGTGATCGACGCCTTCGTGCGTGTCTCCCTCGTCGGCATCGAGATCCTCAAGATCGACATTCGGATCGTGGTGGCCAGCGTGGACACGTATCTGCGCTTCGCCGAGGCGTGCAACCGCCTCGACCTGGAAGCCGGACCGCGCAAGCCGGCCGGCCTCACGGAACTTGCGGGCAAGGTCACGGAGTCCGGTGCCCGCGGCAAGACGAAGGGTGCCTTGTCCGGCGCCGCGGAGACCATCGCCGACGCCTTCCAGCAGGCCCGCGACGAGGGCCGCGAGCGGCAGGCGGGACGCCGCCGCTCGTAGGACGGCGCGGGGAACGGCGGCCCGGTCCGCCACCTCGATCCCCGGCCCGTCCGTCCGGCCGGCTTCGGGGCGGCGGCCCGCCAGGACGCGGTGTCACCGAGGCGGTGAGGGAGGGCGCGGAGGCACCGGGAGCATGAAAGTGGCGACTTTTGTGTCGATGATCGAATAGTCGAGCCGACTTCGGGGTAGAACGGATCACGGGTCTGTTCCCGGAGCGGAGGGACCCGCCACTCACCAGGCCGGTACTCCCGGCGAGATCGAAGGATTCTGTATGGCCAGCGGCACCGTTAAGTGGTTCAACTCCGAAAAGGGCTTCGGATTCATCGCCCAGGACGGCGGCGGACCGGACGTCTTCGCTCACTACTCGAACATCGCCGGCAACGGATACCGCGAGCTGGTCGAGGGCGAGCAGGTCACGTTCGACGTCACCCAGGGCCAGAAGGGCCCCCAGGCCGAGAACATCGTCCGCGGCTGACGCCCCGGCCGGCCCCTGGAGCCCCGTCGCGGAGTGACACCACCGACGTGTCGGGGAGCCGCTCGGCAACCGTGAGGCTCACAGCCCAGAGGCCGCAGGTCTGCATCTCGCAAAGCGCACATCAGGGGCCCGGCACCAGCCGGGCCCCTGACGCGTTCCTCCGGCCGGCCAGGCGCCCCGCCCCCACCGAAGGCCGTGGAACGGCTCGGGCGGTGCCCGCGCGGTGGGCGCGGACACCGCCCGGGGCGACGTCGAGGGCGAGGAGAGCGAAGGAACTTGCTGCAAAGGAATGTGAGAAGGAAGCTCCTTCATGGCCTCGCCGAAGGCAACGCTAGCACTCAGTCCGGGATCAGGTCCCCCAGGTTTTCGAGCGTGACGACCCGGGAGCCCGCGGGCAGCCCCTCGGGACGCTCGAGACCGATGTACGTCACGGGCTCGTCCGGGACCACCCCCTCGTCCCACAGCTCCACGGTCGTGGCGCCGTCGGACAGCAGACCGGCCAGATAGCGCACCGTCAGGTACTCACGCTCCACCAGGGAGCGCACCACCTTGGACACCGATACCTGGTTCTCCTCGACGCGGTTGGCCGCCGAGATGCCCTTCAGGTACAGGTGCAGCCACTTCGCGGACCACCGGCCGTCGTCCCCGCGCCGGAACACCAGCGGCAACGCCACCCGTCCCACCCCGCGCAGCTCCGACTTCGCCCGCACCGTGCGCGGCTCGAACGGCCGGCCCTTCTGCTCGCCGTCGCGCACCATGAAGCCGAAGAACGACTCCTCGGCCTCCTCGAAACCCTCTCCCGCGTAGATGTTGACCTGCGGCACGACGAAGGCGCCGTGCACCCGGCCCAGCGACAGGTCGATGAACTCCGAGGCCCCCTCGGGCGCCTCGGTCACATCGCCCGAGTGCCTGCCCCCGACAGCCCGCAGGGACGTGTACGACAGCCAGGAACCCGTGCTGTAGTCGCTGTTGAGCAGCAGGGCCGAGAGGTCGTAGTCGGTGCGCTGCCGGCTCTGCTTCCAGTACACGAAGAAGCGCAGGCGCTCGCCGTCGACCGCCGAGAGCGAACCGCGGGGCAGCACTCCGAGCCCGGCCGCGGACGCCTTGCCGCTGATCGGGAGGGCCACGTCGAGTACGTCCGGATCGACCAGCAGCCGGCCCGTGGCGGGAAGCCTGCGGCGTATCTCGGCGTCGAGGGCGCCGATCAGGCGGGCGCGGTCGGCGGCCGGTACCGGGGGCCGCAGATCCGGAGCGACCCAGCCCCGGCCCCGGCTGTTGACGAAGAGCCGCAGCCGTCCGCCGTCCCGCTCCCGGTTCTGGAAGTGCTCGCGCACGGACAGCAGGACCCGGCCGGAGACCTGGGGGGCGACCTCCACCGCGGCGGCGACCACCACGTCCCGCTCGTCCTGGCCTTCGGCTGTGCGCAGCAGACGGTCCAGGGCGCGGAACAGCCTGCCGGGGGCGGACTTGAGCAGGTGCACGGCACCGAGGACGTCGGACTCGCCGAGCAACTGCTCGAAGCGGCTGTCGAACGACCGAGCCTCCTTCTCGCCCCGCGCCACGGCGAACACGTCGGCGGCGTGCGGCCACCGCGGGTACTCGTGCGGATGCAGGCGCTCCCCGAGTCGCTTGAAGGGCTCCCGGTGGGCGTGCACGTCGGCCAGCTTGGCGGGGTTCGCCTCGACCACGGCGTCCAGGGCCGCGAGCAGCGAGCGGCGAACCGGCCGCGGGATCGCCCGGAACCGGGTCGGCTCCCGCAGCGTCACATCGCCGCCCGAGAGCGCGCAGGCCAGCCGCAGCACGTCGACGACCGTGTCGAGCAGCGGATCCGCGCCGACGGCGAGGCGGGCCGCGTTGACCAGGGCGCGGTTCTCCCGAACCGGGATCGTCTCCGGCTGCGGCCCGGACGCGCACCGCTCGGCGAGGACCCTGAGGTCGCCCAGGTGCTCCTCGCTGAGCGGTGTCGCACTGCCGGCCAGCGCCAGGTACAGGTCGGTGACCTCGCCGTCCAGGTCCCGTCCGAGGTCCAGCACGGTCACGCGGTCGCCCGCCGAGGCGATCAACTCGTCCTGCGCCGCGAGCATCTCCTCGTAGGTGTGCTGGTAACGGCCGTAGGCGGGCAGGCTGAGCAGGTCCAGCACACCACGCGCGAGCTGGGTCAGTGTGTGTGCGCGGGACGTGTCGTCGACGAGTGCCTGGGCCACGCACCGCGTCCAGAACTCCTCGGTGCCGGGCACGTTGGCCGGGAAGTCGATGAAGTACGCGTTGTGCCGGACGTGGTCGCCCACCATCTCCTGCACGGTGCGCAGGGTTCGCCTGGCGGTGTGCACGACCGCGGCTTCGGACAGCCCGGACAGGTGGGCCAGGAGTTCCGCCGAGAGCTTGAAGCCCACGGACGCCAGGGTCGCGTCGAACTGCCGCGCGGCGGTGGCGCCTTCCCCGGTCGAGCCCTTGGGGGCGGGGATGCGGTGGGTGTGTCGGAGGACCAGTGATTCCAGACCGTGCGCCATGCGGGGATGATCGCAGGTCTGTGCGAACGGACGCATCGCAGTTTCCCGGCCGCCTGGCCCGTCTGTGGACCGTCCGCGGACCGTCCGCCCGCCGGACGATGTCAGGCCAGCGGTTCGTAGCAGTCGTAGTTGCGCTGGGCGATGATCCTGCCGTCCCGGAATTCGAGGAACGCCGCGATGTGCGCCCGCATGACATGGCCCGCGGGCAGATCGCCGAAGCCGGTGGCAAGGGTGCCGGACCATCTGATCTCCAGGGCGACCTGGTCACCCGTGACCACGGCGTTGGTGACGTCGTAGCTCTGAGCGGCGAGCAGCGTACGGGCCCGGGCGGACGCGGCGAGTGTCTCCGCGCGATCGCGGTCGGCGCCCGCGGGGAACAGGGCGTTGGGCAACTGGGAGTGGGTCATGTCCGGGTGCAGGAACTCCGCGAGCTCCTCCGGCGCGGCCAGCCGGGCCACCGCCTCGTGATAGCGGAGAGCCGTACGGACGTGGGGGTGCTGATGGGTCTGCGTCATATGCACAACCATAGTTGCACAACCGAGGTTGTCAAAGGGATGCTGGGGCACATGCGTGAACCAGTTGATCCCTCCGGCCTCGACCTGGGCAGCCTCGCCCTGTTCGTCGGCTTCGCGGCCGCCGGCGCGGTGCAGGCCGACCTTGCGGACCAGGGTTTCGGCGATCTGCGAATGTCGCACGGGTACGTCTTCCAGCACCTGATCGACGCGCAGCCCACCGTGAGCGACCTGTCCGAGAAGCTCGACATGACTCAGCAGGGCGCCTCGAAGGCCGTCGCCGAACTGGAGCGGCTGGGCTACGTCACACGTCTGCCGAGTGCTCGCGACGCGCGCATCCGGCATGTCGCCCTGACGAGCAAGGGCAGGGAAGCCGTCACCGCCGCGCGGCAGGCGCGGGAGCGTCTCGAGGCGCGGCTGCGCCAGCGCTCCGCGGGAGCGGCCTCCGACGGGGCGCACGGCACGGCCTTCGACGTGACCCGGGCGGTGCTCGTCGATCTCCTCGACGAACTGGGCGGCGCGGCGGCGGTCCACCGCCGTGATGTCAGACCGCCGCGGTGAGATCAGGGTGATCGGGTGGGTACGGGCGAGTACTTGGTGCTCGTGCACCTCTCCGAGGTGCCGCAGTGCCGGATGCGGCTGAGCGAACCGGCTCACACGTGTGGCCTGGGGGCGGTGTCCGCGCCGCCCGCCGTGTCGGGGCGCAGGCTCATCATGTCCACGGTCGGCACCACCGCCCGGGGCGTGGTGACCGTGACCGTGTGACCGGCATCGGTGAGCGCCCCGTACGGCGCGGCGAACTCCTCGGCCTGATACCGGTCGCGTACCTGGTCCCCTCCCTGAGGGTCGCCCCGCGCTGCTCCCGGCGTCCAGGTGCCGCACCGTGGCGGCTCTGTGCGCCCAGGGGTGCGCACGAACCGGGCGGCGGCTGTGGACGCGAGATGACCGTGCTTGTGTTTAGTGGACCGGTCGTCTAGTTTGAGGTCGAGGCCTCCGGGCTTCGTCATCCGGCTTCCGGGGCGAGCATGGTCTTGTCCGGACGAAAGCGAGAGGGGAGAAGCGATGAAGGAGTTCCTGGTCGTCATCACCACGACCATTCCCGAGGGCACCGACCCTGCCGAGGTCGACAGACGCCGTGCCGCGGAGTCCGAGCGGGCCGCGGAACTTGCAGCCACCGGTCATCTGTTCCGGCTGTGGAGGCCCGTCGGCGAACTGCACAGTGTCGGCGTGTGGCGCGCGGACGACGAGGCCGAGCTGCGGGAGAAGGTGCTCGGCACCCTGCCGCTGTGGCCGTGGATGAGGGCGGAGGTCACCGCCCTGCAATCACACCCCAATGATCCGGGCTCGGCCGAGGCCGCCGCCTGACCGCAGTCCGCCCGCAACACGAGCCAGGGCCCAGTACGGGGTGCGGCGTCGAGATCACACCTTCCGAGAGGAGTCAGGGATGACCGGCACGGCAGCGCAGGAGACCGTCCTGCGGGACGTCATGGACCAGTGGAGATCCGCGGTGGACGCGCACGAGCCGGACAAGGTCGCCGCACTCTTCACCGAGGACGCCGTCTTCCAAGGACTGCACCCCTACAGCGTCGGACGGCAGGGGATCGCGGACTACTACGACCACCAGCCCCTCGGGCTGGCGGCGGAGTACGAGGTGCTCGAGCTGCGCCACCTCGCCGAGGGCGCACTGCTGGCCTACCTCGACGTCTCCTTCACCTTCACCGACCGGCCGGACATCCGGGTCACCCTCGGTGTCGTATTGAAGCAGGTGGCCGGCACCTGGCAGATCGCCCACTACCAGGTGAGCAAACTGGACTGACGGCGCCCGGCAGGGAAGTCGTCGGCGCCGAGCAGGATCTCTAGTGCCCGCCCGCGGCCCAGGGAACGGGGCAGCCGTCCCGTGACGTTGCCCCCGGGCACCGAGCCGATTCCGACCTCGAACTGCCCGAGAACGGCGCCCGGACCGGCGAAGCGGATGTCGGACGCCAGGACGAACTCGCTGCCCGCGCCACGGGCGCGGCCGTCGATCTCGCTGATGGTGAGGGCGGGGACCCAGCCCAGCCGGTGCAGATTGTCGGCGAACGGATGCAGCCCGGATGCCCGGGCCGCATGGCGGCCACCCGGGAGCGGTCGGCCGGCATGCCCCGGTGCGTTGGTGCACGGCAGGGCGATCGTCAGCAGGGCGGCCGGGGCTCCTGGTGAGGAGGCCGTGTCCGCAGGGGCCGCCCGCCTGCCGCACAGCCTGAGCGGCACCGGCGCCGAGTGGTGGCGCTCACCATGCCGCTTTACGTTCGTAGGGGACCGCCACGGGCTGTCGCATCGCAAGGTGACTGACCACCGGTCTTCAGCCCTCCGAACCATCCGCCGGAAGGGTGCCGAACCCACACTGCTCGGAGGTGCCAGATGACCGCCGGCACGCCTCGGCCCGCCGCTCCCCGTCTCACCGGCCAGACGGTGGTGGTGATCGGCGGAAGCTCCGGCATCGGGCTCGCGACCGCCCGCCGTGTACGCGACGAGGGAGGTCGGGCCGTCCTCACCGGACGGGATCCCGAGCGGCTGCGACACGCGGCGGGGGAGGTACAGGCCGCGGGCACGGCGGCGTTCGACGCCACCGACACCGACCGGCTCGAGCTGTTCTTCCAACAGCTGCCCGAACCGGTCGACCACGTGGTCGTCACGGCCGGCGGCCCCTTCTACATGCCGCTGGCCGATCTGGACGTCGCCGAGGCCCGCCGTCACTTCGCCGACCGTCTGGCCATGAACCTGACGGTCGCCCGGTGCTGCCGCGAACGGGTCCGTCCCGCCGGCACCCTGGTGTTCATCGGCGGCACGGGAGCACGACGCCCCGGACCGGGTCTCGCCGTCATCGCCGCGCTGACCGCGGCCCTTCCGGCCCTCACGGCCAACCTCGCGCTGGAAGTGGCGCCGGTCCGCGTCAACCTCATCGCCGCCGGATTCGTCGACACGCCCCTGTCCGCGTCCCTCCTCGGCGACCGCATCGAGGCCCGCCGCGAGGAACTGCGCGCTGCCCTGCCGATCCGCCGGGTCGTCGACGCCGACGACGTGGCCGCCCTGGCGACGCACATCATGGTCAACGACGCCCTCACCGGTGCCACCTACGACATCGACGGCGGGCAGCAACTCCTTCCGCACTGAGCCGGCGAGGTTCGCGTCCCGTGCCCGGCGATCCAGGTGCCCGACCGGCTGCGTCGCCCGCTCCGGAAGGCCGGTCGGCGGTCCCGCGCCTATCGTGGTCGGAGAGCCGCCCGCCACGGCCGGCCCCGGCAGCACACAGCGACCGACATGCACGAAGCCCTCGTCGGCACCGTGTCCCGTGCACGATCCTCCGCACCTCGGGAGTTGCCCATGACCACGGCTCGGGACCTGGCCCTGATCGCCCACGACCCCCAGACCGAATCCGCCGTGGACCAGGGGGAGTTGTCCCTCGCGCTGGCCGGAGCGGAACTGGCCGACCTCATCGACGCCACCGCCCTGTCGCTCGACGGCGACGTTCTGGTGCCGGGCGGACCGACGGCACTCGGTGACCCCCTGCTGCGGGAGGCTGCCTCGCTCCGGGCTCCGGAGGCACCCCGCGAGACCGTGGAGGACTGGCTGTGGCGCCGGGGGAACGGGCTCGCGGCGCGATACCGCAGCGTGCTGGAGGGGGAGGGAGCCGTGACACGCGCCCCCTCCCGCCACAATCCGCTGCGACGCACCCGGCCGGTACCTGCGGACCCCTCCGCCCTGAACTCGGCCAGGGACCGCCGGGCCGCGGGTGACCCGGTGCTCGCCGGCCTCGCTGCCGCGGCCGGCTTGAGCGACCTTCCCGGCGACGCGCTCACCGGCCTGTCGGACGAGCACAGCACCGTGCTGGCCGCCGTGCACCAGGCGGTCACGGAACTCGCCGCCGAGCGGCAGCGCCGGTCCATCGAGGCCGCCGCGTTCGACAACATCTGGCGCGGCGACTGACCGACGCCCGGTCCTCAGCGGTCCTCTTCGGCGCTCTCGGCAGGCGAACGCGCGTCAGCCGCCCCGCTCGCGGGCTCCGCGGTCCCGATGGCTCTCCAGGACGCGCAGCCACACCTCGCTGATCGTCGGGAACGCGGGAACCGCGTGCCACAACCGCTCCACGGGCGTCTCACCGGCGATCACCACGGTTGCGGAGTACAGCAGTTCCTGCGTTCCGGGACCGACGAAGGTCGCACCGACGATCGTGCCGCGGTCGGCGTCGATCAGCACCCGGGCCCTGCCCCGGTAGCCCTCGGCGTACTGCAGCGCGCCGGCGATGCGGGCGAGGTCGTAGTCGACGACGTCCACCCGGCGGCCGGTCCGCTCCGCTTCCCGCGTGGTCAGTCCCACGCTCGTCACTTCGGGTTCGGAGAAGACCACTTGCGGCACGGCGGCGCTGTCGGCCGTCGAGGCGTGCCTGCCCCACGGGCCGTCGTCGAGCGGCTCGCCCTTCGCGCGTGCGCCGATGACGGCACCGGCGATCCGCGCCTGGTACTTCCCCTGATGCGTCATGAGCGCCCGGTGGTTGACGTCCCCGACGGCGTAGAGCCAACCGTCGGGTACGTCCGTCACGCGGTAGGAGTCGTCCACGCTCAGCCAGCCGCCGGGGGAGAGCCCGACGGTGTCCAGGCCGATGTCCGCGGTGTGCGGCGCGCGGCCGGTCGCGAAGAGGATCTCGTCGCCGACCAGCGAGCTCCCGTCGTTCAGCGTGACGTGCACGGGACCGGCCCCGCCGTCCTCCCGGGCGACCGCGCTCACCGAGGCGCCGAAGCGCACATCGGCTCCGGCGGCTCGCAGGGCGTCGGCCACCATCTCGCCGGCGAACGGCTCCATCCGGTTCAGCAGCCCCCTTTCACCCCTGACCAGCAGGGTCACCCGGGAGCCGAACGCCTGGAAAGCGGTGGCCATCTCGACGGCCACCACACCGCCCCCCACCACGACGAGCCGGTCCGGCACGTGCCGGGCGGCGGTCGCGTCCCGGTTGGTCCACGGCCGCACCTGCTCAAGACCCGGCAGATCCGGGAACGCCGTGATGGTCCCGGTGCACACACCCACCGCGTGCCGGGCGGTCAGGCGGACGGTCCCGCCGTCCGGTGTGTCGACCACGACCCGGCGGGGTCCGTCCAGCCGGCCGTGGCCGCGCAGCAGGTCCACCGACACCGAGTCGAGCCAGTCGACCTGGTCGTCGTCCTTCCAGTAGGCGGACATCTGGTCCCGGTAGGCGAAGACGGCCGGTACGTCCAGGGGGCCTTCCACCGCTCGTCTCAGCCCCGGCACCCGGCGGGCGTCGGCCCGCGCCACCACCGGGCGCAACAGGGCCTTGCTGGGTTCACATGCCCAGAACGAGCATTCGCCGCCGAGCAGTTCGTCCTCCACGATCACGGTGGTGAGTCCGGCCGCCCGGGTCCGTTCGGCGAGATTCTCCCCTGCGGGACCCGCGCCGAGAACCACCACGTCGTAGGCGCGTGACGTGCCGTCCATGCCTGCTCCCGTCCTTCGACGTCCGCTTTCCCAGTGTGCTCCCCCGTCCGGACCGACGCCCGGTGTGAGTACGCGGGGCCCCTACCATGGGCTCATGTCACGGCCACGCGGAAGCCGGACCGCACCGAACCGGGCCCGCAGCCCCTCACCGCGCAGGAGGAGGCCGTCGTACGGTCACTGCCCCGCGTGATCTACGCCCTGCCCCGGGCGATCGACGCCGACATGATGCGCGAGCAGGGGCTGTCCCTCGTCGAGTACCTCGCGCTGGTGCACCTGTCCGAGGCCCCGGGCCGGCAGGCGCGCATGAGCGATCTGGCCGCCGCCGTCGAGATGTCACTGAGCGGCATGACCCGGCTGGTGACCCGGCTCGAGGGCCAGGGCCTCGTCCGGCGGACCTGGGCGGACGAGGACGCCCGAGGGTGGAACGCCCTGCTCACCGACGACGGACTGGCCCGGCTCGAAGAGGCGTGGCCGTCCAACCTCGCCTCCGTGCGCCGTCATTTCCTCGACCGCCTGGCGGGCGTCGACCTGGCGCAACTGGCCGCTGCCCTGCGCCACGTGGCCACCTGACCGATACCGCTCAGCGCCCGGGAAGCCGCTCGGTGACCTCCTGGACGACCCAGCCGTTGCCGTCCGGGTCGGTGAAGGAGGCGTAGGAGGCGTAGCTGCCCCGCTCCGGGTCGAGGCCGGGGACCCGGGCCTTGTCACCCGCGTGGTGGAAGATCCCCCCGGCGTCGTGGAAGACCTCGCTGACGTCCGCTCCTGCCTGGGCCAGTTCCTTCCGCGCCGCCTCGATGTCCTGGACCACGAGGTGGAGTCCATCGGCGGACCCCGGGGCGGCCGCGCTGATGTCGTGGCCGAAGATCACCGAGCAGGCCGACCCGGGTGGCGTCAGCTGTACCACGCGAAGACCGTCGTCAGCGGTGAAGTCGGCGTCCAAGCGCCAACCCAGGCCTTGGTAGAAGGACTTCGCCCGGTCGACATCGGCCACCGGTATCACTACGACTTCGAGTTTCATGTCCATGGTGGGGCCTTCCTGGGATACCTGTGTGATCCGCTGCCGGCGGACGCCTCCGGTGCGGCCCGTCGTCCCGCGGAGGTGGGACGACCACCGGTCGTGCTCCGCGCACGGTGGGCGCCCGCCCGCGACGTCCGAACGAGGCGGCGCCGCCGTGGGGACGGCGTGTGACTGGCGGGCTGTCGTGGCCGTCGTGCTGTCGCGCTCGGGGAAGTGGCGCGGGATGCCAGCCGTGTTCGCGCACCGGCGCTCATCTGCGGTGCGGCAGCGTCACCGGCCTTCTCGAAGCTACCGCGCACGGCTGCCGGTCACCACTCAAGGCGCCGACCGCCGTGCACGGACGCCGAGTTGACGCCGGAAGCGTGTCCGCCGAGGCCGGTACCGCCGCGCGCGACTCAGTGACCGGCTGTCTGTCCGCCGTCGACGGGGAGGATCGCGCCCGTGACGAAGGGGGCGTTCTCCAGGTAGACGACCGCGTCGGTGATGTCGTCGATCTCGCCCATGCGTCCTACCGGATGCAGTGCGGCGAGCGCCGCGTGGTGCTGCTCGGGATGCATCGGGGTCTTGATCGTGCCGAGGGCGACGGCGTTGGAGCGGATGCCGCGGGAGGCGTACTCGATGGCCAGGGCCTTGGTGGCGGCCTGGAGCCCGCCCTTGGAGAGGGAGGCGAGGACGGAGGGGACAGCGGAGTTCGGGTGCTCCACCAGACTCGTCGTGATCTGCACGATGTGCCCGCCGCCCTGCTTGAGCATCTGCTCGACCGCCGGCCGGCTGATGTGGAAGAAGCCGCGCACGTTGATGCCCATCACGGCCTCGTAGTCGTCCTCGGTGAACGCGGTGAACGGCTTCGAGACGAAGATCCCGGCGTTGTTCACCAGGGTGTCGATGCGCCCGAACCGTTCCAGGCCGGCCGCGATGACGCGCTCCGCGGTGGCGCGGTCCGCGATGTCTCCCTGCACGGCGAGGACGTCCGCGTCCTGCGACTGCTCGATGCTGCGCGAGGTGGCCACGACGCTGTAGCCCAGCTTGCGGTAGGCCGTGACGAGCCCGGCGCCGATGCCCTGGGACGCGCCCGTGACGACAGCGACCTTACGGCCCGGTGCGCCTGTGCTCGGGATGTTCATGGTGGCCTCTTCTCCTGGTGCGGAAGTCGATAGTAGACCGACCGTCTACTCATGGTCCGGAGAGTAGTGGACCGGCCTGCTGGCGGCAAACGCCCTGCTCTGCCGGCTATGAGGGGCGGTGCAAGCGAGGTGCTTGTGAGCGGGGCGGCTCCGAGCCGTTCCGGCGTTCGGTTCCGTACGGGACGATCGGCTGCCCGTCGTCAGTAGTCGAATGGTCGTATACTCGCGGTATGGGACGCACCAGCGACGCCAGGGAGAAGATCCTCGATGCCGCGCAGTCGCTCATCGAGCTGCGGGGCTACTCGGCGCTGGGTGTGGCCGAGATCTGCAAGACGGCCGGAGTGCCCAAGGGCAGCTTCTACTACTTCTTCGAGTCCAAGGAAGCGCTGGCGCTCGCCGTGCTCGACGAGCAGTGGGCGGCCCAGCGGGAGAGTTGGGACCGCGTCCTGAGCGGCGACCAGGAGCCCCTGCTGCGGCTGCGGCAGCTGTTCGAGGAGACGGCGGCCGCGCAGCGTGCCGGTCAGGAGACGTGCGGCACGGTCTCCGGCTGCATGTTCGGCAACCTCACGCTGGAGCTCAGCAATCAGACGGAGTCCATCCGCCGGCGTCTGCAGGAGATCTTCGAGGCCCAGGTGGACATGGTCGACGGGGTGGTCGCGGCCGCCGTCGAGCGAGGCGACGCCAAGGTCTCCGACAGCCGGGACGCCGCGCGTGCCGTCGTCGCCCAGTTGGAGGGGCAGGTGCTGTTCGCCAAGCTCTACAACAACACCGCGCAGCTCGACGCCCTGTGGCTGAACTGCCTGGCTCTCCTGGGCGCGCGGATGCCCGCGTCGGACGCGGCCGCGGTCTGACCGACGGTCACACCGTGCCGGTTCTCGCGACGAGGTCCGCCGCGGCCTCCTCCTGTGCGGCCCGGTGGCCGAAGAGGCCCGGCAGCCCGCCGGTGTGGAGGAACACCGTGCGTCGTCCCGGGCGGAGGTGTCCGTCCTCGACGGCCGCCATCAGACCGGCCATGGCCCGACCCGTGTAGACGGGGTCGAGGACGATGCCCTCTGTGCGGGCCGTGACCTTCAGCGCGGCCATGACCGAGGCGGGCAACGAGCCGTAGCCGTCGCCGACCTGGTCCAGCCGCAGCCGGAGCGAGGTGGGCGGCGCAGTGGTGGGGCCCAGGCCGGAGGCGAGTGCGGAGACCACCTGTGCCGGTTCCGCCACAGCGCCGCAGTGGACTCCGAGCACCCGCTCGGCGCCGAGCGCGTGGACCAGGCCGGCCATGGTGCCGCCGGATCCCACTGCCACCACGACCGTGTGCAGCTCGGGGGCCTGCTCGAGCAGTTCCCGGCCGCACGCGCTGTACCCTCGCGCCCCGAGCACGCTCGAACCGCCGAAAGGGATCAGGGCCGGTACGGCGCCGTCGGCGCGGAGCCGGGCGGCGACTTCGGAGGCCATGGCGCTCAGGGCGTCGCCGTGGAGCTCACCGGCCCACACGACGCTGGCGCCGAACAGCGAGTCCAGGGTCAGGTTGCCCTGAACGGAGGCGTCGGGGCCGCCCGCCAGCACCAGCACGGTCCGCAGTCCCAGACGGGCGCCCGCTGCGGCGGTCAGCCGCGCGTGGTTGCTCTGCGGGGCCCCGGTCGTCACGAGGTGGGTCGCCCCCTCGTCGAGCGCCGCCGCGCACAACCACTCCAGCTTGCGCGTCTTGTTGCCGCCGCCGCCCATGCCGCTCAGGTCGTCGCGTTTGATCCACAGATCGTCCGCGCCGAGGCCGAGGTGCCGGGCGAGCCGGGGGAGTGGCTCCAAGGGGGTGGGCCAGGTGCCGAGCCGTACGGGTGCGATGCCATCGTGTGCGGAGGTCATGATCACAGGATCGCACCGGCACGTGCTCCCTCACATGACGAGAGGGTCGTCATGATGTGCTGGACTCAGCAAGATCGGTCCACCGGTCCGTGGCCGCCGACCGGTGGGCCGATCGACGGCCGCGCCCGATCCGTCACCCTCGTGAACGGCTCGTCAGGGCCGGGGTCGTTCCCTCAGCGCCAGTACCGCCGCGGCCGCCACGATCGAGAGCCCCGCTCCACCCAGGATCGCGACGTTCGTCCCGTCCCCGAGTCCGCCGCCCGAGGAGGTGACGACAGCGATCGTGAGGGCCACGCCGACGGACGAGCCGACGTACCTGAGAGTCTGCTGGGCGCCGGAGCCCATGGCCGCCCGGGCGGCGGGCACCGACTCCACCGCGAGCAGCGGCAGGGCCGCGTTGAGCAGGCCACTCCCCACACCGCTGATGACCAGGCCGGGGAGCAGACGCTCCCAGGAGCCGGAGTTGACGGCGCCGAGCAGGGCCAGGGCGCCCGCCGCGTGCAGCACGAAGCCCAGCGCCAGTTGATGACGCGTCGGCACGCGGCCCGCCAAGCGCTTGGCTTGCAGCGCCACACCGAAGGACAGCCCCGACCAGAGCAGGAACAGCCACGCCGTCCCGATCGGTGACAGGCCGAGCGTCTGCTGGAGGATGAACGGGAGGAAGCTGAACAGGCCGATCACCGCAAGGCCCGTGAACAGACCGCCGACCGAGGACCCCAGGAAGGCGGGACGGCGCAGCAGGCCCAAATCCACCATCGGGTTCTTCGTCCGGCGTTCCACGGTTGCGAAGAGCCCCACCAGCACCACGGCCGCGAGGAGCAGCAGGCCCACCGGCGCGCGAAGCCAGCCGTCACGGCCCAGGGTCAGGGCGGCGACCAGCGAGACCAGGGCCAGACCGAAGGACAGGGCGCCCAGGATGTCGGGACGGCCGGCCCTGGGGGAGCGGGATTCCGCCAGCGTCCGCGCCGACAGGATCGCCACGAGCAGCACCGCTGCGCCCAGGAGGCCGTAGGCCACCCGCCAGCTCGGTATGGCGCCCACCACCAAGGGGCCCATCGCGGTGCCGCCGCTGACGAAGGCGCCCCAGATGCCGGTGGCGTGCAGCCGTCCGCGCGGGCTCGGGAAGGCGTGCACCAGGAGGCCGAGGCTGCTGGCGAGGATCGCCGCACTGGCCGCGCCCTGTGCGACGCGGGCCAGCGTGAACGTCAGGGTCGACGTGGCGAGCCCGCCCAGCGCCGTGGTGATGCCGAGGGTCAGGGTGCCGGCGAGGAAGATGCGGCGGCGGCCGTAGTCGTCGGCGAGACTGCCCGCGACCAGCAGGAGGGCGGCGAGCCCCAGAGGTGTGCCGTTGATGAGCCAGGCCTGCGCGGAGAGCGGGGTGTGCAGGGCCGCGGCGGTGTCCGGGAGGGTGACGAGGGGAGCCGCGTACGTCATCAGCGTCAGGGCGGTTGCCGCGCTGGTCAGGGCGAGGGTGGCACGCGGTTTCGGAGGGAGTGCCGAGGTGTGCGTGTGCACGGCGGATGCCGTCGCCGCGGTCGAGGTACCCAGGGTCATGAGGGTTGGCCTCCGAAGCTATCCAGTGACGGTTCATTCATTGAACCTGCTGTGCGTCACCCTAGCGTCGGCCGTCGCGTCGTCGATGCCGCCGCCCTCTGTGAGTTCAATCACTGAACCGACGAGGTACTGTGGGTGCATGCCCCTGGGTAAGGACTACGCGACGCAAGAGTGCTCCATCGCGCACGCGCTGGAGGTGGTGGGCGACCGGTGGACGTTGCTCGTGGTGCGCGACGCCCTGTTCGGCGTCCGCCGCTACAACGACTTCCTCGTGCACCTCGGCATCCCACGGGCCGTCCTCTCCGCCCGCCTGCAAAGGCTCGCTGAGCAGGGCATCCTTGAGAAGCGGCGGTACCAGCAGTCGCCCCCGCGGGACGAGTACGTGATCACCGAACGCGGCAGCGCCCTGTGGCCCACGCTGCGCTCGCTGAGTGCCTGGGGGCGCGAGCACATCACGGGCGTGCAGTTGCGCTTCTTCAGGCACGCCGAGTGCGGCACCGAGCTGGGGTCGTACGGCGAATGCCCTTCGTGTGCCGTGCTGGTGCCCGCGCGGGACGTCCTCATGGAGCCGGGGCCCGGCCTGGCTCCCGACCCGGAGGACCCGGTCAGCCGGGCGCTGCTCAAGCCCAAGCGGCTGCTGGAACCCCTCACCGTCTGACGAACCCGGCGCGCGCGGGCGACCCGCAACCTCCGTTCCGGTGGGCGGGCCGAGGGCGTACGACTGCGCGGCTCAGACGCGCCTGACGGTGATGCCGCTGCTCTCCAGTGCGGTGGTCTCGTCGGCAGGGGCGCCGGTGTCCGTCACGAGGACGTGCACCGAGGACGGGGGAGCGACGTGGGCCTGCGCGGTGCGGCCCAGCTTGCCGCCGTCGGCAGCGGCGATGACGCGGCGGGCCGAAGCGATCGCCGCCTTCTTGACCACCGCCTCGTCGAGGTCGTAGGCGGTCAGGCCGTCGCCCGCGGTCAATCCGCAGCAGCCCAGGACGGCGGTGTCGAAACGCAGTGCCGACAGGGAGGCCAGGGTCAGGGGGCCGATGAGGGCCCCCTCGGCGGCGCGCGGCCGGCCGCCCGGGACGAGGAGCGAGGTCGGTTCGGGCGCGTCGCCGAGCACCTGGATCGCCTGCAACGACAGGGGCATCACGGTGACCGGCCGCCCTCGCAGCAGCCGGGCGACCTCCAGGCACGTCGTACCGCTGTCGAGCAGCACCGTCTCCCCGTCGGACACGAGGGAGGCCACCTCCGCCGCGATCCGGCGCTTTGCCTCCACGGCTTCGTGGGCGCGCAGGGAGAAGGGGGGTTCCTCACCCCGCAGCAGAAGCGTGCGTGCGCCACCCCGGAACCGTTCGAGGACGCCCTGGGCGGCCAGGTGGTCCAGGTCCCGGCGGACGGTCATCTCCGAGGCGGCCGTCAGCTCGGCCAGTTCGGAGACCGACGCCCGGCCCGCCTCCTGGACGGCCTGGGTGATCAGGCGATGACGTTCCACGGTGTTCATGGAGTGATTCAACACCACGCTGACCGAACACCGGAAGTGTGAGAAAACCGTGGTTCCGAACAGTCGATGTGTTCGTTAGGGTGAGCGCATGGAGAGAGCGCTGCGCGTCGCCCGCGCTGTGACGGTTGTCTATTTCGTACTCAACGGCACGTTGCTCGGCATGTGGGTGGTGCAGATCCCGGCGGTCGAGGAGCGTGTGGGCATCTCCCATGCGGCCCTGGGCGGGTTCCTCGTGCTGCTGGGCGCCGGAGCCTTCGTCGGCATGCAGGTCGGAGGGCGCCTGTCCGACCGGCTCGGCACCCGCACCGTCGTCCCGCTGGCGGGAGTGCTGTGCAGCGCCACCCTCGTGCTGCCCGGCCTTGCGCGGGAGCCGTGGGCCCTCGGAGCGGCCCTCCTGCTGTTCGGTTTCGGCAACGGCACCCTCGACGTCAGCATGAACGCCCACGCCGTGCAGGTGGAGAAGGCCTATGAGCGGCCCGTCATGTCGGCCTTCCACGCCACGTTCTCCGTCGGCGGCGTCCTTGCCGCGCTCGCCGGTGCCGCCGCCGTCGACATCGGCTGGGACCCGGCCACGACCCTGGGCGCCGCCGCCGCTGCCGGGGTCGTCGTCGCCCTCGGTGCGGCCCGTGGCCTGCTGCCCCCCGCGGCGGCGGCCCCCGTGGCGGGCCCCGGGGACCGGACCCGGCCGTCGAAGCGGCCCGTGCCCGGCCGCATCTGGCTCCTGGCCGTCCTGGCACTGCTGATCATGCTGTGCGAGGGAGCCGCCAACGACTGGAGCGTCCTGCACCTCAGGACCGTGCTGGACGCGCCCGAGAGCACCGCCGCCTTCGCCTTCGGCACGTACGCGACGACCATGACGATCGGTCGGCTGCTGGCGGACCGGATCTCGGGGCGCTTCGGGCCCGTCGCGGTCCTGCGCCACGGCGCGGCCCTGGCCGCCGTCGGCATCACGGTCGCGGCCCTGTCCCCGTGGGTCTGGGCGGCTCTGACCGGCTGGGCGCTGTTCGGCCTCGGCCTGTCGGGCTGCGTTCCGCAGTTGTTCAGTGCCGCCGGTCACGCGGACCCCGCGGCGGCGGGAACCAACGTCTCCCGGGTGGCCGGGCTGGGCTACATCGGCATGCTGGCAGGCCCGGCCGTCATCGGCTGGATGACGCACCTCGTGGCGCTCAACCACACGTTCCTGCTGCTGTCCCTCTTCTGTGCGACCGCCGTCGCCGCGGCCGGCGTCCTGCGCCCCGTCCCGGAACGGCCGCGCACCGCCGAGCCGGTCTCCTGACCGCCTGCGCGGCGCGGCCTGACCACGCGCCGCGCAGGCTCTCGGCGCCGTGGGATTCCGGGTCGCCCCCTCGGTGCCTCGACGGCCGTCCGCCTCAACGCCCGGATCGCCGCACCTGAACGGCGCGCTGGGCCTCGTGGAGATTGGCCGGCCGGACCACACCGGTGGTGCCGTACAGCTCCAGCCGGCTGTGCAGGTCGCCTTGGAAGTCGGGTACGTCGATCTGGTCGAACTCCCGGACCTCGTTGATGCCGACGGTCGCGGAGTACGGCGCCAGGGCGTCGATCTTCATGAGGCCCGCGCGTCCGTTGGTGACGCGGATGTTCCAGTGCGTGAAACGGGCACCGAAAAGGGGCCCGGCGCTGGCATCGCCGCCGTGGCGGCCGTTGTTGTGCACGGTGATGTCGGTGCGGACGTTGGCGAACGGCATGCCCCGGTGACTGTCGAAGGTGCCCATCCTCATCTCCCCGCGCGACCAGACGTTGTGGGAGGACAGCCCTTCGACGTTGATGCCGTGCAGCTGGGTGCCGGCGGGGGCAGGGGTGGTGCGCTCCTCGATGGTGAAGTCCTGGACGAGGTTGTCGTGTGAGCCCTCGCGGCAGAAGTACGGGTGGTGACTGCCCCGTCCCGAGACACGTGTGCGGCGCAGGGTGCAGGCGGAGGCGGCGACCAGGCCGAAGCCGTTGTCGGTGTTCCGGACCGTCACGTCGTCCACCCAGCAGTCGTACACGCATTGCAGCACGACGCCGTTGTACCCCAGGTCGAGGAGGTGGGGTTGCTGCGGTGTCTCCACCGCCTCCAGCGTGAGCCCTTCGACGCCCGAGCCGGTCAACTCCGGTACGTGTGTGGTGAACTGCGGTTCCCACTCGGGGCGCAGGTCCAGCGGGAGGGGGCGTTCGAGTGTCACTTCGTGTCCGCGGACGCGGGTGATGCGGACGGGCCACTCGTAGGGGACGTAGGAGAGCAGCTTGCTCTTGTCGGCCCAGGTGTAGGCGTCGGGTCCCGGGCCGTCCCCCGCCATGTGCCGCAGCAGGGTGTGCCCGGGGTCGTCGCTGAGGCGGAGCAGGACCAGGGCGCCCGGGCGCAGGCCCGCCGGGTCGGTCACGGTCACGGTCCAGTCGCCTGCGCGGGCTGCGGCGGTGCGGGTGAGTGTGCGCCACTCCTCGCGCCGGTTGCCGGTCCAGCCCTCGAACGGCCACGCGCGCGCTCTGATCGCCTCGGTGAGGGAGTTCCAACGCGCCTCGGGCGCCAGCCAGATGAGGCCGCCCGCCCAGGACCAGGACGACTTGTCGCCGCCGTACCGGGAGCCGTACGGACCGATGAGCTCGGTGAGGTTCCTGGTGGCGCGGAGGGTCGTCCGTCCGCTGCCGGCGCCACGCAGGACCACGTGGGAGTGCCCGAGGCGGATCAGTCCGTCGATGCGGAGGACGCCGGGCGGGATGCGGACCGTGCCGCCGCCCGCGGCACCGGCTGCGGCGATGGCGCGGTTGATCGCCGGGGCGCAGTCCGTCCGGCCGTCCGCCACCGCGCCGAAGTCACGCACGTCGGCGACGACCGGGCGGCGGGGCAGCCGTGCGGCCCCGCCGCCGAAGCCCGCCCGTCCGACGAAGGGGATCTGGGGATGCCGGTACGGCTCGCGGACGAACTCGTGCCACAGCTCCGGCACGGTCCCGCGGGTGCCCGGCGCCGCGAACGCGGTGTCGCTCCCCGCGATCACGCCGGCCGCCACGGCTGCGGCACTGCCGAGCAGCGCCCGTCTGCTGAGCCCGGAGGCGACTGCGGCCTCGTGTCCCTTCATGCACGCATCTCCTGTTCGTTCCCGGGGGCTTGGCCACCCGAGAGTGACACGCGACAGCCGAGACGTACACCCATGCGTACAAAGTTCATATGCCTGAACGCCGTGGCGATGTGAAGGATGCGAGCAGCCCGAAGTCCCCGAGTGGGAGGGCCCACCCGGGGACTCGAGCCGTCATGTCACGTCAGGTCAGGTCAGGTCAGGGGAACTGGACCACCTTGGAGGGGACGGTGTCCGTCCCCGATGTGGGAGCCCCGGTGTCATTGACGACGTGGCGGTACTGACCCTTCCCGCCGAGGGAGATCACCATCATGTGCCGCATCTTGATGCCGGGTTTGACCGGTACCTGGAAGCCGTGGTGCTGCACGATGGTGTCGTCGGAGGTGTAGTTGCAGTAACTGCCGAGCGCCCAGGCCTCGTGCTCGTTCACCGAGTCGGCGACCTTGTAGGCCGCGTACCCCACGATGCCGTCATGGGTGATGGCGGCCTCGTCGGGAGCGTCGTAGGCCTTCTCGTTCTGGAAGAAGATCGTGCGGCCGCGCTCGCCGTTCCAGAGCACGTCGTACTTGTTGAAGTGCTCGACGAACAGGCCGGTGGTCAGGACGTCGTCGCCGTTGACGCGCAGGCCGTAGTCGGCGCGGTTGGTCTCCCAGCCCACGCCCTCGCCGTGGTCGGCCCGCCAGATCCAGGTGTGGTCTATGAGGACGTCGTCGCTGTTGACGACCACCGAGTTGGTGGCGAGACCGGGGCCCGCACCGCCGATGCGCACGAACACGTCCTGCATCGTGGTGGGGTTGTCCGCGTGGTCGGCCGACGCACCGGGCTGGCCGATGCGCAGCAGCGTGTCGGAGTTGGCCGCGCCGGCGTCGATCAGGAAGCCCGCGAGGCGGACGCCGTCCACGTCGGCGACGTGCATGGCGTCGATGCCGCCGTCGGGGATGATCGTCGCCAGTCCGAGTCCGAGGACGACGGTGTTGGCGCGGTCGACCTCGATGGTCCGGTCGAGGTGGTAGACACCGGGCGTGAACAGCAGGTTGAGGCCCTGGTCGAGGGCCGCGTTGATGGTGGCGGCCGTGGCGCCGGGCTTGACCACGTAGAACTGGTCCAGCGGCAGGGAGGTGCCGCCGCTGTTCGCCGGCCAGGACACGCCGCGCGCGTTGGTGCGCTTGGCGGGCACGAAGACCTTGTAGGTGCTGCCGTCCAGGTAGAGGAACGGCTTCTCGCGGGACAGGGGCGTGGTGTCGAACGTGGTGTACGGGCCGGTGGCGAAGTTGGTCGCGGGCGCGCCCTGGACGCCCGTGAAGGTCATGTTCCACACGCCGTTGGTCCACCCGCCGACGCTGCTGTCGCGGGTGTACCACTGCTGCTGCGAGTAGGGGCCGACCGTGCCGTCGATCTTGGAGTCGGCGATGTAGCCGCCGGAGGCCCAACCGTAGCCGTTGGGCGCGAGGTTGAGGCCGCCCTTGACGTGGATCCGGCGGAACGGCGCCGCCTGGGCGACCGCCCACCGGTTGGTGCCGTTGGCCGGGGTGAGGGCCAGGTTCTCGGCCGACCGCCAGAAGTTCTGGGTGGCGTTGCCGTTGAACCACCCGGCGTCCACGGTGATGTCACCGTTGATCTGGACGTCGTCGGGGTTGAGCCCGAGGCCGGAGATCGAGGTGTAGAAGCCCAGTTGGGCGTTGATGTTGTTGTACGTGCCCGGCTTGAGCAGGAACTGGTAGCGGCCGCTGCCGAACTGGCTCTTCTCCTGCTGGGCGAAGACCTGGTCGAACTTCTGCTGCAGGTTCGGCGTCGAAGGATCGACGACGATGACGTTCGGGCCCAGGTCGCCGCCGCCCTGGATCGGGCCGGAGCCGCCGTCGGACGCCGTGTGCACGGCCACCTCCCACAGGGAGTAGCCATAGGAGGTGGCCCGGGCCGTGCCCAGGACACGTACGTAACGGCCGGTGCCCTCGACCTCGTAGGACGCGCGCCCGCCGGTGGCGCCGGTGACTTCCTTCAGGGTGCGCCAGTCCTGGCCGTCGCCGGACGCCTGGAGCTTGAAGTCCTTGGCGTGGGCGACCTCCCAGTTCAGGTCGATCTTGCACAGATCCCGCGCCGAGCCCAGATCGACCTGGACCCACTGGGGATCGGAGGGCCGGCTCGACCAGCGGGTGCCGGCGTCACCGTCGAACGCGGCCGAGGCGGGGGTGCCGGCGTTCTCGACGGAGGAGGCCGAAGAGGGCTTGCCCAGCGCGGCGTTGCCTGTCCCGCACGTGGCCGGGGGCGTGTCGTCGGTGGTGCCGAAGACCTGGAACTCCCACAGGGAGTAGCCCCAGGACGTGGCGCGCTGAAGCCCTTGCAGCCGGACGTAGCGAGCCTGGCCCGAGACGTCCACGGTGTCGACGCCGCCGTCGCCGCCCGTGACGGTCTTCGCGTCGTTCCAGCTGGCGCCGTCCCGGGACAGCTGGATCTTGTACTCCTTGCCGTAGGCGGCCTCCCAGTCGAGGACGACCCGGGTGACGGACGCCGTGGCGCCCAGATCCACCTGCAGCCACTGGTTGTCGCTCGCGGCCGACGACCAGCGGGTGCCCCGGTCGCCGTCCACGACGTTGGCGGCGGGCGTCCCGGCGTTCTCGTTCGAGGACGAGGTGACGGTCCTGCCCTGGGACAGCGGCGTCTCCGCTGCCGCGGCGGGCAGCTGGGCCGGGAGAGTGACGAGCGCCGCGGTGGCGATCAGTGTGACACCCAGTGCCCGCCGTCTGCGGCGTCGCACGTCGGTGATGTGTCTCATGCGTCAACTTTCTGCGGGGCCGGTGCGGGCTCACGCGCGAGCGTGCCGCTCGGCGCACAGGCATGCCGATGGGGAGAACGGCGGTGGGGCCGCTTAGTTCACGGTGTGATTTAAGGGGTGATGCAATCGGTGGGCAAGCCCTCGGACACGGATTGCCGTCAAAGCAGCGGGAATTGGGGGCGCGAGCGGGCCCCTGGGCCGACGGGCGGCGCCGGTTGGTGAGGTGGGGCCGGGGGAGGGCGGAGCGCTGGCGGTGAGTCAGCCCGCGGTGGTCGACCGGCGGACGATCACCGAGGTCGGCAGGATGACCGGCTGCCCGGGATGCGCTTCGCCCGACAGGCGGCCGAGGAGCATCCGGGCCGCGGTCTCCCCCATCCGGCGCATCGGCTGCCGGACCGTGGTCAGGGCCGGCTGGGTCAGGCGTGCCACCGGGATGTCGTCGAAGCCGATGACGGCGACGTCCTCCGGCACCCGCAGTCCCGCCGCGCGCAGAGCGGACAGGGCACCCATGGCGGCGAGGTCGTTGTGTGCGAAGACGGCGTCGAACTCCCGTCCCTCCCGCAGGAGACGGCGGACCGACTCCTCACCGCCGGCCTCGGTGAAGTCGCTCTCGACGAAGAGCGTGGAATCCGTCGGGTGGCCGCTCGCGGCGTACGCGGCGTCGAAGCCCTCGCGGCGGTCGCGTACGCAGCCGAAGCGCAGCGGCCCGGCCAGGACCAACGGCCGGAGCCGCCCCTCGTCCAGCAGGTGGCGCGCGGCCGCGGCTCCCCCCTCACGATTGGCCGCGGTCACGTACGGGAACTCCGGGTGGCGGCCCCGGTCGTCGATCAGCACGACCGGAAGTCCCCTGCGGTGCAGTGCGGTCAGCATCGCCAGCGTGTCCTCCGGCTCCACGGCGATCAGTCCGTCGAAGGCGCGGGCCGAGACCTGGCTGGTGAACCACTCGACCGAGTCGGTGCCCCGGTTGCAGGTGAACAGCAGCAGACCGAACTCGGCCGCCTCCACCGTGTCGACGACCCCCTGGAGCACCTCACCCATCCACGGCCAGGTCAGGGACGGGACGAGCATGCCGACCGTGCGGCTCCTCCCACGGGCCAGGCCCACCGCACCGGAACTCGGCACGTACCCCAGCCGGTCGATGACCTCCCGGACCCGGGCGGCCGTCGAACTGTCCACCTCGCCGCGCGTGTTGAGCACCCGGGAGACGGTCGTCTTGCTCACGCCGGCCATCCGGGCCACGTCCGCGATGGTGACACGCACCGCATCCCTCTTCCTGCGCACGAACACACGGCCGCCGGACGGGACCGCCCCCGACCGGATCCGGCGCCGCTCCCGGAGCGACGCCCGAGTCAAACAGCGGCTTTCCCCCCACGTCAACACCGCAGTCAGGCGCCGCGGCGGCACCTCGCCGCCGCCCTGTGCCGGGGCCGCCGCACAGGCCGTCGGCCACGGCGAAGTCCGAGGCGGAGCAGAGCAGTTGGGCGTACCAATCGCTACGGGAGGTATTGACGGCAGCGCGGTGTGTCCCTTTCATTCACGCACAAGGCCGGAACCGGTTCCGGAACCGCTTCCGGCAACAGCCCCCACCACTTCCCCCAGGAGGAGTGCTGTGCTGAGAACATCCCCCCGCCCGCCCACCGGCAGCCGGTCCAGGCGCCGCGCCTGGACCACCGCCCTGGCCTCCCTCGGCCTGCTGTTCGCGACCCTCTACACCGGAGCGGCCAACCCCGGCAGCCGCCCGGACAGCACCGACCTGAACGCCGCCCCGCAGGGCGCCCAGGTGGTCCGGGTCGCGGAGTTCCTCGCCGAATGCCCCTACAGCCACCGGCTCCCCGACGACCCGATCGTCTTCCCGGGGCTGCCCGGCGCCTCCCACATGCACAGCTTCTTCGGCAGCCGGGTCACCAACGCGCACACCGACGTCACCGACCTGCTCGGCTCGGCCTCGACCTGCGCCCCCGCCGTGGACACGTCGTCGTACTGGGTGCCCACGCTCTACCGCAACGACCAGCCCGTGGAACCGACCGGCACCACCTTCTACTACCTCGGCGAGGGCGTCCGCGACGACGTCATCCAGCGCATCCGCCCGTTCCCGCAGGGGCTGCGCATCGTGGCGGGCAACGCCAAGGCGACCGGCGTCGGCGACCCCACCTCGGTGGCCCGCTGGTCCTGCCTCCACCACGGCGAGGTCAACCCCTCGAAGGACTTCGTCACCTGCCCGGCGGGCTCGATGCTGGAGTCCTACCTGGACTTCCCGCAGTGCTGGAACGGGAAGGACCTGGACTCCGCCGACCACAAGAGCCACATGTCCTACCCGGTGAACGGCGCGTGCCCGTCCACCCACCCCGTGCCCGTGCCCAAGCTGCGGCAGGTGCTGCGCTACCCCGTGTCGGGGAGCACCCAGGGCCTGCGGCTCGCCTCCGGGCCCGGCTACACGATGCACGGCGACTTCTTCAACGCCTGGCCCGAGAACGAACTCGCCCGCAGGGTCACCACCTGCATCAACGCGATCGTGAAGTGCGGAGCGGACGGCAACCCCTCCTGACCCCGCGAGACGCGGCACAGTCCCCGCCTCGGCACGGCGACCACGCTCAAGGAGCAACGATGGCCCCTCCGACTCCTCGCCGGTTCGGCAAGGCCCTCGTCGCCACCGTGCTGTGCGCGGTGGCCGTGTCGGGGTGTGGCGGCTCGCCGCCGCCGGAACGGCCGCAACCCCGTGCGGTCGCCCGGCCCGACGCCACCGAGGTGGGCTGGATCCAGTTGGCGATCGCGATGGACGTACAGGCCCGGCACCTGCTCCTGCTCGCACCGGAGCGCAGTGGCGACAGGGAGGTGCGGCACTGGGCGTCCGAGGTCGCCGCCGGCCGGGACACCGAACTCATCCGGCTTCGCGCCCTCTTGAGCAGGAGAGGAATCCCCGACGACAACCCCCACGAGGGCCACGACATGCCGGGCATGGCCGACGCGCGGGAACTGCGTGCTCTGCGCACCGCCCGCGGCCGGACCTTCGACCGGCTCCTGCGCTCGGCGCTGCGGGAACATCTGGAGCAGGCACGGAGGTTGGCCGTCGCCGTGCAGAAGGCCGACGTCGGTGCCGACGTGAGGAGGACGGCGCTCGACGCGGGTGCGTCCGCGTCGGACGCCTTGCGCCGGATGCCCCCGCCCTGACCGCGCCCGGGCCGGCCGTCCCGACCGGCCGGGTGAGGGCTCGAGGGGTGCTCGGCGACCGGTCCGGGGGTCGCGGCGTCCTACGACGCCGCCACCCTTCCGCCACCAGGACGTCCCGGCGCGCGTCCGCTGGGACGGCCCGGGTTCGCCCACCGTGATCAGCCGAGACCGAGAAGGTCGAGCAGGAACTGGATGAGGCCGTATCCGCCGTCCATCGAGGTCACCCCCTCTCCGCGTGCACTGGGTGTGGGTCATCCATACCGGGGGCGACACGCCTTGATGTTCGGCCGGATGAGGTATTTGTGCACGGTGCGGGCGGGGAACGTACGGGCAGGCGGGACGTGGGCCGTCAGCGCGAGTGACCCGCCGGGGTCCGGTCCGGGAGGACGCGGATCACCGGCCCGGACGGGTCCGGTGTCCGTGCGGGCGGGTGACGCGGCCACGCCACGGAGGGCGGCCACGGCCGTCCGTGCGGCCGGGGCTCGCTTGCCCGAGGGCGGCACCGTGACCGTGCCGCGCGTGAGAGGCATCCGTGAGAAGTCGTGTCACCGACATCCCGTAGGCTCCCGGCCATGAACGAGGGGGAATCCGGCAGACGGGTCATCGACGGGCGCTTCGAGCTGGAGGCGCGACTCGGCGGCGGTGGCATGGGCCTGGTGTGGCGGGCCCGCGATCTCATCCTGGACCGAGCGGTCGCGCTCAAGGAGGTACGGCCGTCCGATCCGGGTCTCGCCGAGTACGATCCGGCCGCCGCGGCGATGCTGCGGGCGCGGGTGCTGCGCGAGGCACGGGCCCTGGCCCGGGTCGACCACCCCAACGTGGTCACCATCCACCACGTCGTGGACGGCGGCGAGCACACCTACCCGTGGCTCGTCATGGAGTTGGTGACCGGCGGGTCGCTGCAGGACCGGCTGGACAAGGGTCCGCTGGCGCCCGTCGAGGCCGCCCGGATCGGCCGCGAGGTGCTGGCCGCACTGCGCGCCGCGCACGCCGTCGGCATCCAGCACCGGGACGTGAAGCCCGCCAACGTGCTGATGAGGCCCGACGGGCGCCCCGTGCTCACCGACTTCGGCATCGCCGCCATCAGGGAGTCGACCGTGCTGACCGCGACCGGGTCCATCATCGGCACGCCCGACTACATGGCCCCCGAGCGCATCTCCGGCGGCGAGGGCGGCCCGGGCTCCGACCTGTGGTCACTGGCGATGATGCTGTACGTCGCCGTCGAGGGGCATCACCCGCTGCGCAGGGGCACCACCCTCGCGACGCTCGCCGCCCTCCTCAGCGAGGAGCTCCCGCCTGCTCGCCGGGCCGGGGTGCTCACCGGCTTCCTGAACGCCGTGCTCGTCAAGGACCCGGCCGGCCGGGCGGACGCCGAGACGGCGGACCGGATGCTGGCGGAGGCGGCCGGCGGCTCCGGCCCCGCGCCCGGTGCCCCCGGCGGGGACCACCAGGCTCCGCCCGGCGGAGGCGGCCCGGCGACCTCGTACCGGCTGGCGCCGGCGCCGGACCCGGTGCCCGCCCCTTCCGGGTTCGGGCCCCCGACGGGTTTCGGCCCGCCGACCGGCTTCCGGCCGACGGGCCCCTACGACGCCGTGCCCGGGCCCGTCGCTCCGTCGACGCCCTACCCGACGGGCCCCACGCGGTCGACGACGCGACCGGGCGGCCGGGCGAGGAGCCGCATCATCGTCGCCTCGTCCGTCGTCGGCACCGTGCTCGCGGGAGTCCTCGTGTGGACGCTGGTACCGGACGGCGGTGACAAGGGCGACGGGGAGGCAGCCGATCGCCCCGGCTCCTCGTCGACGTCGACCGGCACGAAGGACCCCACCCCCGAAGCGCCGAGGGCGTCCCGGTCGGCCCCGGCCTCGCAGGCGGACGCGGACACCGATCTGCTCACCCCGGACGGCATCCGGACGGCGGTGAAGGAGATCGAGGCCGCGACCGGCACGGACCGCGCGTGCCGCTTCATCGTCTATCCGGGATACGTGTCGGCGGAGATCATGGTGAAGGGAAGCGCCACCAAGTACGACTCGTACACCTACCGCCCGGGCCGAGGTGTCGAGAAGGGCATCATCAGCGGCGCGATCATCGGGGGCGACCGCCCGTTCGACCTCGACGAGTTCGACTGGGACGTCCTTCCCTCCTTGCTGAAGCGGGCGGAGAAGGACCTGAACGTGGAGGATCCGACCTCGCGTTACCTCGTGGTCCGCCCCGCCGACGACACCTTCGACACACCCCTCGGACTGGCGGTCTACTTCGCCGACGAACATGTGAGCGGCCATCTGAACGCCGATCTGAAGGGCAAGGTGACGCAGGTCCTGCCCGCGCAGGACTGAACCCGGGGGGCGCGAGCCGCCGATCGCCGGGGAGTCGAGGTGCTTCACATGCCTTTGCTGCGACTTACGCGGTTTCTCCCGGCAGTGTGTCCTGCACGGTGAAGTGTCCGAGGGTGCCGGTGACGTCCAGCAGGCGGCTGACCGAGGCGTTGAGCGGGCCGAGCAGGACGAAGGCGCGGCCCGTGGCGTCGTGGCGGCGCCGGGCGTCCAGGAGCGCGTTCAGCAGCATGCTGTCGGCGAAGACCACCTGCGAGAGATCCACGGCGGTGGTGGGCAGCCCGGCGCGGTCGGCCGCCGCCCAGGCGGCCTGGACGTCCTCCGCGTCCTCGAAGTCCAGCTCACCGCGCAAAGCGACACACACCACCTGATCGAGGCGGGTGACGTGTACTTTCGTCGACTCGAAGGGCACAGACATTGGCTCATCCTCACACCGGAGCCAAACGAAGATCCAGTAAGTCCCGGTGTGATCGCCATGACACCGACGGACGCAGGGCTCCGTGCCGGCCGGGTCACCGGACAGGTCGCCCGCACTCCGGGTGGCGGCCCGGAGGGGCGCCGGCGTGCTCTACTGTCTGACCATGGCTGCACCGCACTCGGCCCACGGACATCACCCGGTCGGCGACCTCACCGCACACGACCTCTCGGCCTTCGATCTCACCGATATGGCCGCGTGCGGTGTGCGACTGCGGGAAGCCGTCCGGTCGGCGCCGACGCTCGACGCGGCGGCACAGTCCCTCGCCGACTTCCTCCACGGCCGGCTGAGCACCGACCGGGGCGCGCGGCGCCCGGACGTCAGCGTGCATCTCGCTTCCCGCCCGAGCCGCGACGCGTTGCGGGAGTTCCGCCCGCGGGCCGCCGGCCTGCCGGACACGGACCCCTCCCCGCCGGGGGAAGCCACCGGCAGTGCCGCTCTGGCGTACCGGCTGCTCGAGCGGACCGGGGCCGGGACGGAACACACGGACGACACACCTCTGCTCGAAGCGGGTGTCGCCGTCCTGCAGGTGGACCGCACCGGCGACGCACCGCAGCCGGAAGGGGGCGACGACCGCGATCCCGCGTCGGCCCTGCTCTTCGGGGGGCCCCTGACCGGGCAGGAGTGGTTCGTCGTGACGCTGGCCTGCCCCGTCGAGCTGCCTAGTGCGACCGCGGACCTGTTCCGCCCCCTGGCCTGCGGCGCGCGCCTGGCGTTGCTGTCCGCCGGAGGCGCGCCGCCCGCGCTGCAGGCACAGGCGGCGGCCGCCCTGGCGGACAGCCTGGACGGCACGGTGGCGAGGCGGGCCGCGCACCTGCAGGGTGCCGTGGCCGAACTGCGCTCCACCGAGGCCCGGTTGCGGCGCTCCCAGCGAGAGCTCCAGCAGCGCGAGAGCGAACTGCGCGAGGAAGCCGCCATCGTGGAACTCTTGCAGGAGATCGGCGGCACCCTCGCCGCGGAACTGGACCTCGACGCACTGGTCCAGCGCGCGGTCGACACCGCGACCCGCCTGTCCGGGGCGGAGTTCGGGGCGTTCTTCTACAACGTCCTCGGCGAGACCGGGGAGTCGTACCTGCTCTACGTCATCTCCGGTGTGGACCGGTCGGAGTTCGACAAGTTCCCCATGCCGCGGAACACCCAGGTGTTCGAGCCGACGTTCCGCGGTCTGGGGGTCGTGCGGTCGGACGACATCACCGCGGACCCCCGCTACGGGCACAACGCGCCGCACCACGGCATGCCCGAAGGGCACCTGCCGGTCCGCAGCTACCTCGCCGTTCCCGTGGTCTCCCGCGGGACGGTGCTCGGCGGCTTCTTCTTCGGGCACGCCGAGCCCGGAGTGTTCACCCAGCGCCACGAGCGCCTGGTCACGGGCGTCGCCTCGCAGGCCGCCGTGGCCCTGCAGAACGCGCAGAGCTACCGCCAGGAGCGGGAAGCGGCGATGGCGCTCCAGCGCCACCTGCTGCCGCGCCTGCCCCGGGTGGACGGCATCGTCACCACCTCGCGCTACCTCCCCGCGGCGCGCAGCCGCGGCGCCGGGGGCGACTGGGTGGACCTCATACCGCTGCGCGACGGCGACGTGGCCCTGGTGGTCGGCGATGTCATGGGCAAGGGGGTCACAGCGGCAGCCGTGATGGGGCAGATCCGCACGGCCTGCCGCGCCTACGCCCAACTCGGCCTCACCCCCTCCGAGGTCCTGGAGCAACTGAGCATCCTCGTCGACGACATCGCACCCGGCTCCATCGTCACCTGCGTCTACGCCCTGCTGGACCGGGACCGCGCCCTGCTGCGTGCGGCCGTGGCCGGCCATCTGCCGCCGGCCCTGCGCGATCCGCACGGCGGCGTACGGTTCCTCGACGAACAGGTGGGACCGCCCCTGGGAGTGGGACGGCGGCAGTACGCGCAGGCGGAAGCCCGCCTGGAGTCCGGTGCGCGGCTCCTGCTGTACACCGACGGCCTGGTCGAACGCCGCGGGCGCTCCATCGACGACGGCCTGCGGCAGCTCGGCGAACTGCTGGCGGGTCCGGTGGGCGAGGTCGAGGCCGACTGCGACTCGTGGCTGGAGGCACTGGCCGACGGACAGCACGACGACGACATCGCCATGCTGTACCTCTACCGGCCGGAGGATCCGGCCCACCACGTCGTGTCGGTCGTACGGGACTATCCACCGGTCTCCGGCGCGGTCCCCGAGGCCCGCGACCTGGCAGCCCGGACCATGCGCGCCTGGGGCCTTCCCCACCTCGCGAACGACCTGATGCTCATCGCCGACGAACTGGTGGCCAACGCCGTACGCCACGCCAGGACCGCGATGCGGGTCGAACTGCGGCGCAGCGGCGGACGCGTCGTCCTCGAAGTGACGGACAGCAGCACCGAGGAGCCGCGGCTGATCGTGTCGAACCCGGGGGAGTTCGGGCACCGGGGCATATTCCTGGTGGACGCGCTCGCGACACGATGGGGCACCCGCCCGATCGACGGCGGCAAAGTCGTGTGGGTGGAGGTCGCCACCGCGTGACACCCGCCCCGGCCCGCTCCACGGACAGCCCTCCGTCCTGCCCGCCCACTCCACCGGAAAGACGCCCGCGATGACCCCGTCCCAGGAACCCGAGGCGCACGAGCCCATCAGCCCGGCAGAGGCCGACACCGGCAGCCTGCTCCCGACCGGGCCCTCCCTGACCCTCGTCTCCCGTCGCGGCCCCCGGCACGCGGTCGTCGCCGTGACCGGCCCCCTCGACTACCACACCACGCCCCAGTTGCTCGGGCACCTGACCACCAAGGAGATGCAGGAGGTTCCCCTGCTGCTCCTCGACCTGGACCAGGTCGACTTCTGCGACTCCAGCGCGCTCGGTGCCTTCGTCGCCCTCCACCGCGGCCGCATCGAGGCGGGGCACGGATTCGGGCTGACCGGGTTGCAGCCGGAGGTCCTGCGCATTCTGGAGCTCACGCGTCTGACGACCGTGCTGCCGCTGTACGCCACGGTCGACGAGGCCCTGTCGGCCTGACGCACCCAGCGGGGGACTCCACCGCCGGGGCAGGGCGGCGGGACACCGTGTGCAAGCCGCCGAGGGCTGGGTACCTGCGTTCGGTGGCTCGTCGACGACGGGTGTCCGAGCGGTTGCGCGTGGGCGCGGTGGGGAGAACGAAGTGGGGTTGCGCGAGATGCGGGGCGCACGGACGGTGCGGGGATGTGCCCGGATCCTGGCGGGCCGCTACCGTCTGGACGCGCCGATCGGATCAGGCGGCGCGGCGGACGTGCACCGCGGGTTCGACCTGCGGCTGCGCAGGCCGGTCGCCGTGAAGGTCTTCCGCGCCGGTACGGGCTTCGACTCGGAGGACGCCCTGCGCAGCGAGGCCGTGATCCTGGCCCGGTTGCAGCATCCGGGGCTGGTCACCGCCTTCGACGCCGGACACCACGACGGGGAGGCCTTCCTCGTCATGCAGCTGATCGACGGACCCACCCTGAAATCGCGCATCGCCCAGGGACCGTTGCCCTGCGAGGCCGTGGCCGGACTCGGCGCGGCCCTGGCCGACGCCCTGGCGCACGCCCACGAGGCGGGCATCGTCCACCGGGACGTCAAGCCGTCCAACATCCTGCTGGACTCCTCGGGCCGCCCCCACCTGACGGACTTCGGCATCTCCCGGCTGCTGGACGCGACCACCCGCACCGCCACCGGCACCCTGACCGGAACGGCGGCCTATCTCGCGCCCGAACAGGTCCTGGGCCGGCGCGTCGCACAGCCCGCCGACATCTACGCCCTCGGCCTGGTCCTCCTCGAATGCCTCACCGCCCGGCTCGAGTACGACGGCGGCCCCCTCGAGGCTGCCATCGCGCGCCTGCACCGCCCGCCCGCCGTGCCGGACTTCCTGCCCGACGGCTTCGCGGACCTCCTGTGGCGCATGACGAGTCTGGAGGAGTACGACCGGCCCACCGCGGGCGACTGCGCCCAGGCACTGACCCGTCTCGCCGGAGCGGGCACGCCGAGCCCTGCCGGAGCCGCTCCGCAGCGCGCGCTGAGCGTCGTGCCGTCCACGGTCGCCGATCGGGCGGACAGCACGCACCGGAGCCTGCCCCTGGCGGTGGCGGCGGCGGGTCCCGCCACGGCTGCCCCCGCCGCGGCTGCCCCTGCCGCGGCTGCCCCTGCTTCGGCCGAGACGGGTCTGCGGCCCGTCTCCAGGCGCGCCCGGTTGCGAACCGGCGGTGCCGCGGCGGCACTTGCCGCCGTGGTCGCCGCCGGCCTGGTGGTCACGGACGGTTTCTCGCACCACGACGCCGCGGGCGAAACGGCCCCGTCGGCCACGGACCGGGACGACCCGTCACGGACTCCGGACTCCGCGGCGCACCGGGCGGACACACCCTCGGCATCGGCGACCCCGCCCTCGGCCGGTCCCTCCGCCCCGAGCCACCCGGCGCGTGACTCCGCCGCGACGCGCGTCGCCCACGTGTCCTCGTCCGGCTCGCGACCGGCCGACCGGCCCGCCCCGACATCCGGCACTCCTCAGCGGGTCGGGGCCGAGAAGGCCACCGAGCCAGGGGTCGAGAAGGCCACCGAGGGAAAGGCCAAGTCCCGGCAAGGGCCGCCGGCCCACGCGCGACAGCACCAGAAGGGCAAGAAGCCGGCCCGTACCAGGTGAACGGTGAGGGGGCGCGGGGTGGGGATCAGCCGGTGCCGACGGAGAGCACCAACTTCCCCCGGGTGCGCCCTTCGCGGCTGAGCCGCCACGCCTCGGCGGCGTCCGCGAGCGGGAGGACCCGGGCGACCGGGACGGTCAGGCGGCCCTCACCGGCCAGTCGGCCGAGCTCGGCCAGTTGCGCGGAATCGGGGCGTACCCAGACGTAGTGGCCCCTGCGGGCGGTGACGGCGGGGTCGACGATCGACGCCAGACGGCCCGGATCGGCGAGCAGGCCGAGGGACACCTCGACGGCGTCCCCGCCGACGAAGTCCAGGGCCGCGTCGACGCCCTCGGGCGCCAGGGCCGCCACCCGCTCGGCCAGGCCCTCCCCGTACGTGACCGGCTCCACGCCCAGACCGCGCAGGAACGCGTGGTTGTGCTCGCCGGCCGTCCCGATGACCCGTGCTCCGCGGGCCAGGGCCAACTGTGCGCCGAGCACCCCCACTCCACCCGCCGCCGCGTGCACCAGGACGGTCCAGCCGTCGCGCACTCCGACGCGGTCCAGGGACTGCAGGGCCGTCAGCCCCGCCAGCGGCATCCCGGCCGCCTCCTCCCAGGAGAGCGAGGCCGGCTTCCGGGCGAGCATGCGGACGTGGGCCGAGACCTCCTCGGCGTAGGCGCCGAGCTGTGCGGTGTCCTTGCGGATGTAACCGAAGACCTCGTCCCCTTCGGCGAATTCGCTCACGTCGAAGCCGACCTGTTCCACGACCCCGGCCACGTCCCAGCCCGGGATCAGGGGAAAACGGGTCTCGATCAGCGAGTCCAGGGCGCCCTCGGCGAGCTTCCAGTCCACCGGGTTCACCCCGGCGGCCCTCACCCGGATGAGAACCTCACCCGGCGCGACCCTGGGCCGGGGCTGCTCCGTCAGTGCGAGATGGTCGCCGTACTGCGTGAGTGTGATGGCCTTCATGGGGCGAGAGCATACATGCGTGCGCGGTTTGCCGGTGATAGCAAATAATGCGCCTGCATGTGGTTCCGTGATCCGGAGATGCGGCCGCCTCGGCCTGCCGCGATCGTGGAGGCGTCGGAGCACCGCCCTCGGAACGCGACGGGAAAGTGACCGTGGACAAGTCCCAGCTCAGCCAGATGACCGCTCGACGTGCCGGAGACGCCCCGGGCGCCGGGCAGCTCGACACGGACGACATCAGCCGGGTCCTCGATCTGCTGTTCGGTACGGTCGAGCGGGCGGGTGCCATCGCCGAGGCGCTCAAGGCGCAGGAGACCGTCACCCTGGGGAGCTTCGGCAGCTTCCGGGTGGACGACGGCGTGGCCACGTTCCGGCCGGGCACCGCCCTCACCGAGTACCTGCAGAGCCGGACCCGGTGACCAGCGCACAGGACGCGTGGGCGCGAGGGCGAGCACCGCGGCCATGGGGCGCCTGACGCTCCACGCCACCGGACGGGCCTCTCCCGAGGTGGTCTGGGAGCGTTACGCGTGTCTTGACCGATGGCCTGCCTGGTCACCCCAGATCAAGGCGGTGCACTGCCCCGAGCGCCGGCTCACCGCCGGTTCGAGCGGCACCGTCGAGTCGGTGGCGGGCCTCCGTGCCGTGTTCGGGATCGAGACGGTCGATCGGCAAGGCCGGCGCTGGTCCTGGCGCGTGCGCCTCGGGCCGGTCGTGCTCCGACTGCGGCACGACGTCCGGGCGCATCCCCGCGGCAGCACCACGACCCTCGCCATGGACGGCCCACGCCTCGCCCTGCTGGCCTACGCCCCCCTGGCGCGACTCGCCCTGCACCGGCTCGTGCGGCCCTGACGTCCGTGCCGACCGGACCGCCGTGACCCGGACGGCTGCCGCACACGCGAGCAGGGGTTCGTTCGGCGCATCCGGGTACCCGGCGCCGGGATCACAGGGCCCCATCCCCCCGTGGCCGCACCGGTCGCGGCCGGTAGAAAGCAGAGGAACCGTAGCGATGAGCCAGCCCAACCCCATCAAGCGGGCGACGGACAAGGTCACCGAAGCCCTTCAGGGTCTCGGCGCGGGACCGGAGGAGGGGGTCCCCGGCAAGCCGGCCCCGGAGTCCCCGACCGTCGCGGAACCGACGGAGCCGCGCGAGCCGCTGCCGCCCAAGCACGACCAGAGCGGACCCGACACGATGTCACCCACCGGACAGGCGACCGGTGCGGCCCAGGCCCGCATGGCACAGTCGGGCGCCTACCTGACGGACGCACAGGGCACGCGTCTCTACGACACCGACCACTCGCTCAAGGCCGGCCCGCGCGGGCCGGTGCTGCTGCAGGACCACCACCTGCGCGAGAAGGTCATGCACTTCGACCACGAACGCATCCCGGAGCGTGTCGTGCACGCCCGCGGTGCGGCGGCGCACGGCGTCTTCAAGAGCTACGGGACCGCGTCCGCCGTGACGAAGGCGGCTTTCCTCGCCCCGGGGGCGGAGACGCCGGTGTTCGTGCGCTTCTCCACCGTCCTCGGATCACGCGGTTCCGCCGACACGGTGCGGGACACGCGCGGCTTCGCCACCAAGTTCTACACCGAGGAAGGCGTCTTCGACCTGGTCGGGAACAACATCCCGGTCTTCTTCGTGCAGGACGCCATCAAGTTCCCGGACATCATCCACGCGGGCAAACCGCACCCGGACCGCGAGATCCCGCAGGCGCAGAGCGCACACGACACCTTCTGGGACTTCGTCACCCTGCACACAGAGGCCACACACCACACGCTGTGGAACATGTCCGACCGGGGCATCCCGCGCTCGTACCGGATGATGGAGGGCTTCGGGGTCCACACCTTCCGCCTCGTGGCGGCCGACGGGTCCACGACGCTGGTGAAGTTCCACTGGAAGCCGAAGCTCGGTGTGCACTCCCTCGTGTGGGAGGAGGCCCAGATCGCGGGCGGCGTCGACCCCGACTTCCACCGCCGGGACCTCGCCGACGCCATCGAGGCCGGTGCCTATCCGGAGTGGGAACTGGGCATCCAGACCTTCCCCGACACCCCGGACCAGACCTTCGAGGGCATCGACCTCCTGGACGCGACCAACCTCGTGCCCGAGGAACTCGCCCCCGTCCAGCCGATCGGGCTGCTGACCCTCAACCGCAACCCGTCGAACTACTTCGCCGAGACCGAGCAGGTGGCCTTCCACGTCGGTCACCTGGTGCCCGGCATCGACGTCACCGACGACCCGCTGCTCGCCGGACGGCTGTTCTCCTACCTGGACACCCAGATCACCCGGCTGGCCGGCCCGAACTTCGCGCAGATCCCCATCAACCGGCCGCACTCGCCCGTCAACGACATGCTGCGGGACGGTTACCACCAGGACGCGGTGCACCGGGGCGTGGCTCCCTACCGGCCCAACTCCCTGGACGGCGGCTGCCCGTTCCTGGCGGGGGCGGACACGGGGGCGTACATCGAGACACCGGTGCGGGTGCCCGAGGCCACGAAGGTCCGGGAGGCTCCGGAGTCGTTCTCCGACCACTTCAGCCAGCCGCGCCGCTTCTGGCTGAGCATGAGCGAGGTCGAGCGGGAACACATCATCGGCGCGTACACCTTCGAGCTGGGCAAGTGCTACGAGCAGGCCGTCAAGGAACGGGCGCTGCACGTGCTGGCCCGCATCGACTCCGACCTGTGCGCCCGGGTCGCCGAGGGCCTCGGCCTGCCCGCGCCGGAGGCGACCGAGCCGCCGGCCGACGTCGAGCCGAGCCCCGCTCTCTCCCAGGTGGGGCAGACCTGGCCCACCGACGGCCGGCTCATCGGCATCGTCGCGGCTCCGGACGGTGACCTGGACGGCGTACGGGCGGTGCGCGAGGCGGTGCTCGGCGCCGGAATGGTGCCGCTGGTCGTCGCCCCCACGGGCGGCAAGCTGGGCACGGGCGACGACGCGGTCACGGTGCAGCGGACGTTCGCGACCGCCCGGTCGATCGAGTTCGACGCGCTGCTCGTGGCCGGCTCGCCCGCGCCGGGCGGCGACGCCCACGGTGCCCGCGACGCCAAGGCACTGCCCGCCGGTACGCCCGGGGCCGTCGACCCGCGGGTCGGCCTGCTGCTGGCTGAGGCGTTCCGCCACGGCAAGGCGATCGGCGCCTGGGCGGGGGGCGACGCGGCGCTGACCGCGGTCGGCATCCCGACGGACGGGCCCGGCGTGGTGGTGGGCAGCGACGGCACGTCGGTGCTGGAGCAGCTGCGGGAACTGATGGCCTCGCACCGTGTGTGGGAGCGCTTCGTCACGTCGGTCTGACACCTGGGCCTCGCCGCCGTCGACGACACGCGGCGAGGCCTCCCGCACGGCGGCACTGCGAGCCGATGCGATCCGATGCGATCCGGGTCGGTCCGACCCGTACATCCATCGGCTCGCAGCGCCGCCCGTGCGGGATGGTCAGCCGACCGCGTCCAGCAGGTGCGCACCGTTGTTGCGGACGTTGTTCACCGCCGTGGAGACCGGCCGCGCCCGCAGGTTCCCGTCCGCGGGCTGCGTGAGCAGGGCGCGGAGGTCCTCGGTGTCCTGGTGGCCGGGGTCGAGCCAGGCGTCATAGTGTTCCGGGTCGAGGGCGAGAGGCATGCGGGGATGCACCCGGCCGGCCGCGTCGGTGGCCTCGGTGGTGATGATCGTGCAGGTCAGAAGCCAGGCGTCCGGATCGTCGTCGTCCTTGACCTCGGGATTGCACCAGTACTCGTACAGGCCCGCCATGGCCATCACCTGTCCGTCGGCGGGGTGGATGAAGTACGGCTGCTTGCGCGTCCTGCCCGTCGCCTCGTCCTTCACCTGCTCCCACTCGTAGAAGCCGTCGGCGGGCAGCAGGCAGCGCCGCTTGGCGAAGGCGCGCCGGTAGGCCGGCTTCTCGTGCACGCTCTCGACCCGGGCGTTGATCATCCGGGCTCCCACCTTCGGGTCCTTCGCCCAGGACGGGACGAGACCCCACTTGAGTGCCCGCAGCTCCCGCCGGACCTCCTCCGCCCCGTCCCGCGAGGCACGCTCGAGCACCGCGTGGACCCGGTCGGTCGGCGCGACGTTCCAGCTCGGCGCCAAGGTCTCCTCGGGACGCCAGTCGGTGACGCCGAACAGCTTGGTCAGGTCTTCGGGTCCACGGGTGGAGGAATAGCGGCCACACATACCGCCACTGTGCCACGACGCCGCCGCCCAGGGTGCGGATACCGCCGCAGTGGCGGCCGCCGGCAAGGGTCGGGCGACGACCGACCGCACATCCGCCCGTTCGGCGGGCACAATCGTCCGCGTGAAACCAGACCAGTCACCGGAGCGCACCCCGGACGGGCACTTCGTCCTCATCAAGGGCCGGAAATGGCGGGCCACCGACCCGGCCGTCCCCGAGGACATCGCCGCACGGCTTCGCCGTCACCTCATGGCGGCCCGCCGCGCGGTGCGCTCGGCCACGAGTGCCGCCGACGCGCACGCCGAGCGGGTGGCGCGCGCACGCGTCCACCAGGCGAAGACCGCGCTGGGCGAACGGGGCACCCCCTGGTGGGACCAGAGCCCGGACGAGCGCCGGCGACGCTGGGAACAGGGCCTGGCGCGCCTGGACGATGGGAGACGCGACGACGGGGCGGAGGACTGAGCGGCCGGCGCCCCCGACGTCCCCGTCCTCAGATGCCCATGGAGGCGATCTCGATGGGGGAGCGGTAGGAGGCGGCGGCGGTGACCACGCAGGCCCGGTACGTGCGGTTGGCGTACACCGCGCGGAAGTAGTCGCGCAGGTTCTGCCAGTAGCCGACCAGGTAGCCGAGCCCGGGGACGAAGCCGGGCGGGCGCGGGACGAGGGCGAACGCCTCGCTGCACCGGAGGATCTCGCCGGTGGCGGTGGACAGGATGTCCGCCACCTCCGCGTTCATGTTCCAGCCGGCCGCGAGCTCCGGGCTCCAGATCGCACCGGCCACGGCTCGCAGCTTCTCCTGCTCCTCGGGGGTGGGGTCGCCCAGCATGCTGGGTGCCACGGCCACCGGCGCGTGTGCCGGCGGGGCGGGAGGCGCTGCCACGGCCGGTCCGGCGACGGCCGTCACGAGACCCGAGGCCAGTAACGCCACGGCGACCGCGGCATGCCGGTGCCCGATGCTTCTTCTGCTGGTCGCCACTGTGTCCGCCTCCCGTCGGGTGACCACCCGCGACCGCGGGGGCGGTCCGAAGATCGCATGCGGGGACAAGACGGTCAACGGCGACAACTGGCCATGACGGTAAGGCAGTTGAGCAGTCGCGGTGACCGAGGGACCGCAGAAACTCCGCTGCGTCGGCAGCGAAGGTCTGGGAACATGCGCCGTTGTGGAGATCGACAACGCCCTCGTCGTCCGCCGTGCCGTCGGCCCCGACGCCGCCGCGGTGGCCGAGGTCTGGCTGCGTTCCTACGCGTCGGCGCTCCCGAGTGTGCACCGGGCGCATACGGATGACCAGGTCCGGGTGTGGATCCGGGACGTGCTGATACCCGGCGGGCACACCTGGGTGGCGACCGTGGCGGGCACGGTGGTCGGCATGATGGTGCTGGACGGCGAGGAGCTGGAGCAGTTGTACCTCGATCCGGCGTGGCAGGGCCGGGGCATCGGAGACCACCTCGTGCACCTCGCCAAGCAACTCCGTCCGTCCGGGCTCGCGCTGTGGACGTTCCAGGTCAACGCCTCGGCACGCCGCTTCTACGAGCGGCACGGCTTCGTCGCCACCGAACGGACCGACGGGCGCGGCAACGAGGAACGGGAGCCGGACGTCCGGTACGTGTGGCGTCCCGGCGGCTGAGAGATCCGACGCGGACGCCGGAAAAATCGATGGGCCCCTGTCCGTGGCGCAGGTACTCTGCCGCGGTGGATATGACAGGACAGCCCCTCTTTTGTGACGTCGACCTCGCTGCGCGCATCGAGCGGGCCGAAGTGGAACTCATCTCGAGCGGAAGCGCGGCCGCACATCGCCGTCGGGGAGAGGGATCGGGGTTCCTGAAGCCGGTCACGGGAGGCGTGGCGTCCTTTGCCGAGGACGATTCTCCGCTCAACAAGGTCGCCGGGCTGGGGTTCGGCGGCACACCGGACGACGGTCTGCTCGACGAGATCGAGCGTGCCTTCTCCGAGCGACGGGCCCCCGTGCAAGTCGAGTTGGCGCACCTGGGCGATCCGCACATCGCCGCCCGGCTGACGGAACGCGGCTACCGGCTCACGTCCTTCGAGAACGTCCTCGGGCTCTCCCTGTCCGCCGAGCACCCTCGGTTCGAACCCGAGGGAATCACCGTCAGGACCAGCGGCGACGAGGAGTTCGAGCAGTGGCTCGACGTCATCGCGGACGGTTTCGCGCACCCCGACACACAAGGAGTCGCCTCGCACGAGGAGTTCCCGCGCGAGGTGATCGCCGCAGCCGTGCGTGACCTCGTGAGCGCGGCCGGGGTGAGGCGGTACAGCGCGGTGTGCGAAGGCACCGTGGTGGGCGGGGCAAGCGTCCGTATGGCCCATGGGATCGCCCAGTTGACGGGTGCGGCCACCGCCCCCTCCCACCGGCGCCGGGGTGTCCAGACCGCGCTGCTGGCGGCCCGGCTCGCGGATGCCGCCGCAGCGGGCTGCGACCTCGCCGTCGTCACGACCCAGCCCGGCTCGAAGTCACAGCAGAATGTGCAGCGGCAGGGGTTCCACCTGCTCTACACCCGTGCCGTCCTGGTGAAGCAGGCCGGCGTCACGGACCGGGCCTGAGGGACTGGGGGCCTGAGGGACAGAGGTCAGCGGGCTACGGCGGGCCTCCGGGGCCCGGGCCGCGTCTACCACGCGAGGTGTGCGGCGGTGCGTGCCCGCTCCCACATGCCGGGGATCAGCGCGGCCGGACGCTGCTGCTCGCCGTGCAGGGCGTTCAGCACCACCAGGCACCCGGTCAGGGCCGGGACGGCCCACTGCGCGCAGGCCAGGTGCCGACGCGCCTTGTCGAGGTCGATCGGGTGCTTCCCGGCCTTCTCGATGTCGCCGGGGTCGGAGGAGGACGCGAGCTCGACCTTCTTCCCCATGACCCGGGCGTAGGCGGTCGCGGCCAGGGCCGCGGCGGTGACCACCGTCTTGGCCGTCGTCGAGGCGGTCACACCCTGCTGGGTGGCGACCCGGCTCGCATTGGCGGCGAGCAGTCCGCCGCCGCCGAACAGGTGCGCTCCGATCGCGGCGGCATTGACCGGCGTCCACTTCGCCCACCCGGCGGAGGAGATCCGGTCGCGGGCCGCCTCGGTGCCGCCTTCGTCCCGGGCCGCCCCGTTGAGGCCGACCGCCCCCATCAACGAGCCTCCGAACCAGACCGCCAGGCCGAGATCGTGCAGGCTGCGGATGACGGTGTTGCGTTCCGACATGACAGGGCTCCTCGTTCCGGCGGTCACAGGGGGTGGCCGGGCAGACTGCGGCCACCCGCCCACCTTCGCCCGGCCGTGAGTGTCTCGCCAGCACCGGCGGGCCAGTCGGGTGCAGGCGGCGGACACCCCGAGGGGCACGCCGTGCGAGGGCCGGACAGAGCCCCTGGGGCCGCCTAGGACGAGCAGACCGCAGGGCGCACGGTCGTGCACACGTCTTATCTGTCCGTCGCCGCGTAGTAGCGGTGACACGTGCGCAGCATGCCCTGCGCCGACAAGGTGAAGACGTCCACGAACTCCCTCTGCTGAGGTGCGAGCCGGCCCATCGCCACCACACAGTTGCCGTCGGCCACGATGCGGGTGATGAGGTGCCGGGCGCCCGGAGGCCGCGGCCGCTCCAGTTCTGCCCCGAGGGTGCCGGCGTCCAGGAGCGAGCCGTAGCCGTCGACGTCCCCGGCGTCGAGGTAGTCGTACGCGAGGCGGACGTGGTCGACCCCGGAGTCGGTGATGACGCGGCTGGTACCGGGGCGGCGGGGCGGCGGGATGCTCATGGCGGGGTCCTTTCCTTCGGCTGCTCCGCGTGAGGTCGGTGAGGGGCGGTGCCGTGCCCTCAGCCTCGGGGACACCCGCATCCCGCTGCTATCGCACCCCTATCACGGCCGATCGCGCCCCGGAAGGGCCGCGTCGGTGTGAACCGGATTCCGGTTCGGCGCCGCTGCGGCCTGCGGCGACTCGCTCGACGTCCGGGTGGGGCGGGCGATCAAATCCGGCCAACGACGGTTCATCGTCATGAAATCTCCACACCATGGACAACGCCTGAACGTTTCAGCAAGACTGTGCCCGCTCCACCATCTGTCCAGGTGCGGCTCCTGCTGGGAGACTCATGACCGTTTCGCCCGGCGGGGCTCCGAGCGCCCCCGAACCGGTGGCCTTCTGCATCCTCGGCCCGTTGACGGTCGTCGGCGCGGGCGGGCCCGTGCGGGTTCCGCCCGGACGGCAGGAGATCATCCTCGCGGCCCTGCTGCTGGAGGCGGACCGCGTCGTCAGCACCGACTACCTCGTCGACCTCATCTGGGACGACGAGCCGCCGGACACCGCCCGCACCCAGGTGCAGATCTGCGTGTCCCGCCTGCGCAAGCTCCTCACCAAGGCGGAGATCGCCGCGGCCATCACCACCCGGCCGCCCGGTTACGTCCTCAGGACCGGGGGCGAGTCGGTCGACGCGCTGCTCTTCGCCCGGCAGGTCGCCGACGCGCGCACCGCGGCACGGCAGGGCGATCCGCACACCGCCGCCGATCTGCTGCGCGCCGCCGACGAGTTGTGGCAGGGCCACTGCCTCAACGGCGTGCCGAGCGACACCCTGCGCAGCAAGGCGCTCCAGTTGGACGAAGAGCGGATGACCGCCGCGGAGACCCGTATCGACCTGGAGCTCGATCTCGGCCGCCACCACCATCTGGTCGCCGAGATACGCACGCTGGTGCACGTCCACCCGCTGCGCGAGCGGCTGCGCGGTCAGCTCATGCTCGCCCTGTACCGGTCCGGGCGGCAGGCCGAGGCGCTGGAGACCTACCGCGCCGGGCGCGAACTCCTCGTCGAGGAACTGGGACTGGAGCCGGGCAGCGAGTTGCGCGGTCTGGAGGCGGCCATCCTGGCGGGCGAGGTTCCGCCGGCGCCCGCCGGTCCCGCCGCCCGTGCCGACCAGGACCCGCACCGCGGCCGTACGCCGTACGCCGACAACGCTCCGGCCGCCGACAACGCTCCGCCCGCCGACGGGACGTCGCGCGGAGAGCCGACCGGAGGCAGCCCGGCCACGAGCACGAGCACGAGCACGAACACGGGTGCGGCGCTGCCTTCCGACCGGACCGCGGCGAGAGCGGGGGCCGGGGCCGAACCGGCCGGCACTGCCCCCGCGCCGGGCGGTGCCGGCCCACTTGTCTCCGCACCGGCGGGTGGCGCCCTCACCGGTGCTCCCGTACCGGCGGAGCGCGGCCCGGTCCTCCCCGCCATGCCCGGGCAACGGGCGGCAGGTGACGGCATCACCCCGGCCGCCTCCGGGGTTTCGTCCGGCACGATCTCGTCCGCGGTACAGCGAGCCGGAGCCCCGGGGGCCGGGGGAGCCGCGACCCTCGACTTCGTGACCCCACCCGGCCTTCCCCGAACGGCCGCCGCTCCCGCCTTCCCCGCCGACGGCCCCCGCATCGCGGCCGACGCCTTCGACGGGTCGACGGGCCGTCCCGCCCCCTCCTTCCCCGCACCCCCCGGTGACGAGATCCCGCGGCAACTTCCCGCCGACACCTCCGACTTCGTCGGCGACGAGCGGCAGGTCGCCGCGCTCCAGGCCACCCTCCTCGGTGACGGCCTGCGCCGCTCCGTCGGGCTGGCCGTCATCGTCGGCAAGCCGGGCACCGGCAAGTCCACCCTCGCCACGCACGTCGCCCACCTGCTCGCCCAGCACGCCTACCCGGACGGGCAGTTGTACTGCGACCTGCGCGGTACCACGGGTGCGCCCGCCGCGGCCAACGAGGTCCTCGGGCGGTTCCTGCGGGCGCTGGGCATTCCGGGGCCGGTCATCCCCGAGTCGCAGGACGAACGCGCGGAGATGTACCGCACGCTGCTGGCCTCGCGGCGGGTGCTTGTCGTGCTCGACGACGCCGTGTCCGAGAGCCAGGTGCGGCCGTTGCTGCCGGGCAGCAGCCACTGCGCGGTCCTGGTGACCAGCCGCCTGCGGCTCACCGGCCTGCCCGGGGCCGAACGCGTCGAACTGGACGTGATGGACACCGAGCGGGCGCTGGAACTGCTCGCCCGGGTCATCGGCGCGGACCGGGTGGGCCGGGAGAAGCCCGCGGCCGAGATGCTCATCCGTACCGTCGGTGGACTGCCGCTCGCCCTGCGGATCGTGGCGGCCCGGTTGGCGGCCCGCCCGCACTGGAGCCTGGCCTCGATGGTGCAGCGGCTGGCGAACGAACGGCACCGGCTCGACGAGCTGACGCACGGCGAGATGACCATGCGGGCCAGCCTCTCCCTCACCCACGACGGCCTCGCACCCGAGGACCGCCGACTGATGCGGCTGCTGAGCCTCGCGCAGGCCGCGACCCTGCCGGGCTGGCTGGCCGGTGCCCTCCTGGACGACCACCGCCCCTACCCCTCGGACCTGCTCGAACCCCTCGTCGACGTGCAGATGCTGGACGTGGTGGGAGTCGAGTCGACCGGCGGGTTCCGCTACCGCTTCCACGAGATCATCCGGGTCTTCGCGCGAGAGCAACTCGTCCTGCACGACGAACCCGCCGTGCAGGCGGCGGCCCTGGAGCGGATGATGGGCGGCTGGCTCTCCCTGGCCGAGCAGGCCCACCGCCGCATCTACGGCGGTGACTTCACCGTCCTGCACGGCACGGCGACCCGCTGGGTGCCGCCGGAGAACTGTGTCGACGACCTGCTCGTCAACCCGCTGGAGTGGCTGGACAGCGAGCACGCCGGCCTCGTCCAGGCCGTCGAACAGGCGGCGGCCGCCGGGATGGACGAGCTGTGCTGGGATCTGGCCGCCACGCTGGCCACCCTCTTCGAGGGCAAGGGGTACTTCGACGACTGGCAGCGTACGCACCAGCTGGCGCTGGACTGCGCCCGCGCGGCCGGCAACACCCGCGGCACCGCCGCGCTGCTGAGCTCCCTGGGGGTCCTGCACCTCGGCCGCAGTCAGCACGAGGAGTCGCAAGGCGCACTGACCTCCGCACTGGACCTCTTCCAGGTGCTCGGCGATCGCCAGGGCCTCGCCCTGTGCCACCGCGACCTCGCCCTGCTGGCGCGGATGCGCGGGGACGACGACCGGGCCCTGACCCTGTACGACCGGGCCCTGAGGGACTTCGACCAGGCCGGTGACGTCGTGGGCCGGGCCATCGTGCTCACCCAGAGCGCGCACATCTGGATGCGGCGAGGCCAGATCGCGGGGGCCCAGGCCCGCCTCGACGAGGCCCTCGGCATCTACCGGTCCGTGGGCTACACGGGTGGGGAGGCGCGCACCCTGCGCCGCGCCGGACAGTTGCAGCAGGGGCAGGGCCGCCACGAGGACGCGGTGCGCACCTACACCGAGGTGCTGGAGTTGTGCCGGGACCATGGCGACGTCATCGGGGAGGGACATCTGCTGCGCGATCTCGGCCACGCCAACGCGGAGTTGGGGCGTGGTGAGGCGGCGCGGGGTTTCTACACCCAGGCGCTGACGGTGCGCGAGCAGATCATGGACCACGGCGGGGCGGCGCTGATCCGGCTGGACCTGGCGCGGCTGCTCACGGGCAGCGACGCGGCGGCGGACCGGGAGTGGTCCCGCGACCAGTTGAGGAAGGCAACGGCCGCGTTCCGTGAGCGGCGGATGACCGTGGAGCTGGCGGAGGCGGAGCGACTGCTCGACGCGACGGGGTCCGCTCGCGCGGCGGGACCCTCGGGAGAGAGCTTCTCGGCGATCGGGTGATCACCGGGCCGCTGTGATCGCGGCTACGGAGGTGGCGGCGGCCGAGCCACCGTGACGGGGTCCCTGCGGTCCCTGCGGTCCCTGCGGTCCCTGCGGTCCCTGCGGTCCCTGCGGTCCCTGCGGTCCCTGCGGTCCCTGCGGTCCCTGCGGTCCCTGCGGTCCCT
>NZ_JBVJKK010000004.1:291786-681566 GCF_055585285.1 Streptomyces sp. NPDC053665
GTCCCTGCGGTGCCTGCGGTGCCTGCGGTGCCTGCGGTGCCTGCGGTCCCTGCGGTCCCTGCGGTCCCTGCGGTCCCTGCGGTCCCTGCGGTGCCTGCGGTGCCTGCGGTGCCTGCGGTTGCTGCGGTGGCTGTAGTGCCTGTACTGCCTGCGGGGCTGCGGTGATCAGGCGCAGCACCGGTTTCCGGGGCCGGGCCGACGCGGTCAGTCCCACGGGTTGGTGTCACCGGACGCGGTGGGCGACGGGGTGGTGGCCTGCGGCGTTGTCACGCCGGTCGTGCCGGCCGTTCCGGAGGTGGTGACGGCCGGGCCGTCGGCCTGTGCGATCTGCGCGCCGAGCAGCGTGGCTCCGGCGACGGCGACGGTGACGAGGGCGGCGCGGAGAGCAGGAGCGACAGTCATGATCGGTGTCCTTCCGGTAGGGCGTCCCCGGCTTCCCGGGGCGCTTCCTTCTTCGTGGGCACCACGCTAGGAACGACCGGAATCCCGGCACCGCCCCCGCCCTTATCGCCGCGCTATCACGCCCCGCTGTGTGGCGGGGACAGCCGGTGATAGCGGGGCGGCGGAGGGACGCCCGCCGCACGATGTCGGCGGGATAGTGCCCTGCGGACGATGGAGAACGGGAACCGGGCCGCGCCGTCCCGTCCCGTCATCGACCACCGTCCTCACCGGGAGCGTCACCATGGACACCCTCGCCACCCGCGCCGCCCGAACCGCCGGCCCCGCCGCCACCGTGCCCGCCCGCCAGGTCGGGACTTTCGGCCGGCCGCACCTCGCCTCCGTCGCCCCCTCCGCGTCCTCCGCCCTCTCCACACCCGCCGGTCCGGCCGGAGACTTCACGTTCCCCGGGGCCGCCTCCGGCCCCGCGACTGCCGCCGTCACTCCGGCTGCGCCTGCCCCGGGGACCACACCGATAGGTGCGTTGATCCGCGCGCACCGCCTGCGCATCGGGCTCACGCAGCGGGAACTCGCCGATCTGTCCACGATCAGCGTCCGGGCCATCCGGGACCTGGAGCAGGGCAAGGCGAGACGGCCCCGCTCCGGCACCGTCCAGCTGGTGGCGGACGCGCTGCGGCTCGGTCCGCGTGCCCGGGCCGCCCTGGAGGAGGCGGCCCAGCGGGGCCGGGGCATCGGTCCGGGCCCGCAGGAGCCGACGGCGCCGCCGACCGCCCCGCACGCGATGGTGGCACGCGAAGGCGAAACGCAGATACTGGCATCGGAGTTGGCGGAGTCGGGGACGGAACGGCTGGTCAACGTCGTCGGGCTGACCGGCGTCGGCAAGACCCGGCTGGCCCTGGCGGTGGCCGAACGACTGCACGGTGCGGGCCTGCCCGTGCTCTGGCACGCCTTCCCCGGCCACCGCGGCGAGTACCTGGCGCCCGGGGACACCACTCTCACCGCCACCCTCGCGGCCCTGGCGGCCGAGCTGTTCGCGCCCCACGCCCCCGGCGACGGGACGCCGGCCGTCGCCGCACTGGCCGAACTGGTCGGTGAGGCACCGGCGTTGCTCGTGCTGGACGGCGCTCCGGCCTCACCCCCCGGAGCCGACCGGCTGACCGCGCTCCTGCGCGGTTGCCCGGGGCTGCGGCTGCTCGTGACGTCCGACGCGCCGTGGGGCGTGCCCGGTGAGCGCATCTTCCTGCTGTCCCCGCTGGACGTTCCGGGCGACGGCGCCGGGGCGAGCGACTCCCCGGCCGTCCGGCTCTTCCTCGACCACGTGCGCCGGGCCCGGCCCGACCGCGCGGCCGGACCGGCGGACGTGGAACAGGCCACCGCCGTCTGCCGTCTGCTGGACGGCCATCCCGGGGCGCTCCTCGCGGCCGCGTCCTGGCTGGTGGTGTACGACCTGGCGACCCTGTGCGGCTGCCTGGCCGCGGACACCGCCGCACTGCTCGACCACCTCGACCCGACGGGCGGTGCGGGCGACTTCCGTACCCGACTCCGCGACCGTCTGGAGCGGTTGCAGGCCGGGCCCCGCGCCCTGCTGGACGCCCTGTGCACGCCGACGGCCACCGACGGCGGCGTCCCGGGCCGGGGTCATGAGCTGAGCGACCTCACCAGGCTCACCGGTCTGAGTCCCGCCGAGTGCGGCCGGTTCCTGCGCGAACTGCTGCTCAGCGGCACGGTGAGCGCGGCGTACCGGGACGGCGCCTCCCGCTTCCACGTCCTGGGCATGGTCCGCGCCGTCCTCGCACAGCCTGCCGCGGCAACTGCCGCCGCCCACTGACCTGCTCCCGTATTGCCGGGCCAACTGCCGCTCCCGGGCGCCCGCCACGGCTTGTATGGCATCCGGCCGCCACGACGGTCCGGGCAGTCACCCCTCTCCAGCAGCCCCACGACTCCGAGGAGCACCCCCATGTCCCCGACCGCGTCGGAACAGGGCACCGCGTACGGGCCCTCCACTGTGCGGCTGCCCCTGTCGGCGGCGCAGCGTGACATCTGGATGGCGCACGGGCTCGACACCTCCGGCTGCCGCTACAACATCGGGGAGTACCGCGAACTCACCGGGCCGCTCGACACCGGCCTGCTGGCCTGCTGCTGGTACCGGCTCGCCTGCGAGGCCGACGCGCTGCGCATCCGAGGCGTCGGCTCCGGCGACGATGGCACACCGTGGCAGGAGATACAGGCCAAGCCACTCGGACGCGGCCTGCGCATCGTCGACCTGAGCGACGAGGACGACCCGGTGGCGGCGGCCCGCGCCTGGATGGACGCCGAACTCGCCCGCCCCTTCGACCTGGCGCACGACTGGCTCACCCGCCACGCCCTGATCCGCGCCGGCTGCACCGACGCGGGGGAGGAGCGCTGGTTCTACTTCCACGCCTTCCACCACCTGGCCATCGACGGCATGGGCATCGCCCTGCTCGACGAGCGGCTGGTCGAGCTGTACGACCGTGCGGCCGCGGGACAACCATGGGGGGAGACACCCTTCGGCAGCCTCGAGGAACTGCTCGCCGAGGACACGGCGTACCACGCCTCCCCGGAAGCCGCCGAGGACCGGGCGCACTGGGCCGCGCAGCTGGCCGGTGTCGAGCCCGTCCCCCGGCTCGCCGAGGGCCACACCGCGACCGTACGGCCCGGAGCGCTGCCGTTCACCCGGCGCACCGTCCTCCTCGGCGCCGAGCGGTCCGACCGGCTGAAGGGGGTCGCCCGCAGCCACCGGGCGCCCTGGACGATGCTGGTCCTCGCCCTGGTCGCGGCCTACGTGCACCGGGTCGGCGGGGCCGACGCACCCGTGCTGGGGCTGCCGGTGACGAGCCGGCGCACCGAACTGGCCCGCAGCACCCCCGGCATGATGTCGAACGTCATCCCGCTGCGGGTGCCGGTACGCGCCGACGACTCGCTCACCGACCTGCTCACGACGGTCCGGGCACAGGCCCGCGAGGGCCTGAAGCACCAGCGGACCCGCTACGAGGACGTCTGCCGCGACCTGGGCCTCGGCGAAGCGGCCCGGCGGATCGCGTCCCCCCAGGTCAACATCATGGCGTTCGCGCCCGGCAAGCGCTTCTTCGGCCTGCCGACCGTCCAGCACAACCTCGGCAACGGCCCGGTGGAGGACCTGGCGGTCGGCGTGTACGACCTGGGGCCCGAACTCGGCCTGCGGATCGACTTCGACGCCTCACCCGAGGTCTGCGACATCGCGGCGGTGGCCGGACACCAGGACCGCTTCGTCAAGTTCGCGGAACGCCTCCTGGCGGAGCCCGGACTCACGCTGTCCCGGACGGAGGTCCTGGGCACCGGTGAACGGCAGAGGGTGCTGGGGGAGTGGGCCGGCCGGTCGGTGGGGTATGGCGGGGAGCCGGTGTTGACGGCCGGGTTCGAGGAGCGGGTGCGGTCGCGGCCGGATGCGGTGGCGGTCGTCTTCGGTGACGAGTGCCTTTCGTACGGGGAGTTGAACGGTCGGGCGAATCGGCTGGCCCGGCATCTGCGGGGGTTGGGGTTGGGGCGTGGTGATCTGGCGGGTGTGTTGCTGGATCGGGGTGTGGACTTCGCCGTGGCGGTGGTCGCGGTGGTGAAGGCGGGTGCGGGGTATGTGCTGCTGGATCCGGAGTTCCCGGACGAGCGGCTGCGCTGCACGGCCGAGGAAGCCGGACTGCATGTCCTGATCACCGACTCCACGCACGACGGCCGGGTGGTCGGCAGTGGCCCGCCGGTGCTGGTCGATCGAGAGCGCGAGTCGATCGCCGCGCACGGCCGGGACGATCTCGATGTGGCCCTGGCGGGTGAGGACGCGGCGTGTGTGATGTTCACGTCGGGGTCGACGGGGCGTCCGAAGGGGATCGTGTCCTCGCATCGGAATCTGGTGTCGACGGTGACGGCGCAGTCGTATGCGGTGTTCGGTGCGGGTGAGGTGTTCCTGCAGTGTTCGCCGGTGTCGTGGGACGCCTTCAGTCTGGAGTTCTGGGGTGCGTTGCTGCACGGTGGTGCGACGGTTCTGCAGCCCGGTCAGCGGCCGGAGCCGGCGCTGGTGGCGGAGTTGGCCGTCCAACGTCGGGTGACGATGCTTCAGTTGTCGTCGAGCTTGTTCAACTATCTGGTCGATGAGCATCCGGACGCGTTCGCGTCGGCGCGGATCGTGTTCACCGGGGGTGAGCCGGCCTCGCCCACGCACATCGCCCGTCTGCACCGGTCGCATCCGCGGGTGACGGTGACCAACGGCTATGGCCCGGCCGAGTCGATGGGCTTCACCACCACCCACACCGTGGAGCGTGGGTCCGACATGGGGACGAGCATCTCCATCGGCCGTCCGGTGGTCAACAAGTTCGCCTACGTGCTGGACGAGGCTCTGCGTCCTGTTCCGCCGGGTGTGACGGGGGAGTTGTATCTCGCCGGTGAGGGTGTGGCGCACGGCTATCTGGCCCAGTCCGCCGTCACCGCGGTCCGTTTCGTGCCCAACCCCTACGGTCCGGTGGGCAGTCGCTGCTACCGCACGGGTGACCGGGCCTACTGGGACGGCGAGGGGAAGCTGCACTACGCGGGTCGCAGTGACGGGCAGGTCAAGATCCGGGGTTTCCGGATCGAGCCGACCGAGATCGAGACCGTACTGACCGGCCACCCCCACATCTCTCAGGCCGTGCTCCTGGCCACCGACCACCTCACCGCCTACGTGACGGCCGCCCCGGGCGCTTCCGTCACACCCGTTGCCCTGCGCGCCTGGCTGCGCGAGCGGTTGCCCGAGCACATGGTCCCCGCCCACTTCGTCCTGCTGGAGCGGCTGCCGCTCACCCCCAACGGGAAGATCGACAAACGTGCGCTGCCACCGGTGGAAGCCCCGCTGACCTCCCACGGCCGGGCCCCCCGCACCGCACTCGAAGAGCTGGTACGCGACATGACCAGCGAGGTGCTCGGCTCGGCGGCACCGCTGCCGATCGACGACAGCTTCTTCGACCACGGCGGCCACTCCCTGCTCGCCGCCCGCCTCACCCACCGCATCGCCGCCACCTTCGGCGTGACGCTCACCCTGCGCGACGTCTTCCAGCACCCCACCCCCGCCGCTCTCGCCCGGCGGATCACGGAAGCCACCGGCCGCCCGGCGCTCCCCGCGCTCACGCCAGCGGCCGTGCGCCCCGAGCGGCTCCCACTGTCCAGCGCGCAGCAACGGCTGTGGCTGGTGGCCGGACTGAACGGACCCGACACGGCCTACAACGTGCCCCTGGCCGTCCGGTTGAGCGGAGGCGAGGTGGACGCCGCAGCCCTACGAGCGGCAGTCGGCGACCTCGTGCGGCGGCACGCGCCGCTGCGGACCCGCTTCGCGACCGCGGAGGGACAGCCGTACCAGCTCGTCACGCCGGCCGACGAAGCCGCGGACGGCGTCCACGTCCAGGTGCGTGAGGTGGCGCCGGACGAGGTCGAGGCCGAGCTGCACGCAGCGGCCGGGCACGCCTTCGACCTGGCCACCGAGCACCCGCTGCGGGTGACACTCCTGCGCGAGGGCGACGACCGGGCCACCCTGCTCCTCCTGCTGCACCACATCGCCACCGACGGCCAGTCCCTGCGCCCCCTGTTCGCCGATCTGTCCGCCGCCTACACGGCCCGGGCGGCCGGCCGCGCCCCCGACTGGGAGCCCCTGCCCCTCGACTACGCCGACTACGCGCTGTGGCAACGCACTGCCTTCGACGACGAGTTGCTGGACGAGCAACTGGCGTACTGGCGCACGGCGCTCGCCGACCTCCCCGACGAACTGCCTCTGGTGACGGACCGGCCACGGCCGGCGGTCGCCGGGCGGCGCGGCGACGCCCTCCGGGTGGACTTCGGCCGGGACCTCCACAAACGGGTCCTCGAACTGGCCCGTGCCGAGAGGTGCACCCCGTTCATGGTGCTCCAGGCCGCACTGGCCGCGACACTGACGCGGCTGGGCGCCGGAACCGACATCCCCCTCGGCTCCCCGGTCGCGGGCCGTCCCGACGAGGCGCTCACGGAACTGGTGGGCTTCTTCGTGAACACGGTGGTGCTGCGCACCGACACGTCGGGCGACCCGGAGTTCCGGGACCTGCTCGCCCGCGTGCGGACCGCCGACCTGGACGCCTTCACCCACCAGGACGCTCCGTTCGACCTCGTCCTGGAGGCGGTGAACCCGGCGCGCTCCCTGGCCCGGCACCCCCTGTTCCAGATCTGCCTGACGCTGGAGTCCGGCCCGCCCGTCCTCCCCGACCTCCCCGGGATCCAGGCCGCTCCCGCCCAGCCGCCGGCCACCGGCTCGGTCAAGTTCGACCTGGAGTTCCTGCTGACCGCCGACGACAGCACCGGCCTGTCGGGAACCGTGCTCTACAGCTCCGACCTCTACGACCGCTCGACCGTCGAACGGATGGTGGAGGCCCTGCGCCGCCTGCTGGAACACGCGGTGACCGCGCCGGGGACCCCTCTGTCCCACCTGGAGATCCTCGGCAGCGCTGAGCGCCGACGGGTGCTGGGGGAGTGGGCCGGCCGGTCGGTGGGGTATGGCGGGGAGCCGGTGCTGACGGCCCGGTTCGAGGAGCGGGTGCGGTCGCGGCCGGATGCGGTGGCGGTCGTCTTCGGTGACGAGTGCCTTTCGTACGGGGAGTTGAACGCTCGGGCGAATCGGCTGGCCCGGCATCTGCGGGGGTTGGGGTTGGGGCGTGGTGATCTGGCGGGTGTGTTGCTGGATCGGGGTGTGGACTTCGCCGTGGCGGTGGTCGCGGTGGTGAAGGCGGGTGCGGGGTATGTGCTGCTGGATCCGGAGTTCCCGGACGAGCGGTTGCGCGGCACGGCCGAGGAAGCCGGACTGCGTGTCCTGATCACCGATGCGGGCCGGCAACGCCGCGGCATCGACGGTCCGTGGCGCGAGGTACTGGTCGACGAGGAACGAGCGGTCCTCGCCGCCCACGGCGGAGAAGACCTCCAACTCACGCTGACGGGTGAGGACGCGGCGTGTGTGATGTTCACGTCGGGGTCGACGGGGCGTCCGAAGGGGATCGTGTCCTCGCACCGGAACCTGGTGTCGACGGTGACGGCGCAGTCGTATGCGGTGTTCGGTGCGGGTGAGGTGTTCCTGCAGTGTTCGCCGGTGTCGTGGGACGCCTTCAGTCTGGAGTTCTGGGGTGCGTTGCTGCACAGTGGCGCGACGGTTCTGCAGCCCGGTCAGCGGCCGGAGCCGGCGCTGGTGGCGGAGTTGGCGGTGCGGCATCGGGTGACGATGCTTCAGTTGTCGTCGAGCTTGTTCAACTATCTGGTCGACGAGCATCCGGACGCGTTCGCGTCGGCGCGGATCGTGTTCACCGGGGGTGAGCCGGCCTCGCCCACGCACATCGCCCGTCTGCACCGGTGGCATCCGTGGGTGACGGTGACCAACGGCTATGGCCCGGCCGAGTCGATGGGCTTCACCACCACCCACACGGTCGACCGCACACGCGAGTTGGGTGTGAGTGTGTCCATCGGCCGTCCGGTGTCCAACAAGTTCGCCTACGTGCTGGACGAGGCTCTGCGTCCTGTTCCGCCGGGTGTGACGGGTGAGTTGTATCTGGCGGGTGAGGGGATCGCGCACGGGTATCTGGCCCAGTCCGCCGTCACCGCGGCTCGTTTCGTGCCCAATCCCTTCGGTCCTGTGGGCAGTCGCTGCTACCGCACGGGTGACCGGGCGTACTGGGACGGCGAGGGGAAGCTGCACTACGCGGGCCGCAGTGACGGTCAGGTCAAGATCCGGGGTTTCCGGATCGAGCCGACCGAGATCGAGACCGTACTGACCGGCCACCCCCACATCTCCCAGGCCGTGCTCCTGGCCACCGACCACCTCACCGCCTACGTGGTGCCCACCACCGCCCCCGGCCCCGAGCCGCAGGAGATCCGCCGCTGGCTGCGGGAACGGCTGCCCGACCACATGGTCCCGGCGTTCGTGGTCACCCTGGACCGGCTGCCCCTCACCCCCAACGGGAAGATCGACAAACGGGCGCTGCCCGCCGTCCAGGCACCTCGGACGGCCGGGGACGGGCGGGCCCCCCGTACCCCGCTCGAGTCGACCGTGCTCGGCCTCTTCGCCGAAGTCCTGCCCGTCACCGAGGCGTTGACGATCGACGACAGCTTCTTCGACCACGGCGGCCACTCCCTGCTCGCCGCCCGCCTCACCCACCGCATCGCCACCGCCCTCGGCGTCACGCTCACCCTGCGCGACGTCTTCCAGCACCCCACCCCGGCCGCCCTGGCCGAGCACATCGAGTCCACGCCGGCGTCCGGCGCCGCTGCACCCAAGCGGGTCCGGCCCACCCTCCGCCGCCGCACCGACGACCAGTAACGGAGCCCTCCATGACCGACCACACCGCACTGACCGCCGCCCCCGACGACGTCGTCTGGGACCTGCCCGGTGACGGCCCGCAGCGCACCACGCTGCTGGTCCTGCCGCACGCCGGCGGCAACGCCCACGCCTACGCCGGCTGGCGCGAGCACCTGCCCGCCGACGTGCGGCTGCTGATCGGCCAGTACCCGGGGCGCGGTGCCCGCTACGCCGAGGACCTGCCGCGTGACATCGCCGACCTGGCCGGCCCGGTGGCCGCCTGCCTGCCCGCCGGGGCCACCGACGACCTCGTCGTGCTGGGACACAGCATGGGGTCCCTGGTCGCCTTCGAGGTGGTGCGGCTGCTCCAGACGTCCGGCCGTACGCCGCGGGCCCTGGTCGCCTCCGCGTGCCGGGCGCCGTTCCTCGCCAACCCGGCCGTCGTCCACCCCGAGCGGCTGGACGACGACCAGCTCGTGGCCGCCATCAAGGCACGCGGTGGCACCGACGACGGCATCCTCGACGACCCGGAGCTGCGGGAGATCGTCATTCCCTCCATCCGCGCCGACTTCGCCATCGACGACGTCTACCGCTGCCCCGTCGCCGAGGCCCGCGTCGAGTGCCCGGTGACGGTGATCGGCGGCGACGCCGACCCCGTCGCCCCCGCGGCCTCCCTCGGCCGCTGGGCCGAGGTCACCGGCCGGGCGTTCACCCAGCACGTCCTGCCGGGCGGGCACTTCTACTTCCAGGACCAGCTGCCGCGGTTCTTCTCCGTGCTGTCCTCCGTGGTCGGCGGCCGGATCACCGCCTCGGCCGCCTGACCGCCCGCGGCCCGCCCCTTCCCGTTTTCACCCTTCACCTTCCTTCTCCCCGACCTCCCAAGGACTCCTCATGACCATCCACGCAGACGCCCCGGCTCTTCCCGCGACGGCTCCGATCACCCCGGTCCGCGAACCCGGCAAGCCCGTCGTCGTGCACGTCCCGCCCGCCGCGAGACTCGACGAGGCGGTCGCCTGGCTGACGGCCCACCGCGAGCAGATCCAGGCCGAACTGCACCGCTCCGGCGCCGTCCTGCTGCGCGGCCTGCCCGTGCGGGACGCCGCGAGCTTCGCCGCCGCCCGTGACGCGCTGATCTCGCAGCGGGCCGGTTACAAGGAGAAGGCCACCCCGCGCACCGACTTCGGCGAGGGCGTCTTCTCCTCCACGGATCTGCCCGCCGTCCAGCCCATCCGGCTGCACAACGAGAACAGCTACACCCTCGACTTCCCCGGCGTGCTGCTGTTCGGCTGCGTCACCGCACCCGAGGAGGGCGGCGCCACCACGGTCGGCGACATGCGGGAGGCACTGCGGCTGCTCCCGCCGGACCTGGTCGCCCGGTTCGAGCGGATGGGCTGGCTGCTGGTGCGCAACTACTCGGAGCTCGCCGGGCTGCCCTGGTACAAGACCTTCGCCACCGAGGACAAGGCCGTCGCCGAGGCGTACTGCACGCAGAACACCGTCGGCTTCGAGTGGCTGGACGACGACGCGCTCGTGACCCGCCAGCGCCGCTCCGCCATCATCACCCACCCGGTGACGGGCGAGCGCAGCTGGTTCAACCACTTCGCGTTCTGGAACAGCCGCACGCTCGACCCGGACGTCCGCGAGGTGCTGGTGGAGACGTACGGCGAGGACGGCCTGCCCTTCAACACCTACCTCGGTGACGGCAGCCGCCTCACCGACGAGGAGGTCGACGCCGTCAACGCCGTCTACGACCGGGTGACGGTCCGCGAGACCTGGCAGGAGGGCGACCTCATGCTCGTGGACAACCTTCTGTGCGCCCACGGCCGGGAGGCGTTCAAGGGCGACCGCAAGATCCTCGTCGCCATGGGCGAGCCGATCGCCCTCGCCGACTGCGCCCCCACGACCGAGCCCGCCACGACCGCCTTCACCGGAGAGTGACCGCCGCCATGACCGCCGTCCTGCCCGAGCGCCCCGCCACCGCCACCGCTACCGCCACCGTCCCGGACACCGGCGGGCACACCGCCTCCTCCGTGACCGACCTGCTGGACCGTCTGGCCCAGGCGCCCGCCGACCGAACCGCCGTGGTCGCCGCCGACCGCGAGCTGACCTTCGCCGGGCTGCGCGCCGAGGCCATGCGGATCGCAGGCCGGCTCGCCGCCCGCGGCATCGGCCCGGAGAGCGTCGTCGCCCTGGCCCTGCCGCGCGGCGCCGATCTGGTGACCGCGCTGATCGGCACCCTCACCGCGGGTGCCGCGTACCTTCCGGTCGACCCCAGGCTCCCGGCCGAGCGGCGCCGCTACCTGGTGGAGGACTCCCGCGCCGACCTGGTCGTCACCGCCGACGGCACCGGCGCCCCGACCCCGGGCACCCCCCATGTCACCGTCGGTGAACTGACCGCACCGAACGGGGCCGGAGACGCGCCGTACCGCCCCGCGCCCGTCCCCGGCGACGCTCTGGCGTACGTCATCTACACCTCCGGCTCCACCGGCCGGCCCAAGGGCGTCGAGATCGGCCGCGCCGCGGCGTCCACGCTCCTGGCCGAACTGGAGTCCGAGGGCATCGCGGGCCCGGGCGCCGGCCGGGTCGGCTGGAACGCCTCACCGTCGTTCGACGCCTCGGTGCAGCAGTGGGTCCGCCTGTGCCGCGGGGACACCCTGGTGATGATCGACGACGAGACACGTGCCGACCCGGCGCTGCTGGCCCGATGCGTCGACGAGCAGGCCCTGACCGCGCTGGACATCACCCCCGCGCACGCCGAACCGCTGCTGGACCTGCTGACCGCCGACGGCGGGCCGCGCCCCCTGACCCTGCTCGTCGGCGGCGAGGCGATCAGCCCCGCCCTGTGGCGGCGGATCGGCGAGCAGACCGAGGCCGGCGTGCTGCGCGCGGTCAACCTGTACGGTCCGACCGAATGCACCGTGGACGCGACGGCGGGCTGGATCGACGGTGCCGACGCGCCGCACATCGGCACGGTGCTGCCGGGCCTGCGCGGACGGGTGCTGGACGATGCCCTGCGCCCGGTCCCGCCCGGCGGCCGCGGCGAGCTGTACCTGGCGGGCCCGCGCGTGGGCCGGGGCTACCGGCACCGCCCGGCCCTGACGGCCGAGCGCTACGTCGCCGACCCGGACGGTTCCGGATCCCGCATGTACCGCACGGGCGATCTCGTACGGCTGCTGCCCGACGGCCGGCTGGCCTGCCTCGGGCGGGCCGACGGGCAGGTCAAGCTGCGCGGCCACCGCATCGAACTGCCGGAGATCGAGGCGGCCCTGGCCGCCCACGCCCAGGTCGCCGAGGCCGTGGTCGTCCTGCGCGACGACGTCAACGGCGCCCCCGGCCTCGTGGCCTACCACCGGCCGCACGACCCGGCGGCCGGTCCCGCGGACACCACGGTGCTGCGCGCCCACCTGACGGCGACATTGCCCGCGTACATGGTCCCGGCGGCATTCGTGGCCGTGGAGCGCTTCCCGACCACCACCCAGGGCAAGCTGGACCGGTCCGTGCTGCCCGCCCCCGCCGCGCAGAAGGCCCCGGCCGACGCGTCCGGGCCCGCTCTGTCGCGCTCCCAGGCGCTGATCGCCGGGGTCTGGTCCACCGTGCTCGGCGCCCCCCGCATCGGACCGGACGACAACTTCTTCAAGCTGGGCGGACACTCCCTGCTCGCGATCAAGCTGGTCTCGCGGGTCCGGGCCGAACTCGGCGTCGCCCTGCCCGTGAAGGCCGTCTACGCCAACCCCCGGCTGCGCGACCTCGCCGCCCACATCGACACGCTCGTCGCCGCCGCGCCGGGCCAGGACGCGTAAGGACCATGACCGTGATCCCGCTGTCGTTCGCCCAGCGCCGGCTGTGGTTCCTGGGCCGCCTGCACGGGCCCTCCGCGGCCTACAACGCACCCGTCGTGCTCCACCTGGACGGTGTGCCGGACCCCGAGGCCCTGCGGGCCGCCCTGGCCGACGTCGTGGAGCGGCACGAGGTGCTGCGGACGGTCCTGGCGGCCGGCCCCGACGGCGAGCCGTACCAGCAGGTGCGGCCGGCCTCCGCCGTGGAAGCCCTGGCCGTCGAGGACTGCGCACCCGGCGAACGCGACGCGGCCGTGGCCGCGTTCGTCCGGCAGCCGATCGACATCACCGCCCGGCCACCGCTGCTCGCCCGGCTGTTCCGGACCGGTGACGGGACCACGGACGCCCGCCCGTCCACGGACACCTCCAGCGCCACGGACACCCCCAGAGCCACGGGCACCTCCGTGCTCGTGCTGCTCCTCCACCACGTCGCCACCGACGGTTGGTCCGTACGGCCCCTGCTGCGCGACCTGGCGGCGGCCTACGCCGCCCGGAGCGGGGGCCGGACGCCGGACTGGCAGCCGCTGCCCGTCCAGTACCGGGACTACACGCTGTGGCAGCACGAGCTGCTGGGCGACCCGGCCGACCCGGGCAGCCTGGCCGCCGAGCAACTGGCGTACTGGCGTGCCGCGTTGGACGGAGCGCCGGCCGTGCTCGACCTGCCCGCCGACCGGCCCCGCCCGGTCGAGCCGTCCGGCCGCGGGGCCACCGTCAGCGGCCGGCTGGACGCGGCCGCCCACGGCGGACTGCTGGCCCTGGCCCGTGGCCGGCGCGCGACCCTGACGATGGTGGCCCGGGCCGCTCTGGCGGCGACGCTGGCGGCGGCCGGGGCCGGCGACGACGTCGTCATCGGGACGCCCGTCGCGGGCCGCCCGGAGGAGGACCTCCACGAGCTCGTCGGCTTCTTCGTCAACTCCCTCGCCCTGCGCACCGATCTGTCGGGCGACCCCACCGTGTCCGAGCTCGTCGACCGGGTCCGCGACACCGACCTGGCCGCCTACGAGCACCAGGACCTGCCCTTCGACGTGCTCGTGGAGCACCTGGCCCCGGAACGGGCCCTCGGCCACCACCCGTTCTTCCAGGTGATGCTGACCGTGGCCGCCGACGGCACCGGACCGGGCCCGGTCCCGCTCGCCGGCGGGCTCACCGGACGCACCGCCGACACCGGTCTGGACGCGGCCAAGTTCGACCTGACCTGGTACTGCGCGGAGCGCCACACCGAGGACGGCCGCCCGGACGGCGTCGACGTGGCCCTGACCTACGCCGAGGACCTGTTCGACGCGGACACCGCCCGGCTGCTGCTCGACGCCTACCTGACGGCCCTGGCCGCCTGCGCCGCCGACCCGCTGCGGCCCATCGCCGAGCTCCGGCTGCTCGGCGCCGGGGAACACCAGCAGCTCCGGCGCCGACCGGCCCGCACCGGGCACACCGCGGGTACCGAGTCCGCTCCCGCCGCCGTACGGGCCGACGTCCTCACCCCGCGCGAGGAGATCCTCTGCGGCCTGTTCGCCGAGGTGCTCGGCCGGGAGACGGTCGCCGCGGACGCCAACTTCTTCCGCAACGGCGGCCACTCGCTGCTCGCGGGCAAGCTGGTCAACCGCGTCCGCGGGGCGCTCGGCACCGAGGTGGGCATCCGCGACCTCTTCCTCGCCCCGACCCCGGCCGCACTGCACCGGCGGCTGGCGGAAGCCGCCCGGACCACCCACGCCGGCGACCGGCCGGAGCTGACCGCCGTACCCGCCGGGGAACGGCCCGCCCGGCTGCCGCTGTCGGCCGCACAGCGCGCCCTGTGGCTGCTCGGCCGTATCGAGGGTGCCTCCGCCGCCTACAACGCGCCGCTGGTGCTGCGCCTCGACGGGGTGCCCGACCGGCGGGCGCTCGCCGCCGCGCTGGCCGACGTGCGCGCCCGGCACGAGGTGTTGCGCACCGTGTACGGATCCGAGGACGGCGAGCCCCACCAGCGCGTGGTGCCCGCCGACCGGATCCCGGACGCGGTGCAGTGGGAGGAGTGCCCGCCCGGCGAACTGGACGACCGGGTGGCCGCGTTCGGCCGTTCCGTCCTGGACCTGGCGACCGAAGGGCCCCTGCGGGCGCGGGTGTTCCTGCCCGGCGACGGCACCTCCGTCCTCGTGCTGCTCGTGCATCACATCGCGACCGACGGCTGGTCCCTGGCCCCGCTCACCCGCGACCTGGGCGAGGCCTACGCGGCTCGCCTCGCGGGCCGCGCACCGCTCTGGCGGGCCCTGCCCGTGCAGTACGCCGACTTCGCCCTGTGGCAGCGCGACCTGCTGGCCGGACCGGCCCGCAAGCGGCTGCTGGCCTTCTGGGAGCAGGCCCTGGCCGGCCTGCCGGCGCGCGCGGACCTGCCGTACGACCGCCCGCGGCCCGTCGAGCCGTCGGGACGCGGAGCGGCCGTGACCGCGGTCCTGGACGCGGACGCGCACCGGGCCCTCACCGCACTCGCGCGGGAGCACCGGGCCAGCCTCTTCATGGTGGTCAGGGCCGCTCTGGCGGCCACCCTGCACGCCGTCGGCGCGGGCACGGACCTGGCGGTGGGGACCCCGGTGGCCGGCCGCTCCCACCAGGACCTGCACGACCTGGTCGGCTGCTTCGTCAACTCCCTCGTCCTGCGCGCCGACCTGTCGGGGGACCCCACCACCGCCGATCTGGTAGACCGGGTCCGCGACGCCGACCTGGCCGCCTTCGACCACCAGGACCTGCCCTTCGACCTGCTTGTGGAGCAACTCGCCGAGCCGGGACGGGCGCTGGGGGAGCACCCCTTCTTCCAGGTGATGCTCACCGTGCAGGAGACCGCCGCCGAACGGGCCGGACTCGGCGCGCTCACCGCCACCGCCACGAGCACCGACCTGGGCGCCGCCAAGTTCGACCTGTCGTTCCACTGCGCCGTGCGCCGCACGGCGGACGGCGGCCCCGCCGGTGTGGACCTCCACCTCGGATACGCGTCGGACCTGTTCGAGGCGGACACCGCCCGGCTGCTGCTGGACGTGTTCACCCGCTCGCTGCGGGCCGTCGCCACCGACGCCACCGTGCGGCTGTCGGAACTCGGGCTGGTGACGGCCGAGGAGGACCGGGCGCTGACCGCCCGGCGCGAACGGCTCGCGGCGGCCATCGTGCGACGGCCCGCCGAGGACGCCGGCGCAGCAGCCCCGCACGCCCCGCGCGTCGAGATCCTCGCCGGGCTCTTCGCCACCGCACTGGGACGTGACACGTTCGCCGCCGACGCCAACTTCTTCAAGTCCGGCGGGCATTCGCTGCTGGCCAGCAAGCTGGTCAACCGCGTCCGGCGGGTGCTCGGCGTCGACCTGGGCATCCGCGACCTGTTCCTCGCGCCGACCCCGCTCGCCCTGCACCGGCGGCTGGCGGAGACAGGAGCGGACCGGGCGGCCTCCCGGCCCGGGCCCGTGGCCCTCCCCGCCGACCGGCGCCCCGCGCGGCTGCCGCTGTCGTACGCCCAGCGCCGGCTGTGGTTCGTCGACCAGATGGAAGGACCCTCGGCCACCTACAACATCGCCCTGGTACGGCGGCTGGAACGGCCGCTGGACCCGATGGCGCTGGCCGACGCGCTCGCGGACGTCGCCGAACGGCACGAGGTGCTGCGCACCGTCTACGGCAGCGAGGGCGGCGAGCCCTACCAGCAGGTGCTGGACGGGGCCCGCCCGCACCTCGAGCTGGCCCGGCCCGCCGATCTGAGCGCGGCCGTCGACGCCGCCGCCGCGCACGTCTTCGACCTGGCGCGGGACATCCCCCTGCGGGCGTGGCTGCTCCATCCGCAGGGCGACGGCCCGCAGACCCTCGTCCTGCTGCTGCACCACATCGCCGCCGACGGCTGGTCCACCGGCCCGCTGCTGGCGGACCTGGCGGCCGCGTACGAGGCGCGGGCGGGCGGACGGGCGCCGGACCGGCCCGCGCTGCCGCTGCAGTACGCCGACTACACCCTGTGGCAGCGACGACTGCTCGGGGACGGCGGCGCCGACCGCGAACTGCGCTTCTGGCAGGACACGCTGGCGGATCTGCCGCCGCTGACCGACCTGCCGACGGACCGGCCCCGGCCGGCCCTGCCGTCCGGACGCGGCGCGCTGACCGCCTTCACCGTGCCCGCCGCCACGCACCGGGCCCTGGTGCGGACCGCGCGGGCCCGGGGAGCCACCCTGTTCATGGCGGTGCAGGCGGCGCTGGCGGCCTGCCTGACCCGCCTGGGCGCGGGCACCGACCTGGCGGTGGGCACGAGCGTGGCGGGACGCGGCGACGAGGCGCTGTCCGGCCTGGTCGGCTTCTTCGTCAACACGCTCGTGCTGCGCACCGACACCTCCGGCGACCCCGCCTTCACCACTCTGCTGGAACGGGTGCGCGACGCGGACCTGGCGGCCTACGACCACCAGGACCTCCCCTTCGACCGGCTGGTGGAGCACCTCAACCCGCACCGCTCCACCGCCCACCACCCCCTGGTGCAGGTGATGCTCCAGGTGAATGCCGGGCCCGGGCAGGACGCCGCGCCGTCCGGCCCGCTGGCCGGCACCGAACTGCCCCACACCTCGGGGACCGCCAAGTCCGACCTCACCTTCGCGCTGACGGAGCAGCCGGACGGTTCCCTGGCGGGCGTGCTGGAGTACGCCACGGACCTGTACGGGCGGCCCGGCGCCACCCGGCTCACCGATCTGCTGACGAGGGCACTGGAGCTGTACGCGGCCGACCCGGACGCGCGCGTCGGAGACCTCACCGCTCCGGCCGACCGGCGCGGCGAGAGGAGGCCCGTGGTGAACGGCTACCGGATCGACGTGGAGCATGTGGCGGCCGTCCTGGCCGCGCACCCGGCGGTGCGCGAGGCCCGGGCGCAGGTGGCCGGCCGGCGGGTCACGGCCCGGGTGACGGGGGCGGGCCTCGTCGAGGGCGACGTGCAGGCCTGGGCGGCCGAGCGGCTGCCGGAGTACAGCGTGCCGGCCGTGATCACCGTCGCACACGGCGACGCCGCGGATCCGCAGGACGCCGGCCGGAACGGCCCCGACGACGCGGGCGGGCCCGGGGACACCCTGCTGACCGGTCTGCTGCGGCTGTTCGCGGAGGTGCTCGACGGGCGGGAGGTCGGCCCGGCGGACAACTTCTTCAAGGCGGGCGGTCACTCCCTGCTCGCGGTCCGCCTGGTCAACCGCGTCCGCACCGAACTGGGCCGCGAACTCACCCTGCGCGAAGTGTTCCGCCACCCCACGCCGACGAAGCTCGCCGCGTACCTGGCGGCGGCCGCCGCCACGCCCGGCCCCGCCCAGCCCCCGCCGCTGCGCCGCCGCACGCACACCGGCAGCCGGGTCAGCCGGCCGTAGCGCACGCCGGCCGAGAGGGCCTTGCGGCTACCGCCCCACCGCCCGGAGCACCCGACCGCCGTCGAGTGCTCCGGGCTTCGCCGTGCCCGGCGCCGGCGGGATGCGGGCGGCGGCAGTCGCGGCGGCAGTTCGCGCGGGCAGCGGCAGGAAACGGGCGACGAGCCGCCGGGCAGCTGCCCCGCCGACTGCCCGCCGCGGGTGCCCGCGCTGCCTAGCGTGGGAGCACGTCAGCCGGCGGCACACCCCGAACCCTCGCCTGGAGGCCCCGCGATGCCCTCGACCGTCCCCACCGCCTCCGCCGTCCTGGACGGCGGCCCGGCGCCCCGCACGGCGCCTCGCGTCCTGGACCGGATCGCCGGTCAGGACGCCGAGCGGATCGCCCTCGTGCACGGCGAACATCGCATGACCTACGGGCAGTTGGCTCTCGCCGTGGCCTTCCGCGCCGACGAGCTGGCCGACCGCGGGGCGGGGCCGGGCCGGCTGGTCGCCGTGCACCGGCCGCGCGGTGTCGACGCCATCGTGGGCCTCCTCGCCGCCCTGCGCACCGGCGCGGCCTACCTGCCGCTGGACCCCGCGGCCCCCGCCGCCCGCACCGCCGCCGTCCTCGCCGACTGCACGGGCACGGCCCTGACCTCCGTCGACGGGGAACACGTCCTGCCGGGACCCGGCGTGGACACCGACGCCGCGTACGTCATCTACACCTCGGGCTCCACCGGCACCCCGAACGGCGTGGTCGTCGGGCAGGACGCGCTCGCCGCCTTCACGGCCGCGGCCACCGGCGTCTACCGCATCACCGCGGACGACGTCGTCCTCCAGTTCGCCCCGCTGCACTTCGACGCCAGTGTCGAGGAGGTCTTCCTCACCCTGGGCGCGGGCGCCACCCTCGTCCTGCGCGACGAGGACATGCTGGACGTCCCCGGACTGCTCGCCGGTTGCGCCGCGCACGGCGTCACCGTGCTGGACCTGCCCACCGCCTACTGGCACGAGCTGGCGCACACCCTGGCCGCCGGGCTCGCCGCACTGCCGTCCACGCTGCGCACCGTGATCATCGGCGGTGAGGCGGCGCTGCCGGAGCGGGTGGCTCAGTGGTGCGCGTCCGTGGACCCCGAGCGGGTCCGGCTGCTGAACACCTACGGCCCCACCGAGACGACCGTCGTCGCCACCGTCGCCGACCTGTCCCGGTACACCGGCGGGCCGGTGCCGATCGGGACGCCGCTGCCCGGGATGCGGGCCGCGGTGGTCGACGGCGAACTGTGGCTGCTGGGCGCGCAGTTGGCCCTGGGCTACCTGGGCCGGCCCGAGCTGACGGAACGCCGCTTCGCCCGGCTCGGCACGGAACGCGCCTACCGCACCGGCGATCTGGTGCGCGTCCGCGACGACGGCCGGCTCGGATTCGACGGCCGCGCCGACGACGAGGTGAAGATCAACGGCCACCGGGTGGACCCCGCCTCCGCCGAGTCGGTGCTCTCCGGCCACACAGGGGTGCGCGAGGCCGCCGTGGTCGCCACCGAAGCCCCCGGCGGCGGCAAGCGCCTCACCGCCTTCGTGGTCACGGAGGACGGTGTGAGCCCGTCCGCGCTGCGCGAGCACACCCGCCAGGCGCTGCCCCCGGCCGCCGTGCCCACGACGTTCACCCCGGTCCGGTCACTGCCCCGCACCTCCTCCGGGAAGATCGACCGCAGGGAACTGCGCGCCCGCGCCGCCCGCACCACCGCCCCGGCCCCGGTCACGGCACCGGACCCGGCGTTCGACGTGTTCGCCGGGGAACCGCTGCCGGCCGAGGACCGGGTGCCGCTGTCGTACGCCCAGCGCCGGCTGTGGTTCCTCGCCGGGCTGGAGGGCCCGTCCACCACCTACCACCTCCCGGTCGTGCTGCGGCTCGACGAGGATCCCGACCCCGCCGCCCTGACCGCCGCCCTCGGCGACCTGGTGGCACGCCACGAGGTGCTGCGGACGGTGTACCCGGCCGTCGACGGCGAGCCCTACCAGCACGTCCTCGACGCGCCGCCGGTCCCGCTCCACGAACGCACCTGCGCGGCCGAGGACGTGGCCGCGGAGGTGACCCGCTTCACCTCGGCGACCTTCGATCTGGCAGCACAACTGCCGTTGCGCGCCGCGCTGTTGCGCACCGAGGCCACGGGGGACGGCGAGCCGGAGGCGACGCTCGTCCTGCTCACCCACCACATCGCCACCGACGGCTGGTCCGTGGGCCCCCTGCTGCACGACCTCGGCACCGCCTACGCGGCCCGCCGCGCCGGTACGGCGCCCGGCTGGGAACCGCTGCCGGTGCAGTACGCCGACTACACGCTGTGGCAGCGGGACCTGCTGGCGGACCCGGCACCGCTGCTCGCCCACTGGCGTGCCGCGCTGGACGGCATGCCGACCGTGCTCGACCTGCCCGCGGACCGCCCTCGCCCCGCCGAGCCCACCGGCGCCGGCGCCACCCTCACCGCCCGCCTCGGCGCGGACGCACTGCGGCGTCTCACCGCGCTCGGCGACGAGCACGGGGCCAGCCTGCTGATGGTGCTGCAACCCGCGCTCGCCCTGGCCCTGGCGGCCGCGGGCGCGGGGGAGGACATCGCCGTCGGCACCCCCGTCGCCGGCCGCGGCGACGAGGCCCTGGACGACCTGGTGGGCTTCTTCGTCAACACCCTGGTCCTGCGCACCGACGTGTCCGGCCCCGCCTCGTACGCCGACCTGGTGCAACGCGCCAGGGACACGGACCTCACCGCCTACGCACACCAGGACCTCCCCTTCGACCTGCTGGTGGAACACCTGGCGCCGGAGCGGTCCCTCGCGGTGAACCCGTTCTTCCAGGTGATGCTCACCGCCGAGACCGACGACGGCTCCGGCACCGGCACGCGCGGCCCGCTCGCCGGGCGCTTCACCGAACCCGGCCTGGAAGCGGCCAAGTTCGACCTCAGCGCCTCCTGCGTCGCCCGGCCCGCCGACGGCTCCCTCACCGTCTGGTGGCAGTACGCGGCCGACCTGTTCGAACCGGACACCGCCCGCCTGCTGCTGGACCTCTTCGTGCGCGCCCTGGAACGGGCCGCCGCCGATCCGCACGCCCCCGTCACCGCGCGGGAGTTGCTCACCCCCGAGGAGGCGGCCCGCGTCACCGGCCTGCGGGACCGGCTCCGGCAGACCCGGCGGGAACAGCAGGAGGCCGCACGCGCCGGCGCCGGCACCGGGCAGCCGCACGTGGAGAAGGTGCTGCGCACCCTGTTCGCCGAGGTGATCGGCCGCCCGGAGCTCGACCCGGACGACAACTTCTTCTCGGTGGGCGGGCACTCGATGTTCGGGGTGCGCCTGGTCAACCGCATCCGCGCCACCCTGGGGCTGGAGGCCCGGATCAGGGACCTCTTCCTCGCCCCCACGCCCCGCGAACTCGCGGCCCGTCTCGCCGGGCAGGCCACCGCGTCCGGCAGACCCGGACCGGCGCCCGTCCCCGCCCGGCTGCGGCCCGAGCGGGTGCCACTGTCGTACGCGCAGCGCAGGCTGTGGTTCGTGGACCAGCTGGAGGGACCGAGCCGCTCCTACACCATCCCCTTCGCGCTGCGGCTGGACCGGCCGCTCGACCCGGACGTCCTGGCCGACGCACTGGCCGACGTGGCCGGACGGCACGAGGTGCTGCGCACCGTCTACCCCGCGGTGGACGGGGAGCCGTACCAGCGGGTGCTGACGGGCGCCGCGGCCCGCCCCGTGCTCGACGTGGTGGACTGCCCCGCCGGGGCCCGGGCCGCGGCCGTCGACGAGGCGGCCGGCCACGTCTTCGACCTGGCCGCCGACCTGCCCCTGCGCGCCACGCTGCTCACCGAGGAGGGCGCCGGGCAGATCCTGGTGCTGCTCGTGCACCACATCGCCGCCGACGGCTGGTCCACCGGTCCGCTGCTGACCGACCTGGCCGCCGCCTACGCGGCGCGCAGCGCGGGTTCCGCCCCCGGCTGGGAGCCGCTGCCGGTGCAGTACACGGACTACACGCTGTGGCAACGCGACGCCCTCCGGGACGAGGCGGCCGAGGAGCACGTCGCCTTCTGGCGCGAGACCCTCGCGGGCGCCCCCGAGGTGCTCGAACCCACCCCGGCCAGGACCCGCCCGGCCGAGGCGTCCAAGCGGGGCGCGGCGGTCCCGGTCGTCCTGGACGCGGACGTGCACGCACGCCTGGAGCGGCTCGCCCTGGACCACGGGGCCACCCTGTTCATGGTCGTGCAGGCGGCGCTCGCCGCGCTGCTGACCCGGCACGGCGCCGGCACCGACCTGCCGCTGGGCACGGTGGTCGCCGGGCGCGACGACGAGACACTCGACGACCTGGTGGGGTTCTTCGTCAACACCCTCGTGCTGCGCTGCGACACCTCCGGCGACCCGCGGTTCGAGGAGCTGCTGGACCGGGTGCGCGCCACCGACCTGGCGGCCTTCGCCCACCAGGAGCTGCCCTTCGACCTGGTGGTGGAGCGGCTCAACCCGCCCCGGTCGGCCGGCCGGCACCCGCTGGTGCAGACGATCGTGCAGGTGGAACCCGCCGAAGCGGGCCCGGGGGAGGGCGGCGTGCTGGCCGGCACCCCGCTGGCCACCGAGTCGGGCTTCACCAAGTTCGACCTGACGCTGTCCCTGCGGGAGTCCCGCACGGCCGACGGCCGGGCCGCCGGTCTGGGCGGAGTCCTGGAGTACGCCACGGACCTCTACGACGCGGCGACGGCCGCCGTGCTGGCCGCCCACCTGGAGCGCATCCTGCGGTCCGTGGCGCACGACCCGGCGCAGCGGGTCACCGACCTCGTCCTGCTGTCGGCCGAGGAGGAGTTCCGGCTGCTGACGTCGTACAACGACACGGCCGCCCCGGCCGCCGGATGCGGGCTGGTGCACGAGCGGTTCGCCGCCCAGGCCCGGCGCACCCCCGACCGGATCGCCCTCTCCCACGGCGAGGAGCGGGTCACCTACGCCGAACTGGACGCCCGCGCCACCGCGCTGGCGCACACCCTGCTCGCCGCCGGGGTGCGGCGCGACGCGGCCGTCGCCGTGCTCATGGACCGGACGCCCCTGCTGCCGGTGGCGCTGCTGGCGATCCTCAAGTGCGGTGCCGCCTACGTGCCGATGGACCCCCGGCTGCCCGAGGCCCGGGTGCGCACGATGACGCAGGACACCGGCGCGAGGGTGCTCCTCACCCAGCGGGCCCACCTGGACTCGCCTGCCGTGGCGGCCGAGGCGGCGGCCGGGCTGCGGGTGCTGGCGGTGGACGGGCCCGGCGCCTTCGACCCGTCCGCTGCCGGGGACCCGGGTGTGGCGGTCGGCGAGGACGCCCTGATGTACGTGATGTTCACCTCCGGCTCCACCGGCCGGCCCAAGGGCGTCGGGGTGACCCACCGCAACGTGGTGGAGCTGGCCACCGACCGCTGCTGGAACCGCCACCACCACCGGCGCATGCTGGTGCACTCGGCCATCGGCTTCGACGCCTCCACCTACGAGCTGTGGGTACCGCTGCTGAGCGGCGGGGAGCTGGTGTTCTGCCCGGGCGACGGCACGGACCTCGCCGAGATCGACCACACCGTGCGCACCCACCGCGTCACCGCGGCCTACTTCACCATGGGCCTGTTCCACATCATGGCCGACGAGGGCCTGGACACCCTCAAGCTGCTCGATGAGGTGTGGACCGGCGGCGACGTCGCCTCCCCCCAGGCGCTCCAACGGGTCCTGACCCACTGCCCGGACACCGTCCTGGTGCACAGCTACGGACCCACCGAGACCACCTTCGCCTCCCACCACCAGCACTTCCCCGTCACCGAACGCGTCCTGCGCGGCGTGTACCTGGGCGCGGCGCTCGACAACACCCGCGTCTACGTCCTGGACGAGCGGCTGCGCCCGGTGCCCACGGGGGTGGCGGGGGAGATGTACCTCGCCGGCACCCAGGTGGCGCGCGGCTACGTCGGCCGCCCGGCACTGACCGCCGAGCGTTTCGTCGCCGACCCGTTCGGCGCGGACGGCGGCCGGATGTACCGCACCGGAGACCTGGTGTGCTGGACCGCCGACGGCGAACTGCGCTTCCTCGGCCGGGCCGACGGCCAGATCAAGCTCCGCGGCTTCCGCATCGAACCCGGCGAGATCGAGGCCACCCTGGCCCACCACCCCGGCGTCGGGCAGGCCGCGGTGGTGGTCCTCGACGACGGCCCCGGAGGCAAGCGCCTGGTCGCCTACGCCGTGCCGCGCACCGGGTACGAGCTCACCGGCCCGGACCTGCTGCGCTGGGCGGCGGACCAGCTCCCCGAGCACATGGTGCCCTCGGCGGCGGTGCTGCTCGACGCGATCCCGCTGACGGTCAACGGCAAGCCCGACCGCACGGCGCTGCCGGCCCCCGCCCCGGCGGTCCGGACCACCGGCCGGGCGCCGCGCACCCCGCGCGAGGAACTGCTGTGCGGCCTGTTCGCCGAGGTGCTCGGCGCCGAGACCGTCGGCATCGACGACAACTTCTTCACCCTGGGCGGCCACTCCCTGCTCGGCGTGCGCCTCGTCAGCCGGATGCGGGCGGTCCTCGGCCTCGAACTGGGCGTGCGGGACCTGTTCCGCACCCCGACCGTGGCAGGACTGCTGGCCGACGAACCGAACGGCTTCGACCCGATGGGCGTCCTGCTGCCGCTGCAGACCAAGGGCAGCAGACCCCCGCTGTTCTGCCTCCACCCGGGCACCGGCGTCGGCTGGACCTATGCCGGACTCACCCGCCACCTGGGCCCCGACCAGCCGCTGTACGCGGTGCAGGCGCGCGCCCTGGCCGAGCTCGGGCACGCGCCCGAGTCGGTGGAGGAGATGGTCGACGACTACCTGCCGCTGATCCGCGAGGTCCAGCCGCACGGCCCCTACCGCTTCCTCGGCTGGTCCTTCGGCGGCACCGTCGCCCACGCACTGGCGGTGCGGCTCACCGAGTTGGGGGAGCGGTGCGACCTGCTCGCGATGATGGACGTGCACCTGCTGCCCACCGAGCCGCGGCGCCGCCGCATGACGCCGGCGCAGAAGCGCGACATGCTCGTCGGCGACGCCTCGCACGAGCCCGAGGACGCCCCCTTCGACGTCGAGGCGCTCATCGGCCTGGTCCGGCTGAAGGACCCGGTGCTCGGCGCCTTCTCCGACGACGAGATCCGCTCCGTGATCGGCGCCTCCATCAACCACGCCGAAATCATGAACCTGTATGCCCCGCGCCCGGTGAAAACCGACCTGGTGTTCCTCGGCGCACTCGAAGAAGGAGAAACGGAGAACACTCTCGCGCAGCACTGGATCCCCTATATCGACGGCACCGTGGAAAACCACTTGATCGGGGTTCCCCACACCAGAATGGGAGAACCCGAACCGCTCGCCCTGATCGGCCGCATCCTTTCCGAGAAACTGAGGAGCCTGTCATGACCAACCCCTTCGACGACCCCGAGGGCACCTTCCACGTCGTGGTCAACGCCGAGGGACAGCACGCGCTGTGGCCCGTCTTCGCGGACGTTCCCGCAGGCTGGGACGGGGTGTGGGGCCCCGGCCCGCGGGCCGCCGCCCTCGAGTACGTGGAGCGGAACTGGACCGACATCCGCCCGCTGAGCCTGGTCGCGCAGTATTCCTGACATCCGCGCCCCTGATCGACCACCGGCCGCGCCCCGTGCATGCACGGGGCGCGGCCCTTTTCGCCCCCGCGCCGCCGGCGGTCTTTTCCCGCGGCTGACGGAAAAGCCGTTCTTCCCGTGATCCTGCCGCCGCAACTGCCTCTCCGGAAAGCCTTGTTCTCCTATATTTCTGAGCATGCGACGACGGAATGTGAACACCCTGCTGACCGGCACGGCCTCGGATTCCCACACCTGGAACCTCGTCTATCTCCAGCTGCTCCTGGAGGAGTGCGGGCACCGGGTGCGCAACCTCGGCCCGTGCGTCGGCGGCGAACTGCTGGCCGGGGCCTGCGCGGCCGAGCGGCCCGACCTGGTGGTCATCAGCAGCGTGAACGGCCACGGGTACCGCGACGGGCTGAACGCCCTGCGGGCCCTGCGCGCCGCCGGGCCGCACCCGCCCGTCGTCCTCGGCGGCAAGCTCGGCGTCGCCGGCCGCGCCGACCCCGAGCAGCGCGCCAGGCTGCTGCGGGCCGGCTGCGCGGCCGTCTTCGACGACGGCGACACCGCCGCCCTGCGCACCTGGCTGGACGAGACCTTCGCCGGGCGGGCCGCCGCGTGAACACCATCGCGACGCTCCCCGCCCCGCACCCGGCCCGCACCGCGGGCGCGGCCGGCCGGGATGCCGAGGCCCACACCGGCGGGCTGCTCGACGCGGCACAGGAGCGCACCGCGTCCTTCGGGGAGTACGTCGCCGCCGCGGCCGCCGCCGGCCGTCTCGTCGTCCAGCCGCGCATGGGCTTCAGCGACCCGCGACGGATGCGCGAGGGCCTGCGGCGCACCCGCTCCGCCGTCGCCACCACCGTCGGCACCCTCACCATCGACAGCTACACACGCACCGGCGACCTCGCCGCCGCCCGGGCCGCGCTCGCCGAGGGCACCCCGCTCAACGGCTACCCCATCGCCACCCACCCCCCGGCCCTCACCCGCGACCTGCTGGACTCCCTCCGCGCCCCCGGCTTCCCGGTCCAGGTCCGGCACGGCTCCTCCCGGCCCGAACCCATCATCCGCGCGCTCACCGCGGCCGGCCTGGACGCCACCGAGGGCGGCCCCGTCTCCTACTGCCTGCCCTACGGCCGCACCCCGCTCGCCGAGTCCGTGGACAACTGGGCCCGCTCCTGCGAACTGCTGGCCACCCTGGTCCCCGACCGCCGCACCGCCCACGTGGAGAGCTTCGGCGGCTGCATGCTCGGACAGCTGTGCCCGCCCGGACTGCTCGTCGCGCTCAGCCTCCTGGAAGGACTCTTCTTCGTCCGCCACGGCATCCGCAGCATCTCCCTGAGCTACGCGCAACAGACCGACCAGGCGCAGGACGTGGAGGCGGTCCGCGCGCTGCGCCGCCTCGCCGAGGAGTTCCTGCCCGCCGACGTGGACCGGCACGTCGTCCTCTACGCCTACATGGGCGTCTTCCCCCGCACCGAGCGCGGGGCGACCCGGCTCCTGGAGGACGCCGCCCACCTCGCCGTCCGGTCCGGTGCCGCGCGCCTCATCGTCAAGACGGCCGCCGAGGCGCACCGCATCCCGACCGTCGGGGAGAACGTACGGGCACTGGAGACCGCGGCGGCCGCGGCCGCCCTGGCCGAACGGGACGGCACCGGCGCCCCGGCGGACGGGGCCGTCTACCGGGAGGCGCGCAGCTTCGTGGAGGCCGTCCTGGAGCTCTCCGACGACCCGGGACGCGCGCTGCGCACCGCGTTCGCACGCGGGGTGCTCGACGTCCCCTACTGCCTGCACCCGGACAACGCGGGCCGCAGCCGCAGCTTCCTCGCCCCCGACGGGACGCTCCGCTGGTCCGCCGTGGGGCGGATGCCCGCCGTGCCCTACGCCGCGCCCGGCGCGAGCGGCCCCATGACCTCCACCGGCCTGCTGCGAGCCCTGCACACCCTGGCCGACCGCTACGACCGCCCCGGCCCGCCGGCGGCAGGCGCGACGCCCCGACCCCCCGCCCCGCCGGCCCGCCCCGCCACGCCCGCACCCCGAACCCCACCCCCGTCACGACCTGGAGACGACATGGACGCCACCACCCCGCCCGCGCTGGGCGAGCACCTGGCCTCGCCGCGACTGCGCTCGGCGATGCTCGTCCAGCAGGAAGCCCTGTACGCCGCCCGCGCGTTCCTGCGCGGCGAGGGCTTCGTCGAGCTGCTGCCGCCGCTGGTGGGACCGGTCACCGACCCCGGCGGCCGGGGCGCCAAGGCACTCGACGTCGACTACTACGGACAGCCCTACAAGCTGATGACCAGCGCCATCCTCTACAAGCAGGCCTCCCTGAAGGGCTTCCCGCGCCTGTTCTACGTCGCACCCAACGTGCGCGTGGAACCCCCGGAGACCGCCGGCACCGGCCGTCACCTCGTCGAGTTCCACCAGATCGACGTCGAACTCGCCGACGGCACCCGCAAGGACGCCCAGGACATCGCCGCCGGACTGCTCACCCACGTCGTCGACCACGTGTGGACGGCCGTCCCCGACGTGCTGCGCGAACTGGGCCGCGACGAACTCGACTTCGCGGAACTGCGGTCGGGCAAGTTCGACACCCGCACCCACGACGAGGCCGTCGCCCGGCTCGTGGCCGCCGGCCATCCGCAGAGCCCCGACGCCGAGATCGACTGGACCGGCGAGCGGTTGCTGTCCCTGGAGGCCGACCGCCCGTTCTTCGTCGACGACTACCCGAAGGGCTCACGCGGCTTCTACGACCGCGAGGACCCCGAACGCCCCGGCGTGCTGCGCAACTTCGACCTGCTCGCCCACGGCGGCTACGGGGAACTGGCCAGCGGCAGCGAACGCGAGTCCGACTACGCGACGATCGTGACGCGGATGCGCGAGAGCGGCGAGAACCCCGCCAAGTACGCCTGGTACCTCCAGCTGGCCCGCGAGGGCATCCGCCCCAGCGCCGGCTTCGGCATGGGACTGCAGCGACTGGTCCGCTTCCTGACCGGGCTCGACTCCCTGTGGCAGGTCAGCGCCTACCCGAAGCTGCCGGGGGTGATCGCGCCGTGAACGGCCTGCACGCGACCGGGTTCCCGGAGGGCCGCGTACGCGCGAGGGCCCGGACCGGCACCGCCGACGTCTTCCCCGCGGCCGAGGAGTACGGCGGCGCCCTCTTCGGGGCCACGGCCGCCGAGCCTCCCGACGACCTCGACCGACTGCGCGTCGCCCCACCGGTGTTCATGCCCCGGCGGCTGGAGAAGCTGATCGACCTCGGCCGGGAACCCTCCCACGAGGACGTCGACCTGTCCGGCCGCACCGGCGGGTTCGCCACCCGGCTGCCGCTGTACCTCTCCGCGTTCGGCTCCACCCGGGCCGGCAGCGGCGACCTCGCCCTGGCCGCGACCCGGCAGGCCGCACGCCTCGGCATCCCCCTGGTGATCGGCGAGAACATGGTGCCGGTGCACGGCTACCGGCGCGGCGGCGACGCCGGGCGGGTGCGTTCGGCCCTGCTGGAGCGCATCGCCGTCTACGCGGAGACCGCGGCCGACGGCGTCGGCGGGGTGGTGGTGCAGCAGTCCACCGAGGACGCCGACTCGGAGGTGTGGAACCTCCTCTACAGCGACCCCGGCACCCGGGCCCTGCGCGACTCCGGCCGGCTCGGCTTCGAACTGAAGGCAGGCCAGGGCGCCAAGCCGGGCCTCGGCGGCATGACCGTGGTCGACGCCGCCGAAGGGGAGCGGCTGGCCGGGCAGTTCACGGTCCAGGACGTGCTGGGCGATCCCGCCCGGCGGCTGCGCTGCGCCACCCCCGGCACCTTCACCGAGGAGATCGTCCGCCAGCAACTGCGGTTCATGCGGAACAACTTCCCCCTCGCCCGCACCTGGGTGAAGTTCCACCCCGGCCGTGACGTGGCCCGGGCCGCCGCCACCGCCTGGGCGGCCGGTGCCGACGCCGTCACCGTGGACGGTGCGGAGGGCGGTACCGGCTGGGCGCCCCGGGTCTTCCTCGACGCGGTCGGCCTGCCGCTCGGCGAGTGCCTGCGGCGCATCGGCACGCCCGCCGGGGACCTGCTGGCCACCGGCAGGATCTGGGAGGGCGGCCGGGCCGTGCGGGCCCTCGCGCTGGGCGCCCGTGCGGTCGGCCTCGGCCGGGCGGCACTGCTCGCCGTGGACGAGGATCCGGACGAGGGCCTGGTCCGCCTCGTCGACGCCCTGGCACTGGAACTGCGCCTGCTGGTCAGCGCGCTGGGCAAGTACCGGGTCGGCGACCTGGCGCCGGAGGACCTGTGGGACCCGGCCGCGGGTCCGGTCCCGGCCCCGGACCGGGTGCCTGCCGTGACGGCCGGGGACCAGCCGTGAGCCGGTCCGCCCGCGGGGCGTCGGCGGAACCGCCTGGGGTGCGGCGGCGACCCGGCGAACGTCCCGCCTCGGGCCCGGGACCGGCACGACCCCGCACGGATCCGGCCCGCGGCCGGCCCGGCCCGGCCGTGGCGGACCGTCCCCGCTCCGCTCGCGGGCTGGTCCGGGCCCGGTTCCGGCTCACCGGCACCGACGGGACGCCCGGCGTCAGCGTCCGGCCCGGCCCCGGCGCCGGGACCGCCGGCACGGCCGCCACCCGTGCCCTGCGCGAAGCCGGGCTCGCCCACCTCGGAGGGCACCTGGAACTGCGCACGTACGGCCGCGCACCCCGGGACACCGAAGCGGCCCACGCCGCCCACCGGGCCGTGCGCCACGCCCTGGCCGCCCGCCGGCCCTGACCCCGGCCCACCCCTCTCCCTCGCACAGAACAGGTACCTCCATGGACACCACCGCACAGCACCCGGTCCCCTGGGGCCGGGTCGGCTCCCTCGTCGGCGGTCAAGCCGCCGTCCAGCTCGGCAGTTTCGCCCTGCTCATCGCCATGAACTGGACGGCCGTCCAGCTCGGGGGCACCGGTGCCGTCACCCTGCTGATGCTCGCCGCGACCGTGCCGCGCGCCCTCATGCTCATCTTCGGCGGGGCCGTCGCCGACACCCTCGGCCCGCGCTTCGTGCTGCTGCGCACCACCACGGCCCGCGTGGCGCTGCTGGCGGCCGGCGCCGTGATCACCGCGACCACCGAGTCCCTCTGGCCGCTGGTGGTGATCGCCCTGATCGAGGGCGTCCTGCTGGGCCTGGCCGGACCCGCCTCCGGCGTCCTGCTGCCCATGCTGGCGCGCGGCGACCAGCTGGCCCGCGCCAACTCCCTGTACGCCATGGTGCTGCGGGTGGCCCCCATCCTCGGCGCCCCCACCGGCGCGTTCCTCATCTCGGTGGGGGAACTGTGGCTGGCGCTGGCCGCCGGTGCGGTCACGGGCGCGATCTGGCTGGCCTGCCTGCTGCACGTCACCCACGGCTTCCGCCGGCCCGAGCCGGAACCCGGCGCCTCACTGATCAAGCGCTCCGGTGACGGCTTCCGGCTGCTGGCCGGCCACCCCCGCCTGCGCTGGATGTTCCTCGCCTCCCTGTCCCTGGACATGGCCTTCAGCTGGCCCGCGGAGGTCGCCCTGCCGCTGCTGGTGTCCCAGCGGGGCTGGGGCGTCAGTGCCGTCGGCGTGGTGCTCGCCGCGTTCAGCGTCGGCGCCCTCGGGTCCAGCGCACTGGGCGCCGTGCTGGCCCACCGCATCCCGATGTACGTCCGCCTGGTCGTCACCGGCGCGGGTCTGGCCGCGGGCATCCTGGTCATGGCGCTGATGCCGTCGGTGGTGTCGCTCACGGCCGTCGCCGCCGCCGTCGGCCTGCTGTCCGGCCTCAACGGCCCCGCCATCGTGACGCTCTACCAGGAGGCGGCTCCCGAGGAGCGGATGGGCGCGGCGATGTCCACGCTCGCGCTCGCCGGCATCGGCACCGCCCCCATCTCCATCGCCGTCTTCAGCAGCCTGTCGCTCGTGCTGGGCGTGCAGGCCACCTGGCTGCTGTGCGGCACGATCGCCTTCGTCTCCCCGCTGGCCGCCGTCCTCGCCCTGCGCCACCCGGCCCAGCCCCGGGAAGCCGCGCAGAAGCCCGCCGAGACGCCCGTCCCGGCCGCCGCCTGAAGGAGGGCCATGACCGTCCTGACCGTTCCCCGTCTGCTGCTGCCCCGGCGGCTGACCGGCTCCGCCCCCGACCCCGGCGGTGGACCGGACGGCACACCCCACCCGTCCCCGGGCCCGGAGGTGTGGCTGGTGGACACCAGCGAGTACCGCACCCACGCCGAGCGCCGGGCACCGACCGTCCTCGACGACCAGGAACTCGCGCGAGCCGCCGAGTTCGTCCGGACCGCCGACCGCGACTCCTACGTCTGCGCACACGTGGCGCTGCGCCGTCTCCTCGGCCTCTACCTCGACATCGCGCCGGGTGAGGTCGTCATCGAGCGGGCGCCGTGCCGGCACTGCGACGAACCCCACGGCAGACCCGTCCTGCCCGGCGACACCCTGCACTTCTCGCTCTCGCACTGCACCGGCCTGAGCCTCCTGGCGTTCGCCACCGCCCCGGTCGGGGTGGACGTGGAGGAACTGGTGGCGCCGGCGACGATCCTGGAGACCGCCGACGTGCTGCATCCACGGGAGGCGGCGGAACTCTCCCGCCTCCCCGCCACCGAGCGGCCGGCGGCCTTCACCCGGGTGTGGACCCGCAAGGAGGCCTACCTGAAAGGGCTGGGCGTGGGCCTGTCCGCCGACCCCTCGGCCGACTACGTCGGCTCGGGCCCCCGGCCGGCCTCCGTGCCCGGCTGGTCCCTGGCGGACGTCGCGGTGCCGGTGGGCCACTGCGCGGCGGTGGCCCTGCGCACACCCTGACCCTCGCGCACAGCCGCACCTCGGTGCCGGGTCACCGCGACCCGGCACCGCCGTCCCGTCGTTCCGCCTGCTCCCCGCCCCTGCTCAGTGCCCTGAGGGCGGCACCGTTCCCGATGCGCACTGCTGTGCGCGACATCCGTATGATCGCGGCGCGAGACGGTGCCACCGGGGCCGCGTGCTCGCCCGGACCTCGGAGACCCCATGCGCCGCCCTATCCTGCTCGTCGCCGCTGCCGTGCTGCTGTGCGCCGGATGTGCGACGGCCGATGCCGAGGACCGCGAGGCACCGGCGTCGACACCGGCCTCCCGCGCCGCGTCGGACCCCCGCTCCGCCGTACGGGAGGCCGTCGCGCGTCTCCGCGGGACCAGCGCCGCGGTCCGCCAGGAGGTCAGGCTGGAGGGCGAGGGCAAGATGTACGACCTCACCGTCACGGGCGGCTTCGACTTCGCGGCCGGCAAGGGCCAGTTGGCGGTCGACCTCCCCGGCGGCGCCATCGACCACAGCGACCAGGTCTTCGCCGACGGGCAGATCTACGTCAGCGGCGCCGCGGGCATGGAGAAGGGCACCTGGGGAGTCCTGCCCCGCGACAAGGCGGAGGCCCACTACCTGCTGCGCGCCCCGCTCAACGACCCGGAGCACGTCCTGCGGCAGATCGCCGCCCTGCGCGACATCTCCCGCGAGGGCGAGGAGAAGGTCCGGGGCGTGCCCACCGTGCACTACCGCGGGATCCTCGACCACCGGACCGTCACCCTGCGCATGGCCCCCGAGGTGCGCACGAAGATCAACCAGGTGCGGGACGCCCTGGGCAGTGACATCCCCGTCTTCGCCGACGTGTGGGTCGACGGCCGCGGACGGCCGGCGAGGACCCGGATGAGCGTGAACCTGTCCGGCGCACAGGTCCAGCACACCATGACCCTGTCGGACATCGGTGAGCCGATCCGCGTGAAGGTCCCGCCGGCCGCGGACACGGTCCCGGTCTCCGAGGCCGGCGGCGTCCTGAACGGCTGAACCGGCAGGCCCTCCCCCCGTCCCGCGGGGCCGCGATCCGGCTCGCGGAAAAGCCGTTGCACCCCTGACCACCGCCGCACACACTGACCGTCATGCCACAGCGCTCCGCCACCTCGCGCGTCACCGTACGGCCGGCCACGGTCGAGGACGCCGCCGGGATATGCGAACTGATCAACACGATCGACGTCATCGAGACCGGCGAACCGGGGACCGAAGTGGCCGAGGTCGTCCGCGACATGACGCTGTCGGGCACCCGGCCCGAGACGGACACCTGGCTCGCCTTCGACGAGGACGGGGCGTTGGCCGGCTACGCGCTGGTCTGCGACAGCCACGGGACCGGGCACATCGACGCCGATCACTACTCGCTGCCCGGGCACCACGAGGCGGGGGCCGCCCTGCTCGACCTGATGGCCGCCCGCGCTGCGGCCATCGCCCGCGCCAACGGCCGGCCCGAAGCGGTGTGCCACCTCTACCTCAGGGACCCCTCGACGCTCGACGCCACCTTGTTGCGGGACCGGGGCTGGGAGCCGGTGCGCCGGTACCACGTGCTCACCAAGCCCGTCGCCGCGGACACCGACACCCCGCCGACCCCGCCGCCGGGGGTGTCCGTACGCCCCTGCGCGTCCGAAGCGGACCTGCGGCTCGCTCACGACCTCGTCGAGAAGGCCTTCGTCGACCACTTCAGCCATCACCCCGTGGGTTTCGAGCAGTGGCGCGAAGGACTGGCCACGCCGACCACCGAGGCCGATCCGTCGCTGGTGTGGCTCGCGGACGTGGCGGGAAGCGGCACGGTGGGCGCCCTCGCCGCCCACGACAACCGCCTGACGATGGGGTGGGTCCGGCACCTCGGAGTCCTCCAGGACGCGCGCGGCCGCGGCGTCGGTGCGCACCTCCTGCGCACCGCGTTCGCCGCGTTCGCCGTACGCGGCAGGGACACCGTGGGCCTCGGGGTGGACACCGAGAACGCGACCGGCGCCCTCGCGCTCTACGAGCACCTGGGCATGGAGCCCGACCAGGCCATCGACACGTGGCAACTGCGCACGAGCACCGCGCCGTGACTGCCGCTCACCCCGCGAAAGGTCCGCTCAGCGCCGCCCAGTGCAGGATGAGGATGGTCTTGCCGTCGACGATGCGTCCGTCCCGGGTCATGGCGAGGGCCTCGGCGAACGGGAGCTCCAGCACCTCGATGTCCTCGCCGTCCTCCTCCAGCCCGCCGCCGCTCCCGGTCCGGTCCGCGGGCCGGTACGGAGCGGTGAAGAAGTGCAGGCGTTCGGTGACGGAGCCCGGGCTCATGTAGGCGTCGAGGACGTGGGTGACGGGGCCGAGGGTGACGCCGAGTTCCTCGGCGCTCTCGCGTCGGATGGCCGTGCGCGGGTCGTCCCCGTCGAGCAGGCCCGCCGCGGCCTCGACGAGCATGCCGTCGGGGTGGTCGTTCACATAGGCCGGGTACCGGAACTGCCGGGTGAGCAGTACGCATCCGCGGTCCGGGTCGTAGGGCAGGACGACGGCGCCGTTGCCCCGGTCGTAGGTCTCGCGCTGCTGCGTCTCCCACCGTCCGTCGCGCCGGCGGTAGTCGAAGGTGGTGCGGCGCAGCACGTGCCAGCCCTGGGACGTGAGCTCGACGTCGCGGACCACGACGCCGGGGTTGCGGTCGAGACCGCGTCCGGCCCGGTCGAGGTGGGTGCGTCCGCGGTGGTCGGGTGTGTCGATGCCCGGGCGGCTCGTCACGCGGCCTCCTGCGGGGTGCGGCGGGGTATCTCGGCCACGTCGTGGTAGACGGGCAGGCCGCGCCGCCGGGCCGTGGCGACGTCCTGGTCGGCACCGGTGGACGCGCCGGGCAGGCGCAGCACCGCGTCGCAGTGGGCCAGGAGGCGGTCGGCGGTCGGGTAGAGCACCTGGTCGGCGAGGGGGTCGGTGGGACCGGCGCCGGCGGACCGGAGGACGGGCAGGGCGATCCATTCGCCGATCACCGGCAGGTGGCCGGCCGCGAAGACGGGCCAGGCCGCGTCTTCGAGGCGCGCCAGGTTGGCGGCCATGGCCTGCGGGTCGCCGTCGGTGCCGGAGCGGTAGGGGCCTGCGATCAGGATGAGCATCGGCTTGTCGGTCATGGCCGGTAGACTACACGCAGAAACAGGCAACATCAGGAAGGAACGTGCATGCTGGCCGCTGAACGACGCGAGCACCTCCTCGGTCTCCTCGCCCGCACCGGGAAGATCGTCGCCAAGGACGTCGCCGCCGAGCTGGGGATCTCCGAGGACAGCGTGCGGCGCGACCTGAGGGAACTCGCAGCCGAGGGGCTGTGCCAGCGGGTGTACGGGGGCGCCCTGCCCGCGTCCCCGGCGGTGGTGGACTACGACGCGCGGCAGACGGTGGCGCCGGAGGGCAAGCGAAAGGTCGCCGCGGTGGCCGCCGGCCTGGTGCGGCCGCACGGCTCGCTGATCCTCGACGGAGGCACCACGGCCCTCGCGGTCGCCGAAGCGCTGCCGAAGGACCTCGTCTGCACCGTGATCACGCACAGTCCGACGATCGCCGCGGCCCTCCTCGACCACCCCGGTGCGGAGCTCTTCCTGCTGGGCGGGCGCGTCTTCAAGCATTCGGCGGTCACCTGCGGTGCCGCCGCGGTCGAGGCCGCGCAGAACGTCTCCGCCGACCTCTGCCTGCTCGGTGTCACGGGCGTACACCCCGAGGCGGGCCTGACCACCGGGGACGCCGAGGAAGCGGCGATGAAACGCGCCCTGTCCGCCCGGGCCGCCGACACCTACATCCTGGCGTCCTCCGAGAAGATCGGCACAGCCTCGCAGTACCGCGTCCTGCCTTGGGAGAAGGTCACCGGTCTGATCACCGACACGGCCCCCGGGGACACGGTCGTCGAGCAACTGACGGCACTCGGGGTGCGGATCCTGACGGCGGGCTGACATGCGGAAGGACCAGGATGGCCGGCAACCGTCGAAGCCGGTCCTGACATGTGTCAGGACCGGCGCGACCGGCCACCCGTCTAACCTTGCGGTGGCGTCGCGAAATTTCAGCGGCCGGGGCGGCGGGCGTCCCGGGCTCCCGCCCTGCCATGAATGCTCGGGCAGCGAATCCGCCGCGCCTCCGGCAATCCCGCGCAGCCGTCCCGCGCTCTCCTGCGGGAGACGAAATGCGGGAACCGCCGGAGGCGCGCGGATTCACGTCAGCATTCGCCCCGCCACACGGCCTTGGTGAACACCACACCGGCCGTGAAGTTCCATTTGTAGTCGCCGGGCCCGGGGTTGTAATGCAGGCAATCCTCGTACGTCCCGCCGTTGTACGTCCAGGTGAGCTGGATGTGGTCCTCGCCCGGGTACTCGACGCCGTTGTTGAACACTGAGCGGCCGCTCACACTGCCCGTCCAGTCACCCTCGGTCTTCACCAGGAGCTGACCGGTCTGCCCCTCACCTGCGTAGATGCAGAAGAAGCCCTTGCCGCAGCCCGAGGGATCGGGCTCCGCGGACGCGGTGGGTGACACGGCGAGCACGCCGGAGAACGCGGCGGAAACCACCAGGGCCGTGAATAAGCGCTTGCGCACGATACGCCTCCTCTTTCGGTGTCGATGCCGCATCACCGTAGCAACGGCAAGCGGAGGAGGGAGACATTCCGCTGGATTTCCGGAGTCGATCCGACAAGGCCCCTGCAAAGGACGTGCCGCCCGGAACTCGGCCGTCCGCCAACGGTTTCCGGCCTTTCCGAATCCGGTGGTCCAGGTATTTTCCGCTCGATTCATCGCCGCGGTCCTGCAGTGCGACACGGATAACCGTCCGGAGATTGACTCGTTATCGGCCCAACCGAATGCGGTGGGTATTGCCCCTGGTGCGGATGCGGCCAGGGTGGTGTCCCTCGGCCCCGTTCGGCGGTCCACAGGCCGCCGAACTCGTCTGCACAAGGGGGAGAACCATGCACAACGAGTCGTCCCGGGCGTTACCCGACGCCCCCGCACCACGGCGTGGACGGGTCCGCGCCCGGCACACCTTGTCCCTGACCACCCTGACCTCCCTGGCCGTCGCCCTCGCCCTGACGGCCGGCGCCCCGCCCGCCCTCGCGGCTCCGCACGAGGGACCCACGGCCACCACGGAGTCCCACTGGGGCAGATCGACGCCCGCGAAGACGCCGCCCGTCCGCGTCGGCGTCACCGAACCCCCGCGCTCCGTGGCGTCGGCCGCTCCGGACGCGGGCGAACGGGCCTGGCAGCAGCGCGAGGAGAGACGACTGCGCGGACAGGAGCCCGCGCCCTCGCGCTCGGGCGCCGCCGCACCGGAGCGCTATGTGCCCGAAGGCCAGGGGGCCGTTCCCTGGCATCGGATCAGCGACTTCCGCATCACCGACGCCCTGGTCGGCCGGATCGACTACTCGACCGGCAACCTGATGCTGGCGGCCACCGACTTCGACGTCGCGGGCGTCGGCCAGAGCCTCCGGCTCACCCGCACCTACAACTCCCTGGACGCCCCCTACGGCGAGGTGGGCGCGCAGTGGTGGCTCGGGTACGAACGGCGGCTGGACCTGTCGTTCAGCGACCAGGTGTTCCACTACGACGACACCGGAGCCACCGTCGAGTACCGCAGGAACGCCGACGGGACCTTCACCACTCCGGCCGGGTACTCCAAGGACCTGCGCAAGAACGCGGACGGCACCTACACCCTGACCGACCGCTCCTCCGGTCTGGCGGACACCTACGACACCGCCGGGCAGCTCACCAAGGTGAGCGACCGCAACAACGGCTCCGTCACCGTCACGGGCCACGAGAACTCCTCCGGCGCTCCCGCCGGCTTCAAGCTGACCGAGACGCGCTCCGGCCGGTGGATCGACCTGACCCGCACCGGCGAGCGCACCTGGCAGGCGAAGGACAGCAGCGGCCGCTCGGCCTCCTATGAACTGGACACCTCGGGCCGCCTGACCCGGACCGTCGACACCGCCGGCAAGGCGACGGCGTTCGCCTACGACGGCGACGGCCGACTGGTGAAGCTGACCACCTCGGAGTCCCGGTCCTCCGTGTTCACCTACGACTCCCAGGACCGGGTCACCTCACTGCGCCGCTACTCCGAGAAGGGCGGCGGCCCCGGCCCCACGTACACGTACTCCTACACGGGCGCCGGTCACCGCGACGCCGGCGTCACCACCGTGACCGATCCGCTGGGGCACACCAGCGAGTACCACCACAACGCCGACGGCGAGGTCACCAAGACCGTCGACGGGCTGAAGCACGAACGGTCGAAGACCTACAAGGACCACCTGGTGCAGACGGCCACCGACGCGATGGGCACCGGCAACGGCGGCCCCGGCGGCAACGTCACCACCTACGGCTGGGACACCCGCAACAACCCCACCTCGGCCAAGCTGCCCACCGGCGCCACCGCGACCGGCAGTTGGCAGACGATCGCCGGCGCCGACGTCCCCTCCAGCGTCAACGGCCCCGACGGCGAGAAGACCGAGTTCACCTACGACACGGCCGGCAACACGAAAACCATCGCGACCACCGGCACCGGCGGGGGCACCCGCACGTTCACCCACAACGAGGCCACGCCCACGTGCGGTGGCTTCCAGGGGCAGACCTGCTCGGCCACGGACGGCAACAACAAGAAGACGTCCTTCCGCTACGACGGCAAGGGCGACCTCGTCTCGGCGACACCGCCCGCCCCGCAGAACCCGGCGGTGTTCACCTACGACGCGCTCGGGCGCACCGCGACCGCCACCGACGGGCGGGGCGTGAAGAGCACCTACACCTACGACGACCGCGATCGCGTCACCAAGGTCACCACCGGGCAGTCCACGGTGAGCTACACCTATGACGACGACGGCAACCTGACCTCCCGGACCGACGGAACCGGCATCCAGACCTACCGTTTCGACGCGCTCGGCCGGGAGACCGTCCGCACGCTCCAGGACGGATCGCAGACGGTGCTGGCCTACACCGCCGACGGCAACGTCGACACCTACACCGACCCCGGCGGCGTCACCGACTACGCCTGGGACGCCGCCAACCGGCTCACGTCGCTCACCGGGCCCACGGACAAGAAGACGACCTACGAGTACGACAACAACGACGCCCGCACGAGGACGACCTACCCGGGCGGCACCGTCCAGGCCGTGGAACTGGACACCTCCGGCCGCCCGAAGAACATCAAGCACATCGCGCCGTCCGGCCGTATCACCGGCGACCTGACGTACACCTACTCCTACACCGCCGGCAGCGACAGCCTGGACGGCGTCAAGATACGCTCCCGCACGGACAACCTCTCCGGGACCAGAACGAGTTACGGGTACGACTCGGTGGGGCGCGCCACCCTCGCCGAGGAGGTCGAGGCGTCGGGCCGCAAGAACTCCTGGCAGTACTGCCACGACCCGGCCGGCAACCTCCTCTCCCAGGGCACCGTCCCGGGCTGCCCCGGCACCACGGCCTACACCTACGACGACGCCTCCCAGCTCATCGCCCGCAACGGCATCACCACCAACTGGTCCTACGACAAGGCGGGCAACGAGACCGCGGCCGCCCCGACCACCGAGACCACCCGCACCGCCGAGCAGTACACGGACTTCGGCCAGCTGAAGTCCCTCACCGTGCGCGACACCACCTACGGCGCCCAGTACGCGAGCACCGACAGCAGTGAGCGCGTCCGCCTCGGCACGACCGTCTTCCACAACGGGCCCCTCGGGCTGTCCGGGCAGACCACCGCGGGCAAGGACACCGAGTTCATCCGGGAACCCGGCGGAACCCTCAACTCCCTCACCACCGGCGGGAAGAACTACTACTACCTCACCGACGCCCTCGGCTCCGTCACCGCCCTCGTGGACGAGAGCGGCAAGCAGGTGAACACCTACCGCTACACCCCGACCGGGATCGGCCGGGCGGGCACCACGGAGACCGTCCCCCAGCCCTACCGGTTCACGGGCGGCTACCAGGACCCCACGGGCCTCTACCACTTCGGGGCCCGCTACTACGACCCGCAGATCGGCCGCTTCACCCAGCCCGACCCCTCGGGGCAGGAGAAGAACCCCTACCTCTACGCCGAGGGCGACCCGCTCAACCGCATCGACCCGAGCGGCACGTACTGGGTCGTCGACACCGTCGGCAAGCTCCTCGACGTCAAGTCGGCCGCCGAGGCGGGCATGGCCTTCCAGGAGGGCAACGGCAGGAAGCTGTGGGGCATCGCGGCCGGTGCCGCGGTCGGCGCGGCGGCCGAGGCGTCGTGCACCGCGCTCGCCGGGGCGGCGGGTCTGGCGACCGCCGGGTTCGGAGGATTCCTGGTCGCGGCAGGATGCCTCGCACTCGGCGAGAAACTGGGCAACCACGCGGAGGACAGCATCTCAGGCTGACGGACACCACGCGGACCGAACCCGAGGAGGACTCGATGACGACAGCCGAGACTTCAGGACGCTATGACCACCTGCCGGCGACGGGCTGGGTCATCGCCTTCGTGGTCGTCTGCTTCGTCCTGGCGTTCATCGTGAAGAAGCGGGGACGCAAGTAGAGCGAAGCCGTGCGTCGTGCCGGTGGTGCGCCTCATGCACCACCGGCACCGGTGCGCGCCGGCACCGGCGACGCGGGGGATGCGCCCGTTCGCCGCATCCGACGGGCGACCGGCCGCCGGAATCGTTTCACGGCGCACCCGCCGAGGAACCCCGCATGCATGGGTGACTACAACGACACGATCACGGTCACGGTCGCACCGGACCGGCTCTTCGCCTACCTGGCCGACGTCGAGAACCTGCCCGCGTACCTGCCGCGCCTGACCTCCGCGCGGCCGCACGGCGGCGACCAGGTCACCGTCACGGCCCACATCGACCCGCCGGACGCCCCCGAGCAGGACGTCACCAGCGAGGCGTGGATCCACGTCATCGAGGACGGGAAGACGCTCGAGTGGGGCGCCCCCGGCGAGCACGACTACCACGGCCGGCTTCAGATCGACCCGGGTGACGACGCCGCGACGTCGCGCCTGACCGTCCGGCTGCACACGGACAGCACCGAGGGCGCCCAGGTGGACCACGGCCTCGAGGAGGCCCTGCGCGGCATCAAGAACGCCGCCGAGGCCGCCGACCGCTGATCCGACGCCCCCCGGCCGGCACGGCACACCAAGAGCCACGACACAGCCACGACACCCTTCAGCGCGTCAGGTGGAGGGTGTCGTGCGCCACTCGTCGGCCGTGTGCCGGACGCTGCCGGCGTTCCAGTCCAGGCGCAGAATGGCGAGGTCGTCGGTGTGCCGGTCGGCGTTGAGCGTGCGCGTCCTGCCGATGAGCTGGTCGAGGTGGCTGCCCGGATCCGACGTGCGCAGCTCGTCCATGATGCGCAGCAGCCCGTCGACCCCGAGACGGGCCCCGGCGACGTCGGAGAAGCCCTCGATGAGCCCGTCGGTGTAGGCGATGAGGGCGCCCTGCGCGGGCAGGGTCAGCGTCGTGGCGGGCCATTTGCCCAGGCCGGGGGCGATGCCGAGGGCCATCCCGTGGGCGGCCTCGATCTCCGTCGTACCGTCGGGCGTGATCAGCAGGGGCGCGTGGTGACCGGCCAGGTGCAGGGTGAGCCGGGCCGCGTCGGCGTCCAGGGTGATCAGGGTGCACGTGGTGAACAGGTTGGTGTTGGCGCGTTCGGCGATGTGTATCTGCTCCAGCAGGTGGAGCAGCCCTTGGTCCCGGTGGCCGCCGAGGGTCAGTGAGCGCCAGGCGATGCGCAGGCAGACCCCGAGGGCCGCCGCATCGGGGCCGTGGCCGCTGACGTCACCGATGACGGCGTGCACCTGTCCGTCGTCGGTCTGGACGACGTCCAGGAAGTCACCGCCCAGCAGCGCTTGGGCCCGGCCGGGGTAGTAGCGGCTCGCGGCGGTGACGGCGGTCGACGTCAGGAGGGGTTCGGGCAGCAGGCCGCGCTCCAGTCGCGCGTTCTCCTCCGCCCTGAGCCGGCCGATCTGGAGGGCCGCGTTGGCGCGTTCCGCCTGCTTTCGCTGGACGGCGTAGCGGACGGCACGCTGCATCAGATCGGGCTCGACCTTGCCCTTGACCAGGTAGTCCTGCGCGCCCGCGGCCAGGGCGTCGACTCCGGCGCGCGGTTCGTCCAGGCCGGTCAGGACGATGATGGCGGCCTCGGCCTCCTCCTGGATCGCCTGGACCGTCTGCACCCCGGAGGCGTCCGGGAGGTGGAGGTCGAGCAGCACGCAGTCCACGGGGCGGGTAGCGAGCGCTGCACGCGCCTCGGCGGCGGTGCGGCAGCGGGCGAGGGAGTGCGGCAGGTCGGTGTCGTGGAGGAGTTCCTCCACGAGGAGGGCGTCGCCGTCGTCGTCCTCGACCAGGAGGATGCGGAACGGTACGGCATGCCGTGCCGAGGGGGTGTTCACGGCTGCGCCTCTCTCTCCCGATCGGTGTCGGGCCCGGTGCCGGCCTCGCTCACGGGGAGGGTGAAGACCACGCGGGTGCCGGAGGTGTACTCCGGGTCGATGGTGATGGTGCCCCCGTGGAACTCCACGACCTTCTTGCACATCGCCAGGCCGATGCCCGTGCCCGGGTAGGCGTCCTTGGTGTGCAGGCGCTGGAACAGGACGAAGACCTTCTCCCGGAACTCCGGGGCGATGCCGATGCCGTTGTCGCTGACGGCGAACCGCCAGTCGGCACCGTCCTTCGTGGCGGCGACGTGGATCCGCGGCGGCTGTCCCGGGCTGCGGAACTTGATCGCGTTGGAGAGCAGGTTCTGCCAGAGCATGCCCATCTGGCTCGCGTCGCCGACGACGGTGGGCAGGGGGTCGTGCGTGATCTCGGCATCGGTCTCCTCGATGGACACACCGAGGTCGTTCAGGGTCCCGTCCAGCACCGCCTCGAGGTCGACCTTCTGGTGGTCGTTGAGGATCCGGCCCACCCGGGAGAAGGCCAGGAGGTCGTTGATGAGGCTCTGCATACGGTTGGCGCCGTCGACGGCGAAGGCGATGTACTGATCGGCCTTCGCGTCCAGCTGGCCGCCGTAGCGCCGCTGCAGCAGCTGGGTGAAGCTGGACACCTTGCGCAGGGGCTCCTGCAGGTCGTGGGAGGCGACGTAGGCGAACTGCTCCAGTTCCGTGTTGGACCGCTTCAGGTCCTCGGCCTGTTCGTCGAGCAGGCGGCGGGAGTCCTCACTGAACTGCAGTTCCTCCACCAGGCGCCGCCGCATCGACTCCACGTCCGAGGCGAGCTGACGCAGGTCGGAGGGGCCGGTCACGCTCAGGGTGCGGTCGAAGCGGCCGCGGGCGACGTCGCGGGCCGAGGCGCTGAGCACGGCGAGCGGGCCGGTGACGCCCCGGCGCAGGCCCTCGAAGATGAGTGCCGCCACCAGCAGGATCACCAGGGCGATGACCGCGAACATCCAGTTCCGCAAGGTCTCCGCCTGCCGCAACTGCCGGTTCGTCGCGGTCCTCTCGCCCTGGAGGCGGGCCTGCTGGCCGTTCATCGTCCGGCGCAGCGAGTCGAACGTGGTCCGCCCCTCCTCGGCCCGCGACGTGGCGAGCCGTACCGCGTTCTCGGGGGACGCCGACGAGACGGGACGGGCTATGCGCTCCTGCCAGCGGCGGGCCAGCTTTTCGACCTCGGCCAGGTCCGCGCGGGCGCCCTCGTCGTCCGCGACCAGCGGCCGCAGCCGGCGCAGGGCCGCGTCCTGGTCGGCCTCGCCCTGCTGGTAGGGCGACAGGAAGTCCGAGCGGCCGGACAGGCCGTATCCCCGGATACCGGTCTCCTGGTTCACCAGGGCCGCCTCCAGCCGCATCGCCTCGATGAGGGCGGGGGAGCGCCGGTCGACGAGCTCGTCGGTCAGCTGTGAGGTGCGCCACATCGCCCAGCCGCCCAGCGACCCGAGCACGGCCAGCACGACCAGCGTCGAGGCGACCCCCGCACGCAGCCATCGCCGAGTGGTCCAGCCCGAAAACACTGTGTCGGTCACGGACTGTTCGCTGTTCATGGCGGTTTGTTGCTCCCCCTCGGCGGGCCGGGATCACGGCCTGGGACACGGCACGCCCACTGTACCGGCCCCGACAACACACGTTGTCTCGGGAGAGATCAACGCCTTAAGGTGGCCCCATGCCTGCTCCACCACCCTTGCCCGATCCGCCCGGCGGTGAGACGGCTGCGCTGGTGAGCGCGGTGGTGGAGGACATCACCCGGCGCCTCGCCCAGTACGGCCTCCACCCACCGGCGGACTCCGGCGAGGATGCCGACGACGCCCGGCGACGTGCGCTCGTGCGTCTGAGGGTGATCAGCGGCGTCAAGGACGCCGTGCGCCTGCTCGAGGACCAAGCGGCCCGGGCCGCCGCCGCGAGCGGAGCCGGCTATCCGGAGATCGGCCAGGCCGTGAGCATGAGCCGCCAGGGAGCCCGGCGACGCTGGCCCGGGCTCATCACCGGCACCACCCACCTTTCCACCACCCCTCCCACTTCTCGGAGCCTGTGACCCATGGCCGCTGCCGCCGCTACCCGCCCCCACGACGTGCTGCTGGTCGAGGACGACGTCGCCGACGCGATGCTCATCCAGGACGCCCTGTCCGAGCGCGGCACCCGCAACATCACCCAGGTCTCCGACGGCATCGCGGCCCTGGACTACCTGCGCGACCCCGGCAACGAGCGCCCCGACCTCATCGTGCTCGACCTCAACATGCCGCGCATGAACGGCCGCGAGTTCCTCGCCGTGGTCAAGGAGGACGCCGAACTGCGCACCATCCCGGTGGTCGTGCTCACCACCTCGGCCGCTCCCGACGACGTCACCGGCGCGTACCACCAGCACGCCAACGCCTACGTGACCAAGCCGGTCAACCTCGAGGAGTTCGAGGCGGCGGTCCGCAGCATCGACGCCTTCTACCTCGACATCGCCGTGAAGCCGCCGAAGCAGTGAGGACGACCGGACTGCGCCGGCAGCGGTCGCTGTCGCCGGCAGGGTGCGCGCGGGGCGCGAGGGGGGAGCACGAGGCAACGTAATGGGTCCAGATGTTGGGTGACGGCATAGCTGCGCGCATCGGCGAGCAGCACCCTCAGATCTCGGTCGATCTCGACGGTGACGGCACGTGCATCGCGCACGCGCGTCACCGCGCCGTCGACTTCCTCCTCCAGGCCAGGACGGTCCACGGCGTGCCCGTCTCGCAGCGCGCGACGGACGTGACGCAACTGGTGGTCAGCGAACTGGTCACCAACGCCGGGAAGTACGCACCGGGTCCGGCGCGGCTGGACCTGCGGATCCACGGCGGCGTGATCGAGGTGTCGGTGTGGGACTCCGACCCGGTGCTCCCGGTGGCGAGGGCGGCGGACGCGGGCCGGATCGGCCAGCACGGCCTGGAGATCGTCATGGCCGTCTCGCAGGGCTTCGAAGCGGAGCGCGTGGAGTCGGGCAAACGCATCACCGCCCGCATCGCACTCGCCGACGACGCGGGCGGCCCCTGACGGCGTACCGAGGATCCGCCCGTCCTGGGCGGACCGCGCGGGCATGAACCGCGCCGCGCGGGACACCCCATAGGCAAGTGCTGTGCCTGGTCCGGGGAATCGGGGGAGTGTCATGCAGGCCGTACCGCCTCGCGAGGTCATGATCATCACTGCCGCGGCGGCCGCCGGGGCCGCGCTCGGCGCACGCTGGTGGAGCTCCCGCGCACGCCGGCCGTACGCCGACCCGGACGTGCCGGCCCCGGAACGCGTCGAGGAACTGCACCGGATCTTCCGCGACGACGCGTCGACGCCCCCGGCCGACTCCCCGGCACAGACGCTGCACCGGTACTGGAACCGCCTGCTTCCCCTGCAGTTCGCGGCTCCCCCCGAGCCCACGGCACCACACCCCGTGCCGTCCGGGCGTTCGACCGGGACGGCCGGGCCGTGACCGGGGTGTGAGCCGCCGTCACGCGCCACCGGCCGTTCCTCGGGCTCCCGCGACCACCGCGGGATCGCGCGCCGTGCCGGCGACCGCCGGTCCGGCCGCCGCCGGGGCACACGGCAACGCGTGCAGGGCACCCGTCGACGAGACGGCGTACACGGCCCGGCTTCCCGGCCCGCACACCGCTGCCACGATCTGGCCTCCCAGAGCGACGCTCTGCAACGAGGTGCCGTCCGCCGCGTCCAGTACGTGCAGCCGGCCGCTCCAGCCGCCCGCGTAGACCGCCGCACCGTCGGTGCACAGAGTGAAGAACTCCTCTCGCCGGCCGTGGTGCGCCGTCCACAGCACCGCTCCGCCGGCCGCGTCGTGACAGTGCACGGTTCCCGCTGTGTCCGCGGTCACGAGGGAGCCGCCGACCCGGACCGGTGAGGCGACCACGGGTGCGCCCAGGTGCGCCTCCCAGACAGGGGAGCCGTCGGCGGCCGCCAGGCACCTCAGGGTGCCCCTGCCGTCGGCGACCACCACGTGCTCGTCGAGGGGCAACGGAGGCGCGAGCACCGGTGCCGTGAGCCGAGCGGGCGCCTTCCAGGCCGGCGTGCCGTCCTCGTCGTCCACGGCGAGCAGGTCGAGTCCGCGGGCGGCCGACAGGTACACCTGATGCGTACCGGCGGCCACCGGCACCACCGGGGCGTCCCCCAGGGGTCTGCTGCGCCACCACATCCGGCAGGTGACCGCGTCGAAGTGACGCAGCAGGCCGTCCGCGTCACCGAGGAACACGCTCTGCCCGCGCAGCAGCAGCCGGGCGCGGCTGAGGGCGCCGGGGGGAGCCGCCCAGCACCTGGTGTGTTCGCGGGTGCTCCATGCCTCCAGCCGGTCGGCGGAGTCGCACACCATCAGCACCTCCCCGTCGGCGCACAGATGCACCGGCGCGGTGAAGCCGGTGTGACGGGCCCTTTCCTCTCCGGTGCTCCCGTCCAGCCAGCGCACGGTGCCGCCGCGATCGGCCGTGACCACCGTGCCGTCCTCGGTCGCCGCGACGCTGTGGGGCCAGTCGCCGGCCTCGGTGCTCCAGCTGCGCCGCCCGGGACGGAACGGAACGGTCAGGTCGGCGGTGTCACCGGCCGTCGCCAGGACGTCCCGCAACTGTGTGCGGTAGGCGGCCAGGGCACGGGTGACGTCGGAGGGCAGCCGCAGTGCGCCGGGCTGGCCGAAGCCGGCCGCGACCTCGTCGAGCCGGGGCCGGTCGGAGGGCTCCTCCGCCAGGCAGGCGCGCACGAGCCGGCCGACGGCGTCGTCCGGCAGGCCGGACAGGTCGGGAGCCGCGCCGCTGATCCGGCGCGTGAGCATGGCCCGGGCGTCGTTCGCCGCGGTGTACGGGGGGTGACCGGTGAGGGCGTACAGGACGGTGCCGCCGATGCCGAAGACGTCGGTGGCCTGTCCGGTCGAGGCCAGTCCCCGGACCTGTTCCGGTGCGCAGAAGTGCGGGTGGCCGATGATCATGTCCAGGGTGAGGGTGACCCGCTGGCCGCGGATGCGGGTCAGTCCGAAGTCGATGATCCACGGCCCGTCCTGCGTGAGCAGGATGTTGCCCGGGTGGAGATCCCGGTGCAGAAGTCCCTTGGTGTGGGCGGCACTCAGGGTGTCGGCGAGTTCGGCGGCCACGGCATGGACGGCGTCCGGGGGCAGGGGGCCGCCGTGCGTCTCCACGATGCGGTACAGCGACAGGCCCGGGATGAACCGGGTGGCCAGAGTCGGCCGCCGGCCCGTCGTGAAGTCGAAGGCCAGCAGCTCGGGGATGCGCGCACCGCGGCAACGCTCCAGGGCCTTGCTCTCCTGGTGGAAGCGCTGCATGTGCTGCGCGTCGTCGGTGAATTCGCTCTTGAGCACCTTCACGGCCGCCAGCGTGGCCGGGCCGTGCCCCTCCTCCCGGCGCCGGCCGAGGTAGACCGTGCCGAAGCCGCCGGTCCCCAGGCGGCCCACCAGGCGGAAGCCCGCGGCCTCGGACGGGTCGCCGGCCGGATCCAGTGGCATCACCATGTTGCGTCCCTTCTCGTGGGCGTCACCGCAGGACGGATGCCTCGGTCGTCGTCTCGTGCGAGAGGCCGATGCCGCACAGCACCGTCGACTTGCCCAGTTCGCAGGTTCCGGTGTCCCGCAGGGGTGCCCCGCCGGGACGCGACGCCTCACGCTCGCAGTCCAGCAGGAGGACCGGACGGCCGCCGTCCTGCCGGCCACGGACGGTGACGCGGGCGCGCACCTGCCCGGCGTCCGTGTCCTGGACGACTTCCCGGCCGCGCAGCGGGATGGTCTGACGGTCACCGGTGCGCAGATCGGTGACGACGAGGAAGCCGGAGAGCTCCGGGTGGAGCTGCTTGTGGCGGCGCCACCAGGCCGCGCTCCCGAGCAGCAGCACGAGCAGGACCAGAGGGTAGAGCCAGCCGGGCGTCCGGCCGGGCACGGTGCCCCGCACGTCGAGTTCGGTGACGACGGGCCTGCCCGTGGCGAAGCTGCCCTCCGCCAGGGAGCCACGGATCGTGGACGTCCAGGGGGAGGAGACCCGGGTGTGCAGGAAGGCGTGCGTGGTGAAGTCGCGCGAGACGGGCACCAGGCTGAACCGGGGTTCCTGACGCCACGACAGGGTCACCCGCACCGTCTTCCTGGCACCCGGCTGGAGGGTGACGGGACCGCCGGGCGTGGTCACCTCGGCGTCCCCGGAGCCCGTCAGCCGTACCTCCAGCGGTACGTGCCGGGCCTTGGAGCGGAGGGTGACCGTGAGCGTCCTGGTGCGTTCCCCGGTGGTGTCGCCGGCCCCCACGGTGATCGCGCCGGCCCGGCCGCGGCGTACGTCCTCTCCGGCGACGGCGACGGTGACCGTGCCGCCCCGGTCGGCCCGCAGCAGACTCACCGCCTTCTGCGCGCGTACCTGGTCCTTGGCAGTGCTGAGCTGCGTGCCGAGGGCGGCCGGGTCGGCCGGCAGGATGCGCGGGGTGCCGAAGGCGCTCCCCAGGACCTCGGAGACGCCGGTGCCGTCGGTGAGGGGCAGGCCGTACCCCATGATCCTGCGATCCGTGCCCAGCGCGTCGAAGCGGTCCCGCACCTTGTCCCATGCGGGGCTGCCCAGCCGGGAGTAGGGGCTGCCGGGCGCCTGGACGGCCCCGTCGGTCAGCATCAGCACCGCGCCCACCGGCGCCTCGCTGCGGTCGAGTTGGTCGGCGGCGGCCTCCAGCGCGGCCCCGTGGTCGCTCGCGGACTCCTCCGCGCTCCGGGGCAGTTCCCGGTCGATCAGGTCGTCGGTGCGGTCGGCCGGGGACATGGGGTGGACGACGCTGGTGGCCCGGCCGAAGGTGACGACGGCCACCTGGTCGGCGGGGGTGAGGCTGTCGAGGAAGTCCGCGAGGCGGCGCTTGACCGTGGTGTAGAGGGGCGTGCCGTCGGGCCCCTTGTCCTGCATGGAGCTGGAGACGTCCACCAGGACGACGTAGGCCGCGGGCACGTCGTCGACCTTGAGCGAGCGGTAGATGTCGTCGCGGGGGACGGGAGCGGGCGCGGCCGTTCCGGGGGGAGCGCCGGCCAGGGCCAGCAGGGTCGTGAGGACGAGCAGCAGAGCGGCACGGGCCGTCGGCCGGGTGGTCGCCATGGCAGGGGTCTCCCTTGGTGGGTGGGTCCGTCAGCCGCGGATGCGGCCGGCGGATCTGTCGAGCGCGTGGAGCCGGCTGATCTCCTCGTCGTAGCGCCGTTGCTCCTCCTGGAGGCGCTGGATCTCCCGGAGTGCTTCGGCCTTGCTGGTGGTCAGTTCGCGGATGGCGTGGTCGCAGTAGTGCCGCAGGACCGGGCTGTTGCGTCCGTTGAGGGCGAGGGCGCGCTCCAGGTCCTCGCACTCCTCCAGGGCGCGGCCGTCACCGGCGTACCGCGCCCACTGCCGGCGGTACGCCTCGAGGAAGGACCGGACCCGTTCGCCGGGCCGGCCGCGCAGGGCCCAGGCCTCCAGGGCGGCGCGGATCCCCTCGTTCGCGGCGCCGGTGCGGCGGGCCGAGCACGCGTGGGCGGCGAACGTCTCGCAGTCCTGCGGTGTGCCGGACAGGTGCAGGGCGACCCGGTGCACCTCGCGCAGGGCGAGGGCCGAACGCAGCCGTGGCAGTCGCTCCGCGATCCGCTCGAGCCAGGCCCGGTCGGCTTCCGTCTCCTTCCAGTACGGCACTTCGGTGGCCAGGCGCTCCACCGTGTCGGCCACGAGGTCCGCGTAGGAGCCGGGACCGTCGAGGATGCGCATGCTCAGGTGACGGGCGGCCGGCCCCGGTCCCCGGCCGGTGTCCGGGTCGACGTCGAACACCCCGGTCAGCAGGTGCTGGACGACCATGGCGGCGTACGGGCGGACGGAGCGCGGATCCAGTTCCGCCTGGAAGGCGGACAGATAGGTGTCGACCCTGCCCACCGGGTCGTGCGAGCCCGGCACGGACGCCGGGGCGACCGCGCCGGTGAAGCCGGCGGGTGGCAGCCCGATCAGCCCGCACAGCACGTCCCAGCGGGCCGCGGTCTCCGGTCGCAGTGCGGCCGGAGACCGCGCGAGCGCCCGGGTGAGCAGCGCGTGTGGCGTCCCGTCCACCGCGGTCGGCCGTTTGCGCAGAACGGAGTCGACGAGGCCGTGGAAGAAGTCGGGCCGCAGCAGGTGGTCGGTGTGCCCGCAGACGACTGCCGCCTCCAGCAGACGCGCGGCGGCGTCCGGTTGGCTCGCGGCCCACTTGCGCGCAGGCCCGGCCGAAGCGGCTCCCGACCGCAACAGGTCGATGAGGTGGGGGAGCTCGGGATGGCCCGGGATCGACGCGTCCGGCCCTTCGCACAGCCACGCGAGCCAGGCGCGGAGTCTGCCGGCGGGGTCCGCCGTCTCGTACTGGGCGCGGACCAGCCGCCCGGCGAGGCCGGGGACGCTGCGCAGGAGGGACTGGGTGAGGGTCATGGTGCCCGGCGTGAACGGGGCCACGACGGCCAGCAGTTGCTCCGCCACCGGGTCGGGAGTGTCCTCCGGCAGGTCCTGCCGTACCTCTTCGATGACGTAGGCCAGCGCACCGTCGAGCGGGTGCAGCCCTTCCCGGCTGCCGGGCAGCGCGGCGCGCATGCTCTCGAAGTTGCAGCGGGCGATGTCGGTGCGGTGGCCGAGCAGATCGTCGATCAGCTTGTTGCGGTACTTGTCGGCGGTCTCCGCGTCGGCCATGTGGGCGGCGAGGACCGACAGGTCGGGGGAGGGGTCCGCCAGTTTGCGGGTGGCCAGCACGTCGAGCGAGTCGGGGTCGATCCGCGGCCTGCTCAGTGCCAGGTCGATCCGCTCCCCGGCGACCTCCCGGCCCTCGCGGATCTCCTGGGCGACGGCGAGTGTGGGGTTGAGCGCGGCCAGCACCTCCCGGGCGCGGGCGTGCGCGGACTCGGCGGCGATGTCCAACGGCGCCCGCGCGTCGGCCAGATGCCCCAGCACGCGTTCGCCGCCGTGCTCGCTCCAGCTGCGGATGAGCAGGTCGTGGTACGAGCGTGCCCCGGCGGACAGCGCGTCGAGGTTCGGCTCCTTCCGGCCCCAGGCCAGGCTCGCCCGGCCGGGATCCGCGGCGTTCCCCCAGTAAAGGCGCATCGGCACGTCCGAGCCGAAACTGGTGCAGGTGGCGGCGGACAGGGTGGCCCGCATGCCGAACGGCAGCAGGGCGGCCACGGCGTCGAGCACGAGCAGCAGGTCCAGGGGCGGCCAGCCGCCGGCGCCGGTGACGACGAGGGTGCCGTCCAGCAGATGGGCCGCCGCCGCGGCCAGCCACAGCGGACCGTCGGACATACGAGGGGTGACCAAGGGGGCGATCCGGGTGAGCAGTTGGTCCCCGGGCGAGAACGGCAGGGCGGCCGGGCCCGCGGCCGGCAGCGCCAGCCGTGGCGCGATGTCGAGAGCGGCCCCGGCGAGGGCGCACCAGCCCAGTCCGGCGGCGTGGACGTCGTCACGGGGGACGGCGAGGTGGGTGATGCGGTAGATGGGGCGGTTCGCGTGGTCGAGGGCGTCCGTGCTGTCCAGGAGGAAGACCCCGACCGTCGGGGTCCCGTCCGGCTGGGCGGTGGGCCCGATGGTGATCCACGGCAACTGCTCCCCGTGGGTCGGTGTCCCGGGTGACCAGCGGTGGATGGCGCTGTTGAAGTCGGCGCTGCGGTCGGGTGGGTGGGCGGCGAGGACCTGGTAGCCGCCGTTGGTACGGGGCTCCTTGCCCCACACGGCCCAGTCGGCGATCAGCCCCGGTTCCATGGTGTCTCCTCTCGTTCGAGCGGGTGGCGGGAGCCGGATCAGGACTGCGCGGGGCCGTAGCCCCGGAGGAACAGGAAGGGCTCGAGGATGTTGATGGGCTGCGGGGAGGCGATGAAGCGGATGCTGTCCTCCACCTGGTTGACCAGGTAGGGGTTCTCGAAGTCGAAGCCGCGCTCGGGATCCACCCAGAAGCCGATGGCGGAGCACACGAAGTAGCCGACGTTCTCGGGGGCGAAGAACGACTCGATCTGCTGCTGGATCTCCCGCAGACTGCCGTGCGGGAAGGTCTCGCACAGGCCGTCGAAGAGACGCTTGGCGTCCACGACCTCGGGCTGGCCGGTACGCGGATTGAGACGGACGTTGCCCTGGGCGCAGGCGAAGCGGAAGACGCGGTCGTCGTCGAACTTGGCCAGGCACACCGCGATGCGGTGCGGCAGCAGGTTGCCCTGCCGGATGCCCCGGATGTTGGTCTCGGTGAGGACTCCGGCCAGGACCTCGGTGAAGAAGTCCGCGTTCTGGCGGGCGTCGGCCTTCGCCGCCCGGTCGTCACTGTTGACCTGCCACTCGCGCACCGGGTCGACGACGTAGACCATGGCCCGCGAGTCGGCCAAGTCCGTGATGAGTCTGGCCTCGTGCTGGGCGCCGGTCTGCGAGTGCGGGTCGAACGCTTCGCCGGGCATGTCGCGGACGGTGACCTTGAACTCGGTGCGCCGGGGTTCGGCAGGGGCGCTGCGCCGCCACCATCTGCGCCCGCTCCCGGAGAGCGAGGCGTCGCGGAGGTCCCCGGCCAGGGTGAAACGGACCGGGCGCTGCTCGGTCAGGGTGGAGGGGGGAAACCGGCGTTCGCGGTAGAGGATGTGGCCGAGTTCGCCGAGGAACTTGCGCGAGACATGGTCCTCGGGCCAAATGTTCCACTTGCCGTACACCGGGTCCTGGCGGGCCCGCGACAACGCCGCCAGCAACGTGGACTTGCCGCTCTCCATGCCGCCCCAGAGCGTGACGGTCGACTCGGGCGCGGACGCGGCCTCCGGCGACTGGGCGTCCGCCACCGGGAGTTGCTGTGGTGCCACGGCCTTCCGGCCCTTCTTCGCCGGCCGGGTCGCCGGTGCCGGCGGGGCCTCGTCGTCGACCTTCTCCAGGAAGACCCGGGGGAGGTCGCTCGTGTCCGGCGCGGACCGCGGGGGAGGGGGGACGGGGGGTGCGGAGCCGTCGGCTACGGAGTCGGTCGGCGGGAGCGGCGTCGGCGGGAGGGCGACGCGGCCGCCGACATGGGTGGAGCGGTCCCAGACGGCGAACGGCCCCTGCAACTCGCCGTCTTCCTTCTTCTCCTCCTTGCCGCCGTTGCCGCCGTTGCTGCCGGGCTGGGGTCGGTTGTCGTCGTCGACCATGCTGGTGCTCCCAAGGGGCCGGGGCAGCGGACGTCGTCTGCCGCGCGAGGGATGGAGCGGTCCGCGCCGGGCGCGCGTACCGGGTGCCGGGGGGCGGTCGTTCAGCCCGCCGGGGCGTGTCGCCAGTCGCCGGCCGGGCCGTCGGCGACGACCAGCCGGATCGGTGCGCCGCCCTCGGGCGGGCACAGGGCCGGTGCGACGACGGCGGAGGCGATGCGTTCGGGGGCGTGGCCCGCGGGGTAGCGCCCTTCGGCGCCGAAGGCGTGCCAGGCGTGGTCGGCCCAGCGCGCCAGGTGCGGTTCGCCGTGCAGGTCGTCCATCCAGGCCGGTTCGTCCACGACGGCCAGGCAGGCGATGTCCTCGCCGTGGCGGATCGCCTGAAGGTCCGTCCGCCAGTCCAGCCGGTCGGGGCAGATGCGCACCGGCGCACCGCGCTGCACGACGCGGGGCGGCCGGACGTGCGGGTACGGCGGGCGGGAGCCGACGGTCAGCAGTACCCGGTGGCTGCCGGCTCTCCACAGATGGCGCCAGGCGTACACCTCCCCGGGCAGGTGTTCCAGGCCGGTGGCGAAGTCGTGGCGCAGCGGATACGGGCGCCAGGAGGTCAGCACCCGTGCCGCGTCCGCGGCCGTGCACATGCCGATGCGGTGCACGACGGGGTCCTGGTGGCCGGGCCGGTGCAGGGGGTCGTGGTCGCGGTAGCCGATCAGCCCCACACGGAGGGCGGCTTCGTCGCCGATCGCGTCCTGGACGGCCGTGACGACGCTGGCGGCTTCCTGCAGGCGCTCCGCCACCACCGTGCCGCCGTCGGCCTGCGGCCCGGCTATCTCCACGGCGATCAGCAGATCGACCGGGCAGGGCCGGGGAAGCTGCCGGGCCGTGCTGCCGGCCAGGACGGCCCAGGCGGTGGTCTCCGGGGTGTGGTCGGTCTCGCCGAGCAGACCGACGCGGTGGCCGGCGTGCAGCGAGTAGCGCAGCGTGGTGCGGGAGCCGGGCGGCAGGGTCAGCCGGTCCATGCGCAACGGGCGCCACGCCGCCGCCGGTTCGTCGATCCCGGCGCGGACGACGGCGGCGACGCTCTCGCCCACGCCGGCGCCGGGCGCGGGAGCGCTCACCGGGACCTGCACGACCTGACCGGCCGCGGTGCCATCGCCGGCGCGGCTGCCGGCCGGGAACAGGGTGCGGCGCACCAGACCCACCGTCCCCGAAGCACCGTCCACGTGGGCGGCGGCCAGCCACACCGGCACCGGCAGCGGCAGCTCGGCCGCCAGGTCCTCCGGCCCCGTCGGCCAGTGCGCGGGCAGCCGCAGACACAGCAGCGCGCCGAGCCGGCCATGCACGTCCTCGGCCACCCGCTGCAACGGTGGCCAGCCGGTGGCCCGTAGAGCCAGGACGAGCGGCGCGGCCTCGTCGCGGTACGCGTCCGGGAGAACGTCGTCCACGGCGGTGCACAGGGCCTCGTGCAGCGCGGTGTGGACCGTGCTCCCGCGCTCCGGGGCTGTGTCGTGACCGGCTCCCGCCAGCAGCAGCAGCCGTTCGGCCCGCCGGCCGGGCAACAACGCGGCCGCGGCAGGGAGTTCGCTCCACGGTCGCTCGGCCAGGCGCACGCTCCGCGGGCCGCTGCCCGTCGGCGGGCACGTCAGCCGGGTCAGACGCAGCCACTCGCACCCGATCTCCAGGAGGTCGAGGGCCGGCAAGGCGCCGGAGGCGAGCCCGGTGAGTGCCCAGCCGAGGCCCGCCCTGCTCTGTGCCGTGCGTTCCTCGGTCAGGGTGTGCGCCCAGGCGGCACGCCACGGCCCGGGGGAGGGCGCCGGTCGTGCCGGGCACACCAGCCGAGCCGCTTCGTGCCGGTCCGGTGGCACCGGCGTGCTGCTGCTTGAGCCGCTTGAGCCGTTGTCGCGTGCGCCGTGTGCCACTGCGCCGCGTGCGATCGGCCCGTCCGCGAGCAGGTCTGCGACGCGGAGCATGGCATGCAGATCGGCCGTCCGAGGACCGGTCTCATGGTTCGACTGCACTGTTCCCCACCCCCGATACGGTCACCCGCCCGCTGTGTGAAGTGGGCGGGCGACCGCTGTTGCATGTGCATCAGGCATGGAATATCCCGTGTGCGCGGGGCCATGGCTGATCGCAAAGGCGGACTCCCCAGTCCGTTTGCGGGGTTCATATTATCGCTCGCTGACCGGGTGTCACCGTTATTCGCGCGCTTCTTGCTTTTGATATTCCAGTCAACGACGAATGACAATTAGGGAGCCGAACAAGGCCGATTCCAGGCCCTCCGGGGTGCCTTTTCGATCAGTGCTGTCCCGGTTTGATCGGCCGTCGCCTGGGGTTTTCGGCTGTGGGGTCGAAGGAGGGGCGCCTGTTCGGCTCGCCGTACGCGGACGCCTTTGTGTCGAAAGATTGGCGAGTCCACATCAATCTCGCATGGAACTCGCCCGAAAAGCGTGCGGTGGCATTCCGTCATGCGGCGAGACGAAAAGGGGATCGGGTCTATGGTCCGGCACGGGCGCCGCCGGTGTTCCGGGCGCGCGGCGCGGCCGCTGACGGGCCGGCTCCGGCGTGGTGGTCGCCGCAGCCGGCCGCGCGGATCGGCTGCGCCTACTGCGGCTGGGTGGCGATCTGGATCAGGTTCCCGCAGGTGTCCTCGAAGACGGCGGTCGTCACCGGACCCATCTCCACCGGCTCCTGGGTGAAGCGGACGCCGTGGCCGCGCAGGCGCTCGTACTCCGCCCTGACGTCCTCGACGGCGAACTGGGCCAGCGGGATGCCGTCCTCCACGAGGGCGTCGCGGTAGGTCCGGGCGGCCGGGTGGCCCATGGGCTCCAGGAGGAGTTCGGGGCCGTCGGGGTTCTCCGGGGAGACGACGGTCAGCCACCGGTCCTTCTCCCCGACCGGAACGTCGTGCTTCTTCACGAAGCCGAGGACCTCGGTGTAGAAGCGCAGGGCCGCCGCCTGGTCGTCGACGAACACGCTGGTCAGGTGGATCTTCATGAAGTGCTCTCTTCCGGTTCGGTTCCGTCGGGGTCGGCCGTGAGCCACCGCTCGGCTATCTGCCGGAGCGGAGCGGTACGCAGGTCGTGGAACTTGTAGCGCCCCTCCCGCCTGGTCTGGACGAGCCCGGCGCCCTCCAGTACGGCGAGGTGCTGGGAGACCGCCTGACGGGACATGCCGAGGTGGTGCTTCATGCTCAGCCGCGAGCAGATCTCGAACAGGGTCTGTCCGGACTTCTCCGTGAGCTCGTCGAGGATGATGCGACGCGTGGGGTCGGCCAGCGCTTTGAACAGGTCATCGGCCACGACGGCAGCATAGGCAAGTACACACTTGCCTATCAAGCGCCCACGTGCCGGTCAAGCGCCTACCTGATCTGTCGAGCGCCGGCAGGGGTCGCGGGCCGCGGGCTCATCCCCCGGTGCCGAGGGCCCTGCCTTCCCCCGCCGTGGTGGGTCGCAGCGCAAGGGCCGCGATGTCGTCGTCGAGCCGTCCGCCGCTGTGCCGGAGCAGATCCAGGTGCAGTTGATCCAGCAGCCCCCGAGGGTGTTGCGGGCTCTGTCGCCGCATCCATTCCGGCAGCGGGAAGAAGCGGCCCGCGTCGTCCCGGGTCTCCGACACGCCGTCCGTGTAGAGCAGCAACTGCTCGCCCGGTGTGAAGGCGACGGTGTCGACCCGGTAGCACGCACCGACGAGCGCCGCGAGGTTGAGTGGCGGCGCCGGGATGGTCGGTTCGACGACCCGGATGCCGCCCGCGTGGGCGATCAGTGGCGGGGGATGCCCGCAGTTGAGGAGCCGCAGCCGGCCGCCGCCGGGCGGGATCTCGGCGAGGATCGCGGTGGCGAAGTGCTCGGGCTGGTCGTGGACGGGGAATGCCGCGCTATGGCGCGTCACGGTCGTCTCCAGGCGGCGGACGACGCCCGTCAGGTCCGGCTCGTCGTAGGCGGCCTCCCGGAAGCAGCCGATCACCGCCGCGGCCGCTCCGACCGCGGACAGCCCCTTGCCCCGCACGTCGCCTATGAGGAGGCGCACTCCGTGCGGAGTGCCGATCGCCTCGTAGAAGTCGCCGCCGATCCGGGCCTGCTCCTGGGCCGCCAGGTACAGCGACTCGATCTCGATGTCCTCGATGCGGCGCGGCAGTGGGCGCAGCAGCACCTTCTGGGCCGCGTCGGCGACGAGCCGCACCTGGAACAGCGTCTCCTCCCGTTGCAGCCGGATGTGGCTGCCGTACGCGGCTGCCAGGGTGACCGCGACGATGGCGGCCGACGTGTACGGCGTCCCCAGGTCCGTGTGGAACAAGCTCAGAACGATCATGAGGACCAGGCACACCGCTCCCAGGAGGACCGTGGGGAGCACGGGCCACATCGCGGCCGCGAGGGCGGGCGCGGTGGGCAGGAGGCGGCTGAACGCGATCTCCCTGGGCGTGGAGAACGCCATGCCGGCGATGAGAAGCGTCAGGACCACGGGCGACAGCCGGGCGGCTTCCCATCGGCCGCTGTAGGCCGGGCGACGGCGCCACGGCCGTCCAGACATGATCACATAGGTATCTTATCCGGCATATCGGGCACGGGCTTCGGGTGTGGTTCGGCGGCGAACTGGCTGGTGGGCGCTGGGTGAGGTCGAGCGGTGGACGACCTCACCGGCACGCGCCACCCGCCGGCCGGGGGTCCGGCGCGCCTGGCCGGTCGGGATCACCAGTGCTAGAAAGGTCACATGGCGAGTCTTTTCGCCCGTTTGCGACGCCTATCGGTGAAGCGCCACATCGCGAAGAGTGTGCGGACAGTAGCCGGGCAGGTGCTCGTTTTCCAGGTCGCCCTCGTGGTGCTGCTCGTGGGCTGTGGAGTCTTCGCCCTGATCCTGCAGTCGGAGCGGGACGCCGGCGCCGAGGCCAGGCGTCGCTCCACGGCGGTGGCGCAGACCTTCGCGCACGCGCCGGGTGTCGTGGCGGCCCTCCAGGCCCCGGATCCGACGAGGATCCTGCAACCGCTCACCGAGGCGGCACGCCGCGCCGCCGATGTCGACTTCATCGTGGTGATGGACACGGCGGGCCTGCGCTACACGCATCCCCTGCCGGACCGGATCGGAAAACGATTCGTGGGGGAGATCGGACCGTCGCTGGAGGGCCGGCTCTACGTCGAGAGCGTCGACGGGCCGCTCGGCCGCGAGGTGCAGGCCACGACTCCCGTGAAGAAGGCCGACGGCACGGTGGTGGGTCTCGTCTCGGCCGGAATGAAGGTCAAGAACGTCGAGAGCCAGTTGTACCGGCAACTGCCGATCATCCTGGGCGCCGGGGCCGCGGCGCTCGTGCTGTCGGCCGGCGTGACGGCCCTGGTGGGCAGACGGCTGCGACGGCAGACGCACAGCCTCGCGCCGAGCGAGATGGCCCTGATGTACGAGCACCACGACACCGTGCTCCACTCGGTTCGCGAGGGCGTGCTGATCGTGGCCGCCGACGGGCGGCTGATGCTGGCGAACGACGAGGCCAGACGACTGCTGGAGCTGCCCCCGGACATCGAGGGACAGCCCGTCTCGAGCCTGACGCGCCTCGACCCCGGCCTGCGGGCGCTGCTCGCCTCCGGGCGTGAGGCGACCGACGAGGTCCACCTCGCGGGTGAGCGGCTCATCGCGGTCAACCAGCGGCCCACGGGGCGCGAGGGAGGTCGAGCCGGGCAGACGGTCGTGACGCTGCGCGACTCCACCGAGCTCCAGGCGGTGACGGGCCGGGCGGAGGTGGCCCGGGAGCGGCTCAGGCTGCTGTACGACGCCGGGCTGCGCATCGGCACCACCCTGGACGTGCTGCGCACCGCCGACGAACTGGCGCGGGTCCTCATCCCCCGCTTCGCCGACTTCGTCACCGTGGACCTGGCCGACGCCGTCCTGCACGGCGAGGAGCCGGCCCGTACGGGGACGGAGATGAGACGTGCCGCCGTGTCCGGCATCGCGGACGACCATCCGCTCACCGAGCAGGGCCGGCTCTTCGACTACCAGCCCGCCACCCCGCAGGCACGCGGCTACGGCAGCGGCCGCTCCCAGCTGGTGAGCGACCTGGCGACGGCCACGGGCTGGCGCGTGCAGGACCCGGAGCGGGCCCGGGCGATCATCGACTACGGCATCCACTCCCTGATCACCGCCCCCATCCAGGCCCGGGGCGTCGTGCTCGGCATGGCCAGTTTCTGGCGCTCGCGGCAGCACGAGCAGTTCAACGAGGAGGACGTGTCGCTGGCGGAGGAACTGGTGGCGCGTGCCGCCGTCAGCATCGACAACGCCCGCCGCTACACGCGTGAGCACGCCCTGGCCGTCACCCTCCAGCGCAGCCTCCTGCCGCGGGCCATGCCCGAGCAGAGCGCGCTGGACATCGCCTACCGCTACATCCCTGCCCAGTCGGGAGTGGGCGGGGACTGGTTCGACGTGATTCCCATGCCGGGCAGCCGGGTGGCGCTGGCCGTCGGCGACGTGGTCGGGCACGGCCTCCACGCGGCCGCCACCATGGGACGGCTGCGGACCGCGGTGCACAATTTCTCCGCTCTCGACCTGCCGCCCGACGAACTGCTGAACCACCTGGACGACCTGGTCGGGAGCATCGACCAGCGGGAGACGACGGAGAGCGCCGCGGGTGTCGTGGGCGCCACCTGCCTGTACGGCATCTACGACCCGGTGACGCGCACGTGCGTCATGGCGCGGGCCGGACATCTGGCGCCCGCCCTGGTCCGGCCCGACGGGACGGTCGACTTCCCCGACGTGCCCACCGGCCCGCCGCTGGGGCTGGGGGGCCTGCCGTTCCTGACCGCCGAGGTCTGCCTCGCCGAGGGAACCCAGCTCGTGCTGTACACCGACGGCCTCATCGAGGACCGCAGTCGCGACCTGGACGTGGGGCTGGAACTGCTGCGGGACGCCCTCGCCGGTCATCCCGGCCGGTCGCCCGAGCAGACCTGCCAGGACGTGCTGGACTCCGTACTCCCCGAACGCCCCAAGGACGACGTCGCCCTGCTCGTCGCCCGCACGCGGCAACTGCACCCCGACCGGATCGCCGACTGGGACGTGCCGGCGGACCCCGCCGCCGTCGCGGGCATGCGTGACGCCGTGTCGCGACGACTCGACGACTGGGGCCTGTCGGACCTCTGCTTCAGCATGGAACTCATCCTGAGCGAGCTGATCACCAACGCCATCCGCTACGGCTCCGAGCCGATCCACGTACGGCTGATCCGCGACCGCGCGCTGATCTGCGAGGTGGCGGACGGCAGCAGCACCTCACCGCATCTGCGCTACGCCGCGACGACGGACGAGGGCGGCCGGGGCCTGTTCCTCGTGTCGCAGTTGGCCGAGCGCTGGGGCACCCGGTACACGCCGCAGGGCAAGGTCATCTGGGCCGAGCAGGCCCTGCCCTAGATCCGGTGCCCGCGGACCGGCCGGGTGGCGGCCGGGACGCGCTCCAGCACCCCGCCGGCGAAGACGTCGTACAGCGGCAGGGTCTCCAGGTGGACGTAGCCGATGTGACAGTCGCAGACGCTCAAGGGGCAGGGGCGCGGGCCCAGCGCGGCCCGGTAGGAGCCGTCGTAGAGGTTGCCGAGTTCGGTGCGGACGAAGTGGCAGCGGCGCACCGTCCCGTCCCCGTCGACGGAGATCACGGACTCGCCCGTGCGGCAGGGCAGTCCGGCGCTGGCGTGCGGGGTGCGGCTGTACGGGAACAACGGGTCCAGCGCGGTCCAGTCCTCGGCCTCGGCGGCCTGGTAGGTGTGTCCCTCGGCCGCGTTGATCCACAGGTACACGTGTTCCGGCAGGTCGGTGCGCAACCGGCGGGCGTCCGCGAGGTGTTCGGGCAGGCCGACCACCCCGACGCTGTAGCGCACGCTGCGCCGGGCGAGGTCGCGGCACTTGGTGAGGAAGCGGTCGTAGGGGGTCTGGCCCGGGTGGTAGGTGCACCACAGGGCGAGGGTGCCGAGGTCGGCGGTGTCCAGCCAGTCGGTGCGGCAGCTGAGGTTGGTCTGGATGGCGACGCGGCGGATGTGCGGCAGGTGGGACAGCTCCGCGAGTGTGCTCCGGTACCAGGAGCGCACGAGGCCCTCGCCCCAGGGGGTGAACAGCAGCGAGAGGCGGTCGCCGGTCTGCGCGGCGGCCCACGCGGCGAAGCGGTCCAGGGCGTCCCGGTCCGCGCGGAGCCGGGCCGGGGAGTCGCGCCGCTTCGCGAAGGGGCAGTAGGGGCAGTCGTAGTCGCAGGAGGCGAGCGGCCCGCGGTAGAGGACGGTCAGATCCATGACCGGGTGTCACTTCCTCTCGTAGGCGGCCATGGCGGCGCGCACCGCCGGGGAGAACAGCCGCGGGCCGATGGCGTCCGAGTGCGCGAGCCCTTCGGGTGTCAACCGCAGACGGGTGGACGGGAGGTCGGCCAGCCAGCCCAGTGCGGCGAGGGAGTCGAGTTCGGCCCCGAAGTCGTCGGCGGGTGCGGAGCCGAAGCGGGCGCGGTAGTCGGCGGTGTCCAGGCCGTCGGCCTGGAGGAGCGACTGCAGCAGATGACGGCGGCGGGCCTCGTGGGCGTCGATCCGGTGACCGACCGCAGCCCGGGAGAAGTCGGTGGTGGCGACGTAGTCGTCGATGATCCCGCGGATCTCGTGCATGCCGACGGCGTAGTCGAACGAGTAGTGCAGGGCGGAGGTGTAGGAGCGGGCTCCGCAGCCGAGACCGATCATGCCGTCGGTCTGGCAGGCGTAGTCGTCGGCGCCCTGCGGTGGGGCGTCGGCCCGGCGGAACATCCGCATCGACTGCTGCACATAGCCCTGGGACAGCAGATGGTCGCGGCCCGCGCGGTACAGCCGCAGCCGCTGCTCGTCCCAGGCCGGGTCGGCGGCGGAGTCCGGGCGGTGGCGGTCCAGGCCGGTGAGGGGGCGGACGTAGAGCGGGTACAGGTAGAGCTCCTCCGGCCGCCAGGCGAGCGCGGCGTCCAGTGAGCGCAGCCAGGTCCGCTCGGTCTGGCCGTCGATGCCGTAGATGAGGTCGATGTTGAGGACCGGCAGGGCGGCGTCGCGGATGCGGCCGAGGGCCGCGTCGACGTCGCCGCGGCGCTGCGGACGGACGGCTGCCCGCGCCTCGGAGTCGACGAAGCTCTGCACGCCCAGACTCAGCCGGGTGGCGCCGCGTTCGGCCAGGACGGCCAGGCGGTCGGCGGTGGCCGTGGCGGGTGAGGCCTCCACCGACAGCGGCACCGCGCGCAGATCGGCACCCATGCGGTGTTCGGCGATGTCGCAGAGCCGCTCGAGTTCCCGCGCGGTGAGGAAGGTGGGGGTGCCGCCGCCGAAGGCGGCCGTGGCGAACCGGATGCCCTCGCTGTCGCCGAGTGCGTCGCGCACGGCCGTCGCCTGCCGCTCCAGGGCGTCCAGGTACGCACCGGTCAGGCCGTCGGGTGCGCCGATGCGGGTGAAGAGGTTGCAGAACCCGCAGCGCACCTCGCAGAACGGGATGTGCAGATACAGCGAGAGGGCGCTCTTGTCCTCCGCCGCCCACAGCGACCTCAGCGCCGGCCGGTCCGGCAGCGGCCGGTAGGCGGTCTTGTGGGGGTAGGCGTAGACGTAGTGCTGGTAGGGGCCGGTCGGCAGGGCGGTGGTCATCGGGCGGCCTCGGCGGGGTCCAGGAAGAAGTGGGCGTACGGCACGGTCCACACGCACTCGTGGCCCAGGCGGTGCCCGGTGTAGCCGTCGTCGCCGTAGGCGGTGCCGTGGTCGGAGCACACGATCGCGAAACAGCGGCGACGGGAGCTCGCGGCGGTGAACAACCGCCCGATGTGCCGGTCGACGTACTCCAGGGCGGCGGCGTGCGAGGCGCGGGTGTCACCGGCCGCGCGGGTGGCGCCCGGCAGGTGGAACCAGTTCGGCTGGTGCAGGGCGGAGACGTTGACGAAGAGGAACAGCCGCCGGTCCGCCGGGAGTCGGGCGACGATCTGCTCGGCTCGCTCGACCTGGTTCTCGAAGGAGTGGGGCGAGGTGACGCCGAACTCCGGTTCCCAGTGGGACTCCTGGAACAGGCCCGGCAGGACCGAGCCGAGCGGGCCCTGCTTGTTGAAGAAGCCCACGCCGCCGATGCACGCCGTGTGATAGCCGGCTTCCGCCAACCCGGTGACGAGGTCGGGTGTGTCGTAGACGAAGGTGCCGTCGGCGGTGGTCTCGCTGCCGGCGAAGCTCGCCGCGAACAGCCGGCGATGAGGCCCTGGGGAGGCCGGGGTGGGCAGGAAGCCGGCGAAGATGGCCTGGTGCGAGGCGTAGGTGAAACTGCCCGGCGCGTGCCGCATCTCCCAGCGGCCGCCGGGCAGATGACGCGCGAGGTGGGGTATGCGGCCCGCGGCCGCCAGCTCCTCGGCCACGTCGTGACGCAGGGTGTCGAGGGTGACGAGGAGGATGTCGTGCTCGCCGACGATGTCGTTCATGTCGGGCTCGGTCATGCGGTGTTCCTGTTCTGTACGGGTGCGGCGGCCGGCGGGGCCGGGTGGATCACGCCGCCGGGGCGGGCGCGCGCGGGGCGCCGGACCGCCGGTGAGGCCACCGGGCGGCGGGCAGGGCCGAGCCGCGCAGGACCGCCGCGACCTGCGCGCCGTAGGTGTCCAGGCCCTCCGCGCCGCTGCCGGGCAGGCCGGTGACGCCGGGCAGCAGATCACCGAAGGCGTTGACCTCGCCGACGAACATCCGGCGCCAGCCGACGGCCGGCAGCAGGTCCACGCCGACGCACAGGGTGCGGGAGAAGCACGCGGCCGCCCGCTCGCACACCTCCAGCACGTCGGTCCAGCGGGCGCCCGCCGCCGCCACGGCAGCGCGGGCGGCGTCCAGGTCGCCGCGGCGGCCGCCCAGGTGGAGGTTGGTCAGGGGGGAGCGGCTGGTGCGCACCACGACGTGCGTGGCCCGGCCGGCCACCACGACGACCCGGAAGTCGGTCGCGCGGCCCTGCTGGGACGCCTTGGGCACCCACCGTTCGAGATGCAGACCGTCCGGCGCGAGGGCGTCGACGACGGCGGCGACCTCCCGTTCGCTCTCGTAGCGGCGCAGCTTCAGGGAGTTGTGCAGACGGCCGTCCGCCGTCATCTCGACGGAGGTGGTCGCCCTGATCCGGCCGCCGCCCGCCTCCACGGCGAGGACTCCGGACGCCGACGACCCGTGGGCCGGCTTGACGAACAGCCGGGGCATCCGGTGCGTGCGCATCAGCGTCCGTACGTCGTCCCAGCCGCGCACCGGAGCGCCGTCCGTCCCCGAGGTCGGCGAGAGGGGAACGGGTACGCCGGCGGCGTCCAGAACGGCATGGCAGCGGCGCTTGTCGAACAGCACGGACAGCTCGTCCGGGTCGTCCAGCCGGACACCGCCGCGCAGGCCGCGCAGCGCGGCGGTGAAGCCGGCGTACCAGCGCGCCGAGCCCTCCACCCGGGTGGGCTCCAGATCACCCCGCAGCAGGCGGTCCACCTCGGGATGCTCGCCGGGGGAGTCGACGCGGACGATCTCCTCGGGCGTGAAGTCCGCCGCGCCCTGCCGCAGGACGTCCGCCCAGGGCACCACACGCGGGCCGGGCAGACCCGCCGCGCGCACCGCGTCGGCGAAGAGCGTCACCCGGCGGTTGCCGGGATTGCCGACCACCGCGAAGCGCACGCCCGCCGCGGCCACCACGCCGTCCGTGCTCACTCGCCGACGGAGACGTAGCGCCAGACCGTGCCGTCGTCCTCGGTCTCCTCCTCCGCGTCGCCGCGGTCGAGGTCGACCTCCACACCGGCCGGTTCCAGCACCTGGCGCACCCGCTCCTCGAAGGCCTTGCCCAGATAGTGGTGGTGCAGGTCGAGCTTCTTCAGATGGGTCAGCGGCTGCCCGCCCAGCAGCGCCTGCGCGCCCTCGTCGGTCAGCACCCCCATGGACAGGTCCAGCACCTCCAGGCGGGCGACGACCGGCGCGGAGGCCACGGCGGCCGCCACCGCGTCCTGCATCTCGCTGTTGCGCAGGGCCAGGTGGCGCAGGCGCGGCAGACGGGCGCCGGACAGGAGGGGCGCCAGGTCGGCGGCCTCGCTGTCACCGCCGTAGTCGGGCGTGCCCAGCCACAGGTCGAGGTGCTCCAGCGCGGGCAGGTCGCTGGCGCCGATGCCCCGCACGACCGCGGCGGGCAGCCCACCGGTCTCCACGACGAGGCGGCGCAGCGAGGAGTGCTGCACGGCCGGGAAAACCAGGCCGGAGCCGCCGCGCACGCCGAACTCCTCCAGGGCGGGGAAGCCGGCCAGCAGCGGCGAGACGTCGGTCTGGTTGATCCAGGAGATCTCGCACTCCTCCATCACCATGTCGCCCAGGAACAGCGCGCGCAGCGCGGGCAGCCGGTCCCGGGCGGCGAGGAGGGCCTCGATGACGTCGGAGGGGTCGGACTCGTAGGCCTCCTCCCAGGCGCCGACGATCAGGGCGCGCACCCGGGTGGTGTCGACGGCCTCGCAGAAGCGGGTGAAGGCCGCCGTCCAGCTCTCCTCCGTGTCGTACACGTCCGCGGAGACCCGCCAGGCGACGGAGTCCGGCTCGGGCAGGCGGCCGGCCGGGGCATCGGGGCCGGGGAAGGCGTGCGCGGGCAGCCGGTACAGCTCGTGCAGGTGGTCACCGATGGTCATGCGGCTGCTCCTGGGAGAAGGGGTGTGCGATGCGTGATGCCGCAGTTCTACCAACCGCCACCGACAGCGACCGACGGTGGGGCGGCTTACCGGGGCGTTGTCAGTGGCGGCGCCTACGGTCGTGGTCATGAGGCCGGTGCGCGGTGCACCCGGCGGTGAGGGGCGAGGTATGTACCGGCAGGGAGACGTGCTGATCGTGCCCGTGGCGCGGGAAGCGGTACCGGAGCACGTGACGCACGCGCCGAGGGAGCGACGGGACGGGCGCGGCCGGCTGGTGCTGGCTCTCGGGGAGGTGACCGGCCACGCCCACGCGGTGGTGGGGCCGGGGGAGTTGGTGCGCGAGCCCGGGCCTTACGGTCCGCTGCTGCTGCACCTGCCGCAGGGGGGCCGGGTCGTGCACGAGGAGCACGCGGCGATCGCCCTGCCCAAGGGCTGGTACCGGGTGGTCAGACAGCGGGAGTACGTGCCGGGGTCCGTCCGGATCGTCGCCGACTGACCATTGTGACGTACGAGTTGGGGGAGAGACACATGCCGACGACGGAGACGGGCGGCCGCACGGGCGTCCACGGGACGAGCGAACCGGCCGGCCGGACAGGACCGCACGACCGGAAGGGACCGGACGACCGGACAGGACCGGACGACCGGACAGGACCGGACGACCGGACCGGTGACGCCAGGCGGCCGGACACCGGGGCGGACGGGCTGGACGCATGGCGCGCCCGGGCCATGGCCACCGCCCGCGCCGACCGCCCCGCCGCCGAGGCCGCGGTCCGGCGCGCCTACCGGCTGGCGGGCCTGGCCGAACCGGAGGCGGTGGTGTGGGTGGACTCCCCACGCGCGGCCGTGACGGTGATCCGGCAGCTCACCGACCGGGGACCCAGCGTGCGCGAGGCGCTCCGCGACAGGCCGTGGGCAGGGGAAAGGCTGCGGCTGCGGGCCGAGTTGGGGGCCGCGGGCTGGTCCGCCCACTGGGCGGCGACCGGCGGACGGCTGTGGGAGTCCACCCAGGCGTTGGTGGACCGGATCCGGGCCGGTGTGCTGGAGGACCTGGTCGGACGGGACACGGGCCCGGAGGCCGCCCAGGTGCGGTTGTTCCTCCTGGACGCGGTGCTGGGGCAGCACGACGCGCCGTGGCTGGCCGCCTTCCCCACCCAGGACGGTCCGTTGGGCGCACTGGCCGAGGTCTGCCGCAGCGCGGGCTGGTGGTGGCCGTTCACCCGGGTCGCGGTGATGTCGGAACGCCCGGTGGCGCTGCACCGGGACGAGGCCGGCCGCCTCGACCGCGGGGACGGCCCCGCACTGGCCTACCGGGACGGGTTCGCCCTGCACGCCTGGCGCGGCATGCCGGTGCCCGCCGCGTTCCTCACGGAGCTGCCCTCGCTGACACCGAGCCGCATCCGGGACGAGGAGAACGCCGAACTGCGGCGCGTGATGCTGGAGTACTACGGTTACGACCGCTACCTCGCGGACTCCGGTGCGCGTCCCGTGCACCGCGACGAGACGGGCACGCTGTGGCGGATCGACCTGCCCGCCGATGAGCCGGTGGTGATGGTGGTGGTGCTCAACTCGACGCCGGAACCGGACGGGACCCGGCGCACCTACTGGCTTCGCGTCCCGCCGTCGACCAGAACGGCGAGGGAGGGCGTCGCCTGGACGTTCGGCCTGGGAGCGGAGGTCTACGCGCCCTTGCAGGAGACCTGAGGCCTTCACCGGGCCGGGAACGGAACGGGAACACGGCCGGGCCGGGCCGGGTCGGGCCGGGACCAGTGTGGGAGCACCGCCATCGAGAAGAGGTAGCCGCCGGAGCCGCCGTGATCACTCGGCCTCCCCTGAGCGAACGGCCTCGGCTCCACCATGAGTACGAGCTTCTGCGCGACCGCGTCCTGGGGAGACCCGGCCGAAACGGCGGCGAGGACCTCGGCGCCCGAGGCGGGTGGACCCGCCGAGCTGCCGTGTGCGAGCGGCCGGTCCTGACGGCGGGACAGCCGAGGGCTGGTGCGCGGGAGGCTCAGGAGGCGCGGGGGGCAACGTTCGGAGATCGTTTCGGCTTCGGAACCGTGTAGAAGAGGCAACGGATCGCACACAGATCGCATACGTTTCGGACGCCGTGAGATGTCGGGGAGGGCTCTGTGAGCCGATGTTGAGCGACTCGCCTTCCGTGACACCGGTGATCTTGGTGGGATGTGTCCGGAAACGCTGGCATAGCGGCCGCGCCGGCACACCTCGTGGACCGCGGGCGCCTCACTCCACTCCCGGCCGTAACAGCTTTGACGGAGCCCCGTCACCTCCGTACGGTCTGCGTCTGGCCGGATCCGAGCGGTGCGGCTTTCGCCAACGATCCCTGGGGGGACGCAATGAACTGGTTCATCGAAGTCGTGAAGAAGTACGCGGTATTCAGCGGGCGGGCGCGCCGCAAGGAGTACTGGATGTACGTGCTCTTCTACGCCATCCTCGCGATCGTGGCCTCGATCATCGACGCGGTGGTCTTCGGGTCGCAGATCCTCAGCCTCGTGCTGGCGCTCGGCCTCCTGCTGCCGAGCCTGGGCGTCACCGTCCGCCGGCTGCACGACACCAACCGCAGCGGCTGGTGGATCCTGATCGGCCTCGTCCCGCTCGTCGGCGGCATCGTCATGCTGGTCTTCCTCTGCATCGAGGGCGAGGCCGGCAGCAACCAGTACGGCCACAATCCCAAGTTCGCCGGTTCCCCCGCCTGACCCGTCCAGGCAACACGCAGAGGCCGCCCGTACTCACGGGCGGCCTCTGCTCGTTGACAGCCGCCGGCCCCCAGGCGATGCCGGTGCCCCCGAGTCGAACCGGCGCGGGCGCGCACGAGACGGGGAGGGCGCCGACCACGAGACGGGAGGGGGTCGCGCACGAGTGGTTTCGCGCCACCGCGGTCCTGCACGCGGCGCCGGAGCGCCCCGCGGCAGAGGCGGTCATCCCGGCCCGCTCGTGGGCCAGTCGTCCGGACAGCCGTCAACACCTGATTCGGCCGAATCGGTGGAGGGGTGGCCGTGTGGCCGGAACGGCCGGGGTGCTCGCAGGTGGTCCCAGGGTGTCCCGACTCGGCCCAACTTTTTCTCCACACCCCTGGTTTGAGGGTGAAGCGCCGGGATACACGCCCTCATTGGTGGGTGCTGAACGGCCATCTCCCCTTCGATTTCGGGGGGTTGCCATCCAGTGACCCAACGTGAAAACTGTGAGCGCACTCGGCCCGGGAGGATCGTGTCGAAGCGCGTTCTTGGCACGTGAATGAAGGGTCGGAGGAGTCCCGTGCAGGGCCACTGCGCGGGGGAAGTCACTGGGGGGACGTGGTGGTGTCTGCAAGGTGCCCTGGGCGCGTGTTGCCAGGCTGCGCACGTACGGGCCTGTCCGCTGCTCGGCGGGCGTCCGGCCCGCTCGGAACCGCCGCCCCGCCGCCCCTGTTCCGCCCTCAGGTCCGCTGACGCCCCGGCTCGACCTTCCCTGAGTGGCGGATCGCCGGCCGCCTCCAGCCGGTCGACCCGACCGACCCGACCGGCCGGGTCGCATCCGCCGAGCCGGTCGAATCGACTGATCAGGCCCGCCCGGCCGAGCCGCGCGCCGGCCGCCTGACGTCGAGCGAACATTCGCCCGCGTGCCACATCGATGGCCCGCGCCGGCACGGCCACCGCTGCCCGCGGCCGGCCACGGCGCGACGACGGTTGCCCACCGCACGGGCCCGTGCGTCCCCATCCAAGGAGAAACGGTGACAAGCACACAACTGACCGGTGCCGAATCGCCACTTGACGAGTTACCCGAGCGATGGCGGTCCTTACGCGACGCCGGCCCCGTGACGTACGACGAGGAGCGGCGGCAGTGGCACGTCGTGGACCACCAGGGCGTCTCGTCGATCCTGTCCGACCCGGCGACGTACTCCTCCGACATGACGCCGATCGCCCCCACCCAGGAGGACTTCGCGGCCTTCACGCAGGGCAACTTCGTGGGCATGGACCCACCGGAGCACCGCAAGCTGCGCACCCTGGTGAGCCAGGCCTTCACCCCGCGCGTGGTCCACGGACTCGCACCGCGCATCGAGGCCATCTGCGCGCGGCTGTTCGACGGAGTCGCCGACCGCGATCGTTTCGATGTCGTCGACACCCTCGCCTACCCCCTGCCGATCATCGTGATCGCCGAACTCCTCGGTATCCCCGCCGAGGACCACAGGCTGTTCCAGGAGTGGGCCGCCACCCTCTTCGGAGGCGACCAGCTCGGCGACAGCCTCGACATGGCCGATCTGGAACGGGCGCTGGAGGCCATCGCCCCGACCGTGCGCGAGATGAACGGCTACGTCCTGGACCACATCCGGCACCGCCGTGCGCATCCCGGGGACGACCTGACCAGCAGACTCCTCGGCGCCGAGGTCGACGGAACGCGGCTGGAGGACCAGGAGATCGTCGGGTTCGTCGCTCTGCTGCTGGTGGCGGGCCACATCACCACCACCGCTCTGCTCGGCAACGCCCTGGTCGCCTTCGACCGGCACCCCGGCACACTCACCGCTCTGCGCAAGGAGCCGGACCGGGTGCCGGACGCCGTGGAGGAAGTCCTGCGCTGGCTGCCGCCCTTCCCCGAGCTGGGCCGGCGCACCACCCGTCCGGTGACGCTCGGCGGCCACGAGATCCCGGCCGACACCTTGCTGATGGTGCACCTGGGGGCCGCCAACCGTGACCCCTCCCGCTTCACCGCGCCGGACGTCTTCGACCCGGCCCGTGACCCCAATCCCCATCTGACCTTCGGTCACGGCATTCACTTCTGTTTCGGCGCCCCGCTGGCCCGCCTGGAAGCCCGTATCGCGCTCCAGATGATGATGGAACGTTTCTCCTCCATCACGGTGCCCTCGTACGACGACGTGGCGTACCAGAACCCGGCCGTCATCGTCGGCGTGCGCCATCTGCCGATCGCCGTCACCAGGCCGTAGCGCCCGTCGACGCGCACGCCCGTACCGCTCACCCCACGGGCCGGACGCGTTCCCCTCCCCGCACCCGCTCACACCAGGAGTCGTCTCCCCATGCCATATCCGACCGCCGCCCCGGCCGCAGCCAGGCCATCGTCCCCCGTGCACCAGGAGTTGCGCGGCCACCTCGACGCCCTCGCACGCATCCACCGCGTGCCCGGCGCCCAGCTGGCCGTCCACACCGGCACCCACCTCCTCAGCGTGTCCACCGGCACGGCCGACGCCGTGGCCAACACGCCGTTCACCGCCGAGACGGCCGTCCCCCTCGGTTCCGTCACCAAGGCGGCCACGGCCGCCGCCGTCCTGCTCCTCGCGGACGACGGGGACCTGGACCTCGACGAGACCGTCGGCGAACTGCTGCCCGACTTATCAGGCGCGATAGCCGACGTGACGGTACGTCAGCTGCTGAGTCACACCTCCGGTCTGCCCACCGGTCCCGACTCGGACAGCGCCGTCGGCGCCACCGCCTCCCGGTACCTCTCGGCGGTCTGCACCGCGAGGAGCACCCTGTTCCCGCCGGGCACCGCCTTCTCCTACTCCAACGCCGGCTACGTCGCCGCCGGCCGCATCCTGTCCGACGTGACGGGCATGACGTGGCAGGAGGCCGTGGCGGCGCTCGTCCTGGAACCCCTCGGCATCGTCCCCGCGTTCCTCGGCGACTCCGCCCCCGCCCGGCCGATCGCCAGCGGTCACGCCCTCAACACGGCCACGGGCCTGGTACGTCCGGCCCACCAGAACCTCGCCCCGGTGGAGGCCCCGGCCGGTGCCCTGCTGGCGAGCGCCGAGGACCTGGTCGCCCTGGGCAGAGGCGTGATCGGCAGGGACGCCGCCCTCCCGGCCGGCGTCGCCGAGCTGATGCGGCGGCCCGAGCCGGCCGCCGACCCCGGCGCGCTGGCCGACGCCTGGGGCCTCGGCCTCGCCCTCTTCACGCAGGACGGCCGGGTGTGGTGCGGCCATGACGGCAACGCCCAGGGCACCTCCTGCCACCTGCGGGCCGACCCCGACAGCGGTGTCGTCGTCGCCTTCACGGGCAACGCCGGCGCCGCCACCGCCCTGTGGCGTGACATCGCCGCGGAACTCGCCCGGCTGACCGGCATCCGCGTGCCCACCGCCCGGGCCGCCGACACACCCCGCGGACCCGCCGTGGCGCTCCCGGAGTGCGCCGGGACGTACCGCAACGGGGGCACGGAGTACACGGTCAAGCTCGACGGGGACGGCAAGCCGACCCTCTCCGTCGACGGCGACTGCCCCATCCCGCTGGTGTGCTACCCGGACCTGTCCTGCGACCTGGTGGACCCGGCCACCGACCGGATCGAACCGGGCGGCCGATTCCACCGGGACCCCGCCACCGGGGTGATCGACCGGCTGCAGATCTCCGGACGCACCGCGCGCCGCACCGGCACGGACTGACAGCGCCGCACCGGCACGGACCGACCGCGCCGCACCGGCGTGGACCGACACCGCCGCACCGGCACCGTCCGGCCGCGCGCCGCACCGGCATCCTCCGCCTGCGCGCCGCCGCCCGGCGCCGGGCGACCCCGCGTCCCGCCGGCACCGCCCGGCCGCGTGCCGGACCGGACCGCACCGCACCGTTCGACGGCCGGACCGCACGGTCCGGCGGCGCGCGGTACCGGCACGGCCGACCACGCCCCGCACCCGCTCCGTACGCAAGGACCCCGCTCCGCTCCGGCGCGCCCCCGGGCCGCCCGCGAGCGGCGTGGTGTGCCCGCGCGCCGCCCCCGCCCGAAGGACTGCACCCCGATGACGGACCTGCACGCCCAGCGCCCCGCCACACCCGTCCCCCCGGGGGCCGGCACCCCGCCGCCCGCCCCGGTCGGCGACGCCACCCGGCACGTCCCGCTCGGTGAGCTCTTCACCGCGTGGGTGACGCGCGACCCGGACGCGCCCGCGGTCACCGACGGACGGCGCACCTGGTCGTACGGAGAACTCGCCCGGCGAGCCGGCCGGCTCGCCGCGCACCTGGCCGCAGGCGGCGCCGGACCGGAGCGGACGGTGGCGCTGGTCCTGCCGCGCTCGATCGAACTGATCGCCGCCGAGCTGGCGGTCACCCTCACCGGCGCGGCGTTCCTCCCGGTCGACCCCGGCTACCCGGCCGAACGACGGGCGCTGATGCTCGCCGACGCCGCGCCCGCCGTCGTCCTGGACGACCCGGCCCGGGTCCGCGCACTGCTGGACGGCGAGGGCGGGCGGACGGACCCGCCCCCGAGCCGGGTGCACCCCGACCACGCCGCGTACGTCATCTTCACCTCCGGCTCCACCGGCACACCCAAGGGCGTCACCGTCACCCACCGGGGCATCGCCGGGTTCGCCGCCGCGGCCGCCGAGCGCTACGCCGTCGGCCCGGGCGACCGCGTGCTGCAGTTCTCCTCGCCGAGCTTCGACGCCTCCGTACTGGAGCTGTTCATCTCCGTCCTGTCGGGGGCCGCGCTGGTCGTACCGCCGCACGGACCGTGGCTCGGCGACGAACTCGCCGCCGTCCTGGACGAGCACCGCATCACCCACGCCCTCATACCGCCGGCGGCCCTCGCCACCCTGCCCGACCCGGCGGACCTCGGCGGCCTGCCCTCCCTGCGCACCCTGATCGTCGGCGCCGAGGCGTGCCCGGCCGCACTCGTCGACCGGTGGGCCCCCGGCCGCCGCATGATCAACTCGTACGGGCCGACCGAGGCCACCATCGTCGCCACCTGGACCGGACCGCTGGCCGCCGGCACCGGGACACCCACCATCGGCGGCCCGCTGCCCGGCACCGAGGCACACGTCCTGGACGCGGCGCTGCACCCGGTACCGCCCGGCACCGAGGGCGAGCTGTACGTGGGCGGCGAGGGCCTGGCCCGCGGCTACCTCGGCCGGCCCGGGCTCACCGCCACGCGGTTCGTCGCTCACCCCTCCGGGCCGCCCGGCGCCCGCCTCTACCGCACCGGCGACCGGGTGCGCCGACGCGCCGACGGCGAGCTGGAGTTCCTCGGCCGCGCCGACCGGCAGGTCAAGGTGCGCGGCTTCCGCATCGAGCCCGGCGAGATCGAGGCCGCCCTGCTCCGCGACCCGCACGTCCGTGAGGCCGTCGTCGTGGTCCGCGACGAGGAACCCGCACGCGGCCGCCTCATCGGCTACGTCACTCCCGCCGACCCCGCTCACCGGCCCGAGCCGGCCCGGCTGCGCACCGCCCTCACCGCCGCCCTGCCCGCCCACATGGTGCCCTCGGCCGTCGTGGTGCTGGACGCGCTGCCGCTGACCCCGCAGCACAAGATCGACCTGAGGGCCCTGCCCGCCCCCGGCGGGGTGGCCGCCGAGCAGCACGTCGCACCCCGCACCGACACCGAGCGGACCCTGGCCGCGATCTGGGCCGACGTCCTCGGTGTCGACACCGTCGGCGTCACCGACGACTTCTTCGACCTGGGCGGCGACTCGATCCTCGCGGCCCGCACCCTGACCCGGGTCCGGGAGGCGTTCGGCACCCGGCTCTCCCTGCGCGACGTGTTCACCGCGCGGACCGTCGCCGCGCTCGCCCCGCTGACCGGCGAGCCGTCCACCGCGCCGCAGGAGCAGATCCCCGCCGTCGAGCGTTCGGGGCCCGTCCCGCTCTCCAGCGCCCAGCGCCGCCTGTGGTTCCTCGACGACCTCGCCGACGGCGGCACCGAGTACAACACCGGCGTCGCGCTGCGCCTGCACGGCCCCCTCGACACGGCCGCCCTGCAACGCGCCCTCCACCGGCTCGCCGCCCGCCACGAGTCCCTGCGCACCACCTTCGCCACCGTCGACGGGCAGGGCGTCCAACTCGTCGCCCCCGAGCCGGACCTGCCGCTGCGCACCGCCGACGCGGGCCAGGTGCCCGCCGACCGGCGCGACCAGGCCGTCGAACGCCTGCTCACCGAGGAACTGCGCCGCCCCCACGACCTGACGACCGGGCCCCTGACGCGGGCACTGCTCGTCCGCCGGGCGGCCGAGGACCACGTGCTGCTGCTGGCCCAGCACCACATCGTCACCGACGGCTGGTCGGTCGGGGTCCTGACCCGGGACCTGGCGGCGCTCTACCGCGCCGAGGCCGCGGGCGAACCCGACGGTCTGCCCCGGCAGGAGGTGCAGTACCCGGACTTCGCGCTGTGGGAGCGCGAGCGGCACAGCGCCGACGCCCACGCCGACGACCTCGCCTACTGGAAACGCCACCTCGCCGGACTCCAGCAACTCGACCTGCCCACCGACCGGCCGCGCCCCGCGGTGCGCACCACCGTTGGGGCGGCACACCGCCAGGACGTTCCGCGGTCCCTGGTGGACCGGCTGCGGCTGCTCGCGGCGGGCCGCGACACCACCGTCTTCACGGTGTTCGCCGCGGCGGCCGCCGTGCTGTTCGCCCGCTACTCCGGGCAGCGGGACGTGGCGTTCGGCACCGTCACCAACGGGCGGGACCGCCGCGAACTGGAGGACGTGACGGGCTTCTTCGCCAACACCGTCGTGCTGCGTGGCGAGGTCGACGACGCCGCCACGGTGGACCGGTTCGTGCAGACCATGCGCGCGACCGTGCTGGACGCGTTCGCCCACGACGGTGTGCCCTTCGACCGGGTGGTCGAGGAACTGGCCCCGCCGCGGGACCCCAGCCGCACCCCGCTGGTGCAGGCGCTGGTGGTGCAGCAGGCGGCCCCCGCCCGGCCGCCGGTCGCCGCCGGCGTACGGATCGACGACCATCCGCTGCCCCGCCCGGCAGCACGCTTCGACCTCGTGCTGGAGTTCGCGCCCCGCGCCGACGGCGGGCACGAGCTGACCGTCGAGTACAACACCGACCTCTTCGACGAGGCGACCGTGGCCCGGATGGGCCGGCAACTGCGGCACCTGCTCGAAGGCATGGCGGACGGCCCGCACCGGACGCTCGCCGAACTCCCGCTGCTGTCCGACGACGAGCGGCGCGTGCTCCTGGACTCCTGGAACCCGCCCGCCACGGCAGCGGACCGGGCCGACGGCGCCACCCTCCCCGCCCTGTTCGAGCAGCAGGTGGCCCGGACCCCCGACCGGACCGCGGTGACCTGCGGCACGACCCGGCTGGACTACGCCGGGCTGAACCGGCGTGCCAACCGTCTCGCCCGGCTGCTGGCGGCGCGGGGCGCGGGACCGGAGTCCCTGGTGGCGCTGTGCCTGCCGCGCACCGCCGACCTGCTGCCGGCGCTGTGGGCCGTCCTCAAGTCGGGCGCCGGCTACCTGCCCGTCGACCCCGCCTATCCGGCCGAGCGCATCCGCTTCATGCTGGCCGACGCGGCCCCCGCGCTCGTCCTGGCCACCCAGGAGACGGCGCACGCGCTCCCCGCGGACTGCGTGCCGCTGCTGCTGGAGGAGGTCGCACCCCTCGGCGCCGACGCCCCGGACCCGACCGGCGACCCCGCCGCAGCCGACCTGACCGACGCCGACCGGACGGCGCCGCTGCTCCCGTCCCACCCCGCGTACGTCATCTACACCTCCGGCTCCACCGGCCGGCCCAAGGGCGTGGTCGTCACCCACGGCAGCGTGGCCGCACTGGCCGCCTGGGCCGGGGACACGTTCGGGGCGCGCGGCTTCGCCCACGTCATCGCCTCCACCTCCCTCAACTTCGACGTGTCCGTCTTCGAGCTGCTGTGCCCCCTGCTGGCCGGCGGCGGTGTCGAGGTGATCGCCGACCTCACCGCGCTGGCCGACCTCACCGACGGCTCCCGGCCGCGCCGGGCCGGACTCCTCAGCGGCGTGCCCTCCGCGCTGTCCCGGGTGTTCGGCGGCGACGGCGCCCTGGAGGCGGACACCGTCGTCCTGGCCGGGGAGGCCCTGCCCGCCCGGACCGTCCGCGACATCAAGGACGCGATGCCCGCGGCGGAGGTGGCGAACATCTACGGCCCCACCGAGGCCACCGTCTACGCCACGGCCTGGTTCGCCGGCGGCACCGTCCCCGAGCAGGCCCCGCCCATCGGCCGTCCCATCGCCCGCACCCGCGCCTATGTGCTGGACCGTCTGCTGCGCCCCCAGCCGCCGGGCGTCACCGGTGAGCTCCACCTGGGCGGCGGCGGACTCGCACGCGGCTACCTGCACCGGCCCGGCCTGACCGCCGCCCGCTTCGTCGCCGACCCGTTCGGCGCCCCCGGGGACCGCATGTACCGCACGGGCGACCTGGTGCGCTGGAGCGCCGACGGCCGGCTGGAGTACCTCGGCCGCGTCGACCAGCAGGTCAAGGTGCGCGGCTTCCGCATCGAACTCGGCGAGATCGAGGAGGCCCTGCGCCGCTGCGCGGGTGTCACCGAGGCCGCTGCCACCGTCCGCGAGGGCGACGGTCACCGCCGCCTGGCCGGATACGTCGTCCCCGCCGCCGGTGCCACCGTGGAACCCGAGGCCGTACGCCGTGAACTGGGGCGCACCCTGCCCGACTACATGGTCCCCTCGGCCGTCGTGGTGCTGCCCGCCCTGCCGCTCAACCCCAACGGCAAACTGGACCGGAGCAGGCTCCCCGACCCGGCTCCCGCCGAACCTGCCGCCCGTCACGTCGCGCCCCGGACCCCCACCGAACGGACCCTGGCCGCCATCTGGGCCGGCGTCCTGCACGTGGAGCGCGTCGGAGCGGACGACAACTTCTTCGCGCTGGGCGGCGACTCCATCCTCAGCATCCAGGTCGTCGCCCAGGCTCGCCAAGCGGGCCTGACGATCAGCTCGCGCGACGTCTACCAGCACCAGACGCTCGCCGCCCTGGCCCGCCGCGCCGACGAGACGGGCAGCCGGCGCAGGCCCGCCCCGGCCGCCCCCGTCGAGGCCACCGGCACCGCGCCCCTGACCCCCATCCAGCACTGGCTGTTCGACAGCGCCGCCGAGCGGGCCGGGCACTTCGCCCAGACGCTGTCGCTGGACCTGCCCGCCGACGTCGACGAGGGCGCCCTCCAGGCCGCCCTGGACGACGTGGTCGCCCACCACGACGCGCTGCGGTCCCGGTTCCTCGCCGACGAGACGGGCGTACGGTGGCTGATCGACCGGCCGGCCGCGCGCTGCCGCCTGATCCGCCACACCGGCCCGGACACCGACACCCCGCACCTCGGCCCGTACGACCTGGACCACGGCCCGCTGCTGCGCGCCGTCCTGCACGACCGGGGCGACGGACGGCCGCCCGTCCTGCACCTGTCCGTGCACCACCTCGTCGTGGACGGCGTCTCCTGGCGCCTGCTCCTCGAAGACCTCGAACGCGCCTACCGCGCCCGCCGCGAGGGCCGGGACGGCGCGGCCGCGCTGCCCCGCAAGTCCTCCCCGCTGCGCCAGTGGGCCGAACGCCTCGCCGCGCACACCGCCGCCGGGGGCTTCGCCGCGGAGACGGCCTACTGGACCCGGGAGACCGAAGGCGCCCCGGCAGCCCTGCCCGCGGACCTGGAAGGCACCAACACCTACGCCTCCCAGCGCTCGGTGACGGTCCGGATCGGCCCCGAGGACACCGACCTGCTGCTGCGGACCCTGCCCGAGACCTACCGCACCCGGGCCAACGACGTCCTGCTCGCCGCGCTCGGCCGGGTGCTGTGCGGCTGGAGCGGCCACGAGCGGGTCCTGGTCGACGTCGAAGGGCACGGCCGCGAGGACCTGTTCGCCGACGTCGACACCAGCCGCACCGTCGGCTGGTTCACCACCCGCCACCCCGTCGCCCTGGCCGTCCCGCCCGAGGACGACTGGGACGGCGTGCTCAAGCAGGTCAAGGAACACCTGCGCGCCGTGCCCCGGCACGGCATCGGCCACGGCGCCCTGACCCTGCCCGGCCGCGACGACGCACCGCTCCCGGCGACCAACGCGCAGATCAGCTTCAACTACCTCGGCCGGTTCGGCCTGTCCGGGACCTCCGAGGGGGGCCTGTTCCGCGGGCTGGCCCGCCCGCTGGAGCTGGACGCCGATCCCGCCTCGACGCGCCCGCACCCCCTGGAGGTGGTGGGCCGGCTCGACGGCGACAGCCTGGAGTTCACCTGGTTCTACTCCGACCGGCTGCACCGCCCGGAGACCGTCGCGGACCTCGCGGAACGCTACGCCGACGCACTGGCCGGCCTCGCCCGGCACGCGGCCCGGCCCGGCGCCGCCGGACGCACCCCCTCGGACTTCCCGCTGGCCCGGCTCGACCAGCCCCACGTCGACCGGATCGCGGGGGAGGACCCGTCGGGCCTGGAGGACGTCCACCCGCTCACGCCCACCCAGGCCGGCATGCTCTTCCACCGGCTCTCCCAGGCCGACCGCGGCGTGTACTTCCAGCAGTTGACCTTCGTCCTCGACGGCGTGCCCGACCCGGCGGTGCTGGCCGACGCCTGGCAGCGGGTCACCGACCGCACCCCGGTGCTGCGCGCACGGGTGGTGTGGGAGGACGTGCCCGAGCCGCTGCTCGCGGTGCAGCGCCGGGCCGCCGTACCGGTGGAGTCCGCCGACTGGCGCGGCCTGACCTCCACCGAGCAGGACGAGCAGTTGCGCGACCTCCTCGACCGCGACCGCGCCCGGGGCGTCGATCTGACCCGCGCCCCGCTCCAGCGCCTGGTCCTGGCCAGGGTCTCCGACACCGCGGTGCGCGTCGTGTGGTCCTTCGACCACCTCATCCTGGACGGTTGGAGCCTGTTCCAGGTGCTGTCCGACGTGTTCGCCTGCCACGCGGGCCTGTCCGGCACCGCACCGTCGACGCTGCCCGAGCGCCGCCCGTTCCGCGACTACGTCGCCTGGCTGCGTGAGCACACCGACGGCACCGAGGGCGAACGGCACTGGCGGGCCCGCCTGGGCGGCCTGACCGAGACCACCGCGCTGCCCTTCGACCGCGAGCCCCGCGAGAACCACCGCGCCGAGTCCACGGCGGCGGTGCGCGTCACCCTGCCCGAGCCCGTCACCAAGTCCCTGCTCGACGTGGCGAGGACGGCGGGCCTGACGGTCAACACCCTCGTCCAGGGCGCCTGGGCGGTGCTGATGAGCCGTCAGGCGGGCCGCGACGAGGTGGTGTTCGGCTCCACCGTCTCCGGGCGGCCACCCGAGCTGCCCGGATCCGACGCCATCACCGGCCTGTTCATCGCCACTCTGCCCACCCGGGTGCGCGTGCCGCGCGACGAGCCGCTGCTCACCTGGCTGGCCCGGCTCCAGCAGGAGCAGAGCGAGGACCGGCGCCACGACCACGTGCCGCTGCACCGGATGACGGCGTACACCGACCTGCCCGAGCGGGCCGCCCTCTTCGACAGCATCGTCGTGTTCGAGAACTACCCGGTCGACGACGACCTCGCCGCCGCACACGGCCTCCGGCTGAGCGGCCTGGAGGGCATCGAGACCACCAACTACCCGCTCAGCCTGGTCGCCTACCCCGGCGCGGAGCTCGCCCTGCGCCTCGGCTACGACCCGGACCTGTTCGACGCCGCCACCGTCGAGCGGATGGCCGAGTACCTCACCGTCCTGCTGGAGGGCTTCGCCACCACCCCGCGGTCCACCCCCGCCCGGCTGTCCCTGCTGACGGCCGCCCGCCGCGAGCAGGTGCTGCACACCTGGAACGACACGGCCACCGACGCGCCCGTCACCACCACCGCGGACCTGTTCGCCGCCCAGGTGGAACGCACCCCGGACGCCGTGGCCCTGCTGGCCGGCGACGAGCGGCTGACCTACCGCGACCTCGACGCCCGGGCGCGTGCCCTGGCCGGCCGGCTGGCCGCGCTCGGGGTGCGCCCCGAGGTCGCCGTCGGCGTGCTCATGGACCGCTCGGCCGCCCTCGTCGTCGCCCAGCTCGCCCTGGCCCGCCTCGGCGGCGTGTACGTCCCGCTCGACGGCCGGGCCCCCACCGACCGGCTGCGCACCATGCTCACCGAGGCCGGCGCCGAGCTGCTCCTCACGGACGCCGAGTGGCACACGACGGCCGCGGACCTCCTCCCCGAAGGACACGTCCTGCGCCCGGACCTGGACACCGACGGGCCCACCGCGGACCTCGCCACCGTGCCGCGCGTGCACCCGGACCACGTCCAGTACCTCATGTTCACCTCCGGCTCCACCGGCAACCCCAAGGGCGTGGCCGTACGGCAGCGGGACGTCGCCGCGCTCGCCCTCGACCGTGCCTTCGCGAGCCACGACCGCGTCCTCGTGCACTCCCCGCACGCCTTCGACGCGTCCACCTACGAGCTGTGGGTGCCGCTGCTGCGCGGCGGCACGGCCGTCCTCGCCCCGCCCGGGGAGCTGGACGCCGCCGCCGTACGCCACGCCATCACCGAACAGGGCGTCAGCTGCGTGTTCCTGACGATCGGTCTGTTCCGCCTGTTCGCCCAGGAGGACCCCGCCTGCCTGCGTGGCGCCCGCGAGGTGTGGACCGGCGGCGAGGCCGTGCCCGGCGCCGCCGTGCGACGCGTGCTGGACGCCTGCCCCGACCTCACCGTCGTCGACGTCTACGGCCCCACCGAGACCACCACCTTCGCCACCCGCCGGCCCTTCCGCGCCGGTGACACCCTGCCCGCGGCGCTGCCCATCGGCCGCCCCCTGGACGACACCCGCGCCTACGTCCTGGACGGCGCCATCCAACCGCAACCACCGGGTGTGCCGGGTGAGTTGTACCTCGCGGGCGCCGGACTGGCCCGCGGCTACATCGGCCGCCCCGGCGCCACCGCCGCCCGCTACCTGCCCGACCCCTTCGGACCGCCCGGCGGCCGGATGTACCGCACCGGCGACATCGTGCGCTGGAGCGCCGACGGCGACCTGCACTTCGTGGGCCGCGCCGACGACCAGATCAAGATCCGCGGCTTCCGCGTCGAGCCCGCCGAGATCGAGGCCCGGCTCACCGCCCACCCCGCGATCGCCGAGGCGGTGGTGTCGGTGTCCCGGCACGAGGGACGCAAGCGCCTGGTCGCCCACCTGGTGCCGGCCCCCGGCGCCGCCGTGCCGCAGACGGCCGAGCTGCGCGCCCACGTGGCCGCCGAGCTGCCCGACTACATGGTCCCGGCCGCGTTCGTCCCGCTCGCCGAACTGCCCCTGACCACCAACGGCAAGGTCGACCGGCGCCGGCTGCCCGCCCCCGAGTGGTCGGCGGCCGCCGACACCGCCTACCGCGCACCGCGCACCGAGGCCGAGCAGGTGCTCGCCGGCATCTGGGCCGAGCTGCTGGGTGTCGAACGCGTCGGCCTCGACGACCACTTCTTCATGCTGGGCGGCGACTCGATCGTCAGCATCCAGGTCGTCTCCCGGGCCCGCACCGCCGGGCTCGCGCTGACCCCGAGGGACCTGTTCCGCCACCCCACGCTCGCCGACCTGGCCGCCGCCTCGACCGGCGCCGCCGCGACCGTCGCGGGCACCGGCACGGTCACGGGCGAGGTGCCCCTCACCCCGATCCAGCACTGGTTCCTCGGCGCCGAACCGCCGCGTCCGGAGTACTTCAACCAGTCGGTGGTCGTCGAGACCGGCGAGAACGTCGACCCCGCCGCCCTGCACACCGCCCTCGCCGCGCTGTGGACCCACCACGACGCCCTGCGCGCCCGCTTCACCCGCACCGCCGACGGCACCTGGCACCAGGAGTACGCCCCCGCGGACGCCGACGTACCGGAGCTGCTGCGCACGCACGACCTGAGCGGCCAGGAGACCGACGCCGCCGCAACCGCCGAGGCCCGCCTCACCCACGAGGCGCACACCGGCTTCCGCCTGGACACCGGGCCGCTGCTCGCCGCCCGCCTCTTCACCGGCGGCGGCCGGCCCCCGCGCCTGCTGCTGACGGCCCACCACCTGATCGTCGACGGCGTCTCCTGGCGCGTCCTGCTGGAGGACCTGGAGACCGCCTACCGGCAGGCCAGGAGCGGCGAGCCGGTCCGGCTGCCGCAGCGCACCACGTCCGTGCTGGAATGGGTGCGGCGCCTCACCGCCCGCACCGGCGACGCGGACCTCGCCGCGCAGCGCGCCCACTGGGCCGAGGTCTCCCGGCACTGTGCGACACCTCTGCCGGTCGACCTCGACGGCGGCAACACCGCCGCCGACCTGCGCGCCGTGACCGTACGCCTGGACCGGCGGCGCACCGAGGACCTCCTGCGCAAGGTCCCCGGCGTGTACCGCACCCGCGTCGACGACGTCCTGCTGACCGCCCTCGGCCGCGTCCTGGCCGACTGGACCGGCCGGAGCACCGTCGCCGTGGGGCTGGAGGGGCACGGCCGCGAGGACCAGCACTTCGACGACCTCGACCTGTCCCGCACCGTCGGCTGGTTCACCAGCCTCTTCCCGGTCGCCCTCGACCTGCCCGACGGCGACTGGGGCGCTGCGCTGAAGTCCGTGAAGGAACAGCTGCGGGCCGTGCCCGACCGCGGGATCGGCTACGGCGCCCTGCGCCACCTCGCGGGCGACGGACACCTCGTCGGGGCACCGCTGCCCGGCATCAGCTTCAACTACCTCGGCCGGTTCGACTGGTCCACCGCCGACGCCGAGCTGGTCCGGGCCGTGCCCGGCGGCCTGGACGGCGCGGAGGACCCCGGGGCGCCCCGTCCGCACCTGCTGGACGTGGTGGCCCGCGTCGAGGACGACGAGCTGGAGATCAGCTGGCACTACAGCGGCGGCCGCCACCGTGAGGAGACCGTCGCCTCCCTCGCCGAGGGCATGCTGCGGTCCCTGGAGGAGATCGTCGCGCACTGCGCCGCCCCGCAGGCCGGTGGCCGCACGCCCTCGGACTTCCCGCTGGCCCGGCTCGACCAGGCCGCCGTGGACCGGGTCGTGGGCGACGGCCGCGGCGTCGAGGACGTGTACCCGCTGACCCCGATGCAGGCGGGCATGCTGTTCCACAGCCTGATGGACCCGCAGGGCCGCACCTACGTCAACCAGGTGCAGGTCGTCCTGCACGGCGTCACCGACCCGCACGCCCTCGCCGCGGCCTGGCAGGAGACGGCGGACGCCAACGCGATCCTGCGCACCCGCCTGGTGTGGCAGGAGACGGCCGAACCCCTCCAGGTGGTGGAGAAGCGGGCCGCCGTGCCCGTCACCCACCACGACTGGACCGGCTGGGGCGCCGAGCGCCGCGCACGCGAGACGGACGCGCTGCTCGCCGCGGACCGCGAGGCGGGCATCGACCTCGGCGCGGCCCCGCTGATGCGGCTCGCCCTGATCCGGCTGGCATCGGACCGGGTGCGCATGGTGTGGACGTTCCACCATGTGCTGCTCGACGGGTGGAGCGCGGCCCAGGTGTTCGACGAGGTGTGCGAGCGGTACGCGGCCCGGACCGGTGGCCGCCGCCCGCAGGTGCCCGACCGGGCCCCCTTCGCCCGCTACCTGGAGTGGCTGGCCGGCCAGGACACCGCCCGCGCGGAGCGGCACTGGCGCGACACCCTCGCCGGATTCGCCGTGCCCACCGAGCTGCCCCGAGACCGGCGGGGCGCCGACACCCACGGCGCGTCCTCGTCGGGCACCGTGCGGGTCGCCCTCGGCAAGGAGGTGTCGGCCCGGCTCAGGGACACCGCCCAGCGGGCCGGCCTGACCGTCAACACCGTGCTCCAGGGCGCCTGGGGCCTGCTGTTGCACCACTACGGCGGCGGCGACGACGTCGTCTTCGGCACGACCGTGTCCGGCCGCCCGGCCGAACTGCCCGGCGTCACCTCGATGGTGGGCCTGTTCATCAACACCCTGCCCACCCGGCTGCGCGTCGACCGGCGCCGCCCGGTGCTGGACTGGCTGCGCGACCTGCAGGCCGCCCAGTCCGAGTCGCGCCGCCACGACTTCGTGTCCCTCGCCCAGCTCCAGTCTTGGAGCGAAGTACCCGGCGGCACCGGCCTGTTCGACAGCATCGTCGTCTTCGAGAACTACCCGTTCGACGCGGGCGCCCTGGCCCGGCACGGACTCGCCGTCGAGCAGGAACGCGACGTCGAGCCGACCAGCTACGCGCTCAGCGTGGTCGTCGCCCCCGGCGACGACGTCACCGTGAGCCTCGACTACGACCCGGCCGCCTTCGACGCGGCCACCGTCGAGGGGATCGGCGCGAGCCTGCGCACGCTCCTGACCCAGTTCGCCGCCGACCCCGACCGCAGCCTGGCCGACCTGGCCCCGCTCGAACCGGCCGACGGGCGCCGCCTGCTGGACCGTCTCGCCGGGCCGGGGGCGCGGCTGCCGCGGCGCACCCTCCCGGACGCGTTCGCGGCCCAGGTGGCCCGCACCCCCGACGCGCCCGCCGTCCTGCACGGCGCCGAGGAGTTGACGTACCGTCAACTCGACGAGCGCGCCAACCGGCTCGCGCGCCTGCTGATCGAGGCCGGCGCCGGACCGGAGCGGTTCGTCGCCCTGGCCCTGCCCCGCACCGGCGACCTGATCGTGGCGCTCCTCGCGGTCCTCAAGAGCGGCGCCGCCTACCTGCCCGTCGACCCCGGCTACCCGGCGGAGCGCATCGCGTTCCTCTTCGAGGACGTCCGCCCCGACGCGGTGATCACCTGCGCGGAGACCTCGTCGCGGCTGCCGGAGGGCCCGTACACGCGGATCGCCCTGGACGATCCGGACGCGGCCGCCCGGCTGGCCGCCGCGTCCGCCGCGCCCGTCGGCGACGGCGAGCGGCGCGGCCGGCTCCTGCCCGACCACCCGGCCTATGTCATCCACACCTCCGGCTCCACCGGCCGGCCCAAGGGCGTCGTCGTCCCGCACGCGTCCGTGGTGGCGCTGACCGACTGGGCCGCCGCCGAGTTCACCGGCCGCGGGCTCGCCCACGTCGTGGCGTCCACCTCGCTCAACTTCGACGTGTCGGTGTTCGAGATCTTCTCGCCGCTGCTGGCGGGCGGCCGGGTGGAGGTCGTCCGCGACCTGCTGGCCCTCGCCGAACGCTCCGAGCCGTGGCGGGCGGGGCTGCTCAGCGCCGTGCCGTCCGCCCTCGGCCGGCTGCTGGCCGAGGACACCGTGCACGTCGGCGCCGACACCGTCGTCCTGGCCGGCGAGGCGCTGCCCGCCCGCGCCGTCCAGCAGGTGCGGGCGGCGGTGCCCGGCTGCCGGGTGATGAACATCTACGGCCCCACCGAGGCCACCGTCTACGCCACCGCCTTCACCTGCGACCCGGTCGACCCCGACCGCGTCCCGCCCATCGGCCGCCCCGTCGGCGGCGCCCGCGCCTACGTCCTCGACGCCCGCATGCGGCCCGTGCCCGTCGGGGCGCCCGGCGAGCTGTACCTCGCCGGGACCGGCGTGGCCCGCGGCTACCTCAACCGGCCCGGCCTGACCGCCGGCCGCTTCCTCGCCGACCCCTTCGGCCCGCCCGGCAGCCGCATGTACCGCACCGGGGACCTGGTCCGCTGGAGTGCCGACGGCGATCTGCTGTACCTGGGCCGCACCGACGACCAGGTGAAGGTGCGCGGCTTCCGCATCGAACTCGGCGAGGTCGAGGCCGCGTTGGCCCGGCACCCGCAGGTCGCCGCGGCCGCCGCCCGCGTCGTCGAGCACGACGGCCACAAGCGCCTCGTCGGCTACGCCGTGCCCCGCGACGCCGACCTGCCCGCCCCGGCCGAGCTGCGGGAGTTCCTCGCCCGCACCCTGCCCGACCACCTGGTCCCGGCCACCGTGGTGCCCCTGGAACGGCTGCCGCTGGGCGCCACCGGCAAGCTGGACCGGCGCGCCCTGCCGGAGCCGGTGTGGTCCGCGGCCGTCACCGCGCAGGACACCCGGCCGCCGAGCACCGCCACCGAGAAGACCCTCGCAGCGATCTGGGCACAGGTGCTCGGCGTACCCGACGTGGGCGCCACGGACAACTACTTCGCGCTCGGCGGGGACTCCATCCTGGGCATCCAGATCGTCTCCGCGGCCCGCCGGGCGGGCTTGAGCCTGACACCCCGTCACCTCTTCGCGCACCAGACGGTGGCCGAACTGGCCGCCGCGGTCGACACCGCACCGGCCGACCCCGCCACCGCCCCGGCCGACCAGGGCCCGGTCGTCGGCGACGTCCCCCTCACCCCCGTGCAGCACTGGCTGTTCGACGTCCTCACCGGCGACCCGGCGCACTTCACCCAGGCCGTCTCCTTCGAGGTGGCGCCCGACACCGACGAGGCGCTGCTGCGCGGCGCCCTCGCCGCCGTCCTGGAGCAGCACGACGCGCTGCGCATGCGCTACGAGCCCTCGGGCGACGGCCGGTGGCGGCAGGTGGGCACCCCGCCCGGCGCCGCACCGCACCTGGAGGTGCACCGCGGCCCGGAGGAACCGGCCGACGTGGCCGCCCGGTTGTGCTCCGCGTTCGACCTGGCGGGCGGACCGCTGCTGAAGGCCGCCCTGTGCCACCGGGACGGGGACCGGCCGCCCGTGCTGCTGCTGGCCGCCCACCACCTGGTCGTCGACGCGGTGTCCTGGCGGGTGATCCTCGAAGACCTGGAGGCCGCCCACCGGGCGCTGCGCGCCGGGGGCACCCCCGACCTGGGTGCGAAGACGACCTCCTTCCGCGACTGGGCCCGGCGCCTGGCCGCGCACACCGCCGATGGCGGCTTCGACGACGAGGTCGCCCACTGGAGCGCCCTGCACCCCACCGGCCTGCCGGCCGACCTCCCCGGCGGCAACACCGCCGCCGACGAGGAGACCGTCACCGTCGGCCTCGGCGCCGAGGAGACCCGGCGCCTGCTGACGGAGGTCCCCGAGGCCTATCGCACCCGCGTCAACGACGTCCTGCTGTGCGCGCTGGGCCGGGTCCTCGCCCGCTGGACCGAGCAGGACCGGGTGGTGGTCGCCCTGGAGGGCCACGGCCGCGAGGACCTCTTCGATGGCGTCGACCTCTCCCGCACCGTCGGCTGGTTCACCACCATGTACCCCGTCGGCCTCGACGTGCCCCGCGGCGCCGACCTCGGCACCGCGCTCAAGACCGTCAAGGAGAACCTGCGGGCCGTACCGCGCGGGGGAGTGGGCTACGGCGCGCTGCGGCACCTGCACCCCGCCGGACCGCAGCTCCCCGCCCTGCCGCAGGTGGGCTTCAACTACCTCGGCCAGCAGGACCGGAGCGTGAGCGGCGACGGCCTGCTGCGGGAGCCCCACGAGGGCCTGACCGGCGGCATGGACCGCTCGGCGGAGCGGCCGCACCTCCTCGACGTGCTCGGCCGGGTCACCGACCGGTGCCTGGAGTTCACCTGGTCGTACTCCCGCGCGGTGCACCAGCGCGAAACCGTCGCCCGGCTCGCCGAGGAGACGGCGGAGGAGCTGCGGCGGATCGTCGCGCACTGCGCCGGGCCCGGCGCGGGCGGCCGCACCCCGTCCGACTTCCCGCTGGCCGCCCTGGACCAGGCCGCCGTGGACCGGCTCGTCGGCGACGGCCGGGACGTGACGGACGTCTACCCGCTCACCCCCACCCAGACCGGCATGGTCGTGCACGGCATGGACGAGCCCGGCGAGGGCCTCTACGTCGAGCAGATCACCTTCGTCGCCGACGGGGTGCGCGACCCCGCGCTGCTCGCGGACGCCTGGCAGCACGTCGTGGACGCCACGCCCGTCCTGCGCACCGCCGTCGCCCTGACCGGGGTCCCGGTGCCGCTGCAGACCGTGCACCGCCACGTGCCGCTGCCCGTCGCCCGGCTCGACTGGAGCGGCCTCGGCCCGGCGGAGCAGGAAAGCGCCCTGCGGCACCTGCTCGACGAGGACCGGGCCCGCGGCATCGACCTGGGCCGTCCCCCGCTGCTGCGCGTCACCCTGATCCGGCTCGGCCCGGACGAGGTGCGCGTGGTGTGGACCTTCCACCACGTCCTGCTGGACGGCTGGAGCGTCTTCCACGTGCTGTCGGACGTCCTGGAGGCGCACGCCGCGCTCGCCGCCGGGAACCGGCCCCGCCTCCCGGGACGGCGGCCCTTCGCGGACTACGCCGCCTGGCTGGCCGGCCGGGACGGCGCCGCCGCCGAGGACCACTGGAAGGCCGCCCTCGCCGGGTACGCGGCGCCCACCCCGCTGCCGTACGACCGCAGGCCCGCCCCGGGCGCCGCCGCCCGGTCGGGCACCTGGCTGTCGCAGCGGCTCGACGCGGCCGGCACCGCCCGGCTGACCGACTTCGCCCGCCGCCACCGGCTCACCCTCAACACCCTGGTCCAGGGCGCCTGGGCGCTGCTGCTGGCGCGCTCCGGCGGCGGGCGGGACGTGTGCTTCGGCACCACGGTCTCCGGGCGGCCCGCCGACCTGCCGGGCGCGGACACCATCACCGGCCTGTTCATCACCACCCTGCCCGCGCGGGTCACCGTGGACGAGTCCACGCCGTGCCCCGCCTGGCTGCGGGAGGTGCAGGCCGCCCGCGCCGAGGACCGACGCTTCGACCACGTGCCGCTGACCGACCTCCACCAGTGGAGCGAACTGCCCGCCGGCACAGCACTGTTCGACAGCCTGCTGGTGTTCGAGAACTACCCGGTCGGCGACGCCACCGCCGGCGCGCACGGCGTGCACGTGCACGGACTGGACGCCCGCGAGGCGACCAACTACCCCCTCACCGTGGTGATCTCGCCCGGCGACGAGCTGACCGTGGAACTCGGCTACGACCCGCGGTACTTCGACGAGGCCACCGCCGACGCCCTGGCCGCCCGGCTCATGCACACCCTGACCGCGCTGGCCGCCTCCGGGGACGAGGCGCCGCTGGGGGCGGTCGACGTGCTGCCGCCCGCCGAACGCCACCGGCTGCTGCACGGGCCCGCCCGCCCGCAGCAGGCGCCGCCGCCCCCGGCGACGCTGCCCGCGCTGATCGAGGCCGCCGTCGACCGGTGGCCCGGCGAACCCGCCCTGGACGCCGGGGAGTCCACGCTCACCTTCGCGCAGGCGGAGGCCCGCGCCAACCGGCTGGCGCACCGGCTGATCGCCCGCGGGGCGGGTCCCGGCGACATCGTCGCGCTGGTCCTGCCGCGCTCGGCGGACATGGTCCTCGCCCAGCTCGCCGTGGCCAAGGCGGGCGCCGCGTTCCTCCCGGTGGACCCCGGCTACCCGGCCGAGCGCGTGGAGTTGATGCTGCGCGACGCGCGGCCCGCCGTCACCCTGACCGCCGAGGAGGTCGCCGGCCTGCTCGCGGCGCCGCCCGAGGGCACGCCGGACCACCGGCCCGCCGACCGCGACCGCGTCCGCCCGCTGCACCTCGACGACCCGGCATACGTCATCTACACCTCCGGCTCCACCGGCACCCCCAAGGGCGTCGTCGTCACCCACCGGGGGCTGGCCGCGTTCGCCGCCGCCGAGGCCGCGCACTACCAGATCGGCGCCGGGGACCGCGTCCTGGCCTTCGCCACGCCCAGCTTCGACGCCTCCGTGCTGGAGCTGTGCATGTCCCTGCCGCACGGCGCGGCCCTCGTCGTACCGCAGCAGGGCCCGCTGCTCGGCGGCGAACTGGCCGGAGTGCTGCGGGACGGGCGCATCACGCACACCCTGCTGCCGCCCGCCGCGCTCGCCACCCTCCCGCCGGACACCCCCGGCACCCTGCCCGACCTGCACACCCTGATCGTCGGCGCGGACGCCTGCCGGGCCGAACTGGTCGCCCGCTGGGCACCGCACCACCGCATGGTCAACTCCTACGGGCCCACCGAGGCCACCGTCGTCGCCACCTGGTCCGACGCGCTGGCACCGGACGGCGAGGCGCCCCCCATCGGCCGCGCGCTGCCCGCCACCACCGCCTACGTCCTCGACGCCCGGCTGCGCCCGGTCCCGGACGGCGTGCCCGGTGAACTGTGGCTCGCGGGACCGGTCCTGGCCCGCGGCTACCTGCACCGCCCCGGTCTGACGGCGACCCGCTTCACCGCTGACCCGTTCGGACCGCCCGGCACCCGCATGTACCGCACCGGCGACCTGGTCCGCCGCGACGCCCGTGGCGAACTGCACTACCTGGGCCGCACCGACCACCAGCTCAAGTTGCGCGGCCACCGCATCGAGGCGGGCGAGGTGGAGGCGACCCTGGTGCGCCACCCGGCGGTCCTGGACGCGGTGGTGAGCGTGCGGGAGGACGAGCCCGGGCTGCCGCGCCTGGTGGCCCACGTGCTCGTCGCCCCCGGCGCCGAACCGCCCGCCGGCGCCGAACTGCGGGCCCTCGCCGCGCGCACCCTGCCCGGGCCCATGGTGCCCTCGGCGTTCGTGGCGATGGACCGCTTCCCGCTGACGGAGAACGGCAAGACCGACCGGGCCGCGCTGCCCGCCCCCGCCCCGGAGACCCGGGAGGCGGACGCCGGCCACGTGGTGCCCCGCACGCCCACCGAGGAGGCCGTCGCCGCCCTGTGGGAGGAGGCCCTGGAGACCACCGTGGGCGCCGAGGACGACTTCTTCGACCTCGGCGGCGACTCCCTGCGGGCCCTGCTCATCGCCTCCCGCGCCAACGACACCTTCGGCGTGACCCTCACGCCCCGCGACGTCCTGGTCCACCGCACCGTGGCCGCCCTGGCGGACCTGGTGGAGGAACAGGTGCTGAGCGAACTCGAAGACGCCGCACGCGGCGACAGCGACCACGATGAACGGTGAGGACCGGACGACCATGACGTCTTCGAAGCGAAACCGCGCCGAGGCCCTGCCGCAGGACCTCCAGGAAGCACTCCGCCGCCGGCTGGCCGGACGGACCGCCCCGGGCACCCCCGGCGCCGCCCGGCAGGCCATCCCGCGCGCCGACCGCACCCGCCCGCTGCCGCTGTCCTTCGCCCAGCAGCGCCTGTGGTTCCTGGACCGGCTGCGCCCCGGCGACCCGCGCTACAACAGCGCCGTGGCGCTGCGCCTGACCGGCGCCCTCGACCGCACCGCCCTGGCCGCCGCGCTGGAGCACGTGGTGGCGCGGCACGAGGCGCTGCGCACCACGTTCGAGGAGCACGACGGCACCCCCGCGCAGACCGTGCACCCCGCCGGGCCGCTCCCGCTGCCCGTGCACGACCTCTCCGAAGAGGCCGGCGCCGGCCTGGAGGCGGCCCTGCTCGCCGAGTACGAGCGGCCCTTCGACCTGGAGGCCGGGCCGCTGCTGCGCGCCCTGCTCCTGCGGGAGGCACCCGGCGCGCACGTCCTGTTGCTGACGGCCCATCACATCGTCATCGACGGTTGGTCCATGGGCGTCGTGCTCGACGAGCTGATCACCGCCTACGACGCCCTCGCCCGGGGCGCGAGCCCGGCCCTGGCGCCGGTCGCCACGCAGTATCCGGACTTCGCCGTCTGGCAGCGCGAGCAGCTGTCCGGCGCCCGGCTGGAACGGCACCTGGCGTACTGGAAGGAGCACCTGTCCGGGGCGGTCGCGCCCGAACTGCCGCTGGACCGGCCCCGCCGCGGCGAGGAGTCCGGCGCGGGCGCCGTGCACACCTTCACCGTCCCCGCCGCCACCACCGCCCGGCTCAGGCAGCTCGCGGCCGACCGGCACACCACCCTGTTCACCGCCCTGGTCGCCGCCTGCCAGACCCTGCTGGCCCGCTGGTCCGGGCAGGACGACATCACCGTCGGCTCGCTCACCCCGGGGCGCGGCCGCACCGACCTGGAACGGGCCGTCGGGTTCTTCGTCAACACCGTCGCGCTGCGCACCCGCGTCGAGACCGGCGGCACCTTCCGGGAGCTGCTCACCGCCGCCGCGGACACCGTCAACGACGCCTTCGCGCACGGCGACACGCCGTTCGAGCGGCTGGTCGAGGCCGTCGGGGCGACCCGAGAGGCGGGCCGCAACCCCCTGTTCGACGTGATGGTCCTCCTGCACCCGGAACCGCCCACCGCGCCCGACCCGCACGGCCTGGCCGCCTCCCCGGTCGCCCTGCCCCGGCGGGCCGCCACCTTCGACCTGAGCGTGGAGTTCGTGCCCGACGGCGACGGGCTGACCGGCCTGCTGGAGTACCGCACCGACCTCTTCGACGCCGCTACGGCCGCCCGCATGGCGGACCAGCTGCTGCGCACGCTCGACGGCGCCGCCGCCGACCCCGACCGTCCGCTCGGCGCCCTGCCCCTGCTCTCGCCCGAGCAGGAACGGCAGATGACCCACGACTGGAACGCCACCGCGCTCACGGTCCCCGAGGAGACCCTGCCCGAGCTGTTCGCCCGGCAGGCGGCGCGCACCCCGGACGCCCTCGCTCTCGTCGCCGGTGACGTACGCCTCGACCACGCGACGCTCGACGCGCGCGCCGACCGCCTGGCCCGTCACCTCGTGTCGCGGGGAGCAGGTCCGGAGCGCCTGGTCGCCCTCCGGCTGCCGCGCACCGCCGACATGATCGTGGCGATCCTCGCCGTCTGGAAGGCCGGCGCCGGCTACCTGCCGCTGGACCCGGCGCTGCCCGAGGACCGGGTGCGGTTCCTCCTCGACGACGCGCGCCCCGCACTCGTCCTCGACGAGACCGCGCTCCGGGAGGCGTACGACGCGCAAGACGCCATCGCCGACGCCCCGTTGCCGCCCCCGCACCCCGACACCACCGCCTACGTCATCTACACCTCCGGCTCCACCGGCCGCCCCAAGGGCGTGACCGTGACACACCGGTCCGCGGCGAACCTCCTCGCGGGGCACCGCGAAGGCTTCGTCGCCGAGGCGGGCGGCGGACCCCTGCGGGTGGCGCTCACGGCCTCGTTCTCCTTCGACACCTCCCTGGAGGGCATGCTGCTGATGGCCGACGGCCATCCGCTGCACCTGGTCGACGAGACGACCCGGCTGGACGCCACCGCCCTGGTCGAGTACGTCGTCGAGCACCGCATCGACTTCCTCGACCTCACCCCCACCTACCTGCGCCAGCTGCTTCCCGCCGGGCTGCTCACCGACCCGCGCCACCACCCGCGCGTCCTCATGCTCGGCGGCGAGGCCGTCGGCCCCGCCCTGTGGCGGGAGCTGGCGGCGCGGCGGGACGTGGCCGCGTACAACTTCTACGGCCCCACCGAGTGCACCGTCGACGCGCTGGCCTGCCGGATCACCGGCGACGGCCGGCCGACCGTGGGCCGGCCGCTGCCCAACGTGCGCGCCTACGTCCTCGACGAGCGGCTGCGGCCCGTCCCGCCCGGCGTCGGCGGCGAGCTGTACCTGGCCGGTGTGCAACTGGCCCGCGGCTACAGCGGCCGGCCCGGACTGACCGCCGCGCGCTTCCTGCCCGACCCGTTCGGCCCGCCCGGCACCCGCATGTACCGCACCGGCGACCTGGCCCGCTGGGGCGCCGACGGGCGCCTGGACTACCTGGGGCGCGCCGACGACCAGGTCAAGGTGCGCGGCCACCGCATCGAACCCGGCGAGGTCGAGGCGGCCCTGACCGACCTGCCCGGGATCGCCGCCGCCGCGGTCGTCGCCGTCACCGACCCGCACGGCCACGTCCGGCTCGCCGCCTATCTCGTCCCCGCGGACCCCGAGGCCCGGCCCGTCCCGGGCGAGGTGCGGACGGCCCTGAGGCGGACGCTGCCCGACCACATGGTGCCGTCCTCCTTCACCGTGCTCGACGCCCTGCCGATGACCGTCAGCGGCAAGGTCGACCGGCGCGCCCTGCCCGCACCCGACTTCGAAGGGGCCGAGCAGGAGCGGGAGTTCGTCGCCCCGCGCACCCCCGAGGAGGAGACCCTCGCGCGCATCTGGACCGAGGTGCTGGGTGCGCGCCGGGTCGGCGTCACGGACAACTTCTTCGAGCTGGGCGGCGACTCCATCCTCAGCATCCAGGCGGTCTCCCGCGCCCGCGCGGCCGGGCTGCACCTGACCTCACGGGACGTCTTCCGCCACCAGACCGTCGCCGACCTCGCCGCCGCCGCGTCGGTGCGCACCGCGCAGGTGCCCGCGCCCCGGCGCCCCGCCGAGGAGGGCCCGGCGCCGCTCACCCCGGTCCAGGAGTGGTTCTTCGCCACCCACGGTTCGCTCAAGCACTTCAGCATGTCGATGCTGCTGGACCTGCCGCACGACCTCGACACCCCGGCGCTGGAGCGCGCCCTGGAGGCACTCGCCGCCCACCACCCGGCGCTGCGCACCCGGTTCGCCCGCTCGGGCGGCACCTGGCGGCAACACCCCGGCGAGGGCCCGGCCACCGGTCTGCTCACCCACCACGACCTCTCCGGCGCCGCCGACCCGGCGGCGGAGCGCGAACGGGCCGCCACGGCCGCCCGCGCCGCCCTCGACCCGGAGACCGGCGCCCTGCTCCGCGCCGCCCTGTTCACCCGCTCCGGCGAGCGGCCGCAACTCTTCGTCACCGCACACCACTTGGCCGTGGACAGCGTCTCCTGGCGGATCCTGCTCGCCGACCTCGCCGCCGCCTACCGGCAGGCCGCCGGGGGAGAGGCGATCAGGCTGGAGCCCGTCGCCACACCCTTCACCGACTGGGCCGCGCACCTCGCGCGCCGGGTCCGCGACGGCGACCTCGACGCCGACCTGCCGCACTGGACGGCCGAGGCCGCCGAGCCCCGCACCCCGCTGCCCTTGGACCGCCCCGGCACCCCGCTGGCCGGCTCGGTCCGCACCCTCGACGCCCGCGTGGACCGCGCCACCACCGAGGCGCTGCTGCGCCGGGTGCCCGCCGTCTACCGCACCCAGGTCAACGACGTGCTGCTCGGCGCGCTGAGCCGGGTCCTCGCCGACTGGACGGGCGCCGAGCGGGTGACCGTCCTGCTGGAAGGCCACGGCCGCGAGGACGACACGCTGGACCTGGCCCGCACGGTGGGCTGGTTCACCGCCCAGTACCCCGTCACCCTCGCGCCCGCGGGACCGTCCACGGCGCCCGACTGGGGCGCCACCCTCAAGGCGGTCAAGGAGCGGCTGCGGTCCGTGCCCCGGCACGGCCTGACGTACGAGGCCCTGGCCCGCCTCGGCTCGCCCGACCCCGCCGCCGGCGCCCTGAAGGACGTGCCGCTGCCGCAGATCAGCTTCAACTACCACGGCCAGTGGGAGGCCGCCGACGGCGGCGACTTCGCCCCGGCGGGCGAGACACCCGGCCGCGACATCGCCCCGGACACACCCCTGGACCACCTGCTGGACGTGTCCGCCGTGGTCACCGACGGCGAACTCCGCCTCACCTGGCACTACAGCGACCAGGTGCACGACGAGGCCACCGTCCGCGCCCTCGCCGACGGCATGACCGACGCGCTCACCGCGATCAGCGAGCACTGCGCCCTGCCCGGCGCCGGCGGCCGCACCCCGTCCGACTTCCCGCTGGCCCGCCTCGACCAGGACCGCCTGGACCGCCTCGTCGGCGACGGCCGCGACGTCGAGGATCTGCTGCCGCTCACCCCTCTCCAGGAGGGCATGCTCTTCCACCGGCTGGTCGGCGGCCCCGACGACGTCTACGTCGACCAGGCCGGGCTGGTCCTGGACGGCGTCGCCGACCCGCACGCCTTCGCCGTCGCCTGGCAGCGCGTCACCGACCGCACCCCGGCCCTGCGCACCCGCGTCGTCTGGGAGGACGTCCCCGTACCTCTCCAGGTCGTGCACCGCGACGTCCGGATGCCGGTCACCCACCTCGACTGGCGCGATCTGGACGAGGAGGAACGCGCCGAGCGCCTGGCCGAGCTGCGCGCCGACGACCTGGCGCGGGGCATCGACCTCGCCGCGGCGCCGCTGATGCGGCTGACCCTGGTCCGGCTGCCCGACGCCCGGATGCACCTGCTGTGGACCTCCCACCACCTGATCCTGGACGGCTGGAGCCTCGCCCAGGTGCTGACCGAGGTGTGCGAGGAGTACGCCGCGCTCACCGCGGGCGCCGAGGCCCGGCCGCCGCTGCGCCGCCCCTTCGGCGACTACGTGCGCTGGCTCGCCGACCAGGACCCCGACACGGCCCGCGCCCACTGGCAGAACGTCCTCGCCGGGTTCGCCGAACCCACCCCGCTGCCCGCCGACCGCCCCCTGCGCGAGGCCCACCAGGCCCGCTCCGCCGCCCTGCACACGGCCGGCCTGGACGCGCAGGCGTCGGCCCGCCTCGCGCGCACCGCCCGCGAAGCGGGACTCACCCTCAACACGGTCGTCCAGGGCGCCTGGGCGCTGCTGCTGTCCCGCTACGCCGCCCAGGACGACGTGCTGTTCGGCACGACCGTCTCCGGACGGCCCGACGACCTGCCCGGCGTCGAGTCGATGGTCGGCATGTTCATCAACACCGTGCCCACCCGCGTCCGCGTCGACCCCGCCCGCCCCGCCGGGGCCTGGCTGCGCGAACTCCAGGACGTGCAGGCCGAGTCGAGACGGTTCGCGGCCGCCTCGCTCGCCGAGCTGACGCAGCTGAGCGACGTGCCGTCCGGCAGCCCGCTCTTCCACAGCATGGTCGCCTTCGAGAACTACCCCTTCGACGAGGCCCGCACGGCCGGGATCCGCCTGGCCGAGGTGACCTCCCGCGACGCCACCAACTACCCCCTCGTCCTGCGCGCCTACCACGGCGAACGCCTCGGCTTCGACCTCGCCTACGACCCGGACCTGTTCGACGCGGCCACCGTCCGCGCCCTCGCCGGCCGGCTCTGCCTACTCTTGACCGGGCTCGCCGACGGCACCGACAAGCCGCTGCGCACCCTGACCTGGACGACGGCCGAGGAACGCCACCGGATCCTCACCGACTGGAACGGCACCGCCTCCGGCCGCCCCGCCGAGACCCTGGTGGACCTGTTCGAGGCACAGGCCGCCCGCACCCCCTGCGCCGTCGCCGTCACGTGCGGGGCCGAGCACCTGGACTACGCGACCCTCGACGCCCGCGCCGGCCGCCTCGCCCACCGGCTCGCCGAACTCGGCGCCGGCCCCGAGCGGTTCGTCGCCCTCGCCCTGCCCCGCTCCACCGACCAGGTCGTCGCGGTCCTGGCCGTGCTGAAGACCGGCGCCGCCTACCTGCCGATCGATCCGAACTCGCCCGCCGAACGCATAGCCCACCTCCTCACCGACGCGTCTCCCGTCACCCTGGTGACCACCACCGGCACCGCAGCCCGCGTCGACGGCACCGGTGTGCCCGTCGTCCTCCTCGACGCCCCGGACGAGGAAGCCGACCTGGCCCGGCGCCCGGCCACCGGACCCGAGCCGGCCCGCCGCCCCCTGCCGGAGAGTCCCGCCTACGCCATCTACACCTCCGGCTCCACCGGCCGCCCCAAGGGCGTCGTGATCCCGCACGCCAACGTGGTGCGGCTGTTCACCCGCACCCACCCGTGGTTCGACTTCGGCCCGGACGACGTGTGGACGCTGTTCCACTCCTACGCGTTCGACTTCTCCGTGTGGGAGCTGTGGGGCCCGCTGCTGCACGGCGGCCGGCTCGTCGTGGTGCCCGACGAGACCGCCCGCTCCCCGGAGGACTTCCTGCGGCTGCTCGCCGACGAAGGGGTCACCGTCCTCAACCAGACGCCGTCCGCGTTCTACCCACTGGTGCGCGCCGACGCCGAACACCCCGACACCGGTGCCCGCCTCGCCCTGCGCACGGTGGTCTTCGGAGGCGAGGCCCTCGACGTCGGCCGGCTCACCGACTGGTGGGCCCGCCACCCGGCCGACACGCCGCGCCTGGTCAACATGTACGGCATCACCGAGACCACCGTGCACGTCACCCACGCCCCGCTGGACCCCGCCACCGCCGCGCACGGCCCCGCCAGCCCCATCGGCGTCGCGATACCCGACCTGCGGGTCTACGTGCTCGACGCGGACCTGGCCCCCCTGCCGCCGGGCGCGACCGGCGAGTTGTACGTCGCGGGGGAGGGCCTGGCCCGCGGCTACCTGGGCCGCCCCGGCCTGACCGCCACCCGGTTCCTCGCCGACCCGTTCGGCCCGGCAGGCAGCCGCATGTACCGCACCGGCGACCGCGCGAAGTGGCGGCCCGACGGCACCCTGGAGTACCTGGGCCGCGCGGACGCCCAGGTGAAGATCCGCGGCTACCGCATCGAGCCCGGCGAGATCGAGGCCGCCCTGCACGCCCACCCCGGTGTCGCCGACACCGCCGTCGGCGTGTTCGAGGACGCCTCCGGCACCCGCCGTCTGGTGGCGCACGTCGTCGGCACCGGTGGCGCGACACCCCCGGCGGCCGAGCTGCGCGCCCACCTGGAACGGCTGCTGCCCGCCCACATGGTGCCCGCCGCCTACGTCCCGATGGACGCCCTCCCGCTCACCGTCAACGGCAAGCTCGACCGGCGCGCCCTGCCCGCCCCGACGGCGGACGGCTACGCCGCCGGTACCGACCGGACCGCACCGCGCACCCCGGCCGAACGGGCCGTCGCCGCCGCCTGGTCCGATGTCCTCGGCGTCGAGGAGGTGCACGCCGGGGACGACTTCTTCGCGCTCGGCGGCGACTCCATCCTCGCCGTCCGCGTCACCGCCCGGCTGCGCGCCGCGTTCGGCCCCGACGTGTCCCCACGCGTGCTGTTCACCCACAGCACCGTGTCCGCGCTCGCCGCCGAACTGGGCGAGCCGGTGGGTGACGCCTCCGCCGCATCCGCCGACGCGATCCCGGCGACCGCACCGCAGACCCCGGCGCCGCTGTCGTACGCCCAGCAACGCCTGTGGTTCCTCGACCGGTTCGAGCCCGGCGGCACCGAGTACACGACGCTGTCCGTGCTGCGCCTGCGCGGCCCGCTCGACGAACGAGCCCTGCGCACCGCCCTGGACGGCCTCGTCGCCCGCCACGAGTCCCTGCGCACCACCTTCTCGGAGCAGGACGGACAGCCCCGGCAGGTGGTGCACCCGCCGCACCCGGCCGCCCTGACCGTGGACGACCTCGGCGCAGCCCCCGATCCGCAGACCGCGCTGGAGGCAGTGCTGGAGCATGAGGCCGCCACACCGTTCGACCTGGCGGCCGGGCCGCTGCTGCGCGCCCGCCTGGCCCGCATCGCGGACGACGAGCACGTCCTGGCCCTCGCCGTCCACCACATCGTCACCGACGGCTGGTCCCTCGGCGTCCTCGGCCGGGACCTCGGCGAGCTGTACGCGGCCGCCCACGAGGGCCGCGACCCCGAACTCCCCGGCCTGCCCGTGCGCTACGCCGACCACGCCACCTGGCAGCGCGCCCGCACCGACCAGGTCGAGCGGCAACTCGCCCACTGGCGCGAGCGGCTGGCCGGCGTGCCGCCGCTGGAGCTGCCGACCGACCGGCCGCGTCCCGCCGTCCGCAGCCGCGACGGCGCGCTCGTGACCTTCACGCTGCCCGCCGAGCTGACCGACCGGCTGCGCGAGCGGGGCCGGGAGGCCGACGCCACCCTCTACATGACCCTCCTCGCCGGCTGCACGGTCCTGCTGTCCCGCTGGGCCGACCAGGACGACTTCGCCCTCGGCACCGTCACCGCGGGCCGCGAGCGCCCCGAACTGCACGACGTCGTCGGCATGTTCGTCAACACCCTGGTGCTGCGCAACGAGGTCCGGCCCGGCACGTCGTTCCGCGCGCTGCTGGAGCAGGTGCGCGGCACCGTCCTGGACGCCTTCGCCCACCAGGACGTGCCCTTCGAACGACTGGTGGACGCCCTCCAGCCCGAACGCGACACCAGCCGCACCCCCCTGTTCCAAGTCATGGTCGCCCTGCACAACCTGGGCGCCGAGGCACCCGAACTGCCCGGCCTGGACGCCGAGCCGCTCCTGCCGCCGGTCCGGCACGCCACCTTCGACCTTGCCTTCGACTTCGTCGAGGGCGACGACGGCGTCACCGGGCACCTGGAGTACGACACCGGCCTGTTCGACGAGGACACCGTCCGCGGCCTGGCCGCCCGCCTGCGCCTGCTGCTGGAGGCGGCGGTGCGGGAACCGGACCGCGACGTACGGGCGCTGGAGCTGATGACCGCCGACGAACGGCGGCAGGTGCTCCACGACGGGCAGGGCGCCCACCTCGCCGTCCCGGACACCACCTTCCCCGCTTTGTTCGAGGCCCAGGCGGCCCGCACCCCGCACGCCACCGCGCTGGTCGCCCGCGACGCCACCCTCGACTTCGCCGCCCTCAACGACCGCGCGAACCGGCTCGCCCACCACCTGCTGGCCCTGGGCGCCGGACCCGAGCGGGTCGTCGCCGTCCGGCTGCCGCGCACCTCCGAGCTGGTGGTCGCGGTCCTCGCCGTCGCCAAGTCCGGCGGCACCCTGCTCCACCTCGACCCCGATCTGCCCGCCGAACGCGCCGCCGGGATCCTCCAGGACGCCGACCCGCGCGTCGTGCTCACCGCCGACACGCTGCGCGCCACCCCGTGGGACCGGCTGCCCGCCCACGACCCCACCGACCGCGACCGCCCGGCCCCCCTGCTCCCGCAGCACGCCGCGTACATGATCTACACCTCCGGCTCCACCGGCCGCCCCAAGGGCGTCGTCGTGGAACACCGCCACCTGGTCAACCTCTGCCACGACCACCGCGAGGGGCTCGTCGCCCCGCACACCGCGGACGGGCGGCGGCTGCGCGCCGCGCTCAGCGCCTCGTTCTCCTTCGACACCTCCTGGGAGGGCCCGCTGCTGCTCGCCCTCGGCCAGGAGGTGCACCTCATCGACGAGGACGTGCGCCTGGACCCCGAGGCGTTCTGCGCGCAGATCGCCGACCGGAACCTGGACCTGGTCAACGTCACCCCGTCCTTCCTGCGCGAACTCCTCGCAGCGGGCCTGCTGGCCCCCGGCCGCCATCACCCCCGCGTCCTGCTCGTCGGCGGCGAGGCGACCGGCCCCGAGACCTGGCGCGAGCTGTGCGCCGCCGCCGAACTCGGCGTCACCGCCTACAACATGTACGGCCCCACCGAGTGCACCGTCGACGCCACCTACGGCCGCGTCACCGACCGCCCCGACCGGCCGGTCATCGGACGGCCCGGCGCCAACCTGCGCGCCTACGTCCTCGATGGCGCCCTGCGCCCGGTGCCGCCCGGCACTCCCGGCGAGCTGTACCTCGCCGGCGCCCAGGTCGCCCGCGGCTACCTGAACCGCCCCGGCCTGACCGCCGCGCGGTTCCTCGCCGACCCGTTCGGCGCGCCGGGGGAGCGGATGTACCGCACCGGCGACCGCGCTCGCCGCGACGCCCGGGGACTGCTGGAGTTCCTGGGCCGCGCCGACGAACAGATCAAGATCCGCGGCTTCCGCATCGAACCCGGCGAGATCGAGGCCGCACTGCTCGCCCACCCGGGCGTCGCCGACGCCGTCGTCACGGCACGCGAGCACGCGGGCCGCCTGATGCTCGTGGCCTACCTCGTGCCCACCGGGGACACCGCCCCGGACGCCGACGAACTGCGCCTCGCCCTCCGCCGCACCCTGCCGGACCACATGGTCCCAGCGGCGTTCGTGCCGCTGACCCGGATCCCGCGCACCACCAGCGGCAAGACCGACCGGCGTGCCCTGCCCGCCCCGCCCGCGCAGCCCGACACCACCGCCGGCTACGTGGCGCCCCGCCCCGGCACCGAACAGACGCTGGCCACGATCTGGGCCGATGTCCTGCGCGTCGAACGGGTCGGCGCGCGCGACAACTTCTTCGCGCTCGGCGGCGACTCGATCCTCAGCATCCAGATCGTCTCCCGGGCCCGCCAGGCCGGTCTCGCGCTGACCACCAAGGACGTCTTCCGCCATCAGACCGTCGCCGAACTCGCCCTGCGCGTCACCGAGTTCGCGCCCGTCACCACCGACACCACCGCCCCCGCCGAGGCCCCGCTCACCCCCATCCAGCACTGGTACCTCGACGGCCGCGCCCCCGGCGACCCGCTGCGCTTCACCATGTCCCAGCGCCTCGAACTCGCCCCCGGCACCGACCTGTCCGCCCTGCGCACCGCCGTGGACGCCGTCGTGGGCCACCACCCCGCGCTGCGCACCCGCTTCCGCCGCACCGAGGACGGCTGGCGCCAGGAGGTCCTGCCCGGCGTCCCGGACGGCACCGTCACCCTGCACGACGTGACCGGCCTCGACGGCCCCGCCCTGGAGACCGAGGCGGCCCGCCTCGCGGACGAGGCCCGCGCCGCCCTCGACCCCACCGAGGGCCGGACGGCGCGCGTTCTCCTCCTCGACCGAGGTCCGCACGCCGCAGCCCAACTCCTATTCATCGTGCACCACTTGGCCGTCGACGGCGTCTCCTGGCGGATCCTCCTGGCCGACCTGGAGGCCGCCCACCGGCAGGCCGCCGCCGGACAGCCCGTCGAGCTGCCGCCGGCCACCACCGCCTACGGCCACTGGGCGGCGCGGCTGGAGGCCCACACCCGCTCCGGCGCCCTGGACGGCGACCTCGCCCACTGGCGGCGCACCGCCGAGGCCCCCGCCGACCTGCCCGCGGGCCGTCCCGGACCCAACACCCACGGCACCGCCGCCACGGTCACCGTGGAACTGGAGCCGGAGACCACCGACGCCCTGCTGCGCCAGGTCCCCGAGGTCTACCGCACCCAGGTCAACGACGTCCTGCTCAGCGCCCTCGGCCGCACCCTGGCCCGCTGGTGCGGACGCGACCGCGTGCTGGTCGGCGTGGAGGGCCACGGCCGCGAGGACCTCTTCGACGACCTGGACCTGTCCCGGACGGTCGGCTGGTTCACCGCCGAGTTCCCGCTCGCGCTGACCGTCGCCGCCGACGCCGGCTGGCACGACACCCTCCGCTCGGTCAAGGAGCAGCTGCGCGCCGTGCCCCTGCACGGCCTGAGCCACGGCGCCCTGCGCCACCTGCTGCCCGACAGCCCGCTGGTCGGCGCCCCGGCACCCCGGATCGGCTTCAACTACCACGGCCAGTGGGACGCCGACGCGGGCGGCAGCGGCCTGTACGCCGCCGCCCTGCCCCCGGCCGGCTCCGACACCGACCCCGACGCCCCCCGGCCCTACCTGCTGGACATCACCGGCGTGGTGCAGGACGGCCGGCTCGAACTCGGCTGGACCTACCCGCCGGCCGTCTACGACGAGGCCACCGTCCGCACCCTCGCCGAGGAGATGTGCGCGGCGCTGCGCGAGATAGCGGCCCACTGCGCCCGCCCCGACGCGGGCGGCCGCACCCCGTCCGACTTCCCGCTGGCCGGGCTCGGCCAACCGGAGCTGGACCGCCTCGTGGGCGACGGCCGGCACGTGGCCGACGTCCTGCCGCTCACCCCGTTGCAGGCCGGCATGCTCTTCCACGGCCTGGTGGACACGGCGGGCGCCTACTCCGACCGCGTGGCCGTCCGCCTGTCCGGCGTGAGTGACCCGCGGCGCTTCGCCGCCGCCTGGCAGCAGGTCGCCGACCGCACCGAGGCCCTGCGCACCAGCGTCCACTGGCAGGGCCTGCCGCACCCCGTGCAGGTCGTCCACCGGCAGGTCGAGCTGCCCGTCACCCACCTGGACTGGCGACACCTCACGTCCGAGGAGCGCGCGACGGCCACCGAGGACCTGCTGGCCGCCGACCGCGCCACCGGCATGGACCTGACCACCGCACCCCTCACCCGCATCACCCTGGCCGCGCTGCCCGGCGACGAGGTCCTGCTGCTGTGGTCCTCCCACCACCTGATCCTGGACGGCTGGAGCACCGGCCAGCTGCTCACCGAGGTGTGCGAGCGCTACGCCGCCCTCACCGGCGGCCGGGCGGCCCCCGCACCGGTCAGGCGCCCGTTCGCCGACTTCCTGCGCTGGCTGCACGACCAGGACGAGGCCGCCGCCGAGACCCACTGGACCGACACCCTCGCCGGCTTCACCGTCCGCACCCCGCTGCCCTACGACCGCACGCCGGCCGAGGAGCACCGCGCCCGCGCCGCCGCCCTCACCAGCCGGCGACTGGACGAGAGCCTGTCGGCGCGGCTGCGGCAGAGCGCCGCCCGGGCCGGACTCACGGTGAACACCGTCATCGAGGGCGCCTGGGCGCTGCTCCTGGCCCGCCACAGCGGACGCGACGACGTCGTGTTCGGCACCACCGTTTCCGGGCGCCCGGCCGAACTGCCCGGCGTGGAGTCGATGATCGGCATGTTCATCAACACCGTGCCCACCCGCGTCCGAGTCACGGGCAGGGGAGCGGCGTCCTGGCTGCGCGCGGTGCAGGAGCACCAGAGCGACACCCGCCGCTTCGACCACCTCGCCCTGCCCCGCATCCAGGCGCTGAGCGAGATCCCGGCCGGCGAGGCGCTGTTCGACAGCATGGTGGTGTTCGAGAACTACCCCGTCGACGAGTCCGCCACCGCCCGCACGGGCGTCCAGGTCGAGGAGGTGCGCGCCGAGGACGCGCCCACCTTCCCGCTGTGCCTGCGCGCCCACCTCGGCGACCGCCTCGGCCTCGACCTCGCCTACGACGACGGCCTGTTCGACACGGACACCGCCGAACGCCTCGCGGACCGCCTCACGGTCGTCCTGCGCGCCCTCGCCGACGCCCTGAAGACCGATACGGATGTGACCGGCCTGGAGGCGCTGACCGAGGACGACCGCGCCCTGCTGGACCGGTGGAACACCACCGCCCGCCGGGCCGAACCCAGCAGCCCCGTCGCCCTGTTCGCCGAGCAGGCCCGCCGCACCCCCGAAGCGCCCGCCCTGCGCGACGGCGACACACACCTGACGTACCGTCAACTCGACGAGTGGTCCGACGCGGTGGCTTCCCGGCTGCTCGCCGGTGGACTGCGCGCCGAGGACCGGGTGGCCCTGCTGATGGACCGCGGCGCCGAACTCGTCGTCGCCCAGCTCGCCGTCCTCAAGGCCGGCGGCGCCTACGTGCCCGTGGACGCCCGCGCCCCCGAGGACCGGCGCCGCACGCTGATCGAACGCGCGGGCGCGACCGTCCGGTTGTCCGCAGACGACGTCACCGCCGCCCGCACCCCCGTGCCGGACGCGCCCCCCGCCGTACCCGCGGACCCCGACCGGCTCGCCTACGTGATGTTCACCTCCGGATCGACGGGCGAGCCGAAGGCGGTCGCCGTACGCCATCGCGACGTGGCCGCCCTGGCCACCGACGGCCGCTTCACCGGCGGCGTGTGCGACCGGGTGCTGCTGCACTCCCCGGTGGCCTTCGACGCCGCCACCTTCGAGGTGTGGGCGCCGCTGCTCACCGGCGGGTGCGTCGTCGTCGCTCCCACGCGGCCGCTGGACGCCGCGCTGCTGCGGCAGCTGGTCCGCGACACCGGCCTGAGCGCGCTGTGGCTGACCGCCGGCCTGTTCCGGCTCCTCGCGCAGGACGCCCCGGACTGCTTCACCGGACTGCGCCAGGTCTGGACCGGCGGCGACGTCGTACCGGCCGCCGCCGTACGCCGCGTCCTGGCCGCCTGCCCGGACCTGACCGTCGTCGACGGCTACGGCCCCACCGAGACGACGACGTTCGCCACGTCGTTCGCCCTCACCGACGCGGCCGCCGTCCCGGACACCGTGCCCATCGGCCACCCGCTCGACGACATGCGCGTCCACGTCCTCGACGGCCGGCTGCGGCCCGTGCCTCCCGGCTGCGCCGGTGAGCTGTACCTCGCCGGCGAGGGTGTGGCTCGCGGTTACCTGGGCCGCCCCGGGGACACCGCGGCCCGCTTCCTCGCCGACCCGGCCGGCCCGGCCGGCAGCCGCATGTACCGCACCGGCGACCTGGTCCGCCGCCGCCCCGACGGCACCGTGGAGTTCCTCGGCCGCGCCGACGACCAGGTGAAGATCCGCGGCTTCCGCGTCGAGCCGGGTGAGGTCGAGGCGGTCCTCGCGGGCCACCCCGGCGTCACCGACGTGACGGTGCTGGCCCGCGAGGACCGGCCCGGCAGCCGCCGCCTGGTGGCCTACGTGGTCGGCACCGAAGACATCTCCGCCCTGCGGGAGTTCGCCCGGAGCTCCCTGCCGGACTACCTCGTGCCGTCGGCGTTCGTCGTCCTGCCCGCGCTGCCGCTCAGCCGCAACGGCAAGGTCGACCGGGCGGCCCTGCCCGTGCCGGAACCCGTGAGCGGCGCGTCGCAAGGCGAGCGGGCCGAGCCGCGCACCGACGCGGAGCGCCGCACGGTGGAGATCTTCGCCGACGTCCTGTCCGTGCCGCGCCCCGGCGTGCGGGACGACTTCTTCCAGCTGGGCGGTGACTCCATCCTCAGCATCCGGCTGGCCGTCCGCCTGGCCGAGGCGTTCGGCACCGAACTGTCCCCGCGCGCGGTGTTCACCCACCCGACCCCCGAGGCCCTCGCCGCCCTGCTCACCGAGGAACGCCCCGCCGACTCCGCCCCCGTCGCGATCCGCCCGGTCACCCGGGACACGCCCGCCCCGATGTCGTACGCCCAGCAACGCCTCTGGTTCCTGGAGGAGTTCGCGCCGGGATCCGGCGAGTACGTCACCGCGCTGGCCCTGCGGCTGCGCGGCCGGCTCGACGTGCCCGCCCTCACCGCGGCCCTGCGCGCCCTGATCGAGCGGCACGAGGCGCTGCGCACCACCTTCGACGCGGTCGACGGCCACGGTGTACAGATCGTCCACCCGGCCGGGGACGTGCCGCTGACCCTGCACGACCTCTCGCAGCTCACGGGCGGCGAACGCGACGCCCTGCTCGCGGAGCTGCTGGACGCCGAACGCGCCCGCACCTTCGACCTGCGGCGCGGCCCGCTCCTGCACACGGGCCTGATCAGGCTCGCGGACGACGAGCACGTCCTGACGCTGACCCTGCACCACATCGTCACCGACGGCTGGTCCACCGGCGTGCTCACGGGCGACCTCGCCCACTTCTACCGCACCGAACTGGGCGCGCAGACAGGCGCGTTGCCGCCGCTGCCGGTGCAGTACGCCGACTACGCGCACTGGCAGCGCGGACGCGGCACGGACGATCACCTCACGTACTGGAAGGAGCACCTGGCCGGGCTGGAGACGCTGGACCTGCCCACCGACCGGCCCCGTCCGGCCGTGCGCACCCATCACGGCGCCTCCGTACGGCTCTCCCTGCCCCGCGAGACGACCCGCCGCCTCGCCCGGGTGGGCCGCGACCGGCAGGCGACCCTGTTCACCACCCTCGTCGCCGCCGCCCAGGCCTACCTGGCCCGGCTGACCGGCGGTGAGGACATCACCGTCGGCACGGTCACCTCCGGCCGCGACCGCGCCGAGGTCCAGCACCTCGTCGGGTTCTTCGTGAACACGCTCGTGCTGCGCTCGCGCGTCAGGCCCGACCGCCCGTTCCTCGAGTTCCTCGACGAGGTCCGCGGCACCGTCCTGGACGCCTTCGCCCACCAGGAGGCGCAGTTCGAGCAGGTCGTGGACGAGGTCCAGCCGGTCCGCGACACCAGTCGCACCCCGCTGTTCCAGGTCATGGTCGTCCTCCAGAACGCCCCGGCCGCCGCCCTCGACCTGCCCGGCCTGGAGGTCACCGACGTCGACAGCGAGCTGCGGCACGCCGCGTTCGACCTCACCCTGGAGTTCGCCGAGACCGGCACCGGCGAACTGCACGGCGTCCTCACCTACAACACCGACCTGTTCGACACGGCCACCGTCGAACGCATGGCCGACCAGCTCGGCACCCTGCTGACCGCCGTCGCCGAGAACCCCGACCGGCCCCTGGGCGCCCTGCCCCTCGCCACCGACGAGACCCTCAAGGCCGTGCTCGACCAGGGCCGCGCCACCGCCCGGCCGATCCCGGCGGCGACCCTGCCCGAGCTGTTCGAACGACAGGCCGCCCACACCCCCGACGCCGTCGCCCTGGCCGACGCCGACGGCCGGGAGCTGACGTACGCGCACGTCGAACGCGCCGCCAACCGGCTGGCCCATCACCTCATCGCCCGGGGCGTGGGACCCGAGCGGATCGTGGCGCTGGCCCTGCCCCGCAGCGCGGAGACGGTCGTGGCGCAGCTCGCCGTCACCAAGGCCGGCGGCGCCTTCCTGCCCGTCGACCCCGACTACCCGCAGCAGCGCCGGGAGTTCATGCTCCGCGACGCCGGCGCCTGGCTCGTCCTGGACGACCCGGCCGCCGTGCGGGACGCCGACGGCCCGGACACCGCGCCCACGGACGCCGACCGCACCTCCCCGCTGACCGTCGACCACCCGGCCTACGTGATCTACACGTCCGGCTCCACCGGCACCCCCAAGGGCGTCACGGTGACGCACCGCGGCCTCGCCGCCTTCGCCGCGGGGGCCGCCGAGCGCTACGACGCGGGCCCCGGCGACCGGGTCCTGCAGTTCGCCTCACCCAGCTTCGACGCCTCGGTGCTGGAGCTGTGCGTGTCCCTGCTCAGCGGAGCCACCCTGCTCACCGGGGAGGAGGGCCCTCTCGTCGGCGAACGCCTCGCCGAGACCCTCGCGGGGCGGCGCGTCAGCCACACCCTCATCCCGCCGGCCGCCCTCGCGACGGTCGACCCGCAGGCCGCCGACACCATGCCGCACCTGCGCACCCTCATCGTCGGCGCCGAGGCCTGCCCCGCCCACCTCGTCGAACGGTGGGCCCCCGGCCGGCGGATGATCAACTCGTACGGTCCGACCGAGGCCACCGTCGTCGCCACCTGGACCGGCCCGCTCACCCCGGGCGCGGGCGCCCCGCCCATCGGGCGCCCGGCCGCCGCCACCCGCGTCCACGTCCTCGACGCCGCCCTGCGCCCCGTCCCGCCCGGCGTCACCGGCGACCTCTACGTGTCCGGACCCGGCCTGGCCCGCGGCTACCTCCACCGGCCCGGCCTGACCGCGTCCCGCTTCGTCGCCGACCCGTTCGGCGCCTCCGGCGAGCGCATGTACCGCACGGGTGACCGCGCCCGCTGGGACGCGAACGGCGACCTGCGCTTCGCCGGACGCGCCGACGCCCAGCTCAAACTGCGCGGCTTCCGCATCGAACCCGGCGAGATCGAGAGCGCGCTGCGCGGCAGCCCGCTGGTGCGCGACGCGGTGGTCACCGTCCGCGCCGGCGGCAGCGACCCGGACGGCCGCTCCGGCGCCCGGCTGGTCGCCTACCTCGTCCCCGCCGACGGCAGCCCGGACACCCTGCCGGTGCCCGAGCTGCGCGACCACCTCGCCGGACTGCTCCCGGCGCACATGATCCCCTCGGCGTTCGTGCCGCTGGAACGGCTGCCGCTCACCCCGAACGGCAAGACCGACCGCAACGCGCTCCCCGAACCCGGGCCCGCGCACACCGCCACCGGCCCGCACACGCCGCCGCGCACCGACACCGAACGCCGCATCGCCCGCATCTGGGCCGACGTCCTCGGCGTGGCCGACGTCGGGGCGCACGACAACTTCTTCCACCTCGGCGGCGACTCCATCCTCAGCATGCAGGTCGTCTCCCGGCTGCGGCGCGACGGGCTGCACCTGACGACCCGTGACCTCTTCACCCACCAGACCCTCGCCGAACTGGCCGGCGTGGTCACCGCCGCGCCCCTGCACGCCGGGGACGAAGCGGTGAGCGGGGAGGTGCCGCTCACCCCCATCCAGGACTGGTTCCTGAGCAGCCCGCGCGCCAGCCACGCCCACTTCAACCAGTCCCTGCTGGTGGAACTCGCCCCCGGCGTGGACGCCACCGCGCTGGAGACGGCACTGAACGCCCTGCTCGACCACCACGACGCCCTGCGCATGCGCTTCACCGCCGGCCAGGACGGCTGGCGCCAGTTCAACCCGCCGCCGGCCGACACCGACCGCGGCGGGCTCCTGATCCGTCACGACCTCGGCGGACGCACCTCCGCCGACGCCGACGCGGCGATGGAGAAGGCCGCCGACGCCCTGCACACCGGATTCGACCTCGCGCGCGGCCCACTGCTCCGTGCGGCCCTGTTCACCGGCGCCGCCGACCGGCCGGACCTCCTGCTCCTGGTCGGTCACCACCTGGTCGTGGACGCCGTGTCCTGGCGCATCCTGCGCGACGACCTGGAGGCCGCCTACCGGCAGGCCGTCCAGGGCGAAGCGGTCACACTGGGCGAACGCACCACGTCCTTCCGCGACTGGTCCCGCGGTCTCGCCGCACACGTCGCCTCCGGAGCCCTCGATCACGAACTGCCCTACTGGGAACGCGCGGTGGACACCGAGCCGCTCCCGTCCGAAACGCCGGAGGGACCCGGCACCGGCGCCGTCGACACCCTCACCGTCGAACTGGACGAGGCGGACACCGAGGCGCTGCTGCGCGCCGCGCCGACCGCCTACCGCACCCGTGTCAACGACGTGCTCCTCGCCGCCCTCGCCCTCGCCCTGGCCCGCTGGACCGGCCGCGAGGAGGTCCGCCTCGACATGGAGGGACACGGCCGCGAGGACGTCCTCGACGACGTCGACCTGACCCGCACGGTCGGCTGGTTCACCACCGTCCACCCGGTCGCCCTCCAGGTCCCCGACCCCGCCGACCCGGGTCCCGACCGCGACTGGCGCACCCTGGTGAAGTCGGTACGCCGCCAGCTGCGCGCCGTACCCGGCAACGGCCTCGGCTTCGGCGCGCTGCGCACCTTCGGCCCGCCCGAGGTGCGCGAGCGCCTGGGACGCGCCGGACAGGGGCAGGTCGTCTTCAACTACCTCGGACAGTGGGACTCCCGCCCGGAGAACCCCGGGGACGGCCTGGTCCGCGCCGAGCACGGCTCGTTCGGACGGCACCACGACCCACGCGACAGCGGCTCCCACCCGCTGGAGATCGTCGGCGCCGTCCAGCGCGGCCGGCTGTCCTTCACCTGGCACCACCGGCCCGCCCTGCACGCCACCGACACCGTGCGCCGGGTCGCCGAGGACTTCGCCCGGGCGCTGCGCCACATCGCCCACCACGCCCGCGAGCGCCGGTGACCCCCCGCCCCGTGGGCCGTGCCCCACCGCCGGCACCCCCGGACCGACCCGCCCCCGACCGCACCACCACCCACCCGTACCGGACCCAGAGAGCGAGACCGACAGACATGGACGAGAACACCCGCTACCAGGTGCTGCGCAACGACGAGGACCAGTACTCGCTGTGGCCCGTCGACATCGAGGTGCCCGCCGGCTGGCAGCCCGTCGGCAAGGAGGGCACCGAGGCCGAGTGCTCCGCCTACGTCGACGAGGTCTGGACCGACATGCGCCCGCGCAGTCTGCGGGAGCGCATGGAGAACGCCGAAGCCTGACGCACCAGCGCGGGACCGGGCCGGGGCGCGCCCTGCGGCGACACGCCCCGGCCCGGCCCCGCCCGCCCGGCCCGCAACTCCCGAGGAGCCCTCATGACGCCGGTCCTGCACACCGAACGACTCACCTTCCGCCCCTACCGACCCGAGGACGAGGACCACTTCGTGGAGCTGCTGCGCGACGAGGAGGTCTGCCGCTGGATGGGCCAGGACCGCGTGCCCGAGGCGGACATCCGCACGCTGTTCCGCGCCATCCTCACCGACGTCTACCCCAAGCGGATGTTCGACGTGTGGGGGATCTGGGAGTCGGAGACGTTCATCGGGCACGCGGAGGTGAAGAAGACGGGCAACGTCGACGGACACGAACTGATCGCCGCCCTGGCGCCCCCCTACTGGGGCCGGGGCCTGGGCACCGAGGTGGTCCGCGGACTGCTGCGTCACGCCGCCGACAACCTCGGCCTGAAGGAGGCCTACGGCATGGTCGGCGCCGACAACGCGGCCAGTCTCGCGATGTGCCGGCGCCTGGGCTTCCGGCATGTGCGCGACGTGACCGGCGACGACGGGAAGGTGACCCGGATGGTGGTGATCCCGACGACGGAACGGGACTGACCGGCGGCCCCGAGGGACCGCCGACCCCGGTGCCCCGCCGAGGCCGGCCGGGGTCCCCCGAGGTATCCGTTCAGGGTGTGAAGACCTGCTCCAGCCGGTCGATGGCCCCGTCCTCGCCGAGGTGGTACCGGAACACCAAGCCGCTGTCGGGGTGCGCCTCCAGCCAGTCGAGGAACTCCTGCACGCCGATGGGCTGGTTCTCGGTGCTCGCGACGATGGGGTCGGTGACGGTGACGTAGGCGGCCTGGTCCATGGGCAGGTAGGTCTCCTTGCCGACCGTCTCGAAGGGTGCGCCGTCCGAGTCCGGTGTGCCGCAACCCCAGTTGCCGTGCCGGAAGATCAGGCTCAGGGACCCGCCCTCCGGTGTGTAGCGGTACACGGCGATCTCGTCCGGCGAGATCGGCATCTTGTGGTCGCAGCCGTCGTCCTCACCCCCGGCACCGGAGGACGCCTTCGCGCCGGGGGTCGCGGGTGTACCCGCAGGCGCCGGGGGAGTGGTGGACTTGCCGCCCGCGGCGGGCGAGGCCTTCCCGGCGGCCTGCGAGGGCGAGGCCCCGGCGGTGGCCTGCTTGCTCCCCGCCGGCGAGGCCGTGGCGGCCGGCGTCGCCTTGCCGCCCGACGCGGGCACGTCGGGAGAGCAGCCGGTGAGCGTCACGACGCCGGCCACGCAGGCGGCCAGGGTGAGCGTCCGGAGCGCGATCGGTCTGGAGCGGCCTGCGGTCATCACGATGTGTCCCCCGATGCGGTGGCGGCGACTACTGCGTAGCCGCGTCAGCTTGAGGACTCATATTCAGCCACCCCCACCTCGTTCGACGCCGCCCGGCGGCATCTGTTGCGAATCGGTGACCGAATCCGGATGGTCGGCTCACCGTCCGCGACGGCGACGACCGGCCACGGCTCCGGTCTCTTTGCAGACGCTCATGTGCGGACCGGTGGGGCGCCGGGCGACCCGGGGCACCGCGGCCCGGCTCTGCGACGACGCGCTCGGGGCGGCGCGGGAGCCGCCCGGGGCGTTGCGGGACGGATGCCGATATTCGCCGTGCGGTGCACGCCAACCGGACGCAATGCCCCGGTCGGGAGATATCAACTCGGGTCCGCATACGCCTGTTTGACTCCCATTCACCTGCGGGAACGCCCAGCGACGAGAAACGTGGCACGTACATTTGGTTCCGTGAGTCATCTCACAATGTGGCCCGTTGCGGCTCCACCCACCGCTCACGGATGATCACTCCGGGTACGCCGACCGATGGGTCTCGACCGGTCGTCGGCCGACCCGTTTCGATCAAGGATGGGGGAGTCCTACATGTCTACGGCCCTTGATGTGCACACCCGGGAACTTGCAGAGCAGGGGTATACGCTGCTCGAGGGGATCGGCACGGACGAGGAGGCGGCTGCCGCCGTCGGCGCCTTCGGTGACCTGATTCCGCAGTACGACGGCTCGCTGCGCTACCAGGTGAAGGCCGCTCCGGGTTTCGAGGAGCGCCGCTACTCGAAGAGCGTCAACACGATCCTGGTGCACACCGAAGCACCGGGCTGGAACCCGCCGCCCACCTACCTGGCCCTGCACTGCCGGGTCCAGGCCACCTGCGGCAGCGGTCACACCGAACTCGCCGACATGCGGCAGTTCGTCGCCTCGCTGCCCGACCGCGACCGGGCCGCCCTGTACGAGCGCCACGTCGAGTGGGTCGGGCACAACACCGGAGGAGTCGGCACCGAAGGAGTCCGCCGCCCCGTCGTCGACGTCACCGACAGTGGCCAGGAGATCCTCCGCTTCAGCTACAACCTGCTGACCACCGGCCAGTACGACCCGCCGGTCGACGCCTCCGTCGACGCGGAGCGACTGCCGCTCGGCAGCTTCGGCATCCACCTCGCGGAACAGGCCGAAGCCTTCTTCCGGGAGCACCGCGTGTCGGTGCTCATCCCCGAGAACCACGTCCTGGTGTGGGACAACCAGCGCATGGTGCACGCCCGTTCGGCCTACACGGACAAGCGGCGCCACCTCACCCGCTACTGGATCGCCGCCCAGCGCTGACACCGCGCACCCGTCACCAGTCACCCCGTCACCGGTGGCACACGCACCGGGACAGCAACCGATCACGTGAGGCCCACGCATGACTGACGACCGGATCGCGCCGGTTCAGGACGAGCAGTTCCCCACCGGGCTGCCGGAAGAGCTCCGGGGACTGCCCGAGGGCGTACCCCGCCACGACCCCGACGACCAGATCGAGAGCGCCGTCATCCGCCGCCTGGTCGGGAACTGGCACCGGCGTGCCACCGTCAAGCGCGACGAGCCGAACCTCGACGACCTGTTCGAGCTCGACCGCCCCGACTACCCCGAGCGGATCCTGCCGTTCCACGACCACCCCACCTACCGGGCCCTCGACCCCGAGAAGCGGACCCAGCTGCTGAGCTGGGCCTGGATCGCCTACAACCGGCACACCATCATGGCCGAGCAGAAGGTGGCCAACCCCGCCTTCGCGCTGGTCATGGAGGGTGAGTACCCCGAGCTCCAGGACGAGGCGCTCAACATCTCGCTGGCCCAGGCGATGGTCGACGAGCAGTACCACACGCTGATGCACCTCAACGCCAGCGCCGTCACCCGGCGCAAGCGCGGCTGGGCGATGCCCGACCACCACCTGCCGATCTCCCACACGGCACGCGAGCACCAGCGGCTGCGCGACACCGCGGACGAGCGCTGGCAGCAGTCCCTGACCACCCTCGCGTTCGCGACGGTGTCGGAGATCTCCATCAACGCCTACCTGGACCTGCTCGCCGACGACCCGGACATCCAGCCGATCAACAGCAGCACCGCCAAGCTGCACAACCGCGACGAGTACTGCCACGCCTCGATCTCCGCCGTGCTCGCCGAGGTCGTCCACGACCGGCTCGACGAGAAGAAGCAGCGCTACTTCCGCGACATGCTCTTCGAGGGGCTGGAGGCCTTCGTGGCCACCGACTACACCACCTGGCACCGCATCATGGACCTGGTCGGCGTCGAGGGCGGTCACGAGATGCTGCACGACTGCCGGGCCGAGCAGAGCCGCAGCCGGCTGGTCCGCGACTACACGGGACTGCACACCCTGATCGAGCGGATGGGTGTCCAGGAACTCGTCGAGTTCGACTGGTCCAAGTCCTACGTGGCGCGCTGAGCGGAATCGAGACGAACCCGTGAAGCACTATGCGAACGAACGCCTCGCCCGACTCGCGCGCGACCGCGGCATGCCGGACGACTACGTCCGGGACCTGCGCGTGGTCTCCAGCGTCCTGCCCTTCAAGGTCAACGAGTACGTGGCCGACGAGCTGATCGACTGGTCGGCGGCGCCCAACGACCCGATCTTCCGCCTCACCTTCCCGCACCGGGACATGCTGCCCCCGGAGGTCTTCGACCGCATGGCGGCGCTGTCGGACGCGGGGGCCCCGCGCGCGGAACTGCGCGCAGCCGCCGTCGCCGCACAGCTGGAACTGAACCCGCACCCGGGCGGCCAGCTCGAGTCGAACGTGCCGACCCTCGACGGGCGCCGGCTCGACGGCCTCCAGCACAAGTACGCCGAAACGGTGCTGGTCTTCCCCTCACAGGGGCAGACCTGCCACTCGTACTGCGGCTACTGCTTCCGCTGGGCCCAGTTCGTCAGCCAGGAGGAACTGCGCCAGGCCCTGCGCGACCCGGCGGACCTGACGGGCTACCTGGCCCGCCACCCGGAGGTCACCGACGTCCTGTTCACCGGCGGCGACCCCATGATCATGCGGACCGAGGTGGTGCGCCGCTGGGTCGAGCCGCTGCTGGCGTCCGTCCCCACGGTGCGCACCCTGCGGTTCGGCACCAAAGCCCTGTCGTACTGGCCGGCCCGCTTCACCGAGGGCCCGGACGCGGACGACCTGCTGCGGCTGTTCGAGGAAAGCGTCGCCCGCGGCCGGCACGTCGCCGTCATGGCGCACTTCTCGCACCCGAGGGAGCTGGAGACCGACCAGGTGCGCGACGCGATCGCCCGCATCCGCGCCACCGGCGCCGAGGTGCGCGCCCAGGCCCCGCTCGTCGCGCACGTCAACGACGACCCCGACGCCTGGGCGCGGATGTGGCAACTGCAGGTCGAACTGGGCGTCGTCCCCTACTACATGTTCGTGGAGCGGGACACCGGGGCGAGCAGCTACTTCGGCATCCCCCTCGTCCGCGCCCTCGACATCTACCGCGAGGCCGTGCAGCGGGTGTCCGGCCTGGCCCGGACCGCCCGCGGACCGGTGATGTCCGCGGCGCCGGGCAAGGTGATGCTCCACGGCACGACGGAGGTGGCCGGGGAGAAGGCGTTCGTCCTCAGCTTCCTGCAGGCACGCCGACCCGACTGGGTGGGGCGGCCGTTCTTCGCCGCGTACGACGAGCACGCGCAGTGGTACGACGAGCTGAAGCCCGTGTCCTTCGGCACCACCCTGCCGACGTACGAGGGCGAACACGGATGAGGCTCCAGGTCCACGAGATCCGCCTCACCGACCACGACGTGTGGCGCAGCGCGCGCGAGGCGATCCCGGTGCAGCCCGGCCTGCTCGTCGAGCTGACGGCAGGCGGGCGCTCGGGGTTCGGCGAGGCCTCGGCCTTCATGACCGACCGCTACGACTCCTCCCTCGACGCCTTGCACGCGGCGCTGCGCCGCGTCGCGCCGACCCTGCGGGAACTGCCGGCCGACGACCCGGAGGGCGCGTTCGCTGCCCTGGCGCCGCAGCTGGCCGGGTCGCCGTTCGCGCTGGCCGCGCTGGACGTGGCCGCGCACGACCTGGCGGCCCGGCTGGCGGGCGTACCGCTGTGGCAGCGGCTGGGCGCGCGGAGTCCGGCCGCCCTGCACTCCAGTTACAGCATCGGCCTGGACGAGCCCGCGGTGATGGTGCGCAAGTTGCTGGAGCGGCCGGGCTGGCCCGCCTACAAGGTCAAGCTGGCCGCTCCCGGCGACCTGCACATCCTTCAGGCGCTGCGCGAGCACACCGACGCGCCGTTCTTCGTCGACGGCAACTGCGGATGGGAACCCGCCGCGACACGGGCCGCCCTGGGCGCCATGGCGGACCTCGGCGTGACGTTGCTGGAGCAGCCCTTCCCCCGGGACATGTGGGCGGAGGCCGGAGCGCTCAAGGACGTCTCCCCGATCCCCGTGTACGCGGACGAGTCCATCACAGGACCGCAGGACCTCGAAGCCTGCGCCGAGGCGTTCCACGGCGTGAACCTGAAACTCATGAAGGCCGGCGGCATCACGCCCGCCCTGCGGATGCTGCGCGCCGCGCGGGAGGCCGGGCTCGGCACGATGCTCGGCTGTATGCCGGAGTCCAGCGCCGGCGTGTCGGCCACAGCCCAACTGGGTCCCTTCGTCGACCACTTGGACGCCGACAGCATCGCGCTCCTCGCGGTCGACACGGGCACCGGCGTCGTCCTCGACGACACGGGCGGCATCACGCTGCCCGAGGCACCCGGTACGGGGTTCGAACCCGACTTCAAGGGGCCGGCGTTCACCGTGCGCCCGACCACTGCCGGAGAAGCCGGCTGGGACGGCGAGGAGCTGTCCGTCCACCGGGACGGCACGGCCCTGGCCTCCGTGCGGATCCGGCGCCGGCCCCTGCCCGGACAGGCACCCTCGGACGCCTTCCGCCGGCTCGACGGGCTCGACGGCCCCGCCGCCGACGGGGCCGGCCCGGAGGAACTGACCGCGCTGATCCGCGTCGCGATCACCCGCGCGGTCGCCGAGGGCGCGGGCACGGTCTGGCTGCGCACCGGCCACACCGGTGTCCGGCGGGCCTGCCGCACGGCCGGGTTCCGTCCCCTCGGCGGCACCCTCGGCGGCACCCCGGGCCCGGACGGTCACGGCGACGTCCCCGGCGACGACACCCCCGCGGGCGACGGTGACCCGTCGTCCCTCCTGGTCTGGAAGGCGAACCGATCCGCATGACCGATGTGCACGACGTGCAGGACACGACGTCCCCGGCCGGCGCAGCCGACACCTCCGGCGCAGCCGACCCCGCCGTCGCCGCGGCCGGGCACGGCCCCCTGCTCCCGGCCGCCACCGCCGAAACCCTCGCCGAGACGGCCCTGACCCGGGCGGGTCTCACCGCCGACGACGCCCGGAGCGTGGCGCAGGCCCTCACGGAGACCTCGCTGCGGGGCATCGACACCCACGGCCTGCGCCTGCTGCCGCAGTACCTGGACGAGCTGGCCGCCGGCATCGCCACCGCCCGCCCGGAGATCCGGACCGTCCGGGACACCGGGGCGGCCGTCATGCTCGACGCCGGGGGCGCGCTGGGGGTGGTGGCCGGCCTGACCGCCGCCCGGATCGCCGCCGAGCGGGCCCGCACGCACGGCGTCGCCGCCGTGGGGGTCCGCAACTCCAACCACTTCGGGGCGGCCTCCGTCTACAGCCGCCACCTCGCGCGGGAGGGCCTGGTCGGCATCGTGACCACCTCCGCCGCGTCCCGGGTCGCTCCGTTCTCCGGTACCGAGCCGCTGTTCGGCACCAATCCGCTGAGCTTCGCCGCGGCCGTCGAGGACGACGAGTTCGCCCTCGACATGGCCACGAGCCAGGTCTGCTTCGGCGAGATCAAGGAACGCCGCAAGCACGGCCGGGCGCTGGACGCCGGCTGGGCCACCGACACCGAGGGCAGGCCCGCCACCGACCCGGAGCAGGCGTACGCACTCTCACCGCTGGGCGGCTACAAGGGGCAGGGCCTGGCGATGGTGGCCACCCTGCTGGGTGCCGTGCTGACGGGCTCCCCGCCGGACTGGGAACTGGAGCACATCGGCTCCTCCACGCCCGGCCGCAGCCGCGGCATCGGGCACCTCGTGGTGTGCCTGGACCCGGCCGCCTTCGCCGGCGGCGCGCCGTTCGCCTCGGGGCTCAGGAACATGCTGGACACCACGCGCGGTGCCCGGCCCGGAGCCGACGCCGGGCAACCCGTGCAGGTGCCCGGTGACCCCCAGCGCCGCATCGCCGGCGAACGCGGCGAGCAGGGCATCCCGCTGGACCCGCACACCGCGCAGGCCTTCGCCGCCCTCGCGGCCGAGCAGGGCGTGGGATGGCCGGGGGTGCCGGCGTGATCCTCGTCCTGCTCAGCCCGCGCAACGCGGGCCTGCCCTTCGCCGCATGGCTGCCCGAGGAGTCGGGGCGGCTGCTGGCCGTCACCGCACAGCAGGTGACGGCCGGACCGGGCTTCGCCGAGGTCGAACGGGTGGCCGACTACACCGACGACGCCTCGGTCCTGGCGGCGGCCCGGCGGCTTGCGGCCCGCCACCCCGTGACCCGCGTGCTGGCCCTGGCCGAGGTCGACGTCGAGCGCGCGGCGCTGCTGCGCGACGAACTCGGCCTTCCCGGTCAACGACCCGCCAGTGCCCGCGCGTACCGCGACAAGGTGCTGATGAAGGAGCTGGCGGCGGCCGGCGGGGTGACGGTGCCGCCCTTCGCGGCGGTGGCCACCGCCGCGGACGTGGCGGCCTTCATGGCGGACCACCCCGGCCCGGTGGTGGTCAAACCGCGAGGCGGCTCCGGTTCGACCGGCGTCGCGGTCCTGGACGACCCGTCCCAGATCCCGCAGGTGGCCGACCGGGTGACCGGCGGCGGCCACGAGGTCGAGGGCTTCGTCAGCGGCCGGATGTGCCACGTGGACGCCCTGCACGTCGACGGGCGGCCCGTGGTGTGCGTGCCGTCCGTGTACACCGACGGCGGCTGTCTGTCGCACTGGACGGACTCCGGCAACGGCAGCTGGACACTGCCGGACTCCGATCCGCTGCACGCGCGGCTGGTGGCGGAGACGTGGCGGCTGGTGGAGGCACTGCCCGCGGCGCCGGCGCTGTTCGTGCACGCCGAGTTCTTCGTGACGGACACCGGCGAGACCGTGCTGTGCGAGATCGCCGGCCGGGTCGGCGGCACCCCCATCCCCGCCATGCTGCACGCCGTGCTGGGGATGGACCCGCGGCACCTGTGGGCCAGGATCGAGTGCGGACTGCCCGTGGATCTGGACGCCGTACGGGCGCACGCCGAGGCGGCACCGCTGGTGGCCAACTTCGGCCTGCCGCCGCGCGACGGGCGCATCGTCCGGGTGCCGGCCGGGGCCCCTGACGGGGCGCGTGACTTCACCGTCCACGCCCGGGTCGGCGAGGACTGGGGCGGCGCCCGGTACGCGGGCCGCAAGTCCGGCGACTTCGTCGCCACCTGGCTGGTGACGGCGGACGACGCCGAGGAACTGCTCGCACTGCTCGACAAGACCGGCGCGCAGGCGGAGGCCGGCTTCGGCTGGGAGCCCTCCGGCCGGCCGGCGGACCACGAGGAGGCGGCCCGGTGAGCGACCTGACCGCCGAGATCCTCGACCCCGGCGCCCGCCCGACGGCGGCGACCTTCCCGGCCCTCGCCGATCCGGCCGTGATCTGGGAGGACGACCGCTGGTGGCGCTTCACCGAGCGCACCGACCTGCACGAGGTGCGCTACCTCGCCGTGCGCGAGGACGGCGCCCTCGTGGCCCTGGCGCCCCTGCTCCTCACCCGGGACGCCGGAGGGCTGCTCTTCTACGACACGCCGAAGATGACCGGCGACACCAGCGCCTTCGGCGCCCCCGAGCTGCTGGACGCCGACCGGCGCTCACGCTGGGAGGACCTGACCGCGCGCCTGGCCGACGCCCGCCGGGACCAGTACCCCTCGGTCGCCCTCTCCGTGTTCGGCTCCCACCACGGCATCGTCCACGCCGAGGGGCGTGACGCGGCCGGCCGGGAGCGCGTGCTGGCCGAGCTGCCGCGCCTGCTGGACGAGACCGCGGAACGACTCGGCTGCCGCAGCAGCTCCCTGCTGTACGCCACCGACGAGCAGGCCGCCGTCCTCGGCCCGGCAGCCGAGGCACGCGGGCACGTCCCGGCGGTGCTCGGCGCCGAGTCCGTCATGCGGCTCGACGCCCCGGACTGGGACACGTACCTGGCCGGACTGACGAGCCGCAAGCGCACCCGCCTGCTCAAGGAACTGCGCGACTACTCCGCGGCCGGCTTCACCACCGTGGTCCGCGAGGGCCCCGGGGCGCTGTCCGAACCGATCGTGGACCTCCAGGTCAAGCTGCGGGCCAAGTACGGGCTGCCCGGCGGACACGCCCGCGTCCAGCGGGACTTCGACGCCCTGCGCGAGACCGTCGGCGACAGCTGCATGGTGATCAGTGCCGAACGCGACGGCGAGACGCTCGGGTTCGTGCTCTACCTGCGCTCCGGGCACGCCATGTACGGCCGCACGGCCGGCTTCCACGAGGACGCCAAAGGCGTCTACTTCGCCCTGACCTACCACGAGACGTACCGCTGGGCACTGGCCCACGGCGTGCGCGAGATCTGGTACGGCCTCGCCGCCTACGACGCCAAGAAGCTGCGCGGCTGCGACCTGGCGGCACGCCACGGCTGGTTCCGCTTCACCGGCACCGGCGCCACCGAGCTGGAGGAGGTCCTGCGGATGCAGGGCACCAGCGAAGGCGACCGGCTCCGAGGCCTCGGGTACGACAGCACGACCTCACAAGGAGACTGAGCACATGCCACTGACCCCGACCCCGCTCATCTGGATGGACGGCGAGCTGGTCCCCTGGGACGACGCGAAGGTCCATGTGCTGACTCCGAGCCTGCACTACGGATGGGGCGTCTACGAAGGCATCCGCGCCTACGCCACCGACTCCGGACCCGCCGTGTTCCGGCTGCGTGAGCACATGGCCCGGCTGCGCGACTCCGCCCGGGTCTACATGATGGAACTGCGCTGGACCGACGAGGAGTTGGTCGCCGCGGTGCTCGACCTGGTCCGGAACAGCGGCCACGACTCCTGCTACATCCGGCCCCTGGCCTACCTCGGCTACGGCGAGATGGGCGTCGCACCCCAACTGGACGCGGTGCGCATGTCGATCGCGGTGTGGCCGTGGGGCTCGTACCTGGGGGACAAGGCGGAGGCGGAGGGCTGCCGCCTCATCGTCAGCAATTGGCAGCGCAACTCGCACCAGACCGTTCCGCCGCTGGCCAAGGCCACCGGCGCCTACGTCAACAGCGCCCTCGCCAAGGTCGGGGCGCAGCGCGCCGGTTACGACGACGCGCTGATGCTGACGGCGACCGGCCACATCGCGGAGGCCTCCGCCGCCAACCTGTTCCTGGTGCGGGACGGCGCTCTCATCACCCCTCCCGTCAGCGACGGCATCCTGCCCGGCATCACCCGCGACAGCGTCATCACCATGGCCCGCGACCTCGGACTCGACGTGACGGAGCGCAGCATCCCGCGCAGCGAGGTCTACATCGCGGACGAGGCGTTCCTGACCGGCACCGCCGCCGAGGTCGTGCCGGTGGCCTCGGTGGACGAGCGGCCGATGGGCGCCCGGGGCGTCGGGCCGGTCACCAAGCAGCTCCGCGAACTGTTCCGGGACGTGGTCGCCGGCCGGCACGAGCGGTACGCGCGCTGGCTGGAGCGGGTGTGAGCCGCACCGGACCGACGACCGGCACGGCGGGCGTGCGCGCCTGCACCACACCGGCCCACCAGGACACCGGTGGGGACGCGGTCCGCACGGCGGTCGCCCGTCTGGAGAGCGCCGCGATCGCCCTCCGGGCGGTGCTGGCCGCACCGGATGCCGACGCGGCGGCCCGCGCGGCCGGTGCTCCGGCACCCGCGGGGCGGGCCGCCCTGGACGAGGAACTGTGCGACCGCCTGGTTGAGTTGGTGGCGGCCCGGGCCTGGGCCGAGCGGGAGGCGGCCTCGGCTCCCGCCGCCGGACCCGGCGAGGACGCCGCCGCGGCCGTGCTGCGGGGATGCGCGCTGTGGGCCGTCCGGGCCGACACCCTGCGCGCCTCGACCATGACGGGCACCGCCGGGGAGGCCGACGGGGCGGCGGCTGCCGTCGCGGCGCACGGCCGGGCGGCAGCCCTCGTCACCGCACTGGTCCGCGCCGAGGTGTACGACGCGGTGTGCGCCGGACTGCGTGCCGCCCTGGGCGGCCGCCCGGCCGGCCGGGCGGCCGCAGCCTGGGAGACGGCCGACGCGGCCCTGGCCGGGCTCGGCACCACACGGGGGGAGTGGGTGGACGCCGACCCGGCGCACACCGCCGCGGGCGGCTGGGTCCTGGTGGACCGCGTCGGCCGGCTGGCGCTGGCCGCCGCACTGCTGTCGTCCGCCCGCGCCCTGCCGGCCGACGCGGCGGAGCTCTGCGTCAACGCCGCCCGCCGCTACGCCTGGAACCACCTGCGCCAGCCGCCGCCCGAGGCGGCCACCGCCCTCCACCTGCGGCGTACCGCGGAACTCGTGGACTGGATCGCCGGCACCGCAGCGCGGAACGGCACATGAAGGGGGAGGAGACCCCATGACGGGGGAACCTGACAAGCACGCGACCGGGAAGGCCGCACGTCTGCTGCTGTCGATCCTGCCGAGGACACCGGCCGGACGCCGGCTGGCGGCGGGCGCCGCCGTCGACTCGGTGGGCTCGGGCATGTTCCTGGCCGCGTCCACCCTGTACTTCGTCACGGTCGTCGGCCTGCCCGCCGGCCGGGTCGGTCTGGTGCTGTCGGTGGCCGCCGTGGCCGGGCTCCTCAGCCCGATGCCGCTGGGCCGGCTCGCCGACCGGATCGGCCCGACGCGGGTGTACGTGGCGCTGCTGGCCCTGCGCGGACTCGGATACGCCGGTTTCGCCCTCGTGGAGAGCTTCTGGCCGTACGCGGTGCTGACGTGTGTGCTCACCGCGCTGGACCGGGGCTGCTCACCGTTGCAGCAGGTCGTCGTGGGCATCATCGAGGGGAGCGAGAACCAGACCCGCACGATGGCGTCCATCCGCTCCGTGCGCAACATCGGCCTGACGGGCGGCTTCCTGCTCGCGGGTGCCGTCCTCGCGATCGAGGAGCGGGCGGCCTTCGTCGCCCTGTTCCTCGGCAACGCCCTGACCTTCTGGGTGATCGCCGCCGTCGTGGAGCAGCTGCGCCGCCGGGCGGCCGTCCCCGCGCCCCAGAGCGTGCCCACCGAGCCCGCGGTGCCGCAGCCGCTCGCGCCGGACGGCGACGAACCGGCCCCCGCAGCGATCCGGACCCCCTTCCGGGACGTGAGGTTCCTGCTCTTCACCCTCTCCAACGGCGTGCTGTCACTGCACGACTCGGTGCTGTTCGTTCTGCTGCCGCTGTGGCTGACCACGGCCACCGACGCGCCCTCCTCGGCGGTCTCGGTGCTGCTCGCCGTCAACACCGTGCTCACCGTGCTGCTCCAGGTGTACGTGTCCCGCTTCGCGGAGACCACGGCCGGGGCGCTGCGCCTGGTTCCGCTGGCCCTGCTTCCGCTGCTCGTGTCGTGCGTGGCGTTCGCGGGCGCCGAACACGTGCCGGTGTGGCCCGCGGCGGCCTGTGCCGTCATCGCCGTGGTGCTGCTGACGGTGGGCGAGAACCTGCACTCCGTCGCCGTGTGGAACCTGTCCTACGAACTGTCACCGGCCCCGGCCCGCGCCCGGTACCTCGGCGCGTTCAGCCTGGGCATGACGGGCCAGCAGATCGTCGGCCCCGCGCTGATGACGGGGGTGCTCCTGCCCCTGGGCACCGCCGGCTGGGCCGTGCTCGCCGTCGTGTACGCCCTGGCGGCCGCGGTCCTGCGGATCACCGGTGCGCCCCGCAGCGCCCCGGCCTCGTCCGTGTCCGCCAAGGCCTCCACCCCCGCAACCAGCTCTCCCACCGAGGTGACCCCATGACCGAACACGTGCTCATCGTCGGCGGTGGCCGCGAGATCCCCGGTCTCATCCGGGAGGTGGGCGGCCCCGGGACCGCTACGACGATCCTGTGCCGGATGGACTTCGTCCCCAAGATCCGCAAGCCCGGACAGCACGACCGGGTGCTGGCGCTGCGCAGCGACGCCCCCGACGAGGAGTGGATCGCCCTGGCGGCGGCCGTGCACGCCCGGCATCCCTTCACCCGCGTGGGCACGTTCGGTGAGCGGGACCAGGACCGCGCCGCCGCGGTCGCCGCCGCGCTGGGCCTGCCCTGCCACTCGCCCCGGACCATCGCCTGGGTGCACGACAAGGACGCCATGCGGCGACGCCTGGCGGAACTGGGCGTGGACGACACCCCGGGCGGACGGGTCGCCGACGTGGCCGAGTTGCGGGCGTTCCTGGCCGAGCACGGCACGCCCTGCGTGGTCAAGCCGGTCCAGGGGGCCGGCAGTTTCGGCGTCTCCGTCGTACGGTCCGCCGAGGAGGCGGAGGAGGCCTTCGCGCGCGCCGCCCGCGAATTCGACCTCATCCCGGACGCGGGCGTGCTCGTCGAACGCTTCCACGAGGGCCCCCAGTTCAGCGTGGAGGCCTTCTCCGAGGACGGCGAGCACGAGATCCTCGCCGTGACGCGCAAGTTCTCCGACCCCGTCGGCTTCGTCGAACTCGGCCACGTCGTGCCCGCCGGGCTGCCCGCCGAGCAGACCGACGCGGTGCACACCTATGTGCGGCGGCTGCTGGACGCCCTGGACATCGCGAACGGCGTCACCCACACCGAGGTGGTGCTGACGCGGTCGGGGCCGCGGGTCATCGAGACGCATGTCCGGCTCGCCGGCGACGAGATCCCGTATCTGGTGCAGGACGTCACCGGTGTCGACCTGGTGGACTGCGTCGTGCGGCAGACGCTGGGGCAGTCCGTGCTCCCCGGCATCCGCAACACCCTGGCGGACCCGTCGGCGGGCACCGGCCCGGAGGCGATCTGGTTCGCGGTGCCCCGCGCCCGCGGCACGCTCACCCGCATCGACGGCCTGGACGAGGTCGCCGCCCGGCCGGGCGTGGTGGCCGCCGAGGCCCTGCTGGGCGCCGGCGACGCACTGGGGGACCTCGACAGCTCCGAGTCGCGCGCGGCCTTCGTCCGGGCGCGCGGCGCGGACGCCGACGAGGCCGTGACCCGGGCCCGGCAGGCCGCCGCGGCACTCAGGTTCGAGGTCACGGTGTGCGGCGACGACCCGGCCCGTGATGTGCAGGACTGGGTCTGAGATGGGGCGACCTGCGGCGGGACCCGAGGCGCAGGACCTCGGCATCGGGGCGGCGCCGGACCTGGCCGCGCGGGCGAAGGCGGTGCTGCCGGCCGCGGCGTACGACTTCTACGCCGCGGGATCCGACGAGGAGATCAGCGCCCACGAGGCGGCAGCCGCCTGGCGCGGCCGGCGGTTCCTGCCCCGGGTCCTGCGCGACGTCTCGTCCGTCGACACGAGCGTCGAGCTGCTGGGCACCCGGCTGACGGCCCCCGTGCTCGCGGGGCCCACCGCCTTCCACCGCATGGCGCACGACGAGGGTGAGACGGCCACGGCGGCCGGTGTCGCCGCAGCCGGTTCCCTGCTCGTGCTCTCCTCCCGCGCCACCCGCCACCCGGAGGAGGTCGCCGCGGCGGCGGGCCCCTGGTGGTTCCAGGTGTACTGGCTGCGGGACGCTGAAGTCACCCGCAGCCAGGTGGACCGGGCCGTCGCGGCCGGGGCCCGTGCGCTGGTGCTGACGGTGGACGCCCCGTACGTACCGCCCCGGGCGACGGCGGGGCTGCCGCTGCCGCTGCCCGAGGACGACCCCCTGTGCCGCGCGGTGGGGGTGGGGACCCGGCTGCCCGGCTGGGAGCAGGACCCGTCGCTCGGACTGGACGCCATCGGGCGGCTGCACCGGATGTCGGGTCTGCCCGTGCTGGTCAAGGGCGTGCTGCGGGCCGACGACGCGAAGGCCTGCGTCGCCGCGGGAGCGGCCGGGGTGATCGTCTCCAACCACGGCGGCCGGCAACTGGACCGTGCGGCGAGCACTGCCGACGCCCTGCCCGCCGTCGCGGCGGCCGTGGGCGCCGAGGTACCGGTCCTGGTCGACGGCGGGGTGCGCACGGGCACCGACGTCCTCATGGCCCTGGCCCTGGGCGCACGCGCCGTGCTCCTGGGCCGCCCGGTGGTGTGGGCCCTGGCGCTCGGCGGGGCGGCGGGGGTGACCGCACTGCTGGACTCGTACCGTACGCAGTTGTCGACGGCCATGGCGCTCGCGGGCTGCGCGCGCCCGGCGGACATCGACGCGGACCTGCTCCACGGCGGATCCTGAGGCGTCGAGGCGACGGCTGCCGTACCGTCCGGCCCCTGCCGTACCGTTCGGCCCCTGCCGGTCGGGACGGCACCGGCCGCTTCCTCAGGGGACTTTGGCGGCTCTCTTAAGGCTTCTTGAAGATGACCTTCGAACCGCGGTTCCCGCCCCGGCCGGGTCTTAGGCTCTCGAACACCCCCCACAGGTCCGGTGGCCGCGATCGCGGCCACCGGGCTCGGGGGCCGAGTCAGCCGACCGACAGACCGAGGTGTCCTGCATGGGTTCCCGTCGAGCCGCCCGCCCGTCCCGCTTCCACGCCCGTCCCCGCAGTGGGCTGAAGGCCCGCGGTCCCGCGCTGGCCATCGGGGCCGTCGCCGCGATCGCCGGCGTGGGGATCACGGTGGCCGTCGCGGGCGGCCAGGACGGCGGCGGATCGGACCGGGTGGTCGCCGACAGCACCGCGAAGAGGCCGGGCGCCGCGGACACGACCGTCGGCGCGACGCCGCTCGCGTCCGCCTCCGCGAGCCCGAGCGCCGAGGCGAGCAGCTCACCGAGCGCGAAGCCGAAGGAGAAGCGCAAGACGCCGGCGAGCCCCACCCCGCACCGGCGCAGGGCGACCGAGGCCGCGCCCGAGGCGCTCGCCGGCACGGCCGCCAAGAGCAGCCGCGGGGGGTCGGCGGGTGGCACCGGCCGCACGAACTCCGGCGGCACGGGATCGGGCTCCGGATCCGACTCCGCTCCCGTTTCCGGCGGGCCCGAGGCCCAGGTGCTGGCGCTGGTCAACAAGGAACGGGCCACCGCGGGTTGCTCACCCGTCACGGCGAACGACCGGCTCACCCGCGCCGCCGACGACTACAGCGACGTCATGGCGAGCAGCGGCGTCATGTCCCACACCGGGCCCGACGGCTCGACGATGACGACCCGGGTCGAGGCCGCGGGATACCAGTGGTCGACCCTGGGCGAGAACATAGCCCGCGGCCAGGCGGACGCCGCGTCGGTGATGAAGTCCTGGATGAACAGCCCCGGTCACCGCGCGAACATACTCAACTGCTCCTTCAAGGAGCTGGGCGTGGGCGTCCACTTCGGCGACGGCGGCCCCTGGTGGACGCAGAACTTCGGCGCCGGACGCTGACCCCGCCTCACCGCTGACCGCCCCCGGCGCCGCTCGCGTCGGCCAGGACGAACGACACCCGCACCCGCGCGCCGCCCAGCGGCGCGCGGGTGATCGTCAGCTCACCGTCCGCCGCGCCGGCCGCCCGGGCCACGATGTCCAGGCCCAGCCCTGTCGACCCGCCGACGCTCACCCCCCGCGTGAGCGCCGCGTCCGGGTCCGCGACGCCCGGCCCCGCGTCGTCGACCGTGAGGATCACATGCCGGTCGACCCGCTCCACGCGGACCGCGAAGGCGGTGCCCTGCGGGGTGTGCCGGAAGACGTTGCCGATCAGGGCGTCGACGACGGCCGCGAGATCGTCCTCCGGGTAGGCGACGGGCGCCGGGCGCGGCGTGAGGGAGCGCTCGTAGGGGCGCTCCTGCTGGGCGGCGAGGACCGACCAGAAGTCCAGGCGCATGGCGACCACCTCGGCGACGTCGCACGGTTTCGCCCCGCCCGTCGCCGCACGGGCCGGCTGCGCCGACGCCAGCGGAGTACGGGCCGCGGCGATGATGGCGTCCAGTTCGCTCTCCAGCTGGCCCGCCGCCTCCGCGACCCGCCGCGCGCTGGGCGTCGAGCCCATCCGGTCGGCCTCCAGATAGAGGGCGGTCAACGGGGTGCGCAGCCGGTGCGACAGGTCGGCGACCAGTTCGCGCTCCACCGCGAGCAGATCGAGGAACCGGTCGGCCATCGTGTTGAACGCGGCACCGGCCTCCTGCAGCTCGGGCGGGCCGTCGGGCTCGACCCGCACGTCCAGGTCACCGGAGCCCAGCGCCAGTGACGCCCGCTCGAGACCGCGTGAGGAACGGACGACGCGGGCGCCGAGCCGGTCCGCGACGAGCACCGAGCCGCCGACCAGACCCAGCGCCAGAAGCGCCATGACACCCCACGACGCCGCCACACCCCGCGTGAGGTCCGCGGCGGGCACGAAGGCTTCCACGACCGCGACCCGGTCGCCCTGCAGGACGACCGGCTGGAGGTAGACCCACCCTCCGGCGGTGTCCACGGCCAGCGTCTCGCGCCCCCGCACGGCCCGGTCGAGCGCCGCCCGGGGCGCGTGCGGGGTGCCGACGAAGCCGCCGTCGGGCAGCCGTACGACGAGCTGGTCCGACGAGCCGAGCTCGGCGACGGCCTGCTGCACGTCCGCGCGCCGGGTGGTGAGGGCCAGCACCGGCGACAGCGCGGAAGCCCGCTGCTCGGCGGCCGTGGTGGCCCGGTCCCGGGCCTGTTCGCGCACGAGGAGGGCGAGGGGGATCAGGAAGGACAGGGCCACCATCGAGGTGACGGCGAGGGCGATCCCGGCGAGGGCACGTCTCATGGCGAACTGACCAGCTTGATGCCCAGCCCGCGAACCGTGCGCAGATAGCGGGGCTTGCGCGCCTTCTCGCCCATCTTGCGGCGCAGCGCGGAGAGGTGGACGTCGACCGTCTGGTCCTCGACGTACGGCTGCTGCCACACCTCGGCGAGTATGCGCTGCCGGGAGACGACCTGGTCGGCGTGGGCGGCGAGATAGGCGAGCAGGTCGAACTCGCGCCGGGTGAGGGGCAGTTCCCGGCCGGCCAGGTGCGCGGTGCGCGCCGTCGGGTCGATGCGCAGGTCGGCGACCTGGAGGACGGACCGCCGGGCCGCCTCGACGTCCGCGGGCACGGACCGCCGCAGCACCGCAGCGAGCCGGGCGGCGAGCTGACCGCCGGAGAACGGCTTGACCAGGTAGTCGTCGGCGCCCGCGTTGAGCAGCCGGATGATCTCGGCCTCGTCGTCGCGGGCGGTGGCGACCAGGACCGGAACGCGGGAGATGCCCCGGATCATGCGCAGCACGTCGAGACCGTCGAGGTCGGGCAGACCCAGGTCCAGCACGACGATGTCCGGCGGGCTCTGGGTGATCTCGCGCAGCGCCTCGAAACCCTGGTGGGTGGTCCGGACCGCATAGCCGTGCCCGGTCAGGACCTCGATCAACGCGGCCCGGATGACGGGGTCGTCCTCGACGACAAGTACGGAGGCCATGAGCAGGCACGTTAGCCGGTCCGTCACTATGGTGTCGTGTCCCGCCTCCTGCGCTACCTGATCATATGGCTGGCCTGCACGGCGGCCAGTGTCACGGCTGTCATCCTCACGATCCACTTCGTCGTGGGGTCGACGCGGCCGACCGCGCCGGTCGCCCAGTCGGCGCCGAGTGAGCCGGTGAGGTCCCCGCGGCCCGGCCCCACCACCGCGAAGCCCTCCCCGAGCCCCTCCGCGAGCAGCCGCACACCCAGCCCGCCCTCCCGGCGCAGCGAGACGGCGACCGCCCCCACCCCGACGCCCAGGCAGACCGCGGCACCCACGGCCCGCACCACTGCCTCCGAGGCGCCGGCCGGCGGGGGCGGCGCGGGGTGCGAGGACGGCGGCGCCGGCGTCTACACGGTGCCCTCCGAGGGCGGCAAGGCCACCGTGCGGTTCGGTGCGGACGCGGTCTGCCTGATCTCGGCGGTGCCGAACCGGGGCTTCACGGTGAGCACGAGCAGGACCGGGGCGCAGACGCTGACGGTGACGTTCTCGGCGAACCGCCACCGCTCGGAGGTCACCGCGACGGTCGTGCCGCAGAGCGGGGCGAAGGTGCGCGAGGTGTCGTGGTGACCGTGTGCGCCGCGCTGCTCACCTCGGCCGGGGGAGACGAGCGGGGATCACGGTCGGGGGCACGGCCGGGACCAGGGCCGGGGGCACGGCCGGGATCAGGGCCAAGGTCACGGACTGGGGGCGCTCAGGTACCGCTGGATCGTCGGTGCCAGCCACGCCACGACCTCCGCCCGCGCCAGCCCCACCGCGGGCGGCATCCGCAGCACGTATCGCGTGAGCGCCAGCCCCAGTAGCTGCGACGCCATCAGCGCCGCCCGTGCCGGTACCTGCTCGGGGTCGGGGCACACCTGCCGGGTGACGGGCAGCAGTTGGTCCCGCAGGATCGCCTGCATGCGTTCGGCCCCTGCCTGATTGGTCACGCCGACCCGCAGCAGGGCGGTGAGGACCTCGTTGTCCTCCCACATGTCGAGGAAGTGCTCCACGAGGACGCGCCCGGCCTCCTGCCGGCGGTCCGCCCCGCTCACGTCCGGCAGTCGCAGGTCGATGGCGACGGCCGCGGCGAACAGCCCTTCCTTGTTGCCGTAGTACCGCATCACCATCGACGGATCGATGGCGGCGTCCCTGGCGATGGCGCGGATGGTGGCGCGCTCGTACCCGTCGGTCGCGAAGCGCTCACGGGCGGCCGTGAGGATGGCGCCACGGGTCGCGTCGGAGCGGCGGGGAGTGTCGGAGCCGTGGGCCGGGGTGATGTCGCTGCCGTTCATGCCAACAAGCGTAGGCCAACGTCTGTAGGTCAACAACCGTGTGCCCACGGCTGTAGGCCAACAAGCGTTGACATCGGTCGCGGCCCCTCGGTACCGTCGTCAACGAGCGTTGGCCAACAACCGTTGGCAAGCCGTCGAGGACGCGCAGGCGTCGGCATCAGGAGGCCACCATGGACGGAACCGGCACAGGACCCGGAACCGGAACCGGCAACCGCAAGGGCACCGCCACCCACCCCGCTGTGATCGTCGTCGGCTCCGGCCCCACCGGCCTGCTCCTGGCCGGTGACCTCGCCACCGCCGGCGTCGCCGTCACCCTCGTCGAGAAGCGGCCGCGCAGGATCAGCAACCTCTCCCGCGCCTTCGGGGTGCACGCCCGCACCCTGGAGCAGCTCGACGCCCGCGGGCTCGCCGACGACCTGGTCGCCCGCGGCGACACCCTCACCGGCCTCCGGCTCTTCCGCCGGCTCTCCCTGGACCTGAGCACGCTGCCGTCCCGCTTCCCGTTCCTGCTCATCACCCCGCAGTACGAGGTCGAGCGGCTCCTGGAGCGGCGCGCCGCGAAATCCGGGGTCGAGTTCGCGTACGAGAGCGAGGTCGTCGGGCTGCGGCAGGACGAGGAGGGCGTCGACCTCGACGTGCGCGGCCCCGACGGGACGGTCGTCACCCGCCGAGCGGCCTACGTCGTCGGCGCCGACGGTCACCGCAGCTCCGTACGGCAGGCGATCGGCCTGGACTTCCCCGGCGTGTCCGTCATCAAGTCGCTGATCCTGGCCGACGTGCGGCTGGCCGAGAAGCCCGAGAGCGTCCTCACCGTGAACGGCGGCGGCGACGCCTTCGCGATGGTCGCCTCGTTCGGCGACGGCTGGTACCGGGTCATGGGCTGGAACCGTCGTAACGAGGTCCCCGACGACGCGCCGCTCGACCTCGACGAGGTCAAGGAGATCACCCGCCGTGCCCTGGGCACCGACTACGGCATGCACGACGCCCGCTGGCTCTCCCGCTTCCACAGCGACGAGCGCCAGGCGCCGCACTACCGGGTGGGGCGGGTCTTCCTCGCCGGGGACGCCGCGCACATCCACTCCCCGGCCGGCGGGCAGGGCATGAACACCGGACTCCAGGACGCCGCCAACCTGAGCTGGAAGCTCGCCGCGACCCTCCAGGGCCGGGCGCCCGCCGGGCTCCTCGACAGCTACGAGGCCGAGCGCCACCCGGTCGGCCGGGCGGTGCTGCGCAGCAGCGGCGGACTGGTCCGGCTGGCCCGCGCGCGCAACCCGCTGCTGCGCGCCGTGCGCGCCCTGGTCTCCGCGTTCGTCGACCACGCCCCGCCCGTCCAGCGCAAGGCCCTGGGGCAGATCACCGGCATCGGCTACGCCTACCCCGCCCCGCGCGGCGCCCATCGCCTCACGGGCACCCGGGCCCCCGACGTCGCCCTCGAGGACGGCCGGCTCTACGAGGCGCTGCGCGGCGGCCGGTTCGTGCTCATCACGCCCGGGACGTACGAGGGTCCCGGCGTGCGTGAGGGATGGCTGACCGTGGGGCACTGGGCGAGCGACCGCCGCACGACCGTCCTGGTGCGGCCCGACGGATACGTCGCCTGGGCGGCGGAGACCGCGGACGCCGCCGACATCGAGAGGGCGTTGGCCCGGTGACCGCGACCGGGGAGTGGCACGCGGGCGCCGGGCAGCGGACGGCGTCTCGCGCTCACCCCGCCAGGAACTCGTTCAGCGCCGCCAGCAACCGGTCGACGTCCTGCGGGCTGTTGTAGGGGGCGAGCCCGATGCGCAGACCGCCGGTGTCGCCCAGACCCAGATGCCGTGACGTCTCGATGGCGTAGAAGTGGCTGGAGGGGGCGTGGATGTCGCGGGCGGCGAGGAAGCGGTACGCGTCGGCGGTGTCGTGCTGCTCGAAGGTCAGCAGGAGGGTGGGCGTGCGGTCGGCGGCCCGGGAATGCAGGGTGGCGCCGGGGAGCGCGGCGAGCTGCTTCTCGAGCTGGGTGCGCAGGGTGCCCTCGTGTCCTTCCAGCGCCGCGAACGAGGCGGTCAGGCGCTCACGCCGGGTGCCCGTGGCGTCCGGGTCCAGGCCGGCCAGGAAGTCGACGGCGGCACGCGTACCGGCGAGCAACTCGTACGGCAGGGTGCCCAGTTCGAACCGCTCGGGGACCGTGTCACTGGAGGGCAGCAGCTTGTCGGGCCGCAGGGTCTCCAGCAGCGCGGGCCGGGCGGCCAGGACGCCGTGGTGGGGGCCGAGGAACTTGTACGGGGAGCACACGAAGAAGTCGGCGCCCAGCGCCGGCAGGTCGACCAGCGTGTGCGCCGTGTAGTGGACGCCGTCGACATGGGCGAGGGCCCCGGCCTCGTGGGCCAGGCGGCAGATCTCCGCGACCGGAGGACGGGTGCCGATCAGGTTGGAGGCGGCCGTGACGGCGACGAGCCGGGTGCGCTCGGACAGGACGGCCCGGATGTCGTCGGCCATCAACTCCCCGGTGACGGGGTCGAATCCGGCCCAGCGCACGGTGGCGCCGGCCCGCTGTGCGGCCTGCACCCAGGGGCGGATGTTGGCGTCGTGGTCGAGCCGGGTGACGACGACCTCGTCGCCGGGCCCCCACGAGGCGGCGAGGGTGCGGGCGAGGTCGTAGGTGAGCTGGGTGGCGCTGCGCCCGAAGACGATCCCCGCCGGATCCGTGCCCAGCAGGTCCGCCACGGCCTGGCGTGCTCCGGTGACGATGGCCTCGGCGTTGCGCTCGCCCAGCGAGTACTGCCCGCGGTTGGACAGGGGCCGCGCCAGCGCGTCGGCGACGGCGTCGATGACGGGCTGCGGCGTCTGCGTGCCCCCGGGCCCGTCGAAGTGGACGGTCCCGGCGGCCAGAGCGGGAAAGCACGAGCGCAGGGCGGCGATGTCGTACGTCACTGGCGTAGCTCCTGTCGTGGTCCGGGCCAGGAGCACGAGTCAACATCATCGGCGGGACGGAGGCGAGATCGCGTCCCCGGGCGGCCCCGCCGACGGGCCTCGGAACGTGCCCGGCGATTCCCTACATCCTCATCCGCCCTATGTGAGTCCAACTGGCACGGAGTTCACCGGCACACGACGGACGGGAGTACGGCATGCAGGTAGGGAAGCGAGCAGCGATCACCGGTGCGCTCGCTGCGACACTGCTGGCGGCGGCGCTGGCGGCGCCGGCGGCAGCGGCCGACGGCCGAGACACGTGGCTCAGGGTGACCTTGGAGAAGGGGCACGCCGTCGCGTGTCAGGCGGAGCGGGACGGAATGGAGGTGTCGCTCGACCTGTACGAGAACTCCACCTTCGGCACGCACGTCAGCCTGTCCGTCGAAGCCGACGGGCAGCGGTACGGGGGCGGCGGGCCCGTCGAGCCCGGCCTGTTCGACCGGGGCGTCATCTCCGGCCGGGTGGCGTACAGCCGGCTCGAAGAGGCCGCGGCCGACCCGCAGTTCGCCCGCGTGGAGGGCTCGTACGAGGCGTCCGGGCCGCGCGTGCGGGTGCGGGAGGTGCACCCGGAACCCTGGGGCAAGGTGGTGACCAACGGCTGGCGCACCCCGCTCGCCGCCGAGGCGACCGTGCACGTGCTGGGCCGGCAGGTGCGACTCACCTGCGGTGAAGCGTTCGCCTTCGACCTGCGGGCCACACGTGTCGGGGATCCGGGCGGCAGCCGGCGGACGCGCTAGGACCAGCCGTGCAGGCGGGTGTGGGGTCTGCATCGCCGATGCGGACCCGCACCCTGCGGTGGTCCACCCTGCGGTGGTCCACCCTGCGGTGGTCAGGCGGTCAGGGCCTGCTCGATGGTCGGGTGGCACGTGATCAGGGTGTCGACGCTGGTCATCTGCAGCACGCGCAGCACGGGTCGCCGGGCGCCGGCGATGCGTACCCACCCCTGTGCGGCCTTGGTCTGCAAGTGGGCGGCGAGGAGGATGTTGATGCCGCTGGAGTCCATGAACGTGACGCCGGCGAGATCGGCGACGATCCGCTCCGGCGCCGCACCGGTACCGCCCAGCAGGGCCTCGCGGAGCACGTCCTGGACGTCGAGGTCGATCTCACCCCGCAGGGTCACGACACGCATTCCGTCGATCTCGTGGTGCTCGGCGGAGAGGTGGTGCGGCCGGTCGGGACGCTGAGTGGGGGGCACGGTCTCCTCGACTGCGGATCCGGGCCCACCCTGCCGGGCGGACCGCGCGAGACGCTTGTCCCCCACCGTATGCCCCGACAGGGGCGGCCGACACGGTCCGGCCCGCCGGCCTCAGCCGTTCGTGCTCCGCCCCGGCAGCACCCGGCGGCCGGCTGGGGCGGCGCCGGACGTGCGCGTCCACGGCGGGAGCGCGAGGTGGGTCACGGCCCGGAGCAGCCATTCGGCCGGCCCGTAGAGATGCCGCCTCAGCCACCACCGGCACCAGGCAGCCTGGAGCCCGAACAGCGTCACGGCGACGACGGCGACCCCAGCCGGCGGCACCCTGCCGACGAGTGCGGCGCCATAGCCTGTGAACAGCAGCGCGCACACCAGTGACTGGGCCAGGTAGTTGGTCAGCGCCATGCGCCCGGCCGGGGCCAGCACCGCGGCCAGGGCCGGTCCGCGCCGACCGCTGCTCACGCGCAGAAGGGTCGCGGCGTAGGCGGCGGCGAGCAGAGGGGCTGTGATCACGTCCACGCCGAGAGCCAGGACCTCGTACTCCCCACCCGGCCGGGTCAGACCCGCGTGGGCGTAGACCAGGCCACCCGCCGCGCCCACGGTGAAACCCACCCACTGCAGTCGTCGCAGGGTGCGGTCGTGGCGGGCGAGGTCGTGCAGGACGCGGGCCCGGCCCGCGGCGAGTCCGAGCAGGAAGGCGGCCAGGGCGGCCGGCGCCTGGAAGAACACCAACAGCATGACCACGTCCGTCAGTTGCTCCAGATGCGCCGTGAGGACCGAGACGGCGTCACCGCGCAGCGCGTCGGTGGCCCGGGCCGCCCCGGCCGCCGCCGCTTCCTCGTCGACACCCGCTCCGCCCGCCGACCGTACGAGCGCCGCGAGGACCCCGTACGCGGCCGCCGTGCCGCCGAGCAGGGCCACGGCGGTCCACGCGGCGGTGCGAGGGCGCAGCCGGCGGGCCGCCAGGAGGAGGAGGCCGAGCACGGCGTACGTGGTGAGGATGTCGCCGGGGAACAGCAGCACGGCGTGCGCCGCGCCGAGCACGAACAACGCGGCCAGGCGTCTGAGGAAGCGCGGGACGAAGCGCGCGCCCGCGTGGTCGGCGGAGGTCAGCTGGAGGGTGAAGCTGTAGCCGAAGAGAAAGGAGAACAGCAGGAAGAACTTGGCCTCGAACAGCACGGTCACCAGCCAGCGGACCGTGGTGTTCAGCGGGCCGCCGGAGCCCGGGTCCTCCACACCGGTGCCGTGGTAGGCGGAGGCCAGATAGGTGATGTTCACCATCAGAATGCCGAACAGGGCGAAGCCGCGCAGCGTGTCGACCGTGGTCAGACGCGAGGGGCCCGGCCCCGGCTGCCCGGCACGACTGCCGGTGCCGAAAATGGCGTTCACGCCGCTCCCTCTCCCGCGCCGAGCCGCCGCAGGAAGCGGGTCTGACGGTCGAGGAACCCTGCCGCGTAGAGCTTCCGTGGAGCGAACACGGCGGTCGCGGTCAGCCGCAGCGACGAGCTCTCGATGTCGTGGTCGACCAGCGCGTGCGTGGCGTCGGGGTAGTGCGCGACGCGCAGCGTGGAGGCGGGAAGGATCTCGCGGTAGACGGCCTCGGTCTCCGCGACGTCCACGTTCACGTCGTGGCCGGCCAGGGCGAGCAGGACGGGGGTTCCCCTCATGGCGCGCAGGTCGGCGACCGCGTCGGAGGTGTGGTTCGCCGTGATGAAGCGCCACCGGCCGGGTGAGATGTCGGCGGAGTCACCGACCTCCGCGCGGTACTCCTCGTAGGACGCGCCCCGGCGCAGCAGGCGCAGAGTCGTCTCGCGGCGGCGCATCGCCTTCTCGACCTGGTGCCGGTCGGCACCGTCCCGGCGGAGTTCGGCGAGCAGGTTGTAGCGGCCCTGCCGGAGCCAGTTGACGGCAGGGGAGACGGCGATGACGAACCGTATGCCCCGGTCCCGTGCGGCGACCTTCGGCAGCACCCACCCGGCCTGGCTCGCTCCCCACAGCCCGATGCGGCGGCCGTCGACGTCGGGACGCTTGCGGGCCCAGGCGACCGCCGCGAGGGCCTCTTCGGCGCGGTCGTCCATGCTCTGTGCGAGCCAGTCGCCCTCCGACCCCGCCACGCCGGGTTTGCTGAACGACAGTGAGGCGTACCCCGCCCGTGCGAACGACTCCCACAAGGGCCGGTAGAAGGTGTCGTGCGTCGCGTCCACGGGGCCGTCCCCGTGCACGAACACCACCAGTCCGAACGGCCCGTCGCCTGCGGGCGGTCGAGCCAGCACCCCCTCCAGGCGGTGGCCGTCGTGCCGCAGCGTCACGTGTTCCTCGCGGAGGTCGTAGGTGTTCTGCCATATCGCGATCCCGCCCAGACCGCCTGCCACCAGCACGGCCCCCACCAGCACCCACCACAGGCCCCGCCGCCCGCGCCCCGCGCGGACCCCTCCCCGTCGCCTCAGCACCGACCCCACCACCAATCTATCGTTTGAGAAACGCTCGTATCGAGAATGAACGTACTACACTCGATAGAGTCAGGGTGCCGAGGACGACAGAGGGGAGCAGCCGCGCATGGAGCCGGTGAACCCGCAGGACCGCACGGCGGAGGACGGACGAGGCGGTGAGCGGCCGACCCCGCGGGTCGCGTGCCGACGCCAGGTGCCCGAAGGGGCCGAGAAGCAGGTGGCCGCGCTGTACTGGGAGGCGTTCGGCCGTAAACTCGGCTCGGCGCTCAACCCGCCCGACACCGGGCGGGCCTTCATCGCCGCACACCTGAACCGCGACCGGGGCGTGACCGCGCTCGCCGACGGCAAGGTGGTCGGGGTGGCCGGATACCAGCTCGGCGGGCGCGCGCTGACCGGCGGCGGTGTGCGGGACGTGGTGTCCACCTACGGCCTCTTCCGCGGCCTGCCCCGGGTCGCGGTGCTCGCCCTGTTCGAGCGCACGCCCCAGCAGGGCGAACTGGTCATGGACGGCATCGCGGTGGACGCGCGCCACCGGGGCGGCGGGATCGGCAGCCTGCTGCTGAAGGAGGTCGCCGCCGTCGCGGCGGACCACGGCTGCCGCCGCATCCGTCTGGACGTCATCGACACCAACCCCCGTGCCCGGGCCCTGTACGAACGGCACGGCTTCGTCGCCGGGCGCACCGAGCACACGCCCTATCTGCGCCGCCTGATGGGGTTCGGCGCCGTGACGACCATGTACCGCCCCGTCACCCGGGCCGACCGGACCGGCGGAGGTGCGCGATGACGGCCGCCGGCACCCCCGCCGCCGGTGCCCGCGACGACGGCCCTGCCCGGCCCGAGGTCCCCACCCGGCTGCTCGTGCACGCACTCGTGCGGGAGGACGGCACCGTCGACGCCGGCGAGCTGTACGACGTCGCGGGCCTGCTGGGCATGACCGACCAGCAGGTGCGGCTGTGCGTCAAACGCCTGGTCGCCGACGGCCGGTTCACCCAGGACGGGCGCGGACGCAAAGCCGTGCTGCGGGCCGTGGCCGACCCCACCGGCGCCCTCGCCCCGGACGCGGAGTACGTGCGGCACGCCTACCGGCAGGACGCCGGGCAAGCCCCCTGGGACGGTGTGTGGCACCTGTTCGCCTTCGCCATCCCCGAATCGCGGCGCACCACCCGGGACGCCCTGCGCGACACGCTCCTCCACCTCGGCGCGGCCCCCCTCCAGGGCGGCCTCTACGTCACCGCCAACCCGGTTGCCGACATCGTCGAGGCCCACGCCCGCCACCTGGGCGTCCTGGACTCCTTGACCTTCCTCACGAGTACCGACCTGCGCATCGGCACCCTCACCGATCCGGCATCCCTGGCCGCCGGGCTGTGGCCCCTGGAGGAGATCGCCGCCCGCTACGAACGGCTCGGCGCCTTCGCGCGGCACTGTCTGGCCGGACTGGACGCGCCGCAACCGGCCGACGCTGCCGGGCGCGTGTCCGCCGGACGCCTGGCCATGGCCGTGGAACTCGCGGCCGAGTTCACCGCGGCCGTGCGCCCCGACCCGCTGCTCCCCCCGGAGCTGCTGCCCCAGCCGTGGCCCGGCACCCAGGCACGCCGCCTCACCGCCGACTGCTGGCAACGCCTGTCCCGGCCCGGTCCCGACGGACCGGAGGGACTGCGCCTGTTCCGGCTCTACGGCGACACCCTCGGCGCCGCGCCCGAGGCGTCCTGACGGCGAGACGCATGGAACGCGAGTGGGCGGTCCGGGCACACCGCACCACCGGCTGTCCACACGGCAGCGCGCACTGCGTACGGCCATCGGTGTCGGCGGTGTCGGCCATCCGTCGGTGGTGCGCGTCGAGGTCCGGATGCTCCGCGCGCCCCGGGGCCGGCCCTTGCCCGCGTCTCCGGCCGGGGGAAGAGTCGGGGGCCGTCATCGGACGGCGCGCATCCGCGGCCGTCCGCTCAGCGTCCCCGAGAGGAGTCGCACCATGCAACGATCACGCCCGAGAGCCTGGCTCCTGGCCGTCGTCATGTCCGTGCTGACCGCGACACTGGCGTTGTCGCCCGCGCAGCCCGCGGCGGCCGACCCCGCGGGAGTCCTGCGCACCCTCGACTGGGAACAGGCGGCCGACCGCACGCTCCCCACCACCGCGCCGCCCAACTTTCTGAAGCAGTGGGGCACTTCGTACGGCGCCACCAACGTCACCGGCCCTACACGCGACGGCTCCCACGGTGCCCGTTTCGAGCTGCGCAAGACCGACCCGGTCGTCTCCGGCAGCAAACGCGCGGAGATATCGCAGCGCGACGAGCAGCCGGCGAACGCCGAGCGCTGGTACGGCTTCAGCATCAACCTGGCGTCGAGCTGGGCCTATGACACCTCGGCCGAGATCGTGAGCCAGTGGCACCAGTGCGACGTCGGCTGCCCGGGCGGCTCGCCGCCCCTGGCGCTCCTGACCGACGAAGGGCGCTGGAAGATCGACTTCCGCGGCCAGTTCCTCGATCTGGGGGCGTACAGCACCGGAGTCTGGGTGGACTGGGTCTTCCACGTCACCTGGCGCACCGACAGCAGCGGCGTGCTCCAGGTCTGGAAGAACGGCGAACGGGTCGTGAACCGCACCGGCGCCACCCACGACGGCGGCCCGCGCTCGCCCTACTTCAAGTTCGGCATCTACAAGTGGGACTGGAACACCGGAGCCCCGTCCAGCACCACCCAGCGCGTGCTGCACTACGACGCCCTGCGCCTGGGCGACGAGCGGGCCGTGCACAAGGACGTCGCACCGCAGCGGACCTGCGCCCGGGCCGTACCGGTGACGGCGGCGACCGCCACCACCCACGAACCGGCGAACCCGCCCGCCCAGGCCGTCGACGGTGACCTGACGACCCGCTGGTCCGGCCAGGGCTTCGGCGCGGCACTGATCCTGGACACCGGCACGCAACGCCACCTGTGCGGCGCGACGGTGGCCTGGCACCGCGGCGACCTGCGGTGGAACGACTACACCATCCACGCCTCGCAGGACGGCGTCTCGTACACCAAGGTGTGGGAAGGCCGCAGTTCGGGGACGACCACCGCGCCCGAGACCGTCCTGTTCACCACCGGACCTCTGGACGTCCGCTATCTGAAGATCTCCTTCTGGGCGAACCCGGAGAACGACTGGGCGAGCATCACGGAGACGGGCCCTCTGGGTCTCTGACCGGCCCGCCCGCGTCCCCATGGTGCGCGACCGGCCCCGCCCCGCACCCCCCGCCCCCGCACGGCACCTGCCCCGCACGGCACCCGCCCCGCACGGCTCCCGTCCCGTGCGGGGCGCTGCCGCGGGAACTTCTCGCCCGGACTCGCCGAGCACCCCCGCGCCGTCGGCGCCGACCGGCCGCTGCCGGAACCGCTCGTCAGTGCTGCGACTCTGCTCGCAGGCCGTCGAGGATGAGCGCGAGCATGCGGGGAGCCCGGTCCTCGGGGGCGGAGGCGGCGCGCCACAGAGCGCCGGTGAGCTGGAGGAAGTCACCGGGGTCGGCGTCGGTCCGGATGCTCGCGTCCTTCTTCCCGGCGTCGAGGAGCTCGGAGATCGCGGCGATCACCGGGCCGTAGCTCTGCTCGCTGATCGCCTGGTGCGCGCCCGGCCCGAGGGCATCGCCGAGGCCGTGCTTCCTGCGCATGGCCTCGACCAGGTCGAGCGTCCAGGTGCGCAGCGCGTCCAGCGGCGGCATCTGCGCCAGGAGATCGGGCACGGCGCCGACGATGCGGGTGACCTCGTCCTGGTAGACGGCCAGCACCAGCGCCTCGCGGGTGGGGAAGTTGCGGTACAGGGTGCCCGGGCCGACCCCGGCCCGCTGGGCGATCTGGTTCATCGACGTGCTGCCGTCCTCGGACAGCGCCTCGCGTGCGGCAGCGAGGATGCGCGCCCTGTTCTCACGGGCGTCCGAACGGACCACGAGACCTCCCCTTGCTAAGTGGAGAGCTCTCCACTACGGTATTCGGAGAGCTCTCCACTTACTTTAGAGGGGCGTCATGCACTACATCAAGCTCGGCACCACCGGCCTCGACGTGTCACCCATCGCCATCGGCGCCATGACCTACGGCGACCCCGACCGCGGGCACCCCGTCTGGTCGAAGGGCGAGGAAGAGGCCCGGCCGCTCATCAGGCACGCGCTCGAGGCGGGGATCAACTTCTTCGACACCGCGAACATGTACTCCAACGGCTCCAGCGAGGAGATCCTCGGCCGCGCGCTCGGCGCGTACGCCGACCGCGACGCCGTGGTGATCGCCACCAAGCTGCGTCACCCGATACGGCTCGGGCCGAACGGACGAGGCCTGTCGCGCAAGGCGATCATGACCGAGGTCGAGCACTCCCTGCGCCGACTCGGCACGGACTACATCGACCTCTACCAGATCCACCGCAACGACCACTCCACCCCGTGGGAGGAGACACTCGAGGCTCTGAGCGACCTGGTGAAGGCGGGCAAGGTCCGCTACCTGGGCGCCTCGTCCATGCACGCATGGGAGTTCGCCAAGGCCCTCCACCTGCAGAGGCAGAACGGCTGGGCGCGGTTCGTGTCGATGCAGGACCACTACAACCTCCTCGCCCGCGAGGAGGAGCGGGAGATGATCCCCCTCTGCCTGGACGAAGGCGTCGGCACCCTCGTCTGGTCCCCGCTGGCCCGCGGCCGCCTCGCCCGTGCCTGGGACGACGCCCGCTCGACCAGCCGCTCCGAGACGGACGGCGCCTACGCCGACCTGCTCTACTCGCCCGCGCAGGAGGCATCCAACAAGGCGATCATCGACGCGGTCGGTCAGGTGGCACAGGCGCACGGCGTGAGCCGCGCACAGATCGCGCTCGCCTGGCTGCGCAGCCGGCCCGTCGTCACCGCACCCCTGGTCGGCGCGGGCTCCGTCCGGCAGATCGACGAGGCCGTCGCCTCCCTCGACATCGCACTCACCGACGACGAGGTCCGCGCCCTGGAAGCTCCGTACACCCCGCGCCACGACTGGCAGGGCGTCTCGGACGAAGCCGAACTCGAGGCCATCCGCCGGCGCGTACCCGGCATGTCCCTGCGATGAACCCCGTCGTCCGCTCCGGGCCGTCCGCCCGGGCCGGCGGCCTGCTCATCCTGCTGGGCCCGCTGGTGTCCTGGTCGGCCGAGTTCGCCACCGCCGCCGCATGGCGGGACCCGCCGTACTCGCCGTTCCGCAACTGGGTCAGCCACCTCGGCCTCACCGGACCGCCGCAGACCGCCTTCGGGCAACGCGCCCACTCGCCGCTCGGCGCCCTCATGGACACCGGCTGGCTCGTCTACGGCATCCTCCTGATCGCCGGCGCGTTCCTCGTCTTCGACCTGCGCAGGGGCGCCCGTCCGATCGCCCTCGTGGCGCTCGCCGTCCTCGCCGGCGCGGGGGTCTGCCTCGTCGGCGTCTTCCAGGGCTCCGACGCCAACGTCGACAACGGCCTGATCGTCTTCCACACCCTCGGGGCGCAGACGGTCATGCTCGCCGGCAACGTCATGGCGATCGTCGCCGGAGCCGGCGGCGCGCGCATCGGGCTGAGCAGGCGCCGGTCGCTCGCGAGCATCGCCCTCGGCGCCGCCGGGCTGATCGCCTTCCCGCTCTTCATGGCCGACGCCCTCACCGGCTGGATGTGGAACATCGGCATGCTCGAACGCGCCGTCATCTACCCGATCATGATCGGCCACGCCCTCCTTGGAAGCGCCGTGGCCGCCGCCCCACCCCACCCCGTCGCACCCCCACCCACCATCCGCCGCGCACGCACCACCAGTTGAGGAGAGACACATGACACGGGTACTGGTCACGGGAGGAACCGGCTTCATCGGCAGCTGGTGCATCCTGGCCCTGCTCGACGCCGGCCACACCGTCCGCACCACCGTCCGTGACCTACGCCGCGAGCCGGCCCTGCGCTCCTGGCTGCACGGAGCGGCCCCCTTCGACGACGACCGCCTCACCGCCGTACGCGCCGACCTCCAGCAGGCCGACGGGTGGGACGCCGCCGTCGCCGACTGCGAGCACGTCCTCCACGTCGCCTCACCCACCCTGCGCCACACCCCCGCCACCGACGACGACCTGGTCGTCCCGGCCCGGGAGGGGGTTCTGCGGGTCCTGCGTGCCGCACGCGACGCCGGCGTCCGCCGCACCGTTCTGACCAGCGCCTTCGGCGCCGTCGGTATCGGGCACCCGCCGCGCTCGACCCCGTTCACGGAGGAGGACTGGACCGACGTCGACGCCGACATCCCGCCCTACCAGCGGTCCAAGACCCTCGCCGAGCGGGCCGCCTGGCAGTTCATCGCCGAGGAGGGCGGAGGCATGGAGCTGGCCGCCGTACACCCCGTGGGCGTCTTCGGGCCCCTCCTCGGCTCGGACGACCCGCCCTCCCTGCGTCTGGTGCGCCGGATGCTCGAAGGGAAGATGCCCGCCTGCCCGCCCTTCGGCATGGGCTACGTCGACGTCCGCGACGTCGCCGACCTGCATCTGCGCGCCATGACCGACCCGGCCGCCGCCGGTGAACGCTTCCTCGCGGTCGCGGGACCGAGCCTTCGCGTGGTCGACATCGCCCGCATCCTGCACGAGCGCCTCGGCGAACGCGCCGCACACGTGCCCAGGCGCGAGCTGCCCGTCTGGCTCACCCGGGGCCTCGCCGCCGTGAACCCCGAACTGCGCCTGCTCAGGCACCAACTCGGCCGCGACCTCGACGCCTCCGGCGCCAAGGCGGAGAAGCTCCTCGGCTGGAGCGCGCGCCCCATCGAGGACACGATCGCGGACACCGCCGAAAGCCTCCTCGCCCACGGCATCGGCAACTGACCGCCCCTAGGCGGTCCGGGCCGTGTTCGGCAGGCCGGGGGAGGGGCGGACGTTCGCCTTGGACAGGTCGCCGGCGTAGTGCCGGTGCAGCCGGGGGTCCATGATGCGGCGCCACAGCGGTGGGAACCACGCCACGACGATCATCGTCGTGTAGCCGGAGGGCAGTTGGGGCGCCTCCTCGAAGTGCCTCAGCGTCTGGTAGCGCCGCAACGGATTGGCGTGGTGGTCGGAGTGGCGCTGCAACTGGAAGAGGAACAGGTTGCTCACCGTGTTGTTGCTGTTCCAGCTGTGACGGGGCGAGACGCGTTCGTAGCGGCCGTCCGGGCGGCGTTGGCGCAACAGCCCGTAGTGCTCCAGGTAGTTGACGGTCTCCAGGAGGCCGAAGCCGAGTACCGCCTGGAGAAGCAGGTACGGCAGGACGGTCCAGCCGAAGGACATGGTCAGCCCGGCGAACAGCGCCACGGTCAGCGCCCAGGACGTGAGGACGTCGTTGTGGAGGCTCCAGCGTCGTCGGTTGCGGCGCTGGAGCCGTCGGCTCTCCAGGATCCAGGCCGAACGCAGGCTTCCCGCCACCGCCCGCGGCAGGAAGCGCCAGAAGCTCTCGCCCATCCTCGAACTCGCCGGGTCCTCGGGCGTGGCGACCCGGATGTGATGGCCGTGGTTGTGTTCGACGTAGAAGTGCCCGTAGCCGCTCTGCGCCAACGCCATGCGGCTCAGCCGCCGTTCCAGCCGCTCCCGCTTGTGGCCCAGCTCGTGGGCGGTGTTGATCGCCACCCCGGCCACGACCCCGGTGGTCGCGGCCAGCCCGAGGCACTCCGCCACCGACAGTCCACCCCCGGCCCACCGCCCGCAGGCCCAGACGAGGGCACCGAACTGCAACGGCAGATAGAGGAACGTGCACCAGCGGTAGTACCGGTCGGCCTCCAGAGCCTTCATGACCTCCTCGGGCGGATTGGCGCTGTCCCTGCCCGTGAGGTGGTCGATCACCGGCAGCAGGACGAAGGCGAAGACCGGCCCCCACCACCACAGCGCCCCGACGCCGGTCAGGGCGACCAGACCGCCCGCCTGGAACGGCAACGTGGGCACGGCAAGGGCGAGCAGCCACAGATACCGCTTCGGATCACGCCACCGCTGGACCTCTTGTCCCCGACGATGCGGCACGACACCTCCTGGTGAGCACGGTGCGCCCCCGCCTTCCCGCGGGCCGGCGGGGGCGCACCTCCTTGGGGGGAGCACCGAGCGTGCCAAGCGGCCGGACCACTGACAAGGGAGGTCACGGTGTCAACGTTCTGACTGCCCGTCAGATGCCCGGCGCCGCGCCGCACCCGCCCCGGCGGCCCTGACAGACTCGGGCCATGGCGGCACACGGACACGCGACGACACCCCACGACAGCGGAACGCCGGCGCCCGATCCGCCGCGGGTCGCCTGGCGCAAGGAGATGAGGCAACGGGTCCTGGACGCCGCACGCGACCTGACGTGCGACTCGGGCTGGGACGGGGTGAGCCTGTCGGCTGTCGCCGCCGCGGCGGAGGTGTCCCGTCCGTCCGTCTACAAGGAGTTCGGCAACAGGGCCGGTCTCGGTCGTGCCCTCGTCGTCAGGGAGACCCAGGCGTTCCTGGACAGCGTGGCAGCGGTCCTCCGGCCGGGGCTCCCGGACACCCGCGCCGCGCTGGAAGCGGCGATCCGCTTCGTCCTCACCGAGGCCCACCGCAACCCCCTGGTGCGGGCCGTCGTCCTGGCCGCGCGGGAGGGCTCCGACAGCCTGCTGCCGTACCTCACCGCACGCGCCGACCCGGTCTTCGACGTGGCGCAGGACCTGCTGCGCGCCTGGCTCAGGGAGCGTTTCCCCGTACAGGACGAGGCGCTCGTCGGCGTCGCCGCGGACATCGCGGTGCGGATGACCCTCAGCCACCTCGTCCTACCGGGCGGAGACGTCCAGGAGACGGCGGAGCGCCTCGCCCTGGCGATACTGAAGGTGCTGCGCTGAACGTCGTGGGCGCAGGGATGAGGGGGGTGGCATGGGACTCGCGACCACGGTCCGCGCGGTGAACGGGCTGACCGCGCGGTGGGCCGATGTCTCGGACGGCGGCACGGTGTTCTCGGCGGCGGGGGTGTGGCCGCTGCTGGCTCACCTGGCCGACGGGGCGGAGGGCCGGGCACGGGCGGAGCTGTCCGAGGCGCTGGGACTGGACGCCGGACAGGCCCCGGCCGCCGCACGCGAGTTGCTGGCGGCGATGGGCGCCATACGGGGGCTGGAGACGGCTGTGGGGCTGTGGACGCGGCGCACGCTGGAGTTGAAGGCCCCCTGGGAGGACAGCCTTCCGGCCGACGCTCACGGGGTGCTCACCGGCGACCTCGGCGTCGATCGACTGGCTCTGGACGCCTGGACGGTGAAGCGGACCGGTGGCCTGATCGACCGCATGCCGGTCGGGTTGACCGAAGACACACAGCTGGTGCTGGCGAGCGCACTGACCCTGCGTACGCGGTGGCTGAGCCCGTTCGACGAAACGGAACTGGAAACGGCGTACGAGCCCTGGGCCACCACGCCGCGGCTGGCGCTGCGGCGCACCAGCGCCGTGCTCGACCGGGTCGGAGTGGCGGACACACCCGGCGGGCACGTCACCGAGCTGAGGGTGCTGGGGAACAACGCCCTGGACGTGCATCTGCTGCTCGGTGAAGAGGCCATGCGGCCGGGGCAGGTGCTGCGCGCCGGGGTCGACATGCTCGCCCGCCGGTACGCGGTCGTGCGGGGGCCGCAGTTGCCCCTGGGGTCCGTGGGTCCGGGCCTGACGGTCGAGAAGGTGCGCTGCGCGCGGCCGGAGCCGCCGTCGCTGGAGGTGACGACCGTGGCGTACGACATGAGTGCGCGCCACGACCTGCTGGAGCTGCACCGGTTGTTCGGGCTCACGACGGCGCGGGACACCTCGCGCGGGCACTTCCCCGGCATCAGCGACTTCCCGCTCGCCGTGGAGTCGGCCCAGCAGAGCACGATGGCGAGGTTCAACGCGTCGGGCTTCGAGGCCGCGGCGGTGACGGCGTTCGGCGAGGCCGGCGGGGGCCTTCCCGCCCTTCGCTACGTCACCACCCGGATCCTCGCCGCCTTCGACCGGCCCTTCGGCTTCCTCGCCGTGCATCGTCACACGGGACTGGTGCTGACGGCGGGCTGGGTCACCGATCCCCTGCCGTCGCCGGAGTGGGACGGCGAGACCGGCTGGTGAGCCCTCGCGGAAAATACTTGGCTGGCCACATAAACGGTGCTACGTTTATGTGGTCGGCCACAGAATGTGGCCGGCGCGGCTTCCCGTGAAGGAGAGCAGTCATGAAGGCCATCGTTTTCGACACGTTCGGCGGCACCGAGGTCCTGCACGAGGCGGAGATCGACACCCCCCGGCCCGGCCCCGGCCAGGTCCGCGTGCGGGTGCGCGCTGTCGGGGTCAACCCGGTGGACGGCAAGATCCGCTCCGGCGGCATGGAGGCCATCTTCCCGACCACGCTGCCCGCCGTGCCCGGCGGGGAGATCGCCGGTGTGGTCGACGCGGTGGGCGAGGGCGTCGAGCACCTGAAGGCGGGGGACGAGTTGCTGGGCTGGTCCGACACGGGCTCCTACGCGGAGTACGCCCTGGCGTCCGCCGCCGTCCTGGCGCCCAAGCCGGCCGGTCTGGACTGGAAGCACGCCGCCGCCCTGCCGGTGGCCAGTGACGGCGCGGAACGGGTGCTGGACCTGCTCGACGTCGGTTCCGGTGAGACGCTGCTGATCCATGGCGCATCCGGCGCGCTCGGCACCATCGCCGTCCAGCTGGCCGTCGCCCGCGGCGCCCGTGTCATCGGCACCGCCGGACCCGCCAACCAGGAGTACGTCGCCTCGCTCGGCGCGACCGCGCTGGTCTACGGCGACCACCTGGTCGAGCGGGTCCGTGACATCGCCCCCGAAGGGGTGGACGCGGTGTTCGACGCCGCCGGCAAGGGCGCGCTGGAGGACTCCATCACCCTGCGCGGTGGCACCGACCGGATCGTCACCACCGCCGACTTCCGCGCCGCCGAACTCGGCATCGTCTTCGCCGTGGGCCCCCAGCGCCGCTCCGCCGCCCGTCTCGCCGAACTCGCCCGGCAGGCCGCGGACGGCACACTGGTCACCACGATCAGCGCCGCCTACCCGCTCGCGGAGGCGGCCAAGGCCCAGCAGGCCAGCGACGCGGGCCACAGCCGAGGCAAGATCGTCCTCACCGTCGACTGAACCGTCACCCCACCCCCGTGTCATGAGGGAGCAGCCATGTCAGACACCACGTCACCGCGATTGCCCCACGCGGCGGCCGACGGGCCACTGAGCTACGCCATCTTCCAACTCGCCCGCACGCACCGCGCCCACGCCGCCGCCATGCTGCGCACCATGGGCCTGCACCCGGGGCAGGAGCTGCTGCTGATGCAGCTCTTCGACCACGACGGCCTGACACAGGCGGAACTGCTGGAACGGGTCGGCCTCGACCACTCCACCGTCTCCAAGTCGCTGCGGCGCATGCAGGAGGCGGGGTTGCTCACCCGTGAGCCCGCTCCCCATGACCGGCGGGTCATGGTGGTCCGCCTCACCGACACCGGCCGCGCCCTGCAGAAGCCCATCGCCGACATGTGGCGCTCCCTCGAGCGGATCTCCGTACGCGACCTGACACCTGACCAGGTCGAAGAGTTCACCACGTGTGCGCACCTCATCGAGCAGGCGGTCAAGGACCGGAGCCGGCAGCCCCCGGGCGAGTAGGCAGGCAGCGCGGGTGGTGCGTCGCGGCAGCGGGAAGGTGGCGCCGCCCCCCTCCGACGTCCCTGTACGGGCGTCAGGTTCCGCCGCCGTCGGGTGCCGTGTCCTCGGCAGGCTCCCGGTCCCGTCCGCCCGGGTGGCGGTGCCGCCAGGTCCAGAACACCGCGCAGGACACCAGCGCCCAGCCCGTCAGCACCAGGAACGGGAAGGCGTGCTGGTGCCGCGCGAAGTACACCGCCGTGTGCTGCGCGTTGACCGACGCGCCCGGCGGCAGCCAGCGCCCGATGACGCCCAGCGCGGACGGCAGCAGCGGCCACGAGACAGCACCGCCCGAGGAGGGGTTGCCCAGCAGGACCATGACGCCCCAGGTCGGGAGCATCGCCCAGCGGCCCACCAGGGTGTTGAACATGGTGAACGTCATGCCGCTGGCGAACATGGTCAGGGCCAGGATCAGCCACGACTCCACGAACGGCAGATCGAGCGCGCCGAGCAGCCAGTCCACGGCCGCCGCGATGGCGAAACCGCCGAGCAGTGCGTAGGCGGCGGTGAAGGCGATCCGCTCGACAGGGGTGAGCGCGCGGGCGTGCACGCTGAGCTGGATCGCACCGACGAAACCGATGATCACGGCGGCCAGGGAGACGTAGAAGATGGCCAGACCGCGCGGGTCGCCGTCCTGGAGCGGGTTGACGTCCCGGACGGTCACCGACACCCCGGTCGCCCGCCCCACCTTCGGTGCCGCCTGCGCCAGCAGCTCCGCCACGGAGGCACCGGAGGCGGAGGACACGTCCAGCAGGACGTGCCGCCCGCCCCTGCCCAGTTCGAAGATCGCGAAGACCCGCTGCTCCTCGACGGCTTCCAGGGCCGCCGCCCGGGAGTCGTAGGTCCGGGTGCGCATGGACGAGTTGAGTGCCGTGCCCAGCCCTGTCAGGAACGCCCGGCCGCGCTCCTGCTGATACGGCCCGACGACGGCCGTGGGGAGCTGGTGCGGGGTCGGATTGGCCATGGCGTACGTGTACGACCAGGCGAACAGCCCGGCCGCCGCGGCCAGGATGAACACCAGCACGGTCGCGGGCCACCACGGCGTCCCGCGGAAGTGGCCCCAGCGGCCCCAGCGGCCCCCGTGTCCCGGGAGCGCCTCCCGGCCGTCGCCGGCCACCTCGGGATTGTCGTGCACGTTCGCCCGTCCTTGGTCGTGCGGATCCGGCCGCCGGTGCACGTGCACAACGCCGCTGGTCCGGAGCAGCACCGGCGGCCCGGTCGGCGCGGTACGGCGTCGTGAGCTCCGGCCCCATCGTCACGCCCGAGGCGGCACTGTCCCTCCACCAACACACGGTCTCACCTGCGCGGACCAGTGACACCGCACGTCCGGCCGCCCCACCTCCTGCCGCCGAAGCCGCCACGTGCCGCGCCACCGGCACCTCGTCCCTCCGGTGGGAGGGCTAGAGCGTGTCTCTTTGAGAGCTGATCAGTTGATCGGATATGCCTGTCCGGTTAGTGATCACTGATGCGATGTGGGACCGGATCGAGCCGCTGATGCTGGCCGATCCGGTCCGTGGGCGGCGATGGGCCGACCACCGCCGCACGCTGGAGGCCATCGCGTGAAAGTACCGCACCTGCTCGCCCTGGCGCGACCTGTCGGACGAGCTCGGTTCGTTCCAGACCGCTCACAAACGGCTGATCAGGTGGGCCGTGGACGGCACCTGGGAACGGATCCTCGCCGCAGTCCTGGTAGCGGCCGATGACAGCGACGACATCGGCTGGACCGTGTCAGTGGACTCCACCGTCTGCCGAGCCCATCAACATGCCGCCGGAGCCAGGAAAAGGGGGCTGCGGACCGTTCCGAACCAGACGATCACGGTCTCGGACGCTCCCGCGGCGGCCTGAGCACGAAAGTCCATCTCGCCAGCGACAGCTATGCACGACCCCTGGCCCTCCGCGTCACCGCAGGCCAGGCGGGTGACGCACCGGCCTTCGAGGCCGTCATGGCTGGCATCCGCGTTCCGCGGAGCGGACGTGGCAGACCGAGGGCGCGCCCGGAGGCCGTCCTGGCGGATCGCGCGTATTCGTCGCGTGCGATCCGTGGGCAGCTGCGCCGACGAGAGATCCGTGCTGTCATTTCACAGCCGTCCGATCAGGTTGGTCACCGTCTGCGGCGAGGTAGCGCAGGCGGTCGCCCGCCGGCCTTCGACGCTGAGGCGTACAAGCAGCGCAACGCGGTCGAACAGTGCATCAACCGGCTCAAGCAGTGGCGCGGTCTGGCCCTGCGGACGGACAAGCTCGCCATCGCTTACCAGGCCGCACTCCACCTCGCTGCCGTCCTTATCTGGGCCCGTAGATGACCCAGCTTGGCAGCTGAACTGATCACGGTGAACCCACCCGATGGCCCTTGCTTCTGCGCGAAGATCAACCCATGGACGACCTCGTGAAGTTCCTTCGGGACCGCAACATGGAGGACAACCACGCCTATGCCGAGGTGGCTCACCGCTTCGGCGCCGACGCCCTCCTCGACAGCCACCTGCCGATGCTCGACCTGGTCGACATGCTGGCCAGGGACTACCAGGCGATGGACTCGGCGGATTCACGTCACGCAGGGCTCGCGTATGCGCTGAAAGTGCTGGCACAGTCCTACGCCGAGCACTCTCAGTACCGACAGGAGTGGCGTCCATAAGCCGACCAAGGAGACATCCCCTAGGGCACGCGATGCGTGGTGGTGCGGAGACCGTCGCGGTTCTTGCGGCCGAGCAGGCCGGCGGTGACGAGTTCGGCCAGGGCCTTCGAGGACTGGTGGGTGGCGGGGAACCGGTCGTGGAGACGGTGCTGGATGGCCAGACTGACGTCCAGACCGATGGTGTCGAGCAGGGCGAAGGGACCCATGGGGTAGCCGTAGGCGCGTTGGACGGCAGTGTCGGTGTTCTCGATGACATGGTCGTCGGCGCCCCGCCGGTCGAGCAGGTCCAGGGCGGCGCCGAGGTAGCCGAAGAGCAGGCTGTTGACGATGAAGCCGGTCCGGTCGGGGCAGTGCACGGGGGTCTTGCCGAGCGCGTCGCACCAGGTGTGAGCCGTGGCGAGGGTGGCGGGGGAGGTGTGGGGGGTGTGCGCGATCTCCACCAGCCGCATGACGGGCGCGGGGTTGAAAAAGTGCAGGCCGATGACGTCGGCGGGACGGCCCGAGGCGTCGGCGCAGGCGGCGACGGACAGGCTGGACGTGGTGGTCGCCAGAAGAGTGCCGGGGGCACTCGTCTCCCCGAGGGCGGTGAAGATGTCCCGCTTGACGTGGGGGTCCTCGGCGGCGGCCTCGACGATCAGGTCGCAGGCGGCCAGTGCGGCGATGTCCGTGCCGGTGTGCAGGGAGGCCAGGGCCTGATCGCGGGTGGCGGGTGTGATTCTGCCGCGGCGTACGGCGCGGACGAGGGAGTCGGCGATGCCGTCCAGGGCGGCCCGGGCCTTGTCCTCACTGCGGGCGACGAGCACGGTGGGGTGGCCGGCCGTGGCGGTGACCTCGGCGATGCCGCGGGCCATGGCGCCGGAGCCGACGACACCGACCCGGTGGACGGTGCGGGCGGCACGCGTGTCGGGGGTGGCGGTGTGTTCGGGCAGGGGTGCCCCGGTGTCGTCGTACGTGTAGAAGCCGCGACCTGACGTGCGGCCGAGGCGGCCGTCGTCGATCAGGCGGGTGAGGACGGGCGCGGGGGCGTATGAGGAGTCGCCGGTGTGTCGGTGCAGGTCCGTCAGGGCGGCACGGACGGTGTCCAGGCCCATCGCGTCCAGGGTCTCCAGAGGGCCCGCGGGCAGTGCGCAGCCCAGGCGCATCGCGGTGTCGATGGCGTGGTGGGAGACGTAGCCGGTGTCGTGGAGCGCGGCGGCGCGGTTGAGCAGGTTCAGCACGAGGGCGGTGGCGTCGACGGCGGCCTGGGTGCCCACCTGGACGGCTGTGAGCCGGGCGGCCTCGACGACCTGATGCGCGGCGCGAGCGGCTTCGGGGGAGGTGAGCGCGGTGTGGACGGGCTCGGCGGGGGAGCCGGCCGCGGGTGGGGTGAACAGGCGCAGTGCTGCGAGGTCGGCGGGGCGGCCCGAGGCGATGGCGAGCCGGGCCAGGGGGAGCGTGGCGGTGGTGGTGACCAGGGGGGTGCCGGGCGGGCAGACCTCGTGGACGCGGCCGAGAGCCTTCGTCTTCGCGTCCCAGTCCTCGGGGACGGCTTCGACGACCAGGTCGCTCCCGCGCAGCAGGCCGTAGTCGTCGCCCAGGACGGGCTCGGGTCCGCCGGCGGTGACGGCCGCTTTCAGGCGCCGGGTCAGCCGGGTGAGGACGTCCAGGTCGGTGTCGACGCCGATGACCCGGTGGCCGGTGGCGTGCAGTGCGCGCAGCAGCGCTTCGCCGATCGAGCCGAGGCCGACGACGCCGATCACCGGCGCGGTCGCGGAGGGGGGCGCAGGGGTGGGTGTGGGTGTCGTCATGGCGTGGGTTCCTGATCCTGGTCCTGGCGGAAGCGGTTGATGGCCGTCAGGTGGCGGGCGCGCAGTGCGGGATCGCTCACGCCGAGGCCTTCCCGGGGGGCGAGGCAGAGCACGCCGACCTTGCCCTGGTGCAGGTTGCGGTGCACGTCGTAGGCGGCCTGGCCGGTGTCCTCAAGGGGGTACACCTTGGACAGCGTGGGGTGGATCTTGCCCTTCGCGATGAGCCGGTTGGCCTCCCAGGCCTCGCGGTAGTTGGCGAAGTGCGAGCCGATGATGCGCTTCAGCGACATCCACAGGTAGCGGTTGTCGTACTCGTGCATGTAGCCCGAGGTCGAGGCGCAGGTGGTGATGGTGCCGCCCTTGCGCGTGACGTAGACGGACGCGCCGAAGGTCTCCCGGCCCGGGTGCTCGAAGACGATGTCCACGTCCTCGCCGCCGGTCAGTTCGCGGATGCGCTTGCCGAAGCGCTTCCACTCCCTGGGGTCCTGGGTGTCCTCGTCCTTCCAGAACGTGTAGCCCTCGGCGGTGCGGTCGATGACGGCCTCGGCGCCCATCGAGCGGCAGATGTCCGCCTTCTGCTCACTGGAGACGACACAGATCGGGTTGGCGCCCCCGGCCAGAGCCAACTGCGTTGCGTAGGAGCCCAGTCCGCCGCTCGCGCCCCAGATCAGGACGTTGTCGCCCTGCTTCATGCCGGCGCCGTTGCGCGAGACCAGCTGCCGGTAGGCGGTGGAGTTGACCAGGCCGGGGGCGGCGGCCTCCTCCCAGGTCAGATGGGCGGGTTTGGGCATCAGCTGGTTGGACTTCACCAGGGCGATCTCCGCGAGGCCGCCGAAGTTGGTCTCGAAGCCCCAGATGCGCTGCTCGGGGTCGAGCATCGTGTCGTTGTGGCCGTCGGCCGACTCCAGTTCCACGGACAGGCAGTGGGCCACCACCCGGTCGCCCACCCTCCACCGGTTCACGCCCGGACCGGTGCGCAGGACGACGCCGGACAGGTCGGAGCCGATGACGTGGTAGGGCAGGTCGTGCCGGGCGGTGTCCTCGGACAGTCGGGCGTAGCGCTGGAGGAAGCCGAAGGTCGCCACGGGTTCGAAGAGGGACGACCAGACGGTGTTGTAGTTCACCGACGAGGCCATGACCGCGATGAGCGCCTCGCCGGCAGCCGGCTGGGGCACCGGCACGTGCTCGATGTGCAGGGACTTGCGGGGGTCCTTGTCACGGGAGGCCAGCCCGTCGAACATGGCGGTGTCCTCGCGGCGCACCACGGCGCCCCGGTAGGACTCGGGCAGGCGCAGCGCGGCGATGTCCTGCGGCGATGCCTCACCGGTCACAGCTTGGATGATCTCGTCCACGGTGTTTCCCGATTCCTTCCGCCACGGCGAACAACTGCTGCGTCACCCGCCAGCGTGCGGGCCCCCGGCCGGACGGGACCACCCCGGACCACCCCCTGACTTTCCGCCCGGCGATCGAGGGGGCGATTCAGGGGGGTGTCAGGGGAGGTGCGCGGGGGCGAGGGCGGCACATGCTCTCGGTGACGCACGCCCGGGAGACGTCGAGGAGACGCCATGACCGCACACCACGGTGACAGTCCGTGGCTCAGGAACTTCTTCCCCGCCCCCCAGGCGCCCGTGCGGCTGGTGTGCCTGGCGCACGCGGGCGGTTCGGCGAGTTTCTACTTCCCCGTGGCCCGTGCGCTGTCCCCGAGGATCGAGGTGCTGGCAGTGCAGTACCCGGGGCGTCAGGACCGGCGCGGCGAGAGCCCGCTCGGTGATCTCGACGTCCTGTCCGAGCGGATCGCGCACGCCCTGGAGCCGTGGACGGACAAACCGTACGCGCTGTTCGGGCACAGCATGGGCGCGCTCGTCGGCTTCGAGACCGCGCGCCGGCTGCGGACGGCCGGGCGGGGGCCGTCGCGGCTGTTCGTCTCCGGGCGCCGCGCGCCGTCGCTGGACACCGCCGGCGAGTACCAGCCCGTCACCGACGAAGAGGTCCTGACGGAGATAGCCCGACTCGACGGCACGGGCCCGCAGTTGCTGGAGGACGAGGAGACGCTGCGGATGATCCTGCCCGCGCTGCGCGCCGACTACGGAGCGGTGCGCCGCTACCGCTACCGGCCCGGGCCGGCGCTCACCTGCCCCATCACCGCCTTCACCGGCGACCGTGATCCCAAGGCGACGCCGGAGCAGGTGCGGGCGTGGCGGGCGCACACGACGTCCTCCTTCGAGCTGAACGTGCTGCCCGGCGGACACTTCTTCCTCGTCGGGGAGCAGCACCGAGTGCTGTCCACCATCCGGAGGCAGTTGGGGTCCGCGGTGCGTCCGGCGGTGGTGTCATGACGGCGCGTGCGGTGGGCCCGATCGGGGTGTGGGGCACCGGCGCGTATCTGCCCGAGCGGGTCGTCACCAACGCCGAGGTGGGCCGCCGCGCAGGGGTGAGCGCGGAGTGGATCGCACGCAAGACCGGCATCGTGGAACGGCGTTACGCCGCTGATCACGAGGCCGCCTCGGACCTGGCCGCGCACGCAGGAGCCCGGGCACTGGCGGATGCCGGGGTACGGGCCGACGAACTCGCCTGGATCATCGTCGCGACGTCGACGCCGGACCATCCGCAGCCGGCCACCGCCGCGCTGGTGCAGCACAGGCTGGCCGCCTTCGGGGCCGCCGCGTTCGACGTCAACGCGGTGTGCGCCGGCTTTGTGGCCGCCCTGCACACGGCTGCCCGGCTGCTGGCCGTCGACGACGGCGAGTCCGGCGGGACCGGCGGCGGACGGCGGCGCTGTGCGCTGGTGATCGGTGCGGAGGTGTACTCACGGATCATCGATCCGGCCGACCGCAGGACGGCGCCGCTGTTCGGTGACGGGGCCGGTGCGGTGGTGATCGGGCCGGTGGGCGAGGGCCGGGGCCTGGTGGGGACGGCGATGCGCACCGACGGGCATCTGCACGGGCTGATCGGAGTGCAGGCGGGCGGGAGCAGGCAGCCGGCGTCGGAGAAGTCCGTGGCGCGCGGCGAGCACTACTTCCGCATGCAGGGCCGCCTGGTGCGTGAGTTCGTCGAACGGGAGTTGCCGGCCGCGGTCACGGCCACACTGGAGCGGTTCTCCGTCCGGCCCGGCGAGGTCGACCACTTCGTGCCGCACCAGGCCAACGGGGAGATGCTCCAGTCGGTGACCGCCCTCCTGGGACTGACCGCGGCGCGGGTGCATCTGCCGGTGGACCGGCACGGCAACACCGGCGCGGCGTCGATCCCGCTCGCCCTTCACCACGCGGCCCGCGCCGACGGAAAGGGCCTGGAAGACGGGCAGTTGGTGCTGCTGGCCGGGTTCGGCGGGGGGATGACGCTGGGCACGACGCTGCTGCGCTGGGGGCGCTGAGCCGACGCTTCACCCGCGCCCGGGCCGCCGAGAGGTGGGAGTGGCGAAAGCGCGGGTGCGCGGGCCCGGTTGCCGGGGAGAATGGCCCCCATGACGTACGAAGGCTCCTACATCGACCCGACCAGGCCGAGCATCGCCCGCGTCTACGACTACCTGCTCGGCGGCAAGGACAACTACGCCGTGGACCGGGAGATCGGCGACGTGTTCAAGCGCGATCTGCCCGGGTCGGTCGCCATCGCCTTCGCCAACCGGGCGGCCCTGGTCCGGGCGGTCGCGGACATCGCGAGGACCACCGGCATCCGGCAGTTCATCGACCTGGGCAGCGGGCTGCCGACCGCGGACAACGTCCACCAGGTCGCGCAGCGTCACGCGCCCGAGTCCCGGGTCGTCTATGTCGACATCGACGGCCAAGTACTGGTCCACGGCCGTGCACTGCTGGAGAACAACGACCGGACCCGCGTCGTCGCGGTCGACGTGCGCGACCCCGAGGGCGTGCACTCCCACCCGGCCACCCGGGAGATCATCGACTTCTCCCGCCCCGTAGCCGTCATCCTCAGCGCCATCCTCCACCATGTGAACGACGACGAGGACCCGGCAGGCATCGTCCGCTACTGGCGCGACCACGTCCCGAGCGGCAGCCACTTCTTCATCAGCCACTTCCGCTCCGGCGACAACCCGGAGACGACGCAGGCCGAGAAGGTGCTGCAGCAGACGTTCGGTCGCGGCCGGTGGCGCACGGACGCGGAGATCGCCTCCCTGCTGGACGGCCTGGAGATCCTCGACCCGGGCATAGTCCCCGCGTCGCTGTGGCGTCCCGACGAGACCGACGGCCCGTGGGGCGGACGAGAGCTCACGGTCTGGGAACACCTCATCGCCGCGGGAATGGCCCGCAAACCCTGACGAGCGACGAGCGACGAGCGACGAGCGCCAAGCGCCGCGCGCCAGGCGCCGAGCACCGAGCGCCGAGCGCCTACCGCGTCCGGTTGCGGGGCATCAGGCCCGCGCGGCGCGCCAGTTCGTCCTCCGCTCCAGTACCGCGGCGCCGTCCCGGCGTGGCACGGACGACGTAGCGGAAGGGCAGCCCGCCCGGTTCGGCCACCATGCCGCCGAACCGGGTGTCCCCGGCGAACCACACCCGGTCCGCCGGGCCGGACCCCCGCGGACGCGGGCCGTCCCAGCCGTCCGCGGGGACGGGGAAGGAGCAGTGGCTCTGACCGTCCGGCTGGAGCAGCACCACCCGCCCGTCCGTCCCCCAGCGGCGGCCCCCGGCCCGCTCACCCTCGGCGGCGACCACGCGGACCTCCTGCGTCCGCACGGGCCAGACCTGCCAGCCGTAGGTGGACATCACCAGCCGCTCCCGGCGTCGCGCCCGGCGCCACAGCAGCGTCAGACCGCCCGTGACCGCGATGACGGGGACCACGCACGCGGCGGTGACCGAACCGGCGGCGGACCCGGGACCGGCCAAGGACAGCACGGCCACCAGCAGCAGCACCTCGGCGATCAGCGCCAGGACGCCCCACCGCAGGCCTCGCTCACGACGCCGCAGCACGTCCTCGACGCCCGGCGTGTCCATCGCCACTCCGGGCAGCACCTCGTAACCGTACTCAGCAGCGATCATCGCGCTTCCCCTCCCCGACGGACCGCGGTGCGGTGCTTCACCGACCGCCGCCCAAGCCCCCGGCGGCGGCTCGCGGGCCTCCGCCACGACCAGAGCCTACTGGCCCCAGCGCGGTCGCCGTCCGGGCGGCGCGGCTCTCACCTGCGGTAGCCGAGCACTGTCATCATCCCGCTCTCCGAGTGGTACAGGTTGTGGCAATGCAGCATCCACAGCCCGGGGTTGTCCGCGTCCAGGTCGACCACCAGCTTCCGGTGCGGCAGCACGATCGCGGTGTCCTTCCTGGCGCCGGCCCCGTCCAGGCCGGTGAGGGCGAAGGTGTGCCCGTGCAGGTGCATCGGATGCCACATGTCGGTGGCGTTGATGAGGGTGAGGCGCACCCGTTCACCGGCCCGCACGGCATGGCGCCGCTGCGGCGAGTAGGCCCGGTGGTCGAAGCCCCAGTCGTACCTCTCCATGCCGCCGGTGATGCGGATGCGCAGCTCGCGGTCGGGCTCCCGGTGCTCCAGGGCCACCGACTCGTCCGGCACCAGGCGCCGCGCGGCCACGGTCCGTCCGTCCAGTTCGTCCGGGCGGGCGGTGACCGGTGGAAGCGTCCGCGCTCCCTTGCCCGTACGCAGCACGGCAAGGGCCCGCCCCCTCTTCCCCTCGGCCAGCGCCACCAGGGGAAAGACGCCGTCCCGGGCGGTGACGAGGACGTCGTAGCGCTCCGCCATACCGACGAGCAGGGCGTCGGTCCTCCTGTGCTGCACGGGATAGCCGTCGGTGTGCGTCACCGTCATGGTGTGGCCGCCCAGGACGACCCGGAAGGCCGTCTCGGCGCCGGCGTTGATGATGCGCACCCGGATGCGGTCGCCGGGGCGGCAGCGGAACACCGACGGGCTCTCGGGCAGGCGGCCGTTGACCAGATAGTGGGGATAGGCGACGTGGCCGGCCGGTCCGTGCAGCATCCGGCTGCGTGCCCGGTGCAGCACCCGGGAGGGACCCGCGGCCTTCCGGCCGGGTGTCGGACGCGTCGAGCCGCCTCGGCCCGAGCCCGAGCCCGAGCCCGAGTCCGAGTCCGAGCCCGAGTGGCCCGCACCCATCCCCGCGTGCCCCGAGCCCCTCGCGTCACCCGGCCTGAGCTGGTCCAGCACCTCCTCGGGGGTGGAGCCCTGCACTCCGTCGAGCCAGTCGTCCAGCACGACGATCCACTCCGCGTCGTAGGCCAGGGGCTCCCGCGGGTCGTCGACGATCAGCGGCGCGTACAGGGCGCGGTCCGACTGCATCCCGACGTGGGAGTGCATCAGGTACGTCCCGGGGTGGGGGACCGTGAAGCGGTAGCGGAAGTCGGTCCCGGGCCGGACGGGCGGCTGGGTGAGGTCGGCGACCCCGTCCATGTCGCAGCGCAGCCGGACCCCGTGGGAATGCAGTGCCGTGACGGCCGGGAGCCGGTTGGCGAGGGTCACGTCGAGCACCTCGCCGGCGCTCGCGCGCACCAGCGGCCCCGGAAGCGCCTCGTCGTAGGCCCACGTCCGGACGGTACGCCCGCCCAGGTCCAGTGACGCCTCGGCCGCCGTGATGCGGTACGTGCGGACCGGCCCGGAACCGCGGGCGCGCTCGGCCGCGAGGACCTCCGGGTCGGACGGGTTGACGTACCCCCGTGGGCCGTCCGGGACGAACGCGTTCCTGCCGCCGTACCCCTGGGGGCCGGAGCGCGGCACACGGTCCGAGCCGGTGCAGGAGGACAGCAGGCCCCCGCCGGACGCGGCGAGCGAGGCGCGCAGCAGGGTGCGCCGAGAAGGATTGGGCATGCCTCCATGAGACAGCCGAGGTGATCATGCAGCCCGTCGACGCCGCCGAATGCCCGCGGTGCCGGTGCGAATTCCACCGGCAGGCGGAACACCCGCGGGTCAGGGGCGTTCGAACAGCTGGAGGAGGCCGCCCGCGGAGAAGCATCCGGCGCCGAGGAGGGTGCCCCAGTTGGCGATGTCGGCGTTGATCAGGCTGCCGGTGGCGGGGCGGGTGTAGGCGGCCAGCGCCGAGATCATGAAGAGGATCGAGCCGAGCTGGTTCACCGCGACGATCCACCAGCCGAGGCTGCGCCGGCGCAGACACGGCCACCCCCGGTGGCAGATCTCGACGAAGGCGAGGTGGCCGGAGATCAGGAACAGCAGGCAGCCGATCACGTCCGGGGCCCAGACGAGCCGGTTGATCTGCCGCACGCTCAGCCCTTGCAGGAACGAGTCGAGCAGGTCGACGGCGAACACCAGCGTGCCCGCGAAGAGGACGAACGTGCTCAGCCAGTCCACCCGCGCGGGTTCGTAGCTCCACCAGCGCCAGTCCCGTGTGAACAGGCGCCCGTCGCCGCCGGGTTGATGACGCGGGGCGTTGACGACCTGGAGCAGGCTGACGTATCCGCCGGTGGTGAAGAACACGCCGCCGGCGAAGTAGACGGAGGCGCAGGTGGTGGCGTCCCCGGAGCCGAACTGGGCGATGGCGGCACCGGCGGTGAACAGGGCGCCGCCGATCACGAAGGCCGTCGCCGCGATGGCGTTGAGTCTGCGCATCCCGGCGAGCGCGCGCTCGCCGACACCGGTGTGCCGGCCGGCCGGCCGGGCCGCGATGATGCCGCGGCGCCGGGCAGGCCTCGACTCCCACACGGCGGTGCCACCGCCGGGCGGCTGCCAGGTGAGCCGGGTGGTGAACGGTCCCGCGCCTTCGGCGCGCTGCTCGGCAGGGGTCATGCGGACGGGAGGGCGGCAGTGCTGAACACGCCTCGACTCTGCCAGAGCCACTGCCGCGACACGGTCATTTGCCGGTGTCCATGCGCATGTCGGTGGTGCCGGGGCATTCCTCGCGCGACCGGTGACCGGGCCGGTCAGGGGTCCACCGCCGGACCGTGGGTACGCACCGAGGCATCCGGCGCCAACGCCAGGCCCGCCGCCGCGAGGAAGTCCTCGAGTTCGATGACACCTCCGCCGGTGCCGTCGTCCCACTCGGTCAGGACCCCTGAGCGGCCCTCCTCCCAGGACTCCGGCGTGTCGGCGTCGTCGCCGGGGCCGGAATGCCACTCGACGGAACCCTCACCGTGCCGGTACCGGAGATACAGGTACTGTCCGTCCGCCGTCCAGGCATCCCACTGCGACGGGTGCCCGGCACACGTCTGCACGACCCGGGTCAGTGTCCGAACCTCAGCCATGGCGGTACTCAGTGCTCCTTCGCCTCCGGTCGAGACCGACCTGGGTCGTAACCGGCCGAGGGTTACGCCCGCGGCGGGCCAGGCCGGCGGTGACGATTGAGCTCGACCCCGCAGGCGACCGCCAGACACACAGCTCCGGCAGCCATGGAGCCGAAGAAGAGCCCCTCGAACAGCAGGCTGTTCGCGCCCTCGACGGTGCCGTCCTCCCGCGTGCACGACTTCTCGAAGGGGAAGCGGGCCGTGTGCAGATCCCCGCAGATATTCTGCAGGTCCTCATGGAGCACGCTCGCGTTGACCCAGGACATCGCCCACAGGAGGAAGAAGACCCCGGCAAAGGCGCAGACGGCCCCCCACAGCCGGTTCAACTGCGCATCATCCATACCGGTGTTCGTCACCTGCCGGAGCGTACCCTGCCGTACGGGCGTCAGGACCCCGCACTCCTGTCCCGGGTGGTCGTGACGCTCACCGCCCGCGTCCCCGACACCCCCACGCGTCGCCGCGTCACCACAGCCGGGTGCCCGGGGCGCCCTTGAACGGTCCCCGCACCTCCGCGGTGATCCAGCCGCCGTAGAAGTCACCCTCCTGCGCCGTGACCTCCTCCTCGTCGACCGTGCAGCGGTCCATGCGGCTCGGGTAGAAGGCGAAGAAGTCGGCAAGGAGCGCGTAGCCGGGCTCGGGACGGGGGTAGCTCCAGGCGGCACGAGCGCGTACGGCGTCCCCGACGACGACGTCCCAGTAGCGGGCGGAGCCCTTCCACTCGCACCAGGTCCGCTCCGCCATCGCCGGGAAGAGCAGCTCCCTCCGTACGTCCTCCGGAGGGATGTAGAACACAGGGGGATGGCTGGTCTCCAGTACCCGGACGGCCCTGCGGGTCTCGGCCAGCACCTGGCCGGCCCACTCCACGCGTACCTCGCGGTCGTCCTCCCGCAGGACGGGCGGCCGCGGGTAGTCCCACACCGACTCGGGCGGCCGCGGCGCGGGAGGCGGCTCCGGCCGTTCCGGCGGGTCCAGGTACGTCTCGTCCTCGTAGCACCAGGCCCATGGCCGGTCACCTGCCAGGGTGCGTGCCACGGGGTGAGCGCTGGAGTCGAAGTGGGCCGTGGCGTGAGCGCCGGGAGAACTGTCGTCACAGCCCACATGGCCGCAGGTCAGGCACAGCAGCAGGCCGGCCGGTGCGCGTCCGCGCGCCGCGCAGGGCGGGCACGCCCGAGTCAGCGGGGGCGGATCCGCCGTCCAGGTGTGGGAGCAGGATCTACCCGCGGGCCATCCGCCGTCGGGCCGGGGTGTCCATCTCGTCATCGGTGACCACCGGCCCGTGCGGTCGGTTTCACGCTTCCCGGCGGCACTGCGCCCCGGCCCACGCCCGTGTCGATCACGATCTCTCCTCTGCGGTTCCCGTATTCACCCCTGCTTCGCCCCGGCACCGCGCCGGGGATGCAGTCACCGGCGACGGGAGGAGCGGGCGCGCGGTACCGCGCACGGGCGGCCCCGCCCGTCCGTCGCCTGTCACTTGCCCTGGAGTGCGCTCGAAGTCGTAGCGTCGAGAACACGACGGAGCGCGAGCCGCCCCCGAGGACGATCAAACGTGCAGGAAGGCTGGGACACGACATGCAGAAGCGCAGTCTGCGGGAATTGCAGGTATCGGCCGTCGGCCTGGGGTGCATGGGCATGTCGGCCTTCTACGGGACCACCGACCAGGACGAGGCCGTCGCGACGATCCGGCACGCCCTCGACCTCGGGGTGAACTTCCTCGACACCGCGCAGGTGTACGGACCGCTCACCAACGAGTCCCTCGTCGGAGAGGCGATCCGGGGGCGCCGCGACGACTATGTGATCGCCACGAAGTTCAACTACCGGATGGACGACGCCGTACCGGGCGACGGCAGCACGGTCGGCCCGCAGGACGGCTCGGCCGCACATGTCCGCAGCTCCGTCCACGGCTCCCTGAAGCGTCTGGGAACCGACCACATCGACCTCTACTACCAGCACCGGGTCGACCCGAACGTGCCGATCGAGGAGACGGTCGGCGCGCTGGGCGAACTGGTCGCCGAGGGGAAGGTGCGCGGCATCGGACTGAGTGAGGCGAGCGCACGGACGATCCGGCGCGCGCACGCCGTGCACCCGGTCACGGCGGTGCAGAGCGAGTACTCGCTGTGGTCGCGGGACGTGGAGGCCGAGGTGCTGCCCGCCTGCAGGGAGCTGGGCATCGGCTTCGTGCCGTACTCACCTCTCGGCCGGGGCTTCCTCGCCGGACGGTTCACCTCGCCGGACGACCTGGACGTCGACGACTGGCGCCGCCAGAACCCGCGCTTCCAGGACGCCAACCTGGAGGCGAACCTGCGGCTGGCGGCGAAGGTGAAGGAGATCGCCGCCGAGAAGGACGTCACCCCGGCCCAGCTCGCCCTCGCGTGGGTGCTGGCCCAGGGCGAGGACCTGGTGCCGATCCCGGGCACCAAGCGCCGCACCTACCTGGAGCAGAACGCCGCCGCCGTCGACGTCGACCTGACGAAGGACGACCTGGCCCGCATCGACGCGGAGCTCCCCGAGGCGGCCGGTGAGCGCTACGACGAGGCAGGCATGCGGTCCGTCAACCGTTAGGCACTGATCTGTCCAGGTCACCCCTCACGCGCCAGGTGGCGGCGCGCGCGACTGCCGTCCCCATGCCCTGATCGACGGCGTTCACGCGGGGACGTCGAGCGGGGGACGCTCGAGCACGCGCGGCTTGTACTCGACCAGCTGGATGCGGCCGTCGAAGGTGCGGTGCTCGGTCATCTCGAGGGCGACGTCGGGGTAGCCGTCGTAGATGCGTTCCTCGCCCGTGGCCCCGGTGATCACCGGGAACATGACGACCCGGAAGCGGTCGACGAGTCCGGCCCGGAGCAGGGACCGGCACAGGCTGAGGCTGCCGATCGTGGTGAGGAGCCCGGAGCCGCTGGACTTCAGGCTGCGGACCGTCTCGACGGCGTCACCGCGGACGAGTGTGCAGTTGGCCCACGTGAGTGGCTCCTGGAGTGTGGAGGAGAACACCACCTTGGACGCCTGCGTGAGCTCGTCGACGGACGCTTCTTCCTCGGGCCGGAACTCGCCCTGCCCCTCCGGGACCTGCCCTGCGGCGAAGCCCGACATGAGGCGGTAGGTGTTCGCTCCCATCAGGTAGGTGGCCTCGGGCTGCTCGCCGAGCCAGGCGAGGTACTCCGGGCCCTCCAGACCCCAGAACCCGGGCCATCCCTTTCCCGAGGCGTGACCGTCGAGGGAGGTGATGAAGTCGATGAGAAGCTCGGACATGTCGGGGTCCTTTCCTGAGGTGTCACGAGCTTGGACCGCCCGCGCGCCGCAAACTCATCGGCCGCGCCGTGAGGTGACCGGAAAGGCCCGGGACAGCGGTGGCCGGTCACCTCACCCGGGCCCGCGGCGGGCGTCGCCGGACCCTCGTTCGGTCGAGAAGGTACGGGCGCTGGGCACCAAGGCGGCGGTGGCCGGTGCCGCGAAGCAGACGAGTGCGCAGGCCGCGAGGACCGCTGTGGCGCCGAACGCGTCGATGGCGGGGGCGATGACGGCCAGTCCGACCGGGGCGAGGCCGTAGGAGAGCAGGAAGTCCAGGGACGAGACGCGGGCCAGTCTGTCCGGGGCGACCTCGCGCTGGGCGGCGGTGAACCACGGCACGTTGAACAGTTCGATGCCGATGCCGGCGACCGCGTACGCGGCCATCACGACGACCGGGTGCACGGGGAACACCAGACTGAGCGGGGCGAAGCCGTAGCAGGCCAGGCCGGCGAGGGCGGCCCGGCCGGGGGAGCGCGGACGCCAGCGGGCGATCAGCAGCGCACCGCCGAGCGCTCCGGCGGTGTAGGCCGTCATCGCACCCGCGAGAACGACCTCGGTCCCGTACTCGTCCCTGCTGACCATGGGCAGGGCGACGCCGGTCGCGGAGTAGCCGGTGGCTATGACGGCCGTCAGCGCCCCCAGACCGGCCAGGAACCAGGGGTGCCTGCGCGCCTCGCGGACACCTTCCGCGAACTCGGCCAGGAAGGACGCCCTGCCCGTCCCGGGCGAAGGCCGCGGCGCGTCGTCCGCAGCCACGGGTCGTGCACCGGGTCCGGGGACGCAGGCCGCGACGAGCCAGAGCAGCCCGATGCCCCACAGCAGCGCCCACGTGTCGAGGAACACGGCGAGCAGCGCGGCCAGGGAAGGGCCCACCAGCGTGGTGACCCGCACCGCCAGGGTCATCGCGGCATTGGCCTGCTGCCGGCGACCGGCGTCGACCACCTCGGCGGTGAGGGCCTGGTAGGCGGGTCGGCAGGCGCCTTGGCCGGCTCCCGCCACCGCGGCAGCCGCCGTCATCAGCAGCACCGAGCGTCCCAGCCCGGCGGCGAGCACGGGGGCCGCGGCTCCGGCGGCGAGACCCGCCCACAGCACCACGCCCCGGCGGGAGTGCCGGTCGGCCAGCACTCCGGCCACGGGCACCGCGGCGAGGAATCCGACGGTGCGCGCGGCGAGCAGCAGGCCGAGGTCCGTGGCGGAAAGGGTCCGGTCGAAGACCGCGAGGCCGAGGACGAAGGGCAGGGCCCAGGTGGCCAGGCCCGAGGCGGTGGCGCCCGTCCAGAGGCGGAGGAAGGCCACGTCGAGAAGGATCGAGCGCTGCTCGGCGGGATGCGACTCGGCGGCGGGGGCGGGGGTGGACACGGGGGAGTGCTCCTGTCCTGTCGGTGACGGGGGATGGGGCGCGGTCGGCTGCAACGTCCCTGCCGGGCGGCGAAGTTGCGCGACGGGACCGGCTGTGGCGGACGCCGGGCAGCGCGGCGCGGACGACACACTATCGCAGTGATAATCATTTCCATTAGAGTGCCACCGGCCGCTCGCTCACCCCGAGGGGCGTCGATCGATCCGCACTTGCCTGCCGGGCTGGACGGCGTGCTAGGTTCTTGCTTGTGAACATGATTTTCATTAACGAGAGTGATGAGGGGACGTGAAGGTGCCGCACCAACCTCCGCTCGCGCGCTCCGCGTCCTCGCCCGGCGTGAGCGCGGAGGAGGTCGCCCCCGCCGAGGCGTGGGAGCCCCGGTCCGGGAAGGCCGCGCGCGCTCGACTCGCGTCCCGCCAGGCGCTGGTCCTCGGTTGCGCCGTGCTGGCCGCCGTCCTGCTCGTGTCCGTCGTCGTCGCCATCGGGCTCGGGCCGGCCGTCGTCACCCCCGGTGAGACCGCTCGCCACCTGTGGGCGGCTCTCAGCGGGGGGCGCATCGGCGCCGACGAGGTGACGACCTATCAGATCATCTGGCAGATCCGTACACCGCGGGTGCTGCTCGCGGCACTGGTGGGGGCCGGGCTGAGCGCGGTGGGAGTCGCCATCCAGGCCATGGTGCGCAACGCCCTGGCCGACCCCTTCGTCCTCGGGGTCTCCTCGGGCGCCTCCGTGGGCGCGGTCGGGGTCACGGTCACCGGTGGCCTCGCGGTGCTCGGCATCCACGCCGTCTCCGTCGGCGCCTTCGTCGGCGCGCTTGCCGCCTCGCTCCTGGTCTACGCCGCCTCGGCCGGCCGCGGTGCGCTGTCCCCGCTGCGCCTCGTGCTGACGGGCGTGGCCATGTCGCTGGGATTCCAGGCTGTCATGAGCCTGATCATCTACCTCGCGCCGGACAGCGAGGCGACGAGCATGGTCCTGTACTGGACCATGGGCAGCTTCGGTGCCGCGACCTGGGGCGCGCTGCCCGTCGTCGCCGCCGTCGTGTCGGCCGGCCTCGCGGTGCTGTACCGCCACGGGCGGGCCCTGGACGTGCTGTCGCTCGGGGACGAGACCGCCGCGAGCCTCGGCTTCGATCCCGACCGGCACCGCAAGGTGCTGCTGGTGCTCGTCTCGCTGGTGACGGGCGTCATGGTCGCCGTCAGCGGCGCCATCGCCTTCGTCGGTCTGGTGATGCCGCACGTGGTGCGGATGGTCGTCGGTGCCACGCACGCCCGCGTCCTCGCCGTGGCCCCCCTGGTCGGGGCGATCTTCATGGTGTGGGCCGACCTGGCGGCACGCACCCTGGTGGCCCCGCGCGAGCTGCCGCTGGGAGTCATCACCGCGCTCGTGGGGGTGCCGGTCTTCATCGCCCTGATGCGACGCCGGGGCTACACCTTCGGAGGGCGCTGACATGGACCTGGAACTCGATGAGCTCTCCGTGGTGACGGACGGCAGGAGTCTCGTGCACGCGCTGTCCCTGACGGTGCCGGACGGTCAGGTCGTGGGGCTCGTGGGGCCCAACGGAAGCGGCAAGTCCACGGCGCTGCGGTGCGTGTACCGGGCACTGCGTCCGAGCTCCGGAACCGTCTGGGTGGGTGAGCAGGACCTGACACGACTGCCCCTGCGCTACAGCGCCCGGACCATCGCGGCCATGACCCAGGACGGCGGCGTCGACTTCGACTTCACGGTCGAGGAGGTCGTCGCGCTCGGACGCGCGCCCCATCTGCGCGGCAACCAGGCGCTCAGCCGCCGGGAACGCGAGCTGTGCGAGCGGGCGATGGAACGACTCGACATCGCCCACCTCGCCCACCGGGGCGTCCTGACGCTGTCGGGCGGCGAGCGGCAGCGCGTCCTGCTGGCCCGCGCCCTCGTGCAGGAGCCGGAGATCCTCGTCCTGGACGAGCCGACCAACCACCTGGACGTCCGCCACCAGGTCGACCTGCTGACGATGCTGCGCGCCTCCGGGCTCACCGTCCTGGTCGTCCTGCACGACCTCAACCTCGCCGCGGCGGCCTGCGACCGGCTCGGCGTGCTCGCCCGAGGCCGCCTGGTGGCCTCCGGCGCGCCCGCGGACGTGCTGACGACCGACCTCGTCGGTGACGTCTTCGGCGTCCGGGCCAGCGTCGTCCCCCACCCGCTGACCGGCGCTCCCCAGCTGCTGTATGCGCTCAACTCCACTTGCTGAAAGGCTGTTCCACGCATGCGTACAACCCGCAACCTCGCCGCGGTCCGAAGGCCCGCCGCTCTCGGCTCCGCGCTGGCCGCGGTCCTGGTGCTCACCGGATGTGGTGCCGAGGTCACCTCGGACGCCAAGGAGTCCCGCAAGGTCACCGTCAAGCGGTGCGGTGAACCGGTGGAGTACACGGTGCCCGAGCGGGCCGTCGCCTACGAAGGCGGCAGCGCGGACAAGCTGTTCGCCCTCGGCCTCGCCGAGCACGTGTACGGCTACGTGATGCCGCCCGCCAACCCGCCGGTGAGTGAGTCCCCATGGGCGTCCGACTATGCCAAGGTGAAAATGCTCAGCGATGACCTCCTGAACAAGGAGGTCGTGGTCGAGGCGAAGTCCGACTTCGTGGTGGCCGGCTGGAACTCCGGTTTCAAGGACGAGCGGGGCATCACACCCGAGATCCTGGACAAGCTCGGCATCCAGAGCTTCATGCACACCGAGAGCTGCTTCAACTACCCCGGCCACCCCGAGCGGATGAGCCCCTTCGACGCTCTCTACACCGACCTCGAACGGCTGGGCAAGATCTTCCGGGTCGAGAAGAAGGCCACGGAGGTCGTGGACGCGATGAAGAAGCGCGTGGCGAAGGTCGAGGCCAAGGCCCCCGACGGCGATCCCGTGCCCGTCTTCCTCTACGACTCCGGCACCGACCAGCCGTTCACCGCGGGCAACCAGGTACCGCCCAACGACATCATCAAGACGGCAGGCGGCAGGAACGTCTTCGACGGCCTCGACGAGCGCTGGACCCAGGTCAACTGGGAATCCGTGGCCGAGGCGGAGCCCGAAGTCGTCGTCATCCTCGACTACGGCGACCTGCCCGCCGAGAAGAAGATCGACTTCCTGCGGAAGTCCCCGCACACCAGGGAACTCCCGGCCGTGAAGAAGGGCAACTTCTTCGTCCTCGACTACAACGAGGGCATCAGCGGCCCCCGCAACATCGACGGCCTGGAGAAGTTCGCCGCCTACCTGCGCGAACTCAAGGGCTGAGTCCCCGCACGCCACGGCCTGTCCGGCAGCCACCGACGCCCGCCGGACAGGCCGTCCTTCGGCGTGGCCGCGCGCCACCCCGCCAGGTGACAAGGAAAGGACCCTTGGACATGACCCCCGACGCGACCGGCCGGGCTCTTCTCGAGCAGCTGCCGCCGCCCCTGCCCGCCGACCGGATCATCTCGCTCAACCAGCCCAAGGCGGATCTGCACACCACACGCACCTACGCATGGAACGGCTGGACGTTCGACGTCCCGCCCGGCGTCTTTTTGCCCGGCTGGACCAGCCGCCTGATCCACGAACGCGTGCTCGACGGCCGTATCGAGACCCGCGGCCTGCGGTACGCCGCCATGGGTGTCGGCTTGGGCGTCGAGGCCGTCGCGGCCGGTGTCCGGGGCGCCCGGGAAATTCACGCGCTCGACGTCCACCCCCAGAGCGTGGCCGCCGCCACCCGCCACTACCGGCGCCTGGTCGGCGAGCGCCCCGCGTTCCACCCCGCGGTGAGTGACGTCTTCGACGCTCTGCCCGAAGGCGTCCAGTTGGACGTCGTCACCTTCAACCCGCCTGCCGTCAGCCAGACCGTCAGTGACGACCCCGACGTCGTCCGCAACGTGTGCGTGGGCGCACCCCTGTTGGCGACGTTCTTCGCCCAGATCACGGAGAAGGACCTGCTGGCCCCCGGCGGCGAGATCCACGTCATCGCCTCCAACACCGCGGACCTGCGCGCCCTTGTCCAGCACGCCCTGGACCACGGGCTCCGTCCCCGGATCGACCATCTCCACGACTGGCAGGACGGCGTGCTCACCTACCTCTTCCGCATCACCCACGACACCCCCCGTCCCGGAGGACAGCGATGAAGAACACCGAGGAACTCCTGGCCGCCGTCCTCGCCGGCGAGCACGGCCCCCGCCCCGCCGACCTCGTCGCCACCAGCGTCTTCTGGGTGCACCACGGCACCCGCCTGGCCGGCGGCAACACCACCTACCTCAACCAGTACGTCCTCGTCCGGCTGGGCGACTCCTTCGGCGGCTGCGCCTTCGAGGCGGGCGAGGTCGACCCCTCCATCTGCCGCGACGCCTCCGGCACTTCCGTCGACACGCTGCTGCGCGAGGCGCCGAAGCCGCTGAAGGTCGCCGCGCTCGACGCCTACCTCAGCTCGGTCCGCCCGCACCGGGAGGCGCAGGAGGCGAAACCGGTCACCTTGCCCGCCGGGACACCCGAGACCCGGGCGCTGGCCCGGGACGCGGCCATCGCCGGGCTCCTCGACATCGACGCCGGGGCCAGGGTCGCCCTGATCGGGGTGGTCAACCCGCTCGTCGCGGCCATCCGCGAACGCGGCGGTGATCCCCTGCTCTGCGACTTCAACCTCCGCGCCACCCAGTGGGGCGACCCGGTCACCGACGACATGCACGAGGTCCTCGACACCGCCGACGCCGTCGTGGCCACGGGCATGACGCTCAGCAACGGAAGCTTCGACACCGTCCTGACCCGCTGCCGCGAACGCGGCGTGCCCCTGGTGGTCTACGCCCAGACCGGCAGCGCCGTGGCGCGCGCCTTCCTCGGGCGGGGCGTGACCGCCCTGTCCGCGGAGCCCTTCCCCTTCTCCCAGTTCAGCGCCGAACCCACCACCCTGTACCGCTACCGGGCGGCGGCCGGCACATGACGGCCGCCACCCGCCGGCCGGGAGCCCCTGCCCGTGACACGGAAGGCGTCGGACGCGCCGCCTGCCACCACGGCGAGATCCTGCAAGGTGTCTTCCTCGACCAGCGGCGTCGCCCCGTCCACGCACTGGTCACGCTGCCCATGCACGGACCGGGCACCACCGCCCGCTTCGCGCGCCGGCCAGGCACGCCACCAAAGGAGGTGACGGTGACGCCCGCCGGCCGGACCAAGGCGCGGGCGGCCGCCGTCCTGGCGGTACGGGAGTGCGCGGCGCGCCGCGACGCGGAGCCCTGCGGCGGGGAGCTGACCCTCGCCGGGGACCTCCCCGTCGGGCTCGGCATGGGATCCTCCACCAGCGACGTCATCGCCACCGTACGGGCGGTCGCCGACTCCTGGGGCGTGCTGCTGCCCGCGGAGACGATCGCCCGCCTCGCGGTGCGCGCCGAAGGGGCCAGCGACCCCCTGATGCACGGGTCACGTCCGCTGCTCTTCGCGCAGCGCGAGGGCCGCGTCCTCGAAGTGATGGGCTCCGCGCTGCCGCCCGCCGTGGTCGTCGGGTGCGCGCTCGCCGGCGGCGCGCCGGTCGACACCCTCTCCCTCCCCGCGCTCCACCACCACGACGACGACCTCGCCGCCTACGGGCACCTGCGCCGGATGCTCAGACGCGCGGTGACCGACGCCGACACCGCCCTGCTCGGCCGGGTCAGCACCGCCAGCGCCCGACTGCGCCAACGCGTCCTGCGCCACGACGAGTTCACCGCGCTCACCGGCATCGCCGACGCGACGGGCGCCGTCGGCGTGCAGATCGCCCACAGCGGCAACGTCGCCGGCCTCCTCTTCGACCCCCGCGCACCCGGCCTGCACCACGGTCTGCGCCGGTGCACCCGCGCCCTGGAACGCGAGGGCATCGCGCCGACCCGCACCTTCACCACCTTCACGTCCCCCAGTGAGGAGTCCCCGTGGACGAACACATCTCGGAAGCCATCGGACGCCCGGACCTGATACGCCTCGACGACGGCCTGCTCTGCCTCCGCTTCGAGACCATGAAGGTCGTCTCCGCCCTGGCCGCCGTACGCCACCTGCTCGACACCGGAGCCGTACGACGCGGCGACACCCTCGTCGACAGCTCCAGCGGCATCTACGCCTACGCGCTCGCCCTGGCCTGCCACCGCTACGGCATGCGCTGCCACATCGTCGGCTCCACCACCGTCGACCGGACCCTGCGCGCCCAACTCGACGTGCTCGGCGCCCACCTGGAGCAGATGCCGCCCAGCAGCAGCCTCAAGCTCGACCAGAACCGCCGTGTCGCCCGCGTACGCGAGATCCTGCGGCAGCACCCGGACTACCACTGGATGCGCCAGTACCACGACGACGTCCACTACCTCGGCTACGAAGCCGTCGCCGAGCAGATCCACGACCGGATCGGTGGCGACTCGCTCACCTTCGTCGGCGGGGTGGGCTCCGGCGCCTCCACCGGCGCCCTCACCCACTACTTGAGGAAACGCGCCGTCGACGTACGGCTCGTGGGCGTTCAACCCTTCGGGAGTGTCACCTTCGGCAGCGACCACGTCGCCGACCCGGAGATCATCATCGCCGGGATCGGCAGCTCCATCCCCTTCGGCAACGTCCGCCACGACCTCTACGACACCGTGCACTGGCTGTCCTTCGACGCCGCGCTCGCCGGCAACGTCGACCTGCTGCGCCGGCACGCCGTCTTCGCGGGTCTGTCCACCGGAGCCGCCTACCTGGCCGCGCGGTGGGAACGCCGCGAAGAGCCCGCCCGTACCGCCCTGTTCCTCGCCGCCGACACCGGCCACCGCTATGTGGACACCGTGTTCGCCCGGCACCGGGAGGCCGCCCGGATCGAGGACCTGGCACCCCGGACGGTGACCGGCACGGACGAACTGTCCCTCCCATGGTCCCGCATGCACTGGGCCGGCTCCCCGGCACCCGAGGCAGCGCTCTTCGCCCAGGCCGCCGCACCTGTGCCCGGCTCGTAGTCCACGGGCGGTGCGGCGGGGGGCGCCTGGGTGGCGTCGCCCGCCGCACGCTTCTCGTGCGTCTGATCAGCTGTAGGGGATCACCACCACGGACTTGTCCGTGCCGGTCTGGAGTTTCGCAGTGCCGTTGCCGATGGCGCTCCAGACTTCCAGGCGGACGGTTCCGCCCTTGAGGTTGCCGAGGGTGCCCGTGGAGGCCTTGAGGCCGCGCGTCTGGGCGTACTCCTCCCATCCGGCGACCGGGTCGGTGGCGAAGTAGTTGTACGTCTCGGTCCGGTCGAAGCTCCCGTCACCGGTGAAGTCGTAGCTGACGCGTGCCTGCTGGCCCAGGCCGACGGTGGTGCCGGCGTCCACCTGCAACCGGAACGTCGTCCCCGCGCCCGGAGTCAGCGTCCCGTTGACTCCGCGCACCTCGTAGACGAGAGGCTGGTACGGAGTGCCGTCGTGGTTGGCGCCGCCGCCGGAGACGATCGTGTCGCTGCCGGAGGTGCCACCGGTCGCCGTGGTGAGCACTCCACCGCTGCGCAGCTGGAAGGTGTTCCCCGTCGGCGGGTCGGGATCCGGGTCGGGGTCCGAGGAGCCCGACCCCGTGGCGCTCGCGGTGGAGCGAGCCGGGACGGAGAGGGTTTTCCCGTCCGAGAAGGTGACGGTCCGCGCCGACGCCCCGTGGTTGTGGGCGACGTAGGTACGGGTCGTCCCCTTGGAGAAGACCGCCGAGGTGGGCAGGTCGCCGGTCACCGTGGCGTCCGGCGCGCCGATGGCGTCGAGCGTGTTGATCCAGTGATAGGTGTGCGCCTTGGACTCACCCTGCTCCGGCGTGTAGCCGGCGTTTCCGGCGTCCCACTTCGACTTGGCCGAGGCGGGGTCGGCCAGGGACTGGAACTCCCAGAGGATGTCGCGCCACTCGACGGCGGGGCCGCCGTTCTCCCGTTCCATCTCGGCGATGTTGCGCCGGATCGCGGCCTTCTCACCGCCGAGGTGCAGTGAACCACCGGTGACGGGCAGGACGTTGATGCCGTGGATCTCCTCGGGGTTGGCGGTCCACCAGGTGGAGTAGGCCGCGCCGCTGCCCCAGACCATGCCGGCCGTGTCGTGGTTGAAGGAGGAGGGGAAGACCTGCTCGTCCGCGTCGAACCAGTACTGCGCGATCGCTTCCGACTCGGTGGTCAGCAGGTAGGTGCCCAGGTCGCGCAGCGAGGTGTCCCCGGTCGCGGATCCCCACAGGACGAGGGCCGCGCTGAGGTTGGTGGACTCGGAGGAGGACTCCTGGTTGTTGCCGGCGGCGAAGCCCTGGTGGCCGGAGGCCCAGCTGTGGCCGGCGTAGACGTCGAAACCGCGCAGGAAGGGGAAGGCGGTGTCGGTGCGGCCGGGGTTGGCGGCGTCGCGCACGAGGGTCTTGACCATGCCGCCCCACGCGGAGTCGGCGGCCCATCCCTGGTCGTACTGCGCGACGATCGCGGCCGCGTAGACGTAGTAGCTGTAGTGGAAGTGGTGGTCGTTGAGCTCGGTGTCGCTGCCGTACGAAGCCGGGTAGCCCGTGAGGGTCTTCCAGTCCTTGTCGTAGCTGAACTCGTTGGCGCCACCCGCTGTGAACCAGTCCTGGAGCTTGCCCTTGAGCAGCCCGAGCAGACGGTCGCGCGTGCCGGTCTCACCGATCTGCTCGGCCACCGGCACGAGTTGGGCGAGGCGGCCGAGCGCCTTGCCGGTCCAGTAGGTGTCGGTGGCTCCCGAGAAGGGGTCGGAGGCGTTCACGACCTCGTTCAGGTAGCCGCGCAGCCGGGCCGCGTCCACGCCACTGGACTTCGGCAGCCCGGGCAGTACCGCCGCCGCCTTCTGGCTCGTGGTGAAGGAGGCCGACTCGCGGACCTTCATGGTGCCGCGCGGGGAGACGTAGGTGTAGGAGGTCAGCGCGTCGGAGGTGTTGAGCCACTGGTGGCGGTAGAGCGCCTGCAGCGTGCCCCGCTCGGTCCCTTCCTTCGCCTCCGTGGTCAGCGTGTACGTGGCTCTGACCGTGCCGCCGGAATAGCTCCAGGCGACCTTGGAGTCGGTGACGAAGCTGAAGGCGTACTTCTTGAAGGTCGCCAGCGCACCGGTGGACGGCAGCACGGCGACGGAGAAGTAGTCCTTGGAGCCCAGGCCCGCGGAGACGGTGGACCCGGAGACGTTCCAGTCGCTGCCGGTCGGCGCGAAAAGGGCGTAGTGGTGTCCGGCGACGGTGATGCCGAGGACGTTGCCCTGGTCGCTGAAGACCGTGGGTGCGCCGGCGGTGGTGATCTGCGCGTTGCCACCCGTGCCCTTGGCGTAGACGAACGGGGAGCCGTGGCCGATGGTGGTGCGCAGGGTACGGGTGCCGTCGGACCACAGCGGAGTGACCGTCCAGTCGGACCAGTCGTCGGCCTTGGTGTCGGGCGAGTTGAGGCCGCTCAGGCCGATGGTGAGGTCCCGCTTGTGGGCGAACTCGTACTGACGGCCGTCACCGACGATCGAGGGGGAGGTCGGGTAACCGATGTCGAGCCCGCCGGCCGTGGCCTGGTAGGTGAGGGGATGACCGTACATGGGGGTCGACCACGGGTTGTCGCCGTAGCGCTGGAAGGCGAGGGAGGACCACCAGTCGTTGGTGGGCACGGCCCGGTTCCGCGCGGCGGCGGTCACCTTGGGCGTGACCGGCGTTCCTGTGTTGGTGGTGGGGCCCGACGTGCCGGACGGCCGGGTGTCGGAGTAGCTGCCCGAGCCCACGGGCACGGTGGCCGCGGCCGCCGGGGTGGCGGCCGGGCCGAGACCGAACGCGGCGAGGGCCGGGGCGAGCAGCAGGATCGCTGCGCGTCTGGAGTGTGGGGATGGCATGGGGCACCTCGAGTCTGCACCGGAGGGGAGTCTGAGAGCGCTCTCAGATGGCCGGAACGTAAATGCTGGGTAATAGAGGTGTCAATGGCCTGAACACAACCGGTAGTTGATGGCGCAAGACATCCGTTATGTCTTCGCAGGTTGACGCTGAGACTCGGTGAGTCGGACCCACGGCGCGGAGTGGACGGATGAACTCCGGGCCGCGGGCCGACAGCGCCACACGTCACGCCTCTCCGAACGGGGAGTTCCTCGTGCCACCGGCGAGGCAGGCTGCCGTCCGCGTCATGTCCGCATCGTCCGAGAGCGTGGGGCACACGGGGCGCAAGCGAGGTGGGCGTGCGTGTCCGCTACAGCGTCGCGGAGGGTGAAGCCTGCGAGACGATCGGTCTCTGTGACGGGCGTGCCGTCGTGCCCGGCACCGGCTTTACCCGGCCCGGTAACCGCCTTCCCGTATACAGTCCCCGGGCGTCGGCCACTCACTCGTCCGCGGTGCGCAGTGCCCGTTCCTTGGCCCGCCGGTAGTCGGCGACGGTCGAGCGGTCCTCCGCCGTGAGCAGCGTGCCCTCGACCCTTCGCTGGACGCCCGCAACGGTCTTCGCCAGTGCGGTCTCGGCCTGGCAGCGGGCGTCGGCCTTCGCGGCCGCCATCTCGTCGCGGCCGAGCGCTCGCAGCCGCTTCTCGTCCCGCGCGGCGGCGGGGAGACGGGAGTTGAGGGATGCGCGGGCGGCCTGGAGGTCCGTGGCGGGGTGCCCGGATTCCTTCATGCAGGCGGACCAGCGCCGGAGCGCCTCACGATAGGCCGGATCGTCCTCGACGGTGGCGAGCACCCGGTTCGCCAGCTTCATGGTGCGCGGCTCCAGCGTGTTCCACTTCGGCCCGTACACCTCCGCGTTCGCGCGGGCGACACAACCGTCCGCCGAGTACTGCACCGTGGTCCCGCCCGTGAGCCGGAGCGTCACCCGGTGCTCCGGGGTTCCGGTCAGGGCCTCCTGCCAGGACTTCGAGCGCGGCGTCTCGGCAGGTGGCGGAGTGGACCGCAGGTGAAGGTACTCGCCGACGATGCCGTAACCGTCCGCCGCGGCTCGCTGCGGGGTGAGCAGCCCGTAGGGGTTCGTCTCCGCGCCGCGCGCCGAGGAGTTCGCGGGCTGCGCCGTGTAGTCCTGGCCACGGGCCGCCATACAGGCGGTGACGGCACGCTCCGTGCGGTCGTGCAGGCGCACCGAGTCGGCGTGACTCACCGCCGTGGCTCCCGACAGCGGGCGGACATCGGGAGGTGCGGGCGCACGGCCGGGCTCCTCCGAGGAGGAGCAACCGGCCGCGGCCAGTGCGGTGATCAGCACCAGGTGAGCGAACCGCCCGCGGTGTCGGCTCAGCACCAGCGGTTGGAGGCGACGTTGTCCTTCCACGGGCTGTACAGAGGGGAGTACGTCCAGCCCCGCTGCGCCGTGGCGACCGAACCTGTGTAGTTCAGGCCCGAGTAGACGCGCACGTCGCAGTTGTTCCCGTTGTTGTACAGCGACTCCGCGTTGTTGAACTTGTTGTACTGCAACAGGTTGGTGTTGTTGCCGTAGACCGTTCCGGGGTCGCCCGCGCCGTCGGTGCCCAGATACGCGCACAGCGCACCGGACGGGCAGTCGGACCACGCCGCGTTGGCGGGGCCGGCGGTCATCAGCGCGGTGGCAGCCAGCGCCGCAGCACCTAATACGACACCGGCCTTGGAGACCATCCGTTTCATGTTCCGTCCTTCGATCGGTGCCCGCTCTGCTCAGCGGTCACGAGGGGAGAGATGGCGCCGAGACGGTCGTGACGTGTCGCGCGGCGGGATGTCGGTCGCGTTCCCCTGCGCGATGCGTCACCGACCGGGTGCGAGTCGTCCAGCGCACCGGGAGGACCGTCGGGCCAAGACTTTCAGCGGGCAGCGACCTTATGTACGGGGGAACCGGCCATAGTTGGACCGCAGTGACACCGCACGCGTGGCGATGCCGGGGGAGCAGGGGCGGTCGGTGCGGGTGTGGTGCCGGTCAGGAGGTCTCGACCGCCTTCGATCCCTCGGGGCAGCGCTGCCGGGCGGCCTGGCGACCGCTCGAGAGCTCCGCCGGTTCGGCGGAGCAGGGGAGGAAGCCGGTACCCGTCCCCTCCCAGGTCCGGACGTGGCCCCTCACCGGCGCGGCGGAGCCGCAGGCATAGGCGAAGTCGGCTTCGACGGCCTTGCGATAGCCCCACGAGTAGTACGCACCCTTGAGATCCCCGGTCGCCGCCTCGAAGACGTGTCCGAGACGCTCCTCGGGCACGTCGCGCTCGCTCGGGCCGGCGAGCGGCTCCTCCACCCGGAGGTGCTTGCCCAAGGCTGTGATCACGTCGGCGGCGCCGACCCCTCGCGGTGCTCCGTTCACCACGGGCCGCACGCGGGTCTCGCCGACCGGCTCGAGCCGGGCCGAGTAGGACGCTGTCCTCTTCTCCAACCGGATGGGGTCCGCGAGTTCGGTCAGCTCCTCCGAACGCCGCACATCCGACCAGGCGTACGTCCCGTCCGTGCACGGGCCGGCGCCCTCCTGCTCGCCGTCCGTACAGGCCGCCGGCCCCGCTGCGAGGACCACCGTGGCCAGAGCGGTTCCGCCGAGTCTCCGTACTGTGCCGCGCATGCGCCGGCTCCCGTCCCCCGTGTGCGGACGCCCGGCGTCCACACCATGATCACTGTAGGAGACATGGTCGGGCGCCGGGCGGAGAACAGCAAGGAGATCGAACGTCACCGGGGCTGGGAGCCGATGACGCCGGCGGCCTACAACGTCACGCCGCAGCAGGCCGGTTGGTCACGGCTTGCGGGCGAGGCCGCCGTGTTCGGCGATCACCTGCGGGGCTGGGTCCGTGGGGTCGGGCCGCCAGAGCGGGACGGACACGACGCCGGGTTCCAAGAGCTCCAAGCCGTCGAAGAACGAGGTGATCTCGTCGACGGTGCGCAGCGTGTACGGCACCGCGCCGCTCTTGTTGTACCCGTCCTGCGCCTGCTCGAAGACCGGGTCGATGCCTCGCGAACCATCGTTGATGGAGAGGTAGCTGCCGGACGGCAGTGCTCCCATCAGACGCGTGACGATCGAGCGCGCCTGGTCGTAGTCCTCGATGTGTCCCAGGATGTTGCTGAGGATCAAGGCCGTCGGCCGGCTGAAGTCCAGCGTGTCGGCTGCGGCCGCCAGGATGCGGTCCGGGTCCAGCACGTCCGAGTCGACGTAGGCGGTCGCCCCTTCCGGCGTGGAGTTGAGCAGAGCGCGGGCGTGCGCCAGCACCATCGGGTCGTTGTCGGCGTACACGATCCGCGACTCCGGGGCGATCCGCTGGGCGACCTCGTGGGTGTTGTCGGCGGTCGGAAGCCCTGTCCCGACGTCGAGGAACTGGCGAATCCCCGCCTCGGCGACCAGGTGCGTGATGTTGCGGCGCAGGAAGGCGCGACTGCTGCGGGCGATGGTCACGATGCCGGGGAACACGGCGGTGTAGGCGTCACCGGCCTGCTCGTCGACCGGGTAGTTGTCCTTCCCGCCCAGCCAGTAGTTCCAGATCCGGGCCGAATGCGGCACGGAGGTGTCGATGTTCTGATGCCCTGCCGGTCCGGAGGTGGTCGCGTGGTCGGTCATGTCTGCCGTCTGTCTTTCAGCCGAAGCGTTCGGTTCAGGTCACAACGTATGGCCTGACCCCCCTGCTCCGTAAGGCAGTTCACCTGTCCGGTGCATCCGAACAGCAGCTTGCGGCGTCGATCCCCCTTCACTGGGCCCCGCCGGCCGGTCGTCGAGTGCGCCGGAGCCGCGCAGTGCGTCTCCGGCGCAGTGAAGGGATGGTTGCTCTACGCGTGGTGCAGCTCCGCCGAGCGGCCGACACGCACACGGCCCTCCGGTGGACGCAGAGCACTGACCTCGGTCCAGTCCTTGGCGAAGCTTCCCGGGGGTATGACGGTCACGTCCGCGATGTTGTTGCCGTCGTCGATGGAGCAGACGACGCCGCGTCCTTGGGACTTGCCGTAGAAGAGGATGCGGTCACCACTCACGGCGGTGATCTGGGTCCAGTCGGTGGCGAAGCTTCCCGGGGGTATGACGGTGACGTCTGCGATGTTGTTGCCCTCGTCGATGGAGCAGACGACGCCGCGGCCTCCGGTAGCGCTGTAGAACAGGATGCGGTCGCCGCTCAGAGCGGCGATCTCCGTCCAGTCCTTGGCGAAGCTTCCTGGGGGTATGACGGTGACGTCTGTCAGGTTGTTGCCGTCGTCGATGGAGCAGACGACGCCGCGTCCCTGGGACTTGCCGTAGAAGAGGACGCGGTCGCCGCTCAGCGCGGTGACCTCTGTCCAGTCGGTGGCCAGACTGCCGTTGGGGATGACGGTGACGTCCGCGATGTTGTTGGCGTCGTCGACGGAGCAGACGACGCCGCCGCCCCTGGCTGCGCTGTAGAACAGGAGCCGATCGCCGCTCAGACCGGTGAAGGCGGTCCAGTCCTTGGCGAAGCTGCCCGCGGATATGACGGTGACATCCCTGAGATGGTTGGTGTCGTCGAGGGCGGCGACGACACCACGTCCCGTGGCCGCGCCGTAGAAGAGTATGAGATCTGACATTTTCAGCTCTCCCTTCACATTGTTTGCGTGGTGATTCCGCTCGGGTGTCGAATTTCCTCAAATCGTTGCCCGAGAATCCCGTCCAATTCCGTTCACGACATTACTCGCGCCCTGTCTGACCTGCATCTTGTGTGGGGGAGAGAGGATTTCGGCTCGTATTCGAATCAAATGTTGAGGGTGAAATGAATATCCTGGCAATTGAAATGTGCATCATTCGACGGTGTTCGTTCCGGTCGGCGCCCATCCGGCCACGGTGAATCCCGCGGGTTCTGCTCGCGTTATCCATTTGGACTTGCGATGACGCCCGTGCAGCGGAAAACTTGAAGGGTGAGAGCCCTGTTGAGGTGAACTCCGGGTCGCTCGGCGGAGGGCGGAACCATGACGGATTCCCCTGTGCGGATCATCCCTGACGAAGACGGAGACGTGGCGGGCAGGCGAAAGTCCTCCTGGCACCAGCGCGCCTCGGCGTATGTCGCCGAACTCCAGGGCGACCTGGGCACGATCGAGGCCCGCGGCGAGCTGTCGAGCGAACGGCAACGGCTCGTGAACAAGGCCAAGGTTCAGCTCGAGGCTGCTCGAGAGGCTCTCAACAGCAGGGACACACCTCTGTCCCTGCTGTCCGGCTCTGCCGTGGACCGCACGTGGGCGAACATCCACCGGGCCGAGGTCACCATCCTGAAGCTCGCCGGGGAGGCGGAACTGGCGTGGTGGGGCCGCGAGGTCCTCGCGCGGGCGCAGCAGCACCTCGGTGACGAGGACCCGTTGCGCAGCGAACTGGAGCTGCAGCTCCGTTCGAACGGGCGCGACGTGGACTCCCGGTTCAAAGACCTCGCGGTGCGGGCGCTGCGCGCGGCGAACGACGCCCAGGACCTGGAAAGGGCGAGGGCACGCAGCTTCCGCAACATCCTGCTGACCTCGGTCCTGCTCACCGGCCTCATCGCCGGGCTCCTCGTCTTCTGGGGATACGCCGAGCCGAGCGCGATAGCGCAGAACCTGTGCTTCCGGCCGAAAGTCAACTTGGTCTGCCCGATCGACGGGACGCCGGAGGGCGCCGACGTACTCATCGTGGAGTTCTTCGGGCTGTGTGGGGCGGCTCTGGCAGGCGCCGTGTCGCTGCGCCACATGCAGGGCACCGCGACACCGTACATGGTGCCCATCTGCCTCTTGCTGCTGCGGCTGCCGGTCGGCGCCCTGGCCGCGGTCTTCGGTCTGCTCGTGATCCAGGGCGGCTTCGTGCCGGGACTGACGGACCTGGACTCCGGTGCCCAGATCCTCGCCTGGGCCCTCATGTTCGGCATCGCCCAGGAAACCGTGACACGCCTCGTCGACCAGCAGAGCAAACGCGTTCTGGGCAACGTCAGGGGGCCGTCGAGGGGCCTGCGCGACGAGGACGAACCCGACGAGAGGTAGGCCCACCGCCGTCCTCTGCCGAGACGGTGTCCGTGCACGCCGGTTGGGCACATGCCCGCCCGTACGACCATGTCGCGAGCCCGTGCACACCCTGACACTTGTCAGTGTCGCGACGCGCCGTGCCCGCACTACGGTCCGAGGCGCTGACACGGGGAGCGCCGGGCCGCTGCGGCACCCGGGGGAGCAGAGGAGCCGGCGCTCCGGCGCGTGACAGCAGCAGCCGTGGTGGCGGCATCCGGCCGCCGGAACGGCTGCGTCAGTCGCGACTACCGAGGGATCACATGAGCGTGAGCAGAACCAAGACACGAGTTGTTGCGATGGTCGTGGCGATGATCGCCGCACTCCTCGTGCCCCTGGCGGCGTCGGCACCGGCGCAGGCAGCGCAGGACGGCACGGCCGGGACCACCGCATGGACACCGCAGATCTCCCCGCTGTTCTCCGGCGAGTGGGTGAGGCGGGACGTGCCGGCCGACAAGCGGAACTCGGAGCTGATCGCGTGCTCCCTGGCATCCGGGATCGCCTGCGTGGCCGTTGGCCAGGGTGACGGCAAGCTGAGCATCTTCCACCTGTTCAAGTGCGACACACGGTCGCTCTCGAACTTCGTCGACTCCCTCTTCGCCCGCAACAATCAGACCGGCGGAGCCCAGGTCCGCTTCTGGGGACCCACCTACTCGTACCACGCCCCGGCGGACGGCCAGATCTACAGCTTCCCGGACTACGCGACCTACGACTTCCACAGCCTCGACATCTGCTGAGGCGCGTGGACCCGGGCACCGCTTGATCGCGGTGCCCGGGTCCCCTGCACGGCGCTGCGGCCCCGTCACACCATCGGCACGGGCTTGTCCGTCCCGCAGTCCGAGACGCCGTCGAGCCACGCCGGCCCCTGGATGTAGATGTTGCTCACCCACGCCCGGTAGTCCGGCAGGTACGACCACGCGTCGTTGTCGTAGCCCTCGGCGCTGACCATCTCCGCATGGATCTGGCACTGCACCCGGATGGTGGTGGAGTACGGGAAGGCGTACACACGCGCCGCGCCGAGCGCGGGTTTGGCCTTGGTCCACACGTCGGTGCCCCAGGTCTGGTGGATGTGACCGGTGACCTGGCCGGTGTTGACGCGGACGGCTCCGAAGTAGCCGTTCATGCGGACGTCACTGACCATGAGCCGGGTGCCCGACTCCTTCGCCTCGACCATCTTGCCCGCGCCCAGGTAGATGGCGATGTGGTGCAGGTCGTCCGGCGTGCCCCAGGCGAGGAGGTCGCCGGGCAGGAGCGGAGCGAGGCCCTGTGCGGCCGTGAAGCGGGCCGCGGCCCGATGCGTGTAGTACTGCTGGCTGGCGATGCCGTCGAGGATGTCGGAGCCCGTCGCCTTGGCGTAGGCGTGCCGTACCAGGCCGGAGCAGTCGAAGCCGAGCCGCTCCGGGTCGTGCGCGCTGTCGGGGTCGGTGGGGTCGATCTGCCCGTAGGTGGCGCCCGGCCGGGGACCGTGGCCGCCGCCCCACGTGTACCAGGTGCCGGCCGCCACTTCGGCGCAGGCGGCGGCGATCGCCCGCTCCGCGGCGGCGGAGGCCCCGGGAGCGAGGGCGCCGCACTGCGCGGCGGCCGTCTGCGGCGTGGACTGCGGGCCGGGCGCGGCGGCGGCGGACACCGGTGCCCAGAACATCAGGGCCATCAAGGCGATCAGTGTGCGGATGAGACCGGTCCGGCGGACCATGCCAGGACCCCCGTTTCCTGTAGGCGGTGAAGAAGTGGTCGCACAGCAGCCTGCTCTCCGCGGCCCGTTGCCGTCGACGCCCCGCCCGTCGACTGTTGCCGGCAGGCAACGGGAAACACCTGGGAAACACTTCCCGATCAGGGACTCCGTCCCTCAGTCCCGGCCGTCGCAAGGGGTCTTGTCCGAGAGCGGGACCCCGGGCAGCAGGGGGGCGCGTTCGTCCGCGTCCAGGTCCGCGCGCAGCCGGCAGATCTCCGCCAGCCGGGACCGGGGGTCGAGGTCCCACAGCCGTACGGTGCCGTCGGTGCTGCTGCTGGCGACCGTGTGTCCGTGCGGAGCGAAGACCACGCTCCACACCGCGTTGGTGTGCCCGGTCAACGTCGCCCACGGACGCCTTCCGGCCACGTCCCACAGGCGCACCGTACGGTCGTTGCCGCTGCTGGCGAGCGTCCGGCCGTCCGGGGCGAAGGCGATGCCCCGGGTGGAGCCGATGTGCCCGGTCAGCACGGCCGGCGCACGGCGCCGTCCCACGTCCCACAGCCGGATGGTGCCGTCGTTGCCGCTGCTGGCCAGGGTCCGCCCGTCCGGCGCGAACGCGACGCCGCGGACCGCGCCGGTGTGGCCGCCCAGCGTGTCGAGGAGCCGTCGCGCGGACACGTCCCACAGGCGTACGTCCAGATCGTCGCCGGCACTCGCCAGGGTCCGGCCGTCGGGGCTGAAGGCGACACCGTTGACGTAGTCGCGGTGGCCGGTCAGCGTCGCCCGCGGCGTGCGCTCGTCCACACCCCATAGGCGCACCGTGCGATCGGCGCCCGCCGAGGCCAGAGTCCGGCCGTCGGGCGCGAAGGCGACGGAGAGCACCTGCCCCGAGTGGCCCCTCAGCGTCCTCAGCAGCGAGCGGCCGGCCACGTCCCACAGCCGGATCGTGCCGTCGGAACCCGCGGAGGCCAGGGTCCGCCCGTCGGGTGCGAAGGACACCGAGAAGACCGTCTCCGTGTGGCCCCGGAGCGTCCCCACCAGCCGCCGCCCGCGAACCTCCCACAGGCGCACGGTGTGGTCGGTGTCGGCCGTGGCCAGCAGGGACCCGTCCGGGCTGTACCGCGCCTGCCACACCTCCGTGAACGGACGCGCCGTCAGCACCGGGCCGCCCAGGTCCCACAGGACCACGGACCGGTCGAACCCGGCCGTGGCCAGCAGGGAGCCGTCCGAGGTCACGGCCACCCCCATGACGTAGTCGGTGTGGCCGGCCAGCACGGCGGTCTGCCGGCCGCTGCGCACGTCCCACAACCGGGTCGTGCCGTCACCGACCGCGCCGATGACCGTGGTGCCGTCGGGGGTGTACGTCACGGCGTTGATGTCGTCGCTGCTCCCCGGCAGCGTCGCGCTGAGCCGGCGGCCGCGGACGTCCCACAGCCGTACCGTCCGGTCGATGCCGCCGGAGGCCACCCTGCGGCCGTCCGGGGAGAACGCCACGCCCAGTACCTCGTCGGTGTGCCCTTTCAGCACGGTCGACTGCGTCGCCCGGTCCGTGTCCGTGTCCCACAGCCGCACCGTCCGGTCGCTGCCGGCGGAGACCAGGGCCCGGCCGTGCCGCGCGTACCCCAGCGCGTTGACCGAGCCCTCGTGTCCGGTCAGCGTCGCGGTGATCCGCGGCCTGCCCGCCGTGCCCCACACCTCGATCGCCCCGCGCGTGGTCGCGACGGCGAGCCTGGCTCCGCGGGGGTCGAAGGCCAGCGTCCGGGCGCCGCTGGTGCCTTCACCGAGCACGGCCGTCCGCCGGGCCCCGGCGACGTCCCACAGACTCACGGGACCGCGTGCCGACGTCGCCGCCAGGAGACGGCCGTCGGGGCTGAAGGCGATCGACCGGACGGGGCCGTGCACCGCGAACGTGGCGGTCGTCCGGCGGTCGTGCACCCGGCGCAGCGTCACCGTCCCGTCGGAACTGGCCGTCGCCAGGGTCCGGTTGCCCGGCGCGAAGGCCACCGCGTTGACCGCGCCCCGGTGGCCGCCCAGCCGGCCGGAGAAGGGCTGGGACTGCGTGCTCAGCAGCGCGCCGCGCGCCTCGGTGGTGGCGTGGGTCCGATAGGCCTCCCCGGCCAGCAGCATCGACGCCTCGGGCTGCCCTCCGGCGAGTGACGCGGACCGTACGGCGAGGGCCTGGGAGCGGGCGACGGCTTCCTGGTCCAGGGCGCTCTCGCGCTGCTGGTAGGCGAACGCCCCGGCGGTCAGGGCCAGGCCCAGCAGCACGGCGAGGGTGGCCAGCATCGACTGCCGCAGCCGGACCTGGCGTCTGCTCTGCCGCTCCAGCACCTGCTGCTCGGCCAGGCTCGCCCCGAGGAAGGACTCCTCGCCGGGACTGAGCCGGCTCCAGCCGTCGAGCTCCTCGGCCCAGGAACGCACGGTGTTCAGCCGGGTGCCGCGGTACAGGACGGACGGATCCCGGCCTTCGCGCTCCCATTCCGCGGCGGCGTGGGCCAGTTGCTGGTGGAGCAGCAGTCCGGCGCGGTCGGCGTGGATCCAGTCGCGCAGCCGCGGCCACGCGTGCAGGAGCGCCTCGTGGGTGATCTCGACGGTGTCGCTGTCCATCGTGATGAGCCGGGCCCGGACGAAGGCGTCGAGCGCGGCGGGAGCGCCGTCGGCGTCGGCGAGCTGCTCCATCAGCGCCGCCCGGCCCATCCGGCGGCGGGTCGCCCCCGCCCCGTCCGCGACGTACACCAGGCGGGACAGCACACGGCGGATCGTCTTCTGCTCGGCCGGATACAGCCGGGTGAACACGTTCTCGGCGGTGCGTGCGATCGCGCCCCGGATCCCGCCGGCCCGCTCGTACCCGGCGACGGTCAGTGCGGAGCCCTCACGCCGCTGCCAGGTGGCCAGCAGAGCGTGCGAGACGAGCGGGAGGGCCCCCGAGGGCGTCTCGTGCGCGCCGGGATGGCCCCCGGCGGGGTCGGGGGAGGAGCCGCCCGGTCCGTCGAGCAGCCCCGCGTCGCGCAGGAGCAGGGGGACCAGCCCCGGCTGGAGGGTCAGCCCGGCGAGCCGGGCCGGGCGCGTGATGGACTCGCGCAGCTCCGCCAGGGACATCGGGGGGAGCACGTACAACGCGTCGGTGAAGACCGCGGCCAGCTCGGGCAGTTCGAGACAGCTGCCCGTGAAGTCGGCCCGCATGCCGAGCACCACGACGGCGGAACCGTGCCCGCCTGCGTCCGGCCAGGACGCCGCCAGCGCGCGGAGCACCCGGACGAAGGACCGGCGCTCGTCCGCGTCCGTGCAGAGCGTGAAGAGTTCCTCGAACTGGTCGACGATCAGCACCGGCCGGCAGGGCGGCGGCCGGCGGCCCCCCGCAGGAGCCCCGGGCGGGGCCTCGGTCATCGCCCGTACGGCGTCCGGCACCGCGCCGGGGTGGCGGCGGGCTTCCTCCACGGTGACTCCGAGGTCCCCGCCCACCGCCTTCGCGGTGCGCTCCAGCAACTCCTCCAGCGGCCGCGACGTTGGCGTGAACGTCACCACCGGCCACCGGTCGGCACCGGGCATCGGGAAGGCGCCGCGCCGCAGGGCGGGCACCAGTCCGGCGTTGAGCAACGACGACTTGCCCGCACCCGAGGGCGCGACCAGCAACAGCGGGCCGTTGCCCACCCGTTCGAAGACCCGTTCCACCAGAGCGGCCGTCGCCCGTTCCCGGCCGAAGAACCACTCCGCGTCCTGCGGGGTGAACGCCGACAGTCCACGGTAGGGACACGGCTCGTCGGACCGCTGCTCGGCCATCGCGGCCTCGGGTGCGTCCTCGCCGCCGGAGGGCGGTCTCTCCTGGACGAGCCGGAGCAACTCCCCGTCCGCGCCGAGCACTTGGTCACAGAGTCGGGCGACATCGAGGGTCGCTCGCTTCGTTCCGGTCTCGATCTTGCTGAGGTAGCCCTTGCTGTAGTGCGTCTGCCGTGCCAGATCGGTCAGTGACAGGCCGCGCGCCTGGCGCAGTCGTCGCAGTTGCGCGGGGAAGGACTGCGTGGTCGGCGCGTTCCCGTCCCGCCCGTTCCGGTCGTCGGCGTCATGCCCGTGCTGCGGGTCTCCCACGGTGTCCCCCATGGCAGTGCGTCCGTGAGACGGCGGATGCCCAGGCTACTGCGGGGGCGCGCAGGGCAGCCGAGCCTTTCCCCCGGTGTGGCGAAAAGGCGAACGTCCGGAACCTGTGGGGCGGTTCCGGACATTCTGCGCGGCTTGCTGCGCCGAGTCGGGGCGGTGGGGCGGCCCGCAGGGAGCGCGGGCCGCCCGTTCGCCGTCGACGGCGGATCAGGTCAGGAAGGCCCCGCAGGCGCTCCTGGCCACCCAGCGGTGCGAGGTGATGTTGTCGTTCACGATGACGCCGTTGGTGAACCGGTTGTCGGTCAGGTTGTCGGCGTACAGCTCGCCCGGCGCCAGACACGCGTGGCCGCCACCGTAGTTGTCGTTCTCGTAGAAGGCGACGTGGTCCAGGCCGCCCGTGTAGCCGCGGTTCATGACGGAGGTCGCCTTGTCGTTGGAGCCGGGACCCCAGTTGCTGCTGTTGCCCGCCGTGCTGATCAACAGGGTGCCCCCGCAGTCCAGGTCCTGCCAGGCGTACATGTAGCCGTTGCGCGGTCCCCACTTGCTGTTGCAGCCGGGGCCGGGAACGGCGCTCTCCGCCGCCTGGGCGGTGGCGGGCACGGCCAGGCCCAGGGCGGCGAGCCCCAGGACCGCTGCGGTGACGCTGATCTTGCGCATGCTGTTTCCCTCGTTTCCTGTCACTGTCGGTGTGGTGCCGGTCGTGCGGAGGTGCGGGTGCGGTGTGCCGGGCCGTCGGCCCGGCGCGCCACACCGGTGAGCGGTGTCGGGCCCCGGAGCGCGTGGTCAGCGGCGCTCCGGAACGATCCGCACCGCCCGGTCGTAGGCCCGCTGACCGAGGTGCCGGTAGGTGTCGATCTCCTGGCCGTACCGGTCACGCAGGCGTTCCAGGTAGTACGTCTCGCGGGCTGAGGCCACGGCGCGCAGGGAGGTCTGCCGGGCGCAGACGGCGTCCGCGACGGCGACCCTCCGCTCCGCGGCGAACGCCTCATCGGAACGGGCCGGTTCCAGCCGGCCGGCGTTGCCGCGGACGGCGTCGCGAGCGGCCCGCGGATCCTCGTACGGCAGTCCCGCCCGCTGCATGCACCGCGACCACGCCCTGACCGTGGAGCTGAGCCGGCGGTCCCTCATGAGCCGGTTCCCGTAGAGGGCGTTGAGACCCGTGACGACCTTCCCGGCGCGGAACCAGGCGGCCGGGTCGCCGTAGAGCGTGCGCTCGGCCTCCGCCATGCAGCCGCCCAGACGCTTGCGGATCTTCCCGCCCCCGGGCAGGGCCACCGTGAGCACGCGGGCGTCCGCGCCGCCGTCCAGCGCCGCGTCGAAAGCCGCCCGCCGATCGGCCGGCAGACCCTGCCGGTAGGCGGCGACGGGATTACGTGCGTGGAGGGCCTGCCCCTTCGCCTCGATCCGGCCCCCGTACCCGTGGGTGCGGGCCCACGCCACGTCGTCCTGCACGAAGCGCACCGGCCGGCTCTCGTCGAGCGTCAGACCGCGGTCCTCCCAGAAGGTGAAGCCCCGGCGGTTCATGCACTGCTTGACCAGACGCTGCTGCGCATCGGCGACGCGCAGCTCCTGCTGCCAGGTCAGCGCCGCGGGCCGTGAACGCGGGCCCCCTGTACGGCCGTCGTCGCCGTCACCGCCGGTGCACCCGGTCGTGACGGTGACGGCCGCGGTGGCTGCCACAACCGCGCAGACCGACATCAGTGCCCGTCGCATGGACTCCGCCTCCCTTCACCGCGGCCGGCTGACGGATCCAGAGTCGCGCCGCCCCGGGCCGGGCGGCGACGGGTTTCCTGTTGCCCACCGGCCCGGTGACCGGGAAACCGGGGACGAGCAGGGGGGATGCGGGAGTGAAGGCAACCGGGGGGCGGCCGTCCGTGAAGGACACGGCACTGCATGTCGATCGCCCGAACGGGTACAGGGCCGCAGCGGTGTCCTCGACGAGGCGCCGACGGAGCAACTACGGGCAGGAGGGGGTTACATGCTTGATGGTCAGTTCCTGGCCAAGGGTGCCGGAGAGGGCACTCCGGCCTTCTGGCTCATCGCTGTCGCCTTGGTGGTCGTCGTCGGCGTGGCGTTCCTGGTGTCCAGAGCCCGCAACAAGTAGGAGAGGGCCTTGCCACGCCCGAAATGACGTCAGAGGGAAACGCGCACCGCATGGCGGACGGCACGAGTGGGCAGACGTGACCCATGTCCGGAACAAGCGGCTCCACCATGCCCGGCGTCGAGTTCTGCTCGTTGAAGGTGGACACGCCCCAGTTGATCGCGCCCGGGTCGGCTTACAAGGTGGTGCGGTTCCCGTTCGGGGCGGGCGAGTCCACGGACAGGTGGGAGATGCACCAGGCCGTGCAGCCCGACGGCTACGTGGTGTCGAACTGGGCGAGGGACGACCGCAGCGGGCTGATCTGGCCGTCCAAGGCCGGCCTCGGGCAGCTGTATGCGCTCCTCCAGTGGGAGGCGCGCAGCCGTAAGGGCGGCTACGAGGAGCTGCGTGACCAGTTCGTGCGGGACCCGCTCGGTCTGACGCCGCGTCCCGACGACACCACAGCGACCGAGCACCGCGTACCGAGTCCGGGCCGGCAGTTCTTCGCGAAGCACTGGGCCATCAACGTGGACCCTCGTACGCCGCTGGCACTGCGCGTCACGCACGATGACGCCAAGGCGAGGCTGCTCCTGCTCGCCGAGTTCAAGCTGGTGATCCACCACGCTGGTTGAGGGTGTCCCCTGCACCTCGGGGACCGGTCTCCGGGCGTGAGTGCCTGCCGGCCGGGCGCGCTCGCGCGAAGCCCGGCCGGCAGGTGGGGGAGGGGCGGTCAGCTCTGCGGCATCAGCACGGTGTCGATGATGTAGACGTTGGCGTTGGCGGTCTTCACGTTGCCGCAGACCACCTTGGCCGAGTCGTTGACCGTGTACGACTCGCCGGACCCGGACGTCGTCAGCTTGGACTTCGCCAGGGTGTCGAAGGAGCCGTTCTCCAGGTCCTTCGGGGCGAGCTTCTGGCCCACGACGTGATAGGTGAGGACCTTGGTCAGCTGCTCCTTGTCGTTGAGCACCTTGTCCAGGTCCGCCTTCGGGATCTTGGCGAAGGCGTCGTTGGTGGGTGCGAAGACGGTGATGTTCTCCGCGTTGTTGAGGGTGTCGACCAGGCCCGCCTTCTTCACCGCGGTGACCAGGGTGGACAGCGCCGGGTTGTTGGAAGCGGCCGTGGCCACGGGGTCCTTGGCCATGCCGTCGAAGGATCCGGCACCGTCCTTGGGCACGGAGGCGCAGGCGGGGCCGAAGGGCTCATCCGCGGCGGACGGGCTGGAGCCCGCCATGGCGTCGTCGGAGGCGGGAGCGGACGCCGATGCCTTGGTGTCGGAGTCGGCCTTCGACGAGCTGCCGCCGTCGTCGGAGCAGGCGCTCAGCGCGAGGGGGAGGACGGCCGCGGCTGCGACGGCGGTGGCGATGCGGCGGACACGGGTGTTCATGCGGTTCTCCTGATGATCGAGCGGCCGTCGGCCGCTGTCGGGTGTAGGGGAAAAGGGAATGGTTCGGGGGGTCACTCGACGGTCACCGCGACCGAGTGCCGGCCACTGGCACCGTCGGGAGCCGTGCGCGTGCGGTGCGCGGTCTGCACCTGACCGGTGCGGTCGGCGGCGCGGACGGTGAGGGTGTGCGTGCCCTTGGTCGCCTTCCAGGGGAAGGACCACTGGCGCCAGGTGTCCCGGGTGTCCTCGGCGGCCAGCGTGGCCTCCTGCCAGGGACCGTCGTCCACCCGGAGCTCGACCCGGTCGATGCCGCGGGACTGGGCCCAGGCGACCCCGGCCACCATCACGGTCCCGGTCTTCGGACGGGCGAACGGTTTCGGTGTGTCGATCCGCGACTGGGTCTTGACGGGTGCCTCGCGGGCCCAGTCGCGCCTGACCCAGTAGGCGTCGTAGGCGTCGAACGTGGTCAGTTCGATGTCCTCGATCCATTTGCAGGCCGACACGTATCCGTACAGACCCGGTACGAGCATGCGGACCGGGAAGCCGTGCTCGAAGGGCAGCGGGGCACCGTTCATGCCGAGGGCGAGCATCGCGTCGCGGCCGTCCATGACGTCCTCGACCGGGCTGCCGATGGTCATGCCGTCCACCGACCGGGCCACGAGCTGGTCGGCACGGCCCCCCTTCGACGGCGGCACGACACCGCACTCCGCCAGGAGGTCCGCCAGCCGGACGCCGATCCAGCGGGCGGTGCCCACGTACGGGCCGCCGACCTCGTTGGACACACAGGTGAGCGTGATGTGCCGTTCGATCAGCTCACGTGCGAGCAGATCGTCGAGGGAGAGGGTGAGCGGACGACGCACCCCGGTGCCGTGGATGCGCAACCGCCAGCTCCTGGCGTCGACCTTGGGCACGACCAGGGCGGTGTCCACCCGGTAGAAGTCCTCGGTCGGGGTCACGAACGGACTGACACCCGCCACCCGGACCCGGGCCCCCCGGGGTGTCGGGGGAGCGGGCGAGCCCGCGGCCGGGAGGACGAGGCTGTTCCGGGAGGCGACCGCGCCCCTGCCGGCGGAGTCGTTCAGGGACCGGCCCAGCACACCCGCTCCCGCCGAGGCGGCGGCAGCGACCGTGGCCGCGATGACGAAACCACGTCGGTCCCAGCCTTCCTCTCCGCTCGCGTCCGGGTGCCGGTCCGATCCGCCGGGGGAGCGGCCCGCGGTGCTGATCCGGCCCGTGAGGAGGTACAGGAGACCGGCCGCGACCACCGCCCCCACCAGGGAGGGAAGCGCGTCCACGACACCCTCGGAGTCCGGTCGCCCCAAGGCCGCCGCGGAGCCGACGGCACCGAAGACCAGCACTCCGGCCGCTCCCAGGCGCCGATGGCGCAGCCCGAGAACACCGAGAGCCAGGGCGAGGACCACCAGGACGGCCAGGATGCCGGCCTGGAGCACCAGTTTGTCGTCCGCACCGAACGTGCGGATCGCCCAGTCCTTCACCGCGGCCGGGGTGCGGTCGACGACCGCACCGCCGACCACCACGACCGGACCGGCTTGTGGCCGCACCCATGCCGCCACCAGTTCGGCCACGGTCAGTGCGGCGAATCCGGCCAGCAAGCCGCTCAGCGCACCGAGCACAAGGCGCAGTCGCTGCACGGGAGTTCGTGGCTTCTTCTCTTCTTCGCTCACGTGGGTAATCCGCTGCCGGACGGCGGCCGGATTGGCCCGGAAATCAAATCGATCGACTTTCTTCCCGGACCAATCCGCGGTGCTCGCGGCTACGGATGTTCCAGTCTTCCGGTCTTCCGGTCAGTCCCGACCCGTCCAGCCGTGGCCGCTGACATTGGCGCAGGTGTTGCCGAAGGCGGGGTTGAGCAGGCCGACGACATCGACCGTGTTGCCGCAGAGGTTCGCCGGAATGTGGACCGGCACCTGCACGACGTTCCCGGAGGCCACGCCGGGGGAGCCGGCGGCCACGCCCTGGGCGCCGCTGTCCGCGGAGGCGGCCCTGGCCGCACCCAGCGCCAACGCACCGGCAGCGGCGACGAGACCGGCGTTCCGGATCGCACGGATCTTCATGGTGGTTCTCCTTGTTTCGCGTTTCCGGGCGCAGCGCGATTCCGCCCGGGCGCCGCGCTCTGCGGCGGCCACGCGTAATTCGCTCGCCGGATAAGAGCGGATTGCCGTAGGCGGGCCGTCCACTCGAAGGGGGCAATGCGATTCGGTCACCCTGTCGAAAAGGGCGAGAGTGCGCGAAGAAAGCCCCGGTGGTCAGCAGACCTGCTGACCACCGGGGCCCGGCGAGCAACGGAACACGCAGCAGAACTGCGTTCAGCCACCCGCCTTCACATCGATCGGTCCGGATGTCCGGACGCGCCCGTCACGCCGGCAGGTCCACCACGGCCACCGGTGCCGAGGTGGGGCGAGGTGATCCTCCGGCGGGTTCGACCGTGATGCCCACGGCGGAGGCCGCATTGGCCGATCCGGACAGGGTCACGGCCTGACGAGTGCGGTCGCTGTCCATCAGCCCTGCCGGACGCATCGTGCCGCCCTGGTCGTACCAGAGCTGGTAGACCTTGCCGTCGGGCGGCGCCGCCATGTCGGCCGCCACCAGAACGGCCTTGTCGTGCGCGCGGGAGACGACCAGGGCTGCGCTCGCACTCCCCTGGAGCGGGACGCGACGCGACACCGCGTCGGCAGCCCCCAGCACGGCGGCCAGCTCGTCCGCCTGCCGCCGGGCCTCCTCGCCCTGCGCAACGGCGTCCTCCGCCCGGTCGTGCTCCCACACGGCCACTCCTCCCAGGGCGGCTGCCGCGGCCAGGCAGGCGGCGAGCACGAGCGGGGAAAGACGCCGGCGCAGCCGCGCGGCCGACGGCGTGCGCGGGACGTGCGGGGCCACCTGGCGCACCGTGGTCACACGTTGCTGAACCTGCCGCTTCATGGCGGGGTCGGGCGTGACGGCGACGGCAGCCGCCAGTTTCGCCGCGGTGGCCGTGAACTCGGTGATCTCGTCCGCGCAGGACGGGCACGCGTTCAAGTGCCGCTCGAACAGGGCGCGTTCGTCGTCGGACAGGGCGTGCAGGGCGTAGGCCCCGGTCAGGGTGTGCAGATCCGTGTCGGTCGTCATGCGCTCACTCCGAGGCAGTCGCGCAAGCGGATCAGTCCGTCACGCAGGCGGGTCTTGACCGTCCCCAGGGGCAGGGACAACTGGGCGGCCACCTCGCGGTAGGTCAGACCGCGGTAGTAGGCCAGGGTGACGGACTGACGCTGCAGCTCGGTGAGCGTGCGCAGGCACCGGCGGACCTGTTCGCGTTCCAGGCGGTTCTCGACCTGCTCGCTCACCTCGTCGTACTCCGGCAGCCGGTCCAGCAGCGCGGCCTTGTGGTCCCGGGCCGCGGCCGCCTCCACCGAGCGGACCCGGTCGATGGCACGCCGGTGGGCGAGGGTGAGGATCCAGTTCAGGGCCGTACCGCGGTCGGGCCGGTAGCGGGGCGCGGTGCGCCACACCTCCACCAGCACCTCCTGGGCGACCTCCTCGGACTGCGCCGCGTCACGCAGCACTGCTCGGGCCACGCCCAGTACGGAGGCCGCGACGGCGTCGTACAGCCGGCCGAAGGCATCGGTGTCCCCGCGTGCCACGGACTCCACCAGCGCTTCCAGGTCCGGCTGCTTCACCGGGCTCGGGCCGATAAATACGGGTTCCTTCACCGACATCCATCCCTGCGCCGGTCGCGACCGGCACCGTTGTCCGTTCCTGCCTGGGTGACGACACGAGTTCGGCGGTCGCCGGGGCGCCGGATGCAAGGTCCCCGGTCAGGTGCCCCGCCGGGTCCGCGCAAAGCCACCTGGCCGTGTCCACCACACAGGGAATCCGACTCCGCGAGGCCGGCGGATTGGTCCCGTCGGCGATGTGTCGTGCGACAGCGGCAGACACGTGGACGCTGCCGATACGAGTGATCGCTATCAGTGCCCTGATGTAACGCACGGTCGGTCTCGAGATGAGGGTGATATATCCCTTCAGTCATGTATTGAGCGCCAGTGAAGGGCATCTTGGCTGTCGAGTTCGCACGCAGCGTGCGATACATCTAGCCATCGATGTACTGGTTCTGTAACTTACAGCGGCATCGGCCGGCGAGAAGAAGGCGCCCGGTCCGCTTCCGCACCCGAAAGGCCCTGCCCCATGAACAGATTCCTGTCCGCCTCCGCGGCCGCCCTCCTCCTGGCGGCCTCCTCGCTCACGTTGACGGCCTGCGGGGACGAGGACACCGCGAACGCTGCGCCGGCCGGCAAGGTGACGGTGGCGGGCGTGACGGTGAAGAAGGACCCCGCCCTGCACGACGCCCTCCCGGACCGGATCAAGAAGTCCGGCACCGTCAAGGTGGCCACCGACGTCCCCTACGCGCCGTTCGTGATGTACGTGAAGGAAGGCAGCAGCCAGTTCACCGGTCTGGACTACGACCTCGGACAGGCCATCGGCGCCAAGCTCGGCGTCCGGTTCGCCTTCAGCGCGCAGAAGTTCGACGGCATCGTGCCTGCCATCCAGGCGGGCAAGTACGACGTCGCCATGTCCGCCATCACGGACAACAAGGAACGCCAGCAGGTCGTCGACTTCGTCGACTACTCGCAGTCCGGCTCCGGCATCCTCGTCGCGGACGGCAACCCCGGCAAGATCGCCACCCTGGACGACCTCTGCGGGAAGAAGGTCGCCGTCCAGGCGGCCACCAACCAGCTCGACCTGCTCAAGTCGCAACAGGGCAAGTGTGCCAAGGGGAAGATCGACATCAAGACCTTCCCCAAGGACTCCGACGCCCAACTCGCCCTGCGCTCCGGCCAGGTCGTCGCGCAGGTGCTGACCAAGCCCGCCGCGGGCTGGGTCGCCAAGACCGCCGACAAGGGAGCCGCCTTCGACCTCGTCGACGACCCTGCCGCCCCGGGCGGCTACAACGCCTCGCCCAACGGCATAGCCGTCAGCAAGAAGCTGCCCGCCCTGACCACCGCCGTGCAGAAGGCGCTCCAGCAGCTCATCGACGACGGCACCGCCGAGAAGATCTTCGACCAGTACGGCGTGGCCTCCATCGCGGTGAAGGAAGCCACCAGGAACGCGGCGGTCGACTGACATGACCGACGTGACCGCACCGCTCAAGACCACGCGATCCGGCCCGGCCCCCCAGGAACTCAAGGTCGTCCCCGTACGGCACTGGGGGCGCTGGATCGCCATCGTCGTGGCGCTGACCGCCCTCGCCGGCCTGGCCGGGTCGCTCGCCAAGAACGACAACCTGCACTGGGACGTCGTCGGGCACTACCTCTTCGCCGGGCTGATCTTCGACGGGCTCGCCACCACCCTGTGGCTGACCGCGGCGGCCATGGCGCTCGGCCTGACGCTGGGCACCCTGATCGCCGTCATGCGGCTGTCCACCAGCCCCGTGCTGCACGGCCTGGCCACCCTCTTCGTCTGGGTCTTCCGCGGTACCCCCCTGCTGGTGCAGATCATCTTCTGGGGCTACGCCGCGGCCCTCTACCAGTACGTCAAGATCGGCATCCCCTTCACCGACATCACCTTCTTCCAGGTGGAGACCAACTCCCTGCTCACCCCGCCGGTGGCGGCCCTGCTCGCGCTGGGGCTGAACGAGGCCGCGTACGCCTCCGAGATCGTGCGCGCCGGCATCCAGTCCGTCGACCGCGGCCAGACCGAGGCCGCCCACAGCCTCGGCATGGGCCCGGCACTGACCATGCGCCGGATCGTCCTTCCGCAGGCCATGCGGGTGATCATCCCGCCGATGGGCAACGAGACCATCAACATGCTCAAGATGACCGCTCTCGTGTCGGTCATCTCCGCCCACGACCTGATGTCGAACATCCAGGACGTCTACGCCCAGAACTATCAGGTCATCCCCATGCTCGTGGTGGCCAGCATCTGGTACCTCGCCCTGGTCACCTTCCTCGGCGTGCCCCAGGCCTGGCTGGAGCGGCGTTACGGCCGGGGCAGCTCCACACAGGGGCAGGCCTCGCCGCTGCGCCGGATGCTGGGCTTCGCGACCGGCAAATCCACCCTCCGCCCCGGCAGGAAGGGCGCCGCGTGATGAACGTGCCCATGGTGCGCGCCGAGGGCGTGCGCAAGCAATTCGGCAGGCTCGAGGTCCTCAAGGGCATCGACCTCACCGTCGAACAGGGTCAGGTGTGCTGTCTGCTCGGCCCCTCCGGGTCCGGCAAGTCCACCTTCCTGCGGTGTATCAACCACCTGGAGAAGGTCGACGGCGGGAAGCTGACGGTGGGTGGTGAACTGGTCGGTTACCGCCAGCACGGCGACACCCTGCACGAGCTGCGCGAGAGGGAAGTGGCCGAGCGCCGGCGGGACATCGGCATGGTCTTCCAGCGGTTCAACCTCTTCCCGCACATGACCGCCCTCGACAACGTCACGGAAGCCCCCGTACGGGTCCGCGGCGTCAGCAGGGGGCAGGCCCGGGAGGAGGCGCACGAACTCCTGCGGCGCGTCGGTCTGGCGGACCGGGCCGGGCACTTCCCCGCCCAGCTCTCCGGCGGCCAGCAGCAACGGGTCGCCATCGCCCGGGCGCTCGCGATGAAACCGAAGCTCATGCTGTTCGACGAGCCCACCTCGGCCCTCGATCCGGAACTCGTCGGGGACGTGCTCGACGTGATGCGCGACCTGGCGGCCGACGGGATGACGATGGTGGTGGTCACCCACGAGATCGGCTTCGCCCGCGAGGTCGGGGACACGGCCGTCTTCATGGACGAGGGCGTCGTGGTCGAGGCCGGCGATCCGCGCCGGGTCCTCACCGAACCGGAGCAGGAACGCACCCGCGCCTTCCTGTCCAAGGTCCTGTGAGCGCCCACGCGCGGCAGCGCACACGCGAACGGCACGTGCTCGCCCTCGCCGAGGACCGCCTCCAGGACTATCTGAGCGACCTGGCCGCACTCGTGGCGATCGACTCCGGTTCGCACGACGCCGACGGGGTGAACCGGGTGGCCGACCGGGTGCAGGGGCGGCTGAGGTCGCTCGGCTTCACCGTGCAGCGCACCCCACCCCCTCCGGGGCAGGGCACCCGCACCGGCGACGTACTGGTCGGACGCAAACGGGGGACCTGGTCCGCGCGCGACGGCGGACGACGTGTGCTCCTGGCCGGGCACATGGACACCGTCTTCGACGACGGCACCGCCGCCGCACGTCCCTTCACCCTGGCCGGCCGGCTGGCCCACGGCCCGGGGGTCAGCGACGACAAGGGCGGCCTCCTCGCCGGACTGACGGCACTGGAGATCCTGGCGGCGCAAGGAGTCACGGACTACGCCGAACTGGTCTTCCTCGCCACCCCGGACGAGGAGATCGGCGCCCCCTTCAGCCGCTCCGTCACCGAGGACGTCGCCCGCGGCGTGGACTGCGCGCTGGCCCTGGAGTGCGCCCGCGAGAACGGCGACCTGGTCGTGGCCCGCAAGGGCGTGGCCGACTACCTCGTCACGGTCACCGGCAAGGCGGCCCACGCGGGCATCGAGCCCGAACGGGGAGCCAACGCCGCACTGACGGCGGCGCGGCTCACCGTCGCCCTCCAGGCCATGAACCGGCCCGAGCGGGGCGTCACCGTCAACGTCGGCGTCATCCGCGCCGGCCGGCTCCCCAACATCGTCTGCGACGAGGCCGAGCTGCAGGTCGAGGTGCGCGCGGCCGGCACCCGCGACCTCGCGGCCGTACGGGCGGCCATGGCGGAGGCCGCCACCGACTGCCGCGTCCCCGGCACCGACGTCACGATCGAGCAGCGCGACCTGTGCCCGCCGATGGAGGACACCCCCGCCGTGCGGGCGCTGTACGCCGAGGCGGAGACCACGGCGCAGGCTCTGGGCATCACCCTCGGCGCGGCCGCCACCGGCGGCGTCGGTGACGCCAACCTGATCGCGGGCACGGGCACCCCCACGCTCGACGGCCTCGGACCCGTCGGCGGCGCCGACCACAGCCCCGGGGAATGGCTGGACACCACGACGGTCGCACCCCGCATCGCCCTGCTGGCCTCGCTCATCACGACCCTTGGCACCCGCCGCTGAACCCTGCGACGCACGACCCCACCCCGCACCGCCGGAACCTGCGACGCGCGATCCCCGGACCCGCCGAGCAGATTCCGCCCGGCACCACATCCTCAGCGCGACAACCCACTTTGGAGGCTTCGTGTCCAGACCCCTGCCCGCACGGCGTCGCACCCTCGGCGCCGCCGGCGTCGCATGCGTGGTACTCCTGACCGCCGTGCCCGCCACCGCTAGCACCGCCACCGCTACCACCGCCACGGCTGCGACCGCCGCCACCAGCGCCGCGCCCGGGCCCGTCGCGGCGCGGCCCGGCTCGCTCGTCCTGGTCGGCGGGGCACTGAGCGCGGACAACGACGAGGTGTACGGCGAGATCATCCGCCGCGCCGGCGGGGACCGGGCCCGCATCGGCGTCCTGACAGCCGCCTCCGTCCCGGCCGGCCAGGACCCGGACGCCGGCGACCCCGACCGGTGCAACAACTCGGCGTGCAACGGCGCGTACTACGCGGACCTGTTCAAGCGCCATGGCGCGGCGGACGCCGAGTGGATCCCGATCGACCTGGACCACCTCGCGAACGCCGACGACGACGAGGTCGTCGCACAGATCGAGTCCATGACGGGCTTCTTCCTCGGCGGCGGCGACCAGTACCGCTACGTCACCACCCTGCTGCACGGCGACGAGCACACCGACTCCCGCGCCCTGGCGGCCATCCGCCGCCGGCTCGCGCAGGGGGCCGTCGTCGCGGGCACCTCGGCCGGTGCGCAGATCGCCGCCGGGCGGGACATGGTCACCGGCGGCGAGTCCTACCAAGGGCTGCGCGACGGCAGTGCACCCGGCTACTTCAAGGACCCCACCCGCCTCGGCCACCTCCCCGAGGGCGGCTTCGGGTTCCTGCGCTCCGGCCTGATCGACACCCACACCGGCGCGTACGGTCGCGAGGGCCGGATCCTGCGCCTGGCCGCCGACACCGGCCACGACCGCGTCTACGCCCTGGAGGAGAACACCGCCCTGATCGTGGACCGCCCGGGCACCACCAGGGAGACCATGACGGTCGCCGGGACGCAGGGCCTCGCCGTCTTCGACCTGCGCGCGGCCAGAGCCAGGACGTCCGCGGACGGCTGGACCCTCACCGGGGCCCGCTACAGCTACCTGACCGACGGCGACCACTACGACGCCGCCCTCTGGCACGCCGAGCCCGGCCCCGCCAAGCACCGGTACACACCGACCGGTGCCGGTCCCGTCCCGCTCAACGGCGACGTCTTCCATTCCGTGGACAACCCCGACGGGGTCCCGTACTCCTTCCGCTCCACGGCCCGGGCACTCGCCGGCACCCGCGCCCGGGACACCGTCACGGCGACTACCTTTGAGAAGGACCCGCAGTTCGCAGCCGTCCTCACCAAAGGGCCGTCCTTCACGGCCTGGAGCACGGACCGCTCGACGCCGCGGACCCTGCTGAACCTGTCGGTCTCCGTCCGGCCGCAGTGAGCACCACCGCGGCCGGTGTGCCGGACGCCCACCCGGCACACCGGCCGCTCCACCCGAGGAAGGAAGACACCCGTGACCCACGGCACGCTCGCCGACGAGATCCGCCTGAACCTGGGTGAACTCAGCCCCGCCGAACGCAAGGTGGCCCGGGTCATCCTCGCGGGCTACCCCACGGTCGGGTTCGAGACCGTCGCGAGCATCGCCGAGCGGGCCGGCGTCAGCGGACCGACCGTCCTGCGCTTCGCCGGCCGGCTGGGCTTCGGCGGCTTCCCCGAGTTCCAGGCCGCCCTGCGCTCCGAGGTGCAGGAGCGCGAGGCGTCCCCGCTGTCCCTGTACGAGGCCGCGGGCGCGCCCCCGGGCGACTCCGCCGAGGGCACGCTGCTCGCCCGCAGCGGGTCCACGTTCAGCACCTCCGTCGCCCAGACCCTGGCCGAACTGCCGACGCACGACCTGGAGACCACCGTCGCCCTGCTCTGCGACCCCAAGCGGCGGATCCTGCTCTGCGGCGGCCGGTTCACCCACCTGCTGGCCCAGTACCTGGCGCTGCACCTGATGCAGATGCGCGACGCGGTGCAGATCCTTCCGGACCGGGACGTGGAACGCACAGCGGTCCTGTCCGGCCTGAACCGGCGGGACGTCCTGGTGGTCTTCGACTACCGCCGCTACGAGCCGGACAACCTCACCCTCGCCCAGCTCACCGGCGAACGCGGGGGCAAGGTGGTCGTGTTCACCGACACCTTCCTCTCGCCGGTCAGCGCCCACGCCGACGTGGTGCTGCCCAGCCGCGTCGCCTCCACCTCGCCCTACGACAGCCTGGTACCGACGCTCGCCGTCATCGAGACGGTCGTGGCCCACGTCATCGCGGCCCTGGGACCCACCGCCCGCGACCACTTGGAGCAGACCGAGGCAACCGCCCGGCGGGTCGGCCTGGTCTGACCCTCACACCGACAGGCCCTCGCCGCCCGGCGCGCACCGCCGGCGGGGCGGACGTCCGCCCGGGACAGGTCGCCGGCATGGCGCCGGCGGATCCGGGAGTCCCCGGGACCTCTCAGACGGCGCGCCATCCGCGCAGGGCCGGTGCCTGGGCGATCGCCCGGTCCGTCAACTGCCTGGCCGCCGCGACGGCCGACCGGTCGTCCCCGGCGCGAAGGAAGTACGTGATCACCGCTCGTCCCCTGCCCGCGGTGACACGGATGTGCTCGACGCCGTCCGCCGGGCGGGCCTGCGCCCACAGGATGTCGACCAGCCCCGGTGGAGGCACGGCACCGTACTCGTGGGCCAGGGTCACGACGGGAATACGCATGAGAGCCAGCCTGTCCCCGCCCCGGGCCCCAGGACAGTCGCCGGGCTTGGCAGGATCCGGCTGGGCACGAACATGCCTGCCGTGAAAGAATCCCGCACGGGCGCGCAGTAACCAGTAACGGGGGATGTTTCCGTGCTGTCCACACTCGGTGTCGACACCACGTCCGAGGCCGTCTACCGCGCGATGCTCGACCGGCCGGGCTGGGGAGTTCCCGAGATGAGCGTCCATCTCGGCCTGCCCGAGGCGGAGATCCACGCGGGCCTGGACCGGCTGGGTGAACTAAGGCTCCTGCGGCCGACGTTCTCCGACTCGTCGATCCTGCGGCCCGTCAGCCTCGACGTCGGTGTCCAGATCCTCCTGGCCCGCCGTGAGGAGGAAGTGCGCCGCGCGCAGGAGGAGTTCGCGGCGGGCCGGGCGGCGGCGCTGGAAATCCTGGAGACACAGGCACGCGTACCCAGCGGCGGATACGGCTACGAGGAGCTGCCCTCGATCGAGCGGATCCAGGACCGCCTGGAGCGTCTCACCCACTCCTGCACCGAGCGGCTGCTGTCCTTCCACCCCGGCGGGGCCCAGCCGGTCGCCCAGCTGGAGGCCTCCAAGCCGCTGGACGCCGCCCTCCTCGGACGGGGGGTGGAGATGCGGACCCTCTACCAGGACTCCGTGCGCAACGACCAGGACACGCTGCGGTACGCGCAGTGGCTGACCGACTCCGGCGGTCAGGTGCGTACCACGGCGGCCCTGCCGATCCGCATGGTGCTGTTCGATCGCACCGCGGCGCTGCTGCCCGTCGACCCGGACAACACCGCCGCCGGAGCCGTCCAGGTCTCCGGTCCGTGCGTCATCACCGCCCTGACCGCCCTGCACGAAGCGGTGTGGGAGCAGGCGGCTCCGTTCGGCACCGCGGCCGACCGGGACCGCGACGGGGAGGTACTGACCGGACAGGAGCGGCACATGCTCAAGCTGCTCGCCCGGGGGATGACCGACGAGGCCGCGGCCAAGCAACTGGGCATCGGGGTGCGCACCGCGCGGCGGATGATGTCGTCGCTGATGCAGCGGCTGGGGGCGCGCTCGCGGTTCGAGGCCGGGGTGCTCGCCGAGCGGCACGGCTGGCTGCCCTGACCGGGGGCGCGGAGCCCCAGTGGGCTGCCCGCGCCGAGCAGGCATGAGCCTGCCGGGACGGTTGCTGCCTGCCTGTCCCACTTCCCGGCGGGTCGCCTTCCGGGCACCGTGGAAATCACCGGACAGCGCGGAGCTCACCGCCGCGGCCCGGCCCACCACGTGACCGTCCCGAGACCGTCCCGACCGTGCAGGAGTATGCCCGTGTTCCGCCGATTCGCCCTACTGTTCGCCGCTTCGACCTCCGTCCTCGCCACCGCGTTTCTGGGTGCGGGAGGCGGCCAGCCGGTGGGCACCGGCGACACGGTCGCCGGCATCGCCCGGCCCCTGGCCTCGCCCACGGACAGTGCCGGGTGGAGCTGACCACCGGCCGTCCCGCGCATCGACATCCCACCCACTCGTCCATTCCGCCTGATGTCCCAAGGAGCACCGACCCGGTGACCACCACCGAAGGCACGCCGATCACCACGGCAGACAAGCCGAAGACCACCGAAGGCAAGCTGAAGCCCCCCGAAGGCACGCCGAAGACCACCGAAGGCACGCCGACAACCACCACCAAGGAGGCACGTACCGCCCCTACCACCTCCGAACTGCCGGTGAGTCCCGCCAAGCGGGCCGCCGTATGGCTGGGTCCTCTCCTTGCCGGGGCCGCGACGCTCATCTGGTCCGGGAACTTCGTCATCGCCCGCGCCCTGTCCGACGACATCGCCCCCGTGCAGACCGCTTTCTGGCGCTGGACCATCGCCCTTCTGGCGCTGGCGCCGTTCGCCGCCAAGGGCCTGTGGGAGCACCGCGCGGCCATCCGCAAGCACACCCGGTACATCGCGCTGGTGGGCCTGTTGGGCATGACGCTGTTCAACACGCTCATCTACATCGCCGGGCGCACCACGTCGGCTACCAATCTGGCCCTGATCGCCGCCGCCTCCCCGGTGCTCATCGCCGTGTTCGCCGCGCTCGGTGGAGAGCGTCTCTCCCCGGTCCGCGCCGCAGGGATGCTGCTCGCCCTGGCGGGTGTGGTGGCACTGGTGGCGAAAGGCAGCCTCGCCGTGCTGTTCGACATGGACTTCGCGGTGGGCGACCTCTGGATGATCGCCGCCATGGGCACCTTCGCCGGGTACTCCGCGCTGCTCAAGCGCAAGCCGAAGGACATCCCCTCGGTGGTGTTCCTGGCTGCAACCGTGCTGTTCGGCCTGGTCATGCTGGTCCCGGCGCAGGCCGTCTCCCTCTACGTGGAAGGCGGCTTCACTCCCACCGGCGGCAACCTCGCCGCCCTCGTCTACATCGGCGTCGCGTCGTCGGCACTCGCCTTCTTCGTCTGGAACAAGGCGGTAGAGATGATCGGCGCACCTCGCGCAGGCGTCGTCTACTACCTGCAGCCCGTCTGCGTCGCGGCCCTCGCTCATTTCGCCATCGGCGAGGCCTCGACCCTGGCCCAGTTCGCCTGCATGGGTCTGATCATCGCCGGGGTCGCCCTGTCGTCCTCACGCCGCTGACCCACCGCCCACCGACACCCGCACACGGCTTCACCCAGGGGGAACCGCATGTCCGTCATACCGGAGATCAACGCCGAACGCCTGCTCAAGGACCTCAGACACCTCGCCCAGATCGGCGCCGGAGCCGACGGCGCCGTCCACCGCATCGCTGGGAACGACGCCGACATGGCCGCCCGCGACTGGATCGACAAGACCATGCGCGTGGCAGGCCTGCACTCGTCCTACGACGCCACCGGCAACGTGTTCGCCCGCCGCTCGGCGACCACCGGACCGTGGCTGCTCATTGGCTCGCACTCCGACACCGTCCCCGCCGCCGGGCACCTCGACGGTGCATACGGCGTGATCGCGGCCATGGAGGTCCTGCGCACGCTCCATGAGGCCGACCATCCCATGGCGGACCACGTCGAGTCCGTGGCGTGGTTCGACGAGGAGGGAGTGAGGGAGGGCAGCCAGGGCGGGCTCACCGGCTCCACCGCACTCACCCGTGACCCGCACGCCGAAGACCTGTTCGGGTACATCGAGCTGCACGTCGAGCAGGGTCCCCGCATGGAACGGGCCGGCCTCGACCTCGCGCCGGTGACCGGCATCGTCGGTGTGCGGCGCTACAGCGTCACCGCCTGTGGGCAGGCCAATCACGCCGGGACCACGCCGTTCGAGATGCGGCAGGACGCCGGCCGCGTGGCGTCCCGCGTCGCGGCCGAGTTGAGGAGCATCTGCCAGGAGGCCGACCCGGCTTCCGTCGGCAACGCCGGCGTCATCGCCTTCGACCCGGCCGCCGCCAACGTGGTCCCGGGGGCAGCCCGGGTGGAACTCGAGGTCCGGGCAGGCAGGGAGGAGGAACTGGACGCGATCGAGCGGGCCCTGACCGACTTCCTGGTCCTGGTGGCCGCTGAGGAGGAGTGCACCGCACAGATCGAGTGCACCAGCGCCAAGCCCGCGGCGGTCTTCGATCAGCGTGTCGTCGGCGTGGTGGAGGAGGTGTGCCGCCGGCACACCGCCAGGTGCGCACCGCTGTTGTCGTACGCGGGACACGACGCCTCGGTGATCTCGACACGGATGCCGACCGCGATGCTGTTCGTGCCCTCCACCGGCGGCTTCTCACACTCGAACCGGGAACACACCGCCGATGAACACCTGGTGCTGGGCACCCGGGCCCTCCTCGACGCGGTGGTCCACACGGGCGAACTGCTGCTGCCGCAGCTGTTGTCGCAGGAGCTGATCGCGGCTTGACGTAGTGAGAGCGGCCCGCGGATGCGGGCCCCTCTCACGGCCGACTAGCGCCACGCACTTGTGGAACGATGTAGGAGAAGGGGCTGGGAAGGGCCGTGGAGAAACAGACACTAGCGGAGCTGGCACTCAGTGGTTCGTACGTCACCGCTGATGGGTTGCGCTTCGACGTTGTCCGCCTGGAGGTCGAGCACCACGCCAACCGGAGTGCCACGCTGATCTTCCAGCTGACTGTTTCACGCCAGGGCTGCCCCGCGGAGCATTGGGCGGTCACCCTCCCTTGGGCCGACAGCTCCTGGACCGACGTGCTCACCTCGCCCACCCCTTGCCATGACCGCTTGCAGCAATTGGTGCACTTGGTTCGCGCCCATCTGGAGGAGTGGTGGGACACGAAGGGCCACAACCGTCAGTCGGCGAGGATGGGTCGGCGTTTGACCTGACCCGTCCGTAGGTCGCTTGGGACGCGCACGCTGTGACGGGCCTCCGGTGCCGGACACCGGCCGTGTCCGGCACCGGAGTTTCCCGTGGTGCTCCCCGCAGCCCATGGTGCATCTCAGGCGCCCACCCTCGCATTGCCGCTTCCCGGCAATGTTGTCCAGGATCCGAGTGCCGGTCAGCGGCCAGGAAGCAGGGAGGGGCGCGTCAGGGCACTGTGGTGCCTCCCCGACGTTCGAGACGCCGAAGGACCGGGGCCCACACCTACGAATCGCATGGGCGCCAGGGGCCGACTCAATCGAGGATCGCCGTCGCCTCCACCTCGACCAGGACGTCGGGCTCGAAGAGGTAATCGACCCCGATCAGCGAGGAGGGCGGAAGCGGCACCGTCAATCCGATCTCTTCCGCCACCTGCTCCACCCCTTCCATGAACGCGCCGATCTTCTCGGGCGCCCAGTCCGTGACGTAGAACGTGAGCCTCAGGACGTCATCGAATGACGCACCCGCCCCCGCGAGTCCCTTCCCGGCGTTCCGCAGCGCGTGGGCGACCTGTCCGGCGAGGTCTCCCGGGGCGAGGGGCATCCCGTCTGCCGACCGGGCAACCTGGCCACTGACATGCACGTGACGCGTTCCCGTGCCCACGGCCACATGCTCGTACGGGGTGGGCTGCATCATGCCTGCGGGTGTGAAACGACGCACGGACATGGAGGTCTCCTCACTTCGACAAACTAGGTATACCTTTGCTACCTGGTAGACGAAGGACACTTCAAGGAGACCAGGTATCGTGCCGGCTACTGCGCACAGCGACGACGGCGAGCTCAGGATCGAGCACCCCCATCGGGAGTTCCTCGACCAAGTGCTGGACAAGTGGTCGCTGAGCGTCCTCAACGAACTCTGCGAACGCCCCTGCCGGTTCAACGACTTGCGCCGTGCGATCCCTGCGGTGACCCAGAAGTCGCTCACCGCAACGCTGCGCCGACTCGAGCGCAACGGCATCGTGGAGCGCGTGCTCCTCAGTTCCCGCCCCGTCGCCGTCGAGTACCGGATCACCCCCCTGGGCAAGACGATGCGGCAGCCGATCGAGGTGCTCCTGGACTGGGTTGCGGCACACATGCCCGAGGTGGAACGCGCCCGTCGCGCCTTCGACCTCGCATGAACCGGTCTGTGCGATCGAAGCAGCACCCCCTTGAGGGGAAACCGGTCGACGCAGCGACGCCGCTGTCGCCGAAGACGGCCTGCCGCACGGCATCCTCATCACCATCGACATCAGACCGAGATCGCACCCTGCTTTCTCACTTCTCGTCAAAGGTCTCGAGCAAGCGCTCGTACGCCGGCTTCGGCCGCAAAGCCGCGTCCCACGGCAGGGAATCGGCCGGGCGCGGAGGATAGATCTCGGTGTCGGCGGTGGAACCGTACCGGTCGGTGAAACCCCAGGTGGAGAACGATGTGCAGTTCGGCTCCTCCAGGCAGACCCGGAGCTTGCCCGCCATCTCATCAGCCTGGATCTGCCGCCCGTCCTCCTCGTCCTCAGCTACGGGGACGTCCATCTCCGACACCCGCGCCTGGACCCCGAGTTCTGCCAGATCCCGCACATGGCTGCGGAAGGTCTCCGGGTCGGTGCGGTCGCCGGGTGCGTACTCATGGTTCTGGAAACCCACGCCGTCGATCGGCACGCCGCGTTCCTTGAGTCGCTTGACCAGAGCGTAAAGGGCGTCCCACCGCTCGCCTTCCTCCTCGACCCCGTACTCGTTGAGGAAGAGCCGTGCCTTCGGATCGGCCCGGTGGGCGGCCCTGAACGCCTCGTCGATGTACTCCTCGCCCATGGCCTCGAACCACGGGCTCTGCTCGGAGCGCAGACCGAGATCCCCGTTGGTGTAGCTACTGTCGTCGTCGGACATGGGCTCGTTGACCACATCCCACTCCGCGACCTTCCCCTCGAAGTGCCCGGCGACCGTGGCGATGTGCCGGAGCATGGTCCGGCGCACCTCCTCGGGGTCGTCGTTCTCCCGCATCCAGGTGGGCAGGGCCTCGTGCCAGACGAGGGTGTGCGCGTGCACCTTCATGTCGTTGGCGCGGGCGAAACGTACGAGCAGGTCCGCGTCGCGGAAGTCGTAGACGCCCCTGCGTGGATGGAGGAACTGCGGCTTGAACGCGTTCTCCGGTGTGAGCATGGAGAACTGGCTTCCCGCGAGCGCCCGGTAGCCCGAGTCGGTGAGCAGCGGGTTCTCGGCCAGGGCGGTGCCGACGTCGAACGATCGCCCCACGTCTGCAGCCCGCGCACGCAGCGAGTCGTCGGACTGCTCCTGGCGTAGCTGCGGCGCCTTGATCACGCGGAGCGAGTCACCGCTCTCCGCCCGCGCGGTCAGCTGTGTCAGACGCCATCCCTCGCGACGGTCGTCTTCGCCTGCGTCCGCCTCCAGACCGAACCAGACAGTGCCCTCGGCGAACACCCCCGGGTCGTGCACGGTACCCAGCCGCCGCCCGTCGGCTTCCACGCGGAAGGTGTCACCGATGCTCGACACAGCGAGCGTCACTGCCCCGGAGCAGCCGCAGCCGAATTCCTTGGAGGTGGCAGGCTCATCGCCCTCGCCGTCCCATATCTGTACCTTCACCTCTCCGTCAGCGGTCACGCCGACGCGCAGTGAGGGCCGCTCCTGCCGCCACTCGTCGTAGATGACCGGTACACGTCCGTACAGCCGCAGCCATGAGTCGCCGCCGTCGTCACCCACACCGGACATGCGCGCGGTGACGGTGAAGTCGCCTTCGGACCTGAGATGCGGGCCGGCCAGGTTCAGCGGGGGGTTGGGCTGGCCGCCGGAGGAGTCCTGCTCAACGATGTGCCGATCCAGTGTGCTGACCCGCAGCGTGTCGTTCCGCGCGGTGGTGCCCGGCATCTGCGTCCAGTCGTGGTTCCGCAGCAGGTCCTCGTCGCTTCCGCCGCCTGCGCCTTCACCCTGCCCCGTACACCCGGCCGCCACCGCCATGACGAGCACCACGGCGGTCAGTCGCGGCCACGTCCCCCTACCAAGGCCCACGGCCCCTCCCACTCCCTTGTTCGAGACGAGATCAACGTCCCGAAACCCGGCCACAGTTCATCACACGTGAGGTACGGCGGCCTTGTGCGGCCGCAAGTACGCTCACTGTTCGCTGACCGGCGGATGGTGGGACTTGCGGACGAGCCGCGGTCAGGCCGCGGTCGGGCCGCCACACGTGGTCGGCGGTGCCTGGCGCGGCTGCTACGGCGTGGCGGACGGCAGCGGTGACAGCCCCCCGACCAGGGCGCGGGCGGTGGCGAGTTCCTCGCGGGCGGCCTGCTCGGCCATCTCCAGGTAGGTGTAGGCGTCATCGCCCACCGGAACGCGCAACGGGGTGGGCCCGTCGGCGGCGACGATGGCGAGGATCCGGGCGGCGAAGTCCTGGGGCCGTCCGGTGGCGGGGTCGCCCGCCATACCGCGCACCGCGTTCAGGGTTTCGGCGGTGACCGCGGCATACTCGGGCAGCCGGCGGTCCGACTCCGCGAGCGACGTCCCGTAGCGGGTCGCGAAGCCGCCGGGCTCCACCACGGTGACGCGCACGCCCTGGCCGCCCACCTCCGCGGCAAGCGCCTGGCTCATCCCCTCCAGGGCGTACTTCCCGGCGACGTACGCGCCCAGTCCGGGAAACGCCATCCGGCCCGCCAGGGACGAGACGTTGACGATGTGCCCGTGTCCCTGGGCGCGCATGAGCGGCAGGACCAGGCGGACGAGCCGCCAGGGGCCCACGACCAGCGTCTCCAGCTGGTCGCGCAACTCGGCGTCGGTTACTTCCTCGACCGCGCCGAACAGGCCGGCACCCGCGTTGTTCACGAGGACGTCGACCCCGCCCAGACGGTCGGTGGCGGTGCGGACGGCCTCCTCGCACTGGGCGGCGTCGCGCAGTTCCAGTGGGAGGGGGACGATCCGCCCGGGCCAGGCGGCGGCCAGGTCGTCCAGGGCGGCGGTGTCGCGCGCGGTGACCGCCACGTCGTGCCCTTCCCGCGCCGCCGCCTCGGCCAGAGCCCGGCCCAGTCCCGAGGAACACCCCGTCACCAGCCAACGTCGCCCCATCGCTGCCTCCTGCACGCTCTCGACGGCTGCCGCCTCCGTGGCGCCGGTCCCGGCCCGGCCCCCTTCATGGTTGGCGCAGGAGCGCCGACGGTCATCCCCTAAGCGGGGGCGCTCCGGTGCACGCCGGGGGCGTTCGACGGCGGTCAGGAGGCCTGCGCCCGACAGCCATGCTGTTGTCTGTGACTTGCATCACATTCGGATGAGTTCGAGGTGCAGTCTCATACGCAAAGGAGGCGTCGATTTGAGGCCTGCACCGCATTATTCGATGAGCGCCGGGGCGTTCACTCTCCGTTCGGCTTCGAATCGGGTGCTGGGCGTGCGCTGGCGGGCGTCAAGCCGACGGAAATCTCGCTGACGATATGGCGGTGCCAGACGGTTTGCATTCCATGGTGTCCGCTGAGGTGGAGCCATGGGCAGAGAGCGGTCTCAATTTTCGGTTCTCGTTCCCATGGTATGTCTCACTCGCTTGCCACAGGCGAATCGAAGTGCGACGCAGACTGGACTCCCCAGGGCTGGGGCTCACGCGGCGCGTGGGGACGCGGCAAAGGCCATTGTTCTGCAGCAGGTTGACGGGAACACTTGTCTTCGACGCGGAGTCGACGCCGCACCCGCATTGCCGGGCGCCGTTGTCGACGCGCGGGAAGGTGAGGTGAAGTCACATGGGTATGAAGATGACGATGACCACCCGCTGTTCGATCTCTGTGCGTTGGCGGCACGTGCGAGTGGTCATCATCGTCATGGTCCTCGTGTTCCTGATCGTGATGTCTCGAGGAAACGGTGACATGACGCTGGTTGACGCGCTGTTGCCGCGCGTCTGAGGGGCGAGCAGACCCCACCAACGGGGGCGGTTGCCGGGAGACCGGTGACCGCCCCTTCACTTTGTCAGGCTAGCGTACAAAGTCTGGCCGATGAAGAGGATTACGCACGAGTTTTCGACGACGTTCTTGGAACTATTCGGTAGGGAGCCCGACAGGCGTCAGGCGTGTGCGAATTGAAGCGTGGTAGTGGGGGGGCGTGGAGTGGGTCGCTCGCAGCGCCCCGTTCCGACGGTCGGCTTGCCCGACTGATCAGCTCACAACCAGAACACGGCGGAAATCAGAGTTGCCGTACTCGTCAGGTGAGGCGATGGCTACTCCCTGCGTTTCAACCCACGCGTGGAAACGGTACGGGTCGTCCGCCGTGCCGATGCACCACACCACCCGTCGGCCGGTCGTGGCCAGGACCCCGAGCGTGGCCAGGGACAACTCAAGGCAGGCGGCGCGTCCCGGGTACCACCGGGCTGCCCGCCGCACCGCCGCCAGGGCGGCTACGGCTTGCTCCGACGTGGCCTCCCGCCGGCACCAGATGCGTGCCGTCCAGCGCACGGTGAAGGAGACGGTTCTCAACGGCAACCGGATCAACAGCAGTGCGCCGAAGAGCGCGCAGAGGCCGATTACCACGTTGACGGCGCCGCGAAATGAGCGGTCGCCTTCGGCCCGCACCGGGTCGGCGGTCATTGTCATCTGGCTTGCGAAACGGGGCACTTCCACGCCATGCAGGTCCTCGCCCTGCGATGGGGCTTGCCAGGCGGATGCGCGATCACCCGGACTTCGGCTCGCAGTGACCAGTGCATGGTCCACCGTAGGAGGCGGAGCGTCGCCCGTCGGGTTTGTGTGTTGCTCCACTGCGGAGGGCGGCCGGCTCGGGGCGTACGCGGTGAGGAGGCCGAGGCTGATCAGGTCGGCGGCAAGGCGGCGGGCGTCCTCGCGGAGCCGGTCGTGCTGCAGGTCGGGGTAACGGCCGGCCAATACCGACACCGCGGCGTCGAAGTTCCCGCTACGGCGCCATTCCTGCCAGAGGGCGTGAGCGATGGCGTTCATCGCGAAGCAGTGGCCCGATTTCAGGTCCAGCAGCACGCTGCCACCGTGCGGTGAGGTACTTTCGCGCACGTGCTCGGACACGCTCAACCGCGTCATGGACGCTCCTGTCTGCTGTCGCCGGCCGTCAGCCATAGGTCCGCGCCGAGCAGGCGGTTCAGCGCTGGGAAGGGTGCGGGCAAACCCGCGGCTGCTCGTTCGACCGAGGCGATCACCCGCGAGGGTTCGATGATTCCGAGGTCGGCCAGCGGGGAGCGGAGAAGCCGTTCTCTGATGTGTGTCATGGAGCGGCGGGCGCCGCGGTAGTTCTCGGCCGCGTAGTCGCCTTTGGTCCTGCGCCGCATTACCGGGCCGGGGACCAGATCGGTCAGAGCGGCCGCCAACAGCGGCTTGGCGGTGAACGGGTCGATCCGGTGCGGCAACGGGAGCCGGGTGCAGGCCCGTACGACCTCATTGTCCAGGAAGGGGGCGTGCGGCCAGATGCCGAACGGGCGTGCCATAGCCACGAGTTGAGCCTGTGTGGCGGCGGAGGTACGTAGCTCGCACAGGACTGCCCGGGTGCCCGGCGTCGCCGGCGCCGAAGGAGATGCGGGGCCGGTCGATCGGGCACGCTCCTCGGCCAGTTCGACCAAGTGGCGGCGTGCTCTGGTGGCCAGCCAGGTCGTCTCCGGTCCCGGAGCCGGCCACCAGGCAACCGCGTCCGCCCACTGAGGCGGATGGTCCAGGGGTTCGTCGAGACGGCGGGCGAGTTCCCTCATCGCCCGGTGCAGAGGGGTGCGGGCAAGGCGTCTTGCTCGCAGGATGACATCTGCTGGGGAGAGTTGGCGCATGCGAGCCAGCGCGCGCCCGTCGGCAAGGAGCCGGCGCAGTCCGGCTGTGGCCGCGATGTCACCGAGATAGGCGGGGGGCGCGGCCAAGAGAGCGTCGCCGCCCTCGCCGGTCAGATGGATACCGGGGCCGCCGCGCGCGATGTGGTCCATGCGCAAGCGGGTTCGGGCGCCGATGACTGCCGCCGGGTCGGGCTGGTCCGCAGAGCCGTGCTCGGACAGGCCGCTGTAGGGCAGGGACTCCTCGTTGCCGCACGTCACGGAGAGCCGGATGGACCGGGCATGTTCGGCGTGGACCAGGGCGTGGGTGAGATCGCCGGTGGGTGCGTCGGGGTGGTGGTAGACGAAGGCGTCCAGCGGCGCCCAGCGGGTCGTGCGGGCGGCGAGGAAGGCCAGGGAGGTGGAGTCCAGGCCACCGCTGAAGTCCGAGGTGATCCGCGGGGCGCTGTCGGTGCGCAGGGCGACGGCGCGCGTGAGGGCTGACCGCAATTGGGCTGCGCTGTCCTCGAACCGTGCGTCGGGGTCGGGGGCGAGGTCCTCGTACGTCCAGTGGGTGCAGCCGCCGGAGGGAGTGATTTCCAGGGCTTGGCCGCCACCGAGTCGGCGGATGCCGTCGTGAGCTGTGCGCCCCTCCGTGAGTTCTGGAACGGCGGGGCAGACGATGTGCGCGGCGAGCGCGGCCGTGTCGGGTCGGCCGGCTGCCCCGGACAGGGCCGCCGCCGTCCTCGCCCGGGTGGACAGGACCGTGCTGTGGCCGCGGCGCCCGTAATAGAGCGGGAACTGCCCCGCCGAGTCTGCATACGCGATGAGGCGACCATCGTCGTGGAGCGTGATCAGCAGGTAGGCGCCAGGCCATCGAGTCAGGCGCTCCCAGCGGCCGTCCTGCACGGCCCGCTGTAGGTCGTCACGCATCGTCACTTCGTCCGCGAGGCACTGACCGACGACGGCCAGCCGGACGTGTGCGCACTGCTCGGTGCGGACCTCACCGGTGTGCCAGTCTCCCCAGGACCAGAGCCGAGGTTCCCCGGGCCACAGCTGGGTGGCTCCACGCGGCGCCGGGGCAGGTGCCGGCGACAGCAGTCCCGCGACGGTGGGCCCGTCAGGAGGGGGGAGAGCAGGAGACGAGCAGTGCAGATCCGTGGCTGTGGCTGTGGCTGTGGCTGCGGCAGCGGGTTGGGGCACGACTGCTGTCCCGAATGTCAGTAGTAATACTGGGCGTTGGCATCGGCACTACCACTGGGGGAACTGCCCAGCGTCACCTTACGGACGTGACCCAGGTCGACCAGCATCGGCGGTTCGTAGGCGGCCGGTTCCTCGGGAGACGGTGCAACCTCGGCCTTCACCGCTTGTCGCGGATATCCCGAGTCCTCGTACGGGGATACGGCATTGGGCTCGCAGGTCATGAGGCCGCCTCGGGTCAGGGGCATCGGCTGCCCCGGAAAAGGATCGTAACGGGGAAAGGCGCGGCGCCGGCCATACCGGCGGCCGCGGGGCCTCAAAGTGTAGCGATTCTCCGGCTGTTCCTGGTGGCGAATCGGCCCCCGGTAGGGGGTGCTTCGGCTTGGCAGCGCCCGCCTTCGTCGCCGGGCGGCAGTGGGGTAATCCGGTTCCGTCAATGGGCCTGCTGACGGAAGGTGGAACTATTCGGTCGACGACGGTCACTCATTCGAACGAGTGCGACGGTGGTAGCGGGGCCCGCGGCGTCGTATTCGAAGAAGAGAGGGGTCTGCACGGCGCGTTGGCCATCAAGCACATCCCTGAACGCACCCGAGGGTTGGTCCCGAGGTCCACCATCGCGTGTCTAGGTGTTGTTGGCCCCGTGCTCCATGCCGCGAAGCCCCAGAATCAAAGCGCCCTGAGCTTCAGCCCGGGTGCTCAGTTCGCTGAGGTCGAGGACGAACTCGGAGTCCTCGGCGACCGCGCCCGGCAGTGCGAAGCGACGCAAGGACTCTTTGCAGCCCTCCAGCAGCAGCGGACACTCGGCGAGCTGACCGCCGATGACAACGAGGTCGGGGTTGAGCAGATTGCACAGCTGGGCCAGGGACTGCCCCAGGCGCCGGCCGGCGTCGTGGATCACCCGCATGCAGACGGCGTCCTGTGCCTGGGCGGCTGCGATGACCTGTTCCAGAGTCTCCGGTGCGGGCACGCTGTTGCGTGCCGCCCGCGCGGCACGGACCTGCGCGATCAGCGCGTCGGCGCCGATCACCGTCTCGAGGCAGCCGCGTCCACCGCATTGGCAGACCGCGCCGTGCGGGTCCACGGTCAGGTGGCCCAGTTCTCCTGCCATGCCGCCGTGGCCCCGCAGCACGCTGTTGTGCACGATGATGCCGGCGCCGACACCCGTCGAGGCCTTTACGTAGACCACCGTCTCGGCATGTTCCCGTGTGCCGTAGGTCTGTTCGGCCAAGGCGCCGAGGTTGGCGTCGTTGTCGATGAAAGCGCGCACGCCGAGCCACGTCCCCAGGTCCTTCACCGGGTCGTCGCCCGCCCGCCAGGGCGGCAGGATCGGCGGGGTGAAGCCGCCGGTGCGCGGGTTGATCATCCGGGGTACGGCGATGCCGAGGGAGAACACGTCCGAGCGGCGCCGCCCCGTTCCTTCGATCGCCTCATCGATCATCTGCTTCACCTCAGGCAGAGCCCGAGACCAGCCCCTGCTGACGCCCTCCGAGCTGACCCGTGACGTCACCTGGTCGAATTCCTTGTCGAGTCTGCGGGCGACCACGGTCATGTGGTTGAAGCCGAGGTGCACGCCCACGCCGACATCGTTCACGGCCGACAGGCAGACCTTGCCGCGTTCCTTGGAGGTGGGCACGAGGTTCGCCTCCGCGAGTTCGCGGACCGCGGCCGACACGGTGGCCTGCGAAAGGAGCGTGCGGTGCGCGATGTCGGCCTGGGTGCCGGACTTGATCGCCACGGCGAGGAGGACCTTCCTGCGGTTGGCTGCCCGGGTGGGACCCGCCGCAGGCAGCCGGCCTAAAAGATCGTCCGCACTCGCCATTGATCCCCCAGACCCGGTGTCCACATCTCGATTTTTTGGTTCGAAGAGGGAATATTAGCAGCGGACCCTTCAATTCGAACCGGATTCGACTTCGATTGGTCGAGCGACAGTCGGGGTCCGGTGAGGCTTCCGACCCCACCGATGTGTGCTTGGTGATCTCTCCGGTAGTCCACCAATTGGCTGAAACTGTCCAAGGACTGTCCCGCAGAGATCTCGGATTCGCGTGCGGAGCCGCCTGCCGAGATGGCGAGGCGCTCAGCTGGTGGTTCGTGAGGCGTCCAGGCACTGGGCGAAGTCGGCGAGCATCTCAAAGTCGTTTTCGCGCAGGCCGATCCGCGGGTTGACGTGGTGGAGTAGCCCGGGTCCTTGGTGGTGGGCGGTCACGTAGGTCTGATCCAACTCGCTCTGCTCGTCGTCCACCCAGGCGAAGGGACGGCCGCCTGCGTAGCTCACCAGCGGTCCGGTCTTCCAGTGGACTCCGTCAGGGCGCTCTTGGAGCAGGGCGTCGCCGAAGTCCACGAAGGGAAGTTCCGGAAGGCCCAGGACCGGTGCGATCCACCGGTTGGCGTCGTCCATCCATGTGGTGGCCAAGCACAACTCGAAGCCGAGCTGGAGCAGGATTCGTCCGTGCTCCGGGTTGAGCCGGACCCGCAGGGGGCGCCGCCGGAACGCAAGGCCTCCGTCGTCCTCCTGGGCATCGCTCCGGGGAACTCGGAGTGTGGTGTAACCGTCGGGACGCCTCTCCGGCTTGGCTGCATAGGGGTTGAGCGGCCCGTCCACGTCGAGGAACAGCAGAGGTCGGTTCACGATTCCCCCCGGGTCTTGCTCATTGTGGACTGCCCCGGGCAGCGTAGCGGCCTGGAAGAAGGCCGCTCTATGCGAACAGGCATGACCCCGCCGGGACAACGGGTCAAGTGGTCAGGCTGCGGCGGACGAGCACGTCGAGTGGCGGGTGTCCGCCCAACCGGCCGAGCCCCCTGGTTGTCCTTGTACGGTTCGGTGGCGGCTCGTCGAGGTACCGGTTCCGGCGGCCGATGCGAGAACTCAGGGTCGGCAAGGCTGCTGAAACTCTGGCAAAGGCGCAACGTCCCGAAGGGCTTGGCCCTTCGGGACGTTGTTCATGCTCGGCTGTGTGCGGTGTGTCAGCGGGCCGCGCAATCGAAGCGCGAGCCGGTGGCGGGCAGTCCGCTCCGGCCGGATGCGTGGGTTCTGGTCGAGACCTAGCAAAGGCGTGGGCTGCTTCTCGGTGTTGAGCTCGTAGGAGAAGGCTGCCTCGGTGCCGGTGGTGGTGGTGGCGGCGGCGGCGGTGGCGTTGGCATCGGTACCGATGCCGCAACCACCCTCACCACGCCATGAGAGGCCCTCGCGATGCCAGACTGCTCCTCACTCGGAGACAAGATCCTTCCTTAACGGAAGGCGGCGATGTGACGGTGAGCCCAGTCGGCGAAGGTGCGGGGTGTGCGGCCGAGGACCTGCTCGACGTCGGGGCTGATGCGCTGTTCGGCAAGGGTGGGCTCGCCGATGATGGTCAGCGTGGTCTCGACCACGGGCTCCGGCATGAACTGCAGCATCTGCGCACGGGCGTCGCCGCGGGTCTGCTCGATGAACCGGACGGGTTCGCCCAGTGCGGCGGCAATCGCCTCGGCCCGCTGACGGGGCGTGTTGAGCGCCGGCCCGGTCAGCTCGTAGATCCGTCCGGCGTGGCCGTCCTCGCGCAGGGCTGCGGCCGCGACTTCGGCGATGTCGTCCGGGTCGATGGTCGGCAGGCCGATGTCGGCGAACGGCGCGGCGACGGTCCTTCGGGTGCGGACCGACTCGGCCCAGGCGTATGCGTTCGAGTGGAAGCCGCCGGGTCGCAGGATCGTCCAGGACATGCCTGATCGCTGCACGGCATCCTCGATGGCGCGTGCCATGCCCCCGTGGGAGGCCGACTGGGGTCGGGTCGCAACGCCCTGCGAGGACAGGAGGACGACGTGGCCGATGCCGCCGTCCTTGGCGACATCGAGGATGTCCTGTGGGTTCAACAGGTGCGCGCTCGGGCCGCCGTTCTGGAGGAACAGCGCGTCGGCTCCTGCGAATACGGGCCTGAGACTCTCAGGATCGATCAGGTCCGCCTGCCGGTACTCGACCTTCTCCGGCACATCCGCGTCCGAGATCCCCCGGGAAGTCGCGGTCACCTGAGCACCGGTTGCCGCGAGGGTCTGCACGAGCGATCGGCCGACGTTGCCGGTTGCCCCCGTCACTACGATCATGAACAACTCCCCTATCCAATCAGCATGTTGCCGCCATCCGAGCGACACGGGGACGCTAACACCGCCGATATAGTAGGTACCTAGAGGAAAGTGACTATCTCAAGGGGTGTGCATGGCCGGCACAGCTGAGTGGGCGGCAGCCGCGGAGATCGACCCGGAGCTGGCTTGTCCGACCAGTGCGGTCGTGGACATCGTGTTCAGCCGGTGGACGACGCCGATCCTCTGGACTCTCCACAGGCATGGCCGGCAACGGTTCGTCGAGCTGGAACGACGGATCGGCACGATCACACCGAAGGTACTGACCCAGCGGTTGCGGCAGCTGGAACGCGACGGCATGGTCGTGCGTACGTATCACCCGGAGGTTCCCCCTCGGGTCGAGTACGAGATCAGCGAGCTGGGTCGCAGTCTGGCTCCCCTCTTCGCTCACCTCGCCGAATGGGCTGCCGACAACCTGGACAAGGTTGAGCAGGCCAGGCACGACTATGACACCGATCCATCGAAGTAGCGCGGCGTCAGCGAGACCGCCGGAACTTGCGGACTGGCTGGAGGACCAACTGTCGGCCCGTGCTGGACGCAACAGGGCCGGTCAGACCCCGGCGACGTGCTCGGGGCCCATGAGCCGTGGGTCCAGCATCCGGTGCAGCCGGTAGGCGACGGGCCGGAATCCCCGGCGCGGCCAGAAGACGGACGAGAAGGGATTGGCGGCCCGCCAGTCGGTCACGCAGAGCGTGTGGCCCCGCTGTGCCGCGTCTGCCAGCGCCCACTCGGTCAGCCGGCGGCCGACGCCGGTACCGCGGGCGTGCGGAGCCGTCGCGGCCAGGAGAAGCTCGACCGAGCCCTCGGGCTTGAGGATCGAGGCCTCCTCGCGGGGAACTGGGCGCATGACGACGAAACCGTCGATGCCGTCCTGCCCTTCGCACACCCAGTACGCTACGGCCGGATCGTTCATCAGCTCCAGGTGGCCGGACCGCAGGACGTCCCACATCGGCTGGTCCGTGAACGCGAACACCGGCGGTGCCGCGTGTGCCTCGTTGATGAGCCCGAGGAGCGGCTCCAGCGCGTCCATGTCGGTGGGGACGGCCTTGCGGACACCGTCCGGTGCCGCTGCCGCTGCCGCTGCCGCTGCCGGCGCCGTCGCGGGAACGTCGGCGATGGCGTGGACCTGCTCGTGGGGGAACCCCAGCGTCAGCCACAGCGGCAGGTCTGCACTGGGAGCCACCACATAGTGGTGCAGGCGTCCGTCGGCCAGCCAGTCGGCGGACAAAGCGGCGTACAGCCGGTGCAGGACCGCCGGACCGGCAGCCGGCGAGTAGGCGACGTCGTGGGACTGCGTCCAGCAGTGACGACCACGCTGTCCCTCGCCGCTCCGGGCCAGCAGGTATCCGGCAACTGCGCCGTCCCGGACGGCGACCGCACCACGGGCGCCGTCCTCCCACGCCTGTTCCAGCAAGGCCCGGCACTCCTCCGGGACGGCGAAGCGCCCGCCCAGCGCCGGCTCGAGCCCGGCGTCACGCTGATGGCGGGCAGCGAGCAACTCGGCTGCGGGACCCAGATGATCGGCGGGCCGGAAGGGTTCGATCGTCAGAGCAGCGATCGGCCTGACGGAAGAACTGGGCAAGGTGGGCAAGGTGGGCAACGCGGCTCATCTCGTCGGGAGGGGCAGGCCGTTGCGCGCGCCGGTGTCTGCGCACGTGTGAGCGAGGCTCCGGGCGCGCTGAGATTCACCGGTGTGCCGCGGCGGCGGCTGTCGGCTCCGCGTAGAAGTGCGCGCGGACGCGGTGCAGCCAGGCCTCGACCGGAGCCTCGTCGGGCTCGTCCGGGAGCACCGACGGGCCTGCCTCGAAGGCGTCCTCGTACTGCCGGAGCAGGGGCCGCGCGGCCGAGGAGTCTGTGGCGACGCGCTCACCGAAGGCGTGGTACTCCTCCGGATCCTCGACACGGATGGTCAGTTGCCCGGTGGTGTACAGCGTCAGGCCCTGGGTGCACAGCCGCTTCAGGTGCCGGGCGTGCTTTGCCGTGCGCTTGCGGGTGTCCGCGGAGAACGAGCCGTCGCCGCGGGCCTCCAGCCGCCGGAACTGCTGCGTGGCGTAGCCCAGATAGGCGTCCCGGACTCGCCGGGCGGACAGGAACGCCGTCCGTATGCCGATGAGTTCGTCGCCGAGCGCGGTCCGCACCTCGTACAGGTCGTCCGGGAGCCATACCAGCTCCATGGCCGTCGGATTGCCGCCCAGCGCCAGCCGGCACCACTTGGCCGCCTCGTGCAGGGTGTGGTCCGGCGCCTTGCTGACGTGCGACTCCTTGGGCCGGTGCAGTCCATGCAGCTGAGCGGTGGGTGCGGCGAACAGGCCGAGGCGGTCGACGTCGGAGCCTTCGTGGGCGAGGCCGTACGCGGTCGATCCGACGATGCCGGAGAGCAGGACGTTGGGGACGGTCACGGTCGGCCGCCTTTCGCTTCTGGGGACCCGGCCATTGTCCTGACGTGCGACGACGGGGTCACCCGGTTTTCCGCGGTGATCGCCGTGGCCCGGACGGCGGCGCGGACCCGCATGAACGAGCCCTGGGGGAGTGCTCGCTCGCCCGGCACTCGCCGCATGGTCCGTCGTATCCTGCCGGTGTGGAGCTGCGCTTCGATATACGCCGGTCGGACTCACCGTGGGTCGACAGCGTGTGGACCTGCACCAGTGAGCAGGTCACGACGATGACGGCGGTCGCAGGTGTGCGCTGGGGCCTGGTGTTCTGGGAGCAGGACGGCCGGTCGTGGGCGGCCGTGACCGGCCCGGAGACCCGGACGAGCACGGCACCCGTCCCCGTCGGCGCTGTCTTCACCGGCATCGACTTCGCCCTGGGCACCTCGCTGCGCGTCCTGTCCACTCCGGAGCTGGTCGACGGCGGTGTGGAGCTCCCCGACACCACACGGCGGACGTTCCGACTGGACGGCGCACGCTGGCCGACCCCGGGTGCCGATGACGCCGAGGCCCTGGTGGAGCGGCTGGTCGAGGCCGGGACGGTGGGGCGTGACCCGCTCGTCACCGAGGTTCTGCGAGGCCACGAACCGGTGGTGTCGGGACGGACCGTGGAGCGCCGTTTCCGGGCCGCCACGGGGCTGACGCGGGGTGCCGTACGGCAGATCGAGCGGGCCCGTACGGCGGCGGAACTGCTGGCGGCCGGTGACACGGCCGCCGACGTCGTCGTCAAGCTCGACTACTTCGATGAGCCGCACCTCGCCCGGGCGCTGCGCACCTATGTGGGCCGCACCGCCGGCCAACTGCGCGACGGCGCGGGCGGCGCCATCGCGCTCGACCTCGGTCAGCGCCTGACGTCGTAGACGAGCTTCAGGATTCCGTTGGAATAGCTCTGCGACTCCCGCAGCGACAGCATCTGCTTGTCGGCGTCGGCCCGGTGGAACAGGCTCTTGCCGGCGCCGAGCAGGACGGGGAAAACGAGCAGGTTGTACTGGTCGATCAGACCGGCCTCCGACAGCCGTCGCGCCAGTTCGGCGCTCCCGTGGATGTAGATGGAGCCGCCCTCGCTCTCCTTGAGCGCGGCGACGTCCTGCGTCGTACGCAGGATGGTCGATGGCCCCCACCCGTCGACCAGGGCGTCGTCCGGCAGGGTGCTCGACACCACGTACTTGGGCAGCTCCTGGTAGGAGGCGTGGTCCTCGGAGCCGGGCCAGACCGATGCGAAGGCCTCGTAGCTGCGACGGCCGAACATCAGCGCCGTGGTGTCGGCGAGCTCCTCGCCCTTCAGCGACCACGCCTCGGGGACGAACTCCAGGTCCTTCACCACCCAGCCACCGCTGCGGTGCCCCTCCTCGGGCCCACCGGGCGAGTCCAGAACGCCGTCGAGCGACATGAATCCGGTGTAGACCAACTTGCGCATCTGCATCTCCTGATCAGGGGCCGATCTCCTGGGATCAGGCTATGTCGCCGCCGGGGCCGGCGTCTTGGACGGAAACGACACCGGGCGGTGTCGGGCGCGGCTCCGTGCGTCGGGTGACATGTGCACTGGACCCATTCAACGGTGCCTTTCGATGGTTCGGCGAGGTCTCGCTCGCGTGACGAGTGCCGCCACCGTTCACCCTGCCCGTCACGACCGCACTGTTGACGCGCGTAGCACTTGCGCTCAGTCTGAGTTCGACGGCCGCCACGGGAGTGGTGGCCGCACCGACGACCAGGGGGTCTGGATGCTCGGACGGATCGCACGTCTCGTCACTGTGATTGTCATGCTCGCGGCAGGTGCGATGGTCGGTGTGGGCGCCACCGCGGGCACCGCACACGCCGACGAGTGCTACACCTGGAGTCGAACCCTGTCCCAGGGCGCCTCCGGCAGCGACGTCACCCAGTTGCAGATCCGGGTGGCGGGCTGGGTAACCTCCGGTGAACGTCTCTCCTACGACGGCCAGTACGGCGCCCGCACGACCGCCGCCGTGCGGGCGTTCCAGTCTGCTTACGGCCTCGCCGCCGACGGGGTCGCGGGTCCCGCGACCTTCAGCAAGCTCTACGCGCTGCAGGACGCGGACTGCACGCCGATCCACTTCTCCTACGCCGAGCTCAACCGCTGCAACTCCGACTGGTCGGGCGGCGCTGTCCCGGCGGCCACCGCCAAGGCCAACGCGCTGAAGACCATGTGGAAACTCGAGGCGATGCGACACGCGCTCGGCGACGTCTCGCTCACCGTCTCCAGCGGCTTCCGTTCCTACGCCTGCAACAACGCCGTCGGAGGTTCGTCCACCAGCCGCCACCTGTACGGCGACGCCGCCGATCTGACCGGCTCCCCGTCCCTCTGCCGCCTCGCCCAACGGGCCCGCACGCACGGCTTCTCGGAGATCCTCGGCCCGGGCTACCCCGACCACGACGACCACACCCACGTGGCACTCGACCCGTCCCCATACTGGTCCGCCCCGACCTGCGGCATCTGAACCGCGCGGTCGCCGCCGGCGGACGCGGTGCGCGTACGACGAGACACCTCAGGTCAACCGCGCGCACGCCGCCGGCCCACCGACCGCCGGCGGCGCCCTGCTCCACCGGCGCTCACGGGTGCGCCGCCCACCGATCAGGCTGCGACAAGCTCCTTCTCGCGGTCCGGCGTGTGCGTGCTGACCTCCACCTTCCTGTTCGGCAGCGAGAGCCGGAAGACCTTGCGCCACGCGGAGAACACCTGCTTGGGCAGGGGCCCGGTGACGTACTCCAGCTCGTACTTCTCGAACAGCGCACGCACCTTCACGGCCACCTCGGCGTACCGGTTGCTCGGCAGGTCCGGGAACAGGTGGTGCTCGATCTGGTGGGACAGGTTGCCGGTCATGAAGTGCATGGCCTTGCTGCCGCTGATGTTCGCCGAGCCCATCATCTGGCGCAGGTACCACTGGCCGCGCGTCTCGCCCTTGATCGACCGGCGCTCGAAGACCTGCACACCCTCGGGGAAGTGCCCACACATGATCACCGAGTGGGACCAGAGGTTGCGGACCAGGTTCGCGGTGAAGGTGGCGGCGAGCGTGGGGAGGAACGAGGGGCCCGACAGCAGCGGGTGGATCACGTAGTCCTTGAGCACCTGCTTGCGGATCTTGCGCCCCACGGCCCTGGCCCGCGCGCGGAACTCCGGGTTCTTGCGGCGGCGCTTGCTGAGGTTCTTGCCGAGCTCCAGGTCGTACGCCGCGATGCCGTACTCGAAGAAGCAGGCGTTGATGAAGTTCCACAGCGGCTGGCCGAGGTGGACCGGGTGCCACGCCTGGTCCTCGTCGACGCGCATGATGCCGTAACCGAGGTCGTTGTCCTTGCCGATCACGTTGGTGTACTTGTGATGCAGCTCGTTGTGCGAGTGCTTCCACTGGTCGGCCGGCGAGACGTGGTCCCACTCCCAGGTGGTGGAGTGGATCTTCGGGTCCCGCATCCAGTCCCACTGGCCGTGCAGGATGTTGTGGCCGATCTCCATGTTGTCCATGATCTTCGCCACGGACAGACCGGCGGTGCCGAGCAGCCATGCCGGCGGGAAGAACGAGAACAGCAGCACGCCCCTGCTGGCCAGCTCGAGCTTGCGCTGCGCCGAGATGACCTTGCGGATGTAGGCGGCGTCCTTCTCGCCTCGATCGGCGATCACCTCGTCGCGGATCGCGTCCAGCTCGCGGCCGAGCTCCTCGATCTGCTCCGCGGTGAGGTGGGCGGTGGGGTCGATTGCGGTCAAGGTGTTCCTACCGTTCGATGTCGCAGGGGCCCGCCGCGGCGGACACACAGGTCTGGATGAGGACGCCCGGTTCCGCCTCGGTGATCTCACCGGTGCGCAGGTCGCGGACGGCGCCCGCCTTGAGCGGCGTGGTGCAGCCGAAGCAGATGCCCATGCGGCACCCGGACGGCATGAGCACGCCGGCCTCCTCGCCGATGTCCAGCAGCGGCGTGGCGCCGTCCGCGTCGACGGTCTTGCCGGTGGCGCTGAACGTGACCTCGCCGCCGCCGTCGCCGGTGACGACGATGCCGGGGCGGAAGCGTTCGGTGTGCAGACGCTCCGGGACGCCGTGATCGGCCCAGTGCTTCTCGGCGGCGTCGAGCAGACCCGCGGGCCCGCACGCCCAGGTCTCGCGCTCGGCCCAGTCGGGCACGAGTGCGTCGAGACGGGCGATGTCCAGCATGCCGTCCGTGTCGGTGTGCACCTCGGTGAGACGCAGCTTCCCGGCCGTGACCAGGTCGTGCAGTTCTTTGCGGAAGATCACGTCCTGCGGCCGTGGCGCGCAGTGGACCATGACGACGTCGGCGAGCTCGGTGTCGCGCAGCATGCCCATCACGGGCGTGATGCCGCTGCCGGCCGTCAGGTAGAGCACCTTGGCGGGCCTGACCCGGGGCAGCACGAAGTCTCCGGTCGGCTGGTCGAGCTGGATCAGCGTGCCCGGCTCCGCCCTGCGGACCAGGTGGTTGCTGACCTTGCCGTCCGGGATCGCCTTCACCGTGATCGTGAAGCGGCCGTCCTGACGGTGGGCAGGCGAGGTGACGGAGTAGGCACGCCACAGGCGCACCCCGTCCACGTCGACCCCGATCCGCACGTACTGGCCGGCGGTATGGCCACGCCAGCTCCGTCCCGGCCTGATCACGATGGTCGCCGCGTCACCCGTTTCCGGGTGCACGGACTCGATGCGCCCGCGCAGGTCGGCCCCGGCACGCAGCGGGCTGACCAGGTCGAGGTAGTCCGACGGCAGCAGCGGTGTCGTGACCATCTCCAGTAGTTTCCACGCCCTGCCGCGCAGGGCTGCACTCCTCATGACTTCAGCTTGCTGCGCCTCAGTGCGTAAAGTCCTGACCGTAGGATGTGAATCTGGTCGCCAGAATTGTTCGCAGGAAACAAAAAGTGAGCCATGCAATCCAGAGGGCCAGCGAACTGGCCCTGGACGAGAAGACGGTCACCGTACTTCGGGCCGCGCTGAAGACCACCGCCGACGAGATCGTCCAGGCGATCATCGACGAGGTGCCTCCCTATGCCAACGCCCTTTCGGGCCACATGGGCGCCACGATCCGCCGGGCCGTCCGCACCGCTCTGGGGCACTACCTGGACCTCGCGAGCGGGAAGGCCACAGGGGGTGACGCCGGTGACGCGGCCTACGAGCTGGGCCGCGGGGAGGTGCGCGACGGCCGTTCGATGGACGCCCTGCTCAGTGCCTACCGTGTCGGCGCACGTGTGGCCTGGCGGTGCCTGGCGGAGGGTGCCGTACCGGCAGGTCTGCCTGCCGCCGAGGTGGCCAAGTTCGCCGAGCTGACCTTCGCCTACATCGACGAGCTCTCCGCCGCGAGCGCCGCGGGCCACGCCGACGAACTTGCCGCCCAGGGCAGGGCCCACGAGCGCCAGCTGGAACACCTGGCCCGCGACCTCCTCGCCGGCGCGAGCCCGGAGGTGCTGCTGGCCTCCGCCCAACGGGCCGGGTGGCAGCCTCCGGTTTCGCTCACCGCGGTCCTGCTGCCCGCCGCCCAGGCCCGGCCGGCCTACCGCAGGCTCGACCCGAACACCCTCGTCCTCGACGATCTGCCGGACGCCACCGGTGTGCTGCTCGTCCCCGACGCCGACCGGTCACTCCTGCTGCGGAGACTGACCGACCGCACGGCCGTGGCCGGCCCGGCCCGGCCATGGACTCTGGCGTCCGCCTCGTACGCACGAGCCCTGCGCGCGCGCTCCCTCTCCTCCGACATCCGCGACACCGAGGAACACCTGCCCGAGCTGGTGCTGAGCGCCGACGTGGACGCGTTCGCAGACCTGCGTGCCCGAGCGCTCGCACCGTTGCGGACCCTGCCTGCCGCCAGGGCACGGCGGATGGAGGAGACGCTGCGGGCGTGGCTGCTGCACCAGGGCAGACGGGACGAGGTGGCGGCGGCGCTGTTCGTCCACCCCCAGACAGTGCGGTACCGGATGTCGCAGCTGCGGGAGCTGTTCCCGGATCTCACCTCGCCGCACCGGGTCCTCGAACTGACGCTGGCGGTCGGCCTCGGGATCAGCTGAGGCGTACTTCGACCGTCCACGACCGGGTCTGACGCGGATCGGCAATCCTCCGACGGACGATGCGGAACGCGGACGATGCGGAACGACCCGCTCGTCGGCATCGGATCCCTGCGAGTCGGCGGCATCGAGGGCGGCGGCGATGTCGGCGAGGGCCGCACGGAGCCGGGCGAAGGCCGGGAGGGCGATCCCCGCAGGGCTCCGTGCGCGGCCGCCTCGCGGACCGAAGGGCGAGACGCTACCAGGCGCCAATCCGTTGGACCCGCCCTTTTCCCGTGCGGAGACTGAGCGGCGATGCAACCCACGTAGGTACCTGGAGGAGACCCCCATGTCGACGCTGCGCGTCACAGCCGAAGTGTTGACCGTGCATGAACACCCGAACGCCGATGCGCTCGAGCTGGCCCAGGTGGGTCTGTACCGGGCCGTCGTCGCCAAGGGCGCGTATCGCACGGGTGAGGCTGCGGTGTACATCCCCGAGCAGTCGGTGCTGCCGTCCGAGCTGATCGAGGAGTTGGGGCTGACCGGGCGGCTCGCAGGCGGCAACGCCGACCGGGTCAAGGCGGTGCGGCTGCGGGGGGAGCTGTCGCAGGGCATCGTGTGCCGGCCCAAGGCGCTCGTGGGGTACGACCTGGCCCGGGCAGCGCTGGAGGGGACCGATTTCGCCGCGCTGCTCGGCATCACCAAGTGGGTGCCGCCGGTGCCGCCCATGATGAACGGCGACGTGGAGGCCGCGTCGGAGCTGCTGCCGTGGGTCGACATAGAGAACATCCAGCGGTTCCCCGACATCTTCACGCCCGGCGAGGACGTGGTCCTGACGGAGAAGCTGCACGGTTCGGCGTGCCTGCTGACGTATGTCGCGGGCGAGGGTCGGGTGCACGTCTCGTCCAAAGGCTTCGGCGCGAAGGCGCTGGCACTGAAGGAGGATCCGCGCAATCTGTACTGGCGTGCGGTGCGCGGGCACGGTGTCGCCGAGGCCGCGGCGCGGCTCGCCGGGCGCTTGGGGGCACGGCGGGTGGGGATCTTCGGCGAGGTGTACGGAGCGGGCGTACAGGACCTGACGTACGGTGCGGACGGACGCCGCGACACGCTCGGGTACGCCGTCTTCGACGTCTCCGCGGAGATCGATGGGCAGGTGCGGTGGCTGGACGCGGCCGAACTGCTTCAGGGGGAGCTGCCGTTGGTCCCGCGACTGTTCCAGGGGCCGTACGACATCGAGCACGTGCTGGAGGTCGCCGTCGGCCAGGAGACGGTGTCGGGGCGGGGGTTGCACCTGCGGGAGGGCGTGGTGATACGGCCGTCCAGTGAGCGGTACAGCCCGGTGACCGGGGGGCGGGCGATCGCGAAGGCGGTGAGTCCGGCGTATCTCACGCGAAAGGGCGGCACGGAGTACGAGTGAGAACGGGGTAGCGGGTCGGGGGCGGGTCGCGCGGGCCCGCCCTGGCTCGACAACGCCCGTCTGCACCAGCACACCCGTACCGCGGCCGAGCGCCTTCAGCGCTCCCTGCTGCCCCGCCTCCCGCACATTGCGTCCATGGAGATCACCGCCCGCTACGCCCCCTCCAGCACTGCCGCACAGATCGGCGGCGACTGGTTCGACGAGTTGTTCCTGCACATGACGATGCAGCCCTCGACCCGGAAGCCCGGGAGTGGTGGGACGCGCAGGACCTGCCGGAGCCGTTCGTCCCCTGCACCCGTGTCGCCATCGACGCGATCCGGGCCGGCCGCCCCTACAGCGAGCTGGGGTGGCAGCGTTGAGCGGCTTGGCGGCGGTCGGCGCAGCCCAGCTCGCCCAGGTGCGCGGCACGCAATCCGCCTGCTATAGGCGTCTCGGGCCCACTTGCCCGGGTGTGTGCAGCAGTGCCACCGGGTTCAGGGAGCGACGCGACGCGGCGGTGCCGACCAGAGACGGACGGTCGGCCGCCGTCGTGGCCGAGTCAGGAGTAGGTCATCGGGCAGCCGTTGCGCAGGGAGTACTGCGCGGCGCGCAGGTAGAGGGCCACGTAGAAGGCCGCGTCCCGGTCCTCGGCCCACGTTCCCGGCCGCACCCGTGCGGTCCGCTCCGCCCCGCCCTCAAGGAACCACATGGTCAGCGCGAGGTTCCCACCCGCCGGTATCGCGTCCACGGGCAGTCTCACGGCGTCGGCCAGCCGTTCGGCCAGGGCGAGGACCCGAGGGGCCCCGGCGACCGTAGTCTCCTCGCCGGAGTAGGCGGTGCCGACGGGGAGCACGATCTCCTCCTCCAGCGCGAGGGGCACCAGCATGTTCCAGTCGAGGAGGGCCGACGACTCCGCATCCGTCAGCAGTGTCCTGCACAGTGCCACGAAGCCGTCCATGGACGGGCTGACCTTCTCCTCGAACCAGCCCGGAGCCTCCCGTGCAGCCTGCCGCAGCTCGTAAGGGGGCAGGCCGCGCCGCTCCAGTTCGGTGTTCAGCGCGGCGGCGGCGTCCCCGTACCCGTCCTCCCCGGGCTGCGACCAGTCCTGCGCGACGACACTCACCAGATAGACACCCATGGTCGCAACGTACCGGCCGCCACCGACAACGCCCCGGCCCCGCGTGGCAGTCGGGGGGAAACGCGGGCTCAGGACGGGGCGGGCCTCGCCAGCAGGACGCCCGGGCCCTGTTCGTCGGCCGGCCCTCCTGCCGAGGCGGGGAGCCGTCCCTGGTCGGGGTATCTGATGGCGACCCGGATTGCACTCCCGGCGTGCTGATCAGGGCCGAGAGCCGGCACGGGGTGGAGCTGTCCACAGCCCCGAAGCCGTTGGCCCGGTCGGCCTGGCGTTGTGATTCGCGTCTCAGCCGATTGCCCCTCACGTCAACGTCAGAGGTGAGGATGGTGATCACGCCCGGAAGCGCCGGGTCGGTCATATGAGGGGCGGCGGAAGATGGGGCAGGCGTGGGGTTTCGACAGGCATGGCGGACCCGAGGTGCAGGAGTTCTTCGACCGTCCCGATCCGGTCCCCGGTCGCGGCGAGGTGCTGATCCGCGTCGACGTGGCCGGCGTGAATCCCCTTGACCACCTGCTGCGTTCGGGTCTGGTCGACGGGTTGGACGGCGGGCGTCCGTTCCCCCGCGTGCTGGGCATGGAGGCAGCCGGAACCGTTCTCGCCCGGGGCGAGGACGTCAGCGGGCTCGAGGTGGGTGATGCGGTGTTCGGCTTCGCACTGACCGGTGGTGGCACCTACACCGAGACGACGGTGCTGTCCGCGGCGAACACCGCGCGCAGACCCGAGGGTCTGTCCGCGACCGTGGCGGCGACGCTGCCGGTGGCTGGGACGACAGCGGTGGACGTGCTCGATCAGCTCAGCCTCCCGGCCGGTGCCACGGTCCTGGTCAACGGGGTCGGGGGCGGAGTCGGCCTCGCCGTCGCCCGGCTGGCCACCGGGCGCGGGCTGCGTGTGCTCGGCACCGGGAGTACGGCCAAGCGCGAGCACGCCGAGGCCGTCGGGGTGCGGTTCATCGACTACACCGCCGAGGACGTCGCCGCGGCGGCACGCGAACTGGTTCCGGACGGCTTCGACGGGATCATCGACCTGGTCGGAGGCGCCTCGCTGCGGACGGTCGCTCCGCTGGCCCGGGATCCGCGCAATGTCATCGCCGTGGGTGACATGTCCGTGCCCGATCTCGGTGGGCGTTTCGTCGAGCGTCGCGTCGACCGCGAGAACCTGGAGCGATCGGCCCGGCTGGCCCTCCACGGACTCCTTGCCCCCGTCATCACAGCGGTCCATCCGCTCTCCGACGCCCCGGCCGCCCTCGCCGCCGTCGAGCACGGTCACGCCTCGGGCAAGGTTGTCATCAAGGTGGCTTGAAAAGTGCCCGGCCGCTGACGGCTGTCGATCGTCGCTCGCCGTCCGCCTCACCGCCGGGGGGGGGGAGGGCGGATGAGCACGGGCCGCTAGGAGCCCCGGTGCCCCGGTACAGGACGCCGTGGGCGCGAACCGATGGTTCACGACCAAGGTGTCCCCGATACCTGGAATGGGGGAAGGAGCCGCCTCGACTTGTGTCGTCGAGGCGGCTCCTTCCCCCCTGCTTCGGCACCCCTGTACACCAAGCGGGGTCACACCTGTCATCGGCGCTCTCAACCGAACGCCGGCGAAGGGTTCGTCAGAACTGGGAGCCCAGCGCGACCGCAAGGCCGAGGGCCGGCACTCGCCGGCCGTTCCCGAGCTCGATGTCGGTGCTGTTGCGGTACACCCGGTCGTCGATCGTGATGGGCGCAGCGGCACGGTTTCGGAGGTTGGCCGACAGCATCGCGGAGAGCCTGCGCCAGCTCAGTTCGAGCTCAGCGCCGAAACGACCGAGGGTGTCCTGCCGGCCGTTTTCGTCGTGGTCGTAGCCGACCCGGATCGTGTTGCCGATGCGGTTCTGAATCCACCGGAAGCGAGCGGCCTCGGAAACCGCCGCGACCACCGAGGTGAGTGCCCGACCGGCTGCCGTTGCCGGCGGAGTGTTCTGCCCCGGAGCGCGGGCGGGCATGTTGGCCAGATGGTCGATGTCGCCGCGAAGCCCCGTGAAGGGGTCGTTCATCCGCCACTCCTCCCTTGAGAAGCTGTTGTAGTTCTCCCGGAACGGGAGCGACTGGAAGTGGCCCTGCTCCAGGCGGTTCCTGGGAAACACGGCGTTGTAGGCGGTGCGGACCGGAGCCGAGTCCAGCCCGTAGAACATGTAGCGCCCCTGAGGGGTGAAGTAACCCACCACGTACAGGTTGCTCGCCTCGAGGATCAGGGAGAGGCGGTGGCTGTTGGCCTCCGTGTGGTCGATCAGCGCGATCTCGACGTAGGAGCCCGTCTGCCGGGTGGTGGCACTGTGCGGGAAGTTGGCCTGCACCGCGTGGCTGACGGTACGGCGCAGGCTCTCGAGCATGGAGTCGTAGGCCTGGCCGGCCGAGAAGCTGCTGGTGCCCCGCCGCAGATGGGTGATGTCCCAGTCGATGCGGGTCCAAGGCCGTTCGGGGTCGGCATGGGCCTTCGGGGACAACCCTTGTGTCAGGCCGACAGCGGCCAGCAACGCCAGGGTGAGAATCAGGATGCGGCTCATGAGCCTACGAGCGGACAGAGAAAGCCTCATGCGGAAGGTACTCCTTCGGGTGACCAGCGATGAGTCGTGCGACAGAGCTCTCTCGCGAGTGCGAGGACTCCGTGCACAGGACGACGGACCGGGGCCGGGCGGCTGGCCCCCCGGTCCCCAAGCACCTTCAGCCAACCGGAGGGCAGCGGGGCGGCCCAGGCAGTATCACCGGCAGAAGTAACGCCTTGTCATAATTGCGCCGGACGGTTCCGGCGTTGTGCCGGACCACACGGACCAGGGGGACGTTCCGAGGATGAGCACCGGTACACCGGCCACCGGCGGGTTCGGCGAGCGCCTGCACGGTCTACGGAGGAGAGCCGGGCTCAGTCAGGAGGACCTGGCACACGCGTCGGGAGTGAGCGTCAGGGCCCTGTCGGACCTGGAACGCGGCCGCGCGCGGGGACCACAGCGCCGAACCGTCGAGGCCCTGGCCGCCGCGCTGAAACTCGACGCCACCGATGCCCGGGAGCTGGAACGGGCCGCGAGCCTGGGCCGCCCCCGCCCCCGTACTCGCCCCACCACCCCGTCCGCACCCCGGCAAGCCGCCGAAGACACCCCGGGGCAGACCGCCGGGGCGACTACGCAGCCGGCTTCCGGGGGCACGACAGGTCAGGCCGCCAGCACGAATACGGGCCCGATCACGGCACCCGTCGCGCCGAACACCCTCGCACTGCCCCGTGATCTGCGCGACTTCACCGCCCGCGGCCCGGCCCTGGCGCGGCTGCTGAAGCTGGCGGAAGACCTCGACCCGGCCCATCCGCCAGTCGCGGTCATCTGCGGACAGCCCGGACTGGGCAAGACCACCTTCGCCGTCCACGCCGCCCACTCCCTGGCCCCCCATTTCCCCGAAGGGCAGTTCGCCGTCGACCTGCGCGGCATGGACACCACGCCGACACACCCGCGCGACGCCCTCGCCCGGCTGCTGCGGGCACTGGGGGTGGCCGAAGGGACCATACCCACCGGCATGGAGGACCGCTGCGGTCTGCTGCGGTCCGTGCTGCGCGACCGGCGGGTGCTGCTGCTGCTCGACAACGCCGCCGACGAGGAGCAGGTACGCCCGCTGCTGCCCGCCCAGGGCCCTTCGCTCACCCTGGTCACCAGCCGGCACGCTCTGGCCGCTCTGGAAGCGGCCCACCGCACCGAACTGGCCCTGTTGCGCCGCGAGGAAGCGGTCGAGTTGCTCACCCGCATCATCGGCCCCGAGCGCGTACAGCGGGAAAGCCAGGCCGCCCGCGACCTCGCGGACCTGTGTGGGAACCTTCCCCTGGCGGTCCGTATCGCGGGACAGCGCCTGGCCTCCCGGCCCGGCGAGAGCATCGCCAAACTCGTCACCCAACTCGCCGCGCACGAACGCCGCCTGGACACCCTGCGCGCCGGTTCCCTCCAGGTGAGGACCGCCTTCGACCTGTCCTACCGGCAGCTGAGCCCGGCCACCCGAACCGTCTTTCGCCGTGCCACTCTCGCCGCAGGGCCCGATTTCAGCCCCGAGACCCTGGCCCTGTTGGCCGACCTGACGCCGCGCCAGGCCGCCCGCTGCGCACAGGACCTGACCGATGCCGGGCTGTTGCAGCCCCACCCCACGGCCGACCGCTACCGTTTCCACGATCTGCTCGCCCTGTTCGCCGGCGAAAAGGTGATTGAAGAGGACGATCCGGCTCAGGTCGCCGCCGCCCGGGAACGGACCGACAAGTGGACTTTGCGCCGGGCCACCACCGCCGCGCTGCTCTTCGATGCCGAACACCGTCAGCACGCCGACGACGCTGATCCCGACCCCGCCACTGCGCCCGCCAACCGTGAAGAGGCCCACACCTGGTTGGAAGCGGAGCGGGCTCAGTGGCTCGCGGCCCTGGTCCGGGCCCAGGCAGACGGCCGACACCAAGAGGTCGTCCAGGCAGCGGAGGCCATGCACTGGTTCTCCGATCGCACCCTGCACTGGGAGCTGTGGGCGGACGTCTTCCGGCGATCCGTCGACTCCGCCCGCGCGCTGGGCAGCAAGCGGGACGAGGCCGTCCACCTCAACTACCTGGCCTGGGCCTACAACGTCTGCCTCTATGACCACGACTCGGCGCTGGCCACGGCCGAAGCCGCCCTGGACGTGGCGCGCGAGATCGACGACCGGCTTCAGGCCGGCTGGGCGCTGAACTACGCGGCCGAAGCGCTCCACCGGCTCCATCGGGTCGAGGAGTCCATCACCCGACTCCGCGAAGCGGCCGACCAACTGGGCCGGCACAACGACGTACGAAGTCGCCTAGCCGAGCTGTCCACCCTCAACAATCTGGGCCGTTATCTGCGCCAGGCCGGCCGCGCCGAGGAGGCCCTGACCATCCACCGGCGCAGCGAGGCCATGTGCAGCGCCGGCGTACCCGGCAAATCCCCCGACCTCATCGGCCTGTACCTCGCGTCGGCCCGGCAGCACATCGGCAACGACCTCGCAGCGCTGAACCGCTGGGCCGAGGCCGAGGCCCCGCTGCGTTTCGCGGTGGCCCGCTTCGACAAAGGGCGGATGCCCGCCTGGTGCGAATCAGCCCGCCTCGACCTCGGCCGTGTCCTCCGCCGGATCGACCGTTACCAGGAAGCCCGGGAGACCCTGGCGGCTGCCCACGAGGCCCTCACCGAGTTGGATCACCCCCGGCAAGTCGAAGCCGCGGCCGAACTGGCTGAACTGCGGGAGCCGGGAGAACACGCCGAAGACACGAGGCGGGCGAGGCCCGCGCGAGGTAGGTGAGTCCGTACTCCCGCTACGGTCGGTGACGGCCCGGCGCGCCGAGGTGATCCGGTGACTTCGTTGTTGTCGGCCGGCGCCCGCACACTCACCCCGGCCTCGTGGCACAGCGCCTCCGGCTCAGTCCGGCGCTCACCCGTACGACCCGCAACCGCTGCCCGAAGTGTCTGCCCGGACGCATGCCGTGGTGCACCGCGGATGGTGATGATCGTGCGGCCCGTACCGGCGCAAGCTTCCGGCAGAAGTATCGCCGACCGTATTTCTGCCGGGAGAACCGCCTGGGCGAGGACTACCGGAAGTGGTCGACTGAAGGCCGACACGGAGCGCCTGTTCACGGACCTGTACGGGTCCTGCCGTCCCAGCCGACGCAACGTCGGGGCACAGGGGCGCACAGGCCAGGACCCTCCGTCGTCGACCGATCGGTATCACCATCCGGGCCGACGGCACCGCGCTGCGGCTCGTACTACACACGGGGGACATCTCCATGAACACGCTGCACCGCTCCACGCTGCTCGCCGTCGCGGGCACGGCTCTCACCCTGTCGCTCACCGCCTGCCAGAGCGACTCAGGCAGCACGTCGTCGTCCCGGCCGACCGCCGCGGCCACGGTGGCGTCGTCCCCGGCGGCGGGTGCGACGACGGCAGTCGAGGGCACGGGCACGTCCGAGGGGTCCGGGTCGGCCGGCTCCGCGCGTTCGGCGGCGGCACAGGGGTCCACCGACGCCTCTTCGGCCGGCTCCACGGGAGGACGCGGGACGGCTTCCACCTCGGTCTGCACCGCGCGGGACGTCCGCGTCACCGCCGCCACGCAGGACGGCCCGCCCTACACCCACATCGTGCTCACGGCGCGCAACACCTCCGGGCACTCCTGCCGGCTGACGGGCTTCCCGCACATCCAGTTCCTGGAGAGTCACAAGCAGGACGTCCCGGCCGTCGCCAAGAGCAAGCCGGCCACGCCGGTCGTGCTCACGGCCGGGGCCCCGGCCTACGCCCTGGTCAAGCTGTCGGACGGCGGGGTCGACGAGGACAACGAGCCCGTGTCGGCGTTCTCCGTGCAACTGGAGGGCGACTCCACGGTCATCGCCGTCACTGCCCCCGGCAGCGACGGCATCTCCGTCGACCCGGCCAAGGCCCTCACCGGCTACTGGACCCCGGAACTCCGCAACGGCGCGGACGACTTCTGAGTCCGATTCTCCGAGCGAGAGCAGACGAACTCGTTTGAGCCTCCTGCATTCCGCCTCTGAGTCAGGCCGGGCGAACCCGTGTCAACCCAAGCTGGCAACGGCGTGAGTGTGCGTCCCGCCCGGCTGACCCGTACTCGGCCGGGATGCCACGGAGACGGTGGGGGAGTGGGGCAGCACTGCCAGGTGCGGCATGCCCGTGCCGTCACCCGCGACCTTCACCGTACAAGCGAACGTAGTCCACGGTCATCGTGGCGGGGGAGGGCGTGGTGCTGTCGGGAGCGCCTGGCCAGTCGCCTCCGACGGCGATGTTGAGCAGGAGGTGCAGATCTTGTTCGAAGACCCAGTCGCCTGGCCGGTCCAGCTTCGCCGGAGTCAAGGTGAAGTACGGCTTGCCGTCGATGGACCAGGTGATGCGGTGTGGCTGTTTGTCGACGGCGTAGACGTGGAAGTCCTGCGACGCATCACTCGGCAGAGTGGTGGAGCCACCGATCCCGTCCTCGTTGAAGTAGGACGGTCCGTGCGCGGTTGCGTACACCGTTCGCGGCTCTCCGCCGACCACCTCGCAGATGTCGATCTCACCCTGCCCGGGCCACTCGACTCCGTTGTTGCCGAGCATCCAGATCGCCGGCAACAGGCCCGTGCCGGTAGGCAACTTCGCACGGATCTCTGCTCGTCCGCGGGTGAGCGCGACCTTCCCCTCGGTGGTCAGACGGGCGGAGGTCCACGGGCAGAACTCCTGTGTGTAGCACGGAAGCTGCGAGCCGGCGGGGGCCCGCCGTGCCGCGATCACCAGGTGCCCGGCGCCGTCGAGAGCGGAGTTGGCCGCATCGTCGGTGTAGTACTGCAACTCGTTGTTGCCCCACCCCTCGGCTTCCCGGTTTCCCGTTTCGGTGTTCCACGACCGGCTTGGCGGACGGGTGCCGGCCGCACCTGCGAACTCAGCGCTCCAGAACGGCTTTCGAGCGACTTCGGCCCTGTGCATGTCCGGGCTGCTGCCGCATCCACCCAACAGTGCGCTCAACGTCAGTACGAGTGTCAGGCGGAGGGGTCGGTTCATCGTGCTGCTCCTGCGTGCTGGTGGCGAACCCCAGTGTGGCGCAAGCGGGCAAGAGCCTGACTGTCAGGGGGACGGGCGACGTCGCTGCTGAGGAATGGTCAGGATTGTGGATCAGGAAACGCGGAGAGCGCACCGGCGGCATCACCTTCCGGGCCGGGAGCAGCATCAGCCTGAGGACGGCTCTTCAGTCGTAGAAGAAGAGCTCGAGGTCCTCGACGGATCCCGGCCCGGTGAGGAAGCGTTCAGCCTTCGCGATCTCGTCTTCGGGTGGCAGCCGGCCCTGCAGGAGGTGCCGCATCCAGATTTCTCCTTGCTCGCCGACCGCGTAGATGCCGGACAGCAGCTCGGTCATGCCTGCAGGGCGCGGTGGACGGCGTCCGGCGACCGGCTGGAGCACCCATCCGCCTGATCGGGCCGCGAGTCGCAGCACCCCGGCCCAGTTCGCGATCCTCCCGATGCGTACGTGCCACGAGTCCTCGGTGAACGGGGCCATCCGTCCGCCATGCAGAGGGTTCGTGGCGGCGGCGATGTCCTTGGCCACTTGTCGTTCCACGGCGTCACGGACCCAGCGCCCTTCCTGCGCTTCTTCGATGGCGGCCTCCCACCAGTTCCACCCGCCCTCGAGTCGGTCCGCGAACGCATCCATGCGGACAGGCTAGGTCGCGAGGCTGGGAGACGCTGCATGGATCTCTTCGCGCCGTTCCCAGCGAACACGCGGGCGCCGGAAGCCGCGCAGCCAGGCGATGATGTGCTCGACGATCACCGCACGGCTCCGAGCCCTGAGCCGTGCGGGACCTCGCGGCGGGCGATCACTGGTTTCATGCCTCGGGATCAGAGTCGCCGGTGGTATCCGGAGTGGTCGAAGCGACGGTCGCCGGGGCCGCCCCCGGCTGTGGAGTCCTCGCCGGCCGGAGCACCAAGTTGCTGCGATGACGCCTGTGCAGCCGTCGCCCTGGTGCACACCCGCCGGCTCGTCGGGGCACGGGCCTTTTGAGCGTGAACCTTCGCATCAACCCGTAGGCCGCAGTACGTGGTTCGGTCAGCGCGTCGTGGGTGGGATGAGTTTGAGGGTGATGAGGGCGGAGGCTGCGGCGACGCCGGTGGCGAGGAGGAAGGCGTTGTCGAAACCGGTGGTGGGGGCGGTGCCGCTGTGGGTGACGAGGCTGGCGGCTGCGGCGGTGGAGACGGCTGCGGCGCCGGCGGAGGCGCCGAGTTCGTGGAAGGTGCTGACGATGCCGGAGGTGACACCGGCTTCGTGAGGAGCGACGTTGCCCAGCGCGGTGGCGGAGGCGACGACGAAGAGGGCGCCCAGTCCCGCCGCGGCGATGCTGACGCCGGTGACCATGGCGGTGGTGCCGGACCACAGGACGGGGATGAGGAATCCGGCGGCGCTGACGGCGAGGGCAGTGCCTGCCAGTGCCCGGGCCCCGAGGCGTGCGATGACGTGGCCGGCCGCGGTGGCGGCGGCCATGGTCACGAGTGCGACGGGAAGGAACAGGATCCCGGTGGCCATGGCGCTGTGGCCTCGGTGATTCTGCAGGTAGAAGGAGCCGAGGAAGAACACGCCGACCATCAGGGCTGTGGCGACCGCGATGACGAAGGTGCCCGCGATCACCGGGCGCCTGGTGAGCAGCTGAAGGTCCATCAGGGGGGGGCCGCTGCCCGGCGCTGGCGGGCGGCGAAGGCGGCGTAGGCGGCTGCCGCGGCGGTGAGCAGAGTGAGGGTGAGCGCATTGAGCCAGCCGTGGTCGCCGACACGGATCAACGCGTAGATCAGGCAGGCGGTGGCGCCGGCGACCAGGGCCGCGCCGGGCACGTCGAGCGAGCCGGAAGCCACGGGCGGCAGGCTGGGCAGGATCCGGGCGAGAGCGACGGCGACGATCAGGCCGACGGGCACGTTGACGAAGAACACCCACGTCCATCCGGGACCGGCTGTGATCAGGCCACCCAGGAGGACGCCGAGGGCGGCGCCGCCACCGCCGAGCGCGGACCAGAGGCCCAGCGCCTTGGTGCGTTCGTCGCCGTCGAAGAGCCGCACCACCACCGACAGGGCCGCAGGCGAGAGCAGTGCTGCGCCCGCGCCCTGAGCGATGCGCGCACCCAGCAGCATGGGTGCACCGGTGGCGAGCCCGGCGGCCAGCGAGGCGACGGTGAAGACGGCGAGCCCCGTCAGGACGATGCGCTTGGCGCCGAAGAGGTCCGCGGCCCGGCCGCCGAGCAGCATCAGGCTGCCGAATGTGAGGGCGTAGCCGCTGACCACCCAGGTCAAGGTGGCACGGCTCAGGTCGAGTTCGGCGCCCATGTGGGGCAATGCGATGGCGACCACGGTGATGTCGAGGATCAGCATCAACTGGGCCAGGCCGAGCAGGCCGAGGATCGGCCAGCGCAGTGGGTGTGGTGCTCCGGGTGCGCGGGCGCTCGTGGTGTCCGTGTCGCTCATGACGTTGTCCTCTCACCTCTAAGTCGTACAGTACTGTTCAGGTTAGCCCTACGGTGCGCCTAAGCCAAACAGGTATGTACGACTTACTTGGATAGGGTGCGAGGTATGGGGAGCAAGAACACCGTCAAGCGCGCCGACGCCCTGCGGAGCATCGACGCGATCGTCAAGGCCGCCGCCGAGTGCCTCGGCCAGAACCCTGAGGCGAGTCTCAGCGAGATCGCACGTGCCGCGGGTGTGGGCAGGGTGACGCTGTATGCGCACTTCGCCTCCCGGGCGGAGGTCGTCGACGCGGCGATGAGCCACGCGGTGGACCAGGGAAATCAGGCGCTGGACAAGGTCGACCTGGGAGGCGATCCGATGCGGGCGCTGGCGCGCTACGTGGAGGCCGGCTGGCAGCTGGTCGACCAGGCCCGCGCGCTGCTGGTCGCCGCCCAGCGGGAACTGCCTGCCGGGCGCATCCGCGAACTGCACAGCGGCCCGGCCGCCCGAGTGGAGACCCTCATCGCCCGCGGCCGCGCCGAAGGGGTCTTCCGTACGGACCTGCCGATCGCGTGGCTGGTCAATGTCATGCACTCGGTCATGCACAGTGCCGCGGACGAGGTCCGCGCGGGCCGCCTGACCTCCGAGCACGCCGCCGGCCACATCACCGCCACGGTTCAGGCGGCCTTCACCCCGCCGGGAAGCCCGGTGCCGGGTCCCGCCCCTGGAGCGTGACGCCCCCGGGGGTGAAGGGATGCGGCAACTGGCCGACGGGCCGTGCCGCGTGCGGGCTGCCCCGTACGATGAGTCCCGTGACCAGGTGCATCCGCAGCAGCAGCCGCCCCGCCGGGCGGCTGTTCGTGCTGCTGGTGCTGGCGGTGCTCGCCGGGGTGGTGGGCATGCACGGTCTGGTGCCCGGTGCGGCCATGGCGGCGCAGGCGCGAGCCGGCCACGAGATGGCCATGGCCGCCGCCGACGGCGCCGCGTACCTGAGCGCGGGATGCTCGCACACGGACGGCGGGCCGGGACATCTCGACCACGCCGACGCCACCTGTGCGGCCACCGGTACCGGCTCGCCGTACACGCCGCCCGCCCTGGCCGTCGGCCCGGTGCTCCAGGCGCTTGCCGGCACCGGCCTCGTCACCGCGCCCAGCGGCTCGTCGCATGACGGACGTGCGCCGCCCGACCTGTCCGAGCTGCAGCTTCTGCGGATCTAGAGCGGCCCGCCCGGCACCCCGCGCGCCCATCTGCGCGGGTGCCGTGCTCTCGCACGCCCTTCATCCGATCCACCGCGCGCCGTGAACCGCCGCGCATCAAGGAGTTGCAGCACCATGATCCGTACGCGTTCCGTGTTCCGCCGTACCGCTGTCGTCGCCGCCGCGGGTGCGGCAGCGCTCGTCCTGGCCGCCTGCGGCGGCGACGGCGACGACTCGTCCGGGCACGACAGCCACAACAGCAACAGCGCTTCCCCCGCCGCTTCTGCGCCGGCGTCCCGGGGGCAGCACAACGCGGCCGATGTCGCCTTCGCCGCAGGGATGATCCCGCACCACCGCCAGGCCGTCGAGATGGCCGACCTCGCGCCCGAGCGGGCTCAGTCGGCCGAGGTGAAGAAGCTCGCCGCCGACATCAAGAAGGCCCAGGACCCTGAGATCAAGACCCTGTCGGGCTGGCTCACCTCCTGGGGCGAGCAAGTGCCCGCCGAGGGGGCCATGGGCCACTCCATGCACGGCGGTGCATCCGGCGGGATGATGACCATGCAGGAGATGGAGCGGCTGGAGAAGGCCTCCGGCAAGGCGTTCGACACCGCCTTCATGGACCTGATGATCAAGCACCATGAAGGCGCGGTCGCGATGGCCGAGACCGAGCAGGCCGACGGTGCCTACGGCCCGGCCAAGAAGATGGCGGGGCAGATCGTCACCTCGCAGAGCGCGGAGATCGAGCAGATGAACAAGCTGCTCGGCAACGCCTGACGCCCCTCCGCGAGCACGGGGCGGGCACCACCGTCCACCGGACGGGCACCACCGGTGCCTGCCCCGTCTCGCGCCGGCGGTACAACCACCGGTGCCTGCGCTACCCAGCCCCGGCAGCACACGCGGGCAACCTCGCTAGCCACATACCCCCAGGGGGTATAAAGTCTGGGTTGTGGGACCACCTCCGGTCAACCACGCTGGAAGCCGAACAGGGGATGACAGGTCATGGACCACAGCACCCACCACACCGGTACCGCGCACGGCCACACGGCCCCTGCACCTGGCCACGGCCACGGGGGCCATCAGGAACACGGCGGCGGCCACGGCAAGGGCGCGGCCTGGTCGACGGCGGTGAAGGCGACCCTGCACTGCCTGACCGGCTGCGCCATCGGCGAGATCCTCGGCATGGTCATCGGCACCGCCCTGGTGTGGGGCAACGTGCCCACCATGATCCTTGCGATCTCCCTCGCCTTCGTCTTCGGCTACTCCTTCACCCTCTTCGCCGTCGTGCGCGCCGGCCTGCCCCTGAAGGCCGCCCTCAAGGTGGCCCTGGCCGCCGACACCGTCTCCATCGCGGTGATGGAACTGGTCGACAACGCGATCATCGCCCTGACGCCGGGCGCGATGGACGCCCAACTGTCCGACGGCCTGTTCTGGTCGGCGCTGCTCGGCGGCTTCGCCGTCGCCTTCCTGATCACCACCCCGGTCAACAAGTGGATGATCGGCCGAGGCAAGGGCCACGCCGTCGTCCACGCCTACCACTGACGCGACGGGCGGTGCCGCCGTCGAACGGCCGCCCCACATCTGCGGCCCGCGCCCGCAGCGAGTCGTCGGACTGCTCCTGGCGCAGCCGCGGCGCCTTGATCACACGGAACGATTACCGCCCTCCGCCCGCCCCCCGGTCGTCCTACCGGCGCCGACTGGTGCTGAAGGACTCCGGACGGGACATACGTCAGGAAGCGGTGCGCACGAACGGCGCCCATGACAGGAGGGACGAGGTTGGCGATGCGTGCATTGACCGTGCGGCCCGGTGAGAAGGGGTCCCTCGAGGTGCGGGATGTGCCCGATCCCGTTCCGGCAGCCGGAGAGCTGCTGGTGCAGGGGCTGGCCGTGGGGGTGTGCGGAACGGACAAGGAGATCGTGCAGGGCGAGTACGGCTGGGCTCCCGCGGATCGTGAGTGGCTGGTGCTGGGGCACGAATCCCTCGGGAGAGTCCTGCAGGCGCCGCCCGGCAGTGACTTCACGGCCGGGGACCTGGTGGCCGGGGTGGTGCGGCGGCCGGACCCGGAGCCCTGCGGGGCGTGCGCGCAGGGCGAGTTCGACATGTGCCGCAACGGCCGCTACACCGAACGCGGCATCAAGAGCATCGACGGCTTCGGCGCGCAGATGTGGTGCGTGGAGGCCGACTACGCGGTGAAGCTCGCGCCGCATCTGGAGCGCGTAGGTGTGCTGCTGGAGCCTACTTCCGTGGTGGCCAAGGCATGGGAACAGGTCGAGCGTGTCGGTGCCCGCTCGTGGTTCGACCCGCGCCGGGTCCTGGTGACGGGTGCTGGGCCCATCGGTCTGCTGGCCGCTCTTCTGGGCGCACAGCGCGGTCTGGAGGTGCATGTGCTCGACCGGATGACCGAAGGGACCAAGCCATCCCTGGTACGGGACCTGGGTGCCACGTACCACGCGGGGGACGTCGAGCAGGTCATCACCAGTGTCCGCCCGGACGTCGTCATCGAGGCCACGGGCGCGAACGAGGTGGTCCTCACCTCCCTGACGGGCACCGCGCCCTACGGAGTCGTGTGCCTGACCGGGGTGTCTCCCACGGGCCGCAGGACCACCGTGGACGGTGGTGCCATCAACAGGGAGATCGTCTTGCAGAACGACGCGGTGGTGGGATCGGTCAACGCCAACCTGCGCCACTGTCGCCAGGCTGCCGACGCCCTGGCGCAGGCGGACCTGTCATGGCTGGAGCGCATGATCACTCGGCGGGTGCCGCTGGAGCGGGCAGGGGAAGCGTTCAGCCCCCAACAGGACGACGTCAAGGTGGTCATCGAACTCTGATCGACCGGTGACATCCACTCGAAGGAAGGACCTGAATGTCTCACCAATCCGTTCCCTTGGTTGTCGTCATGGGCGTTTCGGGCTCGGGGAAGACCACAGTGGGCCGACTGCTGGCAGAGCGCCTCGGTGTCGGTTATGCCGAGGGGGACGACTTCCACCCTGCGTCGAACGTGGCGAAGATGCGAGCGGGCCGCCCCCTCGACGACACGGACCGCGGGCCCTGGCTCGACAAGGTCGCACAGTGGCTGGTCGACCATGCCGACAGCGGCGGAGTGGTGACATGCTCGGCGCTCAAACGGCGCTACCGTGACCGGCTGGCCTCTGCCGCGCCACATGTCTTCTTCCTCCACCTCGACGGCTCGCCGGAGCTCATCGCCGCACGCATCACCGCCCGGCGGGGCCATTTCATGCCGCCCGAACTGCTCCGTTCGCAAGTGGCCGACCTCGAACCGCTGGGTGAGGAGGAAAGGGGCGCGGCCGTCCCGATCGACGGAACGCCACAGCAGACCGCTGCCCTCGCTCACGCCGCCGTCCTGTCCGCATGAGCGGCACACGCGCTGACGAGCACCCGCGTACGGTGCACAGCTGTCGGTCTCGCTCCCCTTGCCGCCGCCGGGAAGCCGAGTCCGCACACCCTCGCCGAGCACGACCTGCTCGAGTATCCGGACGCGGCTCCCGAGCGGCATGAGGCCCGCCTCGCGCGTGGTCTGCGAGGTGCGTCCCGGGGCGTGCCGAGGGTTCGGGTCAGGGCATCATCTCGTACGCCCCGGACAGTGCCTCGACGCGCTTCCAGACCCGCTCGGAACGGCCGCCGTCGACGACCGGGCGCCGCACCGCGCCGTGCGCCCAGCGCTGCTGCTCCTCGGTGGCGGAGTCCTTGCCGTGCAGCTCGACGGCGTGCGCCGAGAAGTCCCGTACGAGGACGGCGAACAGCTCGTCGAGCACCTCCTCGTGGAGTCCCGACAGGGCTGCCTGCTCCAGGACCAGCTGCCCGTGGACGACGAGCGCGAACAGCTGACCGACCGCGAGGAGCAGGTCGAGGTCACGGCGCTGCTCCTCGTCGGGAGCCATCGTGCGGACGAACTCGCACAGAGCATCGGCCTGTTCCCGGAACCGGGCGACGTTGGGGAGGTGGGCGTAGGTGTCGAAGGCCGGCCGCCAGTCGTGGAAGCGCACTGAGCCGAGGCCGCGGGCCGGGCCCTGGCGGAAGAGGAAGTCGTCGTCGGCCGCGGCGAGGCGGGACGGGACCGGCTCGTAGGCGACCGGGTCGAGGAGGTGGTTGCGCATGAACTTCAGGATCAGCGCCAGATTGACGTGGACGGTGCCCTCCAGCTTCGGCAGACTGCGGATCTCGACGGCGGCCTGGGAGAAGTAGGTGTCCTTCTCGAAGCCCTTGGCGGCGATGACGTCCCACATCAGGTCGATGACCTTCTCGCCCTCGGTGGTCACCTTCATCTTCGTCATGGGGTTGAAGAGGAGGTAACGGCGATCGTCGGGGCCGGCCGTGCGGAAGTAGTCGACGGCGCGGTCGCTGAACAGCTTCATCCCGACGAGCCGGACGTACGCGTCGGTCAACTCCCGCCGCACGTGCGGGAAGGCCGTGACGGGGCGGCCGTACAGAATGCGGTTCTGCGCGTGGGTGACGGCCTCGTACATCGCGTGCTCGCAGATGCCTATCGAGGCGGTGCACAGGTTGAACTTGCCCACGTTGACGGTGTTGAGGGCGGCGTCGAAGGCGGCGCGACCGGTGTGCAGGACGTCGTCCGGGGTGACGGGGTAGTCCTCCAGACGGAACTCGCTGACGAACTTCGAGGAGTCGACGACGTTCTTGACCAGGTGGTAGGCGGGGTGACGGCTGTCCGCGGCGAAGAAGACGTAGCCGTCGGGGCCCTCGACGTCGGTGCGGCGGCCGAACACCGAGACGAGCCCGGCGGCGTTGCCGTTGCCGATGTAGTACTTGGAACCACTGGCCCGGAAACCGCCTGTGCCGTCGGGCTCCAGGAGCATGTCCGTGGAGTAGATGTCGGCGCCGTGCGCCTTCTCGGACAGGCCGAAGGCGAACACCTCACCCTGGGTGAGAAGTTCGGCGGCGCGGGCACGAGCGGCGGCGTTGTCGCTCTGCCACACCGGGCCGAGTCCGAGGATGGTGACCTGCCAGGCGTACCAGTAGTCGAGGCCGTAGAAGCCGAGGATCTCGTTGAGGGCGGCGATGCGGGCGGTGTCCCACCGTCGGTCGCCACCGTCCTCCGCTGCGGCGGAGGCGGGGGTGAGGAAGGTCGCGAAGAGGCCCTCCTTGGCGGCGAAGGTGAGGAAGTCACCGAGCCAGGCGCGGGTGCGGTAGTCCTCGATCAGCCGGCGCTTGCCCCGCTCTTCGAACCAGTCGACGGTGGCGCGCAGCAGCCTGCGGGTCTCCGGATCGAAGTGTGCGGGGTCGTAGGTGCGCGGGTTGAAGAGCAGCGCGTCGGTCACGTGTGCCGCCTTTCGGCTGGGAGGGGTGGGAGGGGTGAGGGTGGGCCCGGGTGTGAGTCCCGGGGGGCTCGGCCGGTCAGCGACCGGTCTCGAACCGGGCGAGTGTGGCTCGGACGTCGTCGAGCCAGGCGATCATCATGCGTTCGTACGCGATGCCGCCGCGCAGTACGGCGTGCTGGAGTTCCCGTTCGGCGTCGAGCGAACCGTCCGTCGGTGGGCCCCCGAAGTCGCGGGACTCGCCCGCGAGGTAGTGAGCGAGGCGGTCGGTGTGCGTCTGCTGGTGCCGCTCGACTTCGCTGATCAGGGCGGCCGGGTCAGCGAAGGCGGCGCCCCGGATCTTCACCGCCAGATCGTGGCGCACGCTCTCGGGCTCGGTCGGTTCGCTCAGCCATGCGGAGAGCGCTTCCCGTCCGGGCCGGGCGACGGAGTACTCCTTCTTGTCCGGACGTCCGTACTGCGGGACATCGCGGACGTCGACCCAGCGGTCGCTCTCCATGCGCTTGAGAACGCGGTAGATCTGCTGGTGGGTGGCGGTCCAGAAGTACCCGATGGACCGCTCGAACCGCCGGGCGAGCTCATAGCCGGAGCCCGGCTTCTCCAGCAGGGAGACGAGGATCGCGTGTTCGAGCGCCATGGTGGGATCTTGCTATGCGCCTAGTTGCATAGCAACGCCTCCGCGGTGAGACACCGCTCACCCGGGGCAGTTCGCGCGCGGAGCATCCCTGGCGGCGGCGTGTGGGGGAGGGGGAAGCCCGGCCGGGTGTGCTCGGCGGCCGCGGTGTCCTCGCTGAGCAACGCCTGCCTCACCCGGCGGGCTGAGCAGGAAGCCCGCCGGCCGATGGTCCCGGTTCGCGACCGTTGCGCAGATCGGTACCGGTGCTCACTCCGGTATCTGTGCTCACTCCCGTCCCGGCGCCCATGACCTCAGCCGGCGTCGTCGATCTCCTCGACCGGCGGCATGAACGCCCGCAGCCACCGCTCCGTCTGGGCGACGTGCGCCTGCGCCGCGCCGGCCGCCGCGACCGGGTCGCGATCGGCGATGGCGGTGGCCAGGACGCGGTGGTCCTCGTCGCTCTTCCTACGCAGTTCGGGGCCTTCGGGCAGGGTGAAGACCTGGTATTTGCGGGACCGGGAGCGGAAGACCGCGAGGAGCGTGGCCAGAGTCGGGTTGCCGCCCAGGCGAGCGATCTCGGCGTGGAAACGGTGGTCCAGTTCCGACGCCTTGGCGGGGTCGCTCGTGGCCTCCATGTCCTCGATGAGAGCGAAGAGCGTGTCCACCGACTCCGGGGTGCAGCGCGCCGCCGCCTGGGCCGCGACGTGCGCCTCGAGGACCCGCCGGATCTCATAGACCTCCAACAGGCCCGACAGCGGCAGAAGTTCGAGGGTCAGGGAGAGGCTTCCGATCACGTCCTGTGGCCTCAACTGCGAGACGTACGTGCCCGAGCCGTGCCGCGGTTCGATGACACCCAGGGCGGCGAGCATCCGCACCGCCTCGCGCAGCGACCCCCGTGACACGCCCAGTTCCTCGCAGAGATCCCCTTCGGGCGGGATGCGCTCGCCCGGGCCGAGACGCCCGGTCCCGATCATGTGCCGCAGGCCGTGGAAGGCCTTCTCGACTGCGGACATCCGTTTCCCTCTTCCTCCCCGGGCGAGCCGCGATCAGGCCGCGTCCCTCGGAGAACTGTAGCGAGGCCCGGCGGGCCCTCAGATGTGCCGGGTACGTTTCCCCGGCAAGTCATCTGATGACTTTCACTGTACGACCCTTGTTTCCGCTCGGGAAGGTGGGCAGGATGCCGAGTCATCAGATGTGTCCGGCGGAGGGTGAACCTCCGCAGGACCGCCCTGCCCAGATGTGGAGTCCCGTGAGTGAGACCGAGGTGACCACCGCACCGCGCCCCCTGCTCCTGGCGGACGGCCGGCCCGCCGACCGGGCCTGGTCGCTCGACCCTGCCCTCAAGCATCTGAACCACGGCTCCTTCGGTGCCGTTCCGCTGGTGGCACAGGAGCACCAGGCCCTGCTGCGTGCCGAGATGGAACGCTCACCCGTCGTGTGGTTCCCGGCGCTGCCCCAGCGCCTCGCCGCGACACGGGTCGAGCTCGCCGGCTTCCTGCGGGCCGACGCCGGCGATCTCGCCCTCGTACCGAACGCCAGCGCGGGCGCGAGCGTCGTCTACTCCGCCCTCGACCTGCCTCCCCGCTCCGAGATCGTCGTCACCGACCACGGCTACGGTGCCGTGACGATGGGCGCCGAGCGGCTGGCCCGCCGCAGCGGCGGCCGGGTCCGCACCGCCCGGGTGCCGCTGGACGCGGACGAGGACCAGGCGTACGAGGCGGTCACCGCCGAGCTCGGCGACGCCACCGGCCTCGTCGTCGTCGACCAGATCACCTCGGCGACCGCACGACGACTTCCGGTGGAACGCATCGGGGCGGAGGCCCGCCGTCGCGGCATCCCCGTCCTCGTCGACGGTGCACACGCGCCCGGCCTGCTGGAAGAGCCCCTGGCCGGCGCCACGTACGACTTCTGGACCGGCAACCTGCACAAGTGGGGCTGCGCCCCGCGCGGCACCGCGGCGCTCATCGCCCGTGGGCCGCTGCGCGAGCGCCTGCACCCGCTGATCGACTCCTGGGCCGCGGCCGATCCCTTCCCCGACCGCTTCGACCAGCAGGGCACCGTCGACGCCACCGCCTACCTGGCCGCGCCGACGTCCCTCTCCTTCGTCGAGCACACCTGGGGCTGGGCGACCGCCCGCCGCTACATGGACGACCTGGTCGACTACGGCGCCCGTGTCATCGGCGCGGCGCTCGCCGGTCCGTCCGGCGCTGACTCCCCGGTCGACGTCGGCATGCCCGTCCCGGGCATGCGTCTGGTGCGCCTGCCGGACGGGCTCGCCGCCGACCGGATCGAGGCGGACGCCCTGCGGGACCGGGTGGCCCGGGAGCTGGGCGTGGAGGCGGCCTTCACCAGCTTCGCAGGCGCCGGGTACATGCGCCTGTCCGCGCACGTCTACAACACCGCCGCCGACTACGAGTACTTCGCCGAGGAATGCGTCCCCGTCCTCGGCACGTGGGCACGACAGAGCACAGGAAAGAGGTCAGCACCATGAGAAGAAGGACGGTGGCCCTCGCGCTCGGCACCGCCGTGGCGACCCTCCTCACCGGCTGTTCCACCATGAGCCCCCAGGCGAGCGGAACGGTCACCCTCGACATGGTCGAGAGCCTGACGAACCCGACCCGCACCGCCCTGCTCAAGGACCTCATAGCCGACTTCGAGCGGCAGAACCCCAAGATCAAGGTCAATCTGGTCTCCCCGCCCACCGAGCAGGCCGACCAGAAGCTTCAGCAGATGCTCCAGTCCGGCAGCGGGGTGGACGTCCTGGAGGTCCGCGACATCACCGTCGGGCCCTGGTCGAACAACGGCTGGCTGTACGACATGAAGAAGGATCTGGAGGGCTGGAAGGGCTGGCAGGCCATGACGGAGAACGCCGTCAACGCCTCCAAGGACGCCGAGGGCCGGACGTACTTCGTCCCGTACGGCTTCTACGGCCTGAGCCTGTTCTACCGAACCGACCTGATCGAGAAGGCGGGCTTCGACAAGCCGCCGGCCACCTGGAAGGAACTGCTGGAGCAGGCGTCCGCCATTCACGATCCGGCCCAGCGCCGGTACGGCTACGCATTCCGGGGCGGCGCCAACTCCCACAGCAACGCCACCGCCGCCATCGAGGCCTACCTCGCCGAGCAGGTGGACCCGGCCGACGGCTTCAAGCTGAAGGACGGTCGCACGATCTTCTCCGCTCCCGCGGCCGAGGACGCCATCGAGAACTACCTCGAGCTCTTCAAGAAGGCGTCCCCGAAATCCTCCGTCTCCTGGGGCTATCCGGAGATGGTCGAGGCGTTCTCCAACGGCTCCACGGCGTTCCTGCTTCAGGACCCCGAAGTGATCGCCACGGTCTCGGAGTCGAAGTCCATCTCCAAGGACCAGTGGGCCACCGCGCCGCTGTTGGCCGGGCCCGAAGGCAAGACCGTGCAGCCGCTGGCCACCGCCGGCTGGGGCGTCGCCAAGGGAAGCGATCACAAGGCCGAGGCGGTGAAGCTGGTCGAGTTCCTGTCCCAGGGCGACGCCTCGACCTCGTTCACGCAGAAGAACAGCCTGGTGCCCATCCTCAAGTCCGCGGCCGACGAACCCTTCTACCGGACCGGCCCCTGGTCGAGCTACGTCACCATGACCGAGCAGCCGGACAAGTACCTGGTCGTCGCCCAGCCGCGCGGCGTCAGTTGGTGGGCCGAGTGGCAGCAGAAGGCGGACACCGACGTGCAGAAGCTGATCCTCGGCAAGACGACGCCGAAGAAGCTGCTCGCGGGCTGGGACGCGTACTGGACCGAGAAGCGGCGGCAGGAGCAGTAGACATGCCCGTCACCTCCACCAGGACGCCGAAGACAGCGCCGGGCACGGGGGAGGCCGTCCGCAAGGGTGGCGTCCCCCGCGGGGGCGGGCGCAGGCGCGAGTTCACCACCCGGCGCGGCCTCAGCATCGCCGCCTTCATGGCACCGGCCGCGGTCTTCGTGACGATCTTCACCTACTACCCCGTGATCGCGGGCGGTCAGATGGCCTTCCGCAACTGGAAGTTGACCGACCTGACCGACACCTCGTGGGTCGGGCTGCACAACTTCGGCGACGTGTTCAGCGACCCCGCCTGGGGGACCGTGCTGAGCAACACCGCCCTGTGGGTGGTCGGTTCGATCGTCCCGCAGCTGGTCATCGGCTTCGCGCTCGCCCTCTGGCTGCGCCGGCGTTTCCGCTTCCGGGGGCTGTACCAGGCGCTGATCTTCTTCCCCTGGGCGATCTCCGGCTTCCTCATCGGCATCCTCTTCCGCTGGCTGTTCAACAGCGAGTTCGGCGTCGTGAACGACCTGTTGCAGAAGGCCGGACTGATCGACGAACCGATCGCCTGGCTGGCGGATCCGGACACGGCGATGGCGGCCGTGATCGTCGCCAACATCTGGTACGGCGTCACCTTCTTCACGATCATGATCCTGGCCGCGCTCCAGTCGATCCCGGACGAGCTCTACGAGGCGGCGGCCCTGGACGGCGCGGGCAGGACTCGCACGCTCTTCCAGATCACCATCCCGTACATCCGCACCACGCTGGCCCTGACCGTGCTCCTCCGCGTGATCTGGATCTTCAACTTCCCCGACCTGATCTTCGGCATGACCGGAGGCGGGCCGAACGACGAGACGCACATCGTGACCACCTGGATGATCAAGATCACTCAGCAGGGCGACTACGGCAGGGCGTCCGCGCTCGGCCTTCTCGTGGTGGCCGCGCTGCTGGTGTTCGCGGTGTTCTTCCTCCTGGCCACGCGTGAGAAGAAGGGGGTGAGGTCGTGACCGGCAAGGGGTCGGCGGCCGGCCGGGCCGTCAAGTTCACCTTCCTCGGGGTGTGGCTGCTCTTCACGGTCTTTCCGCTCTACTGGATCGCCGTCACCTCGCTGAAGGCACCGGGCGACATCTTCCACTTCCCCATCGCGTACTGGCCCGAGCGCTTCTCCCTGGAGAATTACCGCGGTCTGTTCGGCACCGCCGACTTCGGCACCTACCTCACCAACAGCCTCATCGTGTCGACCGTGGCCGGCGTGACGGCCACGGCGATCTCGATGCTCTCGGCGTACGTGCTGGCCCGTTTCGAGTTCCGCACGAAGTCGGCGCTGCTGATGGCCGCGCTGGTCACCCAGATGATCCCCTCGTTCATCGCGCTGGGCCCGCTCTACCTGCTGATGACCGACCTGAGACTGGTCGACAACCGCCTGGGCCTGATCCTCGTGTACATCGCGATGTGCATCCCCTTCTGCACGGTCATGCTCCGCGGCTTCTTCGAGAACATCCCGGACGCGTTGGAGGAGGCCGCCATGATCGACGGCCTGTCCCGCTTCGCGGCGCTGTTCCGGGTCCTCCTGCCGGTGATGCGCCCCGGCATCATCGCCGCTTTCATCTTCAATTTCGTCAACTGCTGGAACGAGCTGTTCCTGTCGGTGACCCTCATGAACAGCGACAGCAACAAGACCGTCCCCACCGCCCTGAACGGCTTCATCTCCAGCTTCAACATCGACTGGGGCTCGATGTCGGCGGCGGCCGTGTTGACGATCGTGCCCACGATGCTGCTGTTCGCCTTCGCCAGCCGTCACATCGTCGAGGGACTGACCTCCGGTTCGGTGAAGGGCTGACAGCCACCCGGCAGGCCCTCAGCGGCAGAGGGCCGCGATGTCGTCGCCGTACGAGGGGAACTCCGCCCGGGCGGCAGCGACGATCTCGCGTGCCGTCCGGCGTGGCCTGCTCGCGTGCCGCTCGGCCAGCGACACGAGGGCCGGGTCCGCACGGCCGGTCACGGCGCCGAACTCCACCGCCTCCATCGGTCCGACGCCGTCCGCCAGCAGCCACAGGAAGTCCGACAGGTCACCGGCCACGACACCGACGGCGCCCTCGGAACCCAGGAACACCACGGGTTGTTCCGCCAGCGGTCGCCCGGGCCGCACGCACCACAGCGCGGCGAGCCCGCCCGTGCCGTCCTGACCGAACACGCGATACCGGCTCCCGTCGAGATCGTCGTTGCCCGTCCAGCTCCGCAGCCAGCCGGTGGTCTCCTCCGCCGAGTCGAAGGCGGAGTAGGGCTCGAAGTCGATGCCCCGGCCGTCGGCGTAGTCGATGTCCACGTCGGCCAGGTCGGCCAGCGCGGGCGGGAAACGGCGGTCCTCACCAGTCATGTCGCTCACCGGTGCACCATAATCACCGGCCTGGGCAGCGGCGGCAGCGGACCCCGGCACTCGGACGACCGTGTCGCAGACCCGGCGGTATTCGCCGAGGGCACTGTCTGGGTCGGACTGGAGGCGGACGCGAGCGATGACGAGCGCCGCGAGGGAGGGCGACTGACGCAGCTGTCCGCGCGGGCGGAGAGCGGTGACTCGCTTCGTGTGATCAAGGCGCCGCAGCTACGTCAGGAGCAGTGCGACGGCTCGCTGGGTTCTCACGCCCACGGGAGTCCTCCACTACACGCTCCACGCCCCGCGACACCGAAGGGGCGCTTACCGGACGTCGGCCTTCACCGCCACTCCAGGACGTCCCCCGCGCTCAGCGCCCGGTCCGCGCCCTCTGCCGTGATCTTCTTCGGGGTCGCGCCGGGAGCGATGGGGGAGGCATAGTAATCGAGCCGGGTGCCCTGCAGCGATGCGAAAATCATCTGCTTTCCGTCCGGCGCAATAGCCCGCACCGTGTTCTTGCGATCCGTCGCCGGGATGATCGGACCGCCCAGGGCACCCTTCACCAGATCCGCCGTGCCGTCGAGTCGAGAGACATCCAACGTCCAGAAGGAATTCTTCCGCTTCGGGTCTTTGGCCTCGCCGTTTCGTGGGCCACATAGCACGGTCTTGTCGTCGACCCAGCCGTTGGGGTGGCAGTCGGCGCCGACCGGAATACTGGCGGCCTTGACACCCTTGGCCTTGAGCAGCGCACTGCGCTGTGGCGTGTCGACCACGTTGTAACCCTGCCAGGTGATGAAGGCCGTCGCCCTGCGCCCGTCGGGGCTGATCCGGACTTCCTTGCCGAAGAGCCCGCGCGCAGGGTCACCCGCGAGCGCCAGGCCGGCCCCGTCCATGTACTCACCTTCACCGCCCGCTTGTTGGATCACGGCGTGATCCCCAGTGACGGAACGGCTGGCAATGCGTACATGATCCGAGGAGTCGGTCTCGGTGAACCAGAGAGCAGTTCCGTTACGGGCGAAGACGGCGTTCTCCTCTCTGGGCGTGTCGCCGAAGTCGTCGCCCTGTTCGGCGGACAGCTTGGTCAGCTTGCCGCTGGTGTCGACGTAGCCCACCCCTGTCGCCTCGGTCTGTCGATCGATGAGGACGACGGCCATCCGGGAGAAGTCCTCGTCGAAGAGTTGCCGCAGCCGGGTGGCCGGGAGGGTGCGCGGCCCGTCGTCCGATGTGCCGACATCGGGGAAGTTGTCAGCGCACAGCTCCACGAGCGGGGAGGCTACGTCGTCGGCCTCCGCAACAACGGCCTCCGCCGGGACGGTGAAGGTCCGCGAGACGGTCCGTTCCCACGTCGTGGGATCCCAACCCGTGACCGTCACGCTGGCCGGCTTGCTCGCGGGTACGGAACACAAGGCGGTGATGATGACACCCCTGTCCGGGAAGGCTCCCTTCCCCTTGCCTGCGTTCTCGCTCCCGCCCTGCTGCCCGGCAGTCGCCTCGGTGCCGTTGACGCGGGGACCGGAGTCGTCATGGCCCCCGCCGCACCCCGCTACCAGCGGAAGCAGCGCCGTGACGACAGCCGACGCAGCCACACCCCAGCCCCGCCGACCGCCTCCGTGGCTCCCTGTTTTCCACACAACCGTGTCCCCTCGCGATGTCCTGCCCAGCAGCGGCCAGGTGATCGTAATGCAACTGGTGCGACGGTCCGCGGAGTTGGTCGACGACCGTGGATCCGTTGGACGCGAAATGGCGGAGGAGCCCGGGATCGTCTATCGATTTCTCGGCGGCGGCGGCTCTCTTGGCGGTCCTCCAAGACGGACTGACCAGAGCGGAGACGGCCGTAGGCGATCCAGCGACGGACCCGGTCGCGACGGCCGCCACCAGGGGCCGGGCAGGACCGTCCGCCGCTCAGGAGAAGTGCGCCGCGGTCATGCCTGCGGAGTGTCCGGCCGGCCACTCCACCAGTTCGATCCGGTACCCGTCCGGGTCTGTGAGCCACGAGGTCCTCGGGCCCGCGGGACCGCCCGGACGCAGGACGGGCCCCGGGTCCAGACCGGCTACGGCGAGCGCCTCCAGGGTGCCGGCCAAACCGTCCACCTGGACCGCGAGGTGGTCGAACCCGCTGCCCACATCGACGGGTCCGTGAGCGGGACGGTGAACCAGCTCAAGCGAAGCCGCCGTCTCCTCGGGGAACTTCAGGATCACCAGGCGGCTGCCGTCGCCCACCTCGACCCTGCCCAGCACGCCGTAGCCGAGGGCGGTGTAGAAGCGCAGCGAGCGTTCCAGATCGGTGACGCGGTACGACACGAAAAGCGTCTTCACGCCGCCTCCCCGGCCCGGCGCACCCGGTAGCGGAGGTGCGTGACGTCCCGGGCTTCGAGCCGCCGGACCAGTTCGAGCTCGGTGTGCTCACCACCGAGGTGCTCGAACAGCCGCCGGCCGCCCCCGAGGAGGACCGGCACCAGATGGATCTCCATCTCGTCCAGCTGCCCGGCTCGCAGCAGCGCCTGCGCCGCGCCGGCACCGTGCACCATCACGGGCCGGTCCCCAGCGGCTTCGCGCGCCAGCCGGGCACACTCGTCCACGTCGGTGATGAACCGCGCGTGACCGGGCGGCTCGTCTCCCTCGTCTACGTGGTGGGTGAGCACCAAGATGGGCACGCCTTCGTGGTGGTCACCCTGCCAGCGCCGGGCGAGCTCGAAGGTCCGCCGACCGGAGATCAGCGCGCCGGTCGCCAGCGCTTCCCGGTAGACCTGGCCGCTCGGCCCGTCGGACTCCCGGTCGTCGAGCCAGTCGAAGAGCCGTCCGCCGTCCCGCCCCAGCTCCTGACCTGGCCGGTCGTCCGGCCCGGCGATGAACCCGTCGAGCGACATCGACATGTACAGCCGAATCGGGTGGGACATCGTGGACTCCTTCGCTCCGCCACGCCACCGGCCCCGCGGCCTCTGCTCGGCCGACGGAGGTGCGTATAGAGGGGAGACTGCCGACGACCGGCGAACTCATCGCACCGGCACGCCGAGGAGGGTGTCACCGAAGATCGCGACGACCAGCTCAGCGCTCGAATGCCGCCGTCGCCACGGGTACCGCCGCAGCAAGGGCCGGGTCACGGGTCGACGGGCACAACGTCAGCGGCCCGGCAATGGGCGTGCTCGGTGAACAGCGACTCAAGGGCTGCGCGCCGGCGCCGATAGGGCAGCCGGTCAGGTCGGTGTCGCCCTGGTGCAGCAGGTCGAAGGTGGAACGGAACGAGTTCGCGGATTCCTAAAGGGGGCAACTGGCGAACCCGCGCGTGGGCTGCCGGATTACAGGTGGGAAGGTGGGCGGCTTCGTTTATGCCTGCCGTGGCTGTGATGGTTGTCAGAGTCACGAGGGTCGGTAGAGCACGGCGTAGGTGGCTGGCTTCGGTGCGATGAGCGCGGCGGCTGCGGAGACGGTGGCCAGGATGAAGAAGAGCGGGCGGTGGCCGTCGGGCGGCATGGCTACGGCGGCGCCGGCGCATAGGGCGCGAGGGCTGCCGCTGGGTGGGCGGCACCGGCCGGGAGGTAAGACTGCGGCATCGTGTGCCGGGGTCGGCCAGATGCCGAACCGGGGAGAGGTCAGGTGGCGGTCAGGGCGCTGAGCGCCGCGTCGAGTCGGGCGGTGGCTTCGTCGGCGATGGGCTTGAGGGCGTCCAGGCCGGTGAGGCTGACCATGGTGCCCGGGTCGAGGGCCTGGACGAGCGTGTGGTCGCCGTCGCGGCGGACGACGACGTTGCAGGGCAGGAGCAGGCCGATGGAGCGGTCGGCCTCCAGGGCCTGGTGGGCGAGCGGCGGGTTGCAGGCGCCCAGGATCAGGTAGTCCTCCATGTCGTGGCCGAGCTTGGCCTTCAGTGTGGCCTGGACGTCGATCTCGGTGAGGACGCCGAACCCCTGGTCGGCCAGGGCCTGGCGGACGGCGGCGGTGGCGGCGTCGAAGTCGGTGACGGCCAGGCGGATGGTGCGGTCGTAGGACACGGGCACTCCCGAGTAGGTGCGGAATGACTGGTTCCTCTATACCCCACCGGGTACCCGAAGCGTGCCGAGTAAAGCCTTGAGGCGCGCTCCTTGACCCCTGGAATACCCCCCTGGGTATAACTGTTAGGGTGAGTGTCAGATACCCCCCGGGGTACATCGCTCGAGAGGAGTCGTAAGCCGTGTTCTTCGTCGACACCCTGGAATTCGAGGGCCTGGGCAACCGCACCTACCTGGCTGGCGGACCCAGTGCTGCGGTGGTCGTAGACCCGCCGCGGGACATCGACCGGGTCGTTGCCGCGGCGGCCCGCCGCGGGGTGCGTATCGCGTTCGTGGCCGAGACCCACGTACACAACGACTACGTCACCGGCGGCCTGGAGCTGGCCCGCGTCACCGGCGCGCACTACCTGGTGCCGGCCGGAGCGCACGTGTCGTTCCCCCGTACCCCCATTGCCGACGGCGACACGGTGACGGTCGACGAGGGGCTGGTGCTACGCGCGATCGCCACTCCCGGGCACACCCCGCACCACACCTCCTACGCCCTTACCGAGGACGGGCGGGGTGTTGCGGCGTTCACCGGCGGATCCCTGCTGATCGGCACCGTCGGCCGCCCCGATCTGGTCGAGCCGCGGCTGACCGAGCAGCTGGCCCGGGCCCAGCACGCCTCTGCCCACCGGCTGGCCGACGAGCTGGACGACGAGGTGCCGGTGCTGCCCACCCACGGGTTCGGCAGCTTCTGCTCCTCCTCCCAGGCCGAGGGGGACGCGACCACGATCGGCAAGGAACGCGAGATCAACGACGCGCTGACCCTGGACGTGGACACCTTCGTCGCCCGGATGCTCGACGGCCTGGACGACGTGCCCGCCTACTACGCGCACATGGGCCCGGCCAACGCCGCGGGCCCGGCGCCGGTCGATCTCACCCCGCCGAGGCGCGCGGACGCCGAAGAGATCGCCTCCCGGCTGGCCGCGGGTGAGTGGGCGGTGGACCTGCGCAGCCGCATGGCCTTCGCCGAGGGGCACGTGGCCGGGTCGTTCAACTTCGAGGGCGAGGGCAAGCTCGCCACCTACCTGGCCTGGCTGATCCCGTGGGGCAAGCCCGTCACCCTGCTCGCCGACACCCCGGAGCAGATCGCCGATGCGCAGCGGGAGCTGGCGCGGGTGGGCATCGACCGCCCGGCTGCCGCCGCCACCGGCGACCCGGCCGGCTGGATCCGCGAGGGGGAGCAGCTCGCCTCCTTCCCCCGCGCCCGCTTCGCCGACCTCGCTGACATCCGTAAGCGCGGCGACGACGTCGTCGTTCTGGACGTGCGACGGGACGCAGAGCGCGCGGGCGGCCACATCGAGGGCTCGGTTCACATCCCGATCCACGAGCTGCACGGCCGTATCGGCGAGGTGCCGGACGGGACGGTGTGGGTGCACTGCGCCGGCGGGATGCGCGCGGCGATCGCCGCCTCCCTGCTCGATGCCGCCGGCCGCGACGTGGTCGCCGTCGACGACGGCTTCGACGCCGCGACGGAAGCCGGGTTGCCCCTGGCCTCCGCCTGAGTTCGCCCACTCGCAAGGAAGGAAGCGTGTGATGTTCCTCTTTCGCCGAAACGGGCCTCGTGTCACGGTCGCCGAGGCACGCAGCCTCACCAGCGGCGACCGGCCTGACGCGGTCCTGCTGGACGTACGTGAGAAGCCCGAATTCGCCGCGGGCCATGCCCCGGGCGCCCTCCACGTACCGCTGACGAAACTGGTCGTCGGCGACACCCTGCCCGCTGATGCGGAGGGGTACCCGCTGGTGGTGATCTGCCGCAGCGGACACCGTTCCCAGCAGGCAGCGAAGCTCCTCACCGAACGCGGAGTGCACGCGGTGGACGTCGAGGGCGGGATGAACGCGTGGGCCGCCGCTGGGCACCCGGTCGTCGACGAACGCGGGAACAGCGGCCGTATAGCGTGACCGTACTCGTTCTCGCCCTCATCGCCGGGGCCGTCATCGGTCTCGCCCTCGGAGCCCTCGGCGGCGGTGGCAGCGTCCTTGCCGTACCGGCACTGATCTATCTGCTCGGCTTCACTGCAGCCGCCGCCACCACCGCCAGCCTGATCATCGTCACTGCCACCTCCGCCACCGCCCTGTACGCCCATACCCGCGACGGGAACGTGGCATGGAAGACAGGGGCGCTGTTCGCCGCGGCGGGCATCGTCCCCGCCTTCCTCGCCGGAGCCGTCGCCGGGAGCCTGCCCGACGCGGTACTGACGTCGGCGTTCGCCGTCATCGCCGCGCTGGCGGCCCTGCGCATGCTCCGCCCGTCCGCCTCCGAGCCGCCGGACCGGATCCGTCCCGGCAAGGCGGCCGGCGCCGGTGCCGGACTCGGTGCCGTGACGGGCTTCCTGGGCGTCGGCGGGGGATTCCTCGCCGTGCCCGCCCTGGTGAGCGTCCTGGGACTGGCCATGCGGCGGGCAGTGGGCACCAGCCTGCTCGTCATCACGGTCAACTCACTCGCCGCGCTCGCCGCTCGCACCGGCAGCACTGGCGGGCTCCACTGGGAGATCATCGGCCCCTTCACCGGAGCCGCGATCCTCGGCGCCTGGGACGGCAAACGCCTCGCGACGAAGATCTCCGGCACCACCCTTCAGAAAATCTTCGCCGGCGTACTGCTGGCGGTGGCGGCTTTCATGCTCGTCGACGTGATCGCCTGAACACGAAGGCCGTCAACAGCCCAGAAACAGGGACCGGGAGAACCTTTCCGGTCGGCGCGCATCTCAGGACCGCCTGCTGCCCGGCTCCCCTCAGATCAAGTTCCACCACGACTTCCGCACCCATAGGACATCTGCCATGACCACACCCACGGCTCTCGCCACCGACGAGGCGCGCACCCGCCTGCACGAACTGACCATCATCGACGTGCGTACCCCGGGCGAATACGCCGGCGGTCACCTCCCCGGCGCGCTCAACATCCCCCTCGACCAGATCCAACGCGCACTGCCCGACATCCGGCACGCCGCCGACCGCGGTGACGTCCTGGTCGTCTGCGCCTCGGGCGCCCGCTCCGAGAACGCCGGCCGGATCCTCGCGGAGGAGGGCGTCAGGGCCGCCATCCTGTCGGGGGGCACCGGCGCCTGGGCGGCCGACGGCCACGAGCTGCACCGCCCGCAGGGCGCCTCACGCGCCACCTGGGGCATGGAACGGCAGGTGAGGCTCACGGCAGGAGTGATCGTGCTGCTCGGCCTGCTGCTCGGGCTCGTCGTTCACCCGGCCTTCCAGCTCATCTCCGCCGGCATCGCAGGTGGTCTGGTCTTCTCCGCCCTGACCAACACCTGCGGCATGGCCGCCCTGCTCGCCAAGCTCCCCCACAACCGCCCCCGCGCCGCCGACCTCGACAACACCCTGGCCGCACTGCGCAACCGCTGAACCACAAAGGGGAGGGACCCGGTGCTCCAGATCCCTCCCCTTTTCGCAGCCAACCCAGGTGGCCAACCGACCCGGCGGGTGATCCGGCGTCGCGGCACCACAGCTCAGGCCAGAGAAAGAAACAGCTTTTCCAGCCGGGTGCGCATCTGCTCCCGGTCGCCGGAAGCGGCTATGTCCGCATCGGTCAGACAGTGCTGCAACCCAGTGGCGATGATCGCAAAACCGGCCTTGTCCAGAGCTCGGGACGCCGCGGCGAGCTGAGTGACGACGTCCTCGCAGTCCCGCCCCTCCTCGATCATCTTGATCACACCGGCGATCTGGCCCTGTGCCCGGCGCAGCCGGTTGACCACCGTCTTCAGTTCCTCAGCCGCCATCGCCAGTTCCACAACCCACACTCCTTCGAGATACCCCCTTGGGTATCCTACCGAAGAGGTAACCCCGACCAGGCCAAGGAAATTCCCCTTCTCCGGAGCCGACGAAGCAGCGGCCACCCCTTGGTCGGCGGTCTGCCGGACCCGGGGTGGTGCGCTGAATGCGTCGTAACCAGCAGGTGTGGATTGGGGCCAGAACCGGAAGAACGACGTTCAGGTCGCGCCGAATGCGTGTGTAGTCGGCAGGCGGGTGGGGTCGGCGGCCTTCTCTGCGGCGGGCGGCGACTTACGTCCGCACCTGGTCGGCTGTGGCGTCGGGGAGCCGTTGGAGCTCGTCTTCAATGGCCTGGCGGTGGCGGGCGTCCGTGCGGGCCGTGTCCAGGACACCCTCGGCATAGGCTCTCTTTCGGGTGCACGGGCAGGCCGTCGCGGGCGCAGCGGGAGCACCGGCCCGTCGGGCGGTGCTCACATGGTTTGCCCCACCGCCGACGAGGGCGACTGTTCCTGTGTCTCCTCGAGTGCCGTGGCCACAGCGGTTGCCCGCACTGAACGGGCAGCCGTCGTTGACGACCCGACGGGTGTGTGACCGTGCAGGTGTCCATCGGGGGATGTTCGACCGGGTCGCGGCTGAGCTCGGTCGACGGTCTTCCGGCGAGCGAACCAAATGCCCGCGCGACAGCCCGCTCCATCAACGCTGGGAGCCGCACGGGAGCACGGGACGTGGCTGTGCGCGGCAGCCCGGCGGTCGTCCGGGAAGCCCTGCATCCGGGGTCACCGCTGACCCGAACCCGCGCCAGTGCGCCCGGCCCCGCGGGGAACGAGGCCGAGCACTGATGCCAGGGCCGGACCGAGGCAACGCCGGACACCCTGTGTTGTGCGTGTCCGCAACGGCACGTCGTGGTTGTCCGCCAGAACGCCGCGGGCAGCATTTCGCCCGGCGGCGCAGGCACCAGCACAAAGCCTTCGGTCTCTGCGTCGGGACCGTCGGCTCCCGATGGAGGGCCAGTGGGCCCTGCTGCCGTCGCCCGGCGCAACGAACACTCGAGGCACCCCTGAAGGAGGATCGTCATGACCCGCACCATCACCGTAGGACTGGACGGCACGCCTGCGAGTCTGGCTGCCGCCGACTGGGCTGCCGACGAGGCACAGCTCAGGGACCTGCCGCTGCGGCTCGTGACTGCGTGGGAGTGGCAGCCCTCCACCCGCGCACCGTACGTCGGCCTCGGGGTTCAGGTTCCCCCGAGCGACCTCCAACGCGCATCGGCTCAACGCCTGCTGGACAAGACGTGCATGCGTCTGACTGAGCGCCGCCCCGGGTTGCGGGTCGACACGCGAGAGCTTCCCGGCCTGCCCGTCCCGGCCCTGCTGAAGGCAGCAGAGGAGGCCGAGCTGCTGGCACTGGGGTCCCATGGGCTGGGCAAGGCGCTCGGCTACCTGCTCGGTTCCGTTTCCCTCCCCGTCCTGGCCACGTGCGAGCGGCCCGTTGTGCTCGTCCGTGCCGGCGGACACGCTCGGGAAGAAGTGCCGCAGCAGTCGTTGCCGCAGACCGGCTCCGCCACCGCACGACGTGACGTCGTCCTCGGGCTCGACCTGGCCAAGCCCGACGACGCGGTGATCGGGTTCGCGTTCGACGCGGCCTCACGGCGCACCCTGTGGCTACGGGTCGTCCACGGGTGGACGCCGCCGCCCTACTACTACGGCGGCCAGCTGACGCCCGACCTCAACGACGGCCTGACCACCCAGGTGCGGCGACGGCTGTCCGACGTCCTGCGTCCGTGGCAGGAGAAGTTCCCCACTGTGGAGGTCGCGGCGCACGCCGTCGTAGGGCACCCGGCTCGTCACCTGGTCGACGCCTCGCATGAAGCCGCTCTCGTGGTGGTGGGCCGACGCCACCGCACGGCGGCGGTCGGCTCCCGGATCGGACCCGTGACCCAGGCGCTGCTGCATCACGCCACCGCACCTCTGGCAGTGATCTCCCACAGCTGAGTCGAGGAAGCCCAGCCCCACACGACCACCGTTCGGTACCGCGGCGGCCCCCATGACGCGGTGAACGGGGGAGGCCGCTGCAGCCGGCCGTGCACAAACGTCCATCAACCACACCTACGAACCGAAGGAATGAGCATGGTCGTCGCTTCTCAGCTGGACTCCACTTCACTGACAGACGAGGAACTGAGGACGCTGGACGCCCATTGGCGTGCCGCGAACTACCTGTCCGTCGGCCAGATCTACCTGATGGCGAACCCCCTGCTCACCGAGCCGTTGCACCCCGAGCACATCAAGCCGCGGCTGCTCGGTCACTGGGGCACCTCACCTGGCCTGAATCTCGTGTACACCCACCTCAACCGGCTGATCGGCTCCCGGGGACTGGAGGCCCTGTGCATCTGGGGCCCCGGCCACGGCGGCCCCGCGGTGGTGGCCAACTCCTGGCTGGAAGGGTCGTACACGGAGACCTACCCGGACATCACCCGGGACGCCGCCGGGATGGCCCGCCTGTTCCGGCAGTTCTCGTTCCCTGGAGGTGTGCCCAGTCACGTGGCGCCGGAGACGCCCGGTTCCATCCACGAGGGCGGCGAGCTGGGGTACGCGCTCTCGCACGCCTACGGCGCGGCCTTCGACAACCCCGGCCTGCTGGTCGCCTGTGTGATCGGCGACGGTGAGGCGGAGACCGGTCCACTGGCCGCCTCCTGGCACGCCAACAAGTTCCTGGACCCGGTGCACGACGGCGCGGTCCTGCCGATCCTGCATCTCAACGGCTACAAGATCGCCAATCCCACGGTGCTGTCCCGGCTGCCCGAGTCCGAGCTCGATGACCTCCTCAAGGGGTACGGCCACGAGCCGATCCACGTCACCGGCGACGAGCCGGCGGTCGTCCACCGCGCGATGGCCCGAGCCATGGACGCCGCAGCGGACCGCATCGCCGCTCTTCAGCGCTCCGCCCGCGAGGACGGGGCGACCGAGCGGCCCCGTTGGCCGATGATCGTGCTGCGCACGCCCAAGGGTTGGACGGGTCCAGCCACGGTCGACGGCTCTCCCATCGAGGGCACCTGGCGGGCGCACCAGGTGCCGCTGTCCGCCGTCCGGGACAACCCCGACCACCTGCGTCAACTGGAGGAGTGGCTGCGCTCCTACCGGCCGCAGGAACTGTTCGACGAACACGGAGCACCCCGCCCCGATGTCCTGGCGTGCGTCCCCGACGGCGCCCGCCGGCTGGGGTCCATCCCGCACGCCAACGGCGGCCTGCTGACGCGCGAGCTTCCTCTGCCGCCGCTGGAGCGCCACGCCGTCCCGGTCGACAAGCCGGGTGCCACCTTGCATGAACCCACACGCATTCTGGGTGACTTGCTGGAGTACGTGATGCGGGAGACCGCCGCCCGCCGGGACTTCCGTCTGGTCGGCCCGGACGAGACCGCCTCCAACCGGCTCCAGGGCGTCTACGCCGCCAGCGGCAAGGCCTGGCAGGCCGGCACCTCTGATGTCGACGAGCACCTGGACCGGCACGGCCGGGTGATGGAGGTCCTGTCCGAGCACCTGTGCCAGGGCTGGCTGGAGGGGTACCTGCTCACCGGCCGGCACGGGTTGTTCTCCTGCTACGAGGCGTTCGTGCACATCGTGGACTCGATGGTCAACCAGCACATCAAGTGGCTGCGCACCTCCCGCCGCCTGCCGTGGCGCGCCCCCATCGCCTCTCTCAACTACCTGCTGACCTCGCACGTCTGGCGGCAGGACCACAACGGCTTCTCCCACCAGGACCCCGGCTTCGTCGACCACGTCCTCAACAAGAGCCCCGAGGCCGTCCGGGTCTACCTGCCGCCGGACGCCAACACCCTGCTGTCGGTCGCCGACCACGCGCTGCGCAGCCGGGACTACGTCAACGTGATCGTGGCCGGCAAACAGCCCTGCTTCGACTGGCTGACGATGGAGCAGGCGAAGGCGCACTGCGCCCGCGGCGCCGGCATCTGGGAGTGGGCCGGTACCGAGGACGGCGACCGGGAGCCGGACGTGGTGCTCGCGGCGGCAGGGGACGTCCCCACGCAGGAAGTGCTGGCCGCCGCCCAGTTGCTGCGCCACCTCCTGCCGGAGTTGTCCGTGAGGGTCGTGAACGTCGTCGACATCGCCCGGCTGCTGCCGAGCGAGGAACACCCCCACGGGATGAGCGACTTCGAGTACGACGGGCTGTTCACCACCGACAAGCCGGTGATCTTCGCCTACCACGGCTACCCCTGGCTGATCCACCGCCTCGCCTACCGCCGCACCGGCCATCGGAACCTGCATGTACGCGGCTACAAGGAAGTGGGAACCACCACCACACCGTTCGACATGGTGGTGCGCAACGACCTCGACCGCTACCGCCTGGTCATGGACGTCATCGACCGGGTCCCCGGCCTCGCCGTGCGCGCCGCGGCCGTACGCCAGCGGATGGGGGACTCCCGGCTGCGCCACCACGCGTACATCCGCGAGCACGGTGTCGACCTGCCCGAGGTCGCCGACTGGTCGTGGGACGGCTGACACGAGCGCGACAGGCCCGGGCGGCGGATGTCACATCCGTGGCCCGGGCCCGGTTCGTTCGCTGAGCAGGGCCGAGGCATCGGTCTGCATGCCTGCGGCGCATACATGCCTACCCGGAGGGTCGTCATGGACGGACGGCCGTGCCGAACACCGCGCATCAGGATTCGCAGGGCTCCCTACGCGAGGCTCCCGTCGGCGACCTGTGGAGCGGGGAGCCGTCCTCACGTCCGTTCGGTACAGGATGCCGGGCAAGGGGTCACTGCCGGACGGGAGCCGCAGCCCGCCGTGCCGCTCCGGCTGCGGCTCTGGCGTGAGGGCGTCCAGCCGTGCCGTGACGACCGGAGCGGCAGCGATGTCGACGTCCTCCGTGCAGTTCCACGACGGTTGTGTCGCCTGCGGTGGACCGTACACGGACCGGACCGGGCGTGCTCGTGCGACGACGTACGACCTGGGTGAGGCCCCCGGACACGGAGAAGCCGCCGTACGGAAGCCTGAGGCCCCGGCACGGCGGATTCCGCCGCAGGCGGGTCAGCCCTGGTACGCCCTGCGCATGAGCTCCTGCATGTCGTCCAGCATCGGCATGCGGGGGTTGGCCGGCGCGCACTGGTCCTCGTAGGCGTTGAGGGCCTGCTGAGGCAGTGCGGCGAGAAATGCGGATTCGTCGACGCCCAGCGCTCGGAACGTCGGCTCGATGTCGACGGTGTCACGCAGCCGTTCCACGGCCGCAGCGAGGGACTCCACGCCCTCCGCCGGTGTGGCCGCGGGCAGGCCGAGGGCGCGGGCGATGTCCTGGAAGCGCTCGGGGGCCCGGTAGGTCTCGTACTTCGGCCAGCCGGTCAGCTTCGAGGGGGTGGTGCCGTTGTAGCGGATGACGTGGGGCAGCAGCACCGCGTTGGTGCGGCCGTGGGCGATGTGGAAGGTGGCCCCGAGGGTGTGCGACATGGCATGGACGATGCCGAGGAAGGCGTTGCCGAAGGCCATGCCCGCGATGGTGCCGGCGTTGTGCATCTTCTCGCGGGCTTCGGCCGCTCCGGCTCGATCTTTCACGGCGGCCTCGAGGTGGCCGAAGATCAGGCGGATGGCGTGCAGGGCCAGGCCGTCGGTGAAGTCGTTGGCGTAGACGGAGACGTACGCCTCGATGGCGTGGGTCAGGGCGTCGAAGCCGCTGTCGGCGGCGAGCGCCGGGGGCAGGGCGGAGGTGAGGAGGGGGTCGATGATCGCGATGCTGGGGGTGAGGGCGTAGTCGGCGAGCGGATACTTCTTTCCGGTCACGGGGTCGGAGATGACGGCGAACGGGGTGACCTCGGCACCGGTGCCGGAGGTGGTGGGCACGCACACCAGGCGGGCCAGGCTGCCGAGGGCGGGGAAGCGGAACGCCCGCTTGCGGATGTCGGAGAACTTCTGCCGCATGTCGGCGAAGTCGATGCCGGGCTGCTCGTACAGCAGCCACATGACCTTGGCGGCGTCCATGGGGGAACCGCCGCCCAGCGCGATGATCGTGTCGGGTCGGAAGTCCCGCATCAGATCGGCGCCGCGCTGGACGGAGTCGATGCTGGGCTCGGGCTGGACGCTGTCGATGATCTGCAGGGTGACCGGCTCCTGGCGCCGTTGCAGTACGCGGCTGATCCGGTCGACAAAGCCGAGGCGGGTCATGGTGGTGTCGGTGACGATGGTGACGCGGTGGACGCCGGGCATCGAGGCGAGGTAGCGCACGGCCTGCGGTTCGAAGTAGATCTTCGGTGGGACCTTGAACCACTGGAGGTTGTTGCGGCGGGCCGAGACCCGCTTGATGTTCAGCAGCTGGGCTGCGGAGACGTTGTCGGACACCGAGGTGCTGCCCCAGGAGCCGCAGCCGAGGGTGAGCGAGGGCAGCAGGCCGTTGTAGATGCCGCCGATCGCGCCTTGGGAGGAGGGGGAGTTGACGATGATCCGCACGGTCTTCATCCGCATGGCGTACGCCGCCGCCACGGCCGGGTCCTCGGCGTGGAGGACGGCGCTGTGGCCCTGGCCGTGGAAGGCGACCATGTCGGCCGCGAGTTCGAACCCGCGGCGCTCGTCCTCGGCGCGCAGTACGGCGAGTACGGGGCAGAGCTTCTCACGGGTCAACGGCTCGTCGGGGCCGACCCGTTCGGCTTCGACCAGGATGATCGAGGTGTCCGCCGGCACCGAGAATCCGGCCTGTTCGGCGATCCACGTCGGGCTCTGTCCCACGGCGGCGGCGTTGACCTTCGGTTCGCAGCCGGTGCCCGAACCGCCGGCGGTCGGGAACAGGAAGGTTTCCAGCTGCGCCTTCTCGTGCGGAGTGGCCAGATGTGCGTGCAGGGCGCGGAAGTCGTTGATCGCCGCGTCGTAGATCTCGGTGTCCAGGATGACGGCCTGCTCCGAGGCGCAGATCATGCCGTTGTCGAAGGCTTTGGACAGCACCAGGTCGTGGACGGCCCGGCGCACCGTGGCGCTGCGGTGGACATAGGCGGGGACGTTGCCGGCACCGACGCCGAGGGCGGGTTTGCCCGCCGAGTAGGCGGCCTTGACCATGGCGTTGCCGCCGGTGGCGAGGATCAGCGAGACGCCGGGGTGATGCATGAGCGCGCGGGTGGCCTCGACGGACGGAGCCTCGACCCACTGGATGCAGTCCTCCGGCGCTCCCGCCGAGACCGCCGCGTCCCGTACGACACGGGCCGCTTCGGCGCTGCACCGCTGGGCGGAGGGATGGAACGCGAAGACCACCGGGTTGCGGGTCTTGAGCGCCATCAGCGCCTTGAAGACGGTGGTCGAGGTCGGATTGGTGACAGGGATGATCGCTGCCACGACACCGACCGGTTCGGCGATCTCGATCACGTCGTCGATCTCGTCCCGGGCGATGACCCCGACGGTCTTCATGGGACCCATGCTGTGTGTGACGTGCTCGCACGCGAACATGTTCTTGGCGGCCTTGTCCTCGAACACCCCTCGCCCGGTCTCCTGCACGGCCAGGCGGGCCAGTGCGGTGTGCTGGTCCAGGGCGGCGACCGACGCCTTCTTGACGATGTGATCGATCTGTTCCTGGGAGAAGCCGTCGTAGTCGGCGAGGGCCTTGAGGCTGGCTGTGACCAGACGGTCCACTGCAACGGCTGTGTCCGACGGGGCGTCGGTCCTGATGCGATCCTCGGTCCGCACGTGCTGTCGGGTCATGTCGGTCTGCCTCCGTTGTCGGGGTCTGCCGCGGTGCACGGCGGAGCCGGGAGGAGCAGTACGACGGTGTCCGGCGCCGCTCCCGGTCTTCACCTTCCTCGCCTCCGGGCGGCCGCAGCAGGCGCCGAAGGACCTCTCCCTCGTCCGTCCGACCCGGCCGGGCCGGGACCATCGGTCCCGGAGGGGTGACGCCGCGGCTCGCGTTCGATCGCCGCTCCGCCGCGGCGAGGGACGGCACACGCAGCGGCGCGACGACGTCGAAGTCAGGAATCCTGTCGTCGGCGTCAAGCACCGGCAGCCGGCTGAGCCGGGCGCCTACCTCCGAGGCCGCGCGCCACGGGGGTTGCTCGGGCGTCCGGTAGGCACTGTCGCGGGGTGGACGGCGCGTTCGGTTTCCAAGGGCGGGAGGCCGGGCCGGTTCGAAGGCGGCAGTGACCTCCAGCCGCGCTGCCGGGACGCGAAACGGCGAGCAGGAGACGTAGTCCAGCCCGACGTGTGGCAGAAGTGCACGACCGGGGCCGATGGTCCCGGCCTGCCGGGACGGACGGACCGCCCGGTGCCCTGTTCGGCACTACTGGCCGGAGTCCCGTACGACGAGCATCGACACCGACCGGAACGTACGAGGAGAGGACCTGTGATGATCGCGACGGTGACAGCCGGACCTCGGACCACCGACGCCTGGCGGCAGTTCGCCGGCGACGGATGGCGTGCCCGCATCGACGTGCGCGACTTCATCCAGGCCACCTACACGCCCTACGAGGGCGACGCCTCCTTCCTGACCGGTCCGACGGACCGCACCGTCACGGTCTGGGGGAAGGTCAGCGAGCTGTTCCCCGAGGAGCGGCGCAGGGGGATCCTGGACGTGGACACCGCCACGCCTTCCACGATCACCTCGCACGCCCCTGGCTTCATCGACCGCGACCGGGAACTCATCGTGGGCCTGCAGACCGACGCTCCCCTCAAACGCGCGATCATGCCCAACGGGGGACTGCGCATGGTGGAGAACGGCCTCAGGGCGTACGGCTACGAGGCGGACGCGTTCGTGTCGAAGGTCTTCGGGACCTACCGCAAGACCCACAACGACGGCGTTTTCGACGCCTACACGCCGGCCATGCGGGCCGCCCGCAAGGTCGGCATCATCACCGGCCTGCCGGACTCCTACGGGCGCGGACGCATCATCGGGGACTACCGCCGCGTCGCGCTGTACGGCACCGGCCGGCTCGTCGAGGCCAAGCGCGCCGAGCGCGCCCTGCTCGACGCCCGGCCCTCCACGGCCGAGGTCATCCGCGACCGCGAGGAGCTGGCCGAGCAGATCCGGGCGCTGGGGGAGCTGACCGAGATGGCCGCGACCTACGGTTGCGACGTCACCCGCCCCGCCGCCACCGCGCACGAGGCGATCCAGTGGCTCTACCTCGGTTTCCTCGCCGCGGTGAAGGAGCAGAACGGCGCGGCGATGTCGCTGGGCCGCACATCCACCTTCCTGGACGTGTACCTGCAGCGCGACCTCGACGAGGGAACCCTCGACGAGATGCACGCCCAGGAGCTGATCGACGACTTCGTGATCAAACTGCGCATCGTCCGGTTCCTGCGCACCCCGGAGTACGACGCGCTGTTCTCCGGCGACCCGACCTGGGTGACGGAGTCCATCGGCGGCATGGGCGCCGACGGCCGGCCCCTGGTCACCCGCACCTCGTTCCGCTTCCTGCAGACGTTGTACAACCTGGGCCCCGCGCCGGAGCCGAACCTGACGGTGCTGTGGTCGCCCAGGCTGCCCCTCGGCTTCAAGGCCTTCTGCGCCCGGGTGTCCATCGACACCAGCGCCGTCCAGTACGAGTCGGACGACCTGATGTGCCCGCGCACCGGGGACGACACCGCCATCGCCTGCTGCGTGTCCGCGATGGCGGTGGGCAAGCAGATGCAGTTCTTCGGCGCTCGCGTCAACCTCGCCAAGGCGCTGCTCTACGCCGTCAACGGCGGCCGCGACGAGATGACGGGTGACCAGATCACCCCCGTGATGGAGCCGCTGACCGGCGATCACCTGGACTACGAGGAGCTGACGGTCGCCTACGACCGTGTGCTGGACTGGCTGGCCGAGACCTACGTCGACGCGCTCAACGTCATCCACTACATGCACGACAAGTACGCCTACGAGCGCGTCGAGATGGCCCTCCACGACCACCCGGTCCACCGCTTCATGGCCTGCGGCATCGCCGGACTCTCGGTCGCCGTGGACAGCCTGTCCGCCGTCAAGCACGCCCAGGTGAGGATCATCCGCGACGCGACGGGACTCGCGGTGGACTTCCACACCGATGGTGACTTCCCCGCGTACGGCAACAACGACGACCGGGCCGACGCCCTCGCCGTCGACCTGGTGGAGTCCTTCATGGCGAAGGTGCGCAAGCACCCCACCTACCGCGATGCCGAGCACACCCAGTCCGTGCTGACCATCACTTCCAACGTCGTCTACGGCAAGCACACCGGCAACACCCCCGACGGCCGGCGCGCCGGACAACCCTTCGCCCCCGGAGCCAACCCGATGAACGGCCGCGACAAGCGCGGCGTGGCCGCCTCCGCCCTCTCGGTCGCCAAGCTGCCCTACGAGTCGGCACGTGACGGCATCTCCCTGACCACCACCATCACCCCGGAAGGACTCGGCCACGTCCCCGACGAGCGGCCAGGTCACCTCGTCGGCATCCTCGACGCCTACATGTCCGCGGGCGGCTTCCACATGAACGTCAACGTCCTCGACCGTGCCGTCCTGGAGGACGCCATGGAGCACCCGGAGAAGTACCCCGAGCTGACGATCAGGGTCTCCGGCTACGCCGTCAACTTCGTCCGCCTGACCCGCGAGCAGCAGCTCGACGTGATCAGCCGCACCTTCCACGGCTCGCTGTGACCCCCGTGCCCCCGACCGTGGCGCCGGGATCGATCACCGGCCGCATCCACTCCTGGGACCTGTCCACCGGCGTGGACGGTCCCGGGACCCGGTTCGTCCTGTTCACCAGCGGGTGCCCGCTGCGCTGCCTCTACTGTGCCAACCCCGACACCTGGCACATGCGCGACGGCCGGGAGGCCACCGTCGACGAGGTGATGGCGGAGATCGACACGTACCGGAGCTTCGTCAGTACGGCCGGCGGCGGTGTGACCCTCACGGGTGGTGAGCCGCTGCTCCAGCCGGCTTTCACCGCAGCGGTGCTGCGCAGGTGCCAGGGGGCCGGCCTGCACACGGCCCTCGACACCTCGGGCTTCCTCGGTGCGCGCGCCACGGACGCGCTGCTGGCCGACACCGATCTGGTGCTGCTGGACATCAAGTCCTTCGACGCCCCGACCTACCGGAAGCTGACCGGGGGCGGCCTCGCCCCGACCCTGAACTTCGCCGCCCGGCTCGACCGGCTGGGCAAGCGCGTGTGGATCAGGTACGTCCTGGTGCCCGGCTGGACCGACGACGCAGACGCCGTCGACGGACTCGCCCGGTTCCTCTCCGGTCTGCCCTGCGTGGAACGCGTCGACATCCTGCCGTTCCACAAGCTCGGCGCCCCCAAATATGACGCCCTGGGCGTCCCGTTCCCCCTCCGCGACGTGCCGGTCCCCGACGCCGCTCTGGTGGACCGGGTGCGGGGCCGGTTCCGCCGCCTCGGGCTCGTGGTTCACTGACGCAGGTGAAACAGGGCCGACCGGCCCTGGTCCTCGGCCATCCTGGGAAGAAAGGATTCCGACACAGGCCGAGGCATCACGAGGAGTACCAGATGGCGTACGGAGAGCAGGACGAGAGTGCGGGAGGCCCGATCAAGGTCTTCCTCCTGGACGACCACGAAGTGGTGCGGCGCGGGGTGCACGACCTGCTGGACGACGAACCGGACATCACCGTGGTCGGAGACGCGGCGACGGTGGAGCAGGCACTGGTGCGGGTCCCCGCCCTGCGGCCCGACGTGGCCGTCCTCGACGTGCGCCTGCCCGACGGGGACGGCGTGACCGTCTGTCGTGAGCTGCGGTCGAGGATGCCGGATCTGGCCTGCCTCATGCTCACGTCCTTCGACGACGAGGAGGCGCTGCTGGACTCGATCATGGCGGGTGCGGCCGGATATGTCCTGAAGCAGATCCAGGGCTCCGACCTGGTCTCGGCGGTACGGACGGTGGCCCGCGGGCAGTCCCTGCTGGACGCCAGCGCCACCACCAAGCTGATGGCACGCCTGCGGGGCGGCGGACAGCAGCCCGCCGAAGAGCCGGATACGCTGCCCGGCCTTACCGAGCGCGAACGCGAGATCTTGGACCTGATCGGCGAGGGGCTGACCAACCGGCAGATCGGTCAGCGGCTCTACCTCGCCGAGAAGACGGTCAAGAACCACATCTCCCGGCTGCTCGCCAAGCTCGGCGTCGAGCGCCGCATCCAGGCCGCCGTCATCGCCACCCAGGCACGCGACCGTACGCGGTCGGAGGACCGGTAGGAGTTCGCCCCCGCTCGGTTCCGTGGCTGTGGACGGCCACCGCGTCACGGTGACCGCCGTGTGTGCGGGGTCGCCGGTGCTCATCTTCCATCGTCTTCCTGCTCGAACCGCTACCGTGGCAAGGGAACGGGTCGGTCGCCGTGTGGCCGTGAGGCGATGGAGGAGCACGGGTGAAGAAGGCCGGGGAAGCCACTGAGGCACGGGTACGGCTGCCGCAGTTGCGGTTGGACGAGCTGCTGGAGGAACTGCAGGCCCGTCTGGACGCGGCACGCGGCACCCGGGATCGGGTCCACAGCCTCCTCGAAGCCGTGCTGTCGGTCGGCCGGGAGCTGGACCTGGAACAGGCACTGCGCAGCATCGTCGAGGCCGCGGCGGCCCTGGTCGACGCGGAGTACGCGGCGCTCGGGGTGATCGGCCCGGACGGCAAGCGGCTGTCGGCCTTCCACACGGTGGGCGTCGGCGCGGAGCAGATCGCGCGCATCGGCCCGTACCCGGAAGGCCACGGCATCCTCGGGGAACTGATTCGTCACCCCGAGCCGTTGCGCCTCGCGAAGCTGTCCGACCACCCCGCGTCCTACGGGTTCCCGGCCCACCACCCACCCATGAACACCTTCCTCGGCGTTCCCATCCGGGTGCGTGATCACATCTTCGGCAACCTGTATCTGACGGAGAAGCGCGGAGGGCAGCAGTTCGACGAGGACGACGAGTCGGTGCTGGCGACACTGGCCGTTGCGGCCGGCGTGGCGATCGACAACGCCCGGCTCTACGAGGAGTCCCGGCTGCGTGAACGCTGGCTGCAGGTGAACGCGGAGATCACCCATACCCTGATGTCCGGCGCGGACCAGGGCGGGGTGCTGCCGCTGATCGCCGACCGGGCCCGGGAGATCACCTCTTCCGCGCTGAGCGTGGTGGCCATGCCGGTGAGCGGAACCGACACGCTGGCCGTGGAACTCGCCCTGGGCCGGCAGGCCGACGCATGGCGCGGGATCGTACTTCCCGTCGAGGGCACCCTCATCGGTCAGGCGTTCATTCAGCGGTCGCCCGTCAGCAGCACGGACGTCACGTCCGACTCCCGGGTCTCGGCCGGCCCGCCGCGCTTCGAAGGGCTCGGGCCGGCCGTCGCCGTGCCGATCGGTTCGGGTGACGAGGCCCGCGGCGTGGTGCTGCTGGTCCGGCAGTCGGGTGGCCAGGAGTTCTCGGAGAAGGAGACCGAGCCACTCCAGGTTTTCGCAGCACAGGCCGCCGTCGCGATGGAACTGGCGGAGCGTCGCCAGGACGCCGAACAGATCGCCGTGCTGGAGGACCGTGACCGGATCGCGCGCGATCTGCACGACCTGGCGATCCAGCGGCTCTTCGCCACCGGCATGACCCTGCAGAGCGCCGGTCGTCGGGTCCAGGACGAAGCGGCCTCCGAGCGGATCCTGCGGGCGGTGGACGACCTCGACGAGACCATCAAGATCATCAGGTCGACGATCTTCGGCCTGCGCTCCCGGGACGACGACGGGGCGCCCGGCCTGCGCTCCCGCGCGGTGCGTGCCATCGGCGAGGTCGCCCCACTCCTGGGCTTCGCTCCCAGCGTCCGCATGGAGGGACTGCTCGACACCCACGTACCCGGCCAGATCGCGGACCACGTCATCGCCGTCCTCACCGAGTCCCTGACCAATGTCGCCCGGCACGCTGCCGCGGACCGTGCGGACATCGTGCTGGAGACGGACGGCCGGCAGGTGCGCCTGACGGTCACCGACAACGGCGTCGGCATCCTGGACGGTGGCCGCCGCAGCGGCCTGACGAACATGGCCGAACGAGCACGGAAGCTCGGCGGCGACATGGAGCTCGAAAGTGGCGGGGGGCAAGGGACACGCCTGGTGTGGCACGTGCCGCTGGCCCTCTCCTCGGACACCGCGACGGGCGAGCAGCCCGACACGTGACGCAGGCCGCCGGAAGACGAGCGGCACTGCGACGACCTCACCCACCGCTACGCGAAGCCGCCCCGCTGCGAAGCGAAGCCATCGACTGGAGCGCTCACGGGGCAACGCGGCATCTGATCACCCGTGGGCCGGAACCACCTCCTCGATGGGACGGCGCGGCCAGACGAATCCCTCGGGGCCGTACCCGAGAAATGACCCGGCGCAGATCGGGCGGTTCCATGGCCCGGTGAAGAAGCGACGCGCGCACTTTGCGCCAGGTGGCCAGCAGGAGCACGTGCGGCAGGGCCTGGCCGGCCCCCAGCCAGTCGGTCCGCCGGTCGTGTGCCGCGGACGGCAACGCCCGGGCCTGCCGGACTTCGAAGGTCACACGGGTCCGAGGGACCGTGCGGGGACTGCGGTGCGGCGTTCGGTGCTGACCTTCTCCCGGGCCGAACGTCCCTACAGAAGAGGGCTGTTGAGCCCTCGGTAGCGGACCTTCGGCGCCGGGTGCGGAGGGTGGAGGGCCGCCAGAGTGGGCGGTGCCGGATCCAACCGGATCCGGCTCTCCCATGAAGGGATCACCACCATGGCCGTGCACCAGAGCACACACCGCAGTTCCGGTCGTCTCCACCTGCCTTCGTTCCGCGGCCATCACGCCGCCTCCGTTCCCGGGCCGGCCGCATCGGCGGATGCGGACACGCTCACCGCGCGGGCCGGCGTCCTGGCCTCGGCCCGGGTGCTGATGGGGTTCGTCTTCCTCTGGGCGTTCCTCGACAAGACCTTCGGGTTCGGCTACGCCACACCCTCGGGCAAGGGATGGATCGACGAGGGCTCACCGACCCAGGGCTTCCTCGGGCACGTCGCGGTCGGCCCGATGGAATCCGCGTTCCACGCATGGGCCGGTGCGGCATGGGCGGACTGGCTGTTCATGCTGGGTCTGCTGGGAGTCGGGCTCGCGTTGACGGCCGGGGTGGCGCTGCGTCCGGCCGCCGTGGCGGGCACGGTGATGATGGCGTTGATGTGGGTGGCGGAGTGGCCGCCGGCCACCCACCTGTCGGACGGGTCCGCGAGCATGTCGACCAACCCGTTCGCCGACTACCACGTGGTGTACGCGGTGCTGCTGATCGCCCTGGCCGTGACATCGGCCGGTGACTCCATCGGTCTGGGCCGGGTGTGGGCGCGGTTGCCGATCGTTCGCGACCACACGTGGCTGCGCTGAGCGCGGCTGGCCGGGCGGGTGCCACCGGGGACCCGCCCCCACCAGCCGCCAGGGACCATCGGCCCCGTCCCGGGACCCCAGGCCCCTGCCGTGGGAGATCACCGCAAGCGACGCTGAGTACAGAACCGATGACACAGGAGGTGGGCGGCATGGACCGCACGATCACCGTTGGACTCGACGGCTCGCTCGAGAGCCGCGCTGCCGCGGAGTGGGCGGCGCGCGAGGCGAGGCTGCGCCAGGTGCCGGTGAGGCTGGTACACGTCTGGCAGCCGGTCCCCGAGCCCATGGTCCAGGCCCCGCTCCTGGGCGCCGAGACACACCAGCACTGGACCGAGCGGATCCCCCGTGAGGCCGCCGAGGGTCTTGCGCTGCGACACCCCGGCGTCGACGTGACCACCGAACAGCGCACGGGAGCTCCGGCGGACGTGCTGCTCGACGCCGCCGGTGACGCGGATCTGTTGGTGCTGGGCTCACGTGCCCTGGGCGGACTCGCCGGTTTCCTCGTCGGGTCCGTCGGCCAGTCGGTGGTCGCCCGAGCCGAGGTGCCGGTCATCCTCGTCCGAGCGGGGGAACAAGCCGCCTACGAACACGTCAAGGACCCCACCGGCATACCGTCCGCCGCCACCGGCTTCCGCCCCGTCGTCCTCGGCCTGGACATCGACAGCCCCGACGGCACGGTGATCACCTTCGCCTTCGAGGAGGCGCGGCGGCGCAGGACGACGCTGAGCGTCGTCACGGCCTGGAACCTGCCGCCCTACTTCGTCTACGGCCTGGTCGCCGGCCTGGACCCCCGCGAGGACTTCGTCCGGGAGCAGACCGCCGCTCTCAGCGAGGTGCTCCTGCCCTGGCGGGAGAAGTACCCGGACGTGGAGGTGACCGAGGCCGTCCGGCTCGGCAGCCCGGCGAACCATCTCATCGACGCAGCCCGCGACGCCTCGCTGGTGATCGTCGGCCGCCGGATCCGCCGCAGCCCGTTCGGTGTGCACATCGGTGCCGTCGCCCATGCGGTCATGCACCACGCCACCGTCCCCGTAGCGGTCGTCGCGCACGACTGACGTGCCGGGCCGAACACCTCAGAAGGAGCAGACACCATGAAGGCAGCGGTCGTCAGGGAGTTCGGCGAACCCCTGGTCATCGAGGACCGGCCCGACCCCGAACCCGGCCCTGGGCAGGTGCGCGTACGCGTCGAGGCGTCCGGCCTGTGCCACACCGACATCCACGCCGCCCACGGCGACTGGCCGGTCAAGCCCGCCCCGCCGTTCGTTCCCGGCCACGAGGGCGTCGGAGTAGTGGAGAAGCTGGGCGACGGCGTGACCCACCTCGCTCTCGGGCAACGGGTCGCCGTTCCCTGGCTCGGCAGGGCATGTGGACGGTGCGAGCACTGCCGGTCGGGCTGGGAGACCTTGTGCGAGAGTCAGATCAACACCGGGTACGGCTGTGACGGCGGATACGCCGAGAAGATGCTGGCCTGGGCCGACTTCGCGCAGCCGGTGCCCGAGGGAGTCCACGCCCTGGACGCCGCTCCTCTCACCTGCGCAGGGGTCACCACCTACAAGGCCCTGAAGGTGGCGGACGTCAGGCCCACCCAGCTGGTGGCGATCTCGGGCGTGGGCGGACTGGGCCACCTCGCCGTGCAGTACGCGAAGATCGCCGGGGCTCGGGTCGCAGCGATCGACGTGACCGACGACAAGCTGCAGCTCGCCCGGGAACTCGGCGCGGACATCGTGATCGACGCCCGCACCCAGGACGTCGCCGCCGAGTTGCAACGGCACGGCGGTGCGCACGCGGCCCTCGCCCTCGCGGTGCATCCGGCGGCCTTCGCCGCGGTCAACTCGGGCCTGCGGCGCGGTGGGAAGCTCGTCATGGTGGCGCTACCGGCACACGGCACCCTCGAGGTGCCGATCTTCGACACCGTCCTCAACGGCACCTCGGTCATCGGCTCCATCGTCGGCACACGCCAGGACCTCGCCGAGGTCTTCCAGCTCCACGCCGAGGGCCGCACGAAGGTCATCCGGGAGAGCCGCCCGCTCACCGCCGTCAACGACTGCATCGACGAGGTCCTGCGTGGCCAGGTCAAGGCCCGCATCGTCTTCGATGTCGACCAGGAAGGCTGAGAAGCCGATGAACCTGCCCGTCGTCGTGGGCGTCGACGGTTCGGAGTCGAGTCTGCGGGCCGTCGACTGGGCCGCCGACGAGGCCGCCCAGCGCGGACTGCCCCTGCGGATCGTCCACGCCTACCGCTGGGACCGCTACGAGGGCGCGTCACTCTCCCGGGAACTCCGCACGTCGTCGGCGAGCGTGACTCCGGATGAGATCCTCGTCGTCGCCGGCCATCGAGCCCGTCGGCACCACGGGAACCTCGCCGTCACCTCCGAAGCGGTGGCCGAGGAACCGGAATACGTCCTCTTGCGCGAGGCCCGCAACGCCTCCGCCGTGATCGTGGGCTGCCGTGGACGCGGCGAGCTCGCCGACCTCCTGCTCGGCTCCGTCAGCCTGTCCGTCGCGACCGCGGCGACCTGTCCGGTCGTCGTGATCCGCGCAAACCACGACAACCGGGCCGCCGGGGGCCGCCACGGCCGCGTTGTCGTCGGCGTGGCCCAGGCTTCTACGGCGGCCGTCCGCTTCGCCTACGAGGAGGCCCGCCGTCGCGGCGCCGTCCTGGACGCCCTGCGGGCATGGCGATGCCCCACCCACAGCACGGGCGCCCACCCCCTCCTCACCGGCACACCCGAGCGCCTGCACGAGGAGCAGGCGGCCGAGGAACTCGAGGCCGCGCTCGCCGACGCGCCGCCGGAAGTGAAGGTACGCCGGCACACGGTCGAGGGCCCCGCCCGCCGGGTCCTGCTCACCGCCTCGCAGGACGCGGATCTGCTGGTGGTGGGGCGGCATCGTCCTGGGCAGTACGGGCATCGCCTCGGGCGGGTCACGCACACGCTCCTGCACCAATCCGCCTGCCCTGTTGCGATCGTGCCCGACACGCCGTGACGAGGCCGAACGGTTCCCTCCGGGTGGGGCCGCCCCCCCCGTCGGAACGAAGGCCGGACAGCGACAAGCCGAGGACCATCGGCCCTCCCCGGCCGTCGGCGCACGCGTCGACGATGGGAGGCAGACCGGACGACACACGGAAAGACGACCGGCTGATGTACCGCAATGACGGATTCCGCGAACTGAACCGGCAGGAGAGCCTGCGCCGTCTGGCCCGGGCGACCGTGGGCCGCGTCGTGCACACGCGCGACGCCCTGCCCGCCGTCCTGCCGGTGAACTTCCTCCTGGAGGAAAGCGGTGCCGTGCTGCTGCGCACGTCGGCCTCCTCGGAGCTGGTCCGTGCGGTCGACGGTGCCGTGGTCGCCTTCGAGGCCGATGAGGTGGACGTCGCGGCGCACTCGGGCTGGAGTGTCGTCGTCACAGGCCCCGCCTCGGTGGTGACCGATCCCGCGGAGCACGAGGAACTGGTCCATACCGGACCCCAGTCCTGGGTCCCCTGGCCCGCGGAGGTCTTCGTCCGGATCGAGCCGGAACTGGTCACCGGCCGAGAACTGGTCGGGGGACGCACCCTCTACGGCGTCAACCTGCCGTCGTGAGCCGGGGCGTGCCTGGCGGGATGCAAGGGATGAGGATGATGGACCGACCGCTCGTCGTCGGCGTGGACGGCTCCGAAGGCAGTCTGCAAGCCGTGGACTGGGCTGCCGACGAGGCGGCGCTGCACAAGGTTCCTCTGCACCTGGTGTACGCCTCGCTCTGGCAACGGTACGAGCAAGCGGTGTTTCCCGGGCCCCCGGAACGGTCGGAGCAGATACTCACCGACGTCCTCGTGGTGGCTGCTGCCGAGCGAGCCCGGCAACGTGTCTCCGGCATCGAGGTTGTTACCCGGGTCGTGTCCGAGGCACCGGTGCCGGTCCTTTGCCGTGCGGCGCGCGAGTCCTCCGCTCTGGTCCTGGGGTCACGCGGCCGGGGCAGAGCCGCCGAGTTGCTGATGGGCTCGGTCAGCCTGGCCGTGGCCGGGCGCGCCGAGGGCCCGGTGATCGTCGTACGCGGCGATCACGATGGCCGGCCCCGGCCCGGGGCCCCGGGGCGGCACGTCGTCGTAGGGGTCCCCGGCAGGCCCGCGCCTTCACAGGCGGTGCGATTCGCCTTCCAGGAGGCGGCTTGCCGCGGCGTACCGCTGGAGGCGGTGCGGGCTTGGCGCGTCCCGGCGTACGAGGCGATCGACCACGCTTGGTTCACGGGCGAACCCGCTCATGCGCATCGGCGGCAGGCCGTCGAGGTACTGCAGACCGAGCTGTGCGCACCGGCCGACGAGCATCCGGAAGTCGACGTTCGCCGGCGGATCGTCGAGGGTCCTGCCACCGCCGCGCTGCTCGACGCCTCGTCCGGCGCCGCGCTCCTGGTGGTCGGTGACCGATACCCACGGGAACGCTTGGGCCTCCCACACGGACGTGTTGCGCATGCCGTACTGCACCAGACGGCCTGCCCTGTGGCTGTCGTACCTGAGCTGGGGCGGTCCCCGGCCGGTTGACGTGGGCTCCGCCAGGATGGGGCGGCCGGTCGTGCGACTGAGGCTGACAGGGCGCTGCAACTGCGCCAGGCGGACCGGGAACGCAGGGAATGTCACCGCACGGAGGTGGACCGGTCATGGCGGCGTCCAGAGCGCGACCCGTACCAGCAGCAGGTGTCTACGAGATCGACCCCACGGCATCGACGGTTCGTTTCGACACTCGCGCCGTGTTCGGTATGGTCCCCGTCCGGGGTGCGTTCGCCATGACGCAGGGGCGACCGCCCTCACACTCGGCCCCGTTGTCCAGGAGGACGACCGGATGGCCGCGACTGCCACCACGACGGTCGACCGGTACGCCTTCGGCCTCACCAGGGCCCGGGGCATGACGGGGCGTCACCTCAAGGTGCTGGTTGAAGTCGTCGCGCACCGCTGAGCCGGTAGCGGTGCGGGGCGGTCGTGCTCGCACCGCAACTGCCGTTCGAAGACCCACGGGCAGCCGTCCGGACGACGCCGGAGTCACAGGCGGATGACGATCAGGGCGATGTCGTCGGGGGCGCCCTCGGTGACGTCGAGGCGGTTCAGGACAGCGTCGGCCAGCGGAGCCGGGGGGAGAGCACGTTCGCTTCGCAGAACGGTCGTCAGACGGTCCAGTCCGGTGTCGATGTCCTCACCACGGCGTTCGACGAGTCCGTCCGTGTACAGCACGAGGGTGTCTCGCGGTGTGTAGGCGAGACCCGCCTGAGGACGAGGGACGTGGTGTTCGCGTGTGCCGAGCGGCGGATCCGTGGCCCGGTCGAGGAGGTCGAAGGTTCCGTCCCGGTGCAGCAGTACGGGCGGTGGATGCCCGGCGTTGCTGTAGATGAGGAGTCTGCTGCGGGTGTCGATGAGCACCTTGACCGCCGTGGCGGCCATCGCGCCGTCCACGGACCGCGCGTACAGGCCGAGGACCTCGAGTGCCTGCGCCGGGCTGGGGATGGCGCGGATGACGGCGCTCAGCGCGCTGCGCAGCATCCCCATGACGGCTGCGGCGTGCAGGCCGTGGCCGACGACGTCCCCCACGGCTGCGGCGTAGCGGTCGGGTGGCAGGTCGACGACGTCGTACCAGTCGCCGCAGACGTTCAAGGAGGTGGTCGCGGGCAGATACCGCACGGCGATGTTGTCATGGTGACTCAGATCGGGCACGGAGAGCATGGCCTCCTGCAGCGCGACCGCGACCTGTTGCTCACGGGCGTGTGCTTGGAGGAGTTCCCGGTTCAACCGGTGCAGTTCTTCCGTCCGTGCGTACAGCTCGGCGGCCAGCCCTTTCTCGCGTTGGGTGAGCTCCTGGCCGAGTTCCTGTGACCGGCCCGAACGGAAGAGGGCGGTGACGTCCTCGGCGCGTTGCACGATCCACTTCACCGCGCCGTCGGGTCCGGGCAGCGGGGTGTGGATCTTCGACCACCATCGTTCCTCGAACTGGTCCTTCCGTCCCGGGACAAGCAGGTCATAGCGCTCGAGGACCAGGATGTCCGGTTCTCCGGTGGTCAGGACCCGCGACAAGGAGCGCCGCATGTTCCGCAGCGGCTCGTCGGGCACGCCGGGGGGCTGCGGAAGAGCGTCGAAGTACGCCTTGCCGACCAGTTCGTCTCTGGTCCGGCCGGTCGCCTGCAGATATGCGGCGTTCACGTAACGGATCACCAGGTCCCTGTCCAGGACCAGATAGGGGCTCGGAGTGGCGTCGAAGAAGGCCGCGAAGTCGATGTCCACCGTCATCACGCGCTCAGGGGCGCGGCCTTCGGGTCGCGGTTCGGGTGGGGTCCGGTGGTGGCTGCCTTCCTGCCTCCGAGGCGCAGCTTCGGTGCCGTACCACGACCACGGGGCAGTGAGCATGGTGCAGGACCGCCTGGCTGACCGAGCCGAGCAACTGGCCGGTGAGGTTTCCATGGCCTCGCGCTCCGACGACGACGAGCTGCGCCCGCGCGCTCGCTTCGACGACGCTGTGCCGGACCCGGCCGACGACGGGTTGCCGCCTGACCTCGACGTTGGGGTACCTCTCCGTCTGGCCGGCCAGCACCGCGTCGATGAGGTGCTCGGCCTTGTGGCGAAGGCGCGTTCCGTCGTAGGTGACGAAGGGGGGATCAGCCGGTCCGTCATAGGCTCCCGGGTCCCCGGCGCGGCATACGTGGAGCACGGTGAGGCCGGTGCCCCGTAGGGAAGCCTCGGTGAAGGCGAAGCGGACGGCATCCGCGGATGCGGGTGCTTCGTCGACCGCCAGCAGAAGAGGATCCGCCGGGTTCGGCCGCCCCCGCACCACCAGCAAGGGGCAGCTGCTGTGAGCGGCCAGGTGCGCGGAGGTCGACCCGAGCAGCAGGCCACCGACGGCACCGAGTCCACGGCTGCCCACCACGACGAGGGACGCCGTGCGGGAGGCGATCTCCAGCACCTCCATGGGATGTCCCAGGGTCACGTCGCGAGTGATGTCCGCGTGGGGTGCGACGTCACGAGCTCGCCGTTCGGCCATGGCCATCGTGCCGTCGAGCAGCTCGCGCACCCCCGTCCCGGCGGGACTCCACGGGGGAGCGCCGGCCGGCAGGTGGGCGGACGACCGTCCGAACGCGTGAACCAGACGCAGTTCCGCTCCCCGGATCCGGCCTTCCCCCGCTGCTGTCTGAACCGCATCCAGGCTCGGGGGTGAACCGTCCACGCCTACCACCACCGGCTTCGTCATGGCGGCGCTCCCTCCTCGTGTCGGGCCCGCGCTCTCAGTGTTGCCGCGGCCGCGGGACGATCAGGACCGGACAGCGCGCGTGATGGAGGACGCCCTGGCTGACGGAACCGAGCAGCATGCCGCTGAAGCCTCCGTGCCCACGCGTGCCCACCACCAGGCCGAGGGCGTGTGCGGAAGCCTCGACCAGTTCGTGCACCGGATGGCCCTTGACGACCTCGGGACGCAGTTCCACCTCCGGGCGGGCGTCGGTGCGTCCGGCGACCGTCTCGGACAGGAGCCTGCGGCACTCCTGGAGGGCCGCGTTCTCGTCCAGCACGCCGAGCACAGGCGTATGCCAGACGTACAGCGCCCGCACCACTGCACCTCCGCGCAAGGACGCCTCCTCGAAAGCGAGGTCGATGGCGGCTGCCGAATGCGGGCTGCCGTCGACACCGACCACGAAGCAGGCCGGCTCCTGCGTGCTGTGCTCCGGATCGCGCAGGACGACCACCGGGCAGGCTGCCTGTGCGGTCAAGGGCAGGGCGACCGCGGCCGAGCCGAACGCCTCACGCACCGCGCCCAGGTGGTGGGATCCCAGGACCACTTGTGTGGCGTGGCGAGACTGCCCGGCCAGCAGCGTGACCGGGTCCTCCTCGGCCGCCAGTGCGGCGACGTCCAGCCCGGGACGGCGGGTCTCCACGAACGCGCTTGCCTGCCTCAGGACGTCGTCGGTCCACGTCTGCGGGTCACCGTTCCCCCTGGCGTACACCAGCCGCAGGGGAAGACGGCGCCGGTGCGCCGCATCAGCGGCCCAGGCCAGGGCCGTCTGCCGGCCCGGCTCGGGGTCGACACCCACCACGATCGGCCGTGGTCCTTCAGGTCCCTCGATGGGCATCACGAACACCTCCGTCGTTGTGCGTCGGCTCAGCCGCTGGTTCGCCCCCACTCGGCGCCGTGCGCGCGCCACTCGGCTTCCCAGGCGCGGTTGCGGCGCCGGTCGAGGAGGAGTCGCGCACCCCAGGCACCGGCCGCGGCCGAGGCGGCGACGGCGGCGAAGGAAGCGGCACCCATGAATGCCGCCTCGACGTCCGCCTCGCCGGGGCTCTGCGGCACCAGTGCGGGCCGGTCGCTGCGGTCCAGCCACACGACGACGCGCTCGCCGGCCTCGTGACCGGCGTCCACCTGCGCCCGGCCCGTGTGGGACGTGCCGTCGGCGGTGGTCCAGCGCACCGACGCGAAGACGCGGTCGACCGCGGCCCCGTCGCCGGAGACCGCGGGCGGCGCGTCGCGCAGCAGGGTGGCGGTGACCGGATGCCGTTCCGCGCGCCGTTGCGCGAGGCTGTCCACCGTGGCCCGTCCGCTGAGGAGCGCAGCCAAGGGGCCGAGCACGGCGACGACGAGCCAGGCCGCCAGCAGGATCCATGCCTCCCAGACGTCCTCGCGGCGGCGCAGCGGGTTGCGGCGCCAGCGCCACAGGATCGAACGCCGGACGGTCGCGCTCGTCTGCATCCTGCTTCACCTCCCACTTCCGCTTCCAGGCTCCCTCCTCGCGGCATGGTTGGGCATAGGCCGTTCGGGCACGCCGGCTCTGCCGGCTGGGCCTACCGGCCCCGGCAGGGCGGGGGTGCCGTCGAGTGCGTGCGCGGAGCGCGGTCGCCGGTGCTCGGCCGGCTTGGCCCGCCGCACGGCGACCAGCTTCAGGTCGCCGGTTTCAGGACCACGGGCGAAGGCGTCGTGGAGGTCGGGCAGCCGTGTCATCGGCCGGGTACCGGTGACCAGTCCGGCGACGTCCAGGCGTCCGGAGGCCAGGAGGTCCAGCAGCCACGGCACGGAGCAGGTGTCCACCTGACCCGTGTGGATCGTGAGGTTCCTGTCCCACAGTGATTCCAGGTGCAAGGGGGTCGCTGTCCGATGCGCTGCCACGACGGCTAGGGTGCCGCCCCGACGTGCCAGCCGCGTGCCGAGCAGGAAGCTCTCGGGCGTGCCGGCGGCTTCGATGACCACATCGGCACCCGGTCCTTCGGCGATCTCGGCGATGACCGCCCCGGGCGGCTGCGCTTCATCGGCGCCCACTCGCAGCGCGGCGCCGCGCCGCGGACGGGAGAGATCGACGACGAGCTGCCGACGGTGGTCGCGTCCACGCGCAGGATCGCGTCCGTCGGCCGCTCGATCCGCGGGTCAGGCACGTTGTCCCAGGAGACGAGCCCCGGGGCCTGGTAGACGAGCGCGCGCATCGCCAGCACCTCTTCCGCTCCCGGCCCCGGCCGAGCCGGAGCGCTCAGCCGGAGGAACCGGTTCCCGCCGGGCCGTCGTCGTGGCAGGTCAGGTGCGTCTCCACGGACACCACACCGTCGACACCGCGGCACAGCCGTTCGATGACGGGGACGAGCCGTCCGGTCTCCACATGGCCTTTGAGGACCACTCGGCCGTCGCGCACGTCGACCGCCACGTCGTTCGGGGCGAGCCGGAGCGTGCGGTCGAGTACCTCGCGGGTGATCTCGTCGCGCAGTGCCTCGTCGCGCCGCAGGAACACCCGCAGGAGGTCACCACGGCTGACGATGCCGACCAGCGTGCCCGCCTCGTCGATGACCGGCAGTCGCTTGACGCCCCCGTCCTCCATCCGGCGCGCGCCCTCCACGACGGTCCACTCCGGACGGGCGCAGACAGCGGGCGCGGTCATGAGTTCCCCGGCCGTGGCGCCGTCGTCCGCGGGGACGGCACCGTTCACCTGTCCCGTCGCCGGTGGTACCCCGCCGGGGTCGGGGCGTGACGCGACGGTGCGGAGCAGGTCGGCCTCCGACACCACTCCCACCGGCTGATCGAGATCGTCGACCACGGGCAGCGCGGTCACGTCGTGGTCGGCCAGCAGTTCGACGAGCCTCTTGAACGGGGTGTCCGGTCGTACCCGTACGACGCCCCGGGTCATGAGCTCTCCGATCGTGCGGTGCTGCATGACGCGCCTCCCTCCGGTCCGCGGCCGACCGCGCCGCGCCGTGCCCGGCGGCCCTCCGCATGTGGGTTCTCACTGTCAGCGTGCTCCGTGGACGCCCGAGCGGTCTGGGGGCTTGCGTGCAGACCGAGGGGGCCATACGTCCCGCAGCGGTGGGGACCTCCGGTCCCTGGTGCGGACGGGGGGTGCCGGCGTGATGCTGGAGGAAGACAGCTGCCGACGGAGAGGGCACGGCCATGCACGCCCACCTTGGCGACCGGCTGATCGTGGAGAGCCCCACCACCGGCGTCGTCCGGCGCGACGGAGAGATCATCGGCCTGCATCATGACGACGGGACACCGCCGTACGACGTGCGCTGGTCCGATACCGGCGACGTCACCCTGGTCTTCCCGGGTCCCGACGCCCACCTCCAGCAAGGTGCGAACGCGCAGGACACCGCCGCCGGGGAGATGGGCGGCGCCGCCGCGTCCAGCGACCTCGGCCGGCGCCTCGCCCGGGCCCGGAAGAGGAGTGGCCTCGCCCTCGAGGAGGCCGCCCGCCGCGCGCGTATGTCGCCCCAGTACCTCGACTACCTCGAAACGCACGCCTCGGACCCCGGCCTCGGCACCCTGCTGCGCCTGGCCGACGCTCTCGGGACGACGCTCCTCGAACTGCAGGGCGGCGATCAGGATCGGCCCCCCGGACAGGGGCAGGCGCTTCTCCATCCCCACATGCACCACCTCGACGAGCGGGAGTGCCGGACGCTGCTGTCCACGCACGGGGTGGGGCGGATCTCGCTGACCACCGCCGACGGGCCGGCCGTCCTCCCCGTCAACTACGACGTCGTCGACGACGCCGTCGTCTTCCGCACCGCACCCGGGACGGCGCCGGCCGGTGCGGTGGGCCGGCACGTGGCGTTCGAAGTCGACCACGTCGACGATGCGATGAGCCAGGGCTGGAGTGTGCTGCTGACGGGTCGTGCCCGGGCCGTCGGCGACCCGGACGAGATCCACCGGCTCGACGAGCTGGCACACACACCTCCCTGGGCCGGAGGCGGACGCACGCTGTGGGTGGCGATCGGCATCGACCGGCTGTCCGGGCGGCGCATCGCCCCCGCCGACGAAACCTGAGCGAAGGCCGTTCGGCTTCCAGGTGAGGCCGTTCGGCCCGCGCGGTCGCCGGTGCACGTGAGGCGCACTGGGAGGCGCCCGGCCGGTGCGGCGGGCGCAGGGCGACAGGGGAGCCGACATGAACCTGAGAACACGGTGCGGACGCACCATCAACGTCACACGTTTCGCTCCGCACGGTCTGCCCGCCTCGATGGGGCGCGTCGTTCTGGACACCTCCTTCGCGGCACACGACGAAGGCGAGCTGTGGGCGTCCCTGACGGCGGAGGAGGCCCGGCGACTGGCCGGGCTGCTGCTGTTCCAGGCCGAGGCGGTGGATCCGAGGCCCATCGGCCTTCCCGACGTGGTGGAGGTGGTGCCGATCGCCGGTGACGCCTTCGAGATACGGGCCCGCGGTCATGTGCTGACGGTGGATCAGCCGCTGGGAGAGGGGGGCAAGGACACGGCCCCCACACCGGTGGAACTCTTCGTCGCCGCGGTCGCCTCCTGTGCCGCCCATTACGCGGGGCGTTTCCTCGACCGCCACGGCGCGGACCGGCACGGGCTCGCCGTCCGCGCGGAGTACCGCATGGCCGAGGACCGGCCGGCGCGCGTGAGCGCCCTCACACTGACCGTGCGTGCCCCCGCTCTGGAACCCCCGCGGGCAGCGGCACTGCGGGCGGTGGTCTCGCACTGCACCGTGACCAACACACTGGCCCGGGCCCCGGAGGTCGAACTGGACGTACGTTGCGGACCCGAACCCTCCGACACCGGGGACCGAACCCCGTGAGCCCGCTCGCCGCGAGGCGCGCCGACCGGCCATGAGGATGCTCCGCCCACCCCAGACCCGCGAAGGCCGAGGGCCCGGGCCGCCCGGGTCACGGGCGCCGCTGGCCGGCCGGCGCATCCGGCAACCGCCCGGGAGGTGCAGGAGCTGTCTGCCGGCGCCGTCCCAGCTGCTCTGGGGCAGCTCGGTCGCCGGTCCGGCAGGGGGGCGCTGTGCGCCGGCTCCGAGCGGCGCACGGCCGCAACGAGCTGCCCGTCGCGTACCGCCGCCCGGCCGGGCGCCAACCTGGCCTCCCGGTTCTCCGACCTGTTCGCGGTCGTCCTGCTCGTGGCGTCCGGCGTCACCTTCCTCGCGTACGGCCTGGAGGAGCCCCGCCGGCCCGGCACATTGCAGCTTGCCGTGGCCATCGCCTGCATGGTCCTGCTCGACGCGGCCATCGGCTTCGCCCAGGAGTACTCCGCCGAGCGCACACGCCGTTCTGCCGGGTCGTCCTCGAGGCGGGGGACACGGTTCCGGCCGACTGCCGCAGGGGAGCGGCGGGCACCGTGGCGCTCCCTGCGGCTCGGCAGCGCCGGAGTCGGCATCGTGGAGACCGCCATCACGGCGGGGTCGAAGGCCGCCGGGCGCCGGCTGGGTGACATCGCGCTCCCGGAGGGGACCCTGATGGCGACCGTGGTGCGCGAGGGGAGCCCACGCCACCGGCCCCCGGGATGCTGCGGCGGCCCGGGGACGAACTGCGGCTCGTCTCACACGACGTGGGCGAGCGCGAGCTCCACGCGGCCTTCCCATGACACCGCAGGTGCGCACTGCCGCGATCGCGCCGCGCATCGTCCCCGGCTTCAGTGCGCGGGATCCGCCTGCTGGCCGACCACGACGACGGGGCAAGGCGCGTGCTGGGCGCAGCGCTGGCTGACGGAACCGAGCATCGCCCGGGCGAACGCACCACGGCCCCGGCGGCCCACGACGAGCAGCTCCGCCCCGTCTGAAGCCTGGATCAGAACCTCCGAGGGGTCTCCTTCGGCCAGGTGGCCCCTCAGCCGAGCCGGGCGCGTGCCGGGGAAGACGGCGTCCAGCTCCTTCGCGAGACGCTCCCGCGCCTGCTGGAGATCGAAGTCGGGGTCCATCGCCGGTCCGGTGTAGCCCCGGCTCGACGGCGTGTCCCAGACATGGACGGCGTCCACCACTCCCCCCGTCATCCGGGCGTAGTGCTCTGCCCACCGCAGTGCCGCATGGGACGAAGGAGATCCGTCCACACCCACAACCAGCCGGGGTACCGGCTCCGAGGATTCCATGGTCGCCTCACTCAGTCGTCTCCCCCCACCAGACGCCCCCCGGGTCATCTCCAGCTTCGAGCCTCCGGGCACGTCGGGAACAGGGCCGACCGGCCCGGAGGAGTCCCCTTCGGCCGAGGCGTCGCGACCCGAGGGCCGGGCCGTTCGGCCCATGCAGGCAGGGGGGTCATGCGGGAGGCTGTAGGCGTCGCAAGCCTCGCTGCGCGCCTGGGAGGACGTCATGCACGGCACCGTGTACACCGTGAGCGACGTGATGACGCGAACCGTCGTCGCTCTGGCCGCGGGGGCGGCCTTCAAGGAGATCGTGCGGACGATGGAAGGACGGCGCATCAGCGCCCTGCCTGTCGTCGACACCGGGAACCGCTTGATCGGAGTCGTGTCCGAAGCCGATCTGCTGCGCAAGGAGGAGTTCCGTGACAGTACCCCGGACCGGGGCCCACGGGCTCGCCCCCGGCGGGTCTCGACAAGGCGCGGGCCGTCACGGCGGCGGACCTCATGACCGCGCCGGCCGTCACCGTCCACCCGGACGCGACGCTCGGCACCGCCGCCCGCGTGATGGCCCGGCGCAAGGTCAAGCGGCTGCCGGTCGTCGACGACGACGGCGTGCTGCGCGGCATCGTCAGCCGTTCCGACCTCCTCCGGGTGTTCCTCCGTCCCGACGAGGCCATCGAGGAGGAGATCCGCAGGGACGTACTGGCCGGCCGGCTGCCCGACGGCCTCGAGGACGTCGACGTCGCCGTCCGCGAGGGAGTCGTCGGGCTCACCGGACGCGTCCGCGACACCTCCGTCGTCCCCCTGGCCCTGCGCCTGGTGCGATCCGTCGAAGGCGTCGTGGACGTCCGCAGCGAGCTCACCGGGCCGCCGCACCGGCCGGCGCTCGAACCGGACCTCGCGCAACAGGAGGACGCCGGGCGGCCGGCGCCCCGAACCAGTGCGTGACCTGCGGAGACTCCGGAAGCGGGGAGCGTCGGCCCGGCGACGAGGTACCTCCGGCCCCCCCGCGAGAGCCGGGCGCCGGAGGATCCTGGAACCCGGGACGCACGTCGCCCCCGGGCTGCACGGCATCCGCATGGAGGAGCACCTAGGGGACGGCACGTACGTCGTGCACGCCGAACTGCCGGGTGTGGACCCCGACAAGGACGTCGAGATCACCGTCGACGACGGACTGCTCACGCTGCGCGCCGAGCGCATCGAGCAGACCAACGAGATGCACCGCACCGAGTTCCGCTACGGCACGCTCGTCCGCGCCGTCCGGCTGCCCGCCGGAGCCCAGGACGAAGAGGCGGCCGCCGCATACAAGGACGGTGTCCTGACCCTTGCGGTCCCGGTCCCGGAGGCGAAGACGGGAACGCGGGCCATCCCGGTGCAGCACGTCTGAGAGCGGCGGACGTGCGCGCGCCACACCCTGTGCGCGGCCGGCGGACACCGTTCGCGCACACGACTGCGCCGCCACCTGCGGGCCACCCGAGGGCCGGCTCAGCAGATACGCGGCAGTTGCTCGCCCAGCGGCATCTCCAGCACCCTGCGCGCACCGACGAGGGTGCGCAGGGTGACCCGGCCCTCGGTGCCTGTTGCGGGAACCCGCCCGATGCGCGCCGCCTGCCGGCCCTCCGGCAGCGAACGCAGGGCATCGAGCGCTCCGCCGGCGGCGGGCGCGGCGACGAAGGCCACCAGGCAGCCCTCGTTGGCGACGACGAACGGGTCCAGTCCCAGCAGATCGCAGGCCGCGGCGACGGCACGGGGGACCGGAACGGCCTCTTCGTCGACCTCGACCGGGACGGACGCGTCACGGGCGATCTCGTTGAGCGCAGCGGCGAGTCCGCCCCTGGTCGGGTCGCGCAGGGTGTGCACCTGCTCCCCGAAGGGCGCCAAGGCGTCCACCAGACGGTGCAGCGGGCGGCTGTCGGAGACGATGTCGCTTTCGAAACCGAGCCCCTCGCGGGTGGACAGCACCGTGGTGCCGTGGAGCCCTATCGGACCGGACAGCAGCACGGCGTCCCCCGGCCGGGCGAGGGCCGCGGACGGACGCAGGGCCAGATGCCGCTGGCCGATACCCGTGGTGTTCACGAAGATCTTGTCCACGGCGCCGCGGCCCACCACCTTCGTGTCACCGGTGACGACCGGCACGCCGGCTTCACGAGCCGCCTTGCCCAGGGAATGCAGCACGTCGCGCAACTGCCCGAGCGGCAGCCCCTCTTCGATGATCAGGGCGACGGACAGGGCGACGGGGCGCGCTCCCCGCATCGCCAGGTCGTTGACCGTGCCGTGCACGGACAGGGAACCGATGTCGCCGCCGGGGAAGAACAACGGGCTGACGACGAAGCTGTCGGTGCTGATCACCAGGTCCGGGTGCCCGGGCAGCAGGGCCGCGTCCTCCAGGGGGCCGTGCTGCCCGTCGAGGGAGGGCAGGACCAGTGCGTCGAGGAGTTCGGCGGTCATCCGGCCCCCGGCCCCGTGCGCGAGCAGGACGACGTCGTCCTCGTGATGTGGAGAAGGACAGGAGAGAGTCATCACGCAGGCACCTCCCTGGTGCGGCCGGCGGCGTGGAAGGCGGCGCAGGTGCCCTCGGCCGAGACCATCGGCGCGCCGAGCGGGTGACGGGGCGTGCAGCGGGTGCCGTAGGCGGGGCAGTCCGTGGGCAGCCGGGCGCCCTTGAGCACGGCACCGGCGATGCATTCCGCGTCCTCTGCCACGTGCAGCCGGCCGACGTCGAACCGGCGCGCCGCGTCGAACCGCGCGAACTCCTCCGCCAGTTCCAGGCCGCTGTCGGGCAGCTTCCCGATGCCCCGCCAGGCGCGGTCCGTCACGCGGAACACGGTACGCACGGCGTGCTGCGCCTCGGAGTTGCCCGCACGCCGTACGGCTCGCACGTACTGGTTCTCCACCTCGTGCCGGCCCTCTTCCAGCTGCCGGGCCGCCATGAGGATGCCCTCCAGCAGATCGAGCGGTTCGAAGCCGGTCACGACGATCGGCACGCGGTGGTGGCCGGCGATCGGTTCCAGCTCGCGCCAGCCCATGACCGCGCACACGTGCCCCGCCGCGAGGAAGGCCTGCACCTCGCAGTCGGGGTCCTCCAGCAGCGCGGTCATGGCCGGAGGGACCAGGACGTGGCTGACGAGCATCGAGAAGTTGGCCAGGCCGAGGCGCGCGGCGAGCAGGACGGCCATGGCGTTGGCGGGGGCCGTCGTCTCGAACCCGACCGCCAGGAAGACGACGTGGCGGTCCGGGTGGGCGCGGGCCAGACGCACCGCGTCCATCGGCGTGTAGACGACCTGTATGTCGGCTCCGCGGGCCCGCAGCGACAGCAGATCGGTGTCCGTGCCGGGCACTCTGAGCATGTCGCCGAAGCTTGCGAGAGTCACCCCGGGACGGGCGGCGACGGCCATGGCGCGGTCCAGCGTCTGCAGCGGTGTCACGCACACCGGGCAGCCGGGACCGTGGATCATGCGCATCCCGGCCGGCAGCAGTTCGTCGATGCCCTGGCGGACCAGGGTGTGTGTCTGGCCGCCGCAGACCTCCATGATCCGCCAGGGTGCCGTCGCGGTGCGCCGCAGCTCGTCGAGCAGCCGCCGGGCGAGCGCCGGGTCACGGTACTCGTCGAGGTACTTCATCCCGCGTCCCTCACACGTGTCCCGCCCGACAGTGCCACGTCGACGTCGACGACACCCTCGACGGACCGCACGAGACGGGCGACGATCGGTACCAGCGACGGGTCCCGGACGCGACCGGTGAGGGTGACGACGCCGTCGGCCACATCCACCCTGAAGGGCTCCGCCGTGGCGGGGAAGAGCGGAGCGAGGATCTCCTGGCGGATCTCCTCGGCGATGTCGTCGTCGGTGCGCAGGAAGACCTTGAGCAGATCCGCCCGGCTCACCACGCCTTCGAGGAGACCCTCGTCGTTGACGACGGGCAGCCGTTTGACCTTCCGCTGGGCCATGATGCGAGCCGCCTGGGCGAGCGTGGCGGAGGGGTGCACGGTGACGGCGGGAGTGCTCATCACATCCGCGGCCGTCATGCCCCCCGCCTTGGCCAGGTCCGACAACCGGCGCATCTGGGTGAGCCGGTCGGGGTCGCTGTCGCGGAACTCCTCCTTGAGCAGCAGGTCCGCCTCGGACACGACACCGATCACCCGCCCCTCGCCCGCGAGGACGGGCACGGCGCTCACCTTCCATTCCTGCATCAGCGTGACGACATCCTTGAACGGGGCGTCACGGCCCACCGCCACGACGGTGTGGGTCATGACGTCACTGACGATGTGGGGACTGGTACGCATGGCGTCCTCCTCGGAGCGTCAGGTGCGTTGGATGGTCAGGTCGAGGAAGTGCGCGGAGCACGAGATGCACGGGTCGTGATTGCGGACCGCCCGTTCGCACAGACGCGTCAGTTCCTCGTCGGTGGGCTCGCCCTCCGCGAGCGCACGGTCGGCGGTCCGGGCCAGGTCGTCCTCGATGGCGCCTTGGTTCTGCGCCGTGGGCGGCACCAGCACCGCGTCGACGACGGTGCCTTCGGCGTCCAGCCGGTAACGGTGGTAGAGCAGGCCGCGCGGTGCTTCCGTGGCCCCGTGCCCCGTGCCCGCGCGGGCCGGTACGTCCACGTGAGGACGGGCCGGCGGCTCGCACGCGGCGATGAGCCGCAGCGCCTCGTCGACGGCGTAGACCACCTCGACGGCCCTGACCAGCACCGAACGGTAGGGGTTGCGGCACACTATGCCCAGGGCGGGATCGCCCAGGCCGGCCTCGCGGGCCGCCTCCCGGGCCGCGCCCGACAGCAGACGGCCGCTGACCGCGAACCGGGCGAGAGGACCGGTGAGGTGGCGCCGCCCGTCCAGGCGGGAGTGCAGGGCGGTCGAGCGAGGCACCTGCTCCTCGCGCACATGGCCGGGGAATTCACTGACGGGGAAGTGGCGCCGGCTGCCGTCCGTGCTCACCACGCAGGGCGTGCCGTCCTCGATCGCGTACGTCGTGGCTGCGTCGAGAGCCAGGAAGTCGGCGTCGAGGGACGCGTCCGGGAAATCGAAGCCCGCCACCAGGCCGACCGTCTCGCGGGCGTCGTCGGCGGCCCTGCGCAACCGCTCCCGCAGGGGGCGCAGTTCCCCCCGTGTCGGTGTCTGGTGGAAGCCGCCGAGCCGTACGTTCACCGGGTGGATCGCACGCCCCCCGAGCTGTTCGACGATGGTGTTCCCGGCCTGCTTCAGCCGCAGTCCCCGCTCCACGTCGGCGCGTCGGCTGCGGGCGAGTTCGACCGCGCTGTCGCAGCCCAGGAAGTCGGGGGCGTGCAGGAGGTAGATGTGCAGGGCGTGGCTCTCGATCCATTCGCCGCAGTACAGCAGCCGACGCAGGGCACGAACGGCTGGGTCGATGGTGACACCGCAGGCGTCCTCGATCGCCCGGCACGCACTCATCTGGTAGGCCACGGGGCAGATCCCGCACACGCGGGCGGTGATGTCGGGTGGCTCGGTATGGGCCCGGCCCCGCAGGAACGCCTCGAAGAAGCGAGGCGGTTCGTAGATCCGCAGGTGCGCCTCCTCGACATGGCGGCCTGCCACGCGCAGGTGGAGCGCACCTTCGCCCTCGACGCGGGAGAGCGAACCGACGCGCAGGACGCGAGTGCCGCGGTGGGTCACGACCGCACCTCCTCGTCGAAGGCGGAGGCGTTGAAGGTGCGCAGCAGGCGTTCGACCGCCCTGTCGTCCAGGCCGTCGCGGTGCAGCAGCGGGATCAGCGCACGCAGGTTGGGCGATCCGGACGGGCCGAAGCAGCCGTAGCAGCCACGACCGTATGCCGGGCAGAGGGCGCCGCACCCGGCGTGCGTGACGGGCCCCAGGCAGGGCGTGCCGCGGGCCACGGTCACACAGACGATCCCCCGGCGCTTGCAGGCGAAGCACACGCTGTGATCAGGGATGTCCGGCTTGCGTCCGGCCAGGTGGGCGGTGATCACCTCGAGGAGCTGCGCACGGTCGACGGGGCAGCCTCGCAGCTCGAAGTCGACGTCCACGTGGTCCGAGACGGGGGTCGAGGTGGCGAGGGTGTCGATGTAGTCGGGCCGGGCGTACACGGCGCGGGTGAACTCCTCGACGTCTGCGAAGTTGCGCAGCGCCTGGATGCCGCCGGCGGTCGCGCAGGCCCCGATGGTCACCAGGCGGCGGGACTGCGCACGGATCTGCCTGACCCGCTCCGCGTCCGCGGCGGTGGTCACCGACCCCTCCACGAGAGCGAGGTCGTAGGGTCCGGGGGTGACCGCACTCGACGCCTCCAGGAAGTGGGAGATGCGCACCTGCCCGGCGAGGGCCAGCAGTTCGTCCTCGCAGTCGAGAAGCGTCAGTTGGCAGCCGTCGCACGACGCGAGCTTGAAGACGGCGAGTGTGGGCACGGAGGACATCTCACAACTCCCTGACCGTCAAGAGGGGTTCCGCCCGGTTCCAGGTGATCACAGGACCGTCGCGGCAGATCAGTACGCCGCCGAGCTGACAGTGTCCGCACGTCCCGGTTGCGCAGCGCATGTTGCGCTCCAGGGAGACGTGAATGCGGTCCGCCCGTATTCCCCGGTGCTCCAGATCGCGGGCAGCGGCACGGATCATGACCTCCGGACCGCACACGAACGCCGTGGTGTTGCCCGGGGTGAAATGCGCGGCGCTCAGCAAGGTGGTGACGACCCCGACGTGCCCTCGCCAGCCGGGGGAGGGGCGGTCTACGGTGACGTGGCAGTCCACGGGGCCCTGCGGGTCTCTCCAGAAGCGGAGGTCGTCGGCGAACAGCAGGTCTTCGGGCGCACGCGATCCGATCAGAAGGTTCAACCGCCCGTAAGCAGTCCGCGCCCGGGACGCTGCCAGGACGAGGGGCCGCAGCGGGGCCAGGCCGATGCCCCCGGTGATCACCACGAGGTCCTGGCCGGTCGCCTGCTCCAGCTCCCAGCCGGTGCCGAAGGGACCGCGCACACCCACCTGGACGCCCGGCCGGAGCGCGCACAGTGCGGCCGAGACGGCTCCCACGGACCGGATGGTGTGGACGAGCGTCCCGTGCCCGATTCGGGACACCGAGACGGGTATCTCGCCCACCCCGAAGGCGTACACCATGGCGAACTGTCCCGGGACGAAGGGCCGTAGCCGCTCCTCGCCCGCGGGAACCAGCGTGAGGCTGACGGTGTCGGCCGTCTCGCGCCGCACGCCGGTCACCAGGTGGGGGACAGGAGCGAGGCTCATGTCCACCGCCCACTCCCGTAGGGGCCGTACAGGTCGAGCAGACGGATCCGGGACGCCTGGAGCCGGTGTGCCACGACCCGGCCCACCCAAGTCGCGATCGACCGCCCGAACTCCGGGTCCTGGGCGCAGGCGGCCCGCACGGCCGTGGCGTCGAACTCCCAGGCGCGCACGGGGCTCAGGGCCTCGGCGCCCAGCTGCCATGCGTACGGTGCGAAGTGCCAGGACCAGCCGAGCAGTTCGCCGTGGGTCAAGGACTCGATCACGGCGGCGCGACGGCCGGGGACGTGCAGATCGAGCAGGACGGTTCCGGTCCGGATGACCCAGAACCGGTCCGCGCGGCGGCCTTCTTCGAAGATGCGTGTCCCGGCATCGAAGGAGACCTCACGGGCGACGCCCATCAACCGGTCACGGTGCTCGGCCGGCAGAGCCATGGAGAGAGTGGTCGTGGAGGTCATCGTCCCGTCCCCTTCTGCTTCTGGCGCCGAGGTCGGCCGGCCCGTTCGTCGTCCAGCGCCGCGGCTTCCTCGGTGATGTCGATGCCGACCGGGCACCAGGTGACGCAGCGCCCGCATCCCACGCAGCCGGAGCTGTCGAACTGCTCGTGCCAGGTGGAGAGTTTGTGGGTGAGCCACTGCCGGTAGCGGCTGCGCGCCGAGGCCCGCACAGGCCCACCGTGGAGTCGTGAGAAGTCCAGGTCGAAGCAGGAGTCCCAGCGCAGCCACCGCTCCGCGTGGTCACCGGTGAGGTCCGTGATCTCCTCGGTGCTGGTGCAGAAGCAAGTAGGGCACACCATGGTGCAGTTGGCGCAGGTCAGGCAGCGGGCGGCCACGTCGTCCCAGCGCTCCGCGTCCAGACTCTCGCCCATGAGCGTGCGCAGGTCCACCGGTGGCATGGCCCGGCCCATACGGTCCCGGGCGGCATCGACGGCGGCCCGGGCCGCATGCTGCGTCTGCGGATCGGCAGGGCGATGGGGGAGGCCGGAGAGAACCTCCAGCCCCGCTTCACTGCCGGCGCGGACGAGGAAGCGGTGACCGTCGTGGTCCAGGATCTCCGTCAGCGCGAGGTCGAACCCCTGACCCGCTGCCGGCCCGTCGCCCATGGAGACACAGAAGCAGGTGGCGCCCGGTTCCGTGCACTCGGCGGCGATCAGGAAGGCTCCGGTGCGCCGTTGCCGGTACCCGCGGTCGGGGAAGCGACCGCCACCCAGTACGCGGTCCTGGACCGCGATGGCCCGCAGATCGCAGGGGCGCACGCCCAGGAACGCATAGGACGGTTGCTCCGACTTCTCCACCGTGACCGACAGGGCGCCGTCCGGTGCCCGCTCGGCGCTCCACACCTTCTGCCGCTGCGGATGCAGGAAGGTCTTCCACGACTGAGGGCCCGCCGTGTGGGCGAAGACGGCACCGTCGGCGCGCGGCACGAGGCGGTAGCGGCCGGCCTCGACCTCGGTGCCCCAGCCGAACGGGAGATCGTCGGCGGAATCGATCTCGGCCAGCGTGATCGCACAGTCCCTGACCGTCGGGCCGACGACCGTGTGGCCCCGCGCGGCGAGGGCCTGCACCAGGGCGCTGAGACCGCCCCTGTCCAGGACGCCGGCCACCGGACTGTTCGTCATGACGCCCTCCGCATACCGTTTCCGTCCTCCTGCTGCCAGCCTGTTCCACCAGGGGCGTGCGACACCACGGGCCGCTCGGGCACGGACATGGGGCCCTTCGGCCTCTTGGGGACGGTGCGTGCGGTTCGTGCCGGGGGAAGTCGTGCAGGACGGGAAGGACATCCGCTTCTCGCGGATCCGGATTGCGCGGTGCGCGGTTCGAGGCCGCTGCCCCGCGTCTGTTCTCGTCCTTCCCGCCACTTCCAGCACACCACTCCGGCCGAGTCGCCGGAAGGGCCGTTAGGCCTCGACCGGCCCGGCATCCGACCGGCGGGCCGGATCAGTAAGGCATGGGGCGCCCCGACGGCGTACGCAGGTCGGGAGGATCCGGCCGACGCGGCAGCCGGGGCTTCGTCACCTGAATCCTGAGCATGTTGATCGCCTTCGTCTCACGGCACCCCCGGGTGTCCAGGCTGCTCGTGCATCACTGGGCGCAACAGGGCCGGGCGGCCCTCATGGCAGCGGCGGCCGGCCCAGTGGGCCGAACGTCCCCGGCCAGGGCCGAACCGCCCCTGCCACCCGAGGCGCCGAGGTGCGACGGTGACAGTAATGCCCCTGCTGCACGAGGTGGCAGCGCGAAAGATTGGTGGTGGGGATCATGGAACTGCCCCTGGTCGTGGGTGTCGACGGGTCGGACGGCAGCATCCTGGCCGTCGACTGGGCGGTGGACGAGGCCGTGCGTCACGGCCTGCCGTTGCGCCTGGTGTACGGATCCCTGTGGGAGCGGTACGAGGGCGCGCTGCCCTCGGTGACGCTGCAACGGCCCTCGGAGCGGGTCCTGGCGCAGCACATCGTGGCCTCGGCCGAGGAACGCGTCCGGCGTCTCGATCCGGATGTCAAGCTCTCGGCCGAGGCGGTGGCCGCGGAAGCGGTGTCCGCTCTCCTCGGCGAGGGGGACAACGCCACTGCTCTCGTGACGGGCTCGCGCGGCCGGGGAGAGCTCAAGGGAGCGTTGCTGGGTTCCGTGGGGCTCGCTGTCGCGGCCCGCGCGTACTGCCCGGTCATCGTGGTCCGCGGTGACAAGGCGGGCCTGGCCGGCACCCATGAGCGGATCCTGCTCGGTGCCGGTGACCCCGACTCCAGCCACGAAGCCGTCCGGTTCGCCTTCCGGGAGGCCGAGGTGCGCGGCTGCGTGCTCGACATCGTGCGTGCCTGGCGCAGCCCCGCGCACGAGAACGTCGACCACCCGGCCGGCACCGACGAGGCAGCCGAGCAGGAGGCGCAGGCATCGCGGCTGATCGACGCCCTGGTCACCGACGTGGCGACCGATCACCCTGCCGTCCGGGTGAACCGGGTGCCGGTCGAGGGGCCGGCCCGCAAGGTCCTCGTGCATCGGTCGCAGGCCGCCGACCTGGTGATCGTCGGAGCACGGCGCCGGTCCGGTCACTTCGGGCTCCAGCTCGGCCGCGTGGGCCACACGTTGCTGCACCACGCGGCGTGCCCGGTGGCTGTCGTCCCGCAGCACGCCTGAGGCGGCGGCGGGGCCCGCGTCGCCGACGAAGCGTCCAGGTGTCCGGCGACACGAACGACGGCGTGTCGCCGGACACCGGGACGTCGTGCGTTCCGGGTGACACTGGCTGCACGGGGTCACCACCCGGTGAGCCCGCCCTCTCGACCTCTCAGCCGCGAAGGGGGCAGCCCAATGACGGCCTGGACCTGGGAGTACGAGGGGTACGACCCCGCGCAGGAGCGCCTGAGGGAGTCCTTGTGCACGCTGGGCAACGGCTGCTTCGCCACGCGGGGGGCGCTGCCCGAGTGCACCGCCGACGACGTGCACTACCCCGGCACCTACGCGGCCGGCTGCTACAACCGGCTCACCTCGTCCGTCGCAGGCCGGCGGGTCGAGAACGAGGACATGGTCAACCTGCCGAACTGGCTGCCGCTCCGCTTTCGCCGCCCGGGTGGTGCCTGGCTCACGCCGGACACCGCGCCCGTGCTCGCCCATCGGCAGGCCCTGAACCTGGACGCGGGGCTTCTGGTACGCACCACCCACTACGGCCTGGACGAGGGGCGGGTCCTCTCCGTCCGCCAGGAGCGGCTGGTGCACATGGCGGATCCGCACCTGGCGGCCCTGCGCACCGAGTTCACCGTGCAGGGCGAGCCCACGGACCTCGAGGTGGAGGCGGCGCTGGACGGCGGGGTGACCAACAGCGGCGTGCGCCGCTACCGCGGTCTGGACGGACGTCATCTGACCCATGTCCACACGGGCAGTGCCGATCCCAACACGGTGTGGCTGCGCTGTCGTACGCGCACCTCGGACATCCGGATCGGCATGGCCGCCCGCCTGACCTGCGACGCACCCGTGACCGCGACACACGAGCAACCGCGTGCCGTACAGCGGCTGCGGCTGGTCCTGCGACCGGGCCACGCCGTCACCGTCGACAAGACGGTGGCCCTGCACACCTCACGCGACCTCGCGATCAGCGACCCCCTGCAGACGGCCGTGGACCGGGTCAGCGCCGCCCCCGGGTTCGAGGCGCTGTCGCGATCCCACCTGACCGCGTGGGGCCGGCTGTGGCGGAGGGCGGAGATCGACGTCCCGGGGGAAGCCGGTGCCATCCTGCGGCTGCACCTGTTCCACGTGCTGCAGACCCTGTCCCCGCACACCGCGGACCTCGACGTGGGGGTGCCCGCGCGCGGCCTGCACGGCGAGGCCTACCGGGGACACGTCTTCTGGGACGAACTCTTCGTCCTGCCCTACATGAACCTGCACTTCCCCGAAGTGTCCCGGGCGCTCCTCCACTACCGGCACCGCCGCCTGGACCGGGCCCGGGCAGCCGCCCGGGCCCTGGGCCGGCGCGGGGCGCTGTACCCGTGGCAGAGCGGCAGCGACGGCCGGGAGGAGACCCAGCGACTGCACCTCAACCCGCGCTCGGGCCGCTGGCTGCCCGACCACACCCACCTCCAGCACCACGTCGGTTCGGCGATCGCCTACAACGTGTGGCAGTACTGCGAGGCCAGCGGTGACGCGGAGTTCCTGCACACCAAGGGATCCGAGATGATGGTGCAGATCGCGCGCTTCTGGGCCGACTCGGCCACCTGGGACGGCGGACTGGGCCGGTACCGCATCCGGGGTGTGGTCGGCCCCGACGAGTACCACGAGGCGTACCCGGACGCCGAGCGGCCCGGTCTGGACGACAACGCGTACACCAATGTGACGGCGGCCTGGGTGCTCGCCCGCACGCTCGAGGTGCTGCGGGGCCTGCCGGAACCGCGCCGGCGCGAACTCGTCGAACGCGCCGAGTTGGACGACGGCGAACTGGAGCGCTGGGAGGAGGTGTCCCGCGCGCTCCACGTGCCCTTCCACGACAAGGTCATCAGCCAGTTCGACGGATACGGCGAGCTGGCCGAACTCGACTGGGAGGGCTACCGGAAGCAGTACGACGACATCCGGCGGCTCGACAGGATCCTGGAGGCCGAGGACGACAGCGTCAACCGGTACAAGGCGTCCAAGCAGGCCGACGTGCTGATGCTCGGGTACCTCTTCTCGCCGGACGAACTCCGGGGCCTGTTCCGGCGCCTGGGCCTGCGCCTGGACGGAGAGACCTGGTCGCGGACCGTCGACTACTACCTGGCCCGTACCAGCCACGGCTCCACTCTCAGCGGGCTGGTCCACGGCTGGATCCTCGCCCGGGCCCGGCGCGACGAGGCATGGTCGTTCTGCCAGGAGGCGCTCAAAGGTGACGTCGCCGACCTGCAGGGCGGCACCACGGGCGAGGGCATCCACCTCGGGGCCATGGCCGGCACCCTCGATCTGGTCCAGCGTGGCCTCACCGGGCTGGAGACGCGACGGGGGGCGCTGTGGCTGGACCCGGTGCCACTGCCGGAGCTGTCGTCGTACGGCTTCTCGCTGCAGTACCAGCAGCACTGGGGGGTGAGACTGCGCCTGGAGAGCGGACGGCTGGAGATTACCGTCCCGGCGTCCGACGCCCCGCCCGTGGACGTGCGTCTGCCCGACCGGGCCGTCGGCGTCGGCCCCGGGGAAACGAGCCACTTGCTGCTTGCCGACGGGGCGTGAGGAGGCCCGCCAGAGACGAACGGCCCAGCCGGCGGGCACCGGAGCGTCACGGGGCGAGGGAGAAGTAGCTCTCCTCCTCCTGCGCGAAATGCAGGCGCAGCACGGTGTTCAGGCCGTACAGGCAGGCGCGGAGGTCGTCGAGCTGCTCTGCGGCCAGGCCACCGGAGGCCCGGGCGAGGCTCAGGTGGGTGCCGATCCGCCGTGCGAGGCGTTCGATCTCGGCGTGAGCGCGGCTCATGGTGGCGGTCGCCTCGGGGCCGCCCAGAGCTGGGGCCAGCGCAGGGTAGAGATGGTGTTCCTCGGCGGCCTCGTGCGGCAGCAGCCGCTGCGTGAGCAGCCGTTGCGCCTCCTCGACCGCCGCGAGGGCCCTCGGCCCGCAATCCCCGGACAACTGGTCGGCGGCGTCGCGCACGGCGGCCAGGACGTCCTGGAGGTCGTCGTGCTCCGCGGCGAAGCGGTGGATCAGTGCTTCGGTACCAGGGGTCACGGTGGGCCGTTCCGTCCCACCGCCACGCAGCGCGCGCAGCGCGTTGAGGATGACGGCGACATCGATGGCCTCCTGCAGCAGAGCCCCGGCAACCGGCGGCAGCAGCCCCGCGGCGGCGGCGGCCATCGCCGCCAGGGACAGCAGCATGCCGCCGAGAGCGCTCTGCACGGCGATGCGACGAGCACGGACCGCGATGAAGACGGCGTCGGCCAGCCGGTCCACCCGGTCGGTGGTCAGGACGACGTCGGCGGCCTCGGACGATGCCGTGGACCCTCGGGCGCCCATCGCCACGCCTACATCCGCTGCGGCCAGAGCGGGAGCGTCGTTGACGCCGTCGCCGACCATCACGGTCACCGCGCGCTCCTTCTCCGCACGCACGCACGCGACCTTGTCCGGGGGGCCGAGACCGGCGCGCACGTCGTCCAGACCCAGCAGAGCACCGACCTCGCGGGCGGGTGCGTTCCGGTCCCCGGTGAGCATCACCACGCGCTCGATGCCCGCAGTTCGCAGGCAGCGCACGGTGCGTGGGGCGTCATGACGCAGCGGATCCCGCAGGAGGACGGCGCCGGCCGGTTCGCCGCCGACGGTGAGCCAGGCGACGGCCGCTCCTTCGAGGAGGGCGCGATGGTCGACGGTGCCCGCCCAGGACGGCTGGGCGCCCGCCCAAGACCGGCGGCCGAGGGAGACCCGCAGGCCCGCCACGGTGCCGGTGACGCCTCGACCCGGTTGCTCGGTGACGTCCATGGGAGGCGTCAGCTCCAGTCCGCGCTCCCGCGCGGCCTCGACGACGGCCCGGGCGAGCACGTGCGGCGAGTACTGGTCGACCGAGGCGGCGAGCCGGAGCACCTCCGCCGGGGTCCGGCCCGCGGCGGCGGTCACGTCGAGGACGCGAGGGCGCCCGCGGGTGAGGGTCCCGGTCTTGTCCAGCAGCAGGGTGCGGGCCCGGCCCAGGTTCTCCAGCGCCCCGCCGTCCCGGACGACCACGCCCAGCCGCGACGCACGGGACAGGCCGGAGACGATGGCCACCGGCGCCGCCAGCAGCAGGGGGCACGGGGTGGCCACCACCAGGACGGCGACCGCCCGCACCGCGGAGCCGCTGATCAGCCACGCCAGGCCCGCGACCGCCACCGACAGGGGCAGGAACCACGCGGCATAGCGGTCGGCGAGCCGGACGACCGGTGCCGACTCCGCCCCCGCCTGCCGCGCGAGCCGCACGATCCCCGCGTACGTGCTGTCCCGTGCGCTCGCCTCGGCCCGCAGGTCGAAGGCCGCACCGGAGTTCACCACCCCGCTGCGCACCCCCTCACCGCGCGCCCGATCGACGTGCAGCGGCTCCCCGGTGAGCACCGATTCGTCGAGCACGGCCGCGGCGCTCTCCACCGTGCCGTCCACCGGGACCACCTCGCCCGGGCCGACCACCAGCAGATCGCCGACCACGATGTCGTCCAGCGCCACGGTGTCCACCTGGCTACCCGTGCGGCGGCGTGCCGACTTGGGTGTGTGCTCCAGCAGGACGCGCAGATCGCGGGCGGCTCGCCGCTGAGCGGTCCTCTCCAGGGAGCGGCCGGTGGCGAGCATCAACCCGATCAGCGCGCCGGCCAGGTACTCGCCCACGGCGAGCGTGCCTCCCAGTGCCAGGACGGCGATCAGGTCCACGCCTGCGTGCCCGTGCCGCAGCGCTGCGAGCACCCACGCCGACGCGGGTGCGACCGCGGCCACGGTGCCGACGGCCCACAGCAGGTCGGCCAGATCGGCTGAGCCGGCGAGCCGCGCGAAGGCGCCGGCGGCCACAGTGCTCGCAGTGACGAGCAGCAGGGCGAACTCCAGCCGCGGCGTCAAGTCCGATGAGACGGAGCGGCGCAGCCGGGCCGCGAAGAGTGGGGTGTCCATGATCCACCTCGGTCGGTCCGGGGCGTACGCCCTGCACCGGTGTACGACCATCAGAGCCCGGCACGGCATGCCGGGGGCAGGGGTCGGACAGCCCCGCCCCGGGGCCACCCGGCCCAAGCGGGAGCCCTCGTTCTGGCCGAGTATGGGTTCATGGGGCATCTCCCATGTGCTCCGTGCCCGCCACAGCGGTTCGCCGACGATGAACGAAGGGCCGGAGACGGAGGAGGAACGGACATGAAGGGCTTCGTTTTCCACGGCCCCGGGAGGTCCGCCTGGGAGGACGTGCCGGACCCGGGAATCAAGGACCCCACCGACGCCATCGTGCGGGTCGACGCCGTCACGATCTGCGGAACCGATCTGCACATCCTGAAGGGCGACGTTCCGGAGGTACCCCCCGGGACGGTGCTGGGCCACGAGGCTGTCGGCGAGATCGTCGAGACCGGCAGCGACGTGCGCACGGTCCGGCCCGGAGACCGGGTCCTCGTCTCCTGCATCACGGCCTGCGGCCGCTGCCGCTTCTGCAAGGACGGCGTCTACGGCCAGTGCCAGGGCGGAGGGGGCTGGATCCTCGGCCATCTGATCGACGGCACGCAGGCCGAGTACGTCCGCGTGCCGCACGCAGACCTGTCCGTGCACCCGCTGCCGGGCGCACTCGAGAGCAAGGACGCGGTGCTGTTCGCGGACATCTTCCCCACCGCGTACGAGGTGGGCGTGCTCAACGGCGGCGTGCGCCCGGGTGACACGGTCGCCGTCGTGGGCGCGGGTCCGATCGGGCTGGCCGCGATCATCACCGCCCGTCTGTACTCTCCCGAACGGATCATCGCGGTGGACCTCGCCGACTCCCGGCTGGAGGCCGCCAGACGGTTCGGTGCCGACGCCGCTGCCCCGGTGCGCGACGAGCCCGAGCAACTCGTCGCCGATCTCACCGGGGGTACCGGTGCCGACGTGGTGATCGAGGCGGTGGGAGTGCCCGAGAGCTTCGAGATGTGCACGCGTATGGTCCGGCCCGGCGGGCGTGTGGCCAACGTCGGCGTCCACGGCAAGCCCGCGACCCTGCACCTCGAGGATCTGTGGATCAGGAACGTGACCATCACCACCGGCCTCGTGGACACGTCCTCCACCCCGACGCTTCTGAGGATGGCGGCCTCCGGACGGGTACCGACCTCCGACCTGGTCACCCACTCCTTCGCCCTCGACCAGATGGAGGAGGCCTACGAGGTCTTCGCGCGTGCCGCCGACACCGGCGCGCTGAAGGTCGTCCTCGGCGGACAGCCGCACGACGAACTGGCCGTCCCGGCCGGCTGAGCGTCCCACGGGGCTGCCTCACCGGGTGGGCACGTCCTCGCCCGGCGAGCTGGCCAAGGTGTGTTGCCGGTACGACAATGGACGGGGCGCCGCCCCCGCGCGGCACCTGACCGGACAGGTGGCCGCGAACGGCACCTGGAGGATCGGCAGTGGTGAGCTACCCGGAGTCCGGCCAGGCACGTGTACGGCTGCCGCATCTGAGGCTGGACGAGCTGCTGGAGGAGTTGCAGGCCCGTCTGGATGCCGCGCGCGGTACCCGTGACCGGGTGCGCAGCCTCCTGGAGGCCGTGCTGTCGGTGGGCCGCGAACTCGACCTCGACCACGCCCTGCGCCGCATCGTCCAGGCGGCCGCAGTGCTGGTCGACGCCGAGTACGCGGCGCTGGGTGTGATCACCCCGGACGGCAAGCGGCTGTCCCGGTTCCTCACCGAGGGTGTCAGCGAGGAGCGGATAGCCGAGATCGGTCACTACCCGGAGGGGCACGGCATCCTGGGCGAACTGATCCGTCACCCCGAACCGCTGCGACTGACGAAGATCTCCGACCACCCCGCGTCGTACGGCTTTCCGGCCCACCACCCGCCCATGGACACCTTCCTGGGTGTCCCGATCCGGCTGCGTGAGCAGGTCTTCGGCAACCTCTACCTGACGGAGAAGCGGGGCGGAGCGGCCTTCGACGAGGAGGACGAGGCGGTCCTGGCGACATTGGCGGTGGCAGCCGGCGTCGCGATCGACAACGCGCGGCTGTACGAGGAGTCCCGGCTGCATGAGCGCTGGCTGGAGGCCAGCGCGGAGATCACGCACAGCCTGATGTCCGGCGGCGAGCGTGGCGAGGTGCTCGGCCTGATCGCCGAGCGGGCCCGGGAGATCACCTCGGCGTCCCTGGCGGTGGTCGCCGTGCCGGTGGACGACATCGGCGCTCTCTCCGTCGAGCTGGCGATCGGAGAGGGAGCCGAAGCTCATCGTGGCCGTGTGCTTCCCGTGGAAGGAAGCCTCATCGGTCGCGCCTTCTCCGATCGGGCCCCCGTCATCAGTGCCGACCTCTCGAGCGACGAGCGGCTGTCCGCCGACCCCGCGCGTGCCGTCGGCCACGGACCGGCCGTCGCCGTCCCCATCGGCACGGGCGAGGGCGTACGGGGCGTCGCCCTGCTCGTGCGCGAGACCGGCGGGCCGGCCTTCGCGGAGGCGGAGATCGACCCGTTGCAGGCGTTCGCCGCCCAGGCGGCCGTTGCCATGGAACTGGCCGAGCACCGCCGGGACGCCGAACAGATCGCGATGCTCGAGGACCGCGACCGTATCGCCCGCGACCTCCACGACCTCGCCATCCAGAGACTTTTCGCCACGGGCATGACCCTGCAGAGCGCCGGCCGCCTCATCGACCACCCAGAAGCGTCTGAGCGGGTCATGCGCGCGGTGGACGATCTCGACGAGACCATCAAGATCATCCGGACGACGATCTTCGGATTGCATGCACGGGAGGACAACGACCGGTCCGGCCTGCGATCCCGTGTGGTACGCGTCGTGGGGGAGAAGGCCGCCGCACTGGGTTTCGCGCCCGGTGTACGGATGGAAGGGCTGCTGGACACCCAGGTCCCGGCCGCGATCGCCGACCACGTGATCGCCGTGCTCTCGGAGGCCCTGACCAACGTCGCCAGGCACGCGCACGCCGGACGCACCGAGGTGGTGCTGGCGACGGACGGCCGTGACGTACGCCTGTACGTCACCGACGACGGTGTCGGCATCACGCCCGGCGGTCGCCGCAGCGGCCTGCGCAACATGACCGATCGCGCCGAGCAGCTCGGCGGGTCGCTGGAGGTGTCGAGCCCGGCCGGCGGAGGCGTGTCACTGGTGTGGTGCGTGCCGATGAAGCAGGTCTGAGCGCGCGGCCGGTACACCCGCCGACGCCCCCGTCCCCCGCGTCCGGACGACAGGCGAGCCCACCCCCTGCGCCGCGACCGGCCCTCGCCGATGGGGCCGAACGGTCCCGGGGCGGGACCTGCGACCCCTGCACCGGGACGGCTCCCCGGCGCGAACCTGAGGGTGGGAAGCGAATCAGGAGGTGGACAGCATGTTGCGCTACATCATGGTGGGCCTCGACGGCTCCTCCGAGAGCCGGGCAGCCGCCGAATGGGCGGCCCGCGAGGCCGGTCTGCGTGGGCTGTCCCTGCGGTTGGTGCACGTCTGGGAGCCTGTCGCGCAGCCGCTGGCGCAGGCACCGCTGCTCGGGACGGAGACCCTGAAGCACTGGAGCGAGCGGATTCCGCGCGGAACCGCCGAGGGGCTGCGGGCGCGCCACCCGGGAGTGGACGTGAGCGCGATCCAACTGAACGGGGCACCCGGCGACGTGCTGGTGGATCTGGCCAGGGATGCCGAACTGCTGGCCCTTGGATCCCGGGGCCTGAGCGGGATCGGCGGGTTCATCGTCGGTTCCGTCGGACAGGCCGTCATCGCGCGGACCGAGACACCGGTGGTGCTGGTGCGGTCCGGGGAACAGGCGGCGGACGAGCACGTCATGGATCCCGCCGGCATACCGTCCGCGGCGACGGGGTTCCGTCCCGTGCTGCTGGGGCTCGACACCCGCAGTCCGGACGACACGGTCCTCGCGTTCGCTTTCGAGGAAGCCGCCCGCCGCGGCACGTCCTTGCGCGTCCTGCACGCCTGGACGCCGCCGCCGTACAACATCTACGGCCTGTCCGATCACGTGAGTGTGCGCGACGAACTCGCCCGGGAGTACGCGGCCGAGCTCACCGAGGCACTGCGTCCCTGGCGGGACAAGTACCCGGCGGTCGAGGTCATCGAGGCCTCCCGTGCCGGCAGTGCGGCCGACCAGCTCGTGAGCTCCTCCCGCTACGCCTCGCTCGTCGTGGTGGGGCGGCGGACACGGCGCAACCGCTTCGGGGTGCACATCGGCCCCGTGGCCCACGCCGTGCTGCACCACGCCGTCGTCCCCGTCGTCGTGGTGGCCCACGGCTGACAGGCGCGCGCAGCGGAGTGACACCGGCAGGGGGCGGCCCGGGAGGCCGCCCCCTCACAGGTGTGCCGTGTGGTCGGGGACGTAGGTCTGCAGATCGCGCGGGGGACGCCGGTATCCGGTCGAGGCCGGCCGGTCGGGCAGGTGCAGCACCGGCGGGGGCACCTCGTGGTACGGCACGGTCCCCAGCAGGTGGGCGATCATGTTGAGCCTGGCGCGCCGCTTGTCGTCGCTCTCGACGACGTACCACGGCGCCTCCGCGATGTCGGTGTGCACCATCATCACGTCCTTGGCGCGTGAGTACGCCTCCCACCGGGTGATCGACTCGAGGTCCATCGGTGACAGTTTCCAGCGGCGCAGAGGGTCCTCGAGACGCTTGCGGAAGCGCTCCTGCTGCTCGGTGTCGCTGACCGAGAACCAGTACTTGCGCAGCAGGATCCCGTCCTCCACCAGCATGCGCTCGAAGACCGGGCACTGGCGCAGGAAGAGCCGGTGCTCCTCCGGCGTGCAGAAGCCCATGACGTGCTCCACCCCGGCCCGGTTGTACCAGGACCGGTCGAACAGGACGATCTCCCCGCCGGCGGGGAGGTGCTCGACGTAGCGCTGGAAGTACCACTGGCTGCGCTGGCGCTCGGTGGGCTTCGGCAGCGCCGCGATCCGCGCGACGCGCGGGTTGAGGTGCTCGGTGACCCGCTGGATCGTGCCGCCCTTGCCGGCCGCGTCACGCCCCTCGAAGACGACGACGAGCCGCGCGCCCTGCGCGCGCACCCATTCTTGGAGCTTCACCAGCTCCGTCTGCAACCGGGTCAGTTCCTTCTCGTACGCCTTACGGGGCATTCTCGCCGGCTTGCGCTCCGTCATGCCGTCTCCCGCTGCGGGGCTCGATCGGGACACCGTGCTGGCACCGTACTGCCGGTCGGGCGGGCGCGCACGACAGGCGCTCGCCCCGGGTCACTCCCCGGGGACGGCCAGCTCCCGGGCGACCCCGGCTGCCCAGGCGCTGATCCGCGTGAAGTCCCGGTAGTCGCCGCCCCTGCCCGAGTTCACGATCATCCGGGCGAGGCGGCCCTTGACCTCACCTTCCAGGCAGCCGCCGAACGTCACGTGGCCCCGGGGGTCGATGCGGTGGGCCAGCTGCTGCACCCCGGGGGCGGGAGGAATGTCCCGCTCTGACGCCGACGGGTCCAGGGGGCCACTGCTGAACAGCCACACCGGCCGTGCGGCGAGGGCTTTGCGCCGGCGCCGGGCGAAGCGCCGGGCGTCGCGTTGCCACCGGCCCGCGTACAGGCCGGCGCCGAGGACGACCGCGTCGTAGGCGCTGATGTCGGTGACCTCCGCCGCGGACCGCACGTGGACGTCCAGTCCATGATCGGCCAGGATCTCACCGACGCGGCGGGCGATCTCGGCGGTCGACCCGTTGGTCGAGCCGTAGGCCACCAATACCTTCTTGTCCATGGCCATCACGTCTCCTCACGGCCTGTGCTGCCAGTAGTAGGGCATTCCGTGCAGGGCCGGTTCGCCGTGCGGGGGCCGGTGGTCGTCGAAACGGTGGGTGAGGTGGTCGACGACCGCGATCACCCCGTCCGTCCGACGGCACATCTCCACGGCCGTGGTGGTCTCGACCCGGCGTTCGAGCTGCCCGCTCAGGGTCACGACGCCTTGGTGCACGTCCACGGCGACGGCATCGGGCGGCAGCCGCAGCACCCGGCCCAGCACCTCGTGCCTGATCGTGTCCCGGATCTCCGGGTCGGGGCGCAGGAACACCTGCAGGAGGTCGCGGCGGGTGACGATCCCGACGAGTCGTTCCTCGTCATCGACGACCGGCAGCCGTTCGACGTGGTGCTGGGCCATGACTCTGGCCGCCTCCGCCACAGTCACGTCGCTGCGGACCGTGATGGCGGGCCGGGACATGAGCTGCCCGGCCGTACGGGCTCGGGCCCGGCTCCGGCGGGTGTGCGCCCCCGGTGCCCAGCGCCTCGGATGGAACCACGCACCGGCGCTCGACGCGCCCGGGCCGTCGGCCTGACGGAGCAGCAGATCCGATGCGGACACGACACCGACGACCTTCTCGTCGTCGTCCACCACCGGCAGGCCGCTGATCCCGTTCCGGGCGAGCCGCCGCGCGACCTCCTTGAACGGTGTGCCGTACTCGGCGCGCACGACATCGGCCGTCATCAGCGCGCCGACCTTGCTGTGCTTCATCGTCCTGCGCCTCCTTCAGTGGCACGCACGAACCCGCGGGTTCACCGGAGCCTGCGCAGATAGGGGTCGTGGGCGCGGCGCGGCAGGAGCCGGATCCGCGCGTCGAGGGCCATGACGCGTTCGGGCCGCGCGAGGACCGGGTTGAGGTCCAGCTCGGCGAGGGTGGGCAGATCGCCTGCCATGCGCGAGAGCCGCAGCAGCACCTGTTCCAGCCCGGTCGTGTCGACGGGCCGGGCACCGTCGTACCCGAACAGCAGAGGTGCGCAGCGTGGTGAGGTGATCAGCTCGCGGGCGTCCAGATCGGTGAGGGGGGCAAGACGCGCCGCGTGGTCGGCCAGGACCTCCGTCGCCGTACCACCGAGCCCGAACAGCACGAGCGGTCCGAACACCTCGTCCTGCACCACTCCCGCGACCAGTTCGATGCCGCGTGCGGCGAGCGGCTGGACGACCGCCCCGGTCAGGACGTGACCGAAGCGGGCGGCGAAATCCCGGAAGGCGGCGCGCACCTGCGCCTCGCCGCGTACATCTAGATGGATCGCGTGCTGGGCCGTCTTGTGCAGGAGTCCGGGCCAGTGAGCCTTCAGGACGACCCGTCCGTCCGGGCCTCCGAGCCGGTTGGCGGCCCAGACCGCTTCGTCCTCGGTCTCGGCCCAGGCCCACGGTGCCTGCGGGATGCCGTAGCAGCCGAGGAGTTCCGCGCACAGGCGGGGTTCGGGCCATCCACCCTCGGGATGACGGCGCAGGAACTCCTCCACCAGGCTCTGCGCCCGCGGCGTGTCGATGCCCGGAAGTACGGGGAAGGCACCGGGCGGCCGGGCCAGCCGGTGGGCACGCTCGACGGCGTGGGCGAGGGCGCGGGCCGCCGCCTGGGGGTCGGCGTACGCCGGCACCCGGCCCGTGCCGGCGGTCAGCAATCGTACCGGGACCTCCTGGTCCAGCAGGACGACCGCGGTCGTGCGCGAACGGCGCGCCGGCGCACGGGTGACCGCGCCGACCAGATCGTCGCCGGTGGCCGCCGCGACGGCGGTGGGAACCAGCGCGACGACGATCGCGTCGAGGCCGTCGTGCGTGGCCAGCAGGTCGACGCAGGCGCGCAGCTGCTCCTCCGAGACGGCGGCCGTCGCGTCGACGGGGTTGGCGGTGCTCGCACCGGGCGGGAGCACGCTCCGCAGGCCGTCCGTTAGCGCGGGCGGCAGCGGGGGCAGGACCAGTCCGGCCTCCGCGCAGGCGTCGGCGGCCAGCACACCGGCGCCGCCCGCGTTGGTGACCACGACGACCCGGCCGTCGGCGGGCAGGGGCTGGGTGTGCAGCAGAGCTGCGGTCTCGAGCAGTTCGGGCACGGTGCGGGTGGCGGTGATGCCGGCCTGGAGGAACAAGGCGCGCCGGGTCATGGTCGTCGTGGCGGCGGCGGCCGTGTGGGAGGCGGCGGCTCGGCGACCCGCCTCGGTGCGGCCGGCGTCGACGGTCAGCAGGGGCATGCGGCGCGTGACACGGCGCGCGGTACGGGAGAAGGCCCGCGGGTTCCCGAAGGACTCCAGGTGCAGCAGGGCCAGTTCGGTCCGCCCGTCGGACTCCCACCACTGCAGCAGGTCGTTGCCGCTGACGTCGTACTTGTCCCCGAGCGAGACGAAGCTGGACACGCCGATGCCGAGCCGTGCCAGACCGCCCAGCAGGGCGATGCCGACCCCACCGGACTGCACGGCCACACCGGCGCTGCCGGGCGCGGGATGGGCGGCGGCGAAGGTGGCGTCGAGACGCATGGGCTCCTCGGTGTTGGCCACGCCCAGGCAGTTGGGGCCCACGAGACGCATGTCGTGGTCACGGCACGCCGAGAGCAGGTCCCGGGCCTGCCGGGCGTCGAGACCGGAGGAAACCACCAGCAGCGCACGCACACCAAACCGCCCGCACTCCTCCGCCACCGGCGCACAAGCCGCGGCCGGTACGGCGACCACCACCAGGTCGGGTACCTGTGGAAGGGCACCCACCGACGGGTAGGAGCGGATGCCGTGCACGGACGTCGCCGTCGGGTTGACGGCATACAGGTCTCCTGCGAAGCGGCCGGTTGACAGGTTGTGGAGCACGGCCCGGCCCACCGATCCCGGCCTGCGTCCCGCCCCGACGACCGCGACGCACCGGGGCCTCAGCAGTGGTACGAGGCTGGCCACATCGGCAGCACGCCCGCGAAGCTCGACATGCCGGAGGTAGTCCTCGGTCTCCTCCAGGGGGATCACACAATGCACCTCGGGTCCCTCGAATCGCCGCTCGGTGCGCAGACCCAGGTCGGTGAAGACCTTGAGCACCTCGTGGTTCTCGGAGAGCGCGTCCGCGGTGAAGGTCGTCACCCCGTGTGTGCGAGCGGCGGAGACCAGGTGCTCGAGCAGGAGCGTGCCCACTCCGCGATGGTGGCGTCCGTCGCGGACCGCCAGCGAGATCTCGGCGTGCTGCGCCGGCTCCCTGGGTGCGGTCTGGTACTCGGCGATCCCGATGACCTGGCCCGCGTGCTCGGCGACCAGCGCGTGATAGCCCGAATCGGCGGTCTGGGCGACTCGCGCGGCGGCCTGCTCGGCGGAGCGGCGACTCACGGAGAAGAAGCGCAGTCGCAGGTTCGACTGGGACATGTCCGAGTACAGACGCAGGACGGCCTCCTGGTCGTCCGGTCGCGCAGGTCGCAGGCAGATCGTCGTGCCGTCGGTGAGCAGAGCGTGCACCCGTTCACCGGATGCTGGGGTGACGGTCATGACAGGCCCTTTCGTCGGCAGGTCCGCACGTTCAGCGTCGCTCTCGTGCGGCGGGGGAACGATGGGCCGGTCGGGCACGGAGGCGGGTCGTCCGGCCCGGGCCGGTGCCCGTCCGGCCCGCGACGGCTCAGGGCAGGGGTTCGCCGAGTTCCGTCTCGACGGCGTCGGCCATGGCGCGCAGGACGTCGAGGGTGCGCCGCGCCTCGGCCTCGTCGATCTCGGTGATGGCGAAGCCGACGTGTACGACGACGTAGGAGCCGACGTCCGCGTGGGGTGTGTAGGCGAGGCAGACCTCGCGCCGTACGCCACCGAAGTCCACCGTCGCCATACGCAGTCCGGTCTCCTCCCGTACCCGCAGGACCTGTCCGGGGATGCCGAGGCACATCGCCCTCACCTCTCCTTTCCGAGCCGGGCTGCGGCCACGGCCACCTGGCCGTAACTGATGCCGCCGTCACCGACCGGAACCTCGTGGCCGACCAGGACCCGCAGCCCCTGGGAGCGCAGCAGTCGCCGCACGTCGCTCAGCAGACGGCCGTTGGCGAAGCAGCCCCCTCCCAGGCAGACGGTGCGGGGTGCGCCGGCTTCGACGGCCCGGGCCACGAGGTCGGCCGTGACACGGGCGAGCGTCACGTGGAACGCGGCAGCCAGGTACGGTGCCGCCTCACCGTCGGCTCGCCGCTCCAGCAACTCGGCGAGCGTCGAGGTCGAGTCGTACACCCACAGGCCGTCCGCGCGGACGATCCGATGGGCCAGCGGCACGGCGTGCGCCGACCCGGCCATGGCCTCCAGCCGGACGGCCGCTTCGCCCTCGTAGCTGACGGGACCGGCCCTGCCCAGCAGTGCCGCCGCTGTATCGAACAGGCGTCCCGCGCTCGACGCCCGGGGACAGTTGACCCGCCGGGCGACCATCGCGCGTACCGCGGCGACCTCGCCCCGGTCGAGCCGCTCGGTGAAGCGGCGGACGAGCGCGGGGGAGGGGAGGGGCGTGCCCAGGGGCTCGGCGTCCAGGAGGTGCCCCAGGGCGGCGCGCGAGGGATGGCGCACGGCCGCGTCGCCACCGGGCAGCGGCGCGGTCGCGAACCTGCCCACGCGGCGGTAGCCGCTCAGCTCGGCGAGGAGGATCTCGCCGCCCCACAGCGTGCCGTCGTCGCCGAGGCCGAGACCGTCGTAGGCGACGCCCAGGAAGGGACCGCGCACCCCGTGTTCGGCTGCGACGGCGGCCACGTGTGCGTGGTGGTGCTGGACCCCGACGCGCGGCAGGTTCTGTTCGCACGCCCACCGAGTGGACAGGTAGCCGGGATGCAGGTCGTGTGCCAGCGCGGCCGGTTCGATGCCGGTCAGCCGTTTCAGGTCGGCGTAGGACCTCAGGAACGCCCCGTACGTCGCTGCGTCGGACAGGTCGCCGGTGTGCGGACCCAGGTACGCCCGGCCGTCGCCCGCGAGCGTGAACGTGTGCTTGAGCTGGGCACCCACCCCGGCCAGAGGCGTCCGCACCGTGAGGGGAAGGGGCGCGGGTGCCAGGCCGCGGGCCCGGCGGACGGTGATGCGCTGCCGGCCCTCGAACCGCACGACCGAATCGTCGTAGCGGGCCCGGATGGGCCGGTCGTGGGTGAGGAAGGCGTCCGCGACGCGGGTGAGCGCGGCGAACGCCCCGGCCTCCTCGACGGCGATCGGCTCGTCCGAGAGGTTCCCGCTCGTCACCACGAGCGGGCGGTTCACCTCGTCGAGCAGGAGATCGTGCAGGCCGGTCGTGGGAAGGAACAGGCCGCTGCGCGGGACTCCGGGGGCGACCTCCGGTGCAATCGGATGCCCGCGCCGGGCGGCCAGCAGAACCACCGGACGTGCCGGCGAGGTGAGCGCCGCACGCTCGGCACTGCCGACACGGGCCAGCCGGACGGCCGTGCCGATGTCGCGGACCATGACCGCGAACGGTTTGGACGGACGGTGTTTGCGCCGGCGCAGCGCAGCAACGGCCTCGCTGTCCGTCGCGTCGCACACCAGTTGGTACCCACCGAGCCCTTTCACCGCGACCACGGCTCCCTCGGAGATCGCCTTCGCCGCGGCCGACAGCGCTGTCGCACCCCGCAGTGGGCCGTAGGCCGCCCGAGGCCCGCAGGCGGGACAGGCCACGGGCTCGGCGTGGAAGCGCCGGTTCCCAGGGTCGGCGTACTCCGCGGCGCAGTCCCGGCACAGCGGGAAGTGCCGCATCGTGGTGCGGGCCCGGTCGTAGGGGAGCTCCTCGATGATCGTCGCCCGGGGGCCGCAGTCGGTGCAGTTGATGAACGGGTAGCGATACCGCCGGTCGGCGGGGTCGTACAGCTCCCGCAGACAAGCGTCGCAGATCGCCGCGTCGGGCGGGATCTCACGCACGGGGCTTCGGGCGCGGCCGGACGTGCTCTCCCGTACCCGGAACCCCTGGTCCGCACTGTCTCCGGCGCTGGTCAGCTCGACCCGCCGTACCCGCGCCAGGGGCGGCGCCCTCGTTGCGAGGCGGGCGGCGAACTCTTCGATCGTGCGGGAGTCGCCGGCCACCTCACCCTCCACGTGGCCGTCCACGTTCGCCACCCACCCGTCGAGTCCGAGGGCATCGGCGGTGCGGTACACGAAGGGCCGGAAGCCGACGCCCTGCACCACTCCGAAGACGCGGAAGCCGCGCACGCTCATGGCCGTCTCCCCTGCTGTGCGGCACGGTGACGCACCACTTCGTCCTCGACCGCGTCCGCGAGCGCTTCCACGGCCTGCGCAACGGCAGGCGTAAGCCCGGTGCCGGGGGACGAGTCGGAGCCCTCCACCGCGTACACGACGAGACGCCCCGGCAACTGTCCCAGGGCACGGGCGAGGTCGACGGCCTCACCGAGACCGAGCCCGTGCGAGCTGGTCGTCGCCGGTTGCCCCAGCCACACGGCGTCCAGGGCGACCCGGTGGATCCGGCCCGGGCTGGCGGGTCGTGCGTGGGCGGCGTCCACGACCACGGCCAGCCCGGCACCCGCCCACAACCCGATGAGCCGGGCCGGATCCCCGTCACAGACCGACACTACGGTGTCGGGGAGGCTGCCCCTGGAGTCGGTCCGCTCCCGAAGAAGCGAGGCCACCGCCGGGCCCACACCGTCGTCGCGCCGGAACTCGTTCCCGACGCCGATCACGACGATCCCTCCGCGGTCCATGACTCCACGCTGAGCCCCGTCCGCGCAGCGATCCAGGGCCGAAAGGCCCCGATCGGTGGAGCGGAGCGCCTCCGTCCAGGGCCACGGCCCGGCCGAGGACGCAGCAGAGGGCCCTTCGGCCCACCTGTGAGTACCTGATGACCCCTGACAGCCCCGGCGCGCAGCCGTGAGGCTGGGACGAGGAGCCGTCGGAAATCAGCTCGCCGACAGGCAGGAAGTGCCTCGGCGAGTTCCGCCATCGACGCGGCGGGCGACCGGGCTGCACCGCCGCCGCCTCGCGGCACGAACGAGGGATGCGATCCGAGATGAACGAACCGATCCGGTACGTGTACGCATTCGCGGAGGGCACCCGGGAGATGGCCGACCTCCTCGGCGGCAAGGGAGCGGGTCTCGCGGAGATGACCCGGCTCGGTCTGCCCGTGCCGCCCGGCTTCACCGTCACCACCGAGGCCTGTCGCACATTCTTGGTGACGGGGCAGGAGCCGCCCGAACTCGGCGTGGAGGTGGCCCGTGCGCTGGCGGGCCTGGAGCGTGCCCTGGGGCGTGATCTGGGCCGGGCCGACGATCCGCTGCTGGTGTCCGTACGTTCCGGCGCGCGGTTCTCGATGCCCGGCATGATGGAGACCATCCTCGACATCGGACTCAACGACGACTCGGTGACCGGACTCGCCAAAGCCTCGGGCCAGGAGCGGTTCGCCTGGGACTCCTACCGGCGTCTGCTGCAGATGTTCGGTCACACGGTGCTGGGCGTGGACGCCGGCCTGTTCGAACGAGTCATGGCAGCGCACTGGAGCAAGCCCTCCGCGGCGGGCGACCATGCCGCCCTCGACGCGGAGGAACTGCGAAACGTGGTGGAGGAGTTCAAAGCCCTCATCCGCCACGAAACAGGTGAGGACTTCCCGCAGGACCCCTTCGAACAGCTCTACCGTGCCGTCCTCGCTGTCTTCGGCTCCTGGAACAGTGAACGCGCCCGCGTCTACCGGCGCCGTGAACACATCGCCGACGACCTCGGCACGGCGGTGACGATCCAGGCGATGGTCTTCGGCAACCTCGGCCCGGACTCCGGCACCGGCGTCGCCTTCACCCGTGACCCCGCGACCGGCGCGTCCGGCATGTACGGCGACTACCTGCCCGACGCACAGGGTGAGGACGTCGTCTCGGGTGTACGCAACGCCGTGCCCCTGGCCGAGTTGGAGAACCTCGACCCCTCGTCCTACCGCCGGCTCGGCGATCACCTGCGCACTCTGGAGGCCCACTACCGTGACCTGTGCGACGTCGAGTTCACCGTCGAGCGCGGGCGCCTGTGGATCCTGCAGACACGGATAGGCAAGCGCACCGCCGCGGCGGCCTTCCGCATCGCCCACGAGTTGGGTGAGGCGGGCGTCATCACACCCGACGAGGCCCTGGCCCGGGTGGGCGGCGCGGAACTCACACGGCTGATGTTCCCCCGGTTCGCCACCCGTACCCGTGACGTGCGGCTCGCCCGCGGCGTTCCGGCCTCGCCCGGCGCGGCGGTGGGGGCCGTGGTGTTCGACTCCGACGCCGCGGTGCGCCGCGCGGCCGAGGGGCAGCAGACCGTCCTGGTCCGCCGGGAGACCACCCCCGAGGACCTGCCCGGCATGATCGCCGCCCAGGCGGTGCTGACCAGCCGCGGAGGCAAGACCAGCCATGCCGCCGTGGTGGCCCGGGGCATGGGCAAGGTCTGCGTCTGCGGCGCCGACGCGCTGGTCATCGACCCTGCTGCCCGGCGGTTCACCACGCCCTCGGGTGTCACGGTGCGGGAGGGTGACACCCTGTCCGTCGACGGCACGACCGGCGCGGTGTACCCGGGCACCCTGCCCCTGACCGCTTCGGACGTGAGCGGATGCCTGGACACGGGCCGGGCGACGAGTCCGCTGACACGGGCCGTCCTGAGCCTGCTCGACCACGCCGACTCGGTGCGGCGCCTGGAGGTGCGGGCTAACGCGGACACACCCGAGGACGCCGCGCGTGCCCGGAGGCTGGGCGCCCAGGGTCTCGGGCTGTGCCGTACCGAGCACATGTTCCTCGGAGAGCGCAGGGCCCTCGTCGAGGCGATGATCCTGGCCGACGGCGACGACGCCCGCCGGCACGCCCTTGCCGCTCTCCTGCCCCTGCAGCGTGCGGAGTTCACCGGCATCCTGGCGGCGATGGACGGGCTTCCGGTGACCATCCGGCTGCTCGACCCTCCGCTGCACGAGTTCCTTCCCGACCGCACGGAGCTGGCGGTCCGTGTGGCCCGGGCCGCCCGTCCCACCGAGCGCGACCGCGCCCTGCTCGCCGCAGTGGAGCGGATGACCGAACAGAACCCGATGCTCGGCCTGCGGGGGGTGCGTCTGGGGCTCGCGGTGCCGGGTCTGATGGCGATGCAGGTCCGGGCGATCGCCGAGGCCGTCGTCCGCCGGCTGCGGGACCACGGGGAGCCCCGTGCCGAGATCATGATTCCGCTGGTGGGGACGGTGGAGGAACTGCGGCTGGCGCGCGCGGAGGCGGAGAACGTACTCGCCGACGTCGCGGCGGAGACGGGAACCTCCCTGCACTGCCCCGTCGGAACCATGATCGAACTGCCGCGGGCGGCACTCACCGCCGGCCGGATCGCGGAAGTCGCCGACTTCTTCTCCTTCGGCACCAACGACCTCACCCAGACCACCTGGGGGCTGTCCCGGGACGACGCCGAGGCCTCCTTCTTCCCTCTCTACCTGGACAAGGGCGTCTTCGTGGTGTCCCCCTTCGAGACCCTCGACCAGGAGGGCGTGGGGCGCCTGATGGAGCTCGCCGTCACCGCCGGCCGTGCGGTCGACGCACACCTGGAGGCCGGCGTGTGCGGCGAGCACGGCGGTGATCCGCAGTCCATCCACTTCTTCCACCGCATCGGGCTGGACTACGTCTCCTGCTCGCCCTTCAGGATTCCGGCGGCGAGGCTGGAGGCGGGGCGGGCGGCGTCCGCCCACGTCGCCGGCACTGACAGCAGGTGACGGGGGAGGGCCGCGGCCCACGCGGCGGCACCCCCGATGCCTTCCGTCGACGAGTTCGAGGTCCTCGACGGCTGACCCGTCACCATCCGTTCCGCACTCGCAAGCACGACCGAAAGAGGCGAGCCGATGATCGACATACCGGGCTTGCTGGGCGACGAGGCCGACTACCTGCTGACCCACACCGCACGGGGAATCCGCAAGGAGGACTTGATGCTGCCGGGGCCCGACTTCGACGACCGGGCCCCGGCCGGCTCCGACCGCCCGCCCCGGGTGCTGCGCAGTCTGCAGTCCCTGTTCGATCATGGCCGTCTGGGCGGCACCGGTCACCTGTCGATCCTGCCGGTCGATCAGGGGATCGAACACTCCGCGGCTGCTGCCTTCGCGGCCAATCCCCGATACCTCGACCCCGCGCACATCGTCGAACTGGCCGTCGAAGGCGGGTGCAACGCGGTCGCGAGCACACTGGGCGTACTGGGAGCCGTCTCGCGGCGCTACGCGCACCGGATCCCCTTCATCGTCAAGCTCAATCACAATGAGCTGCTGACCTACCCGAACCACTATGACCAGGTCATGTTTGGGGATGTCGAACAGTGCTTAGACCTGGGCGCGGTGGGCGTCGGCGCCACCGTCTACTTCGGCTCGCAAGAGTCCGACCGCCAGTTGCGTGAGGCACGTGAGGCGTTCGCACTGGCCCACCGACTGGGCATGTTCACTGTGCTGTGGTGCTACCTGCGCAACGCGGCCTTCAGGAAGGACGGCGTGGACTACGCGGTGTCGGCCGATCTCACCGGTCAGGAGAACCACCTCGGTGCCACCGTCGAGGCCGACATCGTCAAACAGAAGCAGCCGGAGAACAACGGCGGCTACCTCGCGCTCGGCTTCGGCAGGACCGACCGGCGTCTGTACGACGTCCTCACCACCGATCACCCGATCGACCTCACGCGCTGGCAGGTCGCCTCCTGCTACATGGGGCGTGTCGGCCTCATCAACAGCGGTGGCGCGTCAGCCGGCCAGGGTGACCTCACGCAGGCGGTCCGGACTGCGGTGATCAACAAGCGGGCGGGCGGCACGGGACTCATCACCGGCCGGAAGGCCTTCCAGCGACCTGTGAGTGAAGGCGTGGATCTGCTGCACGCCGTCCAGGACGTCTACCTCGACGACACCGTCACCGTGGCGTGAGCGGACCAAGCGCATCGAGGTGTGCTCCTCTCACCGGTGCTCGCCCCGGACCACCGCGACCGGGCAGTGGGCGTGGTGCAGCACGGCCTGGCTCACCGAACCCACCACCAGCCCGGCGAAGCCGCCGCGCCCGCGTGCGCCGACCACCACGAGCTGGGCCGACCGGCTCGCCCCGATGAGGGCCTCCCTCGGCCCGCCGTGCACCACCTCGCGCCGCACCGCCACATCCGGATACCGTTCGCGGGCGTCGGCCAGCGCCTCTGCGACCAGGTGTTCCGCTCTCTCGGCGAGGGCGTTCGACGGATCAACGGACGGCACCCGGCGGTCCGGCGACGCCGGCCCCGTGGGACTCCACACGGTCCAGCTGTGCAGGGCCACCAGCGGCGCCCGGCGCAGGGCGGCCTCCGCGAAGGCGAAGTCGACGGCCTTCGCCCCGGCGGCCGAGCCGTCGACTCCGAGGACGACCGGTCCGTCGCCGTGTGACGGTTCACGCAGGACCAGCACTGGGCACGAACCGTGCGCGGCCAGGTGCACCGCCTTCGAGCCCGTCAGGAGGCCGACGAGACCGCCTCGTCCCCGGGAGCCGACGACCATGAGGTCCGCGGCGCGTGACTGCGCCTCCAGAACGGTCAACGGCTCCGCGTCGATCACCACGTCATGCACGGCGACATCGGGTGCGGCCGCCCGTGCCCGCTCGACTGCCTCGTTCACGAGCACCTCGGCCGCGTCCCGCAGCCCGGACCGCAGTGCCACCGCGGCTGACGGCGCCGATGGTGCAACCGGCGGCGGAACGAAGGCGTGGACGATCCGCAGCTCGGCACGGCGCCACCGTGCTTCCCGGGCTGCCACCTCGGTCGCGGCCAGCCCCGCGGCTGTACCGTCCACGCCCACGATCACGAGACCAGGCACCCTGTACCCCTCACCGCCGACGCCGATGGCACCTCTCCTCCAGCTTCACCCCGGAGAGGCCCTCGTGCCTCCAGGAGCGGGCACAGCCGGGGGGACCCGACCACCCGGATGTGGCGACTCTGGTGGCGGAGCTCCTGGGCTCTGCTGGTGCCGATTGATTCCTGCGGCCATCGGAACCACCGGTGGCCGCAGGGACGCCCCCTCGACACGCGATGAGGCTTACGCGAAAAGTCGTTCGCGTGTGTAGGGACCTCGTCACGGCTGCGCGGCGACGCTGGAAGTGCTCCCCCGGTCGTCACCGGAAGGAACGACGGTCATGAAATCCCGTCTTCGTGCTCATCGCCTCCTGCACGGTCCTCGGTTTCGTCGTCATCCACCTGGCAGGGGGCCGACGGGCCGCGGCGCCCCCGGACGGTGTCCGGCGGTTCATGGTCGCCAACAGCACCGTGATCACGGGCGTGGTGCTGATCCTTCTGGGCTTCAGCATCCTCGGTGATGGTGTGTCAGGTCTGGCGCGCTGAGCCGGGGAGCGGTGTCGGGGCGGGGCCCTCACACAGCCGTTGGGGGTCTACGAAGGGGCAGCCCCTTCCCGCACTGCGTCGGACAGGCGCAGTTCGGCGACGACCGCCTTCCCACCGGTGACCGGGATGGTGGCAAACGTCGCACACAGGCGGGTGACGAGGTGTACACCGTGCCGTCCGACGCGCAACGGGTCGGGCGGACACACGCTCGGCCCGGTCGGTGACGTGTCGCGCACGGTGATCCGGAGAAGATCTCGCTCACCGGTGAGTAGTTCCAGGAGGAGGCCGCCGGGCCCTGGTGCGTGGCGCAATGCGTTGGTGACGAGTTCGCTCACGACGATCTGGGCGTCCTGGCAGGCACGGCCGTGCGGGGGGTGCCCGGCGTACGCCAGGAGAGCGCGTGTGGCACTGCGGGTGTCGGCAAGGGGGACCCCTGCTGTGCCCCACACGGCGCCGTAAGACAGGGCTGCCGCGGGACGGTGTCCATCCTCCGCCTGCTGCATAAGCGGGGTGACCATAGTGGTTCCTGTCCGGTGAGGTCCGTTGTGCGGATAGTGGCCTTTTCGTGTCGGCCTGTCCGCGCTTACCCGCTGTGGCCGTTCCCAGCGCTCAACTGCCCCGCCTGTTATGGACGGATGAGGGTCGGTCCTCCTGGACGTTCCTTGCCGCCCTTCCGGCTGCCGGTGGGTGCTCGGCTCAGCGCCGAATGAGGCCGAGTCCGGTGGCTGTGGCCACGGCCGCGGTGCGGGAGTCGACGCCGAGCTTGGTGTACACACGTGCGAGGTGGGACTTGACCGTGCCCTCGGTCAGGTGCAGGCGGGCAGCGATGGCCTGGTTCGACAAGCCGGCAGCGACGAGGGAGAGGACCTCGGTCTCGCGCGGGGTGAGAGCCGTGCGGGGTGCACGGAGTCGGTTCATCAGCCGGTCCGCCACGGTGGGCGCCAGCGTCGTGCCTCCCGTTGCCGCGGCGCGTACGGCAGCGGCCAGGTCCTCCGGCGGGGCATCCTTGAGCAAGTAGCCGGTGGCGCCGGCTTCGATGGCTGGCAGCGTGTCGGCATCGCTGTCGTAGGTGGTGACGATCAGCACGCGCGGGGCTGCCGGCCGGGCGGTGATCAGGGCGGTGGCCTCGGCGCCGCCCATGCCCTTGCCGAACTGCAGGTCCATCAGCACGACGTCGACGTCACCCTCGGCGGCGCGGGCGACGGCGTCCTCCGCGGTGGCGGCCTCGGCCACGACGACCAGGTCCGGCTCGGTCTCCAGCACGGCGCGCAGTCCGGCACGGACGACGGGGTGGTCGTCGGCCAGGAGCAGGCGCACGGGGGCGTCGTCGGTCACGGGCGGGCCTCGGTTCGGGGCCGGTCCGGCGCGGTGAGGGGCAGGCGGGCGCTCACCGTGGTGCCGCCGCCGGGGGACGAGACGAGGGTGAGGGTGCCGCCGAGGGTGTCAACGCGTGCCCGCATGGCGGCCAGCCCGAATCCCCCGGCTCCGGGGTCCGGGGCGGGAAGCCGGGCGGGGTCGAAGCCGCACCCGTCGTCGGCGACCTCGAGACGGACGTGGTCGCCGTGGTGGTCGAGGGTGACGTCCGCGGTGCCGGCTCCGGCGTGCTGGACGGTGTTGGCCAGGGCAGATTGGGCGACGCGTAGCAGTGCGACCTCCTGGGCGGTGGACAGAGCGACGGGATCGCCTGTGAGGTGGAACCGAACGGTGAGCCCGTGCCGGGCGGACGTGGTGTCGCACAGGCGGGTCAGGGAGCCGGCCAGGGTGGTGTCGTCCAGCGCGGGCGGGGTGAGCGCCGCGATGAAGCGCCGGGCCTCCGCGAGGTTGTCGACGGCGGCCTGCCGCGCCTGGCCGACATGGCGAGCTGCGTGATCCGGGGACCCGGGCAGGGCTCGCTCGGCGGCCCGCAGCAGCAGCTGGATGCTGGTCAGGCCCTGGGCGAGGGTGTCGTGGATCTCGCGGGCCAGACGGTCGCGTTCGGCGAGCATGCCGGCGGTGTGCTGGGCAGCGGCCAGGTCGGCACGAGCGCGAGTGAGTTCCTCGATCAGCCGGCGGCGCTGTTCGCTCTCCCGGTACAGGGCCTGGTACCCCCACACGACCGCGACGGCGACAGCAGCGCCGAGTGCCGGGCCGATGGCCATGGCGGGGCTGAAGGCGCGCTGGTGGGCGGCGAAGCCCGCGACGGCCGCGGCGGTGGTGACGACCACCGCCGCAAGTCCGGTGCTGCGCGGCAGCAGGTGCACCTGCAGGAAGTAGAGGGGGAAGGCCAGCCATACAGCCTCGGGGGACAGGGCCAGCAGCATCAGCCAGCACGTGCCCACAGCCGCCAGCCACACGGTGGCCGCCTGCTGCGACCGGCGTACGGAAGGCAGCACGGGCCCGACCGCGTACGCCAGGCCGCACGCCGACGAGACGGCGACGATCCATGCCACGTCGGGCCGCCCGCCGGTCACGGCGCGGCCGGCGGCCAGAGCGAGCAGCCCGATGACCAACAGGTGCAGACACCAGGCCAGGGCCCGGGTGGTCGGGGTGAGGGTGGGAGGAGCGCTGTTCACAGTACGTCCCAGGTTACGGAGACCGGTGGCCTGTGGCCTCTGTCGAAAGGTGCAATCCGTGTTCCGACTTCCGATACCTCGAATGCGGTCTTCTGCCGGACGCGCGAGGACGGGGCCAACAGTGACAGTGGGGCCCGTATCGCTTCGACGCCGGAAAGGACAGGCCCACGCCGTGTTCGTCGCCTGGAGAGACGTGAAGTTCGCCAAGGGGCGCTTCGCCCTGATGGGAGCCGTCATCGTGCTGATCACCCTGCTGGTGGGATTGCTGTCCGGACTCACAGCCGGACTCAGCCGTCAGAACACCTCCGCGATCACGGGGCTGCCCGCCGACATGATCGCATTCCAGGCTCCGGGCGGCGGTCGGGATCTGTCGTACTCCCGTTCCACCGTGACCGCACGCCAGTGGCAGCAATGGGCCGGGGCGAACGGTGTCCGCAGCGCCGAACCGCTGGGAATCACCACCACCGTGGCCACCGCCGGGGACAGGAGCGCCGGGGTCTCGGTCTTCGGCGTCCGGCCCGGCTCCACCCTCGCCCCGGACGGTGAACGGATCACCGAGAGCGCTGTGGTGCTGTCCGTCGCAGCCGCCGGCGATTTGGGCGTTCGAACCGGTGACTACGTCCGGCTGGCGGGCCGCCGCCTCAAGGTGGCCGCCGTGAAGGGCGACGCCCACTTCAGTCACACCCCGGTGCTCTGGTCCAGTCTGGACTCCTGGCGGAGGACCGCACCTCCTGTCGGCGGCCGAGAGGGCCCGAGGGCGACCGTCGTCGCCGTGAGCACCACCGCCGAAGCGGACACGGCCGCCATCGACCGCAAGGCCGGCACGAAGTCGGTCGCCACGCGGGAGTCGCTGTCGGCGATCGGTTCCTACACCTCCGAGAACGGATCCCTGCAGCTGATGCGCGGTTTTCTGTTCGCCATCTCCGCCCTGGTCATCGGGGCCTTCTTCACGGTGTGGACCATCCAGCGCAGCGGTGACGTCGCCGTCCTCAAGGCCCTCGGAGCGCCCACGGCATACCTCCTCAAAGACGCTCTCGGTCAGGCACTCCTCCTGCTCTCCGGCGGCACCATCATCGGCACCGGCATTGCGGCCGCCATCGGCGCGCGGCTGGCCGACAGCGCGGTGCCCTTCCTCCTCACTCCGGCTTCGACCCTGACGCCGGCCGCTGTGATCACCCTTCTTGGTGCCGCGGGCGCCGCCCTGTCCATCCGGCGCATCACGTCCGTGGAACCGCTGACCGCCCTCGGGAGTGCCCGATGAGCCTCACGCTGACCGGCGTCACTCTCACGTACCCCGACGGCGACACCCGTCTGACGGCCCTCGACCGGGTCCACCTGGACGTTCCCCGCGGGAACCTGACGGCGGTGGTGGGTCCCTCCGGATCCGGCAAGTCCAGCCTTCTCGCCGTGGCCGCCACGTTGGTCGGCCCGGATTCCGGCACCGTCACGGTCGACGGCCGCTCCACCACCGGTCTCACCCCCGGCGAACTCACCGCACTGCGCCGCCACAAGATCGGAATCGTCTTCCAGCAACCCAACCTGCTGCCCTCTCTCACCGCAGTCGAACAACTGGAGGTGATGGCTCGGATCGACGGCCGCACACCCCGCACCACCCGGACCCGCGCGATGAAACTCCTCGACGCCGTCGGACTCGCCGATCTGGCCGGCCGCCGACCGCACCAGCTCTCCGGCGGCCAGCGCCAGCGCATCAACATCGCCCGGGCCCTGATGAACGACCCCGCCGTGCTTCTGATCGACGAGCCCACCAGCGCTCTCGACCATGCGCGGGGCACCGCCGTCGTCGACCTCATCTCCCGCCTCACCCACGAGCGGGGGACCGCGACCGTGGTGGTCACCCACGACCGTGCCCACCTCGAAGCCGCGGACCAGGTCGCCGAGGTCCACGACGGACGCCTGCGCGCGGCGCCGAGAAGCCGGCCGTGATCTCCGTGAAGGAGGAGGACGTGGCCGGTGGGGCGGACAAGGCGTAGGCGGGGGACCCGGGGACCGGACGGCGCGGGGCGCGGGCCCGTGGGGTTTCGTATCCCGTGTAGCCGCCGGGGCGACCGTCGCCCGGTCGAGAACGACGACAGGGGCTGAGCGGTCGCGCGGGAACGGGAGTCGGCCAGGGTGACCGTCCCGGCCCTTCCCGTACTTGGCCGGAGAAGTGCTTCGGGAATCGATGGTTTGCCGAAGCCAAGCGGACAGACTCGGCCACCGAGCGGCCAGTAGACGCCATACGAGGGTGCGACGGACGTCGATGCGCTGTGATGGCCCGATTCCTGTAGATATGCCAGCCGGGTGGGGCCACCATGGACGACGAGGACAGCACAATGCCGACGCGCGGGGCCACGCAGACGGGACCGCCGTCCTGTCGCTGCGGCACCGGGTCGGCGGGATCAGGGCCCGCAACCGTTTCGGCGGGGGAGGGCCCGGCGACGGGCGAGGAGCGGTTCCGGGGGCTGTTGGAGGCGGCGCCGGACGCGATGGTGATCGTGGACGACGCGGGGCTGATCCGGTTGGTGAACGCGCAGACGGAGTCGCTGTTCGGGTACGGGCGGGCGGAACTGCTGGGTCAGTCGGTGGAGTTGCTGATCCCGGGGCGATTCCGTGCTCAGCATTCGGGGCATCGTGAGGCGTACGCCGAGAGCCGGCAGGTGCGGCCGATGGGGGCAGGGCTGGAGCTGCACGGGTTGCGCAAGGACGGCACCGAGTTCCCCGTGGAGATCAGCCTCAGTCCGCTGGAGACCGCGGACGGCCTCCTGGTCTCCGCGGCCGTCCGCGACGTCAGCGACCGCAAGGCCGCTGAGGAGCGGTTTCGGGGCCTGCTGGAGGCGGCGCCGGACGCGATGGTGATCGTGGACGACGCGGGGCTGATCCGGTTGGTGAACGCGCAGACGGAGTCGCTGTTCGGGTACGGGCGGGCGGAACTGCTGGGTCAGTCGGTGGAGTTGCTGATCCCGGGGCGATTCCGTGCTCAGCATTCGGGGCATCGTGAGGCGTACGCCGAGAGCCGGCAGGTGCGGCCGATGGGGGCAGGGCTGGAGCTGCACGGGTTGCGCAAGGACGGCACCGAGTTCCCCGTGGAGATCAGCCTCAGTCCGCTGGAGACCGCGGACGGCCTCCTGGTCTCCGCGGCCGTCCGCGACGTCAGCGACCGCAAGGCCGCCGAACAGCACATCAACCAGCTCGCCGCGCTCGTGGAGTCCTCGCAGGACGCGATCCTGGCCAAGACCCTCGACGGGCACATCACCTACTGGAACGCCGCCGCCCAGCGCCTGTACGGCTACAGCGCCGAGGAGGCGATCGGCCGCCACGTGGCGATGCTGGCCCTACCCGACCACACCCACGAGATCACCGCCCTCCTCGAACGGCTGGCCCGCGGCGAGAAGATCGAGCACTTCGAGACCCTCCGCGTCACCCGGGGCGGGCACCTGCTCGACGTCGACGTCACTCTGTGGCCCACCCGCGCCGCCGACGGAACGGTGCAGGGCGCATGCGCCATCGTCCGCGACATCAGCGACCGCAAGCGGGCCGAGGCCGAACTCCACGCCCTGTACGAGCAGCAGCGCCACATCGCCCTCACCCTGCAGCGCAGTCTGATGGGCACCCCGCCGGCCATCCCCGGCCTCGCCGCCGCCCACCGCTACCTGCCCGCCACCCAGGGTGCCGGGGTAGGCGGCGACTGGTTCGACCTCATCCCCCTCGGCGCGGGCCGGGTCGGCATTCTCATAGGCGACGTGATGGGGCGCGGCCTGGACGCGGCCGCCGTCATGGGCCAACTGCGGGCCGCCGCCCACGCCCTGGCCAAGACCGGCATGGAGCCCAGCCGGCTGATGCAGGCCCTCGACGCCATCGTCGCCGACCTCGACCTGCCCGACCAGCTGGTCACTTGCTGCTACCTGATCCTCGCCCCCGACACCGGCGAGATCACCGTCTGCTCGGCCGGTCACCTCCCCGCCCTCCTCGCCGACCCGGGCGGGGTCCGGACCCTCGACGCCCCCATCAGCGCGCCGCTCGGCGTGGGCGGCATGCTCCACCAGCAGACCCGCACCGCCGTACCCCCCGGGGCCACGCTCGTCCTCTACACCGACGGTCTGATCGAAACCCCCGGCAGCGACATCGAACACCGCCTCGCCGACCTGACTCGCGCCCTCGAGGCGGCTTTCAGCGCCACCGATGCCCTGGAGTCCGTCGCCGACCGCGTCCTGACCGCCCTGCTGCCCGGGACCGACGGTCACGACGACGACGTCACCCTGCTCCTGGCCCGATTGCCTGCCGCACCGCTGGCCGCCGCCTCCACCGACCTGCCCGCCCACGCCTCCTCCGTCGGCGACGGACGCAGCTTCCTCACCAAGACCCTCACCGCCTGGAACTGCGCCCATCTCGCCGACGACGCCCGCCTCCTGGTCTCCGAAGTGCTCACCAACGCCCTCCAGCACGCCCAGGGCCCTCTCGGGCTCCACCTGCGCCGTACCGCCACCGAAGTGATCGTCGAGATCAGCGACCACAGCCCTCACCTTCCCCAGCCCCGCCTGGCCGCCCCCGACGACGAATCCGGCCGCGGCCTTCTCCTCGTCGACGCCCTCGCCCACAGTTGGGGTGTGCGCCCCACCGACGACGGCAAGACCACCTGGTTCACCCTCCCTGCGGGCAACACGACGCGGTGAGCATCGGACACGCCTTCAGCGGTGCGCGACCGCCTTCACGCCGATCTTCAGACGGCGGGCCCGGTCACAGTGCCCCCGACGGTACGCACCACGTACGCCGGCAGAACGGAGGAGCTCTACCGCTGGGGCGAAAAGGTCAGGACGAGTCCGGTGACGAGAGCCGTAGGACCGAGGGCAAGCACGGGAAGGCCCGGTCCTGGCACGACGTGCATCGCCGCACCAGCCGCTGTGAGAGGCGAGGAGCCGACGACCAGCGTCCTGCCGATGCGTTGCGGCGACTCGTGGTGCTCCCTACCCGGGTCGGCTGCGCGTCTCGGGGCTTCGCGGCCGGTGAGCGAGGCAACCAGCGCTCTGATCGACACGGCCCGCGCAGCAGCCACCCAGCTCCGCCTCGTACAGGCGCCGGTGGACGGCATTGCGCCGACGCAACAGGAGCCCCCGAGGATCGCCCCGGCCCTCCCCCTCCGGCCTGCCCCCGGGCCCGGACACCCGCTTCAGGACGAGGACTCTGATGGTGATCACAAGCACCAGCAGCGCCGAGCAAGCGTGATGTCAGCGGACTTGGTGGTGACGTAGAGCGTACCCAGGCCGCCCAGCACCGTGTTGATGAGCAGGCCAGGCCTGCCATCTCGCTCTGTGCACCACCCCCTGACATGACCCCTTCATGAAAGGTGACTTGCGTCACTGTACGCGTAGTGGCTGCAATGCCTGCGCCTTGACCGCAGGAAGAGGAGGGGATGGGGAGGTCCTCGTACGGGGTAGGCGAGCGGGACGACGCGGGGCGGTCCAGCGCGCTGCTTGAGGGAGGGTCACCGTATGCAATTCGACGACGATGCTGCTCTGGACACGTCCGAGGTCGTGGACGGGCGGGGAGGTGCGCTGGCCGGGATCCCGGGCGGCGGGAAGACCATCGGCGGGGGACTGGTCGGGCTCGTGGTGCTGGTCGTGTCCGTGCTCCTGGGTGTCGACCCCGGGATGTTCGACTCGGGCAGCGGTGACGCGTCCTCGTCCGGCAAGCCAGCCGCAGACCTCTCGTCGGACTGCCGGACCGGTGCCGACGCCAACCGCAAGGAGGAGTGCCGGATCGTCGCTGTGGTCGACAGCGTGCAGGCATTCTGGAAGCAGACGGAGACAGCCGTTGGCAAGCCCTACCAGCAGTCCCAGACTTTCCTGTTCACCGGCAGTGTGAACACCGGTTGCGGGAACGCGACCTCCGACGTCGGCCCGTTCTACTGCTCAGCCGATGACAGGGTCTATCTCGACCTCGACTTCTTCAACGACCTGAGCAGCAAGTTCGGCGCCAAGGGTGGCCCGTTCGCCGAGGCCTACGTCATCGCGCACGAATATGGTCACCACGTCCAGGACCTCAGCGGAACGATCTCCCGCGGCAGCGGAACGGGCCAGAACAGCGGCTCGGTGAAACTCGAGTTGCAGGCGGATTGCTACGCCGGAGTGTGGGCCCACCACGCCACCATCACCCCCGACCCCAGGAGCGGTAAGCCACTGATCACCGACTTGACGAAGGACGACATCAACCGCGGGCTGGACGCAGCCGCCGCCGTGGGAGACGACCGTATCCAGCAGCGCTACCAAGGCAGGGTCACACCGGACACCTGGACGCACGGCTCCGCGCGTCAGCGCCAGCAGTGGTTCTCCACCGGCTACCGCTCCGGCCGCGTCTCCAGCTGCAACACGTTCAGCTGATTACGTTGACAGCCCCGGCACGAGGCCCGGATGGGGGCCGCCGCTGGTGGACAGATCGCGTATTGCGCCGTGCCGTGCCGTGCCACGTTCGGCGGTAACAGCCTGCACCACGTGGGAGTTCTGCCTCCACAGGCTGACCGCTTCCAATAGCTTGCCGTCGCCGCGCAGCTAGTGACCTGAGTCAGACATTCTGGCCACATCGGCGATCAAGCCGGGTGCCGGGCGGCTCGTGAGAATCACCCGAGAATCTCTGACTCACGTCACGAGTAGTGCTTGGTTGGGTTGCGGGCTGTCTGCGGGTTCGTCGAGTGCTGGAAGCGGCTCGCCCGGCTCTGCACGGGTATCCGTCGGCTCTTCGGGCACCCGAGACATCATGCACGGACACCAAGCGCGTCCCACCAGCAGCACTCTCAGCGCCCAGGCCTCCACCGCCGAGACATCGACGCCCGGTCACAACGGCGCCAAGCACTCACGCCGAGGCCGACGCACCGGCCGCCTGCGCCGCCGCGTCCTCGCCTACCGGGCAATCGATTTCCTGTCGACGCACATCCCGGACGACCCCGGACCGGGCCACGAATGCCTGCTCCTGGTGCACATCCGCCAAGTCGTCGGCCAGGTCCGCTACCAGATCTGCACTGACTGCGCCCAGGGCGTCATCACCACCGTCACCATCGACGAGCGCTTCCACAGCACCGGTCTGGGCACCCGTGCGCTGTCACACCTACGGTCCCGCCACCCGGGACTGACCTGGCGCAGCACGCTGCGCAGGCGTACCACCCGTGATCTCCTGCGCCGGATGCGCATTGCCGCAACCACTTCTGCCACGCCCTGCCCCCACGCTCATCAGACACTCGCTGCCCCGGCCGGCCCGATACTCGCCAACAGCTGACCCCATCACTCACCGGTCACAACACACGGTGGAGAAGGCGTCCCCCTCAGGCCGCGATGGGTGCTTGACGTACATCACCGCGACGCACGGCCGGACCGGCATGGAGGACGGGCGGCAGGGCATCCGAGGCGAAGGGAAGGGGCTGACCGTGCTTTCGGTGCCGCCCATTGACGTCAAGAGCTCCCGAGGGGTGAGAAGGTGAAGGGCTTCCGCAGCTTCATCCTGCGCGGCAACGTGGTCGACCTGGCCGTCGGTATCGTCATCGGGGCAGCGTTCACCGCCGTGGTGAACGGCTTCGTCAGCGCCTTCCTGACCCCACTCGTCGGACTGGCCACCGGCGTCACCGGCGACATGAGCCACAAGACCTTCACCCTGGGCGCCACCAAGTTCCCCTACGGCGCCTTCATCAACGCGGCGATCAGCTTCCTCCTCCTCGCCAGCGCCCTCTACTTCCTGGTCGTGCTCCCGATCAACAAGCTCCACGAGCGCCTCGCCCCGCACCATGACGTCCAGGCCCCGAAACGGGACTGCCCCGAATGCCTCAGCCCCGTACCGGCCCAAGCCCGACGCTGCGCCTCCTGCACCGTCGCCCTGCCCGCCGTACCCGCTCAGGCCGGGGAGACCACCCAGCGCGCCGGGTAACCCCGCCTCCATGGCCCGGTCTGCGGTGCCGTGCCCCTCGCGGGCCCCTGACGACCGTAATTGGCGACGCCGTCCGATGCCGAACCGCTCCCCATGCCCAGGCGCTCGGCAGCGTCGCACGCCCGCAGTGCGTCGACGGTGCCCTGCCCGAGGATGCCGGCGCGCTGGCGCTGCTCGACGTAGGTGCGGTCCCGGTGCTCCAAGACCACGCAGTCGATGCCCGTGTCGGCCGGTCGGTGGAGGGCGTGACCGGTCCTGAGCGCGCGTACCCCCATATCGTCCGTGCGTCCCATGTACCGTCAAGCCATCCGCCGATCCTCGCCGTCACCCCCGCAGGCGCGAGCTCCGTGCCACCGGTTCGGAGTTGGCTTTCCTCGATGTCGCCGTCGGAACAGGAGCACGTCCATGCGTCTCTACGCCCAGAGCCCAGCGCGCCGGGGTCGTCAGCTGATCGCGGATCTGATCGCTCTGCTCCTGATCGCGAGCACAGTGAAGTTCGCTCTGGTCGTCCGTGACGCGATCCTGACGTTGGCCGAGCCCGGGCAGAAAGCCGAGAGCGCGGGCGACAGTCTTGCCTCCAGTCTCGACGATGCCGGCAACGCGGCCTCGAAGGTCCCGTTCGTCGGTGACTCGTTGAAGAAGCCACTCAGGTCCGCGGCCGAGGCCGGCACGAGTCTTTCCGATGCCGGACAGTCGTTGCAGGACACCGTGGGCCATGTCGCCACGCTCACGACGATCGCCCTGATCGTCCTTCCGACCGCCGTGATCCTGGTGTTGTGGCTCGTTCCACGACTGCGGTGGATCCGGCGGAGCGCCACGACTCGACGCCTCCTCGATGCCCCCGGTGGCGCCGACCTCCTTGCGCTGCGAGCGCTGACCGGGCCGCAGCGGCCGCTGGCCGCGCTTGCCACGCCGCCGGGCGGCCTGGCCGACGCCTGGCGTCGCGGAGACCCTGACGTCATCGCCGACCTGGCGGCGCTGACGCTGCGACGCGCGGGTCTCCGACCCTGACCCGGGACAGCGAGCAAGCGGCGAAGCCGGTCGCACCCGTGCACCTGCTCCCTGGAACATCATCGGATGGCGAGGACGGCCAGGCCTGCGCGTCGTGCAGTCCAACGCGGCGCCCCACCTGCAGGCGATGACCAACACGTACGACGTGCTGTACAGCGTCTTCGGCACCGTGGACTTTCACCAACCCACGTGAGGTACTGCCCGCGGCGGCCGCCGCTCGAGAGCCGGGCGCAACTGGTATTCGCACCCCTCGCCTACTATCAGCACGGGGTGCCCACCGGCGGGCCGCGCACCGCCGACACCCTACTGGTGAGCGCGTACCACCCGTCCTGGAACGGATCCCAATTCCGCCAGCGGCCTGCGGAAGCCGCGCGCGGCGCGGTGAGGGGTTCACGTCCGCGAGGCACTGAACCGGGCATATTCGAGCAGTTCGGGCGCAGCGTCGGGCGGCCAGGCACCCGATGCCGGTGCCTGACCGGAAGCCGCCTGCAGCGGGAAGGCAAGACCGTCGTGGCCCGCTTCGAGCGTGCCTTGGCCCGACTGGTCCACAACGCCGAACCGGGAGAGGACTTCGACCGGTACTACAAGGACGGCGGCTTCGTGATAGTCGACAACCCTGCCTGATCCGTGTGTGGGCGGTGCCGCGATGCGGCGGCACCGTCCGAACCGCTGCGAGCCGGGCCCCCGCGCCAAGGCGGCGGCCACCGTCTCCAGTACGGTGCGCTGGTGGGTGTCGGTGGACACGTCGGCCGGGCGCAGCGAGCGAAGCGTGGATCTCTCGGCGCACAGTCGGCAACGCCCCATCAGCGGGAGCGGACTGGCCCGATCAGGGCGCCTACCGCTGGTGTGCGGGCTGGCTCGCAAAGGCGGGCGACTGGCACCTGGCGAACCGGCTGGCGCCGGCCTTCGAGCCCGGTCGAACGCGGATCACGGCGTCCTCGTGGCTCATCAGGCCCCGAAACATCAGGGCTGCCCGATGCCGCAGACAGGATGGTGCCTAAACTGGTCGGCAAAGGAGTCGAGGCGTGTAACCGAAAGGGGGGTAGGCCAGGTGATAGGGACTGTGTTCATCACCGAGGACGTCCCGGCTAAGGACCGGTTCGACTACTGGCGTGAACTGGTTTGCCGAACCCGTGCCAGCGAGGTGATAAGTGACCACGCAGCCGATTTCCACGCGGAGCACCGGATCATGGAACTCGGACCGGTGACTGTCTGGTCCTCGTCCTTCCTGCCCACACGTTTCCGACGCAATGCCAACATGGTGCGGCAATCCGACCCCGAACTGCTGCACCTGACCCTGCTCCTGCACGGAGAGCTCGCCCTCGTCCACTCCGGCGAGGTCCAGGCATTCGAAGCCGGCGACGTTCACCTGGCCAGCAGCTCACAGCCGTACGATTTGCAATCCGCAGGCACCGGTCACCGCCACGCCGTTCAGGGAATCGGCGTGGATATACCGGCCAAGGTGTTGCCCCTGCCGGCACACCGAATCGCCGCAACGCTGGGCCGCAGCCTCCCCGCGCGCAGCGGCCTCGGCACCCTGGTGACACAGTTCCTCACCGGCATGAAGGAGCAGGTCGGCCATCTGCAGCCCTCTGATGCCCCACGACTGGGTACCGTCGTGGTCGACCTGGTATCCGCATGGCTGGCTCACGTGGTGGAAGCAGAAGCAGCGCTGCCCCCGGAGACCCGCCGACGGACCCTGGCACGCCGCATTCAATCGTTCATTCAGCACAACCTGCACGACCCCGAACTGACGCCCCCGGTGATAGCCGCCGCTCACCACATCTCCCTCAGCTACCTTCACAGACTCGCCCAGGAGGAAATGGGAGGCGAACCGATAGCAGCATCGATACGCCGCCGACGCCTTGAGGCAATCCACCGAGACCTTGCCGATCCCACGCAGCGAAGCACGCCCATCCACGTGATCACCGCCCGCTGGGGAATCGTTCGGGCATCGAACTTCACCCGTAGCTTCCGTACCAGGTACGGCCTCTCCCCAAAGGACCACCGCGCACTCGCGCTGTCGGAACGACCGTAAGGGCCGCAGCCCCTACGGTCGATGACTCAAGGTGGGACGCACCGCATCGAAAGCCTGCGGAGGCCGGGTTCCATTCCGCTCGCTCAGAGTAACTTTTGATTCACGACACAGAACGAACCACACTCTTCGTTCAGCTTCAGCCGCGGCCGATGCTCGGCGCAGGCGCGATCTTGGTCGAGCCGTTCACCGTGAGGTGCACCGAGTTGTTGTAATTGACACCGCTCTCGGGAAGATGAACGGTCGGGCCGAAGCAGGCACGCACAATATTCGGGTTCAGCACGGAATTGGCACAAGTTACATTGCTGCCGAACTGAGACGAGGTCCAACCACCGATGTTGACGGCCTTCGGCCCCTCATTCACGACCACCATGATGACCTGCGCATCGTCGTTCGCGTTGGCCACCAGGCACCCCTGAAACCGGACCCCGGGGTAGGTAGCGTGCGATATGGCCGGCATGCAGACCATGGGGATGTCCGGGTCGACGGCCTTCCAGTTCACGGTGGCAGCGCTCGCGGGAGCGGCGGCCGCCGCCACCCCCAGCAGTCCAGCAGCCACTACACCGGCGGCGCGAACGCCCTGACGAAACCTCATGTGTGCTCCCCTTGTACACGTGTGAATGGTGCGCTCCGCGAGGTGAGGCCCGCCAAGCGCCGGACATCTGTCTCTGGTCCTGGCGGCATGACACCAGTACCGTGCCCGCCCCCGCAGCTGAGCCGGACGACTGTCATCGTCACGGCGACCGGGCGCAACCAAGACTGCCCGGCCCTGCGCGACAGACGTTGCTGCTCAGTCTCCGATTGCTTGCCATTGCGTCCACATCGAGAAGCAGCGCTCGGCAGCGTAAGTACGCCTAGATCGTCTTCTCCTGCGATCTCCCTCCTTGGGTCCAGAGGTCCTCGGTCTGGAGCAACCCGGCTTGGTAGTAAGGCTCGTCATGAGCGCAGGCAGCGGGAGTGGGGGAGGGTGAAGGTGCCGCGCCGGCCGAGGCCGCTTGTCCCGTCTACTGGTTGCCACCGCAACCGGCGAGAAGCAGGGCCACGCCGACGAGGGCCGCTGCCTTTCCGAACTCCGGGCTGGTGGCTCCGCCGGGCGGCCGTCTTCGTAGGCTCCTGCTGAACGTCAGGGCAGTCCTTCCTCGAGAAGCACTTATGTGCCTGATCAAGGAGCTGCGAGATCCACAGGGGTGCCTCGCACCTGCTGACGGAGGGCTATCGGGGTGTCGCGAGGACGTCCTGGAGTACGTCTTCGAGCGTGACCCGGGCCAGTTCGTGTCTCAGGGTCTGCTCGATGCCGTCGTAGACCCGCTGCATCGCCGGTTGGATGCCGTGGCCCACCACGCAATTCTGGTCCGGCGTGGTGCGGTGCATCGCGAACAGGGGGCCGGATTCCACCGCCTCGTACACGTCGAGCAGGGTCATCGATCCGAGGTCGCGCGCCAGTGACCAGCCCGCTCCCACGCCCCGCCGTGATTCCACGAGCCCCGCCCTGCGCAGATCGCCCAGGAGCCGTCTGATCACCACGGGGTTGGTGTTCGCACTGGACGCGATCTGCTCGGAGGTGGCGACCTCATGGCCCTGACGCTGATAGAGGCCGATCCAGGCCAGGGCGTGCGAGGCGATGGTGAGCCTGCTGTTGGCGCTCATGACCCTCCTCTACGGACGCAACGCCTCATGTTATGACAGCGCAGTCGTAACAGGTAAGGTTGCAACCGCCCGTCGTAACAATTAACGTTGCGACAGCAGGACGGATCGATCACCGAGGTGAGAAGAATGAGCAAGCCACTCACGGGCAAGGTCGCCCTGGTCACCGGGGGGTCTCGAGGGCTGGGGGCCGCGACTGTGCGACTGCTGGCCGAGCAGGGCGCCGATGTCGCCTTCACCTATGTCAGCTCCGAGGAGAAGGCGCAGGCCGTCGTCGACGAGGTGCGCGGCAAGGGAGCGAACGCCCTCGCCCTCCGGTCCGATCAGGCGGACACCAGCCGGGCGCCGGCCCTGATCGGCGACGTGGTCGCACACTTCGGCGGCCTGGACATCCTCGTCAACAACGCCGCGATCTCCGTGGCCGGCGCGGTGGACGATCCGGACGCCGACACCGCTGCCCTGGATCGCATGCACGCCACGAACTACCTCGGCGTGATCGCGGTCATCCGCGCCGCCGCCCGAGTGCTGCGCACGGGCGGTCGCATCATCACGGTGAGCTCCGGCCTGGGTTCCCGGGTCGGCGCCCCCGGCCTTGCCGACTACGCGGCGACCAAGTCCGGGATAGAGAGGTACACCATGGGTGTCGCACGCGACCTCGGGTCCCGGGACATCACGGCCAACGTCGTGGAGGCCGGACTGATGGACGGTGGCATGCAGCCGCCGGACCCCGACACCCTCAAGACCCTGCTCGGCTCGCTGTCCCTGCAGCGCATGGGGCACCCCGACGAGATCGCCGCGGCGATCGCCTTCCTGGCGAGTCCGGCTGCGTCGTACGTCACTGGCGCGGTGCTGGACGCCCACGGTGGCTACAACGCCTGAGCCGCCGATTCCCGCCGCTTGATCCGCCGGGAGCTTGCCTCCGTCGAAGCCGCGGCTCTCCGTGCCGACGACGGCGTCCGCTTTGACGGACTGCGAGTCGAGCACTGCGGCCGTCGGCTCCGCATCCCTCCCCAGCTCCTCGCGGGCCCTCGCGCGCAACCGGTCGTGGAACTCCTTGACCAAGGCGTTGTCGCGCTATCGGCGGAAGAATGCGTAGATGCGGTCCCACGGCGGGAAGTCGGCGGGCATCGCCCGCCACTTGATCCCCTTGTCCACGAGATACCGGATTGCATCGAGCATGGCCGCCCGGTGGCAGTACGCCTCCGGCCGGCCGCCCCGGCCGCACATCCAACCTGGTACCGGCAGCAGCGGCAGGACCCTCACACGCCAGAGTGACCGAAGGGGACTCCGTCTCTGCAGTGGCATTCAACGGCGGCAAAAGGGCCTCTTAGAGGACGAGTTGCGGTAGTAGCCCTCTGAGCTTCCAAGAGGCCCTGCTCGGATCTCTCAAGCGACCCTTTACGGAAGTTCCGTTCACGAGAGAGGCGGGCCACGGCCATGGAGACATCGGTGTGGCTCGCTACGCCGTCTGCTGGTCGCGGCCGTTTCAGGGTTGGTTTGCAGGCTGAGGTCTCAACTGTTGGCCAGGGTGCGGTCCAGAAGGGGGAGCAGGCGATCCCAGTGACGCTTCAGCCCAGAGGCGCTATAGGCGTCGGTGTCGGACATGGTGAAGCCGTGGATGGTGTCGGGGTAGATCTCGGAGGTGTAGCCGACACCTGCTGCATCCAGGGCCTGGTTGAGCTCGCCGAGGGCCTCAGGTGTCATGTCGCCTTCGGCGTGGCCGAGGTGGACCTGGGCGGTGAGCTTGGAGAAGAGGTCGGGCCCGTCGGCGCCCACGGGACCGTGGAACGCGGCGACGGCCGCCACCTGGTCGGGATGGGCCGCAGCGGTGCGCATCGCGTAGAGGCCGCCTATGCAGTAGCCGGTCACCGCGACGGGACCGGCGCCGACCTCGGGCTGAGTCGTGAGGAACCTGAGGTAGGCGTCGGCGTCGCTCAGGACACGTTCAGCGGTGTGCGCCTCGATCAGGGGCATCAGCTGGGCGAAGACCGCGGACCGGACCTCCTCTCCGATGTAATCGGGAAGCTCGACCAGCGGTGCAGGGCCATGTCGGTAGAAGGAGTTGGGGACGAGCACGTAGTAGCCGTGCCCGGCCAGTTCGCGGGCCATCTCCCGCAGCACGGGCCGGATGCCGAAGCCGTCCGCGTACATCAGCACCCCTGGGTGCCGCTCGCCTTGGTCCGGGAAGGCGGCGAAGGCGTCGGCCTGACCGTCCGCGGTGGGAATCCGCAGTGTCTTGGTGGGCATGCATACTCCTGTCGTGGTTGATGTGCAGAGCCTGTGATCAACCCGACGGAGGCGGAGCACGCGCAGCAACGCAAGAGCCTCGATCGAACAGCGGGCCCAAACCGGCCCGTACGGCGCTCAGAAGAGCACCGGGTCACCAATCCGTGTGTGGCGCAAGGCCGTCCCGGTATTCATAGCCGGACAGCGTAGCCCACCGACAGGGCACCGAGACTCCCGTCAGACGAAGCCCAGATGCCGGAGGACGGTCTGCCCGCCCTGTGGGAACTGACGGAAGGTCGGCCCGAGCCGCATCGCCAGGCGGCGAAACCCGGGGATGGCGGCGTGAAAGCTTTTGCGTCATCTTGCGCAAGGCCGTCAGGGTGCTCGTGGCAGCCGGAACGCCGACGGAACGTGGCCTTCAGGTGTACTCCGGCGACCTCGACCGACTCCCTGTCCGCTGCGACCAGTTCGAGTGGCTTCCTGCATCCGGTCACGGGCTCTTCGTTCAGGACTTAGACGAAGGAGCAAGACGATTCGGCATTCACGGCCGAATCGCATGCCTGATTGAACGCAGAGAGCGCATACCGTCGCTCTCTGTCTTCAATCTGTGTTGAATGTGCGTGGACGGCGGGCAGGAATCCGCCGTCCACGAGTCAGAAGGGAATGACATGCTCTCGACATACCAGCGGGTGCCGGCCGTCTGGCGGCCGGCGCTCGTGCTCGCCGTGCTCCTCGCCAGCCTCTTTGCCGGTACGGTCCCTCACGCCCGTGCGGCCACGACGCAGGACACCTCCGTCACCTTCCGAGTGGAGGCCGCCACGCAAGGGGAAACCCTGCTCGTCACCGGCAGCGCTCCGCAGTTGGGCTCCTGGGATCCGGCCAGAGCCGTCCCACTGGGCACCACCGCAAGCGCCTACCCGCACTGGTCGGCCGGCGTCCAGCTGCCCGTCGGCGCCACCGTGCAGTACAAGTACCTCAGGCGCTCACCCACCGGCGCGGTGACCTGGGAAAGCACCCCCAACCGCACACTGACGGTCGCCCCGAACACGCCGGCCAACCACGACCGCTGGGACGTCAGCCCGGTCTCCGCAACCTTCCGCGCCACCGCGACCACCAGCTGGGGCCAGAACCTCTACGTCACCGGCAACCTGCCCGACCTGGGCAGCTGGGACCCGGCCAAGGCCGTCCCCCTGATCACCGGCGCCCCCACGTACCCGCTCTGGTCCGGAGCCCACCAGCTCCCGCCGAACACCACCGTGCAGTACAAGTACTTCAGGAAGAACCCCGATGGCACGGTCACCTGGGAGAACGGCGACAACCGCACCGTCGTCACGCCGCCCACCGGCACGCTGACCGTCAACGACACCTGGCGCTGACGTCCGGCACCGGGGCCGGGGGATATGTGATGGATACCCCTCGGTCCCGGCACCTGCCAGTATCCCCGCCCTCGACCCCGGTCATACGCGCGAAGCGATGCACAGCCCTGTTCGGTAAGCGGCCGAGTGCGCAGTCGCCCCGCCGAAGCGGGCGGTGGTCAGGCGCTTCAGCTGCCGACGTGGATACCGGGGCGGCGGTCGGGGTCGGGTTCGTTGCTGCGGATGATCTCGCGGGTGACGGGGGCGGTGTCGCCGCGGCCGAGGAGGAAGTAGCGGAACATGTGCTTGAGCGGGCTCCCCTCGGCCCAGGCGAAGTAGCAGTGCGGCCGCACCCCCGTGGCATCACGCAACGCGAGCAGGATCGCGGCGATGGCGTTGGGCGCGGCCGGGGCCTGCGCACGCAGGATGCGGTAGCCGCCGACGTCCAGGCCGTGGACGGTGAGGGTCTCGCTGAAGTCGGACGGATCGACCACGTCGATCTCGAGGAAGAGCACGTCCGCGAAGCCGGGGACCGGGTTGGTGCCGCGCTGCTCGCGCTCCTTGGCGGCGTACTCGGCTTCGTCGCCGGCCTGTCGGCGATTGGCGATGATGTTGATGGACTGGTCGTGGGCGAGGGTTTCGGCGATGAACCGGCGTGCGCTCTCGTCGAAGACGAGACGGTCGGCGCGCAGCTCGGTGGTCCGCGCGACGCGGGAGATCAGCGAGACGGTGATGATGCCGAGGATGAAGAAGCCGGAGATGGCGATGCCGTCCGGTTTGTCGATGATGTTGGCGCCCAGGGCGTACAGGAGCACCGCGGTGAGCAGTCCGAAGCCGACGGTGGCCACGCGGCGGCGGCCGCGGGCGACGAAGACGGTCACGGCGAAGGCCCCGGAGACCATCATGGCCAGGATCCCGGTGGCGTAGGCACCGGCCTGGGCGTCGACGTCGGCGTCGAACGCGATGGTGATCACCACGCACAGCGCGGTGTAGACGAGGACGACCGGACGCACCGCGCGGCCCCATTCCGGCGCCATGCCGTAGCCCGGCAGGTAGCGCGGGACGATGTTGATCAGCCCGGCCATCGCGGACGCACCGGCGAACCACAGGATGAGGATCGTGCTGATGTCGTAGACCGTGCCGAACGCCTCTCCGACGTGCTCGTGGGCCAGCCAGGCCAGCGCGCGGCCGTTGGCCGCGCCACCGGGCTCGAACTCGTCGTGCGGGATGAGCACGGTGGTGACGAAACTGGCGGACAGCAGGTAGACGCTCATGGTCACCGCCGCCGTGGTCAGCAGCCGGCGGGCGTTGCGGATGCGCGCCCGCAGGCGCTGCTCGTCGTCGGCGCCTTCGGCCGCGATCAGCGGGATCATGGACACACCGGTCTCGAATCCGGACAGGCCCAGCACGAGCAGAGGGAAGGCCAGCAGCGCCGGGCCGGCGACGTCACCGAAGCCGCCCCCGCCGTCGGTGAGTGCGTCGGTCCACGCCGACAGCGCGCCATCGGTGGTGAACACCTGGACCAGGCCGACGGCGATGACGACCGCGTTGAGGACCAGGAACACGGCGACGAGCGGGATGGCGACACTGACCGCCTCGCTGAACCCGAGCAGGAACACACCACCGAGCACCAGCAGCAGCACCACCGTCAGGGCAACCTCGTGGCCGTGCAGCGCGGCGGGGAAGAAGGGGTTCTCCACCACGTGCACCGAGGCATCCGCCGTCGACAAGGTGATGGTGATGATCCACGAGGTGGCCACGAACCCGAGCAGGGCCAGTACGAACAGCTTGCCCCACCAGAACGGCAGCAGATCCTCGAGCATCGCCACCGACCCCGCGCCGTGCGGGCTCTGCTTGGCCACCCGCCGGTACATCGGCAGCATCCCCAGCAACGTCAACGCCACGATCAGCAGCGTCGCCAGCGGTGACACCGCTCCCGCGGCGAGCGCGGCGATCGCCGGCACGTAGGCCAGGCTGGAAAAGTAGTCGACCCCCGTCAGGCACATCACCTTCCACCACGCATGCGCCTCGGCATGCGCCACACCGGCCGCCGGCCCCACAGGCTGGACCTGATGCCGCAACAGCCACCGCGCGGTCCTGCCTGTCGGGTGCGCCCGCAGAGCGGGACTGTCCACCACCTCCGGAACCACCGGCTGACCCGCGCTGTCCATGTCCCCCACGTCCTTCCCTACCTGCCTGTCGGATGCGTCGCGGCGGTCATCGCCTGGATGCCGCCGCGACGATCACCGAGTACACGTCCCGCGATCACGCGATCCAGTACCTGTAATGCCCTGGACCAGCGGCTTGTCCCAGGTGGTCACTCGCCTTGCCGGGCTCTTTGCCAAGGGGCGTCTTCGGACGCGCCGGAAAGGGCCGCCGAGACGATCCGCGGGATCCTTCGGTGCCGGTGGATGCACCGGGTTCGGTGACACCGCAGCACGCGCGGCGCCGCCCGCGGAGTGTGCTGTCCCGGGACACGTCATGGCCCGCGCTGTCGATCGGCGGGGCCGGATCGTAGGCTTCGAATCATGACCGACACCCACACTCCGGCGCCGCGTGATGCCTATGAGCTGTTGCTGGCCGGCAACCAGCGCTTCCTTGCGGGCACCCCTGAGCACCCGCACCAGGACGCCGCGCGCCGCGCGCAGATCGCACCCGCCCAGAAGCCGTTCGCTGTGCTGTTCGGGTGCTCCGACTCCCGGCTGGCCGCCGAGATCATCTTCGATCAGGGGCTGGGGGACCTCTTCGTCGTGCGCACCGCCGGGCACGTCGTCGGCGCGGAGGCGCTGGGCAGCATCGAGTACGGCGTGAGCGTGCTGGACTGCCCGCTGGTGGTGGTACTCGGCCATGACTCGTGCGGGGCCATCGCGGCTGCGTGCGCCGCCGCCGACGGCGGTCAAGTGCCCGCCGGATTCGTGAGGGACGTCGTCGAGCGGGTGACCCCCAGCGTCCTGGCGGCGCGGGCCGCCGGGCGCGACCAGCCCGAGGAGGTCCTCGCCGAGCACATCGAGCGGACCGTCGACCTGCTGCTGGAACGCTCCCGCGTCCTGGCCGATCGGGTCGCTAATGGCCGGGCGGCCGTGGTGGGCCTGTCCTACCGCCTGGCCGACGGCAGTGCCCAGCCCGTCGCGGCCCGTGGGATCGAGGCCTCGCTCCCCGCCGTCCCCTGACCTGCGACTTCGCCCCTACGGACCCCGGCGTCAGTGGCTCGCATGAGTACGTCCTACGGGCCGCGAGACGGTCGCCGCCGAGGCGGCCTACCTCGGCTCATGGGCATGGTGGGGTCCGGGACATGGTGCGTCTTCGAGACGGTGCTTTTGCGGGTGGCCCGCTGGTGAGGAAGTCCAGCGTCGACGCGCAGGTTGTCGACGGGGGCGAGCGTTTGCACGTTGGCGGCGGACTACGGGAGATCCGGTCGGCCATGGTGCCGAGGTCGAACAGAGTGGTCCCGGCGGCCCGGTCGAGAGCGCAGTCCGCTGCCCCACGCACCCAATCCGACCACGCGTCAGCCACGCAGTACCTGACGTGCGCGAGCGAACGGACGTCGGTGCAGCCCACCGCAGGAGTGGATGTCGGTGCAGGAGCTCGTCGACCTTCTCCGGCTCAGCCAACTCGGCCGCCCAGCTTCTGCCAGGTGCAGCTGCCCCAGTAGTCGTGCCAGTCGCGGTGGAAGGCGGCGTGCTGCTCCACCGCTTGAACTTCCCACTCCGGTAGGCGCGTCTGGACCATGGCTTCGGTGATGCCGTCACTTGTTGGGTCTCCGCCGGGCTCGGATCGCCGCAGGGGTTGGTCAGCGTGCCGAGCAGCACCCGTTCCCGGGGCTGTGGTTACGGCGATCTCCGTGATCTGTGAGTTCGCGGACGCTGGGGGTACTCCCCGTTCATCACTGCCCCCTCTAGGGAAAGAGAGAGTCATGTCGCAGGCTACTAGGAACGGCGAGGGTAATCGGTTCTGCAAGGCGTGTGGCACGCCGGCCGAGGATGGGAAGCTGTGCAGCCATTGCGGCGCTGTCCTGGACCTCCCTGACGATGCAGGACTGGTCGAGGACCAAGGTGCAGCAGCGCGCCGTGACTTCGAAGGACGTGCCCAGCGGTAAGGCGTGGGAAGAAGGGCCAACCCGATCAACCTGCAACGTTGAACAGCGTCCGCTGGGGGTACAGGGGCCGGCATGGCATCCAAGTCTGATCGCGTCATGTCATTGCGGGCAGTGCGGCAGCTGCGCCGGGTCCGCACTTTCTACGTGGGTGGCGTCCTGCTGTGGGCGGTGCTGACCGCCTTTACCGCATGGCAGTCGCCCGGCAGCAGGCAGATGTGGGTGTCCGCCCTCCTCCTGATCGTCTTCAGCGGCCTGCTGCTCACAGTCTCCCTGTGGCTGGAGCGCCTCGACGCAACAAGCGAGGGATGTCCCGCGCACCACGCCGTACCCCGGAAGGCGTCTGCAACACGTCACGCGCCCGCCTGACGCACCCTGAGATCCGTCCTTTTCCGGCCTTCTCCTCGGGAGTGGGGGGCAAGGAGCGGTCAGGGGGTAGGCGGGTAGGTGTGGATGGCGCACGACTTCGACAGGGTGATCAGAGTCCCCAGGAAGCCCGTGCCCGTGGGACGATGCGGATGTGGCGATGGGCCAGGTGGGCGGCGCTCGTTCTCGCGGTCAGCTGGGCGGCGAACGGGACCGTCAATCTCCTCCGGGGCGAGCAGGGCTGGGACCTGTGGTGGCCTGTCGCCAGTACCGTCGTCTGGGCAGCGCTGGCCGGGTACGGCTTCAGGACCTACCGCCGGATCAGGACCACGACCCTGCCGGCCATCACTGGCCGCTCGTCTGCCTGACCACCTGGACCAGCCCGCTCCTGTTCGCCGCCGCAGTTCGACCCAGCCGACTACCGCGAGCGTCAAGCGGTCGAGTGCGGGCCCAACCGCTTCAAGGGGCATCGCGCCGTCGCCGCGCGGTACGACAAGCCAGCGGTCCGCTGCGAGGCGACTGTCCTTGTCGCAGTGCTCGTGCCGAGATGAAAGCTCGTGGACGCAGGTACGTACCAAGTCGCGCCCAAGGGGGAGTCAAAGTAGACCCATGGGGTGCCGTGGGCTCGATTAACGGAAGTACGTTCCCCGCATGAACTTACGATTCCGTTCTCTCCCGGCTCGCCGCGCCGTGCTGCGGGCCGGACTCACCTCCGCAGCCGTTGTCGGTGCAGCCGCTGTGAGTTCCTCTTCCGGGGCATCCGCTGCTGCACCGCGGCCGCGCCCGACAACACCGAACCAGGTCCTGCACGCATTGGCCGCGGGGAATCGGCGGTGGCGCACCTTCAGGGAGGTACATCCTGACGAGACGCCGGCCGTGCGCGAAAGTCTGACATCTGGTCAGCACCCCTTCGCTGTGATACTCGGCTGCGTAGACTCGCGTGTCCCGCCCGAGCTGGTTTTCGATCAAGGGCTTGGTGATCTGCTCACCGTACGGTCCGCCGGCGAGGTGCTGGACGAAGCGGTCCTGGGCAGCATCGCCTACGGTGTCCTCGAGTTGCACATCCCGCTGGTCATGGTGCTCGGACACCAGTCGTGTGGAGCGGTCCGTGCGGCTGTCGAGGCAGAGACTTCCGGCACCCAATTGCCCAGCCACATCCAGTATCTGGCGGATCAGATACGTCCGACCATCGACCACTCCAAGGAAGGGGATGCCCGGATAGACGCCACCATAGACGCCAACGTCCGGGCAGTGAGATCCCGCCTGGCCATCGAGCCCGATCTGGCGGCCAAGGTCACCGCCGGACAACTGGCCATCGTTGGAGCGCGCTATGAACTGACCAGCCAGCGCGTACACATCATCAATTAATGGGCTATCGCGCCCTCCTTCAGCGGGCAGCCGATCCAGCGAGCGGCGCCCCCTGCCGATAGGGCGTGACCCAGGAACGCCTTGCCGGGGGGGCGGGGAATGAAGAGTCGCCCGTGGTCACGGGCTTGCCGGCCCGTGAGGCGACATGGTTCCGCTGTGTGCGCATAGCCCAGGCTCAGCCTCGCGCAGTGCGCCCACAGGCAGCGGCCTCAACGGCGGGCGGGCCGTTGGCGGCGACGGCCTCCGCCACGGCGATTCAGGCGGCCCGCCTACGCTGCGAGCCGCGTACGGCTCCGCCCTCTCTCATCTACGAACCGGCCGGCTAGCACGGAAGCGAAGGAGGCGAAGGCCCGCCACCATCTACCTCGCCGGACTCCACCGCGCCGCCACCTCCATCTGGTCGGCACGATGATCCGGCAGCCAGCCATGCACGAGCCACAGCATCCGGCCACCGGGCCCGGAACGGTCACACTGCTGTCACCGCTCGCCGTATCGCCGCTGGCGCCCTGGTCTCCGTGGTGACCCTGCCGGCATCCGCCTCCGAGCACGCCCGCCCCGACCGGCCCAAGTTCCACATCACGGCCGTCCAGTACGACTCCCCGGGCTGTGACGACCGCTCCAACCGTTCCCTGAACCGCGAGTGGGTGGAGATCACCAACACCGCCAGCCGCGCGGTCAACCTCGAGGTTGGCCCTTCGAAGACGAGGGCGGACACACCTACACCTTCGACCACTACCACCTCGAAGGCCGCGAGACCGTCCGTATCCACACCGGCGTCAGCCGCGAACACAGCACCGACCTCTACCAGGACCGCCGCCACGACGTCTGGGACAACCGCTCCGACACCTCCACCCTGCGCAACGACCGCGGCCGATTCATCGACGACGCCTCCTGGGGCCACCGCGGCCATGGCGGTGGCCACGGGCACCGTTGACCGTCGGCACCCCGGCGATGAGCTGACCACCTCGCCGACGCACTGACCTACCGGCTTTGCCCCCGGCCCTCGGGCCGGGGGCAAAGTCGTGGTCCGTGGCTCGCGCTCAGCCCTCGCTGGGCCGGGCGTGAGTACTCGGTCGAGTGAAGTGACATGGCGGACGGCCACCCCCATCGGTACGGCCCCTCGTCATGCCAGGCATGCAACCGGGCAACGAAGCACACGTGGCGCAGCTGGGTCTTGCCGTCGTCGAGGTGGCGGCGTGCGACGACCAGACCGTCTTCGCCATCCAGGAGCTGCTCGCCGGGCGCTGGGCGACCGCGACGGCGGGCCGGACGACGCGGGTGCTGGGCGAGCCCGGTGCATGTCGGTCGCGGGCGGGAGCGCGATCCGGATCGCCGACGGCGGCAGCGACGGGGTTCTGTACGGCGACTACGAGGAGGACTTTGCCACCCAGGCGCGCCCCGAGAGTGCACCTACTTCCCGATCTCCCCGCTGGCGCCGGGGACGCCCTCCATGTGCGAGGAGCACTTGCAGGCCATGACCCACCTGCGGCACAGGTGCATCGTGCCCGGCCGCCCCACCGGCCCAGCCGCCCGACACCGATCAACCTCAACGAAAGGCACGAGCATGAACACGACGACGACCCTGGCGCTCCGACTCGGCCCCGCAGCACTGGGAGCGCCGCTACCCCGTCCTGATCGGCGAGACCACCGTGATCGGCGCGGTGGACCGCTGGCACCGCGACTGGCTCACCCTCACCAGCGAGGGCGAGCACAACCTCGGCCGTCCGGAGAAGGGCCGCCGCGGCGTCCCCCAGGCGGCCGCACAGGCGGCGGCCGCGCACGTGGCCGCCGAGTACGCTGCCGGTTGCATCACGGCCATGTCCTTCGCGGACGTGATGGCCGCCGTGCCGGTGCCGGACGGCGATGTGCCGCTGTTGCACCCGCGGATGCCGGAGACCCCCCGCAACGTCGAGACCGCACAGCAGGTCATGGCCGCGCTGGCACTGCACCGCTGGAAGCCGTACACCGGCTTTTCCGACAGCGACAACCCGTGGTGGCAGGAGTGCCTGCTGTGCGGCTGGCAGGGCCCGCGCTACTGGTCGCACCAGCGCGGCCGCAACGGCGAACTGCCCAGCACCCACCGGCACCCGGCGTCCGCCGAGTTCGGGGCGCCCGCCGGGTGTGCCGGTGACGCCAAGGTCCGCGAACTGATCACCGCCTACCAGCAGTAGCCCTCACCTCCAGGCAGCCGGGCCCGGACGAGCGCCGGGCCCGGCGCCCCTCATCAGGAGGAACCTCATGGCAGTCGACTACAGCGTCAAGGGAACTGTCTAGTTGTACCCGCCCGTCCCGCTCGCCCAGTTGTGGGAGCTGTTCGAGGTCGAAGACTTCCACGTCGCCCCCCACGGCATCACGGAGAGCGAGCTGACGGCACTGGTCGAACGGGAGGCGCGGGTGCTCGTTCCCGACAGCGACAGCGGCACCGACGACCAGGGCCGCCCGAAGGCCGTCAAGTACCTGCGAGTGCGCGACCGCGCGACCTACTCCTACTCGATCAACCGCCGCCTCATGGCCCTGTCCGCATGGATGGGCGAGGCCCACGAGTTCGACGGCGAACTGCACTACCAGGACGGCGACGTCGGCACGAAGGGCGTGATCGAACCGTTCGAGGACGGCGGGCAGCCCGAGTGGCACCAGACCGCCGGACGGCTGTGGTGACGCCGCCGGAGCAGGGCGCCCGCGCTCCCTGCTGATCGGCCCCGGCCCGGCCGGCGGGGGGAGTGGGGAGCGGAAACCTCCGCTCCCCGTCGGCTGGACGGCCCCAGGAATGCAGGCGGCCGACGGGGCGCAAAAGCGTGGGAATCCCGTCGGCCGCAATGGCCCGGCCACCGAGCGCCCTCAACAGGCCGTCAACCGAGCACGCCAGCATGGTAGACGCGTTCCACACACACCAAGGATCAGGACCCATGAAGACCCTCGACGGACGGACGTACGCCACCCGAGCCGAGCTGTCCGCCCGCGCCGGGTACAAGGGCGAGGCCACCCTGCGCAACCTGTGGGCGGACCGCGAGAGCAACGGTCACCCGCCCGCCCGCCGGATCGACCGCGCCCTGTACTGGGACCTGGAGGTCTGGGAGCGCTGGCACACCGAGTACCGGCGGCAGCGCAACGGCGTCGACTACAGCGGCAACCCCGACGAGGAACTGCCCCCGGCGGACCAGGCCAAGGTGCTCGGGATCAGCGTCAGCGCGATCAGCCACTACCGCGACAACCCGCCGCCCGGGTGGCCCGCGCCCGTGCGCGAGGAGGAGCTGGAGAGCGGCCACATGCGCGAGTACCGCACCCGGCGCCAGCTTTGGGCCTACGCCGACGCCGGTCCCCGGGCCGGAGCGGCTGGCCGCACGCCGGCGGAGGGCCCGGACCCCAGGGTCGCCCTGGCGGTCGAGGCCCTGGCCGCCGCGCCCGGCCGGAAGGCGGGGGAGATTGCCGCCGCCCTCGCCGAGCAGCACGGCGAGGCCTGAGCACCTGGAAGCGCGCCGTCACCGAGGCCCGTAAGCATGGCTGACCGCTCCATCCGGCCAGCCATGCCCGTAATGGGTGCCTCAGGGGGACACCCATTAGTCAAAAGTCAGTGTTTCCTATCTTGTAAGTCAGTGTGTAGTGCCCGTCGTCGCCGCCGCCGTCAAAGTCCGCCTCGTGTTCTCCGACAGGCTCACTGGGGGAGATGTCTATCCAGCCGAGAGAGTCGGAACCAAGAGGACTCTCGTCATCCCGCAGGCTGAATCGCACGTTGTTGCCATTGAACGAAACGATGGGGCTGAAAACGTTGTACGTGCCGGTGGCCGTCACCCCGACGGTGCCGTCGCCAGCATTTGGCCAGAATCGGATGCCGTTGTAGAACATGAACAGTTCATCAACGTCATCGTCGTCGGTTGCGTGGCAAGTTATTCGCAGTGCTTGGACGGCCTTACCCATGAAAATCGCCTCCCGACTCGGCAAGTCGGAATTTTTCGCGCTGGTGTGATTTGCGTGCGCTCTTGCGCAAGGCTATGCATCCAGGCAAATGGCGTTCGTCGTAGAGCTGGACTAGTCCCGCCATCTACAGCTCGCCCCCGAGTGATGCTCGTCTCTTTTATGGGACCACTTTTTCGTTGGTGATGCAACCCACCTTCTTGTTCTGTTGAGGATCAATTCAATATTTGACGCTTGGACGATCAGGGGTGTTTAGCCATTTCCGTGAAGTCGCAGTTCAGGCAGGGGGTGAAGGGGTCGGTTGAGGAACCTTGACTCATCCCTAGAACTTGATTGAGTTAGTAGAGTCGGAATGGAGCGGGAATCCCGGACCGGCGCCACCGAGAACTTCCAATGATCAAGGAAGTCCCATGATGAAACCGAACCGGGGGAGCTGACCCCGCAGGCCTGTCTCCGGGTCGCTTGCGCGGTCACCGCCGCTCGCGAGGCCGTCGAGCAGTGGGAGGGCGAGGGCGGCTGTTGCCCCGGCGTCCCGACCCCTGCTCCCGCCGTCGAGGACACCGCCCGGTGCCCCTGCTGCGGACTGCACAAGGCCGTCGTGGCCGGTGTCCTCGCACCCCATAAGCCTGCCCGCGCCGCGGTCGAGGACTGCCCCGGCAGCGGCCTGCGGCCCAGCGGCGAGACGCCCCGGCCGGCCGCCGAACCCCGGACCGAGGACGCGCCGGCGGCGGCCGCCGAACCCGCCCCGGCGCCGATTGCGGACAAGCTTCCCTGGCCTCCCGGGGTGCGGCTGGTGTCGCTTATGTCCACCCGTCACCGGGACTGGTGGGGGCTGGGGTGCGACCGGTGCGTGCCCGGCGTCAGTGCCCCGCTGCCCCGCAAGTGGGACGACAAGGGCGACGCCCGGATCGCCGCTTACGCGCACTACGACCAGGCCCACCGCCCGGCCGACGACATGCTCACCGAGCAGGAGATCGCCGAGGTGGAGCGCTGGCCGCTGTCGGACGCGCAGCGCCGAGTGCTGAGCTGGGCCGAGCACGCTGAAGTGGTGGAGTTTGAGGACGGGTTCTGGGCCCTGGACTGCATCCCGGACCGGTGGGACGTCAACAAGAGGATCGCCCGGTTGCGGGTGACCGACCGGGCCAAGGCCCGCGGCCTGATGGACCGCTGCGACACGTGGGTGATCGGCGCGTCCTCCGGGGAGGAGCTGCGCCGGGTCACCGGCAAGCGCTCCCTAACCGAGCAGGAACGCATGATGATCGGCTCGTGGTCGTCGGCGTCCAGCACCGGGCTGGACATCGACCCCACCTACGACGACGCCGACTACGCTGCCCCGGGCGACGGAGTAGGGCGCCCGGCACCCGGGCCGCGCAAGTACCTCATCAAGATCGGCGCTCGGCCCGGCAACGCGTCCGCGCTGGAGCTGACCTCGACGGAGCTGCGGCCGTACCGCACGGACAACAAACGCCGCCGGATGACTGCCACGGGAGGCGGACGCTGATGATGACGGAGAACGACCGGGCATGCGCCGCCGGAGGCATCCTTCTCGGCGGCGCCGTGACGCTGTCGGTGTCGACGTGGTCCGGCGCGGCCGCCGGCGCCATGCTGACCCGCGACGAGGCAGCCCCCGCCCCCACCTCCCTGGTCGCCGCGTTCCAGATGGTCACTGACTGGAACTCGGCCTGGCCGCACTCGCAGACCGCGTCCATCGTCGGCGCCACCGTGGCGGACGTGGCCGTCGTGGTGTTCCTGGTGTGAGGGGTGCGCTGGGCCTTCCGCTGGTTCAAGAACCCCTCCAGCCTGGCGACGCTGCACCAGGTGCGGGAACTGACGCCCAAGCAGGCCGCACGCACCGCCACCCGGCTGTGCGCCTCTCTCACGGAGGCCAAGACCGCCAAGTCCCGGGCCGCGACCGGGGCGTGCTGCTGGGCGACCACATGCCCTCCGGCGTCGAGCTGCGCGGCTCGGACGAGGACACCTACGTCGCCATCACGGCCCCGCGCGCCGGCAAGGCCACCACCTCGCTGGCCATCCCCGTGGCCAAAGAGGCGCCCAGCGCCCTGCTGAAGACCAACAGCAAGGCCGACGTCTACGCTGCTACTCGCCAGCCGGGCGAAGGTCGGACACCCCTGGATCCTGGACACCCAGGGCGTGGCCCAGGCCGAGCGGCAGATGTGGTGGGGAAGGCGGCAGCGGCCGCGACGTCATGAAGTGGCTGTTCGACCCGAAGGAGAAGGCGCCGCTGCGGGTGCTGTACTCCCACGAGCCCGTCCTCGCCGAGCAGGTCGACAGCTCCATCAACATCGCTGAAGAGACGGAGTCCGGCATCTACCAAAACGCCCGCACCGCCGTCAGTGCGCTGCGCGACGAGAAGGTGCTGGCATGGGTCACCCCGGACAAGCACCACCCGCGGTTCGACTCCGAGGAGTTCGCCCTCAGCAGGGACACCCTGTACCTGCTGTCGAAGAAGGGCGGCCCCTCCTCAGCCGTCGTCGCCGCCCTGGCCGACGCGGTGTTCACCGCCGGCGCCGAAGCGGGCGAGCGCCATGGCGGCCGCCTGCCCGAGCCGATGCGCGCCGTCCTGGACGAGGCCGCGAACATTGGCAAGATCACCGACCTGCCCGATCTGTACTTCACCTCGGATCCCGCGGCATCACCCCCTTCGTCATCCTGCAGAGCTACCGCCAAGGCGTGAAGGCCCTGGGGCGAGGTCGGCATGGACGCCATGTGGAGCGCGGCCACCAAGAAGATCATCGGTGTCGGCCTGGACGACGCGAATTCGCCCAGGACGTCTCCACGCTGACCGGCGCGCACTACGTCGAGCGCGGCTCGTACTCCAGCAGCGCGAGCAGGTCCTCGACCCAGCCGAGATCCGCGCCGTGAAGAAGAGCACCGCCCTGCTGCTGGTCACCGGCATGCCGGTCGCGCAGATCAGCCTGCGCCCCTGGTACGCGGAGAAGCTCATGGCCCACATCGGCCCGCAGATGAAGGCCGAGGAGCAGGCCATCACCAAGCGCGCGGTCGCCGCGTACGAGGAGCGGAAGGCGGCACGCAGTGGCCGATGGACCAGACGAGACCCCGAAGTTCGACGTGCCGGTCGGCATGTTCGAGGACATCGAAGACCTCAAGGTCCAGGTCACCCAGCTGACGGCCTTGGTCAAGACGCTCGCCCAAGGCGAGGAGGCCGGGCCGGGCGAGGCCTACGCTGACGAGGAGGAGCTGGCTGGCGAGAGCGCCGGCAGGAGACAGAGGAGGAGCCGCAGTACCCGCCGTTCATCCTGCTGCTTGATCCGCCGCAATACGACGACGAGCTGCGGGCCCTGATCCGGTGGGTCGAGGGTGTGCTCGTACCCGGCTACCTCGGGGAGCCATCGGCCGACGCCCGCTGGTGCCGCCTGTGGTTCGAGCACCCCGTCGCTGTCGCCCGCCTGCACGCTTGCTGGCTCGCCTGGCAGGAACTCGCGGGCCCCGTGAGCTGCGGAAACACCGGCCCCTCCGTATGGCACCGCGACCACCTGGACTCGCCGTACGAGAACTGTCGCGCCTACGGGCTCATTCCAGGGTTGCACCAAGGGCGAGCACCAGATCAACCACCGTCTGCCCAGCCCGGTACCGAGCGCCTGGAGCCACGAAAGCGGTCACCCCTCGTGACCGCCCGCAGCTTGCACATGTTCAGGGATAACGCTTGACCTCGACGTAAACGTCGTAATTGCAATCGTCGCCGTAAAGGGACCTGTAAGTTTCTCCCTCGCCGACATTAGCCTCCGACACCCTGAAGTCGCCAATGAAGTCATTTGCCGAGCCGCTGTCGTACTCCCAAAGGGAAATTATGGCTTCGGACCCGTCTGCGAAGATGTGGGTGCGCCCGATTATCTTCGTCTCGCCTTCGTCGATCTGCTCGTAGTGAAAGCCGGGCCAGATCTTCACGTCATCCAATTTTCTGTACAGGTCGTCTGCTCCTACACGGTCGCCACGCGACAATAAACTTTTGTGACCGTCACCTGCAGCCCTACGGAAGTCACCTTCCTGTGCTGGCTTGGCCTTCACATCAATAGTCCTATGGAATGCAACCGCAGCGCTGATTCAACAGTCAATTATCGACTTGAGAGGCTGTTGTTATTACTCGGGGTGAGGGTTGCGTTTCCGGGGAGTTGCGGAGTGGTCTTCGGTTCCTGACCGAGCGCCCGGCCCCCTTGCAAGGCAGGGCGCTCTCGCGGGCGGGGCGGGTCAGCGGTGGATCCGAATGCAGGGATTGCCGGACGACTGCCTGGCCATCGCGCACAGCCACGTCCCGTGAGGTAAGGTCCGGTTGACCTTCCAGGCGGCGGCGAACCGGGTCATTCCGGCGTTGTGTCAGCGGGCCGTCTTCCAGCGGGTGACGTTCGCCTGGCTGGCCGATGAGCCGGTGTGCCGGTAGATCCGGAAGGCCTCGTGGGCGCGTTGCTTGCTGCTGGTGACAGTGTTGCCGACGTGCAGGCCTCGGCCCCTGACGGAGATCGTCACCTCCTCGCTGGTGTCGCCGGCGCTCATCGGGACCGCCCCAGACCTCAACGGGGCCAACAGCACGACGGCAACCGTCAGGGTGAAAGCAGACTGGATCACAGGAGCTCGCATGAGCGGCTAATCCTCGCCTCGATCGAGGGGGCACATGACCGGACCCGCAATTACTCCGGCGAGCGATAGCGCGGGGCCGGTATACGCGGGGCCCGCGCCACAGGTGAGTACGAACGTCAGGGCGACATGCCGCACAGGCCGCCGACTTCCTCCGCACCGTCGAACTGGACGGGGCCGAGCGGGGCCGCGCTCGGCCAAGACGTGATCGTACGACGCAGCTGGGCTACACCCTGCGTGCCACCGCTATCCCTGCCGGTGCACCGCCAGCCCCTCGCTCTCTGCCAGCCGCTCGACGCAGTCCAAGGCGTCCCGGCGGCCCCGGCGCAGCGCGAGCATCAGGGTTGGTCTACAAACCTGTAGGAGAGCGCATAATCTCCCTCATTCTCGAAGTGCAGGGTGCGCTTCGTGAATAGAAAGTCACTGTCGCTGTCGTAATCTGCGCGCCATACGGTGGTTGTCTCGGTGTCGCCAGTGAAGGCTGCGCTGGTCTTCTCCAGGTCGAACTTCCACCGAGTGTTTGGGGTGCCGGGGTCGATGCCCCCGTTATAGATATGGCTGAGGTCTATTTCTTCACCCTCGTCCAGTCCCCAAGGCCCCTTGCGGGATACGTTATTCGTAACCAGGGCGACATCATATTCGGAGCCCAGTGGCGTTGTGGCGGCGTCGAGGCACTTCAGCGACAGGAGTTCGATGACGATCATTGCCTTCACCAATCATGAAGCACGGGGCCAACCCTCAGATCAACGGTACACCGGTAAGTTCCCGTCTGCCTGTCGATGAACCCGGAATGGTTCAATGCGTAAATAGATTTCGATAGCTCATGTCCGGGCTGATTCGATCGCGATTGCCTAGGGGGGTAACGTAAACTTGCCGCGTGATCCCTGGCGGTGGCTGTCACGGCGGACAGAGCAAGGGGTGAACAGCATATATATGGGATATGCACAAAAAGACTGGATGAAATGGCCTTCGACCACTACCCTCGAAGGCCGCGCAACGGTCCGTATCCACATCGGCGTCGGCCGCGACCGCAGTATCGACCTCTACCAGGACCGCAGCCATTACGTTTGGGACAACCGCTCCGACACCGCCACCCTGCGCAACGACGGAGGCCGCTTAATCGATGACGCCTCCTGGAGCCACAACCGCCACGGCGGCGGCCACGGCCACAAGCACCGCTGACCATCAACACCCCGGCGATGAGCTGACCTACCGGCGATGAGTACTCGGTCGAGTGAAGCGACATGGAGGGCGGCAACCCGCACCGGCGGGACCTCGTCATGCCAGGCATGCAACCGATCAACGAAGCACACGTGGCACAGCCGGGCCTGGCCGTCGTCGAGGTGGCGGCGCGCGACGACCAAACCGCCTCCGCCATCCAGCAGCTGCGCACCGGGCGTTAGGCGACCGCCACGGCCGACCGGACGACCCGAGTGCCGGGCGAGCCCGGTGTGCGGCTGCGCTGACACCTGGGCGTGCGACAGGGACTTGCCCAGCAGCGCCGAGACTCGGCTACCTAAGGGCTGTCCCGGAGGTGGGTTCCGTGGTCGGTCGGGTTCAGAGGTAGGCCAGCGGGACGTCCTTCTCGATGCACAGCCGCAGGACGTCGGCCAGTTGGCGGGCGTCCTTGGAGTGCTGCTGGAGGAGCTGGTCGCTGCCCTCGCGTGCCCACTGGTCGGTGATCGCCTCCAGCCGGTCCAGAATCGAGGCGCACTCGGCAGGCGAGAGGTCGTCACCGCCGTCATCCGGATGATCGAGGATGGGCTTCAGGGCGGTGGAAACCTCGCTCCACGGGCGCTCGCCGCCGAAACCCCACACCTCGGAGAGGACGAACCCCTCGGCCTCGGCCAGACGCCGCCGGAACGCGGAAAAACCGCTGTAGGACCAGGGGACATCCGGACTGCTGTTGTCTCCGTCGCCCGGGTAAAGAACCAGCCCCATGTGCTAACCCTACTTGCCCAAGACACAGGATCGAGGACATGGGGCAGCGTCGGCAACTGAGATGATCTTGGTGAGGCTGGTGTGATCACGGCGGCGGAGCCGTCCTGGATAACCCCGTTCACCGGGCTCAGCCCACGGCGGTTCGGGAAGCTGGTGACGGTTCTGCGGCGCATGGGCGCGGGCGCGGTCCGCAAGGGCCGGCCGTGGAGCCTTCCGCTGGAGGACCGAGCACTGCTTGTCGCCGCGTATTGGCGCACGGACCTGACCATGCGCCAGCTCGCGCCGCTCTTCGGGGTGTCGAAGTCGGCGGCGGACCGGATCGTCGACCACCTCGGGCCGATGCTCGCTCTCCAGCCCCCGCAAGCGGTTCTCCAAGAACACCGTGCTCATCGTAAACGGCACCGCACCCTGGTCCCCGCCCGGGATCACACCATCGCCGAGCGGTCGAAGAACTACCGGCACTCCACCAACCATCAAGTCGTCATTGACGCTGACACCCGCCTGATCGTCGTGGTCGACCGGCCCCTCGCCGGGGACCGCAACGACTGCAACGCAGGGAGGAATCCGACGCCAAGGCCGCAGTCGGCGAGACTCTCACGATCGCCGACGGAGGCTACCCGGGCACCGGACTCGTCATCCCCGCACCGCCGCAAGCGCGGCCAGGCCGAACTCCCGGACTGGAAAGAGGAACACAACAAGGTCCACAGCAAGTACGCGCCCGCGTCGAGCACGTCTTCGCCCGAATGAAGACCTGGAAGGTCCTGCGCTACTGCCGCCTCAAAGGCGAGGGCGTCCACCACGCCATGCTCGGCATCGCGCGGATGCACAACCTCGCCCTCGGCGGATAGGCCAGCGGACCGAACGGCAGCCCACCATGCCTGAGGCGACCCGGAGATCAATTACGTGACAGCCCTTAGGAGGCACTGGGATCCTCTGTATCGAGGGCGTCCAGGAGCTTGCTGGCGGCCTCAGCGACGTCGGGGTCGATGGAACCGGTCAGCCCCTCGACGACTTGGCGGCCGGCAAGCACCGCGTGGTGCGCGGTGACTTCCCACTGAACCTTGTGGGTGTAGTTGTCGGCGTACTTAGGTAGAGCATCCGCTGCGGAGTGACTCCACTCCCGAGAGGAGTAGATGTTCAGCAGGAGTTGGAGCACCTCGGCTTTGCAGGCCACGTGAGGAGCCCCGGCCAGTTCCAGGAGGAAGGGTACGGTCGGAGCGGTGGCGTCGGAGATGACGAAACCCAACTCGCACACCAGATCAGCCAAGTAGTCCAGGGCCAGGCTGCCAGTCTCGCGATCCGACCAGGCCGCCTTGGAGAGCAACGTGGGAATATCCCGCGCGGACCCCCTGGGCACCTCGAGGTCACCCCATTGGACCCGTCCCAGCCCCATCAGGATGGTTCCCAAGCCCGCTCACCCGCCTCCGAATGTATCGGTGATACCTAGCCGGTCCATAACGCGTTGGCACTGATCACAACCGGGGATCAGCTCTCGGTTGCGGGGATGGTCGAACGGCTTGTGCACCATGGCAAGACTACGGCTCCCCTTGATCCTTCCTGCGTCCAGGGCATCGATGATGCAGCCGATCTCGGCGCACCCGCGGTGATGGCCAAGCTGGTTGTACACCCGCCTGAGCACTAAGGGCCATTCGCGGGCGGGCGTGGCTGACCTAGGAGGGCTCCTCACCCGTGCCGGAGGTGAGCCGGGATGTCCGTTCGGACTCGGGTATGTCTCAGTGGGCGAGGCGGTGGTTCCGCGGCGCCTCTGCGGACGAGGAGGCCGCGCAGCACGGGGGAGAGCTGGCGGAGCATCAGGACCCTTCAGCGCTAGGGCCTGTCTGACAAAGGATCTTGGGCAGGTCCGCGGAGCCAGAGGATGAGCGAGGCGAGTTGGAGTCCGGCTTGGTAGCGGTTGGCCAGTTTGACGAAGCGGGTCGCGATCGCGCGGAACTGTTTGAGGCGAGCGAAGCAGCGCTCGACGACGTTGCGGTTCTTGCAGAGCTCACGGTCGAAGGTCGGTGGCCTGCCGCCGGCCTGTCCGCGCCATACGCGGTTGGCCTTCTGGTCTGTGCCTTACGGGATTACTGCCCGGATACCCCGGTCTCGTAGGGCTTGTCGGATGGCGCGGGAGGAGTACGCCTTGTCCGCGAGGACCGCGTCGGGTCGGCAGCGGGGGCGTCCGGCGCCTGCTCGGGGCACTCTCAAGGCGCCCATGACGGTGTCGAAGACGATGGAGTCGTTGACGTTGCCGGGTGTGACGACAACGGTCAGGGGCAGGCCCCGGCCGTCGCAGGCGAGGTGGATCTTCGTGGTCAGTCCGCCGCGGGACCGACCGAGTGCCTGGTCGTTGCCTACGGGGTGTGCCGGGTCCTCTCGTTTGTCCCCTGCTGGTGAAGGAATACCTACGGGCGGTCGAGGAGATCCGCCCGAAGATCTTCGTCATCGAGAACGTCGATCGCTTCCTGCGCTCCCCACAGCTCATTGACCTCAAGGCGGCCGTCGCGGACAAGGAACGCCTGGGCGACTACCGCATGGTCGTCGCCATCCTGAACTCCGCCGACTACGGGGTACCCCAGGCTCGACGCCGGACCATCGTCATCGCCACCCGCGAGGACGTCATCGCCTCCCATCCCACCGGTGCGCCCCTGACCCACCCCAGCCCCACCCACACGCGCGTTGTGCCAGGTCAACTAACCACCGACGGCGCCCCCGCCTGGGCCACCGTCCAAGAGGCCGTCTTCTCCAAGACCCCCGAGAAAACCGAGGGCACGGAACTGCCCGACATCGGCCCCCAGGGCATCACCATCCGCGAAGACGTTCACGTGCCCGGGCCCTACACCACCACCCAGCTGCACATCGGGCGCAGCCCCAGAGCGCTCTCCCTGGAGCGATACAAGGCCATCCCCCCGGGCGGCAACCGCAAGGACCTGCGGGGTAAGACGGCACTCATCGACGGTGCCGATGTTCCCCTGTCGACTCCGAGCTGGGACCGCCACGACAGCGGCTCGGGTGATGTCATGGGCCGGCTGCACCTCGACCGCCCCTCGGTCACCATCCGCATCGAGTTCTACAAGCCGGAAAAGGGCCGCTACCTGCACCCCACCGCGCCTCGCCCCATCACCCACTACGAGGCCGCCCTGATTTAGGGCTTCCCCGATGACTTCAAATGGCACGGCACGAAGATTCAGATCGCCCGCCAGATCGGCAACGCCGTCCCCGTCGGACTCGGCGCCGCCATTGGCAAGGCGATGCACGAATACCTCCGACAGTGCCGTCCCTGACGGCAACACCGAGCTGCCTCCCAAGGCGGCCGTGCCTACCCGCTGAGGCGCACACGGAGGCCGTCGACGCCGGATGCGGGAACCCAAGGGGAGTTCGGCAGGCGACGAACCACCTTCGGGTAGGGGCCGGCCCCGGTGCCGCGGCACCGACACCGTGCGTCCGGCCAGCATCCGGTCGCCCCGGGGAATTCCCCGCGGTGATTGACCATCAGCGCGGATCCGTAGGGTGCCGAGGAAACGGGCGAGCGACGGAAGACGGGGGATAGGCGTAGCCCCACGGCGGCACGGGGGCGGCTGGAAGACCACCCAACCGCCCCTTGCTCCTCTCCGCCCGCCTACCTGTCGGTGGGTGTCGTCGTGCAGGGCGCAGACGCTGCACGAGGAGCGAGTGATCCGCGGGCCGTCGAGGTTGAATCATTCGTCCGCTTGTGAGTAGTAGCCCGTGATCTTCAGTTCGGGGGCGCCCACGAGCAGAGCGCGGTCGAGCAAGATGTTGTTCAGCTCGCAGCTGGTCTCCGGAAGCAGGACACACGCGTGGCACGCGGCGAGGTTGAGTCCGTCCGTGCCGCTGGCGTCTGCTTCCATGCACAGCGGATCGGCCGAACACCAGCAACTGCGGCGCAGCGCCGACTCGAGCGAGGAGGCGAGTCGCTCGGGCTGTCCTTGGGCGATGATGCCGCCGAGGCTGCCCGCCGAGTCGCTGGTCGCCGTGTACAGGAGGAACGCCGCCATCTCGTCCGAGACGTACAGACGCTCCCGCAGGGACGCCGCCGGATAGCCGCAGTCCAGGCTCCATTCGTTGATGAGCGCATGGGCCAAAGTATGTACCAGCACCAGTCGCGCTGAGACCGGTGATTGAGGCTGTGTGTCGCCGCGGTCGTGGAGCATCTTCAGGTGCCGCTGGCGCAGGCCCTGGAGACGAGTGCCCGCCGGCTGGGACTCCACCGTGGCCTCCCAGGCCCGCAGCCGGTCCGTGTCAAGGCGGACGAACACCCCCTCGCCGATCACCTCGATCGCCGGGAGCCAGGAGATACCGCCCCGGTGGAGCCGGGCACGGCGACCAGGCGGGTCCGACGGGGTGGGAGCGGTGACCCGGGTGAAGGACGTCAACGCGCGTACTTCGCGCAGGCGCTTGACCAACATGGTCTGCTCGATGCCGGGCACGGCCGGCGAGTCGGGCGTGACGTCGGCGGGCACGCACACGAAGTGTTCGTTGTCGGGGATGTCCTCGGTGGTGGAGCTGAGCTGGCGGAACTCCTCGATGCGCAGCGCGTCAGCCAACTCCGAGACGTCCGGATTCTCCGGGTCGGCGTCTTCCTCGCACTCGGCCGCCTCGAGGGTGCGCACGGCCTCGATGATGTCCGTGCGGGTGTAGCGGCCGTCGGCCAACCAGCCTTCGTCCAGGGCGTACTCGGCGATGCCAGCATCCTCCTTGCCGACGAGGTGCCGGCGGTGTTCTCGCCGCATCACCAGCTGCATCAACGCCTTGTGCCACGGTGGAATGGTCAAAGCGGAGCGGAGCACGGGGAACCAAGCCGCGGAAGCACCGCGCTGCAGCGCCTGGACGCTCTCTTTGCAGTCCGGCTGCCCGGCGTCGCCGCCGAGCCAGGGACGCCGGCCCTCACAGCGGATTCCGAGTCGTTTCATCTCCTTGCTGCTGAAAGCCCCTTCAAGGGACGCCTTCTTGCCGCAGCTGCACTGGATCACGATGGAGCGCAGCGAGGCGGTGCGTCCGGTGGAGATCAGCTTCATCCGACACCGGTCGGTCGATCGGGAGGCGGACGCTTCCCGGCCCCGATGGGTCCATTCCCAGTAGGGGAACTCCGACAGGTGCCCCTTGGCGCACGCCACGATGAAGCGGGAGGGGGTGACCGTGCGGTCGCACAGTCCGCAGTGCCCGCGCCCCTTGGGCGAATTGAACTCGTTGTAGGGCTTCAGAGCACCGCACCCTTGACAGGAGTACGTGGTGGGGAAGCGCCGCACGCGGACCCCGTCACCGGCCGGAGGATCGGACGCGGGCGGCAGGTGGAAGCCGCGGACGCCCAGATCGCTTTCGAGCCGTGGCTCGCGGATGTCGAAGTCTGGGCCCACTCTCCAGCTGTCCAGTCCACTGACCAGGAACGACTGGTCGCCGATGGCCACCATGGAGCCGACCCCGTAGGTGGTGATCTGCTGGGCTCGGCGTACCGCACCGAGCCGTCCCAACACGCCTTGGGTCGGTGTCTGGGCCTCTTGGTCGAGGCGTCGTCGGCTGCCCGAGCGTAGTCCCATGTCAGGCCTCCAGGTACAGGTCGGATTCGACGTCCACGTCGCGGAAACTCCACATGGTGTCGATCGCTTCGGTCAGGTCGTCGTCGTTGTGCGCGCGCAGCAGTGCGGTGTCCGCCTCACGTTTCTCACCGGGGCGTCTGCGCCGGGGGGCCTCGTAGACCAGGGAGGGGTTGGCGGCGGCATAGGCGCACCAGTCTTCGATGATCCAGCCGATTTCCTGGGCCACGTGGTCGGCCTCGGCGGGGTCGATGTTCCGGGCCCGGGCGACGAGGTCGTCCCGGAGGTCGAGGAGTCGGTCGGCATAGTGCTTGACGCCGGCGGCGGCGGTGTTGGGGCGGGCCTCGGCGATGGTGAGCCGGGCCAGCCCGACGAAGGCGGCGTGCAGGGCGCGGTCGCGGGCTCTGGGGGAGAAGGGGGTGACGCTGGTGGACTCGACCTGCCGGTACAGGGCCGTGTGGTAGGGGATGAAGCCCTCGTAGTGCGAGCGGTCGCGGGAGCGGGCGGAGTTGAAGAGGGTGACGACGAGCCCGGGACGCAGGCGTCCCACTCGACTGGTGGCCTGGATGTATTCGGCCGTGGTCTGGGGCTGTCCCAGTACCGCCATCAGGCCGAGTCGATCGACGTCCACCCCGACGGAGATCATGTTGGTGGCCAAGACGACATCGGAGGCGGTCTTGGGCAGGCTGGTCTCCAACTCCTTGAGTCTGTCGGGGATGCGGCTGGAGGGAACGCGGCTCGTCAGCTCGGTGAGCTGGTCCACCTCCCGCGCGCGCTCCGACAGGCCTTCGTGGCCGGCGAGGAGCTCGAGTCGTTGGTGGACGTCGTCGCGGACCTGTAGTTCGGCGGCGGCGAGGAGACGAAGGCTGTTGAAGTAGCCCACCAGCGTCCAGTAGGCGTCGCGGACGTCGTCGTCGCCCTCGATGATGGCGGCGTGGTGCAGCAGCGCGGCGTAGGCCCGCACCAGGAGGGTCGCCTGCGAGGTACCCGGAGCCAGGAGGCCGACGTAGCGGCGGGTCGCCTTTTGTTCCTTGGGGGTTTCCACGGCGAACCAGGAGTCCCGGGCGTCGATGCCCGCCGGCGGGAACTGGGCCACCTGCGCCCGGTCAAAAAGGGCTTTGCCCTGGTCCTGTGCGCGACGGATGGTCGCCGTGGACGCAATGACCTTCGGACGGCCACAGGCCAGGTCGATCGCCGCTTCGTAGAGGCCCGCGAGGGTCCCCAGAGGTCCGGAGATCAGGTGCAGTTCGTCCTGGACGATCAGTTCCGGCGGCGGTGTCTCCTCATGGTCGAGGTCTTTGTTGAAGATGGCCGCCACCTGGTCGCGCCAGGCTATCTGGGCGAACTTGTCCGCCGTGGCGATGACCAGGGTGGGGTGGTGGTGGTAGACGGCTTCGTCCACCAGGTGCACGGGGAGCCCGTCACGGTATGTGCAGTCGGCATGCGGGCAGCGGATCGCCAGGCGTCGCTCGTCCGGTTCGACGCTGTAGGCGTGGTGGTCGAGCGCGGTCCCGCACCAAGGGCAGGACCGGAGCTGGACGGGGTTGGCTTCGCGGAGCGGTTTGCCCTCGGCCAGCTTGCGCAGGCCGGTCTCCGCGGACTTCTCCCTGTCTTTCTCCGTGGTCAGATAGTTAGGGGTGGCCGCCTTGCCCACCCACATGCCGATGGAGATCGGTTTCGTTCCGAGTCTCTCGGGTTCTCTGCGGCGCATGTCCTCCATGACGCAGATGAGCGTGGAGGCGCGCTCGAACTGCTGCAAGGTGAGCAGGCGCAGCGTGTAGCGCATGAGTACGGTCACGCCGGCACCGCGATCGCCCAGGCGCAGGCGTCGCAGGAAGGTGGTGTAGGCGATGAGACCGAGGTAGGCCTCGGTCTTGCCGCCACCGGTGGGGAACCAGAGCAGATCCGCGGTTTCCCGATCGGGGTGGTGGGAGTCGGTGATGCCGTCCAGGCACAGCAGGAGGAAGCCGATCTGGAAGGGACGCCATTGGCCGTCTTCGATGGGCTCGCCGTGTCGGCCCTTCTTGATCCAGACGGTGCGTGCCCGCTGTGTGGCCATGGCGCGGTTGGCCAGACGGAAGGCTCGCATGGTCTGCGGGTCGCGTTGGAGAAGGTCGATGCCGGAGTCCATGCGTTGGCGTGCCTGGTCGCAGAGCGCGAGCTGGCGGTCAAGGACTCGGGCGAAGGCGGCGTCCTGACGGTGGTGGGTACGCAGCGTGGCGGCGTCGATTCGGCGATCCGCGATCCAATTGCCGTAGGTGCGGGTCAGACGTCTCAGGGTGTTGATGACGTCGGTGTCCTCGGCGTCGGCCAGCCGGCGCATGCCCAGCGACGCCGCGTCGAAGTCCGGGGTGGAGTCGGTCAGCAGTACCTCGTGGGAGGGGACGAACTCGCTCCACACCGCTGACGTCGCGGCCGGTGCACAGTCCTGGACCGCGAGGTCGCGTGGTGTGGGTGGCCGCCACCGCCAATCGGCCGCGCATCCGTGTCCGGTGGCGAAGTTGGGGGCATGCCGGTGGAGCAACCGGCTCAAGATCATCTCGTCGTCCGTGCTGGACGGCGCGGCCCGTTCCACCAGAGCGTTCGAGCCGTCGCCGGTGTCGATGCGGATCCCGGCCTGGAAGAAGCAGAAGGTGTCCTGAATCTGGCCCGCCGTGACCTCGTGGGTGTTGACCAGGGTGGTGGTGACCGCGACGACGCCGGTGGACTGGCTGCGACGACGTACTCGGACGCGCAGTTGGAGGCCGGGGGCGAGCTGGTGTTTGATCTGCTGCGGTTCGGTGACGTCCACCGGCACGGGCACAAGCTTCAAGGGACGCCGTCGCCAGTTGAGGTCCTGCTCATCGGTGGTGCGCCGTTCCGCTCGCTCGGCCGTGGTCGGGAGGCCCGCCTCGTCGACCGGGTCGTACACGGCGGCGCTGACGGTCACCGTCACGGTCTCGCAGACGGCCGGGGCGACGGCGAAGGTGAGGCCCAGCGCCGAGGGCTTGCGGACTCTCGCCAGGGTGACGCCGGTGTCGGAGCTCTCGTCCACGGTCAGGGTGGAGTCGGCCTCGTCGTGGTCGAGTTCGTGGGACTCGACGGACACAGCGTCGGCGTCCCGCGTGCGGGGGAAGAGCACACCGAGGGCGTATGCCGTCGCGGGCCAGTCGCTGATCGTCTCCGTCGAGTCGGCGTCCGTTCCGGAGGGACCGAGGAGGTCGCGGCGCAACCGGTCGACGAGTTCCTCTCTGAACCGGTAATGCTCGCGGTGGTCAATCACGGGTGCCCTCCGACGCGGTGGTGGTCTGGTCGTAGTGGAATCGGCTCAGTCCGCCCAGGCGGGGGGTGAGCCAGACGCCGTGATCGCCCAGTCCCGTGGTGCTGCCGGCGGCCGCACTGCCGGTCACCGTCTCGACGGACTCGATGCGGACGTCCGTGATCCGGCCGGGCCAGGTGGTGGGGTGGTGCTTGGGACCCTGCCGCTGGTAGCGGTAGAGGTCTTTACGGAAGGCGTCCGACACCAGGCCGATCGGGCGATCACCGGCGCGGATCAGGTAGCCGGGAGACAGCGGCCCGGAGCGGTCGTCCTCATCCGTGGAGGACGGGGTGCCGATCCGCTCCAGGACGACCGGGGTGCCGGATGCCAACTCTTCGCGGAAGAAGCGCTGCAACTCCTCCACCTCGCCGGTGAACCCGATCGTGCCCGCGGGGTGGGTGACGTGGACGTCCCCGCTCTTCAACTCGATGCCTTTACGCTCCCACCTCTTCCAGCCGTAGCGGCCCCATCGCCCGGTCGCCGGGCAGGCACGCACATGGGGAGGCTCAGGACGGGGATGACGGTATAGCTCGTCGCGCGGTCGGGTCATCGCGACGTACAGGGCCCGGATCTCCTCGGACGCCAAAGTGGGCGACTCGAAGCGTGAGGCGTCCAGAGGGCCGGGATCGACGACCAGGACGCGGTCGAACTCGAGTCCCTTGGCGCGGTGAAAGGTGGAGACGACCAGGTGGTGCTCCGGCTGGGCCGTCAATTCGTCCGGGAACCGGCCGCTGGCCAGCGACTCGCGCAGCCGGTCGAGGGCGACGGTGCGGCCGGTGGGGTCACCGAAGGAACCGCGCAGGAGCCGCCACAGCCGATCGTGGTCGTGGCCAGCCGGGATCACGCCTCCGGCGTCGTGGAGCTCGTCCCAGGTCCGTCGGGACAGCGAGGACCCCTCGGTCTTCCGCAGCAGGGCCGCCAACCACGCGGGAGCCGACCGATCACGGGCACCTCGCCGCAACTGGTGATCGATGTCCAACCGGTGCAGCTGTTCGGAGATCAACAACGCCTGACCGTTGGTGCGGCACAACACCGCGGTGGGTCGCTCCGGATCACTCAACAGCTCCCGAAAGTAGGGCTCGTCCAGATCCCCGAAATCGTTGCAGGCCAACAGCTCCTGGCGAAGCTTCGCGTGCAGGGCCTCAGCACCCGGGGCGTCGAGGTCACCGCTGTCGCGCACGGGGGCCTCGAACCGCAGAGCGGTGCGCGCGTCCGGTGAGCGCGCACGGAAGTTTCGACCGAGTGCGAGGTGGACCAGGTCCTCACCGAAGAGGGTATGCAGAGCTCGGAGGAAACGCCCTGGTTCCAGGGCCAGCTCGACTGGGTCGCTGACCGAGAACGCGTAGATCGCCTGGGCGGGGTCACCGACGACCGTGAAGCCACAGTCATAGCGCTCCAGTAGTTTCTCGACGAGAGCACTGCGTGCTCCGGTCAGATCCTGAACCTCGTCGATGACGACGTGCCCGAGTCCCTCTTCGAACAGGACGTCGGTCCGCCCCGCGGCGATCGCCAGTGCGGTCTGCTCGATCCGTGCGTCGAAGGAGAGGCTGCGCCAATCGGTCGCCTGGTCGATGGCGGTGAGCACGTTCAACGCCCAGGAGTCGAAGGTCATGACCCTGACCTGCCGGGAGTCCTCGCCTCCGTGTAGCAGGATCCGCTCCCTGAGTTCGCGCACCGCGGCGCGGGAAAAGGTCAGGACCAGGATCTCTCCAGCACCCAGGCCCTCGCTCTGCAGAAGGTGGTCCAGACGCCTCACGAGCGTGTGGGTCTTCCCCGCCCCGGCGCCGGCGGTCACCAATACCAACGCGTCGGCGGGCTGCTCGACTACGGCAGCCTGCTCCGGGGTGAGAGGCCTGTCGGCCCCGCACGCTTCCATCAGTACGCCTTCTTCCACAGGTGCTCGAACTCCGTATACGCCAGGTTGCGACCGAAGTTCACGATGTTGTCGCGGACGTTGAGGATCAGACACTCGGGCTCACCACCGTTGGCGGGGCCACGCAGTCCACGACCGATCATCTGCACGTAGGTGTTGGGACTGTAGGTGGGGCGGGCCACGACCACCGCGCGGACCTTCGGCGCGTCGAACCCCTGGGTGAGGACACCGTAGTTGGTGAGGACTCGGATCTTGCCGTTACGGAAGTCCTCGATGCGACGCGCCCGGATGCTGGATCGAGTCTTCGATTCGATGTAGGCGGCTGAGACACCACGGTCGTTCAACAGCGCGGCGAGTACCTTGGAGTGCTCCACGGAAGTCGCGAACACCAGGACCGGCCAGCTCGGATCGAGCCCTTGGATCTTCTCGACGATACGTTTGGTGCGGGAGACGTCGTCGGCGAGCTTCTTGGTGATGTCGTCGGGGATGCGCATGCTGTTCTGTTGGAGGACCTTCTCAGCCTGGCTCTGGTCCAGAGCGACGCGACCGCCAGTCAGCTCACGCTGCTCCACCTTCGACAGCACCCCCAGGCGCTGCAGATGCCGGTGCGCCGCGTTCTCGTCGTCGCCGTCGAACGCACCGAAGTCGAGGCGACGTTCACCGAAGCGCTTGACCAGCCGCCGGGTCTCCTCGTCGTTACGGCCGCGATAGGCGGTCGCGGTCAGGCCTATCAGCGGACGCGAGACCCGGTACTGATCGATGCCCAGGAGATCCAAAATCTTTGTGTACGTCTTGGGGACCGCGAAGTGCGCCTCGTCGATGATGACCGCCGCTGCGTAGCGCAGCCAGGCGTACCGTTCGTCGGCCAGCCGCTGAACGAGGGTGTCGTCGGTGGCCACCACCAGGTGATGGCCTTCGTTGAACGGCTCAGGGTAGTGACCCTGCCGCATGCGGCTGATGTGAAGCTTCGTGGAGGAGCCGAGATGCGGCCAGAGGAACTCCCAGGTGGCGATCGCCTGCTCGCACAGCTCCTCGCTCTGCGCGATCCACAGCACCGGACCCACCAGATGGCCGTCGCGCATGGCGCGGATGGTCGCCTCCGCCGCGACCCGGGTCTTGCCGGCCCCGGTCGGCAGACTGAGCATCGCCCGCTGCGGACTCTCCTGAACGAGTAGGCGGTACATGTTGGACACGATCGTGACCTGGTAATCGTGTAGGTCGGCGATGGTCGTCGGCCCCATGACCGAGAAACTTGTGGCGGGCGGGGTGTCGTCCGGATCTCCGGCCCAGGACGCGGGGAAGCCGTAGCTGCGCAGGAACGCCCGGGTCCGGGACCCACCCACCCACTGGGTGGGGGTGTCCTCGAAACCCGCCTCGCGGAAGGCCGGGGCGAGGGTGCGCAGCACGTCGTCTCCATAGGACGCCATCACCAGGTGGGCCACACGTAGATCGTCGGCCGGCGCGCCGCGCAGTTCCTCGTCGGTCAGAAGCAGACCCGCCGGAAGCCGGTCACGCAGCCGGTCGACCCCCACGGCCAGGAGCAGCTTCCGGGCGAGGTCCGGCTCCCGGCGCACCGCGACGAACTTCTCGTTCTCTCGGTCTTTCGCCTGCTGCGCCAACAGCGCTCGGCACGCCGCTTCGTCAAGTTGAAGCCCGAGCGCGGCGACCACGGCCATCAGCACCGACAATTCGTCGTCGGGACCGCACAGAAGGACGTCGGAACCGGAGCGCGTCTGGGTCAGCGGTTCCTCCTCCCGTCCGTGGCTGCTGGTGGTGACCACGCGGGCCAGCGACGAGCACTGCACGATCCGCAAGTCTGTGTCGTGCGGGAGACGCTGTTTGAGCCGAGGATAGACGTCGAAGAGGGGGGTCGGCTCGCCCGCTGGGACGTGCTCGATCTCCTCCTTGATAGCCCGATCACCGTCTTGCATCGACCACAGCCTGCGCATGCGTTCAACGTCCTCCGCGTCCGGTGCGAGGAGAGCAGGCAGTCGATGGACCCTGAGAGCCCGGTACTTGGCTCGATCATGGGTCACGTAGATCTCATCGTCCGGTCGCGAGGTCCATTCCTCACCGATGCGGCACCTCGTGCCCTCGTCGCTCGGCCATGGAATGTCCGCGTCACCGTCCGTGGCGTGCGCGAGGAGAGCGTAGGCACGGCCGACGAGGACGTCGTCGTCGCTCGTCGCGAGCCGCTCGAACAGCACGCGCCAGGCACCGGCCGGGGCGTCCTGGATCGTCGAGGCCAACCGAAGCGCCGCGGCGAGGTCCGGGTCGACCTCGCACACGGGAAGGAGATCGGCGTATGCACGCAGCTCGGAGGCGACGGACTCGGTGACCGAGCGTAGCCCCTGGCTGGTGGACAGCGACACCTGCCGACGGATCATCCACACGATGGGGGAGTCGATGGAGACCTGTGCCCCGGTGTTCGGGCGGCGCACGGTCCAGCGATGCGGCACGCCGTGACGGGGCACGGCGCGTACGAAGGCGGCGCGCCCCTCCGGGGATAGCCCCAACAACAGTTCCAACGGCCCGGCGGTGTCGGAGCCATCGACGGCGACCGCCTTGACGCCGACGTGTCGGGCACCGGCGGGCAGTGACCGGTTGAACGCGCCGAGCGCGTAGTCGAAGTAGTCGGTGAACCACGGCGCCTCCCGGTCGACGCGCGCAAGAACAGGGGTCTCCGCCGCCCCCAGATCCCTCAGCACCGTCATGTCGGGCCCGTGAAAGCGCGGATCGATCGCCGCGTGCGCGTCACGGGACAAATCCGAGGGGACGACACGACCAGGCAGCAGACAAGTGTTCAACGGGCGGAAACGTCCGTCACAGCACCGCACGTGGATCGATTGCCGAAAGCCCGGGCACCGCTCGCGGATCGCCGCCACCGCCGCGGCACCGCCAGCATGGCGCGTCAGCTCCCAGAACTGTGCCCAGTCGCCCTCCCCGTACCGGGCGAACCCGATGTCCAGGACGGCTTCCAACCGGCCCACGGCGCTGGCCTCGGTGATACCCAGGATGGACAGTGCCTTGGACGCCTCCCGATCAAGGGCGACCTCGGGATGCACATATCTCTGACCGTCGTTCAGAGCTCCGGAGGCCGTGATCCGCCGGTACACGGCTCCTGGCCGTGGTTCTTCCAGCTCACCGTCCTCGGTCAGCAGGATGGCCGCACGGGCCGCCTCCGCGGCGAGTGAGGAACCCTTGGTCTTCATGTCAGCCGCGATGAGGAGAGCCAGAATGCTCGAGCCGGGACTGTGGTCGGATACCAGCGCTTCGAGCCAGTCCATGACCGACTCGGCGGATCTGTCCGCCCGTTCCATGATGTCACGCACGCGTGAACGCCGCTCCCGCGCCTCGACGCTGTGGTGCACCCAATCGGTGGGACGACCGGGGTGTTCGGCCCACAGCCGCAACCACTCCGGCTGCAGGTTCTCCGGGTGCAGGTGCAGCTTCTTCGGTTCACGCAGTACGCCCGACTGGTCGGGTAGGGACGCGCGGACGACGGCCGCGTCCAGCACGTTCGCGCTGAGCTGCCGGTCCGCCCACTGGGCGGCCTCGCGGCCTCGTGCGGTCAGCAGTGTCAGGTAGGAACCTGGATCGTCCGCCTCGACGAGTTTGGGCACCGAGTCGACGATCAACTCCGCGGCCGCCCGGATGAGTTCCGTGTTGAAGGGGCTCGTCTGCAGGTTTTGACGGTCGGGGTTGGTCTGCCAGGCTGCATTCAACACGCCGGTGAGCGTCGTGTTGTAGTGGGTGGGGAAGTATGCCCAGAACTCGCCGCGTTCCGAACGGTTCTTCAGCCCCTTGCTCGGCACCGCCCACGAGATGCGGATCGTCGGCCTGCCGTGTTGGTCACCCGCCGCCTCCAACGCCTCGGAAGAGGGTGCGTGGTCGCGGGAGAAGACCCGCCAGTGCTCGGTTCGTACCTGCTTGCCGTCCAACCTCTCACGGATGCTGTGGGCGTCGCCGACGGCCTCCTGGTCGATGACGCGCAGACGATGACGTCCGGTCCGCGCATCCTCCAGGATCACGGTTTCCACATGAGGGGAGAACAGTTGGAAGTGCAGGGGAAAGTCGTGCAGATCTGCACCGAGGCGGTCGACCATACCCAGTTTCAACGGCAGCACCACCACCGTGGAGGCCCACTCCATCAACGCATCGAGGCGTTGGTCGTCCCTACGCTCGGCCACGTCGTCCAACACCTGAGCCATACGAAGGACCGGCGTCTCCTGGTTCTCCGGGACCGAAACGGTCTGCCGGATCATCTGAGAGGACCACTGCTTGTCGAATCCGAAGCTGCCGCTGGTGCTGAAGAAGCGAGGGGTGTCACAGACGCTCAGAACGGACTTCACGCCCACGCCGAATCGCCCGATCTTCCCGCCGCGCTTGGCCGACGAACTCATGTGCAGAATCGTGTCCACACCCTGCGCGGACACGGGGGTACCGGTGTTCGCGCAGTACAGGTGAGTGTCCGTCAGGACAACCTGGATGCGCCCCTTGTCCTGAATCTCGTCCGCACCGTTTTGGACGAGTTCGTAGATCTGCCGGTCACTGTAACCGCCTCGGGCGATATCCCGTTCCAGATTGGCGTGCTCCAACACATGGCGGGGATCGGCGCGATAGACGTCGAGACTGCGTCGCGACAACTCACGTACGGCTGACACGACATCGAGCAAAGAGGACTCGGACGCCTGCATGGTGCGCGTAACTCCTTCGACCCTGAAACACCAGGGACGGCATCGTGTTCGATGAATGGGAGGCAGGAGCTGCATACCCCACGCGGTCGTGTGCACACGCGCGCGGCGGACCGCGCCGCAACAGCGTCAACCGGTAGGTTCAGCGGCATCCTTGCTGGTCACAGTGGCCGTGTGGGGCGGCCACGCAGTGAGCGTGCCCAGGTTAGAGTGTGTGTAGGTACCGTGACAAGAGGATGGATGCTCCATGTGTTTATAGTGAAAGTGGTAGGGGTGGTGGACGCCCTTTCGCCTAGGTGATGCTCACGGCTGCAAATGGACGTTCCTTCACGGACGTCGCTGCGCTTCTCCTTGCGCTTGAGTGCACTTGCGGAGTCCGATGACCTGCATTCGCGATTTCCCGTTGACGGTTCGGCGATTAACTTGTCTCCGTATCCATCGAAGTCAATCCGCCAAGTATCGAAAGTCCCCGTCCCCGAGTGCTGGGCGACCAGGTCGCGGCAGGAGGGACTCGAATCTCCGGCTCGCCTCTTCGAAGGTACGGTCCGGATGTGCACCCAACCCATGCGCGAAGCGAACTGATGCGCTGTGTGCTGCGACTGTCTCATGCTGTCCCTGAGGCTTTCCGTGGCTTGTAAGGGTGTGACACGTGAAGACCGTGTCTGGTTGCCGTGATACCGCGAAGTCACCCGATCGTGATCCAAGTTGCCCCACAGGTAAAAACCATCAGTTGAGGAGGCGCCGAGTGCCGAAGCGAGCTGCGCCCACTTCGCACATGGGATCGCTGGCTCACCTGCTGGGCTGTTGCGTGTACCCCTCTTTGCCGGCGACGACGTTCGCATGAAGGGTGTGCCGTCGCGAAGGTGCAGCGCGTTCAGGGCATGTTGGATCCGGCGCCGGATGCGGTCTGGCAGACGAGCGGATGGCCGGCTTCAGTGACGAACGCGGCATCGGGGTTGTCTCGTGGTCGTAGTCGGTCAGTCTGATCCTGGGGCACGTCTGCGCCGTCGAAGATGAAAGCGAGCCGGCCGTCGCAGGGCCGTCTCGGCGCGGCTGGCAAGCTCACCCGCGGCTACAAGCCGCAGAACCAACTGCAAGGTCGAACGCTTCAACCGCACCCTGCCGCAACGGAGACAGCCACCCCCCGATGGTCCCACTCGAGACACACCTCGACGACCACGGCCCCGTCGCCGCCCCCTTCGACGCCGTGTTCCTGTGCCGGTCCGGCGCATGGGTCCCCTCCCCTCCTGGTGCGATGACCAATTCACTCGGCTCCTCAACGCCTTCCCCGGACTCGCCCAGCCCTTCCCCGGGGCTGACTAGAGCCATCCGCTCCCCGACCCCCTCTCACAAGCCCGGCACCATGCCGCCCTCTTCGCCCACACCGCCGGCAGCCACGGCGCCAGCAGCCATGCACCAGCCCGGCCCCGCCCCAAGGGCCCAGGCCATGACCACAAGCCCCGAGCCTGACGCCACGCACGGGATGCCCCGACCCGAAGAAGCCGCCGCAACCGATCAGGCGGCCGAACCCAAGGAGCGGCCAGGCAACTTATCACTCAGACCGCACCAGCACAGGCGGAAGGCGAGGAGCACACCCTCTCCTACGAGGAGTTCCGCGTACGGTGCGAGGACCCCGACGTGCTGCAGGAGGCGCTGCGCAGGATCGCCGAAGTAGAACCGGCCTCACACCAGCGCCTCAGGCAGAATGCCACAGCCCTGGAAGCAGCCCTGCCCCACGGCCCAAAAGCTGCCGCGCCTGCTCAGCGAGCGGAACCCTCGCCCCCACGACACGCTGCCCGCCCGATCCAGACCCCCACGACACTGGCACCACCCGGTTCTTCCCGATGCACCCCCGGATCCTGACCGTAGAAGGCCGGTCACGCTGTACGGCCGGCGCCCGTGATCGTGGCTCTGCTGACGGTCGTGCCGATGCCGTGACACGCGCTTCACGGGGACAGGGCACGCCGGACCGGCCGCATCCCGCGCCCCGGAACGCGAGCGGCGGTTGCGTCCCGTCCCCTGACCGCCGAAGCCTCGGCTCAACCACGCACACCATTGTCGGCGGGCATGCTTGTTGATCTCGGCCGTGCCGCCCCTGCAACACTGGCCGGTGCGCGCCGTCTGCGGCGCTGTCGTCCGAGGTGACCCGCTGGGGGCTCCCGCCCCAGCGGCACGGTCTTCTCGAGGAGCAAGTGGTGAGCGCACAAATGCCGTCGGGTCCGGACTTCACCCAGGTACGGCTGACCCGGGCCGCCCGCGGCCGTCGACCGGCTCGTGGCGGCTCTCAGCGGCAGCGCCGAGGTCATTACCGACTCCCCGTCACATCCCGGTGTGGACAGCAGTATCGAGCGCGTGGTGGACGCTACTGGTCCAGCAGACCCTGGCTGGCACTGTCTGACAACGCGCCCCCTACCGCGTTGTGCCGGCGTCTCTGCGCCCGGACCGTCCAGCTCGGCTGGTGCCTGTGAGGAAGTGCGGGTCGGGCCGCTGCCGGGGGACGCCTGGGCGGGTCCGTTCCGGACACGGCCGACGGGCGGCTGCGTATCTATGCTCCGGTCGGGGGCACGCGGTGCATACGTCGGCCCGGCGGCACGGCTCGGGACCGGCGCGGGACGTCCCGGTCAGGAAGGAGGGGGCGGCAATCTCGCGGACGTCGAGCCGCGCCTCGGCATGTGGGCCTCCGTGCAGGGCGTGCCCGAGGAACCGGTGCCCGCCGGGTGAGGTTGGCGGAACTCCTATGCGGACGGGCCGCGGTTGGAAGACTCTTGGTTATGAGCAACACGACTACTGCGGGCGTGCAGCCGTACCCTCCGGGCACGCGGTGGATCTTCCGGTCCAAGAACGGGTACGTCCACACCGAGGAACTGGCGCTGTCCTGGCTCGTTGGGGGCGCCGAGCCGATCTGTGAGGACCCCTCGGCGGAGGGGCAGCCGGCGGACGTCCTATGGCGCTACTGGGCAAAGGACGCCAACCACTATCACGAGCGGTGGCCGGAGGCGTTCCGGCCGGGCGAGGTGCACATCTCCTGGCGGGTGGTCTCGCCGACGTCCGACAGCGGGGTGTTCGAGGGGGCGCCCTACACCCGCGACCCGCGTCATCTGCCGCGCCAGTCCCAGGTGGACGAGGAGCAGGACGACTTCCTGGCTCACTACTCGTTCCCGACGCACGCCGTTTCCGGGGAGCGCCTGAACTGGCTGCGGCTGCCCGTGCTGGACCTGGCGTGGCGCGAGGACCGGGAGGACGTCGGCGGCTTCGTCCAGGAGGCGTCCGGGTGGAAGCCGTCGCCGCTTCAGCTGGCCATGGACGTCGTACAGGTGGCGCGGTGCTCGGGGCTGTGGACTCCAGAGCTGGCGCTGATGAGCGGGGACCTGGACGACGGTGAGCAGTACGAGCTGGGCAACTGGCTGGCCGAGCACCAGGAAGGTATGGACAGCGACGTGTTCGACGCGCTGTACGCGAAACTCGGCAAGCACCACCAGCGCGACTTGGACGACTCGATCTCGGACTGGGCTGACAGGGCGGTGGGCGATGGGAATTGGAGGAGGGGCTGACCTGCCGGAAGACAGTGCGTCTTCGCCACAGGTCAGCCGACGGTGAGCTGGGGGCGCTGTACTAGGTGAGTTCGGCCAGCTCAGGTTCTCGCAGCCGGCTTCGGGCCTCACGGATGTGATTCGAGTTCCTGACGGACGTCGAGACAGCAGTGCAGCCGTACACCCGGCTCGCCCGGCACACGAATCGTGCGGTCCGCCGACGCGGTCGCCCAGCGCCCGGCAAGCAGCGCCTGAACGGCGAAAGCGGTCTGGTCGTCGCACGCTGCGACGTCGACGACGGCCAGGCCCGGCTGCGCCACGTGCGCTTCGCTGATCGGCTGCATGCCCGGCACGACGCGGCCGTGCTCATGCGAGTTCCCGCCCGCTGGCACGTTCACCCGACCGAGTAGGCCCTCACCAGCACCGGAGCACTCCGCCTCTGCGGTCGATAGGCGCTCACCTGCCGGAACCTGATGGGCTTCGCGTCAGCGTCGTGGTCCGGGGGCCGACCCGTTCGTAGGCGCAGTGCTTGGTGACCGGATCCAGTACGGCGACCTTCAGCGGGCTCTGAGCGGCTTCCTCGAGACGCAACAGCCAGGCCCGGCCGGGGACCAGGATGGTCAGGTCCGCGGGCCACCGGGCGAGCGCTGAGGGGTCAGGGCACGCCACACCGCCCAGCTGGAACGCGGCCCCCGCGCGCGGCCGGCTGTAGAGGAGCAGCCCGTTGCCATGGGCGGGGCTCTGCTCGCCGCACGTGACGGCCTTGCCGGAGGCGGAGCGGACCAACTCCATGAACGCGGGCCACAGCGAGGCCTTGATGCCCGCGTGCTCGAAGAAGGCCGTCAGCCGCTCCTGCTCCGCCTGCTGCTCCTCGTGCGCCTGTTCCTCAGCGGCCAGCCGTCGGTCCTCGGCAGCCAGTCTTCGCTGCTCGGCGGCCAGTCGGGCCCGTTCGGTGGCAGCGGCCCGCTTCTGTGCGGCCTGTCGGCGTTGCTCGGCCGCGGCCTCCTGCCGGACGGCTTCGGCATCGGCCTCCAGCCGGGCCCGGGCGATGGCCAGGTGGACGTAGGAGCGGGCGGTCCACCACACCGTGCCGTCCGGGCCGGTATGGGCATGGACCCGTCCCTGGAGAATCCACCGGATCGCATCGTCCAGGGAGCAGCTGATGTGGGTCCAGGCCGCTTTCGTCTTCACCGTGTGTGGCGTGGCCCAGGTGTAGCGCGCCATGCCATAGCGCACCGTCCATGCGTCCCCGCGGTTCCTGGGGGGTGCTAACCGCAGGGAGGGCACGCCGCGCTCCCACGGCCGCTTCTCCACCGAGATCCAGCACACCGCCACACCGTCCGCCGCGTAGCGGTCCGTCCGCATCCGCGCGTCGTGCGGCGTCATGGGCGAAAGCTGCGCCTCCAACGCCATGAACGGCCGGTCCTGCTCATCGAAGACCAGCACGTCGGCACGCCAGGTCCGGGCCTCGTTGCCGACCTCCAGCTCAGCTCTGAAGCCCGCCGCCCGGGCAGCGGTGGCCAGCTCCAGCTTCAGCAGATGATGCTCAGGAGACTCGTTCGCCAGCGCGCAGTCGCGCGGCCGCACCTGGTGGTAGAAGTGCCTTGCACGGTGTGGGGAGACCCGCGCGAACACCCGCCCCCCGCACTCCGGACACGCCAGTTCCAGCCCTTTCACGCGGTGGACGTCCGCCCAGGACCGGCCACAGCCGAGATCGTCCAGCGACGCATCCAGCCGGCCCCAGCGCGCATGCACGGCGGTGTACCCCATCAGCCCCCTCCCGTGTGGCCCGAGAAGGACAGCATCCCCTCCCGCTGGGACGGCGATACACCGGATGCGGACGTGCGGCTCGGGCTGTTCCTGCGCCGATGAGCCGGTCCGGCCGGCCGCTGGCGGTGCCCAGCGGCGGCAGCATCGGCCGGACACAGGGCGCACCGCCGGGCGGGTCCAGTCTCTCCCACGACCGACTCGGCCCGGTGGTGGTGCCCACGCTTCACAGGGGGACGGCCCGGTCCGGCCCGTGCGCTGTCCCGAGGGCCGCCCGTCCCGCCGCTCGATCCGCTCGCGCCTGACCGCCCAGATCTGTGCCTCGGGCAATGGGGTCTCGCAGGCGGCGAAGTGCGCTACGTTCGTGCCGCATGGAAGCAACATCCCAGCTGCGTCAGGCCGTTCTTACCTGGCTCGAGCAGGCACGCGATCTTCCCTCCATACCCCAGGCCATCACCGATGTAGCACTGTCGGCGCGGCCGGAGTTCGAAGCCGTGATCAATGCGGTGGTGGGTGCCGCGCCGAAATCAGAGCACCGCGACCTGTACGGCAAGGTCGAGGGCGACTGGCTGCCCCGGTGGTCCACGCTCCTGGGAGGATCGAGACTGGGTGATGCGACCCGTCTGGTGGCCCAGGGCGCGACGGTGCCGGTGGAAGACGTCGCGGACAGCTTCGTCGCGTTCTGCGCGGCCCCCGCTCCGGCAGCGGAGGACTGGCTGCTCCTCACCGGCGAACTCCCGGCGGGGACATGGATCCCGCTGGGCCGCTACACCCTGCAGACCTTCACCGCCGACGAACTGAGGCAGCTGGGCCCCATGCCGGCCCTCCAGGGCCTCCAGCCGGGCGGGCTCGACCTCGCCCTCCTGGCCGGTGCACCGTTCGTCCACGCCCCGAACCCCGAGCGCGCCCCGGACCGTAGGGACACGGGCTGGTTCGACTTCGCCGGGCCACGTTCGGAATCCCTGCACTGGAGGGCGTTGCTGCCGCTGATCCTGTGGAGCGAGGAGCTGCTGCACGTCGATGCGGTGTTCGGCGTCGAGCGGGGCCGCTACTTCGACCTGAACCGGAACCAGGTGCCCACCACCATCATCTACGAGGACCGTCACGGCATCCCGGAAGAGGTCGAAGTCCGTGAGAGCGGAAGCTTCCACGTCGCTGGAGCCGCTCTCCCGCGGCTGCAGGCCTTCTGCTCCGCGGTGACAGCGAAGATCGATGCCGTCATGGACGGCATCACCAGCGGACAAAGTCTTCCCAGGAAACGCGCCCGTCGCTTGGAGCGAGCTGCCCGTCACCTGCTGCAGGCCTACCAGCGCACCTACAGGGATGACGGCGTGTGGGAGGAAGAAGCCGACGAGCGGCTTCTGGACTACGTCATCGCGCTGGAAGCCCTGATGGTCAGCCCCGGCGACAAGCACGAGGGCATCAGCGAGAGGATCCGGACCCGGACGGCGGCCCTGTTCCCCAGCTCAGTGCGCGAGGGCGTCGAGAGCAGAGTGCAGAAGGCGTACAGCGCGCTATCGAAGTACGTACACGGAGACCTGCTCGCCGACCAGAAGGAGGCCGAACTGCGCGAGCTCAGGCTGCTCGTCCGGCAGGTCGTCCTGCGCTGGCTCATCCTCACCCCCTACGACACGCAAGACCTCGCACCTCGTCTCGACGCCGCAGCCCACTGCACCAGCTGCTCACGCGCCATCGACGAACCCCTACGTGCCTTCTTCCAGGCATCACCGCCACAGGAGGACGTCAGGGCCTGAGACAGCACTGCCTGCGCTGCCGCGGCCGGCGTCGCCGCACGCCGCAGCCCGGATCTGCGGTGCGGCAACCCCCCCAGTCAGTGCAACTCAGGCACGAGTTGCACTGAACACGGCATCAGAGGGTGACGTGCGCGCCGTCGAGCCGCCGGTGCACCATCGACAGCGTGGTGAGCAGTTCTAGCAGCTCCTCTTCGGTGACCGTGCGGTGAAGGCGCGGCTCGTGTGTGGCCGGGTTGCGGTACATGCTGAACAGGCCCTTGACCAGGTTCGCCAGTCCCTTCTGCTCATCCAGCTCGGGCCCCGTGGCGTTCGCGTTGATGGCCACCCGGGCCGTTCCCTGGCCGGGCATGAGCACCGCGTCGACCAGCCGTGCCCCGTCCAGGCCCTGGCCGGTGAGGGTCCGCAGCCGGTCGGCCACCGACTTGACCGCCTCCAGGCTGGCGTGGAAGGGGTTCTTGGTCAGGATCTCCAGGGTGCAGTAGCGCAGCACTTCCGGATGCGTGGAGCGGCGGCGTAGCTCGGCTCGCAGGGAACTGGCGTGCTGTGCGGCCTCGCTCAGCGTGGAGGCCGCCGGCCCCCTGGCTACCTGCCCCTGGTCGTTGACCCGCAGCCCGACATGGACCAGGACCTCGTTGAGGTCGTCCTGCCGGCGTGAGAACGTGTGGGGCTGCTGAACGTAGCGCACCGGGGCCATCGCCTCTTTGATGAACGCGATCACGCAGTTCGACGCCCCCTGGCGCGCTTGCTGCGCCAGCAGCACTCCGGCCAGCCGGTCCCGCTTGTTGCCGCCGTCGGCATCCGGCACCCTCACGACGGCCAGCAGTTGCCCGATCTCCCGCCCAGTCAAGCCGTGATCGGTGTCGCCGAGCACACCTGCCACCGCCGTGATGACCGTCGCCGGCCAAGGCTCGTGACGTGTTGCCATGTCCCGTCCCCTTCCCCTCGTCCCATGGCCAACCGACCAGGATGACACGGGAGTGAAGGGCAGATCCCCGCTTTCTTCTGCGTCCATGGCAGCACCTGCGCAGCAGAGCGGCTGCCGGCGCAGTGCCGCCCCGGTGTGACGGTCACGCCAACTCGCCGCTGCGGAACCTGTCTCGAAATGGCTGTACCGATTCGTTTTTCAGTCGTGTACTACTGGGCATCAATAACGCTGTAGTCATATACAGCAGTGAAGTCGAGAAGGGGAACACGTTGGTCTACGACATCCGGCCGCTCGCCAACGGCCTGCGCACCGACCATCCGGTGCCCGGTCTGCCATTCGTCGACGACTCGCACCTGCCGCTCGACGACGGCCCCGACGCCATCGAGGCCGTCGGCCGCAACAAGGGTGAGGGCATGTGGGGCCGTTGCGACCCCTCCCGTGAGGGAGGATGGCTGGCCTTCACCACCGACCCGATCGCCCACCACCTGGGCTGGGCCGTGCGCTACCACCCCGACCACGGACGCACCGTGCTCCTGCTGCGCGACGAGGACACCGCCAGCCTGCACACCTACTGGACAGGCGCCCCGCTGCTGTTCCGCGCCGGGGGCTACTCGTGGGACGGCGACGCCTGGTACCGGCCCGGCCAGATCTGGGACCCGGTCACCGAGAACTACGCCCGTCACAAGGCCCGTGCCACGGCCACCGTCCACGCCGACGACATGCTCGACGGCCGCGCCCACCCGGACCGCGCCCACGTCCACAAGGTCGCCACGTTCGACCCGGCCACCGCAGCACCGGACAACTGGCTCGACGACCTGACCCTGTGGGCGCAGCACCACCAAAAGCAGGACGACCCCCTGCCGCTGCAGAAGTGCGTCGTCGACCTGGCCAGCCCCGAACTCGCAGGCGACCGGCTGCTCGGCGTACCCGAGATGGCCGCGCTCGGCGGCATCACAGCCTCCACACTGCGGGGCTACATCTCCCGAGGCGAGAACGACGTGCCGCTTCCCCAGGCGACCGTCGGCGGACGGTCCCAGTGGTCACGCCCGGTCGCCGAGGACTGGGTCGAGGCCCGGCGCCGCTCCTCCGAGGGGCTGAGGAAGGCCATGCCGGCCGGTGACCGCCACCGTTTGGCCCCGGGGGCGGCTCAGATCCGCGACCGTTTCAGCGAGACCTTCTTCAGCTTCCTATGGAAGCGGCCCGACATCCGCAAGCGGTGGGTCCTGCGCCAGCGCAACGAGCCGAGCGTGCGGGAGGTGGCTGACCAACTGGCCTTCGAGGTCGCCGACAGCCTGAGGCAGATCATCCCCACCGACGCCCTCGGACCGACCATCCGCCACGCCGTCCTGGAGGACTTCGCCACCTCGCTGCGCGTCAGCGAACGCCGGGGCAGCCAGCTCAAGGACTTCGACCTCATCCTGTCGGTGCCCCTGGCCAAGATGCTCGGCTGGTTCATCCAGCACTTCCCCACCTCGGCCCAGTGGTACGTCGGTGAGATCATGGGCGAGGCGGACAAGTACCTCGACATTCCTGCCCAGGTGACGGGCGAAGCGCTGCGGCGGTCTGCGACCACGAACGGCAATCTCGACGCGAAGACGGTGGAGGAGTTCTTCTCCCGTGTCGTCCCACGCGAGCTGGAGAGCTGAGGGCCGCCCACACCCCCGGGCCTCGCACCTCGGCGACCGCAGGCCCCGGGGCCCGAAGCACCCGCCGGAGCCGCGTCGCCCGCCGCCTTGCCACCTCCACCTGAGAAAAACGCGCGGAAATTTTTTGTCGGTACGGGGTCCGGCCGTCCCGGAAGGGTGAGGGAGAGGCAACGGGCCGCTCCCCGCCCGGCGAAGGGATCTGGCTGGTGAACGTGTACGTCCTGGTGGTCTTGATGGCGGGCATCATGGCGGGCTGGGGCCTGCTGTCCGCGGGCGCCTCCCCGGCCGAGGCGTTTGGCGGTGCGGTCGCGGCGGCCGTCCTCACCGACCACCTCCTGGAGCGCCCGTGAACACCCGCACCAACCCGCCCCCCATGATCGGTGGTCTTCAGGACCTTGGGTGGGTCGCCGGGCCCGCGGCCGGCCTGGGGCCCGCCTGCGTCCAGTGCTGCCCGCCCGCCCGGTACCGCGAGCCGGACCCGCGGCGCTGGCTGGACAGCGCTGCGCGCCCCGACGCCGCTCAGCTGGCCGCCGCATGCGCACTGGTCGGCTTTGAACGGCACACGGCCACCGTGCTGCGCACGGCCGAGCTGACGCGGCAAGCCCGTAGACGCGCCCAACAGCTCTTCCCCTACGGTCTGGGCCCGGTGCTGGGCGATCTCATGCTCCCCACCGATGGGGGAGGGGACATGCTGCACGCCCTGACCGACGTGGCCCAGAGCCTGTTCGCCCGCCGCCGACCACCCCGCGTGTTCCCGGCGTGCCCGTGGGGGAGCACCGACAGCGCCAACTGCGACCGAGATCCTTTCGGCCGCCTTCTCCACGACCACTGCCGCACCCCCACCGACCCCGTACCTGCCTGGCGTTCGAAGTCCTGGGCCGTCTGGAGCCAGCGCACCACGCACGAGCTGAACCGTCTGCCGCCGCACCTCATGCAGCACCAGCCCAAGCCGGTCGAGCAGGGCGCACCCAGGCGCATCGGAGCGGGAATGATCGGTCCCATCACCGTTCTGATCGGCCGTGACGTGCCCGCCCAACGGGCCAGTCGCTCCCGCGACGCGCTGTACGTGCTCGTCCAGCGCCTCAGCCCCGCACACCTGGATCCGATCACGGTCCTTGGCATGCTGCACCGCCACCTCGGATTCACGACCGCGGGCCCTCACGTTTACGGCTGGCGGGGATACGCGCCTCGTTCGCTGTTCACCGCCGCCCTTCAGGCCCGTCACGCCAGCGTCCACCAGGGGGCCGACGATGTCCCCGTCGAGCGCCTGGCCCGCTTCATTGCCCCCGGCAAACGGACTGAGCTCACCGCCCAGGGACTGCTGCTAAACGGCTGGGACGACCAGGTGCTCGGCAACGAAGACCTTCAGGCGCGGTTGCGGGCTGCCATCCGCTCCGCCTCCTTGGCGGACACCGAAGTATGGGAGCGAACCCGCCAAGGCGTCCTTGCCTTGGACAACCCAGACCTGCTTGCTGACGGTGAGATGCCCCGGCAGGACACATCGGACCACGAGGAGGCGGTGCACCGGGTCCTGGCCAAGCTCACTGCTGTGGAGCGTGCGGTTGCCCAGTGCTACGCAGCCGACGGCCTGACCTGGAAGCAGGCGGCGCTCAAGACCGCCCAACCGGCATCGATGGGGGAACGCGTACGCCGCAAGCTCAAGAGGCTCGGCGTGGAGTACACCGGCCGACGGCGCAGCCACGGGCGCCTGTAAGGACCGTCGGATAAGCACCACAATGCAGTGCCCCAGGAGGGCCTACGCCGGGCCGAGGCCCTGACGAAGGCCGGCACGAGGGTTGAGCCGGCGCCTTTGGTCTGCGCACCGAGCCGCGCACCTCTACTGCACGCGATGAGTACGCGAGATGTCCGATGTCGGAGGCGGTGGTTTGGAGACGCGGGCATGCAGTGTGTCGGGGGATAAGAGCCGACGCAGACCGTTGTCGGGGAGGCGGGGGCGCAGGGCAGCCTCGGGCGGGTGCCGACGCTGGAAGAGCCCCGCGTCGCCGACGGGGTAGCGGGTGTAGAACGCGTCGTCTTCGGCGAAGAGCAGGTCGTAGGAGAAGAAGACGGGATCGACGTCCGCGGGCAGGGCGGCGCCGTTGCGCCGGACGTGTTGAGCGACGACCTGGGTGACGCCGATGGTGAGAGCGGTCTCGACGTCGTCGGCCGACATGGAGTCGAGCAGGTTCCTGAACCGGGGGCTGATCTTGTCGGTGTAGTGGGTCATCCGCGGTGGGGGTGCAGGGGTCACGCGTACCCCTCGGACGGCGGCGAAGCGGTTGTAGGCCTCGGCGTACAGGCGCTGTTGTGCCGGGCTGACGCCGCAGGCGGTCAGGTACGTGACGAGCTGCTCGAGGCTGGCGGGCAGGCCCTTACGGTGCACGATCCGCCAGGCGGTGGTGGGCGGCAGCGGCGGCCGGTGGGGAACCCTGCGGCTGAGCTCGCGCAGGGAGGGTGCGCCGGCCCGCTCGTACTCCGCGGCCAGCGCCGCACCGAGGTCGTCCTCGCTGTTGATGAGGGCAGGTTTGGGCGCGTTGAGAGAGCGGAGCCGGCCGCGCTGCTCGGTGCGGCCGCGGCTGCGCAGCAGTCGGGCCCTGGTCTGGTCGGGAGCACTGGCCCGGCACGCCCGTAGATAGGCGTCAAGGACGGCGGGAGAGGGCGCCGCTGCGCCGGACTCGGCGCGCTGGACGGTGCCTCGGGAGATGCTGGCGGCCTGGGCCAGGGCGCGCTGGGTCAGTCGAGCGGCCCGGCGCATGCCTGCAAGGTGCTCGGCGAGGGCCGTGAAGGAGCTGTCCGGGGAGTTGGCGATGGGGGAACGGGGCACGGCCTTCACTACCTACCCGCGGAGGACTGCACGGCGGCCTCGATGAGGACTGTCACCAGGCGGCGGCCGCCGCCGGCCGCGGTGAGGGTGGCCGCGCCGATCGCCCCCAGGCCACCCAGCAGGGCGAAGACGATGCTGAGCTGGGTGCCGGCGAGGAACAGGCCGCTGCCCAGCCCCAGGACGGCGACCAGCAGGATCAACGCGTGCGTGGGACCGAAGCGTCCGGCCGCGCCACAGCCACAGGCCGGTGCCGCCGCAGCGGGGCAGGGAACAGGGACATTGTTCATGGCAGGAGGATCCGTCCTGACGGGGCCTGCCGGCGGACGCGCCGGGGCCGAATTCTGGTCGCAAAGTGACGCAGCTCAGGGGCAGTTGGCCCTGCCCCGTGGTGCGGGCTGCGCGGACTCACAGCCTTCCACGCCCGACCTCAGCGCGCCTCGTCTCCGTGAGCGCTTTGCCCGATATGGGAAATCGTGGCCTCACTGGTGTTCCGCACCAGCCACAGAATCTGCAAAGCACCTGTCCCGCGTAACCAGGCCTGCAAGCGACGAAGTGAACGGATGCCACGCCTGCGGCAGCCCACCTTTTGTTCCAGCAGACTTGCGGCCTAGACCCCCTCACCAAGACAGTGCTCCCCATACGCCTCCGACAGCTCTTCTGGTTGGTGGCCTCCTGACAGCTCCTGGTCGCAAGCCCAAAACCGCTTCAGGACCCCAGGCAGGCGCGTTGGCCCGCGCCCGCCGACACGAAAGTCGGCACCGTCACCGGTGCCGACTTCCGCGTGAGTTCCCGAATCGGGCCGCCACTCGGCCCGGCATGTGCGACGAACCTCGCGCGGCCTCCCGCCGACTTCGTACGGCCCGCCCTGCTCCGCCCGCACGGCCGCAGAATGTCAGCGCAGCGCCGTAGCGTTATGGCTCATGAACTTCCAGTACATACCGCCGGTTCCGGCGGGACAGATCCGGCAGCTGCCCACGCGAGACGTCGCACTCCTTCTCCTGCAGTACCTCGCCACCGGGACCGGATATCTGCAGTACGCGAGCACCATGAACTCGGCTCGGCAGGCGTTCCAGGAAGAGCCGGATGCGGCCGCGCTCGTGGACCGGCTGTCCGATGCCTGGTGCTGGCTGGAGGCTCAGGCGCTGCTGACCCGCGAGCCCAGCCAGTCCGAGGCCTTCCGCCGGATTTCCCGCGACGGCAGGGACCTGGCGAAGGACCCGCAGGGCATCACACGGTTCGAGGCCCGCGAACGGCTCTCCGGCCCACTCCACCCGGATCTGGAGGGCACGGTGCGCACCAACTTCGACCTGGGTGACTACGAGACGGCGTGCTTCGCCGCGATGAAGGCGGTCGAGGTCGCCGTCCGCGACGCCGCCGGACTCGACAACTCTTTGGTCGGAGTGAAGCTGATGCGGGAAGCGTTCCGGCCTCACGAGAACGGAAAGACCGGCGGCGCGCTCGCCGATGCGGAGGCTGAGGGCGGCGAACAGGCGGCCACCGCCAACCTGTTCGCCGGCGCCATGGGCGCCGCCTACAAGAACCCTGCCAGCCACCGCACCGTCAACTTCGACGACCCAATCGAGGCGGCAGAGATCATCCAATTCGCCGACCTCCTGCTACGCCAGGTCGAACGGGCCAAGCGCCGCCAGACCGTGTCAACGACGTAGACCACGGGACACCAACCCCGGCCGGCCCTACACGGGCTCCTCACAGCTCGCATCCGCTCGCTGCCCGGCCCTTGCGGTCTGCTCGCGCAGAGTGCGGGTCCACGTTTCCATGAAGCCGGCTGCGCCGGTCTCGTCGCCGGGGATCTGGAAGAGGTCCGGGGCGGCCGTGAGCTGTTCCATGAGCGTCTCGTAGAGCCCGTCGAAGAGCGGCTCGAGGCCGATGGCCAGGCCCTGGGCGAAGTGCCTGGGGGAGGAACTGAGGGCGATGACGTGGTCCAGGATGGGGAACACACCCAGCTCGTCGATCCTCGCCCGCAGCGCGGCCAGCGCCGGAGTGTCCGGCATGAACAGGGCGTGCATCACGTGCAACCCGTAGAACATCCGCAGCCCGAGCAACACCGTCCGGGCCCGCAGCAACTGCTCATCGCTGGCCTGCTGAACCGGCCCCAGCACGTCCGCGCGCTGCTGGAGCAGCCCCCAGTCCACCGGCGGACTCTCCCCGCGCTCAGCCGCGCCCAGCATCTGTGCCCAGTCCTCGGCCGTCAGCCCGAACAACGCGAAGGCGCCGAACGCCTCGGCCAGCGCATCCCCGCCCACCTCCTGCGCCCCCAGACCGATCGCCGCGACCAGGTGCACCACCTCCTTGAAGTCCGGCCCGTCCGGCACGTCCACGTCTTCATCGGCCTCAAGCGCCGCGCGCACCAGGGCGGGGTCCGCAGACCCGCGGTACGGATGTGCCGCCAGAAGCCGGCCGGCGACCTCATACAGCGCATCGGCGGCCTCTTCACCCGCCCCCGCCGCACCGCGTGCAAGCTCCAGCAGCCGATGCGACACCGTGCCCCGCATCACCCAGACCACAGCCTCCCGCACCGCCGCCAGCGGCGGCTCCGGCACCCGCACCGTCCCCGGCTGCACAGCCCCGCCCGCCTCGGCGAACCACTCCAGCACCGCCAGCCGACGATCCCGCCCCTGGCGAAGATGCCGCGCCAGCACCGCCGCGCTCTCCACCACCACCGGATCGACCGCGTCCACCACCGACCCCCGGCCCCGCCCGAGCGCTCGCCGCCGATGCCGCGGCAGCAGCCCCGCCCGCCGCCAGCTCTCCAACTGGCTTGCCGTCACCATTACTCCACGCGGGGCCAGTTCACGGACCACCTGCAGATCAGCCGGACTCGGCGCCCCTCGTGCCATGCCCACCATTACAACCCCGAGAGGTGCCATTTTCTGCGGACTTGTGGCTCTGGCTCACTGGTCTCGGCACCACCCAGATCCGCCAACTCCAGACAGCAGGCCCACCCATGACCCCAGAGCACCGAAACCGCATCCGAACCAAGACCGCCGCCGGCCTCGCCACCGCGCTGCTCACCCTCCTCATCGCCAGCGCCCTCCACCACCCCGGCCACGAGGCGAGCATCCTGCTCGTCCTCACAGCCGCGCTCGGCGCAACCACCGCCACCCTCGCCCTCGCCGCGGCCTTCGCCCCCACCACCGCCACCCGCACAGCCGCCCGCCACACCCTCGACCTCCTGCTGCGCCTCGTACCCTGGTACACACCCCGAGACTGACGACACGAGCGGCAGTATCAGCCTGGATGTCTGTGCAGCGAACCGGAACTGACATCACCACACCCACCCGCGCACCCCGCTGCGCAACACCGTGATCTCCACGCCGAGAGGCACCCGCCCCAAATCCGGATCCATCGAAAATTTTCACCAAAGGCAACGACCGGCCCCCTTATCCCCGTAGCCAGCTGCCCGCGAATGCGGGCCAGGTCCGGGAGCGCAGCGAACGGACCCTCAAGGCTCCCTCCAGGGAGCGCAGCGACGAGGGAGCCGCCGGCTCGAAGCGAAGCGGAGAGCCGGAAGGGGCACTCACTCAAACTGCGGATATAGCCAAAGTTCTGACGGAAGGAAACACAGGGCTCGAAGCGCAGCGCAGAGCCCACTCCTCGCAACGCGAGGAGTGGCACTCCGTCACCCCGCGCGCAGCGCGGGGCTCCACTCCAACTCCCGCGCGCAGCGCGGGAGTTCCCTGGAAGCCTGCGCAGCAGGCTTTTACCCGCTCCGCGGG
>NZ_JBVJKK010000005.1:0-679572 GCF_055585285.1 Streptomyces sp. NPDC053665
TTCTCAAGGAACGGTCGCTTCCTTTGTACTCACCCTCTCGGGCTTTCCTCCGGGCGCTTCCCTTCGGTCTTGCGTTTCCGACTCTATCAGATCTTTCCGATCCGATTTCCTCGGTGCTTTCCAGGTTTCCGCTTTCGCGGTTTCCTTTCCGGCGGTTCCGACTCTATCAGATCCTTTCGGGCCTGATTCCCAGTCAGAGGGGCTTGTCCTCGCGGCCGTTGGGCCGTTCCGACGTGTCCAACCTTAGCGCGGTCTCTCGGCGATCCAAAATCGAAGCCGAAGCGGATTCGATCAGGGCGTCGAGTCCCATTCGAATTGAATTCGGGCGTGCCGAATACAACCCCGCTGGGATCGATCGTGCTGTGGTGGGTGCCGCTGCTGCGGCGGAAGTGCTGCCGAAGAACCGTTACGGCTCCGTGGCAACCCGAAGAACTTTACGGACCGGGCTGGGGGGTGTCAAGCCTCCCCTGTCAAGATCTTTTCGCGGTGCGTCAGTCCAGGTCGGTGAGGCGTCCGCCGGCGTCCGGCTGGGCGTGCTCCACCCGGCGCAGCAGGCGCGTGAGCACCTCGCCCAGCGCCGTGCGCTCCTTCGGGGACAGGTCCTGGAGCAGGTCCTCTTCGAAGACCGACGCCAGGCGCATCGCCTCCAGCCACTTCTCTCGCCCCTCCGGTGTCAGTTCCACGATGACGCGGACGCGGTTCGTCTCGTCCCGTTCACGGGTCACCAATGCTTCGGCGACCATGCGGTCGATCCGGTGGGTCATCGCGGCCGGCGTCAGGCCGAGGCGCTTGGCGAGGTCGCTGGGGCCCAGGCGGTAGGGGGCGCCGGAGAGGACGAGGGCCTTGAGGACCTCCCACTCGGCGTTGCTGATCCCGAGGGCCGCGGTCTGGCGGCCGTAGGCGACGTTCATGCGGCGGTTCAGGCGGGACAGGGCGGAGACGATCTGCTCCACCTGGGGGTCGAGGTCCTGGAACTCGCGCTGGTACGCGGCGATCTGCTCTTCGAGGGTCGGCTCGCTGGGGCCGGGGATGTCGCCCATGGGCCGCAGTATGGCACGGCCCCCCTTTGCCTTGAAGTCCTTGAGTATGTACTCTTTAGCATCGAACTTTAGCTTCGAAGTCTTCACTCCTAACTTGTGAGAGAGGTGAACGTGACCAGGGCGATGGGCGCTGCGATGCGCCGGATCCACGTGGGCAACGCACTCAGCGCTTTCGGGCTCGGCTTCACGGTCCCGTACCTGTACGTCTATGTGGCGCAGGTGCGAGGGCTGGGGGCCATGACGGCGGGTCTGGTGCTCGCCGTCTTTGCTGTGGCCGCACTGATCGTGCTGCCGTTCGCCGGACGGGCCATCGTCCGGCGCGGTCCGCTGCCGGTGCTGCTCACCGCCCTCGTCACCGCCGCCCTGGGGGCGCTGAGCCTGGGGATCTCCGGCAGCGCGGCGGCCGTGCTGGTCTCGGCGTCCCTGCTGGGAGCGGGCCAGGCCGTGATGCAGCCGGCGCTGGCGACCATGATCGTGGACTGCTCCAGCGCCGACACCCGCTCGCGTGCCTTCGCCATGCAGTTCTTCCTGCAGAACCTCGGGCTCGGCGTCGGCGGCCTCATCGGCGGCCACCTGGTCGACACCAGCAGTCCCGCGTCCTTCACGCTGCTCTTCGCGATCGAGGCGGCGATGTTCCTGCTGCTGGTCGTGGTGATGGCGACCGTGCGGATGCCGCACGCGCCGCGGATGGACGCGCCCGTCGGTGGGGACCGGGGCAGCTGGAAGCAGTTGCTGGGCAACCGCGCCATGGTGCAGCTGTGCGTGCTCGGCTTCGTGCTGTTCTTCGCCTGCTACGGGCAGTTCGAGTCGGGTCTGAGCGCGTACGGGGTCGAAGCCGCCGGTATCTCGACGTCCGCGCTGGGCACCGCGCTGGCCGCCAACACGCTGGTGATCGTCGTCGCGCAGTTCGCCGTCCTGCGGTTCGTGGAGCGGCGCCGCCGGTCGCGGGTGATCGCCGCTGTGGGCCTGATCTGGGCCGTGGCCTGGGTCGTCGCGGGGTACGCGGGACTCGGTCACGGGAGCCAGGAGATGGCGACCGCCGCGTTCGTGTCGACGTACGCCCTGTTCGGCCTCGGGGAGGCAATGCTGTCGCCGACCGTGGCCCCGCTGGTGGCCGACCTGGCGCCGGAAGGCATGGCCGGTCAGTACAACTCGGCGTTCGCCCTGGTCAAGCAGCTCGCGCTGGCCGTCGGGCCGGCGGTGGGCGGACCGCTCGGGGCGTCCCTGCACGCTCCGTACATCGTGGCGTTCCTGCTGTTCTCGCTGGGGATCACCGTGCTGGCCGTGCGGCTGGGGCGGCAGCTGACGGACGCGCAGGACCAGCCGTGGGTCGCCAGGAGCCGGGTCGTGGCGCGGGGCGGGGCGCCCGTCTCGGCGGACGTCTGATCCGTCCCCGTCAGGTCGGTGTGGTGCGGGGCAGGACGAACTCGCACCACACCGCCTTGCCGCCGCCTGGTGTGCGGCGGCAGCCCCAGTTCGAGGCGATCGTGGCGACGATGGCGATGCCCCGGCCCGATTCGTCGCCCGGTTCCGCGCGGCGGCGTCTGGGGAGGTGGTCGTCGCCGTCGGTGACCTCGATGATCAGGCGGCGGTCGGTGCGGCGCAGACGCAGCCGCATGGGCGGGGTGCCGTGCTGCAGGGAGTTGGCGACCAGTTCGCTGGTCGCCAGCACGCCCAGGTCGTGCAGATCCGCCGGGAAGCGCCAGCTGGTCAGGACACCGGAGGCGAAGGCACGCGCGCGGGGGGCCGCCTCCACACCGCCCAGCAGTTCCAGGGCGGCGTTGCGGAACAGCTCGCTGTCCGGGCCGGTGCGGGCGGGGTGCTGCAGGACCAGGACGGCCACGTCGTCGTCGTGGTCGGGGGTGACGCCGGCCGAGCGGATCAGGCGGTCGCAGACCACCTGCGGGGTGCCGGTGGCGCCGGACAGGGCGCGCTCCAGGGCGGCGATGCCCTCGTCGAGGTCGGCGTCGCGGCGCTCCACCAGGCCGTCCGTGTAGAGGACGGCCGTGGAGCCCGGGCCGAGCGGGACGGAGCCCGAGGTGTGCATCCAGCCGCCGGTGCCGAGCGGGGGGCCGGTGGGTTCGTCGGCGCGCAGGACCGTGCCGTTCTCGTCGCGGACGAGGATAGGGAGGTGGCCCGCCGAGGAGTAGACGAGCCTGCCCTCGTTCGGGTCGTGGATGGCGTACGCGCACGTGGCGATCTGGTGGGCGTCGATCTCCGCCGCGAGGCCGTCCAGGAGCTGGAGGACCTCGTGCGGGGGCAGGTCGAGGCGGGCGTAGGCGCGGACGGCCGTGCGGAGCTGGCCCATGACCGCCGCCGCGCGGACACCGCGGCCCATGACGTCGCCGATGACCAGGGCCGTGCGGCCGCCGCCGAGGGTGATCACGTCGTACCAGTCGCCGCCCACCGCCGCCTCGGTGCCGCCGGGGTGGTAGGTGGCGGCGATGCGCAGGTCGTCGGGCTCTTCCAGCTCCTGGGGCAGCAGGGAGCGCTGGAGGGTGACGGCCGTCTCGCGCTGGCGGCGCTCGCTGGCCCGCAGGCGTTCGGCCGCTTCGGCGTGGTCGGTGACGTCCGTGGCGAAGACGAGGACGCCGCGGCCTTCGCTGCCGCCCTTGCCGTCGTCGCGCTGGGCGACGGGAGTGCAGGTGAAGGTGTAGCAGCGGCCGTCGGGCGCCTTGCGGGACTTGACCGTCCGGGGCCGGCCGCTGCGCTGGACCTGGTCCAGCAGGGGGAACAGGCCGAGTCCGTCGAGCTCCGGGAGGGCCTCGCGGGCGCGCTCGCCCAGGGGGCGCACGCCGAAGGCGGTGGTGTAGGCGTCGTTGACGTAGGCGATCCGGTGGTCGGGGCCGTGGACCAGGGCGACGAGGGAGGGGACGCGGTCGAGGACCTCGCGCACCCGCAGTTCGTCGACGGCGGGGACGGGCGGGGCCTCGCCGGTCAGCTGCTCGGCGCGGGCGGCGGGCACGGAGCCGTCCCCCCGCCGGTCCGGGGAGGCCGTCTGCTCGGTCCGCGCTGCGGCGCGGCGCTGCGTTCCGGGGAGCCGGGCGCTCCAGCGCGTGAAGTTCACGAATCCTTGCCTCGTGTAGTGGTCGGCGGCCGGAACCGGCCGGGGCCCGGGGGCCCGCACCGGGACGTGGGGGGCACGCCCGCGGTGGTGGACCAGTCTGGCAGGGCGCGGACCGGACCGACATCCGTCAGACGCCGGGCCGGCCGCGGGAGTTCCTGGGTCGGGTCAGGACGACCCCTTCGGGTTGCGCGGGGGGTCCTGGGAAGGCTTTCCACCGGCCGCGAGTTCGAACTCGGCCCGCGGGTGTTCGAGTGAGCCCAGGGAGACGATCTCCCGTTTGAACAGCCCGGCCAGGGTCCATTCGGCCAGCACGCGCGCCTTGCGGTTGAAGGTGGGCACGCGGCTGAGGTGGTAGGCGCGGTGCATGAACCAGGCCGGGTAGCCCTTGACCTTGCGTCCGTAGACGTGCGCGACGCCCTTGTGCAGGCCGAGGGAGGCGACGGACCCGGCGTAGGAGTGCTCGTAGGTCGTCAAGGGTTCGCCGCGCAGGGTGTGCACGATGTTGTCGGCGAGGACGGCGGCCTGGCGGACGGCGTGCTGGGCGTTGGGCGCGCACTCGCGGCCGGGTTCCTTCGCGGTGACGTCCGGGACGGCGGCGGCGTCTCCCGCGGCCCACGCGTGCGTGGTGCCCTCGACCGACAGCTGCGGGGTGCACCGGAGGCGGCCGCGCTCGTTGCGGGGCAGGTCGGTCGCGGCGAGCACGGGGTGCGGTTTCACGCCGGCCGTCCACACGACCGTGCGGGTGGGGAAGCGGGCGCCGTCGCTGAGGACGGCGACCCGGTCGGCGCAGGACTCCAGGCGGGTCTCGAGGCGGACGTCGATGTTGCGCCGGCGCAACTCGGTGACGGTGTAGCGGCCCATCTCCTCGCCGACCTCCGGGAGGATGCGGTCGGAGGCCTCGACGAGGATCCACTTCATGTCCTCGGGCCGGACGTTGTGGTAGTGGCGGGCGGCGTAGCGGGCCATGTCCTCCAGCTCGCCGAGCGCCTCCACGCCCGCGTAGCCGCCGCCGACGAAGACGAAGGTGAGGGCCGCGTCGCGGACGGCGGGGTCGCGGGTGGAGGAGGCGATGTCCATCTGCTCGATGACGTGGTTGCGCAGCCCGATGGCCTCCTCGACGGTCTTGAAGCCGATGCCGTGGTCGGCGAGGCCGGGGACGGGCAGGGTGCGCGAGACGGAGCCGGGGGCCAGCACCAGGTGGTCGTAGGCGAGCCGCTGTCCGCCCGTGCCCTCCTCCTCGGTGGCGAGGGTGGTGACGGTGGCGGTGCGCTTGTCGTGGTCGACGGCGGTGGCCTCGCCGATGATGATGCGGCACCGGCCGAGGACGCGGCGCAGCGGCACGACGACGTGGCGCGGCGAGATGGCCCCGGCGGCGGCCTCGGGGAGGAACGGCTGGTACGTCATGTACGGGTCGGGGGTGACGACGGTGATCTCCACCTCGTCGCGGTCCAGTTCCCGGCTCAGTCTGCGCTGCAGGCGCAGGGCCGTGTACATCCCGACGTAGCCGCCACCGACAACGAGAATGCGCGCACGTTCCTTCACCATCCCATGACGCACCCGCCGCTTGCGTTTGTCCACAGCCTCGACGAATTGTGTGACCGGGGCGGGAGCCGGCGCGTAGTTGGCCGAAAGGGCGGGGCGGTGGGATCCGCCGCAGGTCAGGGCGGGTGGTGCAGGGGGCGCGCGGGGGCACATTCCGGACGTATGCGGCCCGTGCTCCGATCGGTGGGCGCTCTGTGCGGAACCTGCCCCTTCTGAATTGACTCCCTCTCAACTATGTTCGTGTGTCGACGGGGTGTAGGGGGATGTGCTCACCGGGTCCGCGACGGGCGGGCCCGCGGACCCGGGCCTGTTCCCCCGTCCCGCGATGGCTTGACGGGGAGTGTCTCCGGGGGGAGACGTCATTACCGGGGGAATGCATATGCATGTTCAGGATTCTCGATGGTCGACCGTGTCCGCTCTCGCGGGCGGCGCGACGATGAGCGCGACGCCGGGCGGCGCCCGCCCGGACGGGGCGCGGACCACACCGCTGCGCGTGGACGCGCAGCGCAATCTGGAGCACGTGCTGCGTGCGGCGCGCGAGGTCTTCGGCGAGCTGGGCTACGGCGCGCCGATGGAGGACGTGGCGCGGCGCGCGCGGGTCGGCGTGGGCACGGTCTACCGGCGGTTCCCGAGCAAGGACGTCCTGGTGCGCCGGATAGCCGAGGAGGAGATCTCCCGGCTGACCGACCAGGCGCGTGCGGCGCTCGGGCAGGAGGACGAGCCGTGGTCGGCGCTGTCGCGCTTCCTGCGGACGTCGGTGGCCTCCGGCGCCGGGCGGCTGCTGCCGCCGCAGGTGCTGCGGGTGCCCGCGGAGGACGGCGCGGGCGGTGCGCGTGTGCCGCAGCAGCGGACGCAGCCCGGACCGGCGGAGCTGCGGCTCGTCCCGGACGAGCCGGCGGCCGTGGCGGCGGTGCCGGATGCCGCGGCGGAGGAGGACGACGCCGGTGCGGCGGCGCTGCTCGACGTCGTGGGCCGGCTCGTGGAGCGGGCCCGGGCGGCGGGCGAGCTGCGGGCGGACGTGTCCGTGGCGGACGTCCTGCTGGTGATCGCCACGGCGGCGCCCTCGCTGCCGGACGCGGCCCAGCAGGCGGCGGCCTCGGCCCGGCTGCTCGACATCCTGCTGGAGGGACTGCGCTCGCGACCGGCGTGAACCGGCGCGGTGCGTACGGGCCCCGGGCACATCGGGGCCCGTGAGGGCCGTGGCGCGAAGAGGCCGCGATGAGGCCCGGGGCGTGCGCTCCGGGCCTCACGCGTGGGGCGGGGGAGAGGTGTGCGGGCCGGTTTCCGTCCGGCGAGGGGCCGTGGTCGGTGCGTGCGCCGCAAGCCCCGGTCGCCGGTGGTCCGGAGGAGTGCGCGGAGTGAGCCCGAAGGCGCGATCCTTCCCCGGGCGCGTGCCGTTCAGTACTGGCGTGCGGTGGATCCCCACGGACGGGTGATGCTCCTGGCTCAAGCGTTCCCGGTGGGGACCGCTGTGGCACGCTGACCCGGTGGTCTGGACGGGTTGGGCGGCTGGCGGGGGCGTTCCGCGATGAGCGGTGACGAGCGGGACGAGTCGGACGGGGGCGGCGGCGACGTCACGGCCGGTGGCGAGGTACCGCCCCAGGTGCCGAGCCAGGGCGGGCGCGCGGCCGTGCCGCCCCCCGCGCCCCACGACGGTGTGGTCCCGGCTCAGCGCGAAGGACGCGAAGAACGCGAAGGCCGCGAGGACGGCGTCCTGCCGCCGCCGCGCGAACTGCCGCCCTCCGACGCCGATCTGATCGACCGGATGCGCGCGGGCGACGACACGGCGTACGAGGAGCTCTACCGGCGCCATGCGCAGGCCGTGCGCCGGTACGCCCGTACCTGCTGCCGCGACGCCCACACCGCCGACGACCTCACCGCCGAGGTCTTCGCCCGGATGCTGCAGGCGGTACGCGGCGGGGCCGGGCCGGCGCACGCGGTGCGTGCCTATCTGCTGACCTCCGTACGGCGCGTGGCCGCCTCCTGGACGCGGTCCGCCCGCCGCGAGCAACTCGTCGACGACTTCGCCGTGTTCGCCGCCGGGTCCGCCCGGGGCGCCGACGTGTCCGACGGCGACACGCTCGAACTCGGCGCGGACGTACGGGCGATGCACGAGGCCGAGCAGTCGATGGCCATGCGGGCCTTCCGGTCGCTGCCCGAGCGGTGGCAGGCCGTGCTGTGGCACACCGAGGTGGAGGACGAGTCCCCCAGCGAGGTCGCCACGCTGTTCGGGCTCGACGCCAACGGCACCCGGGTCCTGGCCAGCCGGGCCCGCGAGGGACTCAGGCAGGCCTACCTCCAGGCCCACGTCAGTGCCACGCTCACCGCCGACGAGGAGTGCGCCCGCTGGGCCGACCAGCTGGGCACCTACGCGCGCGGCCGGCTGCGCACCCGGGCCGAGCGAGGGCTGCGCGGGCACCTGGAGGAGTGCGCCAGGTGCCGGCTGGCGGCGAGCCAGATCGCGGAGGTGGCCGGGGGCATCCCGGCCGTCGTGCCGGTCGCCGTCATCGGCTGGTTCGGTGCCGCCGGGTACGCGAAGGCGGCCGGGATCATCGCCGGGGGCACGGGCGCGGGCGCGGCCGGGGCCGCCGCGGCGGCGGGCGGCTCGTCCGGCGGGGCCGGAGGTGCCGGGGGTGCCGGCGGCGGTGCGGTGTCCGAGGGGCTCGGCGCGCCGCTGAAGGCCGGTGCGGCGGCCGGTGTGGTCGCCGTGGGCGTCGCCGTCGCGGTGGCGCTCGCGCTGGCCGGCAGCGAGACGCCGAAGGAGGAGGCCGGGCCTGCCCGGCCGGCCGCTCCGCCCTCGTCGGCCGTCCGGCCCGGCGATCCCACGCCCCCCGCCTCGAAGCCGGGCCCCGGGCCGAAGCCGCCCGTGCTGCTGCCCGTCGGCGCCGGTACACCCGCGCCCACCCCGGCTCCCCGGACCAGCCCGAGCCCGTCCCCCTCGGCCTCCCGCACGCCGGCGCCCACCCCGCCCCCCGGCGTCCCGAAGCCCACACCTCCGCGCACCCCCGCCCCCGAACCCACCCCGGCTCCCCCGTCGCCGCCCGCACCACCACCCGCCCCGCCCCCGCCGCCCCCGGCACCGGCCGTCTACCGGTGGAGCGACCTGGCGTACGACGTCACCGGGGACGGGACGGGACCCGAGATGCGGAGCGGCGCGAGCAGCTGGGTCTGGAAGCGGTCCGGGCCGTCCGTCGACGGCCGGCGGTACGCGCACGGCGTCACCGTGCACGGCCGGTCCTCCGTCACCGTCGACCTCAACCGGTCCTGCACCTCCTACGACGCGCAGGCGGGGGTCGACGACCTGGCGCTGGGGCTCGGCCGCGTCCACTTCTCCGTCTACGCCGACGGTGAGCGGCTGTGGCGGTCCGGGCTGGTCGAGGGCGGCGACCCGGCCGTGCCGGTCCACGTGGACCTCACCGGCCGGAGCACGGTGCGCCTCGTGGTGGAACCGCGCGGCGTGCTCGACGACGTGACGCTCGCGGACTGGGCGGAGTCGACGTTCACCTGCCGCTAGCGGCGTGCGCACCGCGCGCCTCGTCCAGCTCCCGCAGGACGTCCCGCGGGCCGAGGGCGGCGCCCGAGGCGCGCTCGGCGGTGTACCCGCCGGCGCCGAGGGCGGCGCTCGCGATGGCCGCCGCGCGCTCCGACGGGCCGCGTTCGGGCAGGGGACGGGCCCGGCAGGCCCGCCACCGGTCGGCGGCGCCGAGCAGCCGGGCGGCCCGGGCGCAGTCGCCGAGGTCGGCCAGCACGGCCGCCGCGGCGTCGGCCACCGCGGCCCGGACCGCGCCGGAGCACCGCTTGTCCACGGCCTCCCGCAGCACCCCGGCCACCTTCGCCAGGGCGGCCTCCGGGCCGGACTCGGCCGCCGTGATCACGGCGTCGACCAGGTGCAGCGTCACCGTGAACTGGGGCGGCGGCGTGCCCCGCGCGGCATCGGCCCGCGCCTCCTCGCACAGGGCGCGCGCCAGCGGCGTCTCCCCGTCGTCGGCGGCGATCCGGGCGCGCAGCAGGGAGACGAACGCCTTTGAGTCGGTCACCGCGTACCGGTCGGCGGCCGCGCTCGCCTCGTCCAGTGCGGCCAGCGCACCCGTCCGGTCGCCCGCGCGGTAGGCGATCTCGGCGAGCCGGGCGAGCAGGAGCGGGGACTCGGCGTACGCGCCGACCTCGTAGGCCAGGCGCAGGGCCTCCTCGTACTCCCCGCGGGCCTCGTCGTACGCACCGCGCGCCATGGCGGCCTCGCCCGCCGCGCCGCACGCCTGGGCGCGCAGCCAGCGGTCGCCGCAGCGGCGGCCGAGCGCCCGCAGCTCGGTGAGGTCGTCGTCGACACACAGCAGGTCACCGGGGGCGTCGACGACCGTGTGCGTGCGGAACAGCAGCGCCACGGCCGTCTCCCAGTCGCCGCCGTGGGCGCGGCAGTTGGCGACGGCGGCGTCCATGACGGACCAGACGTCGTCCTGGTCGTCGGAGAAGGCGACGACGATGGGCCAGATCAGGCCGGGTATGCGGGCCGCACGCGGGCCGCCGCTCTCGTAGTGGGCGCGCATGCGGGCCAGGTGGCGGCGCCAGCTCTCCGAGGAGGGGTCCACGGGCGCCGCGTCGCTCAGGAAGAACAGATGCAGCATCCGCAGATCCATCCGCAGGTCGTGCAGCGGATGCCCCACCGCCTCGTCGTCCGGTACGGCGAGGAGACGGGGCGCGCCGTCCCCCGGCGGCCGGGTGCTGCCGCTGCCGGGGCTCCGGCCGGGGCACAGGGTGCGTTCCAGCCACTCCATGGCCTCGTGGCGGTAGTTGCGCAGCCACCAGAACCAGCCCATGGTCAGCACGAGGGTCCCGGCCTCCTCCTCCGCCCCGGCCGTCAGCGCCCGGTCCAGGGCCGCGCGGATGTTGTCCAGCTCGGTCTCCAGGCGGGCGATCCAGGGCAGTTGGCCGGCGGAGCGCAGCAGCGGGCCGGCCCGCTCGACCAGCGCGCCCGCCCACGCCCGGTGCCGCGTCTCGGCGCCGGCGCGCAGGCCCGGGGTCTCGGCCGCGCGCTCCACGGCGTACTCGTGGATGGTCTCCAGCAGCCGGTAGCGCATGCCGCCGGGCCCGTCCTGCGGGCCCGGGGCGGCCACCACCAGGGACTTGTCGACGAGCGCCCCGAGCAGTTCGGCGGCGGGGCCGGTGCACACGGCCTCCGCCGCCTCGAGGTCCCAGCCGCCCGCGAACACCGACACCTCGCACAGCACGCGCCGCTCGGCCTCGTCGAGCAGGTCCCACGACCAGTCGACGACGGCCCGCAGGGTCTGCTGGCGGGGCAGGACCGTGCGGCTGCCGGAGGTCAGCAGGCGGAAGCGGTCGTCGAGCCGGTCCGCGATCTGCCGGGGGGTGAGCAGCCGCAGGCGGGCGGCGGCCAGTTCGATGGCGAGCGGCAGTCCGTCCAGCCGCCGGCAGATCTCCGCCACCGCGCGCTCGTCGAGGAGCACGGCACCCGCGTCGGGCCGCACGGCCGCGGCGCGCTCGGCGAACAGCCGCCGCGCGTGGTCCTGCCGCAACGGCTCGACGGGGCGCACCGACTCCCCGGGTACGCCCAGCGGTTCCCGGCTGGTGGCGAGGATCGTCAGCCGCGGGCAGCGGGTGAGGAGGGTCTCGGCGAGGTGGGCGGCGGCCTCGATGACGTGCTCGCAGTTGTCCAGGATCAGCAGCAGGTCGCGCGCGGCGCAGTACTCCACGAGCAGCGCGACGGGGTCCTCCTGCATGGCCGTGGCGCGCTCGCCGGTCATGAGGACGGTCTCGCGCAGGCCGAGTGCACTGACCACCGCGTCCGGCACCGCCTCGGGCCGGTCGAGCCGGGCCAGCTCGGCCAGCCATGCCTGGGGGAGCCCGGCGGCGGCCTGCTCGGCGAGGCGGGTCTTGCCGGAGCCGCCCGGTCCGGTGAGGGTGACGAGCCGGGCCCCGCGCAGGTCGGAGCGGATGGCGTCGATCTCGGGCTCCCGGCCGACGAAGGAGGTCAGCCGGGGGCGCAGGTTGCCGGTGCGCGCGCGTGCCGGTCCCGGCCCGGGCGCGGGGGTCCCGGGGTGCTCGCTCCTCGCGCCGGTGCCGAGCAGGTCGGCGTGCAGGGCGCGCAGTTCGGGCCCCGGGTCGGTGCCGAGCCCTTCGGCGAGGGTCCGGCGGACGGACTCGTACGCCTCCAGCGCGTCGGCGTCCCGGCCGGTGGCGCGCAGGGCCCGGACGAGGAGGGCGTGCAGCGGTTCGTCGTAGGGGTGGACGGCGGTCAGCTCCCGCAGTTCCGGTACGGCCTCCCGGGCGCGTCCCCGCCGCAGACGGGCCTCGGCCCGGGCGCGGATCGCCTCCAGCCTGGTCGCCTCCGCCCGGGTGGCGGCGGACCGGTCGGGCAGATCGGCCAGGGCGGGGCCGCGCCACAGGGCCAGGGCCCGGTCGAGGAGGTGTTCGGCCCGGCCGGGGTCGTCGCCGGCCAGGGCGTCGGTGCCGTGCCGGACCAGCCGGTCGAAGACGAACAGGTCGACGTCGTCCGGGTGCGCCGCGAGCTGGTAGCCGCCGGTCGCGGAGACGACGGCGTCCTTGCCGAGCACCCTGCGCAGTCGGCCGACCAGGGCCTGGAGGGCGGCGGGGGCGTCCTGGGGCGGGTCGTCGGCCCAGACCTCGTCGATGAGCGTGCCCGGGGTGGCGACGCGGGAGGGGCGCAGGGCGAGGGCGGTCAGCAGCGCGCGAAGCCGGGGCCCGCCGACGGCCACGGCGGCGCCGTCCTCGTCCTCCACCGTGGTGACACCCAGGATTCTGTACCGCACGGGGCCATTGTCGCCGGGACGACGGAACGGCCCGAGGCTTTCACCGCGCCGGGCGGTGCGGGGCCGTGCAGTGCCGGGCAGGGCCGTGCGGTGCGGTGCGGTGCCGTGCTGTGCGGTGCCGTGCAGCAGGTGGCGGGGGCGAAGGACGCGTTCTGGCTGGACCGCCGGTGGAGAGGAACGGGCGGTGCGGCGGGCCGCGGACATGCGGTCGGCGGGCGGACGGCCGCCGACGCTCCTGCCGTGCAGGTGGCCCGCCAGGCGGTGCCGGGTGGCACGGCAAGGGACCACATCGGCCGAGCGGTGGGTGCTGACGAGCAACAGGGCCGAACGGGCCGGTCGAGCGGGCCGGAACCGGCACGGTGCCCGGAAGCACCGGGCGACCCGGCTGGTGGAGAGCGGCGGGCACAAGGAAAGGAGTCGGCTGCACGGGCCGGTTCCCTGGCCGGACCCGACCCGGACCCGGAGCCGAAGCCGGTGCGCGTGCGCGCGGGCCGGTTCCCTGGCCGGAAGCCGGAGCCGGAGCCGGTGCGCGTGCATGCGGGCCGGGAGCGAGGCGGACGGCGGACACGCAGGGTGTCAGGGAGGGGCAGGCCCCGGGAGGGCCGGGACGCGCGGGGTGTTGCTACCCGCGCCGCCCTCCGGCCCCCGCTCCCAGCGCCCCCCGCCGCGGGGCGATTCCCGCCGGCACCGCTCGGGCCCTCGCGGGGGTGCCCGTCCAGCAGGTGCCGCGGCGGGACAGCAGGCGGCGCAGCCACAGTTCCAGGGAGACCAACTCGGCGAGACCGTCCAGGGGGAGGGATTCGCCCGCCGCCGCGCCGCGCAGCGCCTTGCGGACCACGCGGGCCTCCACCAACCCCGCCTCCGCCAGCAGCGGCGTCTCGAACAGCCCGATCAGGGAGTCCGCCGCGACCCGCAGCCCCGTGCGCGCGGCGGCCGCCGTCGTCCCCGGGGCCGGGACGCCCCAGCCGGGCGGCAGCTCGCGCACGCCGGCCCCCTCCAGCACCGTGCGCAGGATCGCGGCCCGTGCCCCGGGGCGTACCCGCAGCGCCTCGGGCAGGGCGCGGGCCGCGCGGACGACCTGGTTGTCGAGGAAGGGCGCGTGCAGCCGCTGGAAGCGGATCTCCGCGGCCTGCTCCAGCACCCGCAGGTCGGCGGCGTAGCGGGCCAGGGCCGCACGCGCGCGGAAGTCGCCCGGCCGCTGCCCGGGCCCCACCAGCTCGGACCGGTGCGTGGCCGCCTGGAGGCGAACCGATACTTCGGCGAGCGCCTCCCCGGTCAGCCAGCGCGCCGCCGGCCCGGGTCTGCCCCAGCTCAGCGCGGCGAGGGAAGCCTCCACCGCCCCGCCGGACGCGTCGAGGCCGTCGTCCGGCCGCGGGTCGAGGAGCCGCCCGGCGAGGGACTCCAGGCCCGTGCGGTAGGGCGTACGGGACAACCGCCGGGCCGCCGCGTACACCCGCGCGGGGACCAGCACCGACCCGTCGGCCTTGGTCAACGCCGCGACCGGGCGCACCAGATGGCGCCGCTTGCGGTCCATCAGCAGGTCGGCCAGGCGTGCCGGGTGCGCGTCCAGCACCTGCCGCGCCCCGTAGCCGGTGAAGTGGTCCGCGCTGCCCGCGGCGAGCCGGGCGCGGTGCCGTGCCGCCGTGACCAGGCACGGCCCGGGCTCGTCGGTCAGCGGTCCGTCCAGGTCGGCGTACGGCAGGGTCTCCTCGCCGCCCGCGACGACCACATGGTGCAGCCGCGGGTTCGCGGCCAGCGCCCCGGCCTGCTCCAGCTCGGCCTCCGGCGCCTTGACGGCCAGGTCGTTGAAGGTGACGGCGAGGAGCCGCTCCCCCGCGCCCGTGCCGTGCCCGAGGACGGTGCCGGGCATCCCGGGCAGACCCGCGGCGAGCAGGGCCAGCGCGCCCGAGGCCGGGCCGCCGGACAGGTCGGCCCCGATGCCGGGCACGGGCATCCCGCGCGCGGCACGCCGCTCGGCGGGGCCCATGCCGGGGACGGGCCCGGGGTCGATGTCCGCGCCGGGGACGTGCCGGGGGGCGGACAGGCGGGTGCGGACGGCCTCCACGAGCGCGTCGCGCACGGCGTCGACGGCGCTGTCGGGGTCGGCCGGCGGGGCGGCCACCGCCAGTGAGGCCCGCGGCTCGTACCCGGCGATCTCGCGGGCCCCGGCGCGCAGGATCAGGGCGTGCCCCGGCGGAATGCGCTTCACGCCGTCGTACGGCGTGGAATCGTGCAGCGCGGCGGGGACGTCCGGGGCAGCCAGCAGCGCGGCGAGGTGCCCGAAGTCGAGGTTGGCCTCGACGAGGTCGGCCAGCGGCAGGGCGGCGGTCGCGTACGCGGTGCCGCCGGCCCAGGGCGTGTGGAACACCGGCCGGACGCCCGCGAGATCACCGCAGACGGTGATCCTCCTGCCGACCTGGACGATCGCGGTGTAGCTGCCCGGCCACGCGGTCAGATGGCGCAGGGCCCCGCCCCGCGCGGCGAACAGGGCGACGCGCAACTGCTCGTCGGTGGCTCCGCAGATGCCGAGCACGGCGATGCGGGTGTGTTCGTCGGCCTTCACGACGCGGACCTCGTCGGGACGCCAGTCGCCGACCGCCCACAGGGGATCCGGGTCGCCCCACAGGAGTTGGGACCCCACCGGGTGCAGCGTCTCGCCGTCGCTCCCCGTCGCCCCCGCCGTGCCGGCAGCGACGGCTCCCGCGGCGGTGCTGCTCCATCCCACCAACCACCGCATTGCCGCCTCCACAGGCTGTGGACAACCAGTGCACCGTACGAACCGGTTCACCATGCTGCCATGAAGGAAGCGCTCCGGAGGGTGCCCGCGCCGCTCGCGCTCCGCCGCATGCGCCCCGGCGGAGCCGTCCGCACGAGCCGGTGCACCCTCAACGCCCGTACCCGGCACGGCGATACGGGCGGCACGGACCACCGCCGGAGGATCGGCGGAAGACGGCGCAGGCCGACCAAGGATGGCGCAGGCCGACCAAGGGCGGCAGCGGAGGACGTACGCCCGGCACCGGAAGAACGAGGAAGAACGAGGAGGAACGAGGAGGAACCGAGGAGACCGGCCGCAGGAGGAAGAGTCCGGCCAACATGCAAGGCAGGCGGGCGACATGTCCGCAGCAGGAGCGCGCCGCGAATGCGCCCCCGAAATGCGCCCCAATCACGCCCGAAGCGCCCTCGAGTACCGTGGTCGCGGCGTCGGCACAGCCCGGAAGGCGGGGTCGGTTTTCGGCCAAATAGCCGACGGACGACGGGAGTCGAACACGCTCCGTACAGGCTCCGCGCACGACGGCCCGGCCGCGCAGTCCGGGAGACGGAACGCGCCTCCCGGACCGTTCCGCCGCCCGCGGGGATGAAGGCGGCGGTGTCCCCCAGCCCACTGGATCCAGTACAGCGGGCCGACCCACGCGGGAACCATGGAACCGCTCCCGGGATGGCCGGAGAAGAGCGCACGGGCGGGCGCACGGCCACACACCGGGAGCACGTTGCAACTGCCCGTATCTGAACCGCACTTCAGTACGGACCACAATCCCGCCAACCGGAAGAATGCCCCTTAACGCTTGGGATGCGGCGAACTACGCTGGGTTTACGAATGCCGCACGGTTATGCCAGCGCGGCAGCCGTCTGTGTCGAGGGGTGGCGCATGTCCAGGGAGCAACGCGGGCCGAACGAAAAGCTCGGCGCCGTTCTCGCCCTCGCGGGAATCTCCAACGCCGGCCTCGCGCGGCGCGTCAACGACCTTGGCGCCCAGCGGGGACTGACGCTTCGCTACGACAAGACCTCGGTGGCGCGCTGGGTGTCGAAGGGCATGGTGCCCCAGGGTGCGGCGCCGCACCTCATCGCCGCGGCCATCGGCCAGAAACTGGGCCGCCCGGTGCCGCTGCACGAGATCGGCCTCGCGGACGCCGACCCCGCACCCGAGGTCGGGCTCGCCTTCCCCCGGGACGTCGGCCAGGCCGTGCGCTCCGCCACCGAGCTGTACCGCCTCGACCTCGCCGGCCGCCGTGCCGGCTCCGGCGGCATCTGGCAGTCGCTGGCCGGATCCTTCGCAGTAAGCGCGTACGCCACGCCCGCCTCGCGCTGGCTGATAACCCCGGCCGACAGTTCGGTGGCGCGTGACGTGGGTTCCGGTGAGGACTCCGGCGCACCGCTCAAAGTCGGCCACAGCGATGTGCAGAAACTGCGGGAGGCCGCCGAGGACGCCCGCCGCTGGGACTCCAAGTACGGCGGCGGCGACTGGCGTTCGTCAATGGTCCCCGAGTGCCTACGGGTCGAGGCGGCCCCCCTGCTGCTCGGCTCCTACACCGACGAGGTCGGCCGTGCGCTGTTCGGCGCCTCCGCCGAGCTCACCCGCCTCGCCGGCTGGATGGCCTTCGACACCGGCCAGCAGGAGGCCGCCCAGCGCTACTACATCCAGGCCCTGCGCCTGGCCCGGGCGGCCGCCGACGTCCCCCTCGGGGGCTACGTCCTGGCCTCCATGTCCCTCCAGGCCACCTACCGCGGCTTCGGCGACGAGGGCGTGGACCTCGCCCAGGCCGCCCTGGAGCGCAACCGCGGGCTCGCCACGGCCCGCACCATGAGCTTCTTCCGCCTGGTCGAGGCACGCGCGCACGCGCGCGCCAACGACGCCCACGCGGCGGGCGGCGCCCTCAAGGCGGCCGAGAGCTGGCTGGAGCGGGCCCGGCCCGGCGACAACGACCCGAGCTGGCTCGGCTTCTACTCCTACGACCGGTTCTGCGCCGACGCCGCCGAGTGCTACCGCGACCTCAAGGCGCCCCGCCAGGTCCGCCGCTTCACCGAGCAGGCGCTGTCGCGGCCCACGGAGGAGTTCGTCCGCTCGCACGGTCTGCGCCTGGTCGTCTCCGCCGTCGCCGAACTGGAGTCGGGGAACCTGGACGCCGCGTGCGAGCAGGGCGTACGGGCGGTCGAGGTCGCCGGCCGCATCTCCTCGGCCCGCACCACGGAGTACGTCAAGGACCTCCTGCACCGGCTGGAGCCCTACGGCGACGAGCCGCGGGTGGTCGAGCTGCGCGAGCGGGCCCGGCCCCTGCTGGTGGCCCCCGCGTGACCATCCGCCGTCCCGGCGTTTGAAGCCGCTGTCAGTGGCGCAGTGCACTATCGAGGCGGGAGGTGGTGCGCGTGGGGACCGCATACGACGGCGACGTGCTGGTGATCGGTGGCGGGATCGTCGGCCTGTCCACGGCGTACGCGATCACGCGGGCCGCGCCGGGCACACGGGTCACCGTCCTGGAGAAGGAGCCGGGCCCGGCCCGCCACCAGACGGGCCGCAACAGCGGCGTGATCCACAGCGGCATCTACTACCGCCCCGGCTCCCTCAAGGCCCGCTACGCGGTGCGCGGCGCGGCCGAGATGGTCAAGTTCTGCGCCGAGTACGGCATCCCGCACGCGGTCACCGGCAAGCTGATCGTCGCGACCGACCGTACGGAGCTCCCCCGGCTGCACGCCCTCGTGCAGCGCGGCCGGGAGAACGGCATCCCGGTCCGTGAGCTGGGCGCCTCCCAGATCGCCGAGTACGAGCCGGAGGTCCGCGGCCTGGCCGCGATACACGTCGGCACGACCGGCGTCTGCGACTACGTCGAGGTCGCCCGCCGGCTGGCCCACGCCTCGGGCGCGGAGATCCGCTACGGCACCAGGGTCGTCCGCGTCGACCGGCGCCCCGAGCGCGGGGTCGCCGTGCTCACCGCGGCGGGCGAGATCGTCCGTGGGCGCGTCCTGGTGAACTGCGCGGGCCTGCACTGCGACGAGATCGCGCGCCTGACCGGGGACGACCCCGAGGTGCGGATCGTGCCGTTCCGGGGCGAGTACTACGAGCTGGCCCGGCCGGAGCTGGTGCGCGGCCTGGTCTACCCCGTCCCCGACCCGGCGTTCCCCTTCCTCGGCGTGCACCTCACCCGCGGCATCGACGGCGAGGTCCACCTCGGCCCCAACGCCGTCCCGGCCCTGGCCCGCGAGGGGTACGGCTGGACCACGCTGCGCCCGCGGGAGCTGGCCTCCACCCTGGCGTGGCCCGGCTCCTGGCGGATCGCCCACCGGCACTGGCGGTACGGGGCGGGGGAGCTGCGGCGTTCCCTGTCCAAGAGCGCGTTCACGCGGGCGGTGCGCAGGATGCTGCCCGCCGTGACCGAGGACGACCTGGTCCCCGCGGCGGCGGGCGTGCGGGCCCAGGCCGTCCTGCGGGACGGAACCCTGGTCGACGACTTCCTGATCCGCGAGGCCCCGCGCACGGTCCACGTACTGAACGCCCCGTCCCCGGCGGCGACGGCCTCCCTCCCGATCGGCCGCGAGGTAGCTCGCAGAGCCCTGAACGCGCTGTAGCGGCGCAGCGGAGACACGGAGTCGACGCCGAGGCCGGGTGGGTCCGCAACCCGGCGGAGCGGCGAGCACGGCGTCGAAGCCAAGGCCGGGCGGGACCGCAACCCGGCGTAGCGGCGAGCACGGCGTCGAAGCCAAGACCGGGCGGGACCGCAACCCGGCGTAGCGGCGGACACGGCGTCGAAGCCAAGACCGGGCGGGACCGCAACCCGGCGTCGCGGCGAGCACGGCGTCGATGCCGAAGCCGGGTAGGCCCACAACCCAGCGGAACGGGGTGCCGCCGCGCCCACCCGTGCCGCCCTTAGCGGCACGCATGCCCGCGGTGAGGGCACCGCGGGCGCAGCAGATGCGCGGCGTCGATGCCGAGGCCAGATAGGCCCGCAACCCGGCGTAGCGGGGTGCCGCCGCGCCCACCCTCCCCCAAGCTCTCGGCTTCGCTCGAGCAGGGGGGACCCCCATCGCCCCTAGCGGCACGCATGCCCGCAGCGACGGGACAGCCGCCATGCCACGCAAGGGGACGTGTCGGGGGGTGTCCGCCCGCAGCTGGTTGGCGCGTCGACGGACAGTGAGTCGGTGTGACACCCCATCGCGCCGTTCCGAGGACGGACACCCCCCGGCGCGGCCCCGACCCACCACCGGCGCCAGGCGAAGCACAGGCGAAGCACCACGGCCGTAAAATCGGGACCACTGTGTCTGACTCCGCGAACACCCCCGAAACCCCGAGCCCTCACCCGCACACCCCGGGTGGCTCCCTCCGCCACACCCGGGCCAAGGGCGAGCCGCGTTTCCCCGACGGACCGAAGCCGGACCCGGCCGGGTCGCACTTCGAGCGGCGCATCCGGAGTTTCCAGCCCCGGCGCAGCCGGGTGACGGCGGGCCAGGCCGACGCCCTGCAGCGGCTGTGGCCGAAGTGGGGCCTCGACATCGACGGCCACGCCCTCGACCTGCGCGACCTCTTCGGCGACGACCACCCCGTCGTCCTGGAGATCGGCTTCGGCATGGGCGAGGCCACGGCCCAGATGGCCGCGGCGGACCCCACGACCAACGTCCTCGCCGTCGACGTCCACACGCCCGGCCAGGGCAACCTGCTCAACCTCGCCGACCACAACGGCCTGTCCAACATCCGCGTCGGCAACGGCGACGCGATCATCCTGCTGCGCGAGATGCTCGCCCCGGACTCCCTCGACGGCCTGCGCGTCTACTTCCCCGACCCGTGGCCCAAGAAGCGGCACCACAAGCGCCGGCTCATCCAGCCCGACTTCCTGACCCTCGCCGCCACCCGGCTGCGCCCCGGCGCGCTGCTGCACTGCGCCACCGACTGGGAGCCGTACGCCGAACAGATGCTCGACGTCCTCACCGCTCACCCCGACTTCGAGAACACCCAGGCCGACGGCGGTTTCGCCCCGCGCCCCGACTTCCGGCCGCTGACCCGTTTCGAGGGCCAGGGACTGGACAAGGGACATGTCGTGAACGACCTCCTGTTCCGGCGCGTACCACACGCGGACCAACCCCAGCCCTCCGCCGGCGCCTGACCGCGCCCGTCACCTCCCGCCTGCGGACGGCGCCCCTCCGTCGTTAGGGTCGAAGCCGTGGCCACCAGTTCCCCGTTTCCGTATCCCAGCGGACCCGCCGACGGCACCCCCGTCGGCGGGTCCCTGCGGCACGCGCACTGGTGGCAGCGCCCCTGGGTGCGCTACGGCGCGCCCAGCACCCTCCTCGCGATATCCGGCCTGGTCATCCTCGCCCTGGTGCGCGAGGAGACCGGCACGGAAGGGTTCCTGGTCGGGCTGGGCCTGGCCGTCCTCCCGGTCCCCCTGCTGCTGGCGTCGTTCCGCTGGCTGGACCGGGTCGAACCGGGCCCCTGGCGGAACCTGCTGTTCTGCTTCGCCTGGGGCGCCTGCGCGGCGGCGCTGATAGCGATCGTCGCCAACAGCTTCGCGACGAGATGGATAGCCACGGCCACCGCGGACCCGTCCAGCGCGGACACGCTCGGCGCGACGGTGATAGCGCCGGTGGTCGAGGAGTCCGCCAAGGCGGCGGCCGTCCTGCTGGTCTTCCTGTTCCGGCGCCGCGACTTCACCGGGATCATCGACGGCGTCGTCGTGGCCGGCGTCACGGCGACCGGCTTCGCGTTCACCGAGAACATCCTCTACCTGGGCACCGCCTTCGGCACGGACCAGATGACCGGCGGCACGGGCATCGCGTCCGTCACGGCGGCGACCTTCTTCGTCCGCATCATCATGTCGCCGTTCGCCCACCCCCTGTTCACGGTCCTCACCGGCATCGGCTTCGGCGTCGCCGCGCTCGCCGGGGACCGCGCCCGGTTCCGCCGGGTGGCGTTCCCGCTCGCCGGGCTGCTGCTGGCGATGGGCATGCACGCGATGTGGAACGGCTCCGCGTCGTTCGGCGAGTACGGCTTCTTCGCCGTGTACGCGGCGTTCATGGTGCCGATCTTCGGCCTGCTGACCTGGCTGGTGATCTGGACCCGGCAACGGGAGCTGCGGACCGTGCGCGAGGAGTTGCCCGCGTACGCGGTGGCCGGCTGGCTGGACCCGGCGGAGCCGTACGCGCTGGGCTCGATGCGGGCCCGGCGGATCGCCCGCGCCCACGCCCGGCGCCACGCGGGCAGGGCCGCGGCGCGCGAGGTGGCCCGGTACGAGGCGTACGCGACGTCCCTCGCGTTCCTCCGGCACCGGGCCCGCCGCGGCCGGGCCGGCGCCGGGTTCACCGTCCGCGAGCAGGAACTGCTCGGCGAGCTGTGGCGGCGCCGGGAGGCGGCCCGCCCGGCCCTGGTCCACGCGGCCCGGGTGACCTCCCCGCCACCCCCGGCGATGGCGCCGCCCTGGCCGGTGCACGGGGTGTACGGCGCATACGGCGCAAACAGCGCGCACGGCGCGTACGGCCAGCCCCACCGGCCGGCTCCCCACCCGGCGTACAACCCCTACCGCTCCTGAGCCGCCACGGAGCCGCTACTGAGCCGCTCCAAAACCGCCGCTCAGCCACCACGCAGCCACCACTCAGCCACCACGCAGCCACCACGCAGCCGCCGCTGAGCCGCCACGCAGCCGTCGCTGAGCCGCCGCTCCCCCTCGCTCCGTCAGGCGGAGGCCTCGTCGAGCCGGGCGGTCTCCGCCTCCGTCAGGGTCAGCCGCGCCACCCCCACCAGCGCCGGCAGCTGCTCCACCGTCCGCGCGGAGGCGATCGGCGCGACGACGGTCGGCCGGGCGGCGAGCCACGCCAGGGCGACCGTCGCCACCGGCACCTCGTGCGCCGCGGCGATCTCGTCGAGCGCGTCGAGCACCCGGCGCCCGCGCTCCGTCTCCAGGTGCCTGGCCGCGCCCCCGGCCCGCGCGCTCTCGACGGTCGTGCCGGGCCGGTACTTGCCCGTGAGGAAGCCCGACGCGAGGGCGTAGTACGGCACGGCCGCGAGGCCGCTGCGCTCGGCGAGGTCCTGGAGCCCGCCCTCGTAGGTGTCGCGGGAGACCAGGTTGTAGTGGGGCTGGAGGGCGACGTAGCGGGCCAGTCCCTCGCGGTCGGAGAACTCCAGGGACTCCCGCAGCCGCTCCGCGGAGATGTTGGAGGCGGCGATGTGCCGCACCTTGCCGGCCTTCACGAGCGCGTCGAGGGCGCCGATGATCTCCTCGACGGGCACCTCGGGCCGGTCGTAGTGGGTGTAGTACAGGTCGATGTGGTCGGTACCCAGCCGGCGCAGGGAGGCGTCGGCGGCGGCCTTGATGGTGGCGGCGGACAGCCCCTGGAAGTCGGGGTGCTGGCTCACCTTCGTGGCGACGACGACCTCGGAGCGGTTCCCGCGCGCCCGGAGCCACCGGCCGAGGATGGTCTCGGACTCACCGCCCCGGTTGCCGTCGACCCACGCCGAGTAGACGTCGGCGGTGTCGACGAAGTTGCCACCGGCCGCGGTGTAGGCGTCGAGGACGGCGAAGGACCGGTCCTCGTCGGCGGTCCAGCCGAAGACGTTGCCGCCGAGGGCGAGCGGGAAGACCTCGAGGTCGGAGGAGCCGAGCTTGCGCAGAGTCGTCGTAGCAGTCATACCCGGCGTCAACGACCGTACGGAACGGCCCATTCCGGGAGCCGCACAAAACCCGGGCAAACAAACCCGGGCAAACGAACCCGGGCAAACACCCCGGTCACCGAAAACCGGCAGCCCTGACGCCGGGGGGTCGTCGTCAGGGCTGCCGGTGCTTCGACGGGCGCGGTGCGTCTACGGGGTGAGTCCCTTGCCCCGCAGCCACGCCATGGGGTCGATGCCGCTCGCGGAGCCGCTGGAGTGGACTTCGAGGTGGAGGTGGGCGCCGGTGACGTTGCCGGTGGCGCCGACGCGGCCGATGACGTCGCCCGTGCCGACCTTCTGGCCGACGCTGACGCCGATCGACGACTGGTGCGCGTACCAGATCTCGGTGCCGTCATCGAGGGTGAGGACGGTCTTGTAGCCGTAGGAGCCGTTCCAGCCCGCCTCGGTGATGGTGCCGCTGTGGACCGCCTTGATCGGCGTGCCCGTGGGGGCGGCGAAGTCGAGGCCGGTGTGGTAGCCGGAGGACCAGTAGGCGCCGGCCTGGCCGAAGGTGGAGGTGAGGGTGTACGAGGAGGTCGGCAGCGTGTACTGCTTCGCGAGGGCGGCGAGCCGCTCGGCCTCGGCCTTCTTCTCGGCCGCCTCCTCCGCCTTCTTCTTCGCCTCGGCGGCCTTGGCCTTGGCCTCCTTCTCGGCCTTGGCGACGGCCTCCTGGGCCGCCTTCTCGGCGGCGGCCGCGGCGTCCTGGGCGGCCTTGGTGTCGATCTGGTCCTGCTGGTGCTCGACCTGGGCCATGATCCGGGCGCGCAGGGCCTCACCGGCGCCGTCGGTGCCCGGCTCGGCCTCGGCGGTCGTGGTGCCCAGGCTGCTGAGCGGGGTGGCGGAACCTTCGGGGGTGTCGTCGTCCGAGAGGAGGGAACCCACCGAGGGAAGGTCCGGGACGGAGATCGACACCGGCGGCTTGCCGGTCTGGGCGCTGGCCATGCCGCCCGCGCCGACGGCGGCTATGACGCCGACACCGAGGACGGTGGAGCTGCGGGCGAGTCCTCCGCCGCGCTGCTTGGAGACGCGGTGCCGGCCACGGACGGGGCGGATGGACTCCGCGGTGGGGTTCCACTCCTGGAACGGGCCCTCGTCGGTGCGCTGACGGCCGAAGCCGAAGGTCTCGGGGTCGCGCTGGTCCGCCGCGAACGGGGCAGCGGGGGCAGGCCGGTTGGACGCCACGTGGGCGTGCTCCTTTCCTTCCTTCTCGCCTACCGGGTTAGCTGACGGGTTCGGAGCAGGAAGGTCTCCTACGCGCGTATACCTGCCGTGCTGCCACGGCGGCATCCGCCCGATTCACCCCAAGTGGTGGTTCCCCGGTTCCCTCGCGGGATTCGGCGCGTGCGCACGGAGCCGCCTTCTGTGACGGCTGGGACGACCGCGCTGCGTTATCGAACGTTAATGGATGGCGCGGTGCGTATTCCAGCGCTTCCGCTTGATCATTAACCTTTTTCGCGCGGACCAACCTGCCATGACCGGGGTGAATCGGGCGAGTTGACCGCCTCCCGGGCCTCGCACGGTACTTGACGGTGTGTCAGTTGTTATGCGCTGTGAGGCGGTTCACTCACCGTGTGTGACGGCCGGTCGACGGCTGGAGGGAAACGGCCCGGAAGGCCGGAGAGAAAAGGCCCATGAGGCCGGAGGGACGACGCATCGAGGGCCGGAACCCTTTCGGATTCCGGCCCTCGGCCTTCAGTAGCGGGGACAGGATTTGAACCTGCGACCTCTGGGTTATGAGCCCAGCGAGCTACCGAGCTGCTCCACCCCGCGTCGTTGTGTTCACCAGTGTACGCCATCCGCGGGACGCCTCGCGCACACCCCGTACCGGTGCTGCGCTCAGGTCACCAGATGCCGGTTCGGCGCCTTGGCCCGCTCCTCGTGCTCGGACAGGACGACGACCTGCGCTCCCCCGGCGGCCAGGACTCCGCTGCCGTCGGCCCCGGCCACGAAGGTGTCCGGCTCGCGCCAGGCCGTGACGACCCGCCGCACGCCCGCGTCGAGGATCAGCCGGGCGCAGGGTGCCGGGCGCGAGGCGCGGCGGGCGCAGGGTTCGAGGCTGCTGTAGACGGTCGCCCCGGCCAGCCTGGGGTCGGCCGGGTCGAGCTTGGCCAGGGCCGCCTCCTCGGCGTGCACGACCGGGTCGCCGCCCTCGCGTGAGTGGCCGCGGGCCAGTTCGGTGCCGTCGGCCGCGACCACCACCGCCCCGACGCTGAACGCGGTCCCGGAGGGCGGGCAGTGCTCCGCCAGCTCGCAGGCCGCGGCCAGCCAGTGATGGTCGGCGGCGACCGGGAGCGGCCCGGTGCCGGGGGCGGTCGGTTCGTAGCGCATCAGGACGACGTCCTCGATCCGGCGGGTGTCGAGCAGCCGCAGCCGGCCGGGCGGGTAGCCGCCGGGGCCGAAGAGGCGGGGCGCGGCGGGGTCGCCCACGAAGAGCGGGGCGAGGACCAGCTGGATCTCGTCGGCGAGCTCCTGGGTGAGCAGCTGGGTGTGGATCAGGCCGCCGCCCTCGACCATCAGCCGCCGCACGCCCCGCACGTCGTGCAGGTGGGTGAGGAGCCGGCGCCAGTCGAGGCGCGCGCCCAGGGGGACGACGTCGGTGGCGAGGCCGAGGGCGCGGGCGCGCCGCGCGCCCTCGTCGGTGGTGTAGAGGACCTTCTCGCCGCCGGTGTGCCAGAAGTTGGCGTCCGGGTCGAGGTCGCCGGTGCCGCTGACGGTGACCTTGAGGGGGTACTCGGACCGGCCCGCGGCGGCACGGGCGGCGCGGCGCTGCGGGGAGTTGACCAGGAGGCGGGGGTTGTCGGCCCGGATCGTGCCCGCGCCGACCAGGATCGCGTCGACGGACGCGCGCACCTCGTCGACCCGGTCGAAGTCGGCCGGGCTCGACAGGAGCAGGCGTTCGGGTCCGGTGTCGTCCAGGTAGCCGTCGAGGGAGACGGCGGCGGACAGCAGGACGTACGGGTGAGGCATCGACGCTCCGCGGCTGGTCGGAAGGGCGGGACTGGACGGGACGGGCGGGACTGGCACGGGTGGGGCGGGACGGGGCTGGACGGGCAGAGTGGGACGTGGCCAAGTCTTACGCGGTCACCCGGCCGGACGTGGACGGCACCCCCCGCCGCCGGCCGCACCGGCGGAACTCGGCGCCGGCCGAACCGCCGTCCGGCCGGGGACGGCCGTGCAACGGTCTGCTTGCCGCTCGGCTCTTCGGGTACAGCCTTTGCAAGAGGGCGACCTCCACAGCACCCGGAGCTTATGGAAAGTGACCGTTTTGTGACCGGATTCGGCGGGCCCGGTGACCACCGGGCCAGGGGGCCGGGCGAGGGCCCGGAAGCCGTCGCCTCGCAGATCGCCGATGCGGTGGACAGCCTGGCGGCCCTGTGGACGGTCGCGGCCCAGGAGGCGTCCCTGCGGCTGTCCCCGCATCAGTTGCGGGCGCTGCGCGCGGTGCAGACCGCACCCGGACTCAACCTCACCGCCCTGGCGGAGCGGCTGGACATCGGCCTGCCCACCGCCAGCCGCCTCTGCGACCGGCTCGCGGCGGCCGGCCTGCTGGAACGGGCCCCGCACCCGGACACCCGCCGTGAGGTCCAGCTCCGGCTCACCCCGCACGGCCGCAACGTCCTGAGCGACGTCGCCGCTCGCCGCACCCACGCCCTCACCGTCACCGTGGCCGCGATGCGGCCGGCCGAACGGGAGGCACTGAAAAGGGGATTGCGCGCCTTCCTGGCCGCCCAGCACCACACGCCTCCCCGGGCCGGCGAGCCACCGGGCCCGTGAGAAGTCCGGTCCGACGGAACGGCCGGTCCCCCGCCGCCACCCCGGCCCTCACGCCCCGGGCGGGCCCCCCTTCAGCACCGCCACGCACGTGTCGTCACTCACCGGCCGGGCCGCGCTGCCCGAGTCGCGCAGCACCACCGCGGCGACCACCGCCGGGTCGCAGGTCAGGAGCACGTCCTCGGGCGGGCTCCAGCGGCTGGGCAGACCATCGCTGTGCAGCACCAGCATGCTGTCCTCGTGCCACGGCCCGCTCTGCACGGGGACGTCGGCCGGCGCCTGGGCGCCCACGATGCCGGGCCGGGACAGCAGCGGCCGCCACTCCCCGCCGGTGCGCAGCCGGGCGCCGACGTTGCCGATCCCGGCGAAGTCCAGCCGCCCCGCGGACAGATCGGCCTGCGCCACGGCGACGGCAGCCCCCCGGGTGGGGCGCAGAGCCGGGCCCAGACGCCGCAGGATCTCCGGCGGCGGCAGCTCGGCCAGGTCGCGCAGCGCGGTCACCGCCGCGGTGGAGGCCTCGGCGGCCTTCTCCCCGTGGCCGAGCCCGTCGGCGAGCAGCAGGGTCAGCCGGTCCCCGGCGCGGACACGGGCCCAGGCGTCGCCGGAGTGGGCCGCCCGGCCCAGGGGGACGTTGACACCGCCGGCGTGCGGGGGCGGCGCGGACGTCCCCGGGTGCCGCACGGCGATCCCGTGGTCGATCCGGGCCAGTACGACGGTGCCCCGGCCGACGGCGCTGTGCAGGTCGAAGTCGTTCGCGACCCGGCGGCAGGTGCCGAGCCCCGCGCCCAGGGAGGCCGCGACGGTCGTGGAGTAGCCGTCGCGCATCGCGGCGGCCACGTCCGGGATGCCGGGCCCGTGGTCCAGCGAGAGGAGCTGCACACAGGTGCGCGGACGGCCGCCGTCCGTCCGCTCGACGAGGCCGATGAGCACGTGGCCGCCCTCGGCGTGCCGCAGCAGGTTGGTCGCCAGTTCCGTGGCCACCAGGGCGGCGGACGCCGTGCGGTGCGCGGGCAGTCCGGCGCACGCGCTGGCCTCCTCGGCGGCGACCCGGACGTCCCGCACCCGGGTCGAGTCGTCCACGGGCACGTCCCAGACCCTGCTCATCAGGGCTCCGGCCGGGAGGGCGGTACGGCCGTGGCCCAGGCCGTGACGGTGACGGTGGTGCCCTCACCCGGCCGGCTGTCCACCCGGAACTCGTGCACGAGCCGCTTGGCCCCGCTCATGCCCAGGCCCAGCCCGCCGCCGCTGGTGTAGCCGTCGGTCATGGCCAGGTCCAGGTCGCGGATGCCCGGCCCGGTGTCGACGAAGGCCAGCCGCAACCCCTGCGTCGGCCCGGTGGTCAGCGGGGTGATCTCCAGGTGGCCGCCACCGCCGTGGACGAGGGTGTTGCGGGCCAGTTCACTGGCCGCGGTGACCAGTTTGGTCTGCTGCACCAGACCGAAGCCCAGCTCGGCGGCCGCCTGCCGGACCTGCTGCCGCACCCAGGCCAGATCGGCGTCCGAGCCGATCGGCAGGGTGGCCGGGGCGGCATGGTGGGAAGCCTGCATCAAGGACTCCCCCCTCCGTCGCGCGGGTCGACGGCGAGCAGCTCCATGGCGCGCTCGACGTCCAGAGCCGTCCTCAACCCCGGCAGCGTGAGACCGAGTTCGACGAGGGTGATCGCCACGGCCGGACGCATCCCGGCCAGGACCGTGCGCGCCGCGAGCAGCTTCGCCCCGGCGGCGATCTCGGCGAGGACCCGGCCCAGGAACGAGTCGACGATCTCCACGCCGGAGATGTCGATGACGACCCCGGTCACCCCGGACCCGGCGATCCGGGCCGCGACGTCGTGCTGCAACTGCTCGGCCATGGCATCGTGCAACTCGCCCTGGAGCGTGACCAGCAGGACGTCGCCCAGCCGGAGCACCGGCACGGTGAAGGAGTGCCCGGGCACCGGCGCGGACAGCGGGGACCCGTCCCCCGCGGGCAGCGTCACCGCGCGCCCGCGTCCGCCGGGTCGGCCGCCCGCAGCGGCGCGATCTCCACGCCCTGCCGGCCGAGCGCGTAGGCCAGCGCGTCGGCCAGGCTCGCCCGGGTGATCACCGTGCCGAGGTCGATGCCCAGGTGGACGATCGTCTGCGCGATCGCAGGCCGGATGCCCGAGACGATGCACTCGGCGCCCATCAGCCGGGCCGCCGCGACCGTCTTCATCAGGTGCTGGGCGACCAGCGAGTCGACCGTGGGCACACCGGTGATGTCGAGGATGGCGTACCGGGCGCGCTCGGCGACGATCGCGTTCAGCAGGCTCTCCATGACCACCTGGCTGCGCGCGCTGTCGAGCGTGCCGATGAGCGGGACGGCGACCGTGCTGTCCCACAGTTTGATCACGGGGGTGGCCACCTCGTGCAACTGCTCGCGCTGCCGGGCGATCAGCGCCTCGCCCGCACTGAGCGTGGTCTCCATCACGACCAGCCGCAGCGTGCCCATGAGCACGGTGAGCGCCACCACGCACTCCTGCGCGTCCGGCGAGCCGGGGTCCTCGAACTCGGCGCGCAGCAGGTCCACCGCCGGGAGCCGCAGCGCGGCCACCTCGCCGGCGACCCCGTCCGGGTCGATGCCCGTACGGGCGCGGGAGGCGGCCATGCGGCCCAACTGGTCGCGCACCGCCTCGAATCCGGGCGCGCGGATGTCGTCCAGCCGCTCGGAGGCGGCGACGGCGGCGAGGGCGGCGAGCACGGCCCGGCCCGCCTCGACCGCCTCGTCGCGGGAGACCGTGAAGACGGTGCGGAACAGCGCGGCGTCCGCCCACCGCTGGGCGATCTGCTCCCGCCGCCGTTCGAGGAAGGCGCTCACCTGGTGCGCGGCCGGCCCCTGCCCGGCGTGTGCTTCCGACACCGTCACTTGCATCGCTCCTTCGCACGGGCCGAACCGAGGTCCATCACGGCGCCCTCACCGATTACTTGCCCTATGACAAACATTAGTGCCGACGGTCGGCACCACCAAACAGTCGTACACCGACGCTCCTGACCGGGCGCCTTCCCCCATCCTTCACCGGCCACGCCAGTCCAGACACACCACGAGGGCGTCGTCGTCCGGGACGGGCCGGCCGCGGTGGCCGGACAGCTCGCGCAGGATGGCCCGGGGCACGTCGGCCGCCGGCAGCAGCCGGGTCGACTGGATCGCCCGGGCCAGGGCGGCGTCGCCGTAGGCCTCACCGCCGGGGGAGGCGACGTCGTAGACGCCGTCGCTGACGAACACCAGCCGGTCGCCGGGCTCCACGGCGAACTCCTGCACGACGTAGTCCGTCTCCTCGAACATGCCGAGCGGCAGCTGGGCGTCGAAGGCGACCCGCTCCACCGTGCCGCGGCGCAGCCGCAGCAGCTGCGGGGAGCCCGCGTCCACCGCCCGGGCGCGCCCGGTGGCCAGCTCGATGTCGAGCATCAGCACGGAGAGGTAGCAGCGGCCCCGGTAGTGCGCGTACACCGCCTGGTCCGCCAGCGCCGCCTGGTCGTCGATGGCCAGGCCGGCGCGGCGCGCGTTGCGCAGGGCGCTGATGGCCAGGCTGGTCAGCAGGGACGCCTCGATGCCCTCGCCCATGCCGTTGGTCACGTACAGGCTGAGCCGGTCGGCCGAGGCGGACCAGTCGAAGTTGTCCCCGAAGATCGCGTACGCCGGTTCCAGCTGCGCGCCCAGTTCGTACTCGGGACGGGCGCAGGAGCGGGCGGGCAGCAGCTGCCACTGCATCTCGGCGGCCAGCGTGAGCCGGTCCCGGCGGCGCGCCTGGAGGTAGAGGTCGGTGTCCCGCTCGGCCACGACCACCTCGTGCGCCAGCACCTCGGCGACCTCGGCCAGTTCGCCCACGCAGTCCTCGGCGTGACCGGCGTCCGGCAGGGTCACCGTCAGCACCCCGAGCCGGTCGCCGCGCACGCTGACCGGCAGGTGCGCGCGGACCGGGCCGCCCGCGACGTGCTCCAGGTGCGGCTCCTGCGCGCCGAAGGCCCGGCCCGCCGGGCTGTTATGCACCGGCACCGGCTCCAGGGTGTGCGGCAGCACGGACACGGGCTGGAGCAGCGACATGCCGTAGTCGGCCAGGAACAGCTCGACGGAGTCCGCCGCGTACTGATCGGTCAGTACACGACGGACCGCGTCCAGCAGTTGATGGGGCGCCGCCGTGCGCAGGGCGCGCTCGGCGGCGACGAATCTGTTGTCGATCGCACTCACGACGTCAAAACACCTGTCTCTGCTCGATAAGTCGACGATTGCCGGACCCGGCCCCGGCAGCGGACACGGGCCGCTCCCTCACCGCCGGGCTGATCCGCACGAAAGGCCCTAGTACGCTGACGGCCACCCCGGTGCCTGCGAGAGTGTGACTGTGACTTCCCTCCGACCCCGCCCTGAGCCTGCCGAGGTCGCCCGTGTGACCTCGACGGCCGCGGAGTTGCTGGAGGTCCTGTGGGGCCGGGCCTCGACCGCGCCGGCCTCGGCCTCGCAGCTGCGCGTGCTGCTCATCCTCGAACACCACGACGGCATCAACCTGCGCACCCTCGCCGATTCCCTCGCCTCCACACCGCCCTCGACCAGCCGGCTCTGCGACCGGCTCCAGGCGGCCGGTTTCGTCGAGCGCGAGGTCAGCGCACCGGACCGGCGCGAGGTGCGGCTGCACCTCAGCGGGCGCGGCCGCGCCTTCCTGGCCGACCTGCGCCGGCGCCGGGAGCAGGCACTGCGCACGGTGCTGGACCAGATGCCCGCCGCCGAGCGGGTCGCGCTGCTGCGCGGGCTGGAGGCGTTCTGCGAAGCGGCGGCGGCCCAGATACACGACGACTCCGACGATTCCCGCTCGTCCGGATCCCGGACTGCCTGACCTGCCCGCCGCGGCCCGGGACCGATTCTTCCCGTTCGCTCCCCTGGCACGTTCGGCACGGCTAGGTTGTTGTCCGCCAACTATAGTTGTCAAACGACAACTGTCCGCTCCGGATGTCCCTCGGCCCCTTTCCGCGCCCCACACCGTCCCCACCCTCCTGCCCGTCCGGTCGGCCCGTACGGTCGCAGCACATGTCCGGTTACCCCGGCACCGCCCCGGCCTGCGTCGACTGTGGTCAACGTCTCGGCGGGGCACCCGGGGGCATGGGAGGGGAGACTGTGGGTAGCGGCGCTGAAGGTGGCCTGCCGGGGAACCGGAGCGGGCCGGACTACGAGGGAGGGCCCGTGACCGCGACCATGCGCATCGGCACGACGACGGATTCCGCCACCGGGACCGGTGCGGAGCTGCCCCGGATCGCCGAGCCGCAGAAGCTCGCCCCGCAGGACGCGCGCGAGCTGACGGGTCAGTTCCTCGACCGCCTCGCGGTACTGGAGGAGGGCACGCCCGAGTACCAGTACGCGCGCAACACGCTCATCGAGATGAACATGTCGCTGGTGCGGTTCGCGGCCCGCCGCTTCCGTGCCAACGGCCAGTCGATGGAGGACGTCGTCCAGGTCGGCGTCATCGGGCTGATCAAGGCCATCGACCGCTTCGAGGTCTCCCGCGAGGTGCAGTTCACGAGCTTCGCGGTGCCGTACATCATCGGGGAGATCAAGCGGTTCTTCCGCGACACCTCGTGGGCGGTGCACGTGCCGCGCCGGCTCCAGGAGGCCCGTACCGAACTCGCCAAGGCCACCGAGGAGCTGGCCTCGCGGCTCGGCCGCGCCCCGCGGGTGTCCGAGCTGGCCGCGCTGATGAACCTGTCGGAGGAGGAGGTCGTCGAGGCGCAGATCGCGGCCAACGGCTACACGTCCTCCTCCCTCGACGCGGCGATCACCGGCGAGTCCGACGAGGGCGACGCGACGCTGTCGGCGTTCATCGGCGGGGACGACCCGGCTCTCGAACTCGTCGAGGACTTCCACACGCTGGCCCCGCTGGTCGCCGAACTGGACGAGCGCCAGCGGCTGATCCTGCACCTGCGCTTCGTGGAGGAGCTGACCCAGGCCGAGATCGGCGCCCGCCTCGGCATCTCCCAGATGCACGTCTCCCGGCTGATCTCCCGCACGGTGGCCCGGCTGCGTTCGGGGATGCTCGCCACGAGCTGACGCGGCCCCGCCCCGCTGGACGAGAAAAGCGCCCCGACCGGTCTCCCCGGTCGGGGCGCTTCTTCGAGCGGCCGGAGGGCGTCTGCCCCGGCTGCCTCGCGGTAGGCCCTGTGGGACTCGAACCCACAACCAATGGATTAAAAGTCCACTGCTCTGCCAATTGAGCTAAGGGCCCAGGCGATGTCGCCCCCACGAGCATAGCCGGACGACGCCGCGTCTCCGATCGGGTATCCGGCTCGGGGCGCTGCCGGAGGGACGAACAGGGCCGATGGGTCCCACGCGCCGCCCGTCCCGGGCGTGTTGACCCACCGGACGGCGAAGCGCCGCGGCCCCGCCCCTGGGGGACGGAACCACGGCGCTCGTCGTCACGCGTGTGCGTCAGCCGTTGCGCTTCCAGCGCGGCTTGTCCTCACGGCGGCCGAAGGAACCGCCGCCGCGGTGGTCGTCACGCCGGCCGTACGGACGGTCGTGGCCCGGACGGTCGTGGCCGGGGCGGTCGTGGCCGCCGGAGCGGAAGCCCGGGCGGTCGTCCCGGCGGTCGCGGTTGAAGGGACGGTCGCTGCCCCGGTGCCCGCCGCGCTCGTCCCGGCGGAAGCCGCCGCGGTCACGGTCGCGGTTGAAGCCGCCGCGGTCGTCCCGACGCTCGAACGAACGGCCGCCACGGTCGTCACGACGCTCGAAGGAACGGCCACCGCGGTCGTCACGGCGGAAGCCGCCGCGCTCGCCCCGGTCACCGCCGCGGTCGTCACGGCGCTCGAAGGAACGACCGCCACGGTCGTCACGACGGTCGAAGGAACGGCCACCCCGGTCGCGGTCACGGTCGCGGTTGAAGCCGCCGCGGTCGTCCCGACGCTCGAACGAACGGCCACCGCGGTCGTCACGACGGTCGAAGGAACGGCCACCGCGGTCACGGTCGAAGGACCGGTCCCGGTCGGCGTACCGGTCGCGCCCGGCCCCGCCGCGCTCCTCGCGCCGCTCCCGGCGCTCGTAGGGCGCGGAGGTCTCGGCGCGGTCCTCGCGCTCGACGTCCTGGGCGGTGGGCTGCTCCGGGACCGACACCTCGACGGCGACGGTGGCGTCCCCGGCCTCGGCGTCCGCGGCCGCGGGCTCCTCGCCGCGGTCACGCGCGACCCGGGCGAGCAGCCGGTCGGCCTCCTCGCGCAGCTCGTTCGCGCGCCGCTGGGCCCGCTCGAGCTCCTTGGTGAGCTGGGCGACCTCGCGCTCGGCCTGCTGCGCGGCGTTGCCCACGGACTCGGCCTGGACCTCGGTCATCGACCGGGCCCCGGTGATCTCGGCGACCTCGGGGTCGAAGGCGCCGGCGCCCTGGATGATGTGGCGCGAGGCGTCGACGCCCGCGTCCTCCATCAGCCGGAAGATCTGGCGCCGCTGGTGCGGCAGCGACAGGGAGACGACGGTGCCGGTACGGCCCGCACGCGCGGTACGGCCCGCCCGGTGCAGGTAGTCCTTGTGGTCGCCGGCGGGGTCGACGTTCAGCACGAGGTCGATGCCGTCGACGTGGATGCCGCGGGCGGCGACGTCGGTGGCGACGAGGACGTTGACGTAGCCGTCCTTGAAGTCGGCGAGGGTGCGGGTCCGCGCGCCCTGGGTCATGCCGCCGTGCAGCGCGTCGGCCTTCACCCCGGAGTCGCGCAGCTGCTCGGCGACGCGGTCGGCACCCAGCTGGGTGCGGACGAAGATGATCGTGCGGCCCTTGCGGGAGGCGATCGCGGCGGTGACCGGCGCCTTGTCCTTGGGCTTCACGATGAGGATGTGGTGCGACATCGTCGTCACGGCGCCCTGGGCGGCGTCGACCTCGTGGCTCACCGGGTTGTCCAGGTACCGGTCGACGAGCGTCTTGATCTCGTTCTCCATGGTCGCGGAGAAGAGCATCCGCTGACCGCCCGCGGGCACCTGGTCGAGCAGCTCCGTCACCTCGGGCATGAAGCCCAGGTCGGACATCTGGTCGGCCTCGTCGAGGACCGCGATCTGGACGTTCTCCAGGGAGCAGGCGCCGCGGTTGATGATGTCGCGCAGCCGGCCCGGCGTGGCGACCAGGATGTCGACGCCGCGCTCCAGGGCGTAGATCTGGTTGCCCATGGACGTACCGCCGCAGACGACCTTCATCTTCAGGCCGAGGACGTCGCCGTAGGGCTGGAGCGCGTCGGCGACCTGCATGGCGAGCTCACGCGTGGGGGTCAGGATGACGGCACGCGGCTTGTGCTTCTCGGTCCGGCCGCCGGCCAGGGTGGCCAGGGTGGGCAGACCGAACGACAGGGTCTTGCCGGAGCCGGTGCGGCCGCGGCCGAGGATGTCCTTGCCGGCCAGGGCGTCCGGGATGGTCGCGGCCTGGATCGGGAAGGGGGTGGTCACGTCGTTCTGCGCGAGCTTGCGCACGACACCCTCGGGCAGACCGAGGTCGGCGAAGGTGGTCTCGGGGGCGTCCTCGACTGCCTCGTTCTCGGGCACGACGACGTGATCAGTACTGGCGATGGACATGCGAATGCGAAACCTTCCGGAGTCTCAAGTCGGCACGCGCCCGTCAACTCCGTGATTCGCGATTCGCAATACGACCGCCTCAATGCGGTCCACCACGGCAAGGGAGAGTACGCGCCACACGGCGCGCTCTGCGGTGGCGCCGGGCAAGATGGGATCAAACGATCTGCCACCATACGCAGTCCGGGGCCCTTGACGCAAACCGGACCGAGCGGGTGACAGCGGGAACGCGCCCTCGTCCGCAGACCGCGGGGCGCTTCCGAAGTGCGTCAACCAGCGTCCCGCGCGGATTGTTCCCGGCCCGCACGGGTTGTTCCCCGGGGCGCCCGGCACCCGCAGGACACCCCGGCGCCCCGCGCTACACCGGTACCCCCGCCTCGGGGGCCGGTTCCCGCTGGACCAGCTGCGGTCCGGGCGGCTCGTGCGCCGAGGACGACGGCTCGGGCGTGGGCTCCGGGCTCGTCGTCGGCTCGGGGGGCGTGGGCGTGGGCTCCGGCTCGGCCGTGCGGGTGGGCTCGGGCGGGGCGGGCGGCTTCGGCGTGGGCCGGGACGGCCTGCCGGGCCGGTCGTGCCCGGGTGCGGACGCGCTCGCCCGGGCGGACGGCGAGGTGGCGGGGGACGCCGACTCCTTCGCCTCGCCGTCCTTGCCGTCGCCCTTGCCCTTGCCGCCCTTCTTGCCCTTGCCGTGCCCCCGCTTGCCGTCGGCCGACACCGCCCCGGGCCCGGAGCCGCCCGAGACTCCCGAGCCGCCGCCGGGCCCCTCACCGGCGTGGTGTCCGGCGGAACGCGACGGCTCGACGCTCCCGCCCGCGCCGTCGTCGCCGACGCTCATGCAGCCCGCGGCGGCGGCGACGGCCACGACCGCGGCGGCCAGGCGGACGGGTACGTACAAGGGGCGCACGGGGCCACCTCCGGGAAGGGTGAGGGAGTCAACACCTCAACTCCCGCCGCCCACAAGAGGACACGCGCCCCGTATTCACAACCCGCTCAGCCGTAGCCCAGGGCGTGAAGGCGCTCGTCGTCGATGCCGAAGTGGTGCGCGATCTCGTGCACCACGGTGACCTCCGTCTCGGCGACCACGTCCTCGCGCGATGCGCACATCCGCAGGGTGGGGTTGCGGTAGATCGTGATCCGGTCCGGCAGCACACCGGCGTACCACTCGCCGCGGTCGGTCAGCGGAGTCCCCTCGTAGAGCCCGAGCAGCTCCGGGTCGTCCGCGGGCGGCTCGTCCTCGACGAACACCGCGACGTTGTCCATCAGTCGGGTCAGCTCCGGCGGGATCCGGTCGAGCGCCTCGGCGACCAGCTCCTCGAACTCCTCGCGCGTCATCTCCAGCACAGGCCCATTGTCGGCCACGACCCCGGTCCGCGAGAGCCTTCCGGCGCCGCATACCCGGCTGCCGACGTGGGCATACGGGATCAATGGCCCGCGTCCCCGCCGCAGTCCTGCGTGTCCTGAAGCCCGTCCGCACCGTCCCGCACGCCCTGGCCCGCCGCTACCGATCCCGCCAGGCACCCGCCACGATCGCCCTCGTACCGCAGCCGCACCCCTGGACCCGGGCCCTGGGGCTGGTGACGGTGGTACTCGCCGGCGCCTGGCTCGGCCTGCTGGTCGTGGGCAACGTCCGGGTCCCGGTCGGCCCCATGGACACCACCATGACGCTGCGGCCCTCCTTCACGGGCGGCACGAAGATCAACATCTCGCCGCTGGGCGCCCTTCAGCTGGACAGCCACATCGCGCCGTTCCGCCTGGACGTGAACGTCGACCAGCTCGACCCGGACCGCTCCCGGGCCCTGGTCGACCATCCCGAGCGCCTCTCCGGTCTCCAGGACGAGGTCACCGAGGACGTCGGCCGCGGCACCCTCGACCTGGCCGTGCGGTCCGGGGTCGCCGTCGTCACCGGAGCCACCGCGCTCGGCCTCGCCGTCTACCGCCGGCCCCGGCGCGCCCTGGCCGCCGGCGGCCTCGCCCTCACCCTGCTCGCCGCCTCGGGCGGCACGGCCTACGCCACCTGGCGCCCCGACTCCGTGCTGGAGCCCCGGTTCTCCGGCCTGCTCACCTCGGCACCCTCCCTGGTCGGCAACGCGCGCAGCATCGTCATGGAATTCGACGTCTACCAGAAGGAGTTGGCCCGCCTGGTCACCAACGTCACCCGGCTCTACGACGCCACCTCCACCCTCCCCGCCTACGCCCCCGACCCCTCCACGATCCGGGTCCTGCACGTCTCCGACATCCATCTGAACCCGGCGAGCTGGAAGATCATCGCCTCGCTGGTGGAGCAGTACAAGGTGGACGTGATCGTCGACTCGGGCGACACGATGGACCACGGCACGGCCGCCGAGAACGGCTTCCTCGACCCGGTCGAGGACCTCGGCGCGCCCTACGTCTGGGTGCGCGGCAACCACGACTCGATGATCACCCAGGAGTATCTGGAGGACCTGAAGAACGTCCACGTCCTGGACGGGGGCCGGGCCGAGACCATCGAGGGCCTGCGCTTCGCCGGCATGGGCGACCCGCAGTTCACCCCGGACCGCGCGCGCCGCACCGGTGCCGAGCAGTCGCAGGAGCTGGCCGGTGCCCGCCTGGCCACGGCCCTGCGCGACCAGCGCGCCGCGGGAACCCCGGTGGACATCGCCGTGGCCCACGAGCCCTCCGCCGCTCGCGAGGTCGACGGCGAGGTCCCCCTGGTCCTGGCCGGGCACCTGCACCACGACGAGATGAAGGTCCTGGCGTACGGGACCCGGCTGCGCATCGAGGGCTCCACGGGCGGCAGCGGTCTGCGCGCCATCGAGGGCAAGCACCCCGACCCCATCGAGGCGTCGATCCTCTACTTCGACCGGGAGACCCGCCATCTCCAGGCCTGGGACGAGATCGAACTGGGCGGGCTCGGCCTCACCACCGCCGAGGTGAGCCGCCACCTGCCGGAGGAGAACCAGCCGGGCGCGAACCCGTCTCCCAGCCCCTCCGGATCGTCTCCCAGCCCTTCCGGATCGGAGGGAGCAGGCACGGGAACGGGCGGCTCCTCCCCGTCCGCGACCCCACGCCCGTAAACCGTTTTGGCGATAGCTCCCGCCATCCCATATGCTTCTCACGTCCCCGACGCGCTGAGAAGCGCCCAGGCGGGCCGATAGCCCTCATCGTCTAGCGGCCTAGGACGCCGCCCTTTCAAGGCGGTAGCACGGGTTCGAATCCCGTTGGGGGCACGCACCACCCTGTGCGACACTGTCGTACGAAAGCTTGGTCCTGTGGAGCAGTTTGGAGTGCTCGCCACCCTGTCAAGGTGGAGGCCGCGGGTTCAAATCCCGTCAGGACCGCTGAGGTTTCACGTGAAACCTCGTGGCTGGGTAGCTCAGTTGGTACGAGCGTCCGCCTGAAAAGCGGAAGGTCGCCGGTTCGACCCCGGCCCCAGCCACAACCGCCCTATCAGGGCTTGAGCCCCTCTCCGGGATTCCGGAGAGGGGCTCTTTCGTGTCGTCCACGCCACTCGGTGCGCCGACGCTCAGGCGACGGATGGCGCCCGGGGCCGGGCCCGGTCGCCGCCGCCGACCGGGCTGCACCGGTCACGCGGCCGCAGTGCAAGCCGGAGGGCTGCCGGGCAGCAGGCGGGAGAGGTCGAAGACCACCGGGTTCGTCTCGGCGGCGAGGCGCAGCAGCCACATCGGCTGCCGGCCCAGCCCGGTCACGGTGACGCGGAGCGCCGGGTCGCCGATGGCCGGGTTGAAGAGCAGGTGGAGGCCGGCCACGTCCATGAAGGCGGTGTCGGTCAGGTCCCACTGGAGGTCGGTCACCTGCGGCGGCAGCGCGGCGACGGCGGCGCGCAGGGGGGTGAGGGTGTGGAAGTCGATCTCTCCGCGTGCGTGGATGCGTGCGGAGGTGCCGTTGACGGCGGTGGTGACGTTCATGCGGGCACGCCCCCTTCCGGGGGTGGGTGAGCCCAAAGGCGGCACACTCCCTGGAGAGGCGTCGCGACGATGGCGGGGCCGAGTGCCCGTGGTGGGGGCAACGCCCGGCGTCCCGAAAGACCGGCACCTGAGCGTGCCGGTCGGTCTCGCTGTTCCTCCACGGTCGCACAGCGGCGCCTGTGACCACGATGCCCCACATGGTGGATTTCCTGTGAAGCCCGTTACGGTCCGGCCCGCCGTCACGCGGGACACCCCGACCTCGGGGCTCCCCGTACGCGGGGGCGGGGTGACGGGCGAGCCACCCGACCCTAGAATCGAACATGTGAACGAGGAACCGCCGTCCCGGCTCGAGCTGCTGCGCTTCGCGCGCCGTGTGGTGGTCCGGCAGGCCAAGGCGGCCCTGGCGCAGATCGACCGGTGGATCGCGGTGGAGGAGACCAGGGAGGCCGAGCGGCGCCAGGGAATCGAAGCCCGGCCGCCGGCGCCACAGTGGCTGCTCGAACAGGGACTGTCCGGCCACGACCCGGTGTGCGTGCACGTCGGCGACTGCTGGAACGCCGGGAAGCGGTCCCGGGGCCTGGAGCGGGACGAGGCCCGCCGGGCCCTGGCCGACGGCATCAAGCCCTGCCCCCAGTGCCGCCCGGACAGCGCACTCGGCTTCCTCGACTAGAGCGGATGCCCCGGGCGTCCCCCTCGGCCCGCGCCAGCCGCACCCAGCCTACGGTCGGGCCCGCCGGGGGAGGTTCCGGGCGGCCGGGGCGGCCGGGGCCGGCGGCGGGGCAAAAGCGTTCGCCATGAAAATCGCCGGGATGAGATCCTGGATCGCGTATGTCTACGCACCCCGCCCCCGCCCTCGGCGCCCTCGCCCCCCGCCTCACCGAGCTGTCCCTGCGCGACGCGCACCGGCTCGGGCGGCGGCTCGAAGGCGCGCGCAAGATCCGTAAGCCGGAGGCCCGGGCCGCCGTTCTCGCCGAGATCGAGGCGGAGATCGCCAAGGGCGAGGAGCGGCTCGCCGCCCGGCGCGCCCGCGTGCCCGAGATCACGTATCCCGAGCAGCTGCCGGTCAGCCAGAAGAAGGACGACATCGCGGCCGCGATCCGCGACCACCAGGTCGTGATCGTCGCCGGCGAGACCGGCTCCGGCAAGACGACGCAGATCCCCAAGATCTGCATGGAGCTCGGCCGGGGCGTGCGCGGCATGATCGGCCACACCCAGCCGCGCAGGATCGCCGCCCGCACCGTCGCCGAGCGCGTCGCGGAGGAGCTGAACACGCCCCTCGGCGAGACCGTCGGCTGGAAGGTGCGCTTCACCGACCAGGTCGACCCCGAGGCCACCTGCGTCAAGCTGATGACGGACGGCATCCTGCTCGCCGAGATCCAGACCGACCGCGAGCTGCGCGCCTACGACACGATCATCATCGACGAGGCCCACGAGCGGTCCCTCAACATCGACTTCCTGCTCGGCTACCTCGCCCAGCTGCTGCCCAAGCGCCCCGACCTCAAGGTCGTCATCACCTCGGCGACGATCGACCCGGAGCGCTTCTCGCGGCACTTCGGCGACGCCCCGATCATCGAGGTCAGCGGCCGCACGTACCCCGTCGAGGTGCGCTACCGCCCGCTCCTGGAGGAGGACGGCGACGACGCCGACCGCGACCAGATCACCGCGATCACCGACGCCGTCGAGGAACTGCAGAAGGAGGGCCAGGGCGACATCCTGGTGTTCCTCTCCGGGGAACGCGAGATCCGCGACACCGCCGACGCCCTGACCAAGAAGAACTACCGCTTCACGGAGATCCTGCCGCTCTACGCCCGGCTCTCGCACGCGGAGCAGCACCGCGTCTTCCAGCCGCACACGGGCCGCAGGATCGTGCTGGCCACGAACGTCGCCGAGACCTCCCTGACCGTCCCGGGCATCAAGTACGTCATCGACCCCGGCTTCGCCCGCATCTCGCGCTACAGCCACCGCACGAAGGTGCAGCGCCTGCCGATCGAGCCGGTCTCGCAGGCCAGCGCCAACCAGCGCAAGGGCCGTTGCGGCCGTACGTCCGACGGCATCTGCATCCGGCTGTACAGCGAGGACGACTTCGACGCCCGGCCGGAGTTCACCGACGCGGAGATCCTCCGGACGAACCTGGCCTCCGTCATCCTGCAGATGACCGCGGCCGGCCTCGGCGACATCGAGAAGTTCCCCTTCATCGACCCGCCGGACCACCGCAACATCCGCGACGGCGTGCAGCTCCTGCAAGAGCTGGGTGCCCTGGACCCGGCGCAGAAGGACCCCCGCAAGCGGCTCACCGACACCGGCCGCAAGCTCGCCCAGCTGCCCGTCGACCCCCGGCTGGCCCGGATGGTCCTGGAGGCCGACAGGAACGGCTGCGTCCGCGAGGTCATGGTCATAGCCGCCGCCCTGTCCATCCAGGACCCGCGGGAACGCCCCGCCGACAAGCAGGCCCAGGCCGATCAGCAGCACGCCCGCTTCAAGGACGAGACCAGCGACTTCCTGGCGTACCTCAACCTCTGGCGCTACCTGCGCGAGCAGCAGAAGGAGCGTGGTTCGTCCTCCTTCCGCCGGATGTGCAAGCAGGAGTACCTCAACTTCCTTCGCATCCGTGAATGGCAGGACATCTACACCCAGTTGCGCACGGTCGCCAAGCAGATGGGCATCCACCTCAACGACGACGACGCCCCGGCCGACCGCATCCACGTCTCCCTCCTCGCGGGCCTGCTGTCCCACGTCGGCATGAAGGACGTGAAGGAGACCGGCGGGGAGGGCGGGAGGAGCACGGGGAAGAACGAGTACCTGGGCGCCCGCAACGCCAAGTTCGCGATCTTCCCGGGCTCGGCGCTGTTCAGGAAGCCCCCGCGCTTCGTGATGTCCGCCGAACTCGTCGAGACGTCCCGCCTCTGGGCCCGGGTCAACGCGAAGATCGAGCCGGAGTGGGTCGAGCCCCTCGCCCAGCACCTCGTCAAGCGCACCTACAGCGAGCCGCACTGGGAGAAGGACCAGGCGGCCGTGATGGCGTACGAGAAGGTCACGCTGTACGGCGTGCCGATCGTGGCGCAGCGGAAGGTCAACTACGGGCGGATCGACCCGGAGATCAGCCGTGAGCTGTTCATCCGCAACGCGCTCGTCGAGGGCGACTGGCGCACCCACCACAAGTTCTTCTCCGACAACCGCCGCCTGCTCACCGAGGTCGAGGAGCTGGAGCACCGCGCCCGGCGCCGCGACATCCTCGTCGATGACGAGACGCTCTTCGACTTCTACGACCGGCGCGTCCCCGAACACGTCGTCTCCGGCGCGCACTTCGACTCCTGGTGGAAGCACAAGCGCCACGAGCAGCCCGACTTCCTCGACTTCGAGCGCGAGATGCTCATCAACGAGAAGGCGGGCGAGGTCACCAAGGCCGACTACCCCGACTCGTGGCGCCAGGGCAACCTCAAGTTCCGTGTGACGTACCAGTTCGAACCCGGTGCCGACGCCGACGGCGTGACGGTCCACGTCCCGTTGCAGGTGCTCAACCAGGTGACGGACGAGGGCTTCGACTGGCAGATCCCGGGCCTGCGCGAGGAGCTGGTCACCGAGCTGATCCGCTCCCTGCCCAAGCCCGTCCGCCGCAACTACGTGCCCGCGCCGAACTACGCGAAGGCGTTCCTGGACAGGGCGGTGCCCCTCCAGGAGCCGCTGACCACGACCATGGCCCGCGAGCTGCGGCTCATGGTCGGTGTCCCCTTCGAGCCGGACGACTTCGACTGGGCCAAGGTCCCCGACCATCTGCGGATCACGTTCCGGATCGTCGACGAGCGGCGCCGCAAGCTGGCCGAGGACAAGGACCTGGAGGCGTTGAAGCTCCGGCTGAGGCCCAAGGCCCGCAAGGCCCTCTCGCAGGCCGCGGCGGCCACGGCCGAGCGGCAGGGCGGCCCGTCCCTGGAGCGCGCGGGCCTCACCGACTGGACGATCGGCACGCTCACGCGCGTCTTCGAGACGCGCCGGGCCGGCCAGCCGGTGAAGGCCTACCCGGCGCTGGTCGACGACGGCGACACGGTCTCCGTACGCCTCTTCGACACCGAGGCGGAGCAGGCGGAGGCCATGTGGAAGGGCACCCGCCGGCTGATCCTGCGCAACATCCCCGTCAACCCGGCGAAGTTCGCCTCCGAGAAGCTGACGAACGCGCAGAAGCTGGCCCTGTCGGCCAACCCGCACGGCTCCATCCAGGCCCTGTTCGACGACTGCGCCATGGCGGCCGCCGACAAGCTCATCGGCGACCTCGGCGGACCGGCCTGGGACGAGGAGTCCTACCGCAAGCTGTACGACAAGGTGCGCGCCGAGATCGTCGACACGACGGTCCGCACGGTGGGTCAGGTGCAGCAGGTCCTCGCCGCCTGGCAGGCCTGCGAACGCCGCCTGAAGGCCGTGCGCAGCCCCGCGCTGCTGCCGAACCTCCAGGACGTGCGGAAGCAGCTGGACGCGCTCGTGCAGCCCGGATTCGTGACGGAGGCCGGCCTGCGCCGGCTGCCGGACCTGATGCGCTATCTGGTGGCCGCCGACCGGCGTCTGCAGCAGATGCCGACGAACGTCCAGCGTGACACCACGCGCATGGAGAAGGTCCACGAGATGCAGGACGAGTACGCCTGGCTCCTGGAGCAGATGCCGCAGGGCCGGCCGGTCCCGCCGGCGGTCCTGGACATCCGCTGGATGCTCGAGGAGCTCAGGGTCAGCTACTTCGCCCACGCGCTGGGCACGGCGTACCCCGTCTCCGACAAGCGGATCGTGAAGGCGATCGACGCCGCGGCTCCGTGACGACCCGCACACGGAGGGTGAGTTCGACCCGCGGCTCACCCTCCTGTACAGTCTCTTCTCGCAGCGCAACGCACGAATAGCGCAGCGAAACCTGGTCCTGTGGAGCAGTTTGGAGTGCTCGCCACCCTGTCAAGGTGGAGGCCGCGGGTTCAAATCCCGTCAGGACCGCAGTGAGAGAGGCCCGGATCTTCGGATCCGGGCCTCTCGTCGTGCGGGCGACACTCCGTCACCCACGGGCCCCCGGCCGGCTCCGCCCCTTGCGCCACGGGCGTGCCCCAGTCGCCGAGGGCGCCTCCCCGGCCCCTCGCGCCGTCTTGACGCTCCCTCAATCGGCCGGTACCCCGGAACCAGGGGCCGTTCCCGTACGGCTCCCCGGAGGTGGCGTATGGCGGCATCGGCCAGGCACGAGACGCGGGCGCTGCTTCGCGCGCACCTGGCGGCCGCGTCGTCGTACCGGCATCTCACCCGGCACTGCCCGATCTGCCATCGCCTGCTGCGGCTGGCGATGGAGTCCGCTCCGGGGACCACCGCCCCCGAGCCTCCGCCGGCCCGGGAGGACGAGAGTCCCGCGCCCGCCTGACCCCTCGGGCCGCCCAACACCCGTGCGTGCGGCGGCCGCTGGCACCGCGCGTTCCTTTACCGCACCGGGCGGCAGGCCAACAAGCCGTGCGGTATGTGACGGGAGTCACCGCATGTTCCGGGAGAAGCGCGGTACTTACGCCCCTCCTACAACAGGTCAATTTAATATGTGCAATTGCACTCTCCCCGAGGCTCCCGCCCGGAGGGGATCCGGCACCCGCACCCCGCCCGTCCCCCAGACTCCGACAAGGCCGCTCACCGGCAGGCCGGCGGACCGGCACGAGGGCACAAAAAAGATCGCGCTGGACCCGGCGGAGTCCAGCGCGATCGACGACGCACCCTGTCATATGCCTGTAGTGCTGCTCTGACTGGCTTGGGCGTGGGGGCTGTTGGGGCAGCACCCCGCGTCGCTTGGAGCTGTGGACCCGGACGTCACGGTCAGTTGGGGGACGGACCGATTCGACCGGTATTCAGTTGTTCAGGCCTCGCTGCGCTGCTGCGGGATGCCCGCGAGCAGAGCGCGGACCTCGGCCTCGCGGTAGCGCCGATGCCCGCCGAGCGTGCGGATCGACGTGAGCTTGCCGGCCTTCGCCCACCGCGTGACCGTCTTGGGGTCGACGCGGAACATGGTGGCGACCTCAGCCGGGGTCAGCAGCGGCTCGGCATCAGGGGTGCGAGCGGTCATGAGCGGCCTCCTCGGGAGAACCGAACCTTCTCGGTTCTTTCCTCTAAATTCTGCACCTTGACCCGCGTTGCCCGAAATGGCGGACGCGAGTCGAGTCGGTTATAGGACGAACGGCTTGTCCTCGGCACTACAACTACACCATCTGTCCAGCCGCGTCGGCCAAACCGATGGAATTGCCCCCCCAGGCGTTCATCACCGACGGAAGCCGATGGACCATGCCATAGCGGACAGTCACACCGCTGTGACGATCAGTCACGCGGTGATCAGGAAGGCACCAGACCCCCCAAAGCGTGCAATGCTGAGATTCCACCCATAGTGCAGCACTACAGGACGGAGGAGCCCTCCCCGGACTCCTTGTCCTATTTTGGCATGAGGAGGGGCAAGCGGCGCAAGGGCCTCGTACGTGCAGTCCGTCACGCTTGGCCTACTTGCGAGGTCTGCCCGGATCGGGTCCTACGTCCCTTGTTGACGAAGCCTCAGGAGACGCTCGGCCCGCTTCAGGAAGTCGGTGCGAGGACGAAACCCCAAATCGGGCGGTTCGTCAAACGTCAGTTCGTGACCAACCGCGAGCGGTACGTGCCGACGGCGAGGTCAGGGGTCAGTTGGCGGACCGGAGATCCCGTACGGAACGCCACCGCTCCACGAGCCGGGCGTAGGCCTCCCCGGCGGCCGTGCCGTCGCCCCGGCGCAGCGCGGCGATGCCCTCGGCGACGTCCGCCGCCGAGTGGTCCTCCTCCAGCGTCCCGGCCGGCAGGGCGTGCACCAGGCCGCCGTAGTCCAGTTCCACCAGCGAACGCGGGTGGAACTCCTCCAGCCACCGCCCGACGTCCACCAGGCCGTCGATCAGCGGCCCCTCGTCCATCGCCTCGCGCAGGGCGCGCAGCCCCCGGGCCACGCGCCGCCGGGCCTGGACCATCGGGGTGCGGTAGCGCAGGACGGGCGGGCTGTCCTCGGCGGCGCCCCGGACGTACTCCCGCTCCTCGTCCGAGACCAGGACGAACCAGTTGATCGGCACCTGCCAGGTCGCCGTGCGGATCCACGGCCGGGCGTCCGGGTGGTCGGTCAGCCAGCGCTCGTAGTCCTGGGCCGCCTGATCGCGCAGGAGGGGCGGCAGGACCGCGTCCAGGACCGGGGGCGGCAGCTCGCCGGAGAGATCGTCCAGGGCCTGCCAGCCGCGCAGCCGGGTGCGCCAGGGGCACACGCAGACCACCCCGTCGACGTCGAGCACGAAGGCGTCCTCGCTCTCGTGCACCGGCACGGGAACCGGCGGGGTGGGGGCCAGGTCGGCCAGCGCGCGACGGAGTTCGTCCTGGTAGGAGGGGCGGTCGTCACGGCGGGCGTACCGCGCCCAGTGGCTGCGCTCGGGCTCGGGGAAGGCGGCCAGCGGCTCGTACACGCGCAGATAGGTCGCGTACGGGACGATCACCGAGGTCACCTTGGGCACGCCTGCTCCCTCCCCCGCGCGCCGCCGCGAAAACCTGCCGGGCCCTCGCGCGGCCGCACGGTGAATCCATGCAAATCGTCGCACGGGCATACTCCGCTCGGAGGTGATCCTGAGCATGGTGCCGCCGGCGGGGCCGCCAGGCTCTAATCTCGTGCTCAACAGTCCCCGCCACCCGTACGGGGGCGCCTCCACCCGCCGCAACTTACTCAGGAGTCACCACAGTGACCGACGTAACCGGCGCACCTGCTGATGTCCTGCACACCCTGTTCCACTCGGACCAGGGAGGACATGAGCAAGTCGTGCTCTGCCAGGACCGCGCGAGCGGCCTCAAGGCCGTCATCGCCCTGCACTCCACCGCCCTGGGCCCCGCGCTCGGCGGTACGCGCTTCTACCCCTACGCGAACGAGGCCGAGGCCGTCGCCGACGCGCTGAACCTCGCCCGGGGGATGTCGTACAAGAACGCCATGGCCGGTCTCGACCACGGCGGCGGCAAGGCCGTGATCATCGGTGACCCGGAGAAGATCAAGACCGAGGAGCTGCTCCTCGCCTACGGCCGGTTCGTCGCCTCGCTCGGCGGCCGGTACGTCACCGCCTGCGACGTCGGCACCTACGTGGCCGACATGGACGTCGTGGCGCGCGAGTGCCGCTGGACGACGGGCCGCTCGCCGGAGAACGGCGGCGCGGGCGACTCCTCCGTCCTGACCGCCTACGGCGTCTACCAGGGCATGCGCGCCTCCGCGCAGCACCTGTGGGGCGACCCCTCGCTGCGGGGCCGCAAGGTCGGCATCGCGGGCGTCGGCAAGGTCGGCCACCACCTGGTGGAGCACCTGCGGGCCGAGGGCGCCGAGGTCGTCATCACGGACGTGCGCGAGGAGGCCGTGGGCCGCATCCTCGCCGCCCACCCGACGGGCGTCACGGCCGTGGCCGACACCGCCACCCTGATCCGCGCCGAGGGCCTGGACATCTACGCCCCCTGCGCGCTCGGCGGGGCCCTGAACGACGACACGGTGCCCGCGCTCACCGCCACGGTGGTCTGCGGCGCGGCCAACAACCAGCTCGCCCACCCGGGTGTGGAGAAGGACCTCGCCGACCGCGGGATCCTCTACGCGCCGGACTACGTGGTCAACGCGGGCGGCGTCATCCAGGTCGCCGACGAGCTGCACGGCTTCGACTTCGACCGGTGCAAGGCGAAGGCGTCGAAGATCTTCGACACCACGCTGGCCATATTCGCACGTGCGAAGGAGGACGGCATTCCGCCGGCCGCCGCGGCCGACCGGATCGCCGAGCAGCGCATGCAGGACGCGGCCGCGGCACGCCGGGCGGGCTGACCCGCCCGGTCCGGCCCCGGGGTCTCGTACGTTTGACCGGTACCCGCCGGAGGGCAGTTAGAGAGAACTCTCACTTCTCCCGGCGGGTCGACCGCCGATAAGTGGTTAAAATCGCGGTTGACCAGCGAGGACGGGGCGCCTCGAAGGTCCTGGGCGCGGGCACGTCATGCGGGCGACGTACCGTATGGGCGCGGGCTCAGGTACCGTGGAAGCCCTACGGACCGGTCTCTCTGTGGAGAGTCCGTGCCGGACCATGAACGCGTGTCAAGACTCTGGGGCCGTCGAGCCCCGTCGTTGAGGGGGTCGAGCCATGGGGCGCGGCCGGGCCAAGGCCAAGCAGACGAAGGTCGCCCGCCAGCTGAAGTACAACAGCGGCGGGACTGATCTCTCACGCCTGGCCGAGGAGCTGGGTGCATCGCCTTCGAATCCGCAGCCGCCTAACGGCGAGCCGTTCGAAGACGATGATGACGACGACCTGTACGCACGGTACGCCGACCTCTACGAGGACGACGACGAAGACGGGGACGGCCAGTCCTCGCAGCATCGTCGCGGCGCTTGACCTTGCACTGAGCACTCACCCGGTCGGTGACCGTCGGTCACCGACCGGGTTCTGTGCTGCGTGCGGGTGAGGGCCCCGTGCCTCAGCTCGCGTAGTCACCGATCAGGGCGGCACCCGTGGGGTGCTCGCCCCGTTCCGTGATCTCTCCGGCCACCCAGGCGTCCACGCCACGGTCGGCCAGGGTCGCCAGGGCCACGTCCACGGACTCCTGGGGCACGATCGCGATCATGCCCACGCCCATGTTCAGCGTCTTCTCCAGCTCCAGGCGCTCGACTCGGCCCGTCCGGCCGACGAGGTCGAAGATCGGGGCCGGCGCCCAGGTGGAGCGGTCGACGATCGCGTGCAGCCCGTCGGGGATCACGCGGGCCAGGTTGGCCGCGAGCCCACCGCCGGTGACGTGGCTGAAGGCGTGCACCTCGGTGGTGCGCATCAGGGCCAGGCAGTCCAGCGAGTAGATCTTCGTCGGCTCCAGCAGCTCCTCGCCGAGGGTGCGGCCGAGCTCCTCGATGTGCGCGTCCAGCGCGAGGCCGGCCTGGTTCAGCAGGACGTGGCGGACGAGGGAGTACCCGTTGGAGTGAAGCCCGGAGGACGCCATGGCGATCACCGCGTCACCCGTACGGATGCGATCCGCGCCCAGCAGCCGGTCGGCCTCCACGACGCCCGTGCCGGCGCCGGCGACGTCGAAGTCGTCCTCGCCCAGCAGGCCCGGGTGCTCGGCCGTCTCGCCGCCGACCAGGGCGCACCCGGCCAGCACGCAGCCCTCGGCGATGCCCTTGACGATCGCGGCGACGCGCTCGGGGTGGACCTTGCCGACGCAGATGTAGTCGGTCATGAACAGCGGCTCGGCGCCGCACACCACGATGTCGTCCATGACCATCGCGACCAGGTCGTGGCCGATGGTGTCGTAGATGCCCAGCTGCCGGGCGATGTCGACCTTCGTGCCGACACCGTCCGTGGCGGAGGCGAGCAGGGGGCGCTCGTAGTTCTTCAGGGCGGAGGCGTCGAAGAGGCCGGCGAAACCGCCGAGGCCGCCGAGGACCTCGGGGCGCTGCGCCTTCTTCACCCACTCCTTCATGAGCTCGACGGCGTGGTCGCCGGCTTCGATGTCGACGCCCGCGGCTGCGTAGCTGGCGCCGCCTTCGGCAAGGGGTTTCTCGGACATGGCTGGGAGAACCTTCGTGTCGTACGGCGGGTGTTACGGGCCGTCTACGGGCGGCGGATCGCGTCGGCTGCGGCCGTGGCGGCCGGGCCGGCGGCCAGCTCCGTCTCCAGCAGCTGCTTGCCGAGCAGCTCCGGGTCGGGGAGCTCCATCGGGTACTCGCCGTCGAAGCAGGCACGGCACAGGTTCGGCTTGGCGATGGTGGTCGCCTCGATCATGCCGTCGATGGAGATGTAGGCCAGGGAGTCGGCCCCGAGCGAGGTGCCGATCTCGTCGATCGTCATGCCGTTGGCGATGAGCTCGGCGCGGGTGGCGAAGTCGATGCCGAAGAAGCAGGGCCACTTCACGGGCGGCGAGGAGATCCGGATGTGGACCTCGGCGGCGCCCGCCTCACGGAGCATGCGCACCAGGGCCCGCTGGGTGTTGCCGCGCACGATCGAGTCGTCCACGACCACCAGGCGCTTGCCCTTGATGACTTCCTTCAGCGGGTTCAGCTTCAGGCGGATGCCCAGCTGGCGGATCGTCTGCGAGGGCTGGATGAAGGTCCGGCCCACGTAGGCGTTCTTCACCAGGCCCGCGCCGAACGGGATGCCGGAGGCCTCCGCGTAGCCGATGGCGGCGGGCGTGCCCGATTCCGGGGTCGCTATGACCAGGTCCGCCTCGACCGGGGCCTCCTTCGCCAGCTTGCGGCCCATCTCCACGCGGGAGAGGTACACGTTCCGGCCGGCGATGTCGGTGTCCGGGCGGGCGAGGTAGACGTACTCGAAGACGCAGCCCTTGGGCTTCGCTTCCGCGAATCGAGAGGTGCGCAGGCCGTTCTCGTCGATGGCGACGAACTCGCCCGGCTCGATCTCGCGGACGTAGCTGGCGCCGCAGATGTCGAGGGCCGCGGACTCAGAGGCGACGACCCAGCCGCGCTCCAGGCGGCCGAGCACCAACGGGCGGATGCCCTGCGGGTCGCGGGCCGCGTACAGGGTGTGCTCGTCCATGAAGACGAGGGAGAAGGCGCCCCGGACCTGCGGGAGGACGCTGTGCGCGGCCTCCTCGATGGTCAGCGGCTTGCCGTCCTCGTCCGTCTGGGCCGCGAGGAGCGCGGTGAGCAGGTCGGTGTCGTTGGTCGCCGCGACGCGCGGGGCGCGGCCGCCCTCCTGCTTGGGCAGGTCGGCGACCATCTCGGCGAGCTGGGCGGTGTTGACGAGGTTGCCGTTGTGGCCGAGCGCGATGGAGCCGTGCCCGGTGGCACGGAACGTCGGCTGGGCGTTCTCCCAGACGGAGGCACCGGTGGTCGAGTAGCGGGCGTGTCCGACCGCGATGTGACCCTGGAGCGAACCGAGGGAGGTCTCGTCGAAGACTTGCGAGACCAGGCCCATGTCCTTGAAGACGAGGATCTGTGAGCCGTTGCTGACCGCGATTCCCGCGGATTCCTGGCCTCGATGCTGGAGGGCGTAGAGCCCGAAGTACGTGAGCTTGGCGACCTCTTCGCCCGGAGCCCAGACACCGAAGACGCCGCAAGCGTCCTGGGGGCCCTTCTCGCCGGGGAGCAGGTCGTGGTTGAGTCGTCCGTCACCACGTGGCACGCCACCGAGTGTAGGCGAGGTCGACCGTTGGTCCGAATTGGGGAAACCGGACTTCTCCGTGGGTCACCGCGCGGCGCCGGCCCGGACCGTCGTGCCGTTCTCGCTGGTCAGCGTGAGGGTTTGCTGATCGACCGTGTACCTGAGCCGCGTCTCGAAAAGTCGCAGCAGGGTCTTCTCGCCGGTCATGAGTGAGTCTTCGCACATCATTCGGGTGGTGGCCGGACGGCCCAGGGTGATATGGCCGTCGCGGACGGTGGCCTTCGCGTTGACCTTGTTGCAGCCGAGGCTGCCGGAGACGGTGCCCTTCTCGTCGTCGAAGGTGAGGTGGGCGCGGCCGTCGAGGTCCGGGGTCGTGACCGTCCAGCGGGTGCCGGCCAGGGGGGTGTCCTTCGCCTTGCTCAGCCGGACGGTGGCGCCCTCGTCGGTGGTGAGGGTGAGGTGGCCGCTGTCGGTCGCGGCCTTCAGTTCCCGGCCGGACAGGGTGCGGGCCAGCGTCGCCTCGAAGGCCATGGGCTTGTCCGCGCAGGCCATCTGGGTGGCCATGGTCCTGCCCAGCCGGATGCGGTCGCCGTCGACCTCGGCCTTCGCACGGAAGTCGTTGCAGCCGAAGCTGCCTTCGGCGCGGCCCTCGGCGAAGGTCACGTGGGCGCCGGTGGGGGCCTGGTGGGTCCGGCCGGCGGCGGTGACGCTGTCCACGCTCCACCGCACGCCGGTGACCTGCTGCCGCCCGGCACCGGCCGAGCCGCTGCCGCCGTCCGCCTGCTCGCTGCCGCACGCCGCCAGGAGCGGGACGAGCATGGCGGCGGCCGTCAGGGTCATGCGCTGCTTCTGCTTGTCCATGTCACTTCGACGGGCCACCCGGGGGGATCGGTTCCCCTTGTGACGGCGCGTGCGTCCCGGGCGGGCCGGGGCGTCACCCCAGGAGGGGCAGGTGCGGGGCCAGGTCGGCGCGCTCGCCGCTGGCGCTGACCTGCGCTTCCTTCAGCGCCTCGACCCAGTCCAGCCGCCCGGTCGCGAGCCGGATCCAGGTCAGGGGGTCCGTCTCGACGACGTTGGGCGGGGTGCCCCGGGTGTGCCGCGGGCCCGCCACGCACTGCACCACCGCGAAGGGGGGCACCCGCACCTCCGTCGAGCCGCCCGGGGCCTTCGCGGCCAGCGCGTCGGCCAGCAGGCGCGTGCAGGCCGCCAGGGCCTGGCGCTCCACGGGGATGCCGAGGCCGGGGACGGCGGCGTTGAGGTCGTCGGTGTGGACGACGAGTTCGACCGTGCGGGTGACCAGGTAGTCGTCGAGGGTCATGGCACCCGTGCGGGTGGCGAGGACGCGGCTGCCGGGGGCGTCCGCGAGCTTCCGCGCCAGGCGCTCCGCGGACGCGGCGTACAGCGCGTCGAGGTCCGGGTGGGCCGCGGCGAGCTGCCGGGTGGCGTCGTCGATGTCGGCGGCCCGGTGGGCGGTGGCGGCGGGCCAGTCGAGCAGACCGAGCTCCGCCCGGGCCGGCGGCTCGCGGTCGAGGTTGCGGCTGACCGTGTCCACGGCCATGGTCACGTGGGCCGCCAGCTCCCGCACGCTCCAGCCGCCGAGCCGGGTCGGCAGCGCCAGCTGCTCCGGGGTGAGGCTCCGGACCGCCTGCCGCACGTTGTCGAACTGGCCGAGCACGGCTGCGCGGATCCGGGCGGGGTCGTGGCTGCGGGTGCGCTTCTTGGCCGGAGGCATGGGGCTCAGCCTAGGACGGCCGCGGCCGGGGTCGTGCCGAAGCCCCCGCCCGGGTGTCCGGGCGGGGGCTTCGGGGGGTGACTCACGCCAGCAGGGCCGGGATGGTCGTCTCGTGCGCCTCGCGGAGCTCGGCCAGGGTGAGGGTGAACTCGCCCTGCACGTCGACCGTGTCGCCGTCGACGACGCCGATGCGGGTGGCCGGCAGGCCGCGTGCGCCGCACATGTCGTTGAAGCGGACCTCCTCCGAGCGCGGCACGGCCACGACCGCGCGGCCCGCCGACTCGGAGAACAGGAACGTGAACGCGTCCAGGCCGTCCGGGACGATCAGGCGGGCGCCCTTGTCGCCCAGCAGGGCCGATTCGACGACCGCCTGGATCAGACCGCCGTCGGACAGGTCGTGCGCGGAGTCGATCATGCCGTCGCGGGAGGCGGAGATCAGGATCTCCGCCAGCAGGCGCTCGCGCTCCAGGTCGACCTTCGGGGGCAGCCCGCCGAGGTGGTCGTGCACGACCTGGGACCAGGCCGAGCCGCCGAACTCCTCACGCGTGTCGCCGAGGAGGTAGAGCAGCTGGCCCTCCTCCTGGAAGGCGACCGGCGTGCGGCGGGCCACGTCGTCGATCACGCCGAGCACGGCGACGACCGGCGTCGGGTGGATGGCGGCCTCGCCCGTCTGGTTGTAGAGGGAGACGTTGCCGCCCGTGACCGGCGTGCCGAGCTGCTGGCAGGCGTCCGCCAGACCGCGCACGGCTTCCGCGAACTGCCACATGACCGCCGGGTCCTCGGGCGAGCCGAAGTTCAGGCAGTCGGACACGGCGAGCGGCTTGGCGCCGGTGGTGGCGACGTTGCGGTACGCCTCCGCCAGGGCCAGTTGGGCGCCGTGGTACGGGTCGAGCTTGGCGTACCGGCCGTTGCCGTCCGTGGCGAGGGCCACGCCGAGGCCGGTCTCCTCGTCGATCCGGATCATGCCGGAGTCCTCGGGCTGGGCGAGGACGGTGTTGCCCTGCACGAAGTGGTCGTACTGGCTGGTGATCCAGGACTTGGAGGCCTGGTTCGGGGAGGAGACCAGCTTCAGGACCTGGTCCTTCAGCTCCTCCGAGGTCTGCGGGCGCGGCAGCTTGTTCGCGTCGTCGGCCTGGAGGGCGTCCTGCCAGTCGGGACGGGCGTAGGGGCGCTCGTAGACCGGGCCCTCGTGCGCGACCGTGCGCGGGTCCACGTCGACGATCTTGCCGCCGTGCCAGTAGATCTCCAGGCGGTCGCCGTCGGTCACCTCACCGATGACGGTGGCGATGACGTCCCACTTCGCGCAGATCTCCAGGAAGCGGTCGACCTTCTCCGGCTCGACGACCGCGCACATGCGCTCCTGCGACTCGCTCATGAGGATCTCCTCGGGCGAGAGCGTGGAGTCGCGCAGCGGGACGTCGTCCAGGGTGACGCGCATGCCGCCGGAGCCGTTCGAGGCGAGCTCGGAGGTGGCGCAGGACAGTCCGGCCGCGCCGAGGTCCTGGATGCCGACGACCAGCTTCTCGGCGAACGCCTCCAGGGTGCACTCGATGAGGAGCTTCTCCTGGAAGGGGTCGCCGACCTGGACGGCGGGGCGCTTGGAGGGCTTGGCGTCGTCGAAGGTCTCGGAGGCGAGGATCGACGCGCCGCCGATGCCGTCGCCGCCGGTGCGGGCCCCGTACAGGATGACCTTGTTGCCGGCGCCGGAGGCCTTCGCGAGGTGGATGTCCTCGTGCCGCATGACGCCGATGGCACCGGCGTTGACCAGCGGGTTGCCCTGGTAGCAGGCGTCGAAGACGACCTCGCCGCCGATGTTCGGCAGGCCCAGGCAGTTGCCGTAGCCGCCGATGCCCGCGACGACGCCGGGCAGGACGCGCTTGGTGTCGGGGTGGTCGGCGGCGCCGAAGCGCAGCGGGTCCACGACGGCGACCGGGCGGGCGCCCATCGCGATGATGTCGCGCACGATGCCGCCGACACCGGTGGCCGCGCCCTGGTAGGGCTCGACGTACGACGGGTGGTTGTGCGACTCGACCTTGAAGGTGACCGCGTAGCCCTGGCCGACGTCCACCACACCGGCGTTCTCGCCGATGCCGACGAGCATGGCGTCGTTCTCGGGCGCCTTCTCGCCGAACTGGCGCAGATGCACCTTGGAGGACTTGTACGAGCAGTGCTCGGACCACATGACCGAGTACATGGCGAGCTCGGCCCCGGTGGGCCGGCGGCCGAGGATCTCGACCACGCGCTCGTACTCGTCCTTCTTCAGGCCGAGTTCGGCCCAGGGCAGCTCGACGTCGGGGGTCGCGGCCGCGTGCTCGACCGTGTCCAGAGGCGTCCGGCTCATGCGTTGACCAGCTTCTTGAGGATCGAGGTGAAGAAGGGGAGGCCGTCGGTGCGGCCGGTGCCGATGAGCGGCTCCACGGCGTGCTCCGGGTGCGGCATCAGACCGACCACGTTGCCGGCCTCGTTGGTGACACCGGCGATGTCCCGCTGCGAGCCGTTCGGGTTGAAGTCGAGGTACCGGAAGGCGACCCGGCCCTCGGCCTCCAGCTTGTCGAGCGTGTACGGGTCGGCGACGTACTGCCCGTCGTTGTTCTTCAGCGGGATGTGGATCTCCTGGCCGGCCGTGTAGTCGGTGGTCCAGGCGGTCCCGGCGTTCTCCACGCGCAGCTTCTGGTCGCGGCAGATGAAGTGCAGGTGGTCGTTGCGCAGCATCGTGCCGGGCAGCAGGTGCGCCTCGGTGAGGATCTGGAAGCCGTTGCAGATGCCGAGGACCGGCAGGCCGGCCTTCGCCTGCTCCAGCAGCGGGTCCATCACCGGCGAGAAGCGGGCGATGGCCCCGGCCCGCAGGTAGTCGCCGTAGGAGAAGCCGCCGCACAGCACCACGGCGTCGACCTGCTTGAGGTCCTTGTCCTTGTGCCACAGGGCGACCGGTTCGGCCCCCGCCAGGCGGATCGCGCGCTGTGTGTCCCGGTCGTCCAGACTCCCCGGAAAAGTGACGACGCCGATACGAGCGGTCACTTCACGGCCTCCGCGGCTTCCTCGACCCGGACGGTGAAGTCCTCGATCACGGTGTTCGCGAGGAAGGACTCCGCAAGATCGTGAATGCGGGCGAGGGCGGCCTCGTCGACCGGCCCGTCAACTTCCAGTTCGAAACGCTTTCCCTGGCGGACGTCCGAGATCCCTTCGAAACCCAGCCGCGGCAGTGCGCGCTGGACCGCCTGGCCCTGGGGGTCGAGGATCTCCGGCTTGAGCATGACGTCGACTACGACGCGTGCCACTGGCACTCCCGGTGTGTAGTGCTGAGCAGGTTCCTTCAGACTACCCGCACAAAATTTCTACGCGCGTTGACTTGTAGGAATCTACGTGACAGCCATCACGATCCGGCATCGGCGCCCGCGCACGCGAAATTTTCGGGAAAGATTCCGGATCGACACCCGAAACCCATTGCGTACGGACACGCAGAAGGGATTTAGTCGGGCTTCACCAAGTATTGCCGGGCACTGTACAAATGAATTGGCAAAGTGCCGCAAGAAGGGACCGATATTCGTGGCGCAGAAGGTCGTGGTCACCCTCTTCGACGACATCGACGGCTCAGAAGCGGCGGAAACGATCGCCTTCGGTCTGGACGGAACGTCGTACGAGATCGACCTGAGCGAGGTCCACGCCGGCGAACTGCGCAAGGCGCTCGCGCCTTACGTCGAGGCCGGCCGCACGCGCTCCCGCTCGGGCAGGGCGTACCGGCAGACGGAGGTCGCACCGGACCCCTCGGCCGTGCGCGCGTGGGCACAGGCCCACAAGATGGAGGTCCCCGCGCGCGGACGCATCCCCAAGAAGGTCTACGAGGCGTTCACCGCCGCCCAGTGACGGCCCGTCCGGGCCGGGCCGACGGCCGCTCACCGGCCCCTCGCGGCAACCGACTTGCGCAGCACCCCTGCTGATCAGCTAGAGTCTGGAGCACGCCGAGGGGCAAGGCCGCAAAGGCCCAGCTCACGGAGACATGCGGGTGTAGTTCAGTAGTAGAACATCCCCCTTCCAGGGGGAAGGCGCAGTGTGCGATTCCTGTCACCCGCTCTGCACCGCCGTACCGGCCACTGTTGTGGATCAGGTAGGCTGGTGCCCGCACCGATCGGTGAAAGCCGGTCGGGAGCACATGCGGACGTAGCTCAGTTGGTAGAGCGCAACCTTGCCAAGGTTGAGGTCGCGAGTTCGAGCCTCGTCGTCCGCTCGGGAATGAGACCCCGGTCCTTCTGGACCGGGGTCTTTTCGTGTTCCCCTGCACCGCTCTGACATTTGTCATGCCGAGTGATGACAGCGCGCACTGCTCACGGCCCCGTACGGGCGGAACGCTGAAGGCATGGAAACCAACGGACACGAGCACGTGATCGAGGTCACCGACCTGCGGCGTGTGTACGGGGGCGGGTTCGAGGCGGTCCGCGGGATCGGCTTCTCCGTCCGGCGCGGCGAGATCTTCGCGCTGCTGGGCACCAACGGCGCGGGCAAGACGTCCACCGTCGAGCTGCTGGAGGGACTCGCGGCGCCGGCCTCGGGCCGCATCCGGGTCCTCGGCCACGACCCGTACACCGAACGGGCCGCCGTACGCCCGCGCACCGGCGTGATGCTCCAGGAGGGCGGCTTCCCGTCCGAGCTGACCGTCGCCGAGACCGCGCGGATGTGGGCGGGATGCGTGAGCGGCGCCCGGCCGCCGGCCGAGGTGCTGGCGCTGGTCGGGCTGGAAGCCAGGGCGGGAACCCGCGTCAAGCAGCTGTCCGGCGGCCAGCGGCGCCGGCTGGACCTGGCGCTCGCGCTCCTGGGCGACCCCGAGGTGCTCTTCCTGGACGAGCCGACCACCGGCCTGGACGCCGAAGGCCGCCGCGACACCTGGGAGTTGGTCGCCGCCCTGCGCGACGGCGGCACGACCGTGCTGCTGACCACGCACTACCTCGAGGAGGCCGAGAACCTCGCCGACCGGCTGGCGATCATGCACGAGGGACGCATCGCCACCACCGGCACCCCCGCCGAGGTGACCGCGGCGGAGCCTTCGCGGATCTCCTTCGAACTGCCCGACGGCTACTTCGTCGGCGACCTGCCGCCACTGGCCGAGCTGGGCGTGAGCGGCCACGAGACCGACGGCCGGACGGTCCGGCTGCGCACCCACGAACTCCAGCGCACGGCCACCGGACTGCTGACCTGGGCCGCGCGGGCCCGGGTCGAACTGCGCCGCCTGGACGTGCGCTCGGCCTCCCTGGAGGAGGCGTTCCTCGGCATCGCCCGGCAGGCCTCCGCGGACCACACCGCGGGCACGACGACGAAGGAGTACGCGGCATGAGCGCCACCGGCACCACCCCCCGCCCCGCGACGGCGGTGACGACCCCGCTCAGCCGGATGACGGCCCTCGCCCGCGCCGAGCTGACCCTGCTCGGCCGGACCCGGGGCGCCCTCGTCGCCGCGCTGTTCGTGCCGCTCGTGCTGCCGGTCAGCGCCTCGCAGGCGGCCAAGGAGATGGACCTCGCCGAGGCCGGGCTCGACACGGGCACGTTCGTGCTGCCCGCCGCGATCGGCTTCTCCCTGCTGTTCGCCGTCTACTCCGTCCTCGTCGGCACGTTCGTCGTGCGGCGCGAGGAACTCGTCCTCAAGCGGCTGCGCACCGGTGAGCTGCGGGACGGCGAGATCCTGGCCGGAGCGGCCCTGCCGGCCGTGCTCACCGGGCTCGCGCAGAGCCTGCTGCTGGCGGCGGCGTGCACCGTGCTGCTGGACGTGGCCGCGCCCTCCGCGCCCCATCTGGCCGTCCTGGGCCTGCTGCTGGGGCTGGTGCTGTGTGCCGCCCTGGCCGCGGCCACCGCGAGTTTCACCCGGACCGGCGAGAGCGCCCAGGTGACGCCCATGCCGCTGATGATGGTCTCGATGGTCGGCTCGGGGATGTTCGTCCCGCTGCAACTGCTGCCGGACGAGGTGGCCTCCGTCTGCGAACTGCTGCCGCTGACGCCCGTCGTCACCCTGGTGCGCGGGGGCTGGACCGGCGACCTGACCGGCTCGGAGGCGCTGGGCGCCGTCGCGGTCGCGGTGGCCTGGACCGCCGTCGCCGTGTTTGCTGTACGCCGGAGGTTCCGCTGGGAACCGCGGCGCTAGGCGAACCGGGAAGGGCTGACTGATGCGCGGGCCGGGCAGGTGGTGGCGGCGGAAGACCACGCCGGAGAAGGTCGAGACGTACACCCGGTGGTCGTTCCACTTCTTCGCGGTGATGGAGTTCTTCTCCGTCGGGCTGACCTCCGTCGCCCCGCTGGGTCCGCGGCTCGGCACCGCCGTCATGCTGGTGGTGGGCGTGCACGCCACCCTCTGCTTCGTGACCGTCTCGGCGGCGGTGGACTGGACGCGTGGCCGCCGGCCGCAGCCCGTCGGGCTGCTGTGGGCGCTCGCCGCCGTGACCGCCGTGATCGCCGCCGCCGCGATCGCCCTGGCCGAGCACGGACCGGAGGGCGAGGGCTTCGACACCGCCGCGGGCGGCGTCTTCGGCGTCATCCTGATCTTCGGCCCCGGCATCATCGCGCTCGGCGTCCGCGACCGGCGGCGCGCCTTCGGGATCGCGGCCGCCTTCGCCGCCGGCACCTGGATCGTCACCTTCGCCATCGGCGCCTCCGCGCTCACGGCCCTGTTCACGGCGCTGATCGTGCTGGCCGGCGGCATGTTCATCGCCTTCACGGCCGTGTTCTCGGTCTGGCTGCTCGACGCCGTGTACGAACTCGACGAGGCCCGCGAGACCCGGACCCGGCTCGCCGTCGCCGAGGAGCGGCTGCGGTTCGGGCGGGACCTGCACGACGTGATGGGGCGCAACCTCGCCGTCATCGCGCTCAAGAGCGAACTGGCCGTGCAGCTCGCCCAGCGCGGGCGGCCCGAGGCGGTGGCGCAGATGGTCGAGGTGCAACGGCTCGCGCACGAGTCGCAGCGGGAGGTGCGGGAGGTCGTGCGCGGCTACCGCGAGGCCGACCTGGGGTCGGAACTGGCCGGGGCGCAGGGCGTGCTCACGGCGGCCGGCATCGACTGCACGGTCACCGGCCCGGTCCCGGCGGGGCTGCCGGCCGGGGTGCAGTCCGCCCTGGGCTGGGTCGTCCGGGAGGCCGCGACGAACGTCCTGCGGCACGGGGACGCGAGCTGGTGCCGGGTACGGCTGTCGACGGCGGAGGGGCGTGTGGTGCTGTCGGTGGAGAACGACGGGGTGGCCGCGGCCGGGCAGGGCTCCTCCGGCCCGGCTGGTTCCGGACCGGCTGGTTCCGGACCGGCTGGTTCCGGACTGGCCGGGCTGCGGGAGAGGCTGGCCGGCATCGACGGGACGCTGGAGGCCGGGCCCGTGGACAAGGGACACTTCCGGCTGACCGCACGGATCCCCCTGCCCGCGCCCGCCGCACCGGCCGGGACGGCCCACGCCCGCGCGGGCGTGGGTGACATCACACGATGAAGGACGGGGGGACGACCGTGCGGCTGCTGCTCGCCGACGACGAGCACCTGATCAGGGGCGCGCTCGCCACACTGCTGTCGCTGGAGGAGGACCTCATGGTCGTCGCCGAGGCGGCCACCGGGCCCGAGGCCCTGGCGATGGCCCGGGCGCACCGGCCCGACGTGGCGGTGCTGGACCTGCAGATGCCCGGGGCCGACGGTGTGAAGGTCGCCACATCCCTGCGCACCGAGCTGCCCGGCTGCAAGGTCCTGATCGTCACCAGCCACGGGAGGCCCGGGCACTTGAAGCGGGCGCTGGAGGCGGGGGTGCGGGGGTTCGTGCCGAAAACGGTCAGCGCCCAGCGGCTCGCCGAGATCATCCGCACCGTGCACGCCGGGAACCGTTACGTCGACCCGGAGTTGGCCGCCGACGCGATCGCCGCCGGGGACTCGCCGCTGACCGTGCGGGAGGCCGAAGTGCTGGAACTCGCCGCCGACGGGGCGCCCGTCGCGGAGATCGCCGAGCGGGCCGCGCTCTCCCAGGGGACCGTGCGGAACTACCTGTCCTCGGCCGTCTCCAAGCTCGGGGCGGAGAACCGGCACGCGGCGGTGCGGCTCGCGCGGGAGCGAGGTTGGGTATAGTGGTTCCCGCGCCACGGCGCATGCGAACGTAGCTCAGTTGGTAGAGCGCAACCTTGCCAAGGTTGAGGTCGCGAGTTCGAACCTCGTCGTTCGCTCCAGTGAGAAGCCCCCCGGTTCCGGCCGGGGGGCTTCTCTCGTGTCTACGACCAGTTCGTGCCGGTCAGGCGCTCGTACGCCTCCACGTACTTGGCGCGGGTGGCGTCGACGACCTGCTGCGGCAGAGGCGGGGGCGGCTGCTCGCTCCTGCGGTCCCAGCCGGACTCCGCCGAGGTCAGCCAGTCGCGCACGAACTGCTTGTCGTACGACGGCTGCGCCCGGCCCGGCTCCCACCGGTCGGCCGGCCAGAAGCGGGAGGAGTCCGCGGTGAGGACCTCGTCGGCGAGGACCAGGGTCTCGCCGTCGAAGCCGAACTCGAACTTGGTGTCCGCCAGGATGATGCCGCGCTCGCGGGCGATGTCGCGGCCGCGGGAGTAGACCGCGAGGGTCGCCTGGCGCAGCCGGGCGGCGGTGTCGGCGCCGACCTGGCGGGCGACCTCCTCGTAGGAGACGTTCTCGTCGTGCTCGCCGACCTCGGCCTTGGTGGCCGGGGTGAAGATCGGGGCGGGCAGTTCACTGCCGTCGGTCAGGCCCTCCGGCAGGGCGAGGCCGCAGACCGTGCGGGTCTCCTGGTACTCGGCGAGGCCCGAGCCGGTGAGGTAGCCGCGGGCCACGCACTCCACGGGGATCATCTCGAGGTTCTTGCAGACGAGCGTGCGGCCCTCCCAGTCGGCGGGCGCGCCGGCAGGCAGGTCCGTGCTCAGGACGTGGTTCGGGACCAGGTCGGAGAGCCGGTCGAACCACCACAGGGACAGCTGGGTGAGGATCCGGCCCTTGTCGGGGATCTCGGTCGGCAGCACCCAGTCGTAGGCGGAGATGCGGTCGCTGGCGACCATCACGAGGTCGCCCGCCTCGTTCCGGTACAGCTCGCGCACCTTGCCGGTGTGCAGATGCACCAGACCCGGCACCTCGATCGGCTCGGGCTTTTCGACGAATCCGGACACGGTTCCTCCCCGTGGTGATGTCCAAGTGGCTCGATTCTCCCGTACGGGAGGCCCGGCACGGACACGGGGTCAGTCGCGTTTGCAGATGCGGTCCAGGAGATTCGCGGTCGCCCGCTGGATCCGCTCGTCGACGTGGCCCGGGCGGTCCAGGGCCGGGGACCAGGCGAACGTTCCTGCTGCGAAGACCCAGGCCCCGGAGGGCGCGCGGTACAGGGAGGTCTCCTGGTGGCGGCGCGTGCCCTCCTTGTCGGTGTACGGGGAGTGGGCCAGCAGGATCCGCTCCTCGTGCTCGGGCAGCGGGGTGCGCGGGAAGTAGCGGTCGGCCTCGCCCGCCACCAACCCGTCGATCTCGTCGCCCTCGTGGGCGCCGGTCGCCTCCCACAGCCAGTGCCCGGCGTTGCGCACGATCAGCGGGTGCGGCTCGGGCACGGGCCCGGCGTACTGGATGCCCAGGAGCTGCTGCTCGGCCCGGTCGACCTCCCGCCACAGCACCGGCTTGCCCGGGCCCCTGCGCTTGCGGCAGGTGAGCAGGCGGTCGGGGACACCGGAGGGTGAGGGGCCCAGTTCCACCTGCCAGTACAGGGAGTTGGCGGACAGGAACACCAGTGAGGTGCCGGCGTCGCGGGCGACCTCCACGGTGCGGCGCATGTCCGCCGACCAGTACTCGTCGTGCCCGGGGAAGACCAGCCCGCGGTAGCGGGCCGGGTCGACACGGCCGGCGTGCAGGTCGGAGGCGTGGGCGTAGCCGAGGTCGTAGCCGTAGCGCTCGGCCCAGCGGATGACGTCGTAGGCGTGGCCCACGTGCAGGGGGAGGCCGGCGCCCGCGTAGGGGCGGTCGAAGGAGACCGTGGTGGCGGCCTGCGACTCGCCCAGCAGACGGCCCGTGCCGTCCCAGGCGTGGTAGAGGCTGGCGCCGGTGCGGCCGTCCTCCGGATAGAGGTTGTACGCCTGCCAGGTGACGTCGGGCAGCACGAGCAGCAGGTCGGCGGGCTGGTCGTGCCGGACGGTGAAGGGGACGTGCGAGCGGTAGCCGTCGGCGGTGGTGAGGACCGCCACGTACGCCCCGACGTTCCAGTACGAGGGCACTTGCAGGCGCCAGGACAGCCACCAGTGGTGGCAGGAGACCGTGCGGTCGGCGGTGAGCGGCGGGGGCTGCACGATGCCGGACAGGCGGGGGCTGGTGGTGATCTTCGCGGCGCCGTCACCGCCGTAGTGGCCGATGCGGTAGATGTCGACGCCGAACTCCTGCGGCGGGTCGACGGTGATGTGGAAGTCGATGGCCTCGCCGGGCGCGACCGCGCCGGTGGAGGTGAAGCCCTTGATCTGGAGGCGCACGTCGTCCGCCGCGCGGGGGCCGCCGCCGGAGCGGGTCCCTTTCGCGGCCCCGGGGGACGCGTCCTGGTCGACGTACCAGGGGACGACCTGGCCGGTGTCGTCGAAGTACGTCACGTTGCCGCGCAACCAGGGCACCGGGCCCTGCCCGAAGGGATCCGTCACGCCGTGTGCCAGTGCTCCCGACTCCCAGCGCCGGGTCTGCTCCGAACTCATGGTGGCTCCCCTCCCCTTGGCCCCCGTGATCGTCCGTACCGGTGTGCGCTCTCTGGTGCTGTGCGTGTGGTGCGTGCTGTGCGTGTGGTGCGTGCTGTGCGTGCTGTGCGTGTGACCGTGGTGCGGGTGGTGCGAGTCGCGCGCGTAGTGCGTGCCGGGCGGTGTGCGCGCCGCGTGCCCTGCGCGGCGCGCGGTCTCCGTGCCGGGTGGCCGGCCTGGTGCCGCCAGGCCCCCGCGGGTCGTCGCGAGCCGGTCCGTGCGGCCCGTGCCGTCCGCGCCGTCCGCGCGGTCCGCGCGGTCCCGCGGTGCCCGCGGCCCGGGAGGCGTGTGCGACTCCGCGTGCTTATGTGCTTGTCGTATTCCGCCCGCCCTTGCCACGCGCGTGACGCTCCCAGCACATCACATGACGCACGCGTTCCGTCACTGTTCGTTGTGAATTGGCCAGAAGCGGAAGGTGCTGCTCCGCGGCGGACGCGGTCCCTCAGCCGAGCCGGACCGGCTTCTCCGGGCGTATCCCCAGCTCGGCGAGCCAGGTGCGCAGCGGGACCGCGTTGCCGTCCTCGATCAGGGTGAGCACCTTGGGGGCCAGATCAGCCGCGCGCTCGCCCTCGACGAGCAGGGTCGGGCCGTCCAGCCAGTCCAGGCCGGGCACGGCACCCGCGCTGTCCATCGCGGCACAGCAGACCATCGCCGTGAGGTGGTCGGCGAGCAGCTCGCGGGCCGTGCGCGGCGGCTGGAGCGGGAAGAGGGGCAGGGCCCGGTCGTCCCAGAGGGCCGCGGGGTCGGGCCCCGGGGACGCGGCGGGAGTCGCCGGACCGGGACCGGCGGACGCCGCGTGCGGGGGCGGGGCCTCCTCGCGGGCCAGCTCGGCGCTGAGCCGGGCGGCCAGCGCGGCACTGCGGGGGGTGGTGTCGGCGAGGTCCTCGTCGTCGGCGAAGGCCGGCGCGGCGCTGTCCCCGGGCCGGGGGGCCTCGGCAGGGCCGCCGGTCGCGGTGCCGGTGGTCCCGGACGCCGGTCCGGCGGCGCCGGTCCCCGGTGTGGCGCCGCTGCCCGCCTCGGGGGCGGCGGATGCGGGGGCCGGGGTGGCGGGGACGGAGGCGGAGGCGGAGGCGGCCGGGCTGTACCCCGGGGCCGTGATCGTGCAGGGCGGGCCGGGGGGCCAGGCGGGGTCCGGCTCGGTGAGGTGGTCGAGGACCCGGGACAGGGTCGGAGCGGCGGAGGCCGGGGGCGTGTCACCGGTGGCCGGGCGGACACCCATGGCGTCCAGGACCCGGTGCAGCCGGGCGGCGTCGAGGCGCCATGTGCGGTCCACGACCTCCTCCGGGTACGCGCTCCAGTCCACGGGGGACCAGTCGGGCCCGGACCCGGACGGGCCGCCGTGGAAGAGGCGGGCGGCGAGCAGGGAGGCGGCCTCGTCGACCGAGCCCGGCTCCTCCAGCAGGTCGCAGGCGGGGCGCTCGCCGAGCCGGGACGCGAAGCCCTCGGCCAGGCGGTCCCGCCGGGACAGTTCCGTGAGCGCCGCGACCACACCGGCGTCCAGCCGGGACGGCCAGCGGCCCATCCGCCAGGCCGGCAGCGCGACGCGGGTCAGCAGCCGGTCCCAGCCCGCGTACGCCAGGCCGACCTGCTCCTGGGCGACGATCCGCAGCCCGTAGTCCACAGCCTGTGCACGCTCCGCGGCGGCCGCCGCCACACCCCGCTCCATCTCGGCGGCGTGCCCGCGGCAGCTGCGCAGCAGCGCCCGGGCCACCCAGCCGACCCCCGCGAGCACGGCCCGGGTCACCGGGTCGCGCCGGGGCGCCGAGGCCACGGCCACGGCGGCGTCCAGACCGCGGACGAAGCGACGGGCGGCCGCTATGTCCGGATGGGCCGAGGGGCCCGTACCGGCGACGACCGGGGCGAGGACCGCGCGCAGTTCGCCGACGCGCATCCACCACAGGAACGGGGAGCCGATGACCAGGACCGGGGCTACCGGCTGTCTGCGGTGGGCGTGCCGCCCGGAGCCCGCTATGTCCTCGTGCTCCTCGGCCGGCGGCGGGCCGTGCGCCGGGTGCGTGCGGTCCTCGAGCCAGCTGTCGCAGTCCGGGGTGAGCGCTATCGCGGAGGGTGCCGGGACGTCGAGGCGGTCGGCCAGGTCGCGCACCATCCGGTACAGGTCCGGGGCCGCCTCCTCGGCGATCGGGACGGTGGGGCTCAGGGCGGGCCGGGCCCGCGCCACGACCAGGGCGACCCCGCCGGCGAAGAGCAGCACGAGCGCCGCGACCGGCGTCAGGGCCCAGCGGGCCGCGTCCCATCCGGAGCCCTCGAGACGGCCGCCCGCGGCGCCCGCCAACAGGATCACGGCGACGGCGGCGGGCAGCAGGGCGACGGCCAGCGCACGGCTGCGCATGCGCAGCACGACCAGCGCCCGCGCCCGGGCGGCCTGCGCCCCTGCCTCCACACCCATTCCGGTCACGACCGACCTCACCCCCTCCCCGTAGACCTGACGCTTCCCTTGCTCACTCCCCCACTGTGGCACCCGTCACTGACATCGCAATGCCGGTGGGCCAAGTGCCGGAACGCTTGCGCCGCACCATAGTTGGGGCTCCTCCCCCCGTCAGCCGGATACGGCATCGGTCACTCGATGGAATGGCTTTGGGGAGAGCTGATGACGGACGGCACGACGATCGGGTCACCCCGCGCCGACACCTCCCGGTACACGTCAGGCCCCGGATCCTGAGACGGATCCGGGGCCTGCGGGGTTCATCGCGGCCGGACGGGCGGTGCCCGCCCGGCCGGGGAGGGTTACGCGCCGGCCGCCTTCGCGGCGATGTCCGTGCGGTGCTGGGAACCGTCGAGGCGGATGCGGGCCACGGCCGTGTAGGCACGGTCGCGGGCCTCGGTGAGGTCCTTGCCGGTGGCCGTGACGGACAGCACCCGGCCGCCCGCGCTGACCACGGCGTCGCCCTCCCGCCGGGTGCCGGCGTGCAGCACGTACGCGTGCGGGGCGTCCTGGGCGGCGACCTCGTCCAGTCCGGTGATCGGGTCGCCGGTGCGCGGGGTGCCCGGGTAGTTGTGCGAGGCGACGACCACGGTCACGGCCGCGTCGTCGCTCCAGCGCAGCGGCTCCAGGTCGGCGAGGGTGCCGGTGGCGGCGGCCAGCAGCAGACCGGCCAGCGGCGTCCTCAGCCGGGCCAGCACGACCTGGGTCTCCGGGTCGCCGAAGCGGGCGTTGAACTCGATCACGCGCACACCGCGCGAGGTGATCGCGAGACCGGCGTAGAGCAGCCCGGAGAACGGCGTGCCGCGCCGCCGCATCTCGTCCACGGTCGGCTGGAGCACGGTCCGCAGCACCTCGTCGACCAGCTTCGGATCGGCCCAGGGCAGCGGCGAGTACGCCCCCATGCCGCCGGTGTTGGGACCCTCGTCGCCGTTCAGGGCGCGCTTGAAGTCCTGGGCGGGCTGGAGCGGGACCACCGTCTCGCCGTCGGTGACGGCGAACAGGGAGACCTCGGGGCCGTCGAGGTACTCCTCGATGACCACGCGCTCACAGGCGGCGGCGTGCTCCCGGGCGGCGCTCAGGTCGTCGGTGACGACGACGCCCTTGCCGGCGGCGAGGCCGTCGTCCTTGACGACGTAGGGAGCGCCGAAGGCGTCGAGTGCGGTCTCGACCTCCTCCGCCGTCGTGCAGACGTACGACCGGGCCGTGGGCACTCCGGCCGCCGCCATGACGTCCTTGGCGAAGGCCTTGGAGCCTTCCAGCTGCGCGGCCTCGCCGGAGGGGCCGAACACCGGGATGCCCGCCTCGCGCACGGCGTCGGCGACACCGGCGACGAGCGGCGCCTCGGGGCCGACGACCACGAGCTCCGCGCCGAGCCGGGTGGCCAGCGCGGTGACGGCGCCGCCGTCCAGGGCGTCGACCTGGTGCAGCTCGGCGACCTCGGCGATGCCGGCGTTGCCGGGGGCGCAGTACAGCGCCGTGACGTCGGGGTCGTGGGACAGGGAGTGGCACAGGGCGTGTTCGCGGGCGCCGCTGCCGATGACGAGGACCTTCACGGGGTCAGCCTAACGGCAGCGGCCGGTTCCCCTTTGTGCGGGCTTCCGAAGTCCGGGGACGGACGGGCCTGGAGGATCCTACGAACGGCACGCGGGCGGGGCCGTACCGGAGGGCGCGCCCGCTACTCGTTGGTGAACTCCTCCACCACGGTCGCCCCCAGCTCCTTGACGATCAGCTCCTGGCCCGACAGCGCTGATTCGTCCAGGTCCGGATCGTCGTCCTCGGGGATGTCCTCCTCGACGGAGACGTGGCGCCGCTGGGGTGCGGAGGGCTGGGGAACCGGCGCCGAGGGCGCGGGAGCGGCCTGCCGGGCGGGGGCCGCCGGGGCGGCCGCCTGCGCGGGGGCGGGGCGCCGGGCCGTCGCTGTGGCGCCACCGCCGCCGGAGCCGCCGCCCCAGGTGCCGGAGCCGGTGGCCGCGGCGGAGCCGCCGTAACCGCCCGGGGCCGGGGCCGGGGCCGGTGCCGCGCCCGGGCCGCCGCCGAAGCCCGCGGGGCCGCCGGGGGCCGGGGGCGCGGAGCCGCCCGAGGGGTCGACGATCGCCTCGATCTTCCACTGCACGTTGAACTGCTCGCCCAGTGCCTGGCGCAGCACGTCCTCGCTGCCGCTGCTGAGGAAGTTGTCCCGGGCGCCCGCGTTCACGAAGCCGAGCTGGAGGGTCGTGCCGTCGAAGCCGGCGACCTGGGCGTTCTGGCTGAGCAGGATCCAGGTGAAGCGGCGGCGGTTCTTGACGGCCTCCAGGATGTTCGGCCACAGCATGCGCGGGTCGAGCCCCCCGGCGGGGGGCGCGGCGGGGGCCGCCTGGGGCGCGGCCGGCGCAGGGGACTGCGGGGCCTGCGGGGCGGGGGCGGGGGTGCTCGGCGTGGGGGCGCCCGACCCGGCGGGGCCCGTCGCCGGGGCGCCGGAGGCGGGGGCGCCCGGGGTGGCGGTGGGCCAGCCGCCGGGGCGGCGGCCGCCGCCGGCGGACGCGGCCGTGGGCCACGCGCCGGGAGCGGGGGCGGAGGGGGAGGGTGCCGGGGACTGCGGCGGCTGCGCGGGGTGCGCGGGTGCGCCGCCGGGGCCGGGCGCGGGGGCGGAGGGGGTGTCGGCGGGTACGGCCGGGGCGTGGCCCTCGGGTGCACCCGCGTCGGCCGGGGAGGCGCCCGGGCCGGTGGGGTCGGGGGCCGCGCCGGTCGGGGCGGGGGCCGTCGGGGCGCCGCTGCCCTGGTCGGCGGGGGCGCCGGGGCCGCCGGGCGTCCGGACCGCCGCGCGGGCCGCGGCCGGGCCGCCGCCGGGCGGGACCGGCGCGGCGGGCTGTGCGTGGGCCTGCGGCCCGGGTACGTAGCCCATGGCGGGCGCGCCCCCCGCGGGAGCCGCGGAGAAGGTCACGCCGCGCTCGACGCGGTCCAGGCGGGCCATGACGGACCGCTCGTCGCCGTAGGCGGCGGGGAGCAGCACACGCGCGCAGATCAGTTCGAGCTGGAGCCGGGGCGAGTGGGCGCCGCGCATCTCCGTGAGGCCCTCGTTGACCAGGTCCGCGGCGCGGCTCAGCTCGGCGGGTCCGAAGGTGCCGGCCTGGGCCTGCATGCGCTCGACGACGTCGGCCGGGGCGTCGATCAGCCCCTTCTCGGCGGCGTCCGGCACGGCGGCCAGGATCACGAGGTCGCGCAGCCGCTCCAACAGGTCGGCGACGAACCGGCGCGGGTCGTTGCCGCCCTCGATCACCCGGTCGACCACCTCGAAGGCGGCGGCCCCGTCACCGGTGGCGAACGCCTCGACGACGGAGTCGAGCAGCGAGCCCTCGGTGTACCCCAGGAGGGACGTGGCCATGGCGTACGTCACACCGTCCGAGGCGGCGCCGGCGAGCAGCTGGTCCATGACGGACATCGAGTCACGCACGGATCCGGCGCCGGCCCGCACCACGAGCGGGAGCACACCGTCCTCGACCGGGATGCCCTCCTTCTGGCAGACCTCACCGAGGTACTCCCGGAGGGTGCCGGGCGGGACGAGCCGGAAGGGGTAGTGGTGGGTCCGGGAGCGGATCGTCCCGATGACCTTCTCGGGCTCGGTGGTGGCGAAGATGAACTTGAGGTGCTCCGGGGGCTCCTCGACGACCTTCAGCAGCGCGTTGAAGCCGGCCGACGTGACCATGTGGGCCTCGTCGATGATGTAGATCTTGTACCGGCTGCGGGCCGGTCCGAAGAAGGCCTTCTCGCGCAGGTCACGGGCGTCGTCCACGCCTCCGTGGGAAGCGGCGTCGATCTCGATGACGTCGATGGAGCCGGGGCCGTTGCGCGCGAGGTCCTGGCAGGAGTGGCACTCGCCGCACGGGGTGGGCGTGGGGCCCTGCTCGCAGTTCAGGCAGCGGGCGAGGATGCGCGCACTGGTCGTCTTGCCACAGCCGCGCGGCCCGCTGAACAGGTACGCGTGGTTGACCCGGTTGTTGCGCAGCGCCTGCTGCAACGGGTCGGTGACATGCTCCTGCCCGATGACCTCGACGAAGGTCTCCGGGCGGTAGCGGCGGTACAGAGCGAGAGACGACACGCCTACGAGGTTATAGGCGGCCGGTGACATCGGGCCTCGACCTAGAGACGGGCGGGGGCGGAGAGCCCGGAGAACCCTGGGCCGCCGCGGAACGCAGACGCCCCCCACGCACCCGCCAGAGCCGACCTACCCTTGCTGCCTTCCGGCCCTGGGGGAGTTCAGTCAGATAGCGCCGCGTGAGGGGCTGCGCCAAGGTTACCTGATGTCTGGGGCAGGGAACGAGTTCGCGAGCACTCCTCTCGGTCATGTAATGTTCCCAGCGGAGGATTCGCCTAGAGGCCTAGGGCGCACGCTTGGAAAGCGTGTTGGGGGCAACCCCTCACGAGTTCGAATCTCGTATCCTCCGCCAGTGCCTCACCGGGCACGATGTCGAAGGGCCCCACCGTTCGCGGTGGGGCCCTTCGACGTGGTGGGTGGGGCCCGTGTGTCGGCGTTTCCGGGAGATCCGGAACGGGCAGGGGCGGTGCGCCGGGCGGTGTTGGCCGCATACTGGGGGCAATGACTAAGCCTTCAGCTCCGAAGCGCCATCTGCCGACCAGCCCCTTCAAGGCCCCGGTCGCACCGGCCCCCAAGCACTTCGCCGTGGGAGACCAGGTCACCCACGACATGTACGGCCTCGGCCGCGTCATCGGCATCGAGGACGGAATCGCGGCGCTCGTGGACTTCGGTTCCGCGCCCGTGCGGATCCCGAGCCCCTACGCCAAGATGACCAAGCTGTAGTCCTCCGTGCCGGGACACGGCACGCACGGGCCCCTCGCGGGCCCGCTCAGGAAAAGAGACCTCTCATCGACTCGACTTCGCTGTTCTCCGCCGTGGAAGGGCACCCCAGCCGTTCCGCCGCCGCGTCCCCGCCGCCGGCGACGGACCCCTTCCAGGCCCCCGACTTCGGGGAGGACGACACGTTCCTGCCCGAGGAGGCGCCGCAGCCCGCCCCGGCCAAGCGCCGCCGGGCCGCCTAGCACCGCCGGCGCAGCGCGCCGCCCCGGCTCCACCGCTCCCGCGCCCGTGTGACGGACGTCTACGGCCGGCGGTCCGAGTCGGGCCAGACGTACGGCAGGTCGTCCGGGACACCCGGGAAGAGCTCCGCGTAGGTCTCCGGGTCCTTGCGGACCAGGGCCGAGCGGTGGCTGCGGTGGAACGGCCCGTCGCCCAGCCAGGGCGGAAGCTCGCCCTCGGCGGCCAGAGCGGACTGGTCGCGGATCGGGGCGTGCGGGCGGGCCGCGGCGAGGTCGGCCACCATCGTGGCGGCACAGGTGTCCTGGTGGCCCCGGTCCCGCCAGACCCGGCAGATCTCCAGGCCGTAGCGGACCAGGGCCTCCTCGTAGCCGATCCACATCCGCACCGCCGGGTGGTTGCGCCAGCCGTAGCCCGGGACGACCAGGCCGCGCAGCACCTGGAGTGTCTCGACCCGCTGTTTGCCGAGCCTGCGGCGGTCCAGGGCGAGGGCCGTCTCCTCGAAGTCCGCGTAGGGGAGGAAGGTCTGCATCCGTCGTCGGTGCTCCTTGCCTTGTCACGGGGGCGGGGGCCGGGGCGGGTGGGGCCTCAGGCACGGGTCAGGGGCTGCTCCGCCCAGATGGTCTTGCCGGTCGCGGTCTGCCGGGTACCCCAGCGCTCGGTCAGTTGCGCCACCAGGAGCAGGCCCCGGCCGCCCTCGTCGTAGCTGCGGGCGCGGCGCAGGTGGGGGGCGGTGCTGCCGCCGTCGGAGACCTCGCAGATCAGGCTCGTGTCGTGGATCAGCCGGAGCCGGACCGGCGGCTCGGCGTGCCGGATGGCGTTGGTGACGAGTTCGCTGGCGACCAGTTCGGTCACGAACACCGCGTCGGACAGCCCCCACCGCTCCAGCTGCGCCACGACGTCCTTGCGGGCCTGCGCGACGGCGGACGGGTCGGACGGCACCGACCAGGTGGCCACCCGGTCGCCGTGCAGCGCCCGGGTGCGGGCCAGGAGCAGGGCCACGTCGTCCGCCGGCCGCGGCGGCAGCAGGTCGGCGAGGACCGCGTCGCACAGGGCGTCCAGCGAGGCCGCCGGCCGGGCCAGGGCGCGGCGCAGCCGGTCGGCCCCCGCGTCGAGGTCGTGGTCGCCGGTCTCGATCAGGCCGTTGGTGTACAGCGCGAGCAGGCTGCCCTCGGGCAGCTCCACCTGGGTGGCCTCGTACGGCAGTCCGCCCACGCCCAGCGGTGGGCCGGCCGCGAGGGCGATCAGGTCCACGGCGCCGTCGGGGCTCACCACGGCGGGCCGGGGGTGCCCGGCGGCGGAGAAGCAGCAGCGCCGGGAGACCGGGTCGTAGACGGCGTACAGACAGGTGGCGCCGACGTCGGCGGAGGTCTTGGACGCCGGGTCCGGGGCTCCGGCGAAGGCGGGCGGCGGCGCGGGCCCGCCCGTCTCCCCTCCCTCGTCCTCCGTGTTCAGGCGTGCCACCAGGTCGTCCAGGTGGGTCAGCAGTTCGTCGCAGGGCAGGTCGATGTCGGCCAGGGTGCGCACCGCCGTGCGCAGCCGCCCCATGGTCGCGCTGGCGTGCAGCCCGTGGCCCACGACGTCGCCGACGACCAGGGCCACCCGCGCCCCGGACAGCGGGATGACGTCGAACCAGTCGCCGCCGACCCCGGCGTGCCCGCCGGCCGGCAGGTAGCGGGAGGCGACCTCGACCGCCGCCTGCCGGGGCAGCCGCTGCGGCAGCAGGCTGCGCTGGAGCATGACGGCGGTGTCCCGCTCGCGCGTGTAGCGGCGGGCGTTGTCGATGCTGACGGCGGCCCGGGCCGTCAGCTCGCCGGCCAGCACCAGGTCGTCGTGGCGGAAGACCTCGGTGTTGTGGTGGCGCACGAAGTACGCCACGCCCAGGGTGGTGCCGCGGGCGACGAGCGGCACGCTCATCACCGAGTGGATGCCGAACGCCCGGTAGCGCGCGGAGCGGGCCGCGTCGCGGGCGAGCCACGCGGCGAACGCCGGGTCGTCCGGCGCGTGCAGCACCGGCTGTCCGGTGCGCAGGCTCTCGTAGGGCGCCGAACCGGCGGGGTAGGCGTCCACGGCGCCCGCGGCCACGACCGCCTCCGGCGCCCCGGGGATCCGCGAGCGCAGCGCGGTCCGCCGCAGCAGCAGCGGGCCCTCCGCGGGGACGGTCCGCCCGGGCGGTTCGGGCAGGTCCTCCAACGTGGCCAGCAGGTCGACGCTGACGAAGTCGGCAAGCTCCGGGACGGTCACGTCCGCCAGTTCCTGGGCGGTGCGGGTCACGTCGAGCGTGGTGCCGATGCGCCGTCCCGCCTCGGCGATCAGTTGCAGGCGCTTGCGGGCCCAGAACTGCTCCGTCATGTCGTGCGCGGCGAGGCAGACACCCCGGACGGCGGCGTCCCGCGGATCGCGCAGAACCGACATGAAGAGCGACCAGGCGTGCTCGTGCAGTTCACCGGGGGCCCGCAGGAAGTTCTCCTCGTACTCGGGCTCGCCGGTCGTCAGGACCCGGGCCATGGCGCGTTCCGCCCGCTCGCCGGAGTCGTCGTCGATGATCTCGGACACGCGCAGGCCCCTCATCTCCTCCTCGGTGAGGGCCGTGGCGCGTTCCATGTCGGCGTTGGCCCGCCGCAGTCTCAGCCGGGTGTCGTAGAGCGCCATGGCGCAGCACGGGGACTGGGCGAAGCTCCAGGCGACCAGTTGCTCCTCCAGGCCGGTGCCGGGTCCGGGGCCCGGCAGGGCGGAGACGATCAGCCAGGCGGGGGCGCCGGAGCCGGGGGGCCGGTGGTGGGCGAGGATCCTGGCGGTCAGCGTCCGGCCGTCGCGGTGGCGCAGGGCGACGTCGCCGTTCCAGCGCGGCAGCCCGGCCAGGGCGGGCATGCCGCCGCGCAGCGGGATCGGCTCGGCCAGCAGGTCCGCGGCACGGCGGCCGGTCAGCTGCCCGGCCGGATACCCGAGCAGCTCCTCGGCGCCCGCGTTCCAGCCGGTCACCGTGCCGTCCTCGTCGAGGGTGACGCGGGCGGTGAGGGCCTCGCCGACGAGGGCGTCGACGGCTTCGGGTGCCGGTCCGGACGACGACCGGGTGGCCCGGCCGATGGTGACGGGCTGCTCCATGATCGGTCATCTCGCTCTCACGGGGGCTCGGTCGTATCCCCGGAAATGCGCGGTTATGACCTGTTTACCCCGATCGGAGGAGCCCTCACCGCACCACGGCCAGAAGGAGCGCGAGCCTGCCGGCGCCGGGCGCGGGTAACCGCCCACCCATGGGTGAGATCCTCGTGGGCACGTGCTCGTGGACCGACAAGGCCCTGGTCGCCAGCGGCTGGTACCCGGCCGGACGGCGGGACGCCGAGGGGCGGTTACGGCACTACGCCGAGCGGTTCCCGGTCGTGGAGGTCGACTCCTCGTACTACGCGCTGCCGAGCGAGCGGAACAGCCTGCTGTGGGCCGAGCGCACGCCGGACGGGTTCGTGTTCGACGTGAAGGCGTTCTCGCTGCTGACCGGGCATCCCACCCGGGCGGCCGTGATGCCGGGCGGGCTGCCGGCCGACCCCCGCGATCCCCGGGTGCTGGACGAGGTGTGGGCCCGCTTCGCGGCCGGTGTCGAGCCGCTGCGGCGGGCCGGGCGGCTCGGGAGCGTGCTGTTCCAGTTCCCGCCGTGGTTCCGCCCCGGTCAGCGCGCCGAGGCGTTCCTCGCGGAGTGCGCCGCCCGGACCGGGGGCTGGCCGCTCGCCGTGGAGTTCCGGCACCCGTCCTGGTGGGAGCCGGAGCATGCCGAGGACACGGTGGCGCTGCTGGCCCGGCACGGCATGGCCGCGGTCGCCGTCGACATGACGCAGACGCTGCCCTCGTCCGTGCCGCCCGTGACGCCGGTGACCTCCTCCCGGCTGGCCGTCGTCCGCTTCCACGGCCGCAGCACCGCCTGGGGCACCGGCAGCAAGGAGGACCGGTTCCGCCACGCGTACCGCGACGACGAACTCGCCGAGTGGCTGCCCCGGGTGCGCGCGCTGGCCGAGGAGGCGGACCAGGTCCACGTGCTGTTCAACAACTGCTGCGGCGACGCGGCCGTGCGCGCGGCCGAGACCATGACCCGGCTGCTCGACGGCACCGCGTCGACGGCAACGGGACGGGTGCCTAGGGCTCGATCCGCACCTTCTTCGCCACCGTCACCTGGTCCACGTCCGACACCCGCACGGTCGTCCTCATCGTCCAGTCCCCGGCGAGCGGCAGGTTGACGGAGTTGGTGCCCCAGTAGCCGCCCCGGTCCCTGACCCCGGCGTCGATGGGACCCACCTCGCGGGCGGGGAGGGTGAAGGTGATGCGGACCTCGGGGACGACGACCAGACCGGTGTCGGAGCCGTGGACCACGGCCGTCACGCCGTTCTCGCCGACCCGGGCGGGGTCGAGCGTGACGTAGACGGTGCCGCGGCCGGTCACGCCGTCCCGGCCCGTGTCGAAGGGCACGACGACCTCCGCGGTGGGCGGCAGCGCGCCGACCGGGGCCTGCCGCGCCGCCTCGGCCTGGGCGCGACCGGGCAGCGTTCCGGTGAGCACGGTGGTGATCAGCAGGACCACGGCCGCGACGGCGGCCTCGGCGAGCACGGACCGCCGCAGACCGCGCCGCCGGGCGTCCGGGTCGTCGGGGGTGTCGGGGGCACCAGGGGCATCGGGGGCGCCGGGTCCATCGAAACCGACGGGGTTCCCGTGGCCGTCGGCTGTGCCGGAACCGCCGGGGGCTTCTGCTCCGTCGGCCGTGCCGGGGCGGTTGTTCCCGCCCGAACCGTCGAGGTCGTCGAGGTCGTCGAGGTCGTCGGGGCGGCCGTGCGCCCCGTCGGGGCCGCGGGGGGCGAGTGAGGAGGCCGGGACCGGTCCGGGGTGCGAACCCATCGGCTCCGGGCCGCCGTCGCCGCCCGGCTTCCCGACCGCCGCGCCGACCGGCTGCGGGGCCCACTCCGGGACGGCGGCCCGGACGGCCGGCGCCGGGGCCGCGATCCGGGCCGTCCAGCGGCGGGAGTGGCGGGCGACCAGGAGCAGCGCTCCCACCGCCGCCAGTTTCACCAGCAGCAGGCGGCCGTACGGCGTGGTGCTCAACGCGGACAGGGAGCCGAGGCCGCGCCAGGACTGGTAGAGGCCGGTGACGACCAGTACGGCCACCGAGGCGAAGGCGATCCGGGAGAAGCGGGGCACGATCCTCGCCAGGTCCTCGCCCGAGCCGCGGCGCGAGACCAGCAGCAGCGCGGCCAGACCGCCCAGCCACACGCCCGTCGCGAGCAGGTGCGCCACGGAGGACGTCATCGCGAGCGGCACCTGGATCCCGGCGGAGGCGTGCTCGGCCGCCGCCCACGTCAGGGCGAGCCCGACGGCCAGCACCGAGGCCCCGGTGAGCGGGACGGGGTCCCGGCGCTGCGGGCCGCGGTCCCCGGCGCGGCGGCGGGACAGCCACCGTGCGAAGGCCGCCGTGAGCAGCAGCACCGCCAGCCGCGCGAGCAGGGCCCGGCCGGGGCGGCCGGTCAGGGTGCGGCCGAGGGCCTCGGTGTCGAAGGCGGCGGCCGGGCCGGTGCCCGCCTCGTAGGGGGCGCGCAGCAGGAGCAGGACGGCCGTGGCGCCGAGCAGCGCCCACCAGGCGGCCCGCGCCGGCCGGCGCAGCGCGGAGGGGTTCGCAGGCCGGCACAGCAGCACGAACGCGGCGGTGCCGACGAGCAGGGCGGCGGCGAGGTAGGCGAGGTAGCGGGCGGCGTCGTACAGGCGGGCGGTGAGCGGGTCCTCGGCGGGCCCGGTGTCGATCGGGGCGGTGGTCGCGGACGGCTTGCCCACCGAGAAGCTGAAGGCGCCCGAGACGGGGTGGCTGTCGGCGGACACGACCCGCCAGGCCACCGTGTAGGTGCCCTGGGCGAGTCCGGCGGGCAGGGAGACCCGGGCCGTCTCGGAACGGCCGTCGGCGTGGGTGGCCTCGCCGATGTGGACGCGGTGCTGGTCGGGCCCGAAGACCCGGAAGGAGTCGTCGAGGAGGCCGACGGACTCGGTGAAGGTCAGGGTGACGTGACGGGGGGACCGCTGCACGACGGACCCGTCGTCGGGGTCGGTGCCGCCGAGGGCGGCGTGGGCCGAGGCGGAGCCGCCGCCCAGGAGGAGCAGGGCCAGCACGGTGCCGAGCAGCACCAGGGCCCGGATTCCCCGGGGACGTCCGACAGTGCACTCCTCGTTCCGCCGGTGCTCCACGTATGTCTCCGGGGTCGGGTCCTGGGGCTTCCGGTTATGTACGGACGGAACCGGCGCCCTGCTCACGCGGCGCCCGCGATCCGTGCCCTGCTCACGCGGGGCCCGCGGTCCGTGCCCCGCTCACCGCTCCGGGAGGGGCCGGGACAGCGCGGCGATCCCGGCGGCGGCCGCCGGGTAACGCGCCGTCAGCCCGGCCGCGTCCCCGTGTTCGTAGCCCTCGAAGGTGAAGCCGGGCGCCAGCGTGCAGCCGAACAGGGTCCACGAGCCGCCCGCGCGGACCCTGCCGCCCATCCAGGTGCCCGCCGGGACGGTGAACTGGACGTGCTGGCCGTCCAGGACGTCCGGCCCCAGGACGGCCGTGCGGGTGCCGCCGTCCGGCGCGAGCAGCAGCAGCTCCAGGGGATCGCCCAGGTAGTGGTGCCAGATCTCGTCCGTGGGCAGGCGGTGGAGGGCGGAGAAGTCGTCCGCGGTGAGCAGGGCGACGATCGCCGTGCCCTCCGGCCTGCCGTCGGGACGCTGCGGCCCGGCCCAGGTCTGGCGGAACAGGCCGCCCTCGCGGGGGATCGGTTCGAGGCCGTAGTGCGCGATGAGCTCGTCGGGCGTCACGCGGGGAAGAGTATCTCCCGGTCCAGGAAGGCGAGCTGGGCCTTCTTCTCCGGCAGGTACACGTCCGGCAGGTCGACCTCCGGCAGGACGACGACCGGCCCCGGGGTGAAGCCCTGCTTGAGGAAGCGGGCCACCGCCTTCTCGTTGGCCACGTCCGGGTCGACGACGACCCGCCGGCGGTCCAGGCCCAGCAGGACGTACGCGGCGATCACGCCCACCAGGCGCGAGGTCCAGCCGGGCTGTGCGCCGCCCGGGCCGGTGGGGGCGAGCAGCAGGTGCACGCCGATGTCGCCGGGGCGGACCTCGTAGCACTCGCCGACACGATCGGCCTCCGGCTCGTAGGTCTGCAGGACCGCGACCGGCTCGCCGTCCCGGACGACCAGGAAGGCGTGGTGGGCCGGGAGCGTCTCCATGTGGGCGTAGATCCCGGCGACCTGTCGTTCGGTCAGGCCGGTCATGCCCCAGAAGGCGGCCCGGTCCTCGCTCACCCAGCGATGGATCACGCCGGCGTCGGCCCCCGGGTCCAGCGGCAGGATCCGGACGGTGCCGAGACCGTCCACCACCTGCTCGTGGACGGGTGTGCGGGAGGCGTAGGGGTCAGACATCGGTCTCCTTCGTCAGCCGGTCCCAGTCGGTGACGACCGGGACGAGGTCTCCCCCGAGCCACAGGGGGAGCTGATCGCGGTGGTGGGGCGAGCCCGGGACGCCGGACGCGCCGAGCGGGACCACCCAGCGGCTGTCCTCGCGCCGGGCCAGGTCCCAGACGTAGCGGGCGGCCGGGCCCCGGGCGGCGAGGTCGGTGAGGCCCGGTACGCCGGAGGTGCACAGCACGCAGTCGTGGTCGCCGGACAGCCCCGGCTCCTCGATGGGCGCCACCGGTTCAAGGGCCCGCCAGGGGGCGAGCCGGTGGGTGTCCCCCCAGACGCCGGTGGGCGGCCGCAGGGCCACCTCCTCCACGGCCTCCCGGGCGGCCGCCGGGCGGTCGACGCCGTACAGGTCGTCGGCGGTCAGCAGGTGTTCGAGCGCGAAGCCGATGCGCGGGAGCAGGGCGAGCCACGGCCGGAAGACCTCCGGGTACGCCGGCGGCACGGTGAGCGCGGCGAAGGCCGGATGGGCCGCCAGCCGCCGCACGAGCGCCGAGCGGACGGCCGCGTACAGGGCCGCGTCCGGGCTGCCGGCGTCCATGCGGCGGTCCCAGGCGAGGAGCCGGTCGCGCAGCGCGGCGGCCCCGGGGGTGAGGGTGCCGAGGGAGCGGAGGAGGTCCAGCAGCGGGGCGGCGGAGCCGAGGTGGGTGTCCACGTGGACGGCGGGCATGTCGGCGGCCGACCAGCGGTCCTTCGCGGCCAGCAGCGCGGCGATGCGGTCGTGGCGGTGGGGCGGGGCGAACTCGACGCCCAGGGGTCCGGCGGGGCCCCGCTGATTGGCCATCACGGCGACGCCGCCGGTGAGTCCGGCCCGTGGTGACTCGTGCCAGCCGTGCCAGTCGTGGCCGGGTTCCCAGGCGGGCACCGGGCGCACGCGGCCGGCCTCGGCGCGCACCGGCACCCGTCCGGCCACGCGGTGCAGCACACCGCCCTCGGTGTCGGCGGCCTGGACGACGTTGACCGGCTCGGCCCACAGGTCCAGGGCCCGGTCCACGTCGGCGACGCGGCGGGCGCGCAGCAGCGGCAGCAGGGCGGAGAAGCCGAGGTCGGAGGTGACGCGCGGCGGGTAGCGCAGGCTGATGGCCACGGGCACGCCCGATGGGTCGGCCGGCTCCCCGTCGAGCCCTTCGGGGCCGCCGATGATCACCGGCCCGCGAGCGGTCTCGACCACCTCGACCTCGACCGGCTCCGCACCGGCGACCTCCACGACCTCGGTGTGCCGGGACGCCCGGTGCCAGGTGCCGTCCGGCCCGAGGGCCTCCACCCCGGCACCGGTGCGCCGCAGCCGCTCCCGGTACAGGTCCTGGTAGTCGGCCATGGCGTTGGTGATGGCCCAGGCGACCGTTCCGGTGTGCCCGAAGTGGGCGATGCCCGGGACTCCGGGGACGGCCAGGCCGACGACGTCGAACTCCGGGCAGGACAGGTGGATCTGCTGGTAGACGCCGGGGTCCTCGATGAAGCGGTGCGGGTCGCCGGCGATGACGGCCTGTCCGGTGACGGTCCGCTCCCCGCCGACCAGCCAGCCGTTGCTGCCGGCGGTGCCCGGGCCGTCGGTGGCGAACAGCCCGACCGCGTCGGGGCCGAGGTGGGTCACGACCTGCTCGCGCCACAGCTTGGCCGGGAACCCGGCGAACAGGATGTGGGTGGCCAGCCAGACGCCGAGCGGCGTCCAGGGCTCCCAGCGGCCGGGGGCGAGGCCGGTGCGGGCGAACTCGGGGGCCTCGTCGCGCTCCGCCAGACCGGCGTTGACCCCGTCGACGTACGACCGCACCCAGGCCGCCGTCTCCGGGTCCCGTCGTTCCAGGTCGGCGAAGCACCGTCTGGCCGTGTCGTCGAGTCTGGCGCGTCTGGCGAACAGGTCCCAGGGTAGGGCGTCCTCGCCCAGGAAGGACGCCGAGGTGCCCCGCGCGCGGTGGCGTTCGACCTCCAGTTGCCAGGCCCGGTCGCGGGCGGTGACGCGGCCCTGCGCGTGGGCGAGTTCGGCCGCGCCGCCCGCGCGCACATGCGGAATGCCCCAGGCGTCACGGTAGATCTCGGTGACCACGCTGTGCCCTCACTTACCTTTAGGTTAGGCTTGCCTAAGTCAATGTGGCGGAATCGTACGTGAAGGGTGACCACGCGATGGGGCAGGGGCGGGGTTGGGAGGGCGCGGTCCTCAAACTGCTGCGCGCGAAGGATTTCCGGTTCACCGTGACGGGCGGCGAGGACGTCACGCCCGCGTACCGGCGGCTGCGCTTCACCGACGGCGGTCTGCTCGCCGCGACCGGAGTGCACCCGACCATGTGGGTGCGCCTCTGGTTCGACAACGCGGGCAAGCCCCACCAGCGCGCCTACACCCTGGTGGACCCCGACCCCGAGAACGGCACCTTCGCCCTGGAGTTCGCCCTGCACGAGGGGTGCGCCAGCGACTGGGCCCGGGCGGCCGCCCCCGGCGACACCATCGGGGCCACCGTCCAGGGCACCGGGTTCGAGCAGCCCTCCCCGGCCCCCTCGCACGTCTTCGCCGTGGGCGACCCGGCCTCCCTGCCCGCCCTCAACTCCCTGCTGGACGCCCTGGGTCCGGCCCCGGCCACCGTCTGGTTCGAGGGCGGCGACGACGACCTGCCGTTCCGCACCGACCCCGGCCGGCACGAGCTGCGCACGGTGCCGCGCCGGGACTCCGGCGCCCACCTGGTCGACCGGGTGCGCGCGGAGCTGCCGGAGCTGCTGCGCGGCACGAGCGACCCGTACGTGTGGATCGCCTGCGACACGGCGACGACCCGCACGCTCGCCGCGTACGTCCGCAAGGAACTGGGGCTCCCCAAGCAGCGGGTGCACGCGCTCGGGTACTGGCGCCCCTGAGACCGGCTCCGGACGCGGCCGGGCCCGCACCGGGGGATGATCGGGGCATGGACGTCACCCTTCACCTCGCCCAGGACCCCGAGGCCGACGCGCTGCTCGGCCGCAGTCCGCTCGCCGCGCTGGTCGGGATGCTGCTGGACCAGCAGGTCCCGATGGAGTGGGCGTTCAAGGGCCCGGCGACGATCGCGCAGCGGCTCGGCACCGGCGACCTCGACGCGCACGAGATCGCCGCGCAGGAGCCGGAGGCCTTCGCCGCGCTGCTCTCGCAGAAGCCGGCCGTGCACCGCTACCCCGGCTCCATGGCCAAGCGCATCCAGCAGCTGTGCCAGTACCTCGTCGAGCACTACGACGGTGACGCCGAGGCCGTCTGGAAGGACGCCGGCACCGGACAGGAGCTGCTGAAGCGGCTGGCCGGACTGCCCGGGTTCGGCAAGCAGAAGGCCCAGATCTTCCTCGCCCTGCTCGGCAAGCAGCTCGGGGTGCGCCCCACGGGCTGGCGTGAGGCGGCGGGCTCCTACGGCGAGGCCGACTCCTTCCGCTCGGTCGCCGACATCACGGGCCCCGAGTCCCTGACGAAGGTACGGGCGCACAAGCAGGAGATGAAGGCGGCGGCGAAGGCGTCCAAGGCGGCCAAGGCGTCCGGGGCGACGAAGCCGCCGGGTGCGTAGGCGGTACGCCGGCCGGGGCCCGCCGGGCGGGATCCCCCAGCCGTACACCGCCGTCAGTCTCCCGGACCGGCCCGGATGGCGGACGGCCGCAGGGCGGTCCGAGCATGGAGCATGACCGAGCCACCGGGCGGCTCCCCCGGCGATCCGGAGCCCGACGCCGACCGAGACCACGCGCCCGGCCGCTCCGGCCCCTCCGGCCGCTGGCCCTCCGACCCCGAGGCGCCCGAGGCACACGCGCGGCACGTGCCGTCCGGGGACGCCTGGCCGCCCGACCCGCACAGCCCGCACGGCCCGCCGGACGAGCCGGGGTCCCGTGGCGGGCAGGACGCACTGGGCCGAGCGGGTAGATCCCGCGGCGGACGGGATGAACGGCACGCGCCCGGCGGGGAGTGACCTCCCGTGACCCCCGCACCGCAGCCGGCCCCCCGCGGCCCGCGCCGGCCCGTCTGGCCGCGGGTGCTCGTCCTGCTGCTGGCCCTGCTCCTGCCGGGCGCCCACGCCACGGCCCCCGGCGGACCCGTGGCCGTCACCGTCGCCGGGGAGAGCACCACCGCCGAGGCCGACGTCCTCGACACGGTCCTGCGCCCCTCGGCACGCACCACCCGGCGCGCGGAGGCCGCCCCGCGCCGAGCCCCGCTCCCGGCCGCCTCCCGGCCCGCACACCCGGCCCGCCCCGCCGCGCCCGGGCCGGCGCACCCGCCGCACGTCCCACGCCCCCCGCGTTCCTGGGTTCTGCGCTGCTGAACGGACCCGCCCCGGTCCACCAGCCCGTACGCAACCAGAAGGAACGGCACCGCCATGCTCCAAGACCCCTACGCGGTCCTGCGCGCCCTGCTGCGCGCCGAGGCCGCCCGCAGCGCCCCCAAGCCGGCTCCCCGCACCGCGAAGTCCGAGCCGCCCCGGCCCCCGGAGGAACGCGACCGCGGCTGACCCACCCCGACGGCGGAGGCCCCCGACCGACCGGCGCCTCCGCGGCCACGGGGACCGATCCCCGGCACGGATGCCCGCCCGGGCCTTCGCCGCGCTCCTCTCCTCCGACGAGGGTGCGACGAGGGTGCGACGACCTCCGCCGAGCCGGGGGAGCAGTTGCGGATCAGCCCGAGCAGACCGCCGCACGAGTCCGCAGGGTCGGGATCAGTGTCTGCGGCGGCCCGGGCGGCGTGCCGTGCCGAACAGCGATCGGGTGATCTCCCGGCCGACCTGCGTCCCGACCGAGCGGGCCAGCGACGTGAAGATCCCGCTCCCGACCACCTGCTCGACCATGGACGGCTCCTCCCCGCCCCGCCGCGCGGGCGCGGCGTCCCGCATCTCGTCGGGCCCCTTGGCCCCCCGGCCGCGCCCCTCCCGCGGGTCCCGCTCCAGCCGCTCGTACGCCGACTCCCGGTCCACGGCCTGCGCGTACCGCTCGTACAGCGGCGACTCCCGGACGGCCCGGTCCAGCGCCTCCTGGCCGACCGGGCCCATCAGCGACCCGGGCGCGCGCAGCCGCGTCGCGGCGACCGGGGTCGGCGCGCCCTTCTCGCTGAGCACGGTGACCACCGCCTCGCCCGTCCCGAGGCCGGTCAGCACCTCCTCCAGGTCGTAGGGCGACTTCGGGAAGGTCTTCACCGTGGCGTTCAGGGCCTTCTGGTCGTCGGGGGTGAAGGCGCGCAGGGCGTGCTGGACGCGGTTGCCGAGCTGGGCGAGGACGTCCGCGGGCACGTCCTTCGGGGTCTGCGTCACGAAGAAGACCCCGACCCCTTTCGAGCGAATCAGGCGCACCGTCTGGGTGATCGACTCCAGGAACGCCTCGGAGGCGTCGTCGAACAGCAGGTGCGCCTCGTCGAGGAAGAAGACGAGGCGCGGCTTGTCCACGTCGCCCAGTTCGGGCAGGTCGTGGAAGAGGTCGGCCAGCAGCCACATCAGGAACGTGGAGAACAGCTGCGGCCTGTCCTGCACGGCGCTCAGCTCCAGGACGGACACCACGCCCCGGCCGTCCCCGTCCGTGCGCAGCAGCTCACCCGTGTCGAACTCGGGCTCGCCGAAGAACCCGGACGCGCCCTGCGCCTCGAAGGCGGTCAGCGAGCGCAGGATCACCCCGGCCGTGGCCGCGGACAGGCCGCCGATCGTCTTCAGCTCCTGCCGGCCCTCGTCCGAGGTCAGGTACGCGACCACCGCCCGCAGGTCCTTGAGGTCGATCAGCTCCAGGCCCTTGCCGTCGGCGTAGTGGAAGATCAGCGCGAGGGACTGCTCCTGGGTCCGGTTCAGCCGCAGCACCTTGGACAGCAGCACCGGGCCGAAGCCGGTGACCGTCGCGCGGACGGGGATGCCCCGGCCGATGCCACCGAGGGCGTAGTACTCGGCGGGGCACCCGGCCGGCGCCCACCGCTGGCCCACTTCGCCCGCACGGCCCTCGACCCGGGCGTCCGCACGGCCCGGCTCGGCGATGCCCGACAGGTCGCCCTTGATGTCGGCGAGGAAGACGGGCACCCCCTGGGCGGACAACTGCTCGGCGATCAGCTGGAGCGTCTTGGTCTTGCCGGTGCCCGTCGCGCCGGCGACCAGCCCGTGCCGGTTGAGCATCGACAGCGGCACGCGGATCTGCGCGTCGGGCAGGCACCGTCCGTCCCAGAGCAGGGCGCCCAGCTCCAGGGCGGGGCCGGAGAACGCGTAGCCGGAAGCGATCTTCAGGGCCTCCTGCGGCAGGGCGGCGGCACGGGCGGACACCTCGGGGGCGGGAGTGGACGGCATGGTCTCGTGATCCGGCATGTTCACGCCCCTGTTCCCGTTACGTACCGCCTTGTGGGGTTTTTTTCAGCGTCGCACTCCGCCGCCATGGCTGCGCCCGGAAGGTCTTGACCGGTAGGCTTTCCGTGTGATCTTCAAGCGCATCGGAAACGGCCGGCCGTACCCCGACCACGGCCGGGAAAGCACCCGGCAGTGGGCGGACGTCGCGCCGCGCCCGGTCCGCCTCGATCAGCTCGTCACGACGAAACAGCAGCTCGACCTCGAGACGCTCCTCGCCGAGGACTCGACCTTCTACGGCGACCTCTTCGCGCACGTCGTGAAGTGGCAGGGCGACCTCTACCTCGAGGACGGCCTGCACCGCGCGGTGCGCGCGGCGCTCCAGCAGCGCCAGGTGCTGCACGCGCGCGTGCTCGAACTCGACTGACCCCCCGCCGCGGCGCCCGCCGCGCTCCCCGTCCGGGGGCCGGTTGGCCCTTTCGGGTTCCACTGGGCGATGTCGAATGATCATCTAGTAGGCATCGTCGCCCGGGCGCACTACGCTGCGCTCATGAGCATGCTGACTCCCCCCGGCATGGGCGGCAAGTACCGCATCACGGGCAACAAGTACCCCCGGATGCGCCGGCCCCGGCGGCACGGCAGGCTCGTCGCCGTCGGCGTGGCCTCCGTCCTGGTGCTCGGCGTGGGCGGCTGGGGCACCCTGCAGCTCATCGACGTCTTCACCGGCGGCGGCCGGAAGGCCTCGGCGGCCGGCGGAGGCACCGAGTGCGAGCCGACGACCAGGGCGAGCGCCTCGCCCGTCGCCCGGACCGTGCCCCGGCCGGGCACGATCACCGTGAACGTCCTCAACGCCACCACCCGCGGCGGCCTGGCCAAGAAGACCGCCGACGAGCTGAAGAAGCGCGGCTTCAAGATCGGCGACGTGGGCAACGCGACCAAGCAGTACGACAAGAAGGTCAAGGGCACCGGCGTCCTGCTCGGCCCCTCGGCCGCCCTCGACACCACGCTGCCGGTGCTCGGCACCCAGCTCCCCGGTGCCGAGCGGCGCACCGACGCCACCCGCAAGGGCACCGCCCTCGACCTCGTCATCGGCGACGCCTTCAAGGACCTGGCGAAAAAGCCGGACGCCGACCGGGCCCTGACCGAGATGGCCAGACCCGAGCCGGCGCCCAAGTCGAAGAAGAACTGCTGAGGCCCGCTGCCGCCGGCACACCGGCGGCAGGGCCCGGGGAAACCCGTCGGGGCTACCCGTCCGGGCTACTCGGCCGCCCCGTACATGCGGTCGCCCGCGTCCCCGAGGCCGGGGACGATGTAGCCCTGGTCGTTCAGGTGCTCGTCCACCGAGGCGGTCACGACCGTCACCGGCGTGCCCGCCAGCTCCCGCTCCAGGATCTCCACGCCCTCGGGCGCCGCCAGCAGCACCACGGCCGTCACGTCGTCGGCGCCGCGCCGAATCAGCTCCCGGATCGCCGCGACCAGCGTGCCGCCGGTGGCGAGCATCGGGTCCAGCACGTACACCTGACGCCCCGACAGGTCCTCCGGCATCCGCGTGGCGTACGTGGACGCCTCCAGCGTCTCCTCGTTGCGGATCATGCCGAGGAAGCCCACCTCGGCGGTCGGCAGCAGCCGGACCATGCCGTCGAGCATGCCGAGGCCGGCCCGCAGGATCGGCACCACCAGCGGACGCGGGTGCGACAGCTTGACGCCCGTGGTCCGGGCGACCGGCGTCTGGATGTCGACCTGCTCGGTGCGCACGTCCCGCGTGGCCTCGTAGGCGAGCAGGGTGACCAGCTCGTCGGCGAGACGCCGGAACGTCGGGGAGTCGGTGCGCTGGTCGCGCAGGGTGGTGAGCTTGTGGGCGACCAGAGGGTGGTCGACGACGTGGAGACGCATGGCCACAACATTAACCGGGCAGGGTGACCCCGGCCGCACGGCAAGGTGCCCGCGAGCCCGTCACCCGCTCGCTGGCGTCAAACCGCCCGTCCGGGGGAAGGTGGGAGGGACGGACTGGGGGTGGTGAACCAGATGCCCGACCGGGATGCCCGAGACGATCCGTCGCCGCGCGTGCGGCCGGTGAGGAACCCGGCGACCGACCGGATGCCGAAGAGCGACCGGAGGCCGGAGACCGACCGGATACCGAGGAGCGACCGGATGCCGACGACCGACCGGATGCCGGGGAGCGACCGGATGAACGAGACGGACGAGTCGGACGCCGAGCGCCGCAGGCGCCGCGCCCGGTTCCTGCGCGACCTCGCGGAGGCCCGCGCACTGCGCGACCGCGTGCAGCCGCGCCGCGCCAAGACGGCCCGGCTGCGGCACGCGATGCGCATGCGCACGTTCCGCTGGTAGGGAACGGCGGGCGAACCGGCGGCGAAGATCGCGAACCGCGCGGACGTTCTTCGCGGGTGACCGCACCTGGGGCGGGGGAAAGCCGCGTACGATCCGCAGGTGGCGGCAACGAGCGTGCGATCGAAACTGCCGGACACAGGGAGCCGAAGACGTCCCCTGGACGCCTTGTTTCTGCCACGATTCCGAGTGGGCGGGGCTCGGACGAGCACTCCCGCCCGCAACCTCCGCCGGGGGGACCCCCAACCGGCACGCCTCAGACCAGTGGGAGAGTCACGGTGTACTTCGCCGCACTGCTCGCGCGCACCGAAGACGGGTGGGAAGCGAGCGACACAGAGCTCGACGATGTGGAGACCCTGTCGGATCTCGCCGACCTGGCCCGTGAAGCCTCCCCCGACGAGGACACGGTGCTCGTGCTCATCGAGCAGGAGGACGCCTGGTTCGGCGTCGTCCGCGTGGACGGCGAGGAAGACCCTCGTATCTACGTCTCGGACGCCGCCGCCGCTGCCCGCAGCAGCTACGGCGAGATCCTGCTCACCGACGAGCTGCTCGGCCGGGATCCGGGCGCCGACGCCTCGGACGACCTCGACGCCCTCGACCTCGACGGCACCGAGGACGGCGAATCCGACGACGAGGAGGCCGACGACGGCGGCGACGGGGCGGCCGGCTCCGCCGACGCCGTGCCGCACGGCCCGGTGGGCGACGCCGCGGTCCTCGACGACCTCGGCGTGAGTGAGAAGGAGCTGCGCTCCATGACCACCGACGCCGTCACCGAGATCGCCGAGTCGCTGGGCGCCTCGGAGACCCTGGAGACGGTCCGCTGACCGCTCGCACCGACGCGGGGCCGCCGGACCCGGTGCCCGACCCCGTACGGGACCCTTGGCGGCCCGCGATGCGCCTCGCCCTGGACCAGGCCGCCGAGGCCGCCCGGGGCGGGGACGTCCCGGTCGGCGCCGTCGTCCTGGCGCCGGACGGCACGACGGTGATCGCGACCGGGCACAACGAGCGCGAGGCCGGCGGCGACCCCACCGCACACGCGGAGGTCCTCGCCGTCCGGCGGGCCGCGGCCGCCCTCGGTCAGTGGCGGCTGGCCGGCTGCACCCTCGTGGTCACGCTGGAGCCCTGCACGATGTGCGCGGGCGCCGTCCAGCAGTCCCGCGTCGACCGGCTCGTGTACGGCGCCCGCGACGACAAGGCCGGTGCCGCCGGCTCACTGTGGGACCTGCTGCGCGACCGCCGGCTCAACCACCGCCCCGAGGTGATCGAGGGCGTGCTCGCGGACGAGTGCGCCCTGCTGCTCACGCAGTTCTTCCGCGACCGCTGAAGGACCGCCGGGAGGTCGCCGCAAACCGATTTCGAAGCACGCCGCACCTTGCTGTAAGGTCTCCCTCGGTAGCGTGTCCGAGCGGCCGAAGGAGCTCGCCTCGAAAGCGAGTGTGGCGCAAGTCACCGAGGGTTCAAATCCCTCCGCTACCGCTGAAGAAGGGCCCCGTCGCGAGACGGGGCCCTTCGTGCGTTCCGCCCCTTCGGAGTGCGCGCGGCTTCGTGCGATCATGTGCGCTGCATGGGACACCAGTGACAGGGGAGGCCGCGATGGCGGTGAACGCGAAGAAGGTCGCCGTCTACGTCCTCGTGGTCTTCGCGCTGTACGTGATCATCACGGACCCGGAAACGGCGGCCGACTACGTCCTCATAGGGTTCCAGGGCATCTCGGACGCCGCCGCGGCCCTCGGCGACTTCGCCACCTGGGTCGCCAAGGGAGGAAAGTAATGATCCGCCACCTGGTCCTCTTCAAGCTCCACGAGGGCGTCGAGCGCGACGACCCCCGGGTCGTGAAGGGCGTCGAGGCCTTCCGCGCCCTCGACGGCACCATCCCCGAGATCCGCCACTGGGAGCTCGGCTGGAACATCAGCGACCGCCCCATCGCGTACGACTTCGCCATCAACTCCGCCTTCGAGGACGCCGAGTCGCTGCGGCGCTACGTCGAGCACCCCGACCACCAGGCCGGCGTCGCGCTGTGGCGGGAGTTCGCCACCTGGGTGATCGCCGACTACGCGTTCTGACCCGGCCGCACCGAGCCGCCCCGAGCCCCCCGTCGTCGTGACGGGGGGCTCTCGCGTACCGCTGTTCAGTTTTGCGGGCTTTCATCCCTCAACACGGAGTGATTGGGTGCTTGCACACAGTGCACATGTCTTGTGATGCTATGACCGCTTTTGATGGGAAGAGTTGACCGATGAGTTGACGATGACGAGGTGGAGTTGACCGTGCTGGCCAGTACCGCACCTCAGGCACCGTCCCCTCAGGCGCCCGCCCCGCAGGCGCCCGGCCCGCAGGCACCCGCTCCCCAGGCACCCGCCCCGCAGGGACCGGTTCCTCAGGCGTCCGTTCCGCAGGGACCGGCCCAGCAGGCATCCGTTCCGCAGGGACCGGCCCAGCAGGCGTCCGCCCCGGACGCCGCACCCCAGCGGAGCCGCGGCGCCGACACCCGGGCGCTGACCCAGGTCCTCTTCGCCCAGCTCAAGGAGCTCCAGCCGGGCACGCCGGAGCACGACCGCGTACGGGGGGCGCTCATCGAGGCGAACCTCCCGCTCGTGCGCTACGCGGCCGCCCGTTTCCGCTCCCGCAACGAGCCGATGGAGGACGTCGTCCAGGTCGGCACGATCGGGCTGATCAACGCCATCGACCGCTTCGACCCGGACCGGGGCGTGCAGTTCCCCACGTTCGCGATGCCGACGGTCGTGGGCGAGATCAAGCGGTACTTCCGCGACAACGTCCGCACGGTCCACGTGCCGCGCCGGCTGCACGAGCTGTGGGTGCAGGTGAACAGCGCGACGGAGGACCTGACGACCTCCTTCGGCAGGTCCCCGACGACCGCGGAGATCGCCGAGCGGCTGCGCATCGGCGAGGACGAGGTGCTCTCCTGCATCGAGGCCGGGCGCTCGTACCACGCGACCTCCCTGGAGGCCGCGCAGGAGGGCGACGGGATGCCGGGGCTGCTGGACCGGCTCGGCTACGAGGACCCGGCGCTGGACGGCGTGGAGCACCGCGACCTCGTACGGCACCTGCTCGTGCAGTTGCCGGAGCGGGAGCAGCGGATCCTGCTGCTGCGGTACTACAGCAACCTCACGCAGTCCCAGATCAGTGCGGAGCTCGGCGTCTCGCAGATGCACGTCTCGCGCCTACTCGCGCGTAGCTTCCAGCGGTTGCGGTCTGCGAACAGGATCGACGCCTGACCGCAAACGCGAGCGAGAGGTCACCGGCGGGAGGGAATCGCTCATCAGGGCGGTTGCCGACAGTTTCGGGCCGACACCCCGTCAGACCCCGTGTTTGCAGGGCGGATTCGCGTCTCACATGTCGACAAGTCACTACAGCGTGTTGCCGACATGTGACATTCTGCGGGAAGCGCGTTTGCCGGAGCTTCGGCTCCGGTATTCAGGTGAAGGCTGCGTTCCTCCGACGGGAGCGCCCGCCGCGACCGTCCCGCGACCCAAAGGGGGTGGCATGTCCGCAGAACAGGGCAGCTCGAAGGTGCTCACGCTCGCGGAGAGCGACACAGCTCCCCATGCTCTCGACTCACTCGGCCCCATCGACGAGGCTCCGGCCCTGGTGGCCGAGCCCGTCCCGGCCCTTCCGGCCGCGGGCGCCATCGACACCCGCACCCTGTCCCGCTCCCTGTTCCTGCGGCTGGCGGCGCTCGACGAGGACAGCCCCGAGCGTGCGTACGTCCGTGACACGCTGATCGAGCTGAACCTGCCGCTGGTGCGGTACGCGGCCGCGCGTTTCCGGTCGCGGAACGAGCCGATGGAGGACATCGTCCAGGTCGGCACGATCGGGCTGATCAAGGCGATCGACCGGTTCGACTGCGAACGGGGCGTGGAGTTCCCGACGTTCGCGATGCCGACGGTGGTCGGGGAGATCAAGCGGTTCTTCCGGGACACCTCGTGGTCGGTGCGGGTGCCGCGGCGGCTTCAGGAGCTGCGGCTCGCGCTGACGAAGGCGAGCGACGAGCTCTCGCAGAAGCTGGACCGCTCGCCCACGGTCACCGAACTCGCCTCCGTGCTCGGGGTGTCCGAGGAGGACGTGGTCGACGGGCTGGCGGTGGGGAACGCGTACACGGCGTCCTCGCTGGACTCGCCCGCACCGGAGGACGACGGCGGCGAGGGGTCGCTGGCGGACCGCCTGGGGTACGAGGACACGGCGCTGGAGGGTGTGGAGTACCGCGAGTCCCTCAAGCCGCTGCTGGCCAAACTCCCGCCCCGGGAGCGGCGCATCATCATGCTGCGGTTCTTCGCGAACATGACGCAGTCGCAGATCGGCGAGGAGGTCGGCATCTCGCAGATGCACGTCTCCCGGCTGCTGACGCGGACGCTGGCGCAGCTGCGCGAGGGTCTGATCTCGGACTGATCGCCGGCTGATCTCCGACTGATCGCTCTGCGGGTCGTCGCGGGCCAGGGGTCTGCGGCGGCCTGCGTTGTGCGCAGGAGCTCGGGGTGTGCGGTTCGCCTGCCGGCGGGTGGGGTCGGGGCCGTGCCGGGGGGTGTCCGTCCTCGGAACGGCGCGATCGACTTGCGTGCCGACTGACTGTCCGTTGACGCGCCAACCAGCTGCGGGCGGACACCCCCCGGCACGGCCCCTCGCGCCGTCCCCGCGGGTGCGGGTGCGTCGTGGCCTGCGCCGGGCGGTTGGACCGTCGGCGCCTATGGGCCTCCGTCGTGCTCGGGCGTTACGCCATCGCCAGCCAGGCGACGCCCGCGATGATCGCCAGGGCGACGACGACGCCGACGACGAGGCCGATGCGCGGTCCGCCGGAGGTGGTCGCGGCCTGGCGGCCCTGCGGCGCCTCGTCGACGAAGGCGCGGAACATCTGGGTGTTGCCGGCGGGGTCGTGATTGCCCTGCGGGGCCTGGTTGTTAGCCATGGCCCGAGACCCTAGCGAAAACGGCGGGGCTCCCCAAGTGGGGGTTGTCGTTCCGATTCCGGTCGCGCCATCAGCGGCGTCAGGGTCGCCACCTGCGCGTTTACTCTCGCAATACTTGCCTTTGCCAAGTTTTGGGTCCGCATGGGCCCTTTTTATTTGCCTGCAGCAACCAACCGCTCCTATGGTTGCCCTAAGCAACGAAAGCGGGAGGTGTCATGGCCGGGAAGGCGCAGTACGAAGAGCTGGTGCGCCAGTTCAGCGCCTTCGGCGCCGTGAAGCGGGAGCTGGGCCGGATCATGCCGGCCGAGTGCCCCGGCGGCTCGGCGGCCGTACTGACGCTGCTGGGACGGCACGGCGACATGCGCATGAGCAAGCTCGCCGAGCTGCTCGCGGTGGACATGTCGGTCACCAGCCGCCATGTGGCGCACGTCGTGGACCGGGGCTGGATCGAACGCTCCCCCGACCCGGCGGACAAGCGCTCACGCATCCTGCGCCTCACGCCCGAGGGCCACGCACAGCTCGACGAGCTGTCCCGGCGGACCACCGACGTCCTCGCCGAGCGCCTGAGCGACTGGACCGACGAGGAGGTCGGCCGGCTCACGGAGCTGATGGCGCGGCTGCGGGAGAGCTTCGACTGCCGTCCCGCGACCAGGGCCGCACCGCCCGCTTTCGAACGGACCACCCGTACACCCGCAAGCACGTAAGCAAAGGAAGCCCATGGCAACGACCACACCAGCCGGTGTGCGGGCTCATGCCAAGCACGGGGGAGGCTCCCACGGCTCCTCCGGCGACGCTCCGATGACGCACCGGCAGATCATGGAGGCCCTCACCGGCCTGCTGCTCGGCATGTTCGTCGCGATCCTGTCGTCGACGATCGTCTCGAACGCCCTGCCCCGCATCATCGGGGACCTCGGTGGCGGCCAGAGCGCCTACACCTGGGTCGTGACCGCGTCCCTGCTGACGATGACCGCCACCACCCCGCTGTGGGGCAAGCTGGCGGACCTGTTCTCCAAGAAGCTGCTGATCCAGATCGCGCTGGTCGTCTTCGTCCTGGGGTCGGCCGCGGCGGGCATGTCGCAGAACCCCGGCATGCTGATCACGTTCCGCGCCGTCCAGGGCATCGGCATGGGCGGTCTGTCCGCCCTGGCCCAGATCATCATGGCGGCGATGATCTCGCCGCGTGAGCGCGGCCGGTACAACGGCTACCTGGGCGCCGTCTTCGCCACCGCGATGGTCGGTGGTCCCCTGGTCGGCGGTGTCATCACCGACACCGACTGGCTCGGCTGGCGCTGGTGCTTCTACGTCGGCGTGCCCTTCGCCGTGATCGCCCTGATCGTGCTGCAGAAGACCCTGCACCTGCCCGTGGTGAAGCGGAAGGTCAAGGTCGACTGGGCCGGCGCCTTCTTCATCACCGCGGCCGTCTGCCTGCTGCTCATCTGGGTCACCTTCGCCGGTGACAAGTACGACTGGGTCTCCTGGCAGACCTACGCCATGGTCGGCGGTTCCGTGGTGCTGCTCGCCCTGTTCGTCCTGGTCGAGGCCAAGGCGAGCGAGCCGATCATCCCGCTGCGGCTGTTCCGCAACCGCACCATCACCCTGGCCTCGCTGGCCTCGCTGTTCGTCGGTGTGGCAATGTTCGCCGGGACCGTCTTCTTCAGCCAGTACTTCCAGCTGGCCCGGGACAAGTCGCCGACGATGTCCGGTGTGATGACGATCCCGATGATCGCGGGTCTGTTCGTCTCCTCCACCGTCTCCGGTCAGATCATCACCCGGACCGGGCGCTGGAAGGGCTGGCTGCTCGCCGGCGGTGTGCTGGTGACGGCCGGACTGGGCCTGCTCGGCACGATCCGCTACGACACCGAGTACTGGCACATAGCGATCTTCATGGCGCTGATGGGCCTCGGCATCGGCATGATGATGCAGAACCTGGTGCTGTGCACGCAGAACCAGGTGGAGGCGGGCGACCTGGGCGCCGCCAGCTCCACGGTGACCTTCTTCCGGTCCCTCGGCGGTGCCGTGGGCGTCTCGGCGCTGGGCGCCGTGCTCGGCAACAAGATCACCGACTACGTCAAGGACGGCCTGGCCGGCCTCGGCGCCAAGGGCGAGGCCCTCGGCCACGCCGGCACGGGCGGCGGCGGGATCCCCGACCTGGACACGATGCCCGCGCCGATCCGCACGGTCGTCGAGAGCGCCTACGGCCACGGTGTCGCGGACGTGTTCCTCTACTCGGCGCCGATGGCCCTGCTCGCCCTGCTGGTGTCGCTGTTCATCAAGGAGGTCCCGTTGAAGACCAGGGGTGCCCTCGCCCAGGCCGCGGAACCGCAGACGCCCGCGGAGGCCCCCGCCGGAGCGGCCGCCGAGTCCCTCGTCGCCGCGGAGAAGGCGGCGCCCCGCTGGGCCGTGTCCGAGACGGGGACCGCCGACGAGACCGGCCCCGAGGGCACGCAGCGGCTCGCCGCCGTGGCGACCGCGACCCGGGCCGAGGAGTCCGCGCCGGGCGGCGTGCCGGTGCGCGGGTTCGTGCGCGGCAACGAGTCCGCGCCCGTGCCGCAGGCGGCCGTCACGCTGATCTCGCTGGCCGGGCGCCAGCTGGGCCGGTCGGTGGCGCAGGCCGACGGTGCGTACGCGGTCGACGCCCCGGGCCCCGGCTCGTACGTGCTGATCGCCTCCGCCGACGGCTACCAGCCGCAGGCCTCCACGATCGTGGTGAACGGCGAGCCGGTCGCCTACGACGTCCTGCTCAGCGGCACCAGCGGGCTGACCGGCCTGGTGCGCGCCGTGGAGAGCGGGCAGCCGGTCAAGGACGCCATGGTCATCGTGACCGATGTGCGCGGCGACCTGCTGGCCACCCAGGCCACCGGTGAGCAGGGCGAGTTCTCCTTCGCCGAGCTCGTGCCGGGGGCGGTGACCGTCGCGGTGAACGCCGCCGGGTACCGGCCGCGTGCCCTGCCCGTGGAGGTCGGCGGCACCGGGGTCACCCGGATCGAGGTCGACCTGGAGGCGGGTGCCCGGGTGCAGGGCGTCGTCCGCGCCCCGCACGGCCCGCTGGCCGACGCGCGGGTCACGCTCGTCGACCAGGCCGGCAACGTCGTCGGCTCGGCCACGACCGGGACGGACGGGGCGTACGCCTTCACCGACCTGGACGGCGGCGAGTACACCGTCATCGCCACGGGCTACCCGCCGGTGGCCACGGCCCTGACGGTGACCGGCGCCGGCACCGACGGCCACGACATCGAACTCGCCCACCCCGGCGAGTAGCCGACCCCGGCCCGTGGCAGGTGGGCGCGCTCTGAGCGGAGGTGCGCCCCCTGCCACGGGCCGGTCCCTTTTTTCCGAGGAGTTGTACGAGATGGGACTGACCGCACGGATCCGTACCCGGGACGGATGGGCCGTGTCGCACGCGGTCGTCACGGTGGCGGACATGACCGGCGCGCAGGTGCTGCGGGCCGAGGCCGACGCGGAGGGCGCCGTCCGGGACGCGACACCGCTGCAGCCGGGGGCGTACACCGTGATCGTCACGGCCGTCGGGTACGCGCCCGCCGCGTCGAGCGTGATCGTGACGGCGAGCGGCCGGGCCGAGGCCGGCACGGTGACGCTGGCCCGCCAGGGCGGCACCGAGCTGCCGCCGCCCGGGCCGTGGACCGTCGACCCGGTGCACTCCAGCGTGGCCGCCGTGGCACAGCACCTGGGCATCTCCAGCGTGCACGGCCGGTTCACGGAGTTCTCCGGCGCGATCGAGATCGCCCCGGACGACGTCGCCAAGTCGCGCGTGGAGGCGGTGATCCGGGCCGCGTCCATCGACACCGGCAACGGCATGCGCGACGGGCACCTGAAGTCGCCGGACTTCCTGGACGTCGAGCGCTTCCCGGAGATCACCTTCCGGTCCACGGGCCTGACGGCGAACGGGTCCGACCGGTGGACCGTGCACGGCGAGCTGGGCATGCACGGCGTCGTGCGGCCGGTCGACCTGGACCTGGCCTACCTCGGCACCGGCCCGGACCCGTGGGGCGGCACCCGCGCGGCGTTCCGCGCCACGACCGAACTGCGCCGCGAGGACTTCGCGATGAACTACAACCAGGTCCTCCAGGCGGGCATCGCCGCCATCGGCACCACGCTCAGGGTGGAACTGGACATCCAGGCCGTGCAGGGCGAGTCACTGCCGGCGGTGTGAGCCCGGGGCGGACACCTTCGCCACCAACTGGCCGCACAGGTCGCGCAGTTTGACGTTGCGGTCCTGTGAGGCCCGGCGCAGCCGCTCCAGCGCGGTGCGCGCGTCGACGCCCTCCCGGGCCATGAGGATGCCGATCGCCTGGTCGATGACGCTGCGGGAGAGCAGCGCGGTGCGCACGTCGGCCGCGGACTGGCGGCGGCTCTCGATGGCCAGCGCCATGTCGATCGCCTCCCCCGCCCGGGCGGCGAAGGCCCGGGCCGCCTCCCGGCCCGGGCCCAGGTCGTCCGCCCCGGTGCCGTAGAAGTTGATGGCGGCGCCGCTCCCGCCCTCGACGGTGACCGGGACCGCCAGCACGCAGCGGACGCCCACGGACAGCGCGTACGCGGTGTACGCCGGCCAGCGGGTCTGCGCCGCCAGGTCCGGGGCGTACTGCTCGCTCCCGGTGTCGGCGGCGTCCACGCAGGGCCCCGCGCCGTTCTCGTACTGGCGCAGGTCGAGGCCGCTCGGCATGCCGTCGCTGCCCGCCAGCGTGAGCAGCCGGCCGGCCCGGCGCACCGTGACGCTGCACGCGGCGGCGCCCGGCACCTCCTGGACCGCACGGTCGGTCAGATCGCGCAGCAGGGTGTCGAGACCACTGCTGCGCACCATGGCCTGGTCCAGCGTGCCGGATGTCTCGGAGCTCATGCCGTACGGGTATCCCGTCGTCCCGCGAACACGCCCCGCGGGCAAGCGGGCTTCGCTCAGGGCGTGTTGTGCGTGTCGACGATCCGGCGGGCGATGGCGCGCAGTTTCACGTTCTCCCGCTGCGAGGCGCGCACCAGGCTGTCGAAGGCCGCGGCCGCGTCGACGCCCTGGCGTTCCATGAGGATCCCGGTGGCCTGGCCGATCAGGTCGCGGGTGTGCATGGCCTCGGTGAGCTGCTCGTGCACGGTCGCCGTGTCCAGGGCGATGCTGACGTGCGCGGTGAAGAGCCGGCCGATGCGCGTGGCGTCCTCGTCGAAGGCGCCCGGCTTACGCGCGTAGGCGGTCAGCACGGTCAGCCGGCGGCGGTCGGCACGCAGCCGCAGCGACAGCGCCGAGCGCAGGCCCAGCGCCGCCAGCGCGTCCCCGCCGTCGTCGGCCTCGCTGTCCGCTATCGACGCCACCGGGCTGTCCCACAGCCGGTCCCAGTGCGCGTGCTCCTCGCCCCCGGTGTGCCCGGCCTCGGCGGCGCGGACCACGTCGTCGGTGCAGGCGAGCGTGCGGGGCGTGCTGCCGCGCTCGAACTCGGAGATCCCGGCGTGATCGGCGCCGGGCAGGATGTCCACGGCCAGCCGGGCCGCCGTGCGGAGAGTGCCGTCCGGTGTGAGGGTTTCGTGCAGGTGCTGAGAAGCCGCCGTAAGCGCCTCGGCCAGCTCGAAGCCAGCCGGAAAACGGGGCAAACCAGGAAACTCGGACGCAGCCACCACGAACCTCTTCGGCATGCACGGCCATGGCCGTGCGCAGGAGAGCTCCGCAGCACATTCCCGACTGCGAGCACAGGACGGACAGCACTCTAACTGTTCGGTTGCCTGGAAGTGACGCCCGGCCGACGGCGGCCGGGCCAGGGCCGCTTCCGTCCCCGCCGCCCGGCGTGATGAAATGGTCGCGGGTCAGGAAGCGGCCTTACCGGTAACCGGACGAACGTCTGCCAGGTGAGCGCCGTGACCTTCTTCCCGAAACCCACAGAGCCGCACGACCTGCCCGGCCGCGTCCATCTCGCCATGCCCGCGGAGATCGACTTCACCACCGCCGGGAAGCTGCTCCCGCACATCATGTCCGCAGCGCGGGACCGCGGTGACCGGCTGGAGGTCCTGGTCCTGGACTTGACCACGACCTCCTTCATGGACTCCCAGGGCATCCGTCTGATCAACGACGTACGGCACCGGCTGCGCCCCGGCGCGCGGGTGCGTCTGGTGGCCCGCCCGGAGGGCATCGCGAGCCGCGTGCTGGAGCTGACGGGGATGCGCCGGGACGTGCCCGTGTACGACAACCTCGCCGAGGCCCTGGCGACGTAGGCTGCCGGGCATGGCACCGAACATCGCGACGAACACCCGTGTCTCCCTGGACGAGTTGCTCGATTTCGTACGCCCCCGCCACCGCGCGATCCTGCTCACCCGCAGGGGTGACGGCAGCCCTCAGGGCTCGCCGCTCACCTGCGGCGTGGACGACTCGGGCCGGATCGTGGTGTCCACCTACCCGGAGCGGGCCAAGACCCGCAACGCCAAGCGGGACCCGCGCGTGAGCCTGATCGTGCTCAGCGACGACTTCGACGGCCCCTGGGTGCAGATCGACGGCACGGCCGAGGTGGTCGACGCGCCCGAGTCCGTCGAGCCGCTCGTGGAGTACTACCGGAACATCGCCGGGGAGCACCCGGACTGGGACGAGTACCGGACGGCCATGGTCCGGCAGGGCAAGTCGGTCATCCGGATCACCCCGCAGCGCTGGGGGCCGGTGGCCACCGGCGGTTTCCCGGCGCGGCTCGTCGACGGGGCGTAGCACCTCGGGCCGCTGCTCGCGGCCGGGTCCTCACCCGCGGCCGGCCATGGCCTCGATCCCGGCGATCAGCAGCTCCAGCGCGAACTCGAAGTCGCGCTCCAGCATCTCGGCGACGGTGTCGCCCCCGCGCGCCGCCATGATCTCCTGGGACTCCCGGACGACCTCGGCGGCCTGCGGGGCGGCCGCCACGGTGGTCAGGGCCTCCTGGAAGTACTCGTCCACCGTCAGCCCGCCCGCCGCGGCCCGGGTGGCGAGATGCCCCTCCAGCGTCCCGTAGCCGTAGACGAACTGGAAGACGGCGGAGATCGTGCTGGTCATGCGCCCGGCGGGCAGCCCGGTCCGGCGCACCACGCGCTGGACGACCCGGGAGAACGCCAGGTTGTTGGGGCCGATGTTGAGGTAGGCGCCGACCAGCGGGGACACCCACGGGTGGCGCACCAGCAGCGTCCGGTACTCCCGGGCCAGCGCCCGCACCTGCTCGCGCCAGTCCTCCCTGGCGTCCGGGTCGGGCAGCCGCATCTCGCCCATGACCTGGTCCAGGGCGAGTTCGAGGAGGTCGTCCTTGGTGTCGACGTACCAGTAGACGGACATCGCGGTGACGTTCAGCTCACCGGCCAGGCGCCGCATCGAGAACCCGGCCAGTCCCTCCGCGTCCAGCAGCCGCACGCTGGCCTCGACGATGCGCGTGCGGTCCAGCCCCGAGGGCTGCCCGCCGCCGCGCCGCCGGTGCGCCCCGCCCTCCAGCCAGACGCTGGTCCGCGGCTTGTCCTGCCGGGCCGTCCTCGCCATGGCGCACCTTCCTCGATCATCCGACGCGGCTCATGCTAGACGCGCCGTCACCACCGGGCGCGGGGCTGTGCCGACGGGCGCGCGGCCGCCGCGCGGGCGTGATCGGCAGGGCGGACCGGCACGGCGGACCGGCACCCGCAGTGAGCGCCGGCTCCGCGCCCTCAGTCGGCTCCTGCCCGCTCGGCCCGCCGGAGCAACGCGGCCGCGACGAGTCCGCCCGCCAGTACGGCGACCGCCCCGACCAGCTGACTGGTCTCCAGGCCGGAGGCGAACGCGTCGGAGATGCGGGCCTTCTCCTCGGCCGAGTCGGCCGCCGCCAGCGCCGCCGGCAGCGAGGCGGCGGACACGGCCACGAGCGAGGCGAAGCGGGCGTTGAGCACCGCGCCGAGCACCGCGACGCCCAGCCCGTTGCCGAACTCCGCGAGGGTCCCGTTGATCCCCGCGCCCACGCCCGCCTTCTCGGGCGGGATCGCCCCCATGATCGCGTTGGCCATCGCGGGCATCGACAGGGCGACGCCGGCGCCCATCACGACCAGCCCGAGCAGCATCCCGCCGTACCCGTGCGCGCCGAGCAGCGCGATCGACGCGAGACCGGCCGACACCAGGGTCATGCCGAGTGCGATCGCCGCGGGCGTGCCCGCCTTGAGCACCAGCTTCGCGCCGACGCCGGAGAAGTTGAGCGCCACGACCGTCAGCGCCAGCGGGGCGGTGCGCAGCCCCGCGTCCAGCGGCTCGTAGCCGAGGACGAACTGAAGGTGCTGGGTGAGCAGGAAGAGCGATCCCGTCATGCCGAACGCCACGAGGATCGCGCCCGCCACCGCGCCGACGAACCGCTGGTCGCGGAAGAAGTGCATGTCGAGCATCGGGTGCTCGGTGCGCAGCTCCCACAGCACGAACAGGCCGAGCACCACCAGGCCGATCAGCGCGGGGAGCAGCACCTGGCCCGAGGTCCAGCCGTGTTCGGGCCCGGTGATGATGGCGTACACGGCGGCCGTCATGCCGATGGTGGACAGCACCGCCCCGAGCAGGTCGGGCCGGTCGCCGGCCCTGTGCTTCGACTCCGGCACGAGCGCGGCGACCGCGACGAGGCCGAGCAGGGCGACCGGGATGTTGACGATGAAGATCGCGCCCCACCAGAAGTGGTCGAGCATCACCCCGCCGATCAGCGGCCCGGCCGCGAAACCGAGCGAACTGACCGTCGACCACAGCGCGATGGCCTTCACCCGTTCCTGCTCGTCGAAGATCTGCACGACGACGGCGAGCGTCGTGGTCATCAGCAGCGCACCGCCGACGCCCATGCCCGCACGGGCCGCGATGAGCTGGCCCGGGCTCTGGGACAGCCCGGCGGCGAGGGAGCCCACACCGAAGATCGCCAGGCCGGTCATCAGCATCAGCTTGCGGCCGTAGCGGTCGGCGGAGTTGCCCGCGGTGAGCAGCAGACCCGCCTGCACCAGCGAGTAGGCGTTGATCATCCACTGGACGTCGGCGGTCGAGGCGTCCATCTCGCGGGTGAGCGAGGGGATCGCCACGTTCAGGATCGTGTTGTCGAGCAGCACGGTGAGCTGCGCGAGGCAGATGACACCGAGGATCAGCCAGCGCTGGGGATGGCCGGAGGGTGCCGCCTGCGGCGGGGCCGTCTCCCGGGAGGACGTCGTCATGTTCTACACCGTAGAACCATTGCCTTACGGTGTACAACAGACTTTCGCCGGGCCCGCCGAGGGGCGGTGGCTTCCGGCCACCGCCCCTCACCCGCCCCCGCCGGGCAGGGTCAGCCGCTGGTCCTGCTCGTGAGGTCGTAGAAGGTGGACGACCCGGCCGTGACCTTGGTGAAGGTGGCCTCCACCCAGGCCGTGATCTGCGCGGAGGCGCCGTCGGAGCCGCCCCCCATGCCACCGCCGGTGCCGGACGCGATGAAGTAGTGGATCCGCCCGTCGGCCACGTACTGCTGGAACTGCGCGAGGGTCGGGGACGGGTCGGTGCCGTTGAAGCCGCCGACGGCCATCACCGGCTCGCCCGTGGACAGCTGGTAACTCGCCGCGTTCTGGGCGCCGATGGCCGCCGCGGCCCAGGTGTACCGGTCGGCGCCGGTCGTGAGCAGCTTCTTCGCCCGGTCGCTGACGGACGCGCCGGAGAGCAGGCCGCCTGCGCCGCCGCCCCCGTTCCGCCCGGGCCGTTCCGGCACCTGCCCGCCCTGCTGGTTGCCGCCCTGCCCCGGCATGCCGCCGCCGGGGAAGCCGCCGCCCGGCTGCCCCGGGGCGGTGCCGGTGCCGTCGCGCCGGGTCGGAGCGCCGCCCGGGAAGCCGTCACTGGGCCCGGCGCCACCGGGGCCGCCACCGCCGCCGGGGCCGCGGCCGCCCGCGACCGCCGGGCCCGCCGTGACGATCGAGCCGGAGTGCCCCTCGTTCACCGTGGTGAACGTGTACGCCGCCGGGCCGGCCAGCGCCGCGGCGAGCCCCAGGCCCGCCGCTCCCAGCGCGAGCCGCCGTCCCAGCCGGCCGGCGAAGACCAGCCCCAGGGCGGCCGTCAGACCCCCGGCCAGGACCCACCACTTCAGCCACGGCAGGTAGCCGGCGGAGCGGTTCAGCAGGACGTACCCCCAGACGGCCGTCGCCGTCATGGCGGCGGCCAGGGTCAGGGACGCCCACGCCCGGTCCCTCCTCTCCCAGAGCAGCACCGCGCCCATGCCGGTCAGCGGGGCCACGTAGGGGGCCAGGGCCACCGTGTAGTACTCGTGGAAGATGCCCTGCATGTAGCTGAAGACCAGCATGGTCGTGAGCAGGGCGCCGCCCCAGACGAGGAACGCGGCGCGGGTCGCGGAGGTGCGCCGGGCACCGCGCGTGGCCACCAGGGCGGCGGCCAGCAGGATCAGCGCGGCCGGGATCAGCCAGGAGATCTGACCGCCGAGGGAGGAGCCGAAGAGCCGGTCCCAGCCGGTCTCGCCCCAGCCACCGCCCCGGCCGCCGCCCCCGCCGCCGACGCTGCCCGTCTCGTCGCCGTCGAGGCGGCCGAAGCCGTTGTAGCCGAAGGTCAGTTCCAGGAAGCTGTTGTTCTGCGAACCGCCGATGTACGGGCGGGAGGAGGCGGGCCACAGCTCGACCACGGCCACCCACCACCCGCCGGAGACCACGATCGCGGCCAGGCCCGCCGCGAGCTGCCCGATCCGCCGCCGCACCGGCACCGGCGCGCAGACGCCGTACACGAGGGCGAGCGGCGGGAGGACCAGGAACGCCTGGAGGGTCTTGGCGAGGAACGCCGCCCCGATCGCCGCACCGGCCCACACCAGCCACCGGGTCCGGCCGTCCTCCAGCGCCCGCAGGACGAGGGAGCAGGCCAGCGCCATCAGCAGGGCCAGCATCGCGTCCGGGTTGTTGAAGCGGAACATCAGCGCGGCGACGGGCGTGAGGGCGAGCACCGCGCCCGCGATCAGTCCGGCCGCGGGAGCGAACCGGCGGCGGACGGCCGCGTACACGACGGCGACCGTGCCGACGCCCATGAGGACCTCGGGGACGAGGATCGCCCAGGAGCCGAGCCCGAAGAGCCGGACGGACAGGGCCATCGGCCACAGCGCGGCCGGGGGCTTGTCGACGGTGATGGCGTTCGCCGCGTCCAGAGAGCCGAAGAAGAACGCCTTCCAGGACTGGCTGCCCGCCTGGACGGCCGCCGAGTAGAAGGAGTTGGCGTAACCGGAGGCGCTCAGGTTCCACAGGTAGAGCAGGGCGGTGGCGGCCAGCAGGGCGAGGAACGCGGGCCGGACCCAGCGGGGGTCCTCGGGCCGTCCGCGCCACAGCCGGTGGGGCAGGGGGTGGCGGGGCGCGCCGGAGGCGGCGGCTGCGGAGGCGGCAGGGCGGGGTTCGCTGCCGGGCGCCGTGTCCGTGCTGGGAGTGGGCCGGTGGAGGTGGACGGTCATCGGTGGTCCCCCGGATCGGTGTCGTGCGTGCGGGCCGGCTGCGGCGCCGGGTGGTGGTGGGGCTCGTGGGGCTGGGGCGGCGGCATCTCGTACCGGTGCTCGTGGGGTTGCTGGATCAGGTGGCGCGGGAGCGGGGCCGGCGATCCGGCCGCACCGGAGCTGCTCGCCGTCGTCGGCGTCCCGTCCGTGCGCCGGTCGGGGAAGACCCACGCCCGCAGGAGCAGGAAGCGCAGCACGGTCGCCGCGAGGTTGGCGGCGACCAGGACGGCCAGCTCGGTGGAGTGGGCGGGCGCGGAGGTGGCCGCGCCGAGCGCGGCGAGCGAACCGCTGGTCAGCGCGAGCCCGATACCGAACACCACCAGACCCTGCGCCTGGTGCCGTACGGCCCCGGCGCGCCCCCGCACCCCGAAGGTGAGCCGCCGGTTGGCCGCCGTGTTGGCGACCGCGGAGACCAGCAGGGCGAGGGCGTTGGCGGTCTGGGGACCCGTGAAGGCGCGGAAGCCGCTGTAGAGCAGCAGGTAGAAGAGGGTGGACAGGGCACCGACCACGCAGAAGCCGACGAGCTGACGGGCCAGCCCGCTCGGCACGTCCTCGATCTCGCGGTCGCGGGGGTCGTCGCCGAACGGCCGGGCCAGCCGGTCCAGCGGCAGCGAGCCGGTGGCCAGGGCCCTGCCGATCCGCCACACGCCCTTGAGGTCGTCGGTCGCGGTCCGCACCAGGTGCACGGACGAGTGGGGGTCGTCGACCCAGTCGACGGGCACCTCGTGGATGCGCAGCCCGGCCCGTTCGGCGAGGACCAGCATCTCGGTGTCGAAGAACCAGCCGGTGTCCTCGATCAGCGGCAGCAGCGCCTGCGCCACATCGCGGCGGATCGCCTTGAACCCGCATTGGGCGTCGGAGAAGCGGGCGTGCAGGGAGCCGCGCAGCACGAGGTTGTACGCCCGGCTGATGAACTCCCGCTTGGGTCCGCGCACGACGCGCGCGCTGCGGGCCAGCCGGGAGCCGATCGCCAGGTCCGAGTGGCCGGAGATCAGCGGCGCGACGAGCGGGAGCAGGGCGTTGAGGTCGGTGGACAGGTCCACGTCCATGTAGGCGAGGACGGGGGCGTCCGAGGCCGACCAGACCTCCCGCAGGGCCCGGCCCCGGCCCTTCCGCTCCAGCCGGACGCTGCCGACCTCGGGTATCTCCGCCGCCAGCCGGGCCGCGACCGCCGGGGTGGTGTCCGTGGAGGCGTTGTCCGCGATCGTGATGCGGAATGCGTAGGGGAAGGTGCGGACCAGGTGCGCGTGCAGCCGGCGCACGCACGGCGGGAGGTCCTTCTCCTCGTTGTGGACGGGGACCACGACGTCCAGGACGGGTGCGGCTGCCGGTGCGGCCGGGAGGTGCTCCCGCGCCGGCAGGGTGCCGGGGAAAGAGTCGGTTCGCATGGGACCGACTGTCGTCAGGCGCCCTGTCGCAGCCGTGTGGTGACGCTGTGGCCCGCCTGTGAGTACGGCTCGCCGTCCCGCTCGGGGCGCGGCGGGTGGGCGGCGGCGGGCAGCCGGAGGGTGAACACGGTCCGCCCGGGGGCGCTGTCGACGCCGACGCCGCCGCCGTGCGCCGCCGCCACGGCCTGCACGATGGCGAGGCCGAGGCCGGTCGAGCCGGTGGCGCGGGACCGGGCGGAGTCCCCGCGCGCGAACCGCTCGAAGACGTGCGGGAGCAACTCCGCTGCGATGCCCGGCCCGTCGTCCTCCACCTCGACGCACAGCCACGCGCCGCGCCGCCGGACGCGGGCGGTGACGGTCGTGCCGGGCGGGGTGTGGGTGCGGGCGTTGCCCAGGAGGTTGAGCAGCACCTGCTGCAACCGGGCCGCGTCCACCGTCACGGGCACCGGCTCGTCGGGCAGGTCGAGCCGCCAGTCGTGGTCCCGGCCGGCCGCGCGGGCGTCGCCGACGGCGTCCACGACGAGCGGCACGAGGTCGGTGTGCCCGAACTGCAGCGGCCGACCGGCGTCCAGGCGGGCGAGCAGCAGCAGGTCCTCCACGAGCAGGGTCATCCGGTCGGCCTCGGACTCGATCCGCCCGAGGGCGTGGCGGGTGTCGGGGCCGACCTGTTCGCGTCCCCGCCGGGTGAGTTCGGCGTACCCGCGGATGGAGGCGAGGGGCGTGCGCAGTTCGTGACTGGCGTCCGCCACGAACTGCCGGACCCGCGTCTCGCTGCACTGCCGGGCGTGCAGCGCGGCGTGCACGTGGTCGAGCATCCGGTTCAGCGCGGCCCCGACCCGCCCGACCTCGGTGTGCGGGTCGGTCTCGGAGTCGGGCACCCGCTCGTTGAGGTGGACCTCGCCGCTGTGCAGGGGGAGTTCGGACACGCGGGTGGCGGTGGCGGCGACCCTGCGCAGGGGGCGGGTGGCGACGCCGACCAGGACGGAGCCGGCCAGGCCGGCCGCGGCGAGACCGGCGCCGGTGACGCTGATCTCGACCAGGACGAGGGTGTTGACGGTGCTGGTCACGTCCGTGGTGGGGACGGCGACGTAGTAGCTGCCCTTGTCCCCGCTCTTGAAGACGGCCCGGTACTCGCCCAGGCCGGGGACCTCGACGGTCCGCGGCGACCCGTCGGACTGCGGCACGGACATCAGCGCGGCGGTCTGGGCGGAGTTCAGCGACCGGGCGCTCATCCGGTAGTCGTCGCCGGACACGCCGTACTTGGACTCCGTGATCCGGCCGTCCTCGATCCTGGCGGCGATGGTGCCGGCCGGCTGCGGCCCCCGGGTGACGAAGACGGTGAGGCTCTCCTCCTTCAGCAGGGCCGGCGCGCCACCCCCGTTCCCCGCGTCGGGGTCCCGGGGCGGGCTCAGCGCGGCCCGGGACGCGGCGGCGCCGAGCTGCCCGTCGAGCTGTTCGTACAGGTGGGACCGCAACGCGAGGGTCGTCACGGTGCCGATCACCGCGCACACCACGGCGATCAGCACCACGGACGCGACGACGAGCCGCGTCCGCAGCGTGCGGGGGCGGCCCGCCCGGCGGGCGCCCGGCTCGCGCCGGGCACGCGAGCGGGGCCGTCCGCTCACGACGCCGCGGGCTTGATCAGGTAGCCGGCGCCGCGCCGCGTGTGGATCATCGGCTCGCGTCCGGCGTCGATCTTCCGCCGCAGGTAGGAGATGTACAGCTCGACGACGTTGGCCTGCCCGCCGAAGTCGTAGGACCAGACGCGGTCGAGGATCTGCGCCTTGCTGAGCACGCGCCGCGGATTGCGCATCAGGAACCGCAGCAGCTCGAACTCGGTCGCGGTCAGATGGATGCCGTCCCCGCCGCGGGTCACCTCGTGGCTGTCCTCGTCCAGGGTGAGGTCGCCGACGGCCAGCACGGAGCCGGACCGCCGGTCGGCCGCGCCGGAGCGCCGGATCAGCCCGCGCAGCCGTGCGACGACCTCCTCCAGGCTGAACGGCTTGGTGACGTAGTCGTCGCCGCCCGCCGTGAGCCCGGCGATCCGGTCCTCCACCGCGTCCCTGGCGGTGAGGAACAGCACCGGCACGTCCGGCAGTTCCCGGCGCAGCCGCCCGAGGACGGACAGCCCGTCCATGTCGGGCAGCATCATGTCGAGCACGACGGCGTCGGGCCGGAAGCCGCGAGCGGCCCGGACGGCGCCCATGCCGTCACCGGCACTGCGGATCTGCCAGCCCTCGTAGCGCAGGGCCATGGACAGCAGCTCGGTGATCGACGCCTCGTCGTCCACCACCAGCACGCGGACGGGGCTCCCGTCCGGCCTGAGCAGTTCGGTGCGCCCCTGGGGCGAGGTCGTGGTCATGCGGACACGATGGCGGCGGGCTCTGAGAGCGCCCTTTTCCGCGTCTGTGATTTCCCTGAGAAACACACAGGCACTTCTCAGGCGGCTCCTGGGATCCGCCGCCCGGCCTCAGAACAACCCGTCCTGCACCCCGGCGTCTTCCCTGAACCGCCGTACCGGCAGCCGCCGCCGGCCCTCCTGGGCAGGACCCAGCTCCCACCCGGTCAGCAGCCGCGTGTCGAGGACGACGACACCGCTCCCGGTGTCCAGGTGCAGGTCGGGTCCGGCGGCGGCGACCAGCTCACCACCGATCGCACCGCCCGGGACCAGCTCGCGCACCTCCCCCACGGCGGCGGGCAGCCCCGCCAGCCCGAAGACGGCCGTGTGATCGACGACCCGCAGCGGCGCACGCGCCAGCGACTCGGGCCACCCGGGCAGGGCCACAGCCCGCGCGTGCAGCGCGGTGATCTCCGCGGCCCGCTCCGGTTCCGTCCCGGGCAGGGCCGAGCGCACGGCACGCTTGTCGGTGTACGGGATCCGGTCGGGCACCCGCAGGGCGGCGCGCAGCAGCTCCTCGCTGCGCCGGGCGGCCATCAGGGGCCCCACCCCGAGCCAGGTGAAGCAGACGGCCCCCTGCTCCAGCAGCCGGGCCGGCCCCCGCTCCTCGGCGGTGATCCCGACCTTGACCATGCCGGGCCCGAACCACGCCAGGTAGACGCGGTAGGGCCGGGGATCGTCGGCCAGGGTGTCCGCCGCGACGGAATGGGCCCGGTCCAGCCGCGCGCACTCCTCGCACCGGGCGCCCGTACTGCGCCCCGGCACGGCAGCGGCGACCGGACACGCGTGCCCCCGAGCCCCCCGGCAGGTCCGCACGCTCCCTTCCGCGACTCCGAAAGCCACGCGTTTCCCCCAGGTCAGCGCGCTGCGCCGGCCTCCGGACCACACCAGCCCGGGCCCGTCCGCCGACCACCGCAGCCCCGCGCACTTCCATGCCTGTGCCATCACCGCCGAGAGTAGGGCCAGGCACTGACAGCAGGGGCAGGCCCCGGCAGCGACCGGGCCACGGGGAGGACGACAACGGCGCGGAGCCGACGGCCGGATCAGCGGCCCGGGCTACGAGCCCCCGTGCTCGGCCCGGGCGACGAGCCCCCGTGCTCGGCCCCATCAGCGGCCCACGCCGCGCGGCGATACGACGCGGAACCGGCGGCCGGATCAGCGGCCCGGCCGACGAGCCCCCGTGCTCGGCCCGTGCGACGAGCCCTCGTGCTCGACCCCGTCACCAGCACACGCCGCGCGGCGATACGACGCGGAGCCGACGGCCGGATCAGCGGCCCGGGCTACGAGCCCCCGCGCTCGGCCCGGGCGACGAGCCCGCGTGCTCGGCCCCGTCACCAGCACACGCCCGTGCGGCGATACGACGCGGAACCGGCGGCCGGATCAGCGGCCCGGCCGACGAGCCCCCGCGCTCGGCCCGGGCGACGAGCCCCCGTGCTCGGCCCCGTCACCGGCACACGCCGTACAGGGGCCGGGCGGCCGAGGGCGGGTGGCGGCGGCCGGATCAGCGGCCGGTGCCGGTCCCCGCGGCGCCCACCAGGGCCGTCTCCGGCTCCGCCGCCGCGCGCCGCGCGGGCGCCGGTCCGGTCTCCCGGCCGGCGCGCTCCCCGCGCCGGCCCCGGCCGGCCAGCCGGCACCCGAGGCAGTCCGCGTGCCCGCCCGAGGCGGCCGAGTCCCGCACCCGCCATCCCCACTCCTCGCGGGGCCGCGCGCCCGGGCCCTTGCCCCAGCCGGCGAGGTGCAGGGCCCAGGTGACCAGGAGGCCGACCACCACGACGCCGAGCCCCGCGGCGATCAGCAGGCCCGAGACGGCGCAGACACCCGCTCCCGCCGCGACGGCCCCGACGGTGGCGATGCCGAAGCCGATCCACCCGGCGGCCGTGTGCCCGTGGTCATACTGATGTGCGCTCATGTGCGTCCTCCGATCGAGGGCTCGGCCTCCGAGCAGAACCCCTCACGAGCTAAGAGTTTAACAACCCAAACATCTCACGAACTAAGGGATCTGGGAATGCAAGCCAAGCCGCGTCCGGCCGCCACGCCGGAGCAGGCACTGTCGGCGATGGACCAGCTCATCGCGACGCACCTGGTCGGACAGCACGAGATCGCCCAGCAGGTGGGTCTGAGCGTGACCGACCTCACCTGCTTCGGCTATGTCATCGAGGCCGGTGAGAACCACCCCACGGCGGGGGACCTGGCAGCGCGCGTCCACGTCACCACGGGCGCGGTCACGGGCATTCTGAACCGGCTCGAACGGGCCGGCTACATCACCCGCCTCCCCGACCCGGCCGACCGCCGCCGGGTCCGCGTGGCCGCCCGGCCCGACGCGGTCGCCCGGGTGCGCGAGGTCTACGAGCCGTACTACGCCCGCCTCGGGGCGCTCTTCGCGGACTACACGCCCGACGAGATCGCCGTGCTCACGGACTGGTTCACCCGGGCGAGCTCACTGGCCGCGACCTACCTGGAGGAGTACTGCCGCCCCGAGTGACCGACGGCGCCCCGCACGCGCCGGCCACCGGGTGCACGCACCGGCCTCAGGACGCCGAGCCGCCGCGGGACGCGGACTCCTTGATCCACGCCCGGGCCGTGCGCCAGATCCAGTAGGCGGCGGCACCGGCGTAGATCCAGAACCGGGGGGAGGAAAGGTCGGCGTCGCGCAGTTCGTCCGCGAAGAGCCAGACGACGAGCACGGTCAGCGCGGTGACGCCGTACAGCTTGCGCCGCGCCAGCCGGCGCTCCCGCCGGGGGCCCTCGGCCAGGCGCATCGCGTAGACCTCGGCACTGCCGAAGGCCTCCTCGGCACTGTCGCCGGACGCGGCCAGATGCTGACGGGCCTCCCGCACATGGGCCCGCGCCTGGGCGGCCGGCATCGCGTGGCGTCCGCGCAGCAGGCCCTCGACGTGGGACAGCCAGCGCTCGTCGTCGCCCCGGTGCCCCGGGGTGAACCAGCGGTCGACGGCGGCGTCCGGGAAGGCGACCGCCGCGGCGCTCAGCGCCACGCCCGCCACCGCGAGGGCCGGGACCGGGAACGTGAACAGCGGCTCATCGGGGAGGAAGGCGGCGGCGGTGGCACCACCGCCCAGCGTCACGAGCGCCGCCGAGGCGAAGATCCACGAACCGGTGATCCGCCCGGCGGCCCGGGCCGCGAGGACGGCGGACGTCAGGACGGCGGTCAGCACGACGGCGGTGAACGCCGCGATCGACGACCAGCCGGCGTCCGCCCAGAGGCCGTCGTCGATCCACCGCAGCACCCCGACGACGACTCCGGCCAGACCGAGTGTCGCGAGGGAGGCGGTGAGACGCTCGCCCGGGGTGAGGCCCTGCGCGTCGACGCGCGCCCGGTCCTCCTCGCCGATCCGCTCCGCGGCCACGGAGCGCGCGTACGCCACGGGGTCGCCGAAGAGGTCGTGCGGCGTGCGGCCCGTCTCGGTCACCGCGTCGTGCGCCTCCGCCAGGACCTGATGGATCAGGTCGGCGGAGGCCTGCTGGTCGAGCGTGAGGCGCAGTTCGACGACCGCCGCCCACGTCTCGTCCTCCTCGCGCGTCCAGCCGAGCTTGTTCGTCGTGGTCAAGACGATCCCCCTTCTCGGTCCCCGAGCAGCGTCGCGACGGTCCCGTGGAGGTCGTGCCACGCGGCGCTCTCCCGGCGCAGCCGTTCCCGTCCGGCCTCGGTGATGCGGTAGTACTTCCGGCCGGGCCCGCCCTCGCCGGCGCCCCACTCGACCTCGACCGCGCCCTCCTCCTCCAGGCGCGTCAGAGCGGGGTACAGGGTCGCGGGCTTCACGCCCTCCAGCCCGGCCTCGGCCAGGCGGCTCAGCAGGGCGTACCCGTAGTTCTTCTCCTCGGCGTCCAGCACCCCCAGCAGGCAGAGGGGCAACACCGCCCGCGTCCACGCCGCGTTCACCGCCACCGGCCCTCCCCGGGTTCTGATCAGCCGACTATTCGATTATCCAGAATAGTGGGCCCAACGGAACGTCTGCGCAAGGGCGGCTCACCGGGGCGCGGGGGACGCGGAGTTGACCGGACAGCGCACGCGGAAACGCCAGAGGCCCCGGATCTCTCCGGGGCCTCTGGTCTGTGTGCACTCGGCAGGATTCGAACCTGCAACCTTCTGATCCGTAGTCAGATGCTCTATCCGTTAAGCTACGAGTGCTTGTTCTGTTGTTTCGCCGCTCTCGGGCCTTTCGGCTCGCTCGCGGCGACAGGAAGAACATTACATGACTGCCGCCGCCATGTGAAATCCATTGGCCGCACCCCTTGTGAGCTGCGAAAACAGGGTCAGCGGGGGGCAACGACAGCGAAGCCCCGGTCGGATGACCGGGGCTTCGTGATCAGGTGCGGAGGCGGAGGGATTTGAACCCTCGATGGGCTTTAAGACCCAAACCGCATTAGCAGTGCGGCGCCATAGACCGGACTAGGCGACGCCTCCAGCGCATCCACCCGCGCGAGCGCGAGTCGGTGCGTGCCGATGATGACACAGTCGAGCGGGGTGTCACCAATCGACCCCCACGGTACTAGGCGGGAAGGGCGCGGGGCAAAGGCCTTGTCAGGTGGTCGCGGGCCGCCGGAACCGGACCGGGCGGGCGGCAGCGGCGAGGGTGGAGGCGCCGGGCGGGCGGCAGCGGTGGGGCCGGGCGGGCGGCAGCGGGGGAAGGGGCGCAACGTCCGGCGCCGCCTCGCGTTAGGCAGGGCATGTTGCGTGCCACCCCCCGGGCCACCGCCCGCCCCGCCCTGCGGCGCCTCCTCCTCGGTGCCGCCGCCTCCGTCGCCGGCGTCGGTTCGCTGGCCGCCGTGTCCCCGGCCGCGTACGCCGACGCCACCGGGACCGACCCGCTGCCCCGCGAGTGGGTCGATGACCTCCGGGACCGTGACCACCTCACCGTCACCGTGCGGAACGCCGGAGAGGGGGTGGACGGCACCTTCGAGCTGTACTGCGGCCCCGACGGCGGCAGCCACCCCGACCCGCACGGCGCCTGCGCGGCCCTGGAGCGGGACACGCGGTGGGGCCGGGACGTCTTCGCGCCGGCCCCGCAGGGCGGCATGTGCACCATGCAGTACGGCGGGCCGGCCACCGCGCACGTCACCGGCACCTGGGCCGGGCGCCCCGTCGACGCGACGTACGACCGCCGCGACGGCTGCCAGATCGACCGCTGGGACCGGCTCGTGCCGCTCCTGCCCGGCATGGGGGAGAAGCCGGACGCCGTCCGCTGAGCCCTGCCGGCCGGGTCCCCCCTCCACCGGGGACCCGGCCGGACCCGTCCCGCGCCTCCACGGCACACCCCTCTGTGCGCCACACTCCGCCCACATCAGGCCGGCTCGGCCGAAACATACAGAAACGTCTTCGTCGTAAAGGTCCCGCGAAGGTCCCGCGACGTCGTCGCAGGAGGGCGGGCGTTCGGGGTCGCCCGCGTGCCGGTCCGGGGTCCCTTCCCCGTGCGACGTCGCTCTCATCCGGCGTCGCGAGCGCAACCCCAGCCCTTAGACTCCCTCGCGTGACACGCTGCGGGACGGTTGGCAAGATGGCCCGAGCGGTCGGCAAGGTGCGGTAACAGGAGGGAAGCGTCTCGTGAGCAGCAGGCCATCCCGAGGCGCTGCTCGCCTCGCAGCCATACTGGACGCCCTCCCCGACGCGTTGGTGCTGGTCAACGCCAACGGGACGGTGGTCAACGCCAACACCATCGCCCTGGAGGCCTTCGAGACCCCGGGCACCGCCCTGGTGGGGCGCGGGCTGCTCGACCTGCTGCCGCAGTTCGACTCCAAACTCATCCCGGGTTCCATGCGCCGGCCCGAGCACCTCGACCCGCGGGCGCGCACCAAGCCGACCCGGATGGTGGCGCGCAGGACCGACGGGACGGAGTTCCCCGTCGAGGTCACCAGTGCGAATCTCGAGAACGGGCAGCAGGCGTACGACGGTTACGGCTACACCGGCGACGAGCTGCTGATGCTCGTCGTGCGCGATCTGTCCGGGACCGTGGACACCGAGGCCGAGCTGGCGCGGTCGCAGCGGCAGACCGAGATGATCCTGCGGGCCGCCGCCGAGGGCGTCGTCGGCACCGACACCGACGGGCGGATCGTGCTCGTCAACCCGTCGGCCGCGCAGATCCTGGGCTACCGGGCCAGCGATCTGGGCGGGCGCGAGCTGCACACGCTCGTCCTGCACTCGCGGGCCGACGGTTCGCCCTTCCCCTACGAGGACTCGCCGCTCGCCGACACCCTGCGCTCCGGGCGCAAGCACCGGGTGCGCGGGCAGGTGCTGTACGCCAAGAACGGCGCCAAGGTCCCGGTCGACCTGACGACCGCGCCCGTGCGCGACGGCGACCAGCTCGTCGGCGCCGTGATGACCTTCACCGACCGGCGGCCCTACGACGCCGTCGTCGAGGAGAAGGAGGCGGCCGAGAAGGCCCACGCGGAGGAAGTGGAGCGGCTCTCCGAGGAGCACGCCTCCGAGCTGACCGCCCTGCGCCAGCAGCACGTCACCGAGCTGGAGGAGCTGCGCGAGCGGCACGCCGAGGAACTCGCCGCCAACGAGGAGCGGTACGCCGCCCTCGGGGAGCGGGAGAAGGACCGGTTCGACGCGCTCTCCGCACGGCACGAGCAGCTGCTGACCCTGCTGGGCCGGTCCCTGCGCGGGCCGCTGGAGGAACTGCGCCGCGAACTGGCCGCGCTCGCCGCCGACGACGCCGGGCAGCTGTGGCCCGAGGCCAACCAGGTGCTGCACCACCTCTCGGCCGGCTACTCGCGCATCACGACCCTGATCGACAACGTCCTCGGCTTCCAGCGGCTCGACGCGGGCAGCGAGAACGTCGCCCGGACGAAGGTGATGCTCGACGCCGTCGTCGCCGCCGGTGTCGACGGGGCCGTGGAACTCATCGGGCCCGGGCGGGTGCAGTTCGCCGTGCACGCCCCGCCCATCGAGGCCGAGGTCGACCCCCGGCTGCTCGCCACCGCCCTCGCCCATCTCGTCGCCGACGTGGCCGGGGTGGACGCGACCGGCAACTCGCCCGTGTCGGTGGGCGGTTACATGGACAACACCGTCGTCGTGGCGGCCGCGCAGCGCGGTGAGGTCGTCCGCATCGAGGTCCGCGGGCCGTACGCCGGGGGCGACAGCGTGCACGAGCCGATCGTGCGCGGGATCGTCCGGGCCCACGGCGGCGTCCTGCAGACGCACGACGTGCCGGGGATGAGCGGCAGTGCGTACGTCCTCGAAGTCCCGCTCGGCGGCGGGGCCGGGGCCGTCACCGGGCAGCCGGTGGACGAGGCGGCGGCCGCGCCGGCACTCGCGTCCGGCGAACAGCCCTCCGGCGCGGGGCGCCGCCGTGCCCGGCGGGGCGGCACCGACGCCTTCCTCGACGGGGACGCCCCCGTCGGTGAGGGCGAGGACGAGGCGGGCTCCGGTGCCGAGGGCGGCGTGCCGACCGGTCGGCGCAGGAGGCGCGCCGCCGGGGAACCGGCCGCGCTGCCCGCGCAGGCCTCCGGCGAGGACGCCGCCTCGAGCGGTACCGGGCGGCGTCGCGGCCGGGCCGCCGAGGACGCCGGTGCGGCGGCCGTCGGCAGCGCGGTGCAGGGTGTCGCCGAGGGCGCCGTCGTGATGGCCGGGGAGCACGCGGGCGCCGCCGCCTCGAACACCGGGCTGGGCGGCACCGTTCCGCCGCAGGGCGTGCCCGTGCCGTCCGGGCGGCGTGCCCGGCGTGAGCCCGGTGAGCAGCACGCGCTGCCCGCGGCGCTTCCGGCGGCGCCGTCCGGCGCGCAGGACCAGGACGCGCAGGGCTCTCCGGGCTCGCAGGAGCAGGATCAGGGTCCGGCGCAGGCACCGCAGCCGACGGGGCGCCGGCGCAGGGCGCTGGCCGCAGCCAACGAGCGCGCCGCGGCCGCGCAGCAGGCTGCGGCGGCCGGACCGCGTCCGGTCTTCGCGCTGCCGCCCGCCGAGGCCGACCAGGTGGCACCGGGTGCGGGTACAGGCGCGGGTACGGGCCCGGGCGTGCAGGCACCGTCCGGGCAGACCGGTGCCGGTGGGGCCGGTGCTCCGGTTGCCGGGCAGGGAGCCGTGGCGGTGCCCGGCACCGCCGGTGACGAGGGCGTCGAGGAGGGGCGGCACGATGCCGTTCCGCACGACCGGTCCGACGATCACACGCCGCCCCAGCCGCACCCGACCAGCCGGCCGACCGGGCGCCGACGGCGTGCCGTGGCCGCGCCGGAGTCCGCCGGGGCACCGGCTCCCGACCCGTCCGTGCCGGCTCAGGCTCCGGCTCCGGCTCCGGCTCCGGCTCCGCAGGGTGCCGGGCAGCCGGGGGCCGTGCCGGGGCATCCCGGCCAGGTGGCCGCCGCGTCCGCGGGAGCCGCTCCGGTGGCCGGCGGGCCTGCGGGATTTATGCCTTCCGTTCCGGTGCCTGCGGGTGCCGTGCCCCCTGGTGCCGGTGCCGTGCCCCCTGGTGCCGGTGCCGTGCCCCCTGGTGCCGGTGCCGGGCAGGGAGTGGTTCCCCCGCAGGGTGTCCCGGCCCAGGGGTTCCCCGCCCAGCAGGTCGCCGGGGCCGTTCCGCCCGGACAGGCCGTGCCGGTACCGGGCGTGCCCGGTCAGGCCGCGGCGCCCGCCGCCCGGGTCGCGCCGGGTGCGGGTGTGCCCCCGCAGGGCAACGCCCCCGGCATGCCCACGAACGCCGCGGCGCCGCAGGGCGTCGCCGGGCCGCATCCGGATGCCGTGCCGCCGCAGGCAGGTCCCCTGCCCGGCCCGGGCGGGCTCGGTCACAGCGTGCAGGGGGTGCTGCCGGGCCAGGCGGTGCAGTTGCAGGCGCAGCCGCTGCCTCCGCAGGCACCGGCCGTACCCGACCAGCACGCCTCCGCCGCTCAGCCGCTGCCCGCGGAGGCCGCCGGGCAGAACCCGGGTGTCCCGGCCCAGGCGAGCCCGGCTCGGACGACCCCCGCTCAGGCCGCACCGGCTCAAGCCGCACCCGCGCAGGGAACCCCGGCTCAGGGAACCCCGGCTCAGGGAACCCCCGCCCCGGGCACGCCGATCCCCGGCGGATGGCCCGCCGGGGGCGGCACCTCGGGCGCCGGTGTCCCCGTGCCCCCCGTGCTTCCGAACGGTGCCGCGCCGAGCGCCCACCCGCAGGGCGCCCCGGGCGCCCCGAGTGCGGCTCCGAGTGCCCCGAACGGGGCGTCCCAGCGGAACACGCCCGCTCCCGGGACCCCGGTGCCCCCGCAGGGTGCCGCTGCGCGGGGAGCGGCCCAGCCGCTGCCCGCCGAGGCCGCGGCGCCCGTGGACCCCAACTCGACGCAGGGACGGGCGATCAGCGTCCGGACGCTGGGGCAGGGCGTGCCGTTCACCCGGCAGGCGGCCCAGGTCCAGCAGCCGTCGGCCGCCCACGGCCCGGCGACGCCTCCCCCGCACGCGCCGGGCGGTTCGGGCCGCCGTCGCAAGCTCGGCACGCCGCCCGACCCGGCCGCGCGTGCGGAACCGCAGGCCGGTCCGGACCAGGCACCGCGACCGGTGGACCGCGCGGGCCGTCCCGAGCAGGCCGCCCTGCCGCATCCGGCGGCCGATCCGACGCCTCCCGGCGGGACCCCCGCCGGCACACCGGTCCCGCCGGGCGCCCCGGCTCCCGCGCCCATGCCCGCGCAGCACTCGCTGGCCGGGCAGACGCGGCTCGCGCCGGTGACGGAGGGCGGCGGGCGTTCGTACGCCATAGGCGCGCCGGACGAGAACGCGGCCGAGGGCCCCGAGCCGCTGGACGGTCCCGGCGGGGCCGTCGAGGTCGCCGATCCGCCCCGGCCGCAGCCGATGGACGACGAGCTGCCGCCCGAGCCGCTGGACAATCCGCGGCGGCTGCTGGTGTGGCCCGCGCCGGACGTCAGCACCCAGCAGGCGCTGAGCGACCGCGGCTACCGGCCGGTGATCGTGAACTCGCGCGAGGAGGTCGACGCGCAGATCGCGGCGTTCCCGGCCGCGCTGTTCGTCGACCCGCTGACCGGGCCGATCACGCGCACGGCGCTGCAGTCGCTGCGGCAGGCCGCGGTGGCGGCCGAGGTGCCCGTGCTCGTCACGGCCGGGCTGGGCCAGGCCTCGCGGGACGCGGCGTACGGGGCCGACCCGGCGGTGCTGCTGAAGGCGCTGGCGCCGCGCGACAGTGAGCAGCACCCGCCGCGGGTGCTGCTGATCGAGGAGCACGCCGAGATCGCGCTGGCGCTGACGGCGACGCTGGAGCGGCGCGGCATGCAGGTCGCGCGGGCCGCGAGCGACGCGGACGCGGTGACGCTGGCGGGGCAGTTCCGGCCGAACCTGGTCGTGATGGACCTGCTGCAGGTGCACCGGCGGCAGGCGGGATACGCCGGGATCGTCGACTGGCTGCGGGCGAACGGGCAGCTCAACCGCACCCCCCTCGTCGTCTACACCGCCGCCGTCGACCAGGCGGACCTGCCGCGGCTGGCGTCCGGCGAGACGGTGCTGTTCCTGGCGGAGCGGTCGACCAGCAACGAGGTGCAGACCCGGATCGTGGAGCTGCTCAGCCGGATCGGCACCAACTAGGACCGGCCGGGGCGTCGGCCGGTCCGGCCGGCGCGCAGTCGGTTGCCGCCCTGCCGCGTGTGCCCACCGGCGGCGACGGCATGATGGCCGACATGGAGTCTCTCGCCGCGGCAGGTCTGCGCATCGTGGACGGATGGACCGAACCCGACGGGCTCCTCCCTCCCATCGTCGCCGGCCAGGCGGCGAGCTGCCCCCACGACGAAGGGCGCGTCGAGGCCATGCTCGACGTCCTGGAGCCGCGGCTGCGGGAGAGGGCCAACGCCGACTGGTACCGGCTGTCCGTCGAGGGAGGGCTCTTCTCCGGGACCGACCGCAGGTTCCTCCTCGCGCTCGGGCCCGGCGAGGACCGCCCCGCCCGATGGTTCTGCGTCGAGTTGCAGCGTGAGTGGGACGTCATGGGCGAGGGCGCTGTCGGCCTGCTCGGCAGCGCCTCCTGCCGCCCCGAGTTCCGCATGCTCTCGCTCGACGGGAACGTGCTGGTCTTCGCGACGACGTGGGAGCACGACATCAGCACCTCCGTGCTGACGGCGCCGCATCGCTCGCGGGTCCTGCGGCGGTGGGCCGAGGCGGTGGCGGAGGGCACGATGGACGAGCCGGACCACCCACCGCTGAGCCTGGCGGCACGCCGCTGGCTCGACACCCATCCGGAGACGGACCGGCGCCAGGACAGCGACCCGTGCGGCCCTGCCCGGCCATGAGGCCCTGCCCGGCCATGAGGCCCTCTGCCCGGCCGTGAGGCCCTGCCCGGCCATGAGGCCCTCTGCCCGGCCGTGAGGCCCTGGCCTGCCATGCGGCCCTAGCGGGCCGTCAGGCGGCGGGCCGCCTCCTTGACCGAGGCGCGCAGCCGGTCCCGGTCGGGGTCGCCGCCGCCGACCAGGATGCGCCGCATCTGCGGGACGACGGCGGTCCAGTTGGCCAGCGCGGTCAGCAGGAACAGCAGGTCGGCGGCCGGGATCGCGTCGGTGACGACACCCCGCTCCTGCCCGTCGCGCAGGGCGGCGACCTTGCGGGCGTAGTGCTCCTGGCGGTCGGACTCGTGGGGCAGTTCGGCGCTGCCGTACTCCAGGCCCTCCCAGAAGAGCAGGCGCAGCAGTTCGGGGTGGGCGGCGTGGTAGTCCGTCAGCCGGTCGATCCAGCCCTCGATGTCGTCGGGGTCGACGGGGACGGCCTCGGCGAGGTGGAGCATCTTCCGTTCGAGGACGATCGCGAAGAGCTCGGCCTTGTTGCCGAAATAGGCGTAGATCAACTGCTTATTGGCCTTCGCCTCGGCGGCGATGCGGTCGATGCGGGCGCCGGCGATCCCGTGCCGGGCGAACTCGGCGACCGCCGCCTCGAAGATCCGGGCCTTGGTGGCCTCGGGGTCCCTTGCTGCCATGGGGGAGAGGGTAGCGCGCCCAGGCAACCAACTGTTTGGTTGACAGGGAATGACGGGGCGGCCCAGACTGTTGGCGCCATCAGCCAACCAACCAGTTAGTTGTTAGAGCCGACTCCAAGGAGTCCTCCCCTCATGCCGACAACGACCACGACCACCACCCCCCAGGCGGGCCGTACCCCGGCGCGGGCACCGCGCACGCCCTCCCCCGGTCTCTTCCTCACCCTGCTCGCGGTGTGCAGCGCGGTCACCGCCGCCAACATCTACCTCGCCGCGCCGCTGCTGTCCCTGATGGCCCGCGACTTCGGCTCGACCCCCTCGGCCCTGGCCTGGATCGCCTCCGTCGCACAGCTCGGCTACGCGGTCGGCCTGCTGTTCTTCGCGCCGCTCGGCGACAGCGTCAACCGGCGCCGGCTGGTCGCCGGGCTCACGCTGGTGACCGCCCTGGCGCTGGCGGCTAGTGCCCTCGCGCCCGGCGCCGGGATCCTCGCGGTCGCCGTGTTCGTCGCCTCGGCGGCGACCGTCGTGCCGCAGCTGCTCGTGCCGCTGGTGGCCGAGCGGGCCCCGGCCGAGCGGCGCGCCCGGCACGTCGCCGCCGTCATAGCGGGCCTGTTCACCGGCATCGTCGCGGCCCGGGTGCTGGGCGGACTGGCGGGCCAGGCCTTCGGCTGGCGCTGGGTGTTCGCGGGCGCCGCCGTGCTGACCCTGGTCCTGGGCCTGGCGACCGCCTGCGTGCTGCCCTCGCGGCGCAGCAGGCAGGGCTCGCTCTTCTCCGGGCTCGCCGCGCTGCCGTCGGTGCTGCGGGGCTCGCCGGAGCTGTGGCGGGCCTGCGTGCGCCAGGCCGGGATGTTCGGCGCCTGGAGCGCGCTGTGGACGTCGCTCGCCGTGCTGCTGACCGGGCCGGCGTACGGCCTGTCCACCGCGGCCGCCGGGCTGTTCGGACTGTTCGGGCTGACGGCGAGCGCGGTGGCGCCGCTGGCGGGCGGGCTGGTGGACCGGTTCGGCGCGGGCCGGGTGGTGCGGTCCGCGTACCTGGTGGCGGCCGTGTCCGTGCCGCTGTTCCGGCTCGGCGGGCACACGCTCGGCGCCCTGTTCGCCGCCGCGGTCGCGATCCACGCGGCGCTGGTGGCGTCGCACGTCGCCAACCAGACGCTGGCCCTGACCTCGACCTCCACCCCGGCCACCGCCAACACCGCCTACGTGGTCGCCGGCTTCGCGGGCGGCGCCGCCGCCTCCGCCCTCGCGGGCGCCGCCTACGGCCACTTCGGCTGGGACGGGGTGTGCGCGGTGGCGGGGCTGTGGCTGCTTCTGGGCTGGGGCGTGACCGCCGTACGACGGTGAGGCGCTGCCGTACGGCGGTCCGCCGGGGGCCTCAGAGGCGGGTGACGTCCAGCTCGCCCTGCGCGTACTGCTTGCGCAGCACCTTCTTGTCGAACTTGCCGACGCTGGTCTTCGGGACCGCCTCGACGATCGTCCAGCGCTCCGGGAGCTGCCACTTGGCGATCTTGCCCTCGTCGGCGAGGAAGCCGCGCAGGTCCTCGAAGCCGACGGAGGCGCCCTCCTTGAGGACGACCGTGGCCAGGGGCCGCTCGCCCCACTTGTCGTCGGGCACGGCGACGACGGCCGCCTCGGCGACGTCCGGGTGGGACATCAGGGCGTTCTCCAGCTCGACGGAGGAGATCCACTCGCCGCCGGACTTGATGACGTCCTTGGCGCGGTCGGTGAGCGTGAGGAAGCCGTCGGGCGAGATGGTGCCGACGTCGCCGGTCTTGAGCCAGCCGTCCTCGCTGAACTTGTCGGCGGGGCGAAGCGGTTCGGCGTCGGGGCCGTTGTAGTAGGCGCCCGCGATCCAGGCGCCGCGCACCTCCAGCTCACCGGCCGACTCCCCGTCCCACGGGAGGCGTTCGCCGCCGGGGCCGGTCAGCCGGGCCTCGACACCGGCCGGGAAGCGGCCCTGGGTGAGGCGGTAGGCGAACTCCGCGTCGGTGCCGACCGCGGAGGCCGGCGGACGCGCGACCGTGCCCAGCGGGGACGTCTCCGTCATGCCCCACGCGTGGCAGACCCGCATGCCCAGCTGGTCGAAGGCCTCCATCAGCGACGGCGGACAGGCCGAGCCGCCGATGGTGACCTGGGTGAGGGAGGAGACGTCGCGGGGGTGCGCGGTCAGCTCGGCGAGCAGGCCCTGCCAGATGGTCGGGACGGCGGCGGCGTGGGTCGGCTTCTCGCTCTCGATCATCGCGGCGAGCGGGACCGGCTGGAGGAACCGGTCCGGCATCAGCATGTTCACGCCGGTCATGAACGTGGCGTGCGGCAGGCCCCAGGCGTTCACGTGGAACTGCGGGACCACGACCAGCGAGGTGTCCTGGTCGGTCAGGCCCATCGACTGGGCCATGTTGACCTGCATGGAGTGCAGGTAGATGGAGCGGTGGCTGTAGACCACGCCCTTGGGGTCGCCGGTGGTGCCGGAGGTGTAGCACATGGCGGCGGCCTGGCGTTCGTCCAGCTCGGGCCAGTCGTAGGTGACCGGCTTGCCGGCGATCAGGTCCTCGTACTCGTGGACCTGCGCGGTGGCCTCGGCGAGCAGGGAGCGGTCGCCCGGGCCCGTGACGACCACGTGCTCGACGGTCTTCAGGTGGGGCAGCAGCGGGGCGAGCAGGGGGAGCAGCGAGCCGTTGGCGATGATCACGCGGTCGGCGGCGTGGTGGACGATCCACGCCAGCTGCTCGGGCGGGAGGCGGAGGTTCAGGGTGTGCAGGACCGCGCCCATGGAGGGGATCGCGAAGTAGGCCTCGACGTGCTCGGCGTTGTTCCAGGCCAGGGTCGCCACCCGCTCGTCGCCGGTGACGCCGAGGTCCTCGCGCAGCGCGTGGGCGAGCTGGGCCGCGCGGGCGCCGATCTCCGCGAAGGACCGGCGGTGCGGTTCGTCCTCACCGGTCCAGGTGGTCACCTGTGATGTCCCGTGGATCGTCGACCCGTGGGTCAGGATCCTCGAGATCAGCAGCGGTACGTCCTGCATGGTGCTCAGCACGGCGTCCTCCCGGGGCGACATTGCCTGCGCGGTGGTAAGGGATGTGCGCTGATTCTGCGCACATACCGCGCGGTATGTCACTAGGACCGGGCGATCGATCACATCACGCCGCGCCGGAGGAACGGATCACAGGGGCGGACGACGGCTGTCCGGGGACTTGCGGTGCCGGCGGGTCAGCGGCGGGCGAGTTCCAGCTCGGTGTCCTCGCGGAGCTTGCCCAGGGCGCGGGAGACGGCCGACTTGACCGTGCCCACCGAGACGCCGAGCACCTCGGCCGTCTGCACCTCGCTGAGGTCCTCGTAGTACCGCAGGACGACCATCGCGCGCTGCCGGGCCGGCAGCCGCATGATCGCCCGCCACATCGCGTCGCGCAGGGCCTGCTGCTCGGCCGGGTCCTCGCCGCCGCCGGAGCGCGGTTCGGGCTCGGGCAGCTCGTCGCAGGCGAACTCGTCGACCTTGCGCTTGCGCCACTGGGAGGTCCGCGTGTTCAGCAGGGCCCGGCGGACGTAGCCGTCGAGGGCGCGGTGGTCCTCGATCCGCTCCCAGGCGACGTACGTCTTGGTCAGGGCGGTCTGCAGCAGGTCCTCGGCGTCGCTCGGGTTGCCGGTGAGCGAGCGGGCGGTTCGCAGCAGCACCGGCCGGCGGGCTCTGACGTACGACGAGAACGACGGGTAGGGAAGGGTCTGCGCCGCTGGCGCGGCCGCCTTCGAAGCGGTGGTGCAGACGAGTGTGGTCATGGCTCCACGCTAGGAGCGGGGTGTGCCCGGCGGATCGGCCGCAGGTCCCGAAGCGGGGTCCCCCTCAGGTTGTAGGGGTGGGGGTGACTGCACCTCCTGTAGGTGGAGCGGGGGCCGGGGAGTACTGCGGGTTCGTCCCTGAGGGGACGGCCGCACCCGTCCGCACGCACGCCTGGGCGGCGGTACCGGAGTACCGCCGCCCAGACCCGTGCCACCCCGTGCAGGACACCCCCCGCGCCCCCCGGGCCGGCGCCGCCGCACCGGCCCCGTCAGCTCACCACCACAGCGGGGTGAAGCTGATGGCCGTATTGGCGTTGCCCTGGTTGACGGCCGTGAAGGCCGAACCGTTGACCTGGGCCGTATTGCTCTGGTTGGAGGCGCCGTCGCCGACGGCCTGCTGCTGTGTGGTGGCCGCGTTGCCGAAGTTGTCGCCGCCGACGCCGCTGCCGAGGATGCCCTGCTCGGCCTCGCTGACGGCCGCGATCGATCCGCCGTCCGCGAAGGCGCCGTTGTCCGCCGCCGCGACACCGGCGAAGAGGGCGGCCGCGAGCGGAAGGGCGGAGACGGCTGCGATGACGCGGGCGGTGCGGATGCTTGCCATGGTGCTGTCCCTCCAGGACTCCGGGAAAACCGTGGTCGTGCCGGCCGAGGCCGGCGGTGCTGTGTGAACTGCTGGTCTCACCGGGGAAGTTGGCCGGCCGCCCCGGTGCGGTGCTCGACGTCGCGAGTCCAGAGTTGCCCGCCGAACCCCGGCGAACCACCTCGGAAGCCACTCTTCGCACGCAAGCGTGAGGACAAGTCGATAAACCCCCTCGCGTCACTTCCGCCCCGGACCGGGGCGAACGGGAGCTTTCGATCCCGGGCGCCGCAAGAGGTGAAGCGTTACGGCACATTTCCCCCGTCGCCCACCGCCCCCGGCGCGTCCCCCCTCGCTCCCCCTTTCCTTTTTCGAACGCACGTACGAAACTAGAGTCATGGCCACCACCGACCGGCAGGCCACGACGCTGGCCCTCGCGCACGCCCTGTCAGCCGCCGAGCGCGGGCTCGCCGTCATCCCCCTGTCGCGCACCAAGCTGCCCGCGCTGCGTTCCCCCCACCGCGACGACCCCCTGCCCTCCCCCTGCCACGGCGAGTGCGGCCGCCTCGGGCACGGGGTGTACGACGCCTCCAGCGACCCCGCCCGCATCCGCGAACTGTTCGCCGCCGCGCCCTGGGCGACCGGCTACGGCATCGCCTGCGGACTGCCCCCGCACCACCTCGTCGGCGTCGACCTGGACGTGAAGACCGGCACCGACTCCTCGGCGGCCCTGCGCGAACTGGCCTTACGGCACCTTTTCACCATCCCGCCGACCGTGGTCGTCGTGACGCCCTCGGGCGGGCGGCACCTGTGGCTGAGCGGCCCGCCCGACGTGGTCGTCCCCAACTCGGCGGGCCGCCTCGCGCCGGGCATCGACATCCGCGGCGCGGGCGGCTACCTCGTCGGCCCCGGCTCACGCACCGCGCACGGCGTCTACGCCGCCGCCCCCGGCACCGCCCACCTGCCGCCCGCCCCCTGCCCGCGCTCCCTGCTGCGGCTGCTGCTCCCGCCGCCGCCGCGCAGCCACCGGCACCCGCCGGACCCGGCCGGCGGCCACGGCCAGGGCCTGGTCCAGTTCGTCCTCGCCGCGCACGAGGGCCAGCGCAACACCCGGCTGTTCTGGGCCGCCTGCCGGGCCTACGAGGACGGCATCGGACCCGCGCTCGTGGAGCCCTTGGTCGAGGCCGCCGTCGACACCGGCCTGTCCGAGCGGGAGGCCCGGGCGACCGTCGCGTCGGCGGCGCGGCTCACCGGACACCGGCCGTGACCACCGCCCCGCCCCTGCCGAGCGCGGCCCCGACCAGGAACAGCGAAAGACCCCCATGCCCCAGCACGTCAAAGCGCCGGCCCTGGCGCTCGCCCGCCTCGTCCTGGCCTCCGGCCGCCCGGTCGACCTCGCCGAGCTGCGGTTCACCTCGACCTACGGCGACCTGGAGGGCTATCCCTGCAAGCCGGTGAACGACCTGCGGATCCGGACGCTGCTGCGGTCCGCCCGGCGGGCCCGGCCGGGCACGCCCGTGCACCTGGTCCCGCCGCCGCGCGAGTACCCCGACCAGTACGCGGGCGGTCTCGGGCCGGTGGAGGTGCTGCCCCCGGTGGCCTGCCTCGGCACGTTCCACTCCGCGGCCCTCGACCCGGCCCACGACCCCGTCGCCTACCGTTCGCGCCTCACCGTCCTGTGGTTCCAGTCCGCCCCGCGCCTGCCCGCGGACTGCCGGACCGAGCCGGGGCTGCGGGACCTGGACTGGCACCGGCTGGCCCGGGACGCCCGGGCGTCCACGTAGGGCCGCCCCGAAGGACCTCGACAGCGTCACCCGCTCCACGACGGGCCGGCCGGCACCCCCGGCGCCGCAGCCCGGGGCGTGACATCGTGGGCGTATGAGCATCGTCGTGCGGCCGGCCTCGGAGTTCGAGGACGTCCGCGCCGTCCTGGGCCCGAAGTCACCCGGCGCGAACGTCTGCTGGTGCCTGAGCCACCGGATCCCGTCCCGGCTCAACAACGAACTGCGCGGCCCGGCGCGCGGCGAGTACGTCGCCGGCCTGTGCCGCGCCGACACCGCCCCCGGCGTGCTCGCCTACGACGGCGCGGAACCGGTCGGCTGGGCCGCCGTCGCCCCGCGCGCGCAGACCACGTTCGCCCGCAACCGCAGGATCCCGCACGTCGACGACCTGCCCGTGTGGTCCCTGTGGTGCGTCCGGGTCCGCCCCGGCCACCGCAAGCAGGGCATCTCGCACGCCCTGATCGCCGGCGCCGTCGACTTCGCCCGGTCGCACGGCGCTCCGGCCGTCGAGGCGTACCCGCTGGACAACGGCGACGCGAAGGTCGACCTGACCATGGCCTACGCCGGTCTGCGGAAGAACTTCGCCCGCGCGGGCTTCACCCTCGCGGCCCCGACGACCTCGGTCCTGGCCGGCCATCCGCGCGTGCTCATGCGCCTCGACCTGCGCTGACGCAGCACCGGGCCGCGGACGGCGAAGACCCGACCGCTGGCGACGGGGGATGCACCAGCGGTCGGGCCATGGCCAAGGGTAACAAGCGCTTGCGCCCCGCGAGCCGACTCCGCGGGACTGGACGCCGGTTGTGACTGGTATCACTCAACTCCCTTGCCCCACACGGCTGTTGGGGCGAGCAGTTCTCGTTCAGCCGTCGCAGGGCGGGTCGTAGGACTGCCGGGGCAGGTACTCGTGCCAGGTGTCCGGGGTCAGCACACCCCGGGTCAGGGCGCACACCCGCTGCGCGGCCCGGTCGACGTCCAGGTCCCACAGCCGGATGGAGTCCGCTCCGCTCGACACGGCCAGCATGCCGCTGCGCGGGTTGAACGCCAGGTAGTTGCCGGCCTTCGCGCTGGTCATGGACTGGCCGATCGCGTCGGCCGCGGCCGGGTCGGACACGTTCCACAGCCGCACGGTGCTGTCGTTGCCGCCGCTCGCCAGCCTGCGGCCGTCCCGGCTGAAGGTCAGCGCCACGACCGCCTCGGAGTGGCCGGTCAGCCGCTTCCGCAGCACCGCCCGGGCGGGATCGGACACGTCCCAGAGCCGGACGGAGGTGTCGTCGCCCGCGCTGGCCAGCGTCCGGCCGTCACGGCTGTAGGCGAGGACGTTGACCGCGCCGAGGTGACCGCGGAGCGGGGCGCGGACCAGGGAGACCCGGCCCGGGTCCGCCACGTTCCACAGCCGGATGGTGCCGTCCGCGCTGCCACTGGCCAGCGTCCGGCCGTCCGGGCCGAACACCAGGTGGTTGACGTAGCCCTTGTGCCCGGTCAGCGGCGTGCCGAGCGGACGCGGGCGGGAGCGGTCGGAGATGTCCCACAGCCGGATCGTGCGGTCGTCGTCGGCGGTGGCCAGGGTGCGGCCGTCGGGGCTGAAGGCGAGCGGATCGGCGTACCGGATGCGCAGCGGGACGGGCGGGCCGTGGGCGACGGGACGCGCGGGATCGCCGACGTTCCACAGCTGCACGGCCCGGTCGCCGGTCACCACCGCCAGGGTGCGGCCGTCCGGTGAGAACTCCAGCGCGCGCACGTCCCCCTTGCCGGGGCGGAACGGCTCGCCCAGCCGCACCGGCCTGCTCGGCGCCCGTACGTCCCACAGCCGCAGCCGTCCGTCGCGCCCGGCCGTGGCCAGCACCTGCCCGTCCGGCCGGAACGTCCCGGTCCGGCCGGTCATGTCCGACCGCGGCAGCGCCCACAGCCGCACCTTGTTGTCCCCCGCGCCGGTGGCCAGGGTGCGCCCGTCGGGACTGAACCCCAGCGCGAACATCTCGCCGCTGCTGCCCGACAACGGCCCGCCCACCTGCGCGGGATGCGCCGGATCGGCCACCTTCCACAGACTCGCCGTGGTGTCCGAGCTGGCGGCGGCGAGCATGCCCCCGTCGGGGCTGAACGCCACCGACCAGACCGGTCCGGTGTGGCCGGTCAGCGGCGTTCCGATGGCCTCGGGGCGATCGGATCCGGCCATGTTCCACAACCGCACGGTGCCGTCCTCGCCCCCGCTGGCCAGCGTCCGCCCGTCGGGGCTGAACGCCACCGAATGCACGGTGGAGGTGTGGCCGGTCAGCGGCCTGCCGGCCGGCTCGGGACGCCCCGGGTCGGTCGTGTCCCACAGGCGGATCGTGCCGTCGTCGCCGCCCGCCGCCAGGGTCCTGCCGTCCGGGCTGAACGCCACCGAGCGCACGGCGGCCGTGTGCCCGGTCAGGGGCGCGCCCCGCGCCCGCGGCCGGCGCGGATCGGTCATGTCCCACAGCCGTACGGTCCGGTCGTCGCTCGCGGAGGCCAGCGTGCGGCCGTCCGGACTGAAGGCGATCAGGTAGATCGTGCCGTCGTGGCCGGTCAGCGGCTTCCCGAGCGGCTCGGGGCGGCTCGGGTCGGTCACGTCCCAGAGCCGGATCGTGCCGTCGTCGGACGCACTGGCCAGGGTCCGGCCGTCCGGGCTGAAGACCGCGCTGCTCACCCAGCTGGTGTGGCCGGTCAGCGGCTCGCCCAGGGCCTCGGGCCGCTGCGGGTCGGCCACGTTCCACAGCCGCACGGTGCGGTCGTAGCTGGCGGTGGCCAGGGTCTGGCCGTCGGGGCTGAAGGTCGTGAGGTAGACGGCGCCGGTGTGCCCGGACAGGGGAGTGGCCAGCGGGGCGTTCACGACGGAGATCAGCCGGCTGCTCGCGCCCTCGTCGTCGGGCCGCAGCCGGTGGGCGACCAGGTCGAGCTGGGCGGACAGCGACGGGTCGGTGTCCCGGACGCGGTCGGCCTGGGCGAGCACCTGCTCGAACACGGCCTCGTCCCGCTGCTTCCAGGCGATCACGGCCGCGCCGACCGCCAGCAGGGCCAGCGCCATCAGCGACGCCACCGCCGCCCGGCTGATCCAGATGACCCGCCGGCGCAGCCGCACGGACGCGGCCAGGAACTCCACCGCGCTGCGGGTCAGGAAGGTGTCCCCGGCCGACTTCGCCCAGTTGTGGGCCTGTTCGAGGCGGGAGCCCCGGTACAGCAGCGACGCGTCGCGGTGCGACTCCTCCCAGGCCCGGCCGTCCTCCTCCAGGCGCTGGCGCAGCAGATTGTCCTGCCGGTCCTCGTCGATCCAGTCGCGCAGCCGCGGCCAGGCGTGCAGCAGCGCCTCGTGCGTGATCTCGACGGTCTCCGCGTCGAGCGTCACCAGCCGGGCGCGGACCAGCGCCTCCAGGGACTCCTCGGTCTTGCCCGGATCGGCCGACTCCTCGGCGAGCTGGCGCCGGGTGCCGCGCCGCCGCGTGGCCTGGGTGTCCTCGCCGAGCCGCACCAGCCGGAGCAGGAGCAGCCGGGCCGCCGTGCGCGCCGCCGGGTCGAGGCGGGACCAGGCCCGTTCGGCCGTCGCCGCGACGGCACCCTGGATGCCGCCGGCCGCGCGGTAACCGGCCAGGGTCAGCCGGCCCCCCTTGCGGCGCTGCCAGGTGGCCAGCAGGGCGTGCGACAGCAGCGGCAGCGCGCCCGCGTCGTGCGCCCCGCGAGGGCCGTCCGCGCTGACCTCCCGGACGATCAGCTCCGCGAGGCCGGGCTCCAGTTCCAGTCCGACCGCCTTGGCCGGGCCGGTCACCGCCTCGCGCAGCTCGGCGGCGGTCAGCGGCCCGAGCACCATGTGCCGGTGCTGGAGGGCGTCGGCCAGCTCCGGGTACCGCAGGCACTGCTCGTAGAAGTCGGCGCGGATGCCCAGGACGACGATCGCCGGGGCCGGTTCGCCCGGGGCGGCGGGGGAGCAGGCGGCGTGCAGCGCCTCGACGAAGATCCGGCGCTCGGTCTCGTCGGAACAGAGCGTGAACGTTTCCTCGAACTGATCCACGATGACGACGGGACGGGCACCCGACGGATCCTCACGCCGGGCCCAGGCGGTGACGGCGGCCCGGACGGCGGCGGAGAAGGGGGGAGTACCCGGTTCCGGTGCGGAGGCCGAGGTCGCGGGGCCGGTGGCGGGGGTGTCCGGTGGTGCGGGTGGGGGTGAGTGGGGGGTCGTCGTGGGGGTGGTGGGTCGGGGCGTGGGGTGGAGCGACGCGCCGGGCGGATCCGGCGAGCCGGTCGGGTCGGGGTGCGCGCTCGGCGGCTCTGGCTGGTGAGTGCGAGGAGCGGGGTGACCGCTTGCGTCGGGGTGGGCGCTGGGGCCGGAGTGGACGTTGGGGTCGAGAGGAGCGCCTGTGCCGGAGTGGGCATTGGGGTCGGGGTGACCGCTTGCGTCGGGGTGGCCGCTGGGGCCCGGGTGGGCGCTGGGGCCCGGGTGGGCGCTGGGGCTGGGGTGACCGCCTGCGTCGGAGCGGCCGCTGGAGCTGGGGCGACCGGTGGAGCCGGGATGGCCGCTGGAGGTGAAGTGGCCGGTCGGGGCGGGTGAGTCGGTCGCGGCCGTGGGACCGGTGGGGGTGTCCCCGGCCGGAGACGCACCGTGGGCGACGTGGTCCGGGGCGGTGCCGTGGGCCTTCGCCTCCGGGCTTGCCCGGAAGACGTCCCCCTCCGCGACCGCCCTGCCCGGGGCATCCCCCTCCGGCGACGTCCCCGCCGCTCCCCCGGGTCCCCGCACGGCCGGGAGGACCGAGGCCAGTTCGGGCACGCGCCGGGTGAGTTCCGCCAGCGGATCACTGCCCGGCAGGAGTTGCACGACCAGCCGCTCCCGCCCGGTCCGGCCGTCACCGTCCGCTTCGGGCAGGGCGTCGTCGTCGGCCAGCGCCCCCTCCCGCAGGGCCGGCACCAGACCGGCGTTCAGCAGGGAGGACTTGCCCGCTCCGGACGCGCCGACCAGCATCACCAGACCGCCGGCCGGCGGCACCGCCGCCAGCTGCTCGACGAGCGCGTCCGTACTGCGCTCCCGGCCGAAGAACCAGCGAGCGTCCTCCAGCCGGTAGGAGGCGAGTCCCCGGTACGGGCACACCCAGCCCGGCGCGGGCGCGGGATCGGTCGGGACCTGCTCCTCGGCCGGGGACGCCGCCGGGCGTTCGCCGGCCGGCCCGGCCACCGCGCTCTCCCACAGCCGCTGCCACTGCCCGACGTCGTACAGACCGGGGGACACCGGGGCCGGCCGGGCCCTGCGCGCCTCGGGGATCAGCACCTGGAGCACCGCGGCGAGGGCGGCGAACTGGGCCGGTACGTTCCGGGCCCGCCGCCAGTCGCTGATGCGCTGGGCGGACACCCGCACGGGCCGCCCGCGTTCGTCGACCCGCTGCAACCGGACGACCGCTTCGGAGACCCGCTTGAGCGGGGGATTGCCGGCTTCCTTGTACAGCAGGGCGAGGCGTTCCGCGAAGGCGGTGCGCGCCCCCGAGTCGGAACCCAAGGTCTCCCCTCCTCACTTCCGATCGCCTGGACGTCCGGTCCGGAAAACTCACTCTATATCGCTGACCTGCGGCAACGCCGTCCGCTGCACCCCGGAACCTCCTCCTCCGTGGCCTGAAATGGCAGGATCCGGACGCAGCAGCGCACCCCATCCGGACACCTTCCGTCCGAGCCACGACGGCAGGCTCCACCGTTCGGTACCGGTCCCCACGAGGGGAGGGACCGGTACCGGACGACTTGGTCCGCCTCCCCGGCTCGCTGCGCTCCCAACCCCCGGATTCGGCCGGTGACGCGCTGGGCAGGGAACACCTGAACGCACGGCAGGCGACGGCGTCCGGAGGGGGACGAGGGATTCATGAAGGTCTCGGTCGAACGCGACCTCTGCTACGGCTCGGCCGAGTGCGCGTACCGGGCCCCGGACGTCTTCGAGTTCATCGACGGCTACGGTGTCGTCCGCCCCGGCCGCGCCGACTCGGGCGACGACCCGCGGGTGCGCGAAGCGGCGGAGAAGTGCCCGAGCCAGGCGATCGCCCTCACCGGGACACCGGAGCCGCCGGCCGGTCCGGACACCGGATGACGGCACCGGGCCTGCTCGCGGTCTTCGCCCATCCCGACGACGAGTCCCTGTCGGCCGGCGGCGTCCTCGCCCGGCACGCCTCCGCGGGCGGCCGCACGGCGGTGGTCACGGCGACCTGGGCGGCGGACAGCACGCGCGCGGCGGAACTGGCCGATGCCCTCCGGCTCCTGGGCGCGGGCGCACCCCGGATGCTCGGCTGGGCCGACTCACGCGTCCCGCACTCGGCTCCCGGCCGACCGCGTCTGTGCGACGCCCCGCTGGAGGAGGCGGTGGGCGCCCTAGTGGCGCAGATCCGCGCCGTACGCCCGGAGACCGTGGTCACCCATGACGCCTACGGCGGTGTCACCGGCCACGAGGACCACGTCCACACGCACCGGATCACCCTGCTCGCCGTCCACGCCGCCGGACTCGAGCGCCTCCACCCGGACGCCGGCGCGCCCTGGCGGCCGAGCGCCCTGTACCTGGCCACGCACCCGCACTCGGCGGTCCGGGACTGGGGCGGGTACCTGGCCCCGGCGGGCAAGGGCCTGCGGACGGTCCCGGACGAACACGTCACCGCGACGGTCGACGTCACCCCCTGGCTCGACCGGAAGGTCGCCGCGGTCCTGGCCCACCGCACGGAGGTCGCACGCGGAGCGGTCCCCGCCCTGATCGCCGCTGCCTCGGAGCAGGAGCGCCGACGACTGCTCGGCACGGAGCACTACACCCGCCACGACCTGCTCCCCACGCCACCGCCCCGGGCGGACGGCCTGGCGTGACAGGGCCCCGGCGCCCGCTCACTGCTCGGCGGAGCCGCTCCACCGCAGCCGGGACAAGGCGCGGGCCCGGGCCTCCACGACGGCCATCCGGGCCTCCCGCTCGCCCCGTTCCCCATGGGCCGCCTGCCCGGTCACCTGCCCCGCCCACTTCCGGTACAGCAGCCCCACCTCGCCCGAGAACCAGCCCCGGCTCACCGCGGAGAGCGCGAGCAGCAGCCCGGTGTCCTCGGAGGCGGGCAGGGCCATCCAGCCGCCGAGCGCGAGCAGCAACTCCCGCCGCACGCACAGCGAGGCGGGGTGCACCGGGGCGATGAAGTCCTGGGCCTTCCACTGCTCCAGCACGGTCCCGCGCTCGATCGGCCCCTCGTCGGGATCCCCGGGGAACCCGACGGTCGTTCCGTCGGGCAGCAGGTCGAGGACCCGGGAGGTCACCCAGCCGATGCGTGGATCGCCCTCCAGCACGGCGATGTCCCGTGCGAGCACCCCGGGCGCCAACCGGTCGTCGGCGTCCAGCACTTTCACGTACGGCCCGTCCGCACGGGCCAGGGCGATGGTCCGGGCCACCCCCGGCCCACCGGCGCGCCCCTGCCGGAACGTCACGCGCGGATCGCTCGGCACGTACGGCCGCACCTCGGCGCCCTGCCCGTCCTCCTGCACGACCCACCGCCACCGCCAGCCCGCCGGCAGCCGCTGCTCGCACAAGGAGGCGTAGGCCTGCGGCAGGAACCGGGCATGGGGCCCGTGCACAGCGGTGACCACGACGACACACCGACCGCCGACGACGACCACCCCTCACCTCACCCCGCCGGCGCCCGGGACCCCGCGGCGCCGGCCTGCTCCCCGCAAGCCTACGGAACCCGTGGGGCCCCGGCCGTCGTCCGGCCGGGGCCCCACGGCACCGGGTGCGCTAGCAGCGGGTGACGGTCTTGGCGCTCTCGGCCTCGTCGTTGAAGACCCAGCCGTACTTGAGGTTGTTGATGTTCGTGTGCGGCTTGACGCAGATCGAGTAGCCCGAGTAGTCGTCGTTGTCGTAGACGCGGACGTTGTAACCGGAGTTGTTGATCAGCGACGTGATCTCGTTGTCCCCGTTCCAGCCGTCGATCTGGTACTTCTGGTTGGCGCCGGTGGGCTTCCAGTTGACGTACTTGCTGCCGGTGTAGCTGGCGTCCTCGTACATGCAGATGCGACCGGAGTCGCACGTCCAGTCGGCGGCCCGGGCCGGGGCCTGCTGCTCCGCCTGGGCCGGGACGGTGCCGAGACCGACCACCGCGGTCGTCACGGCGAAGGCCAGGGCCGCGCCGCGACCGAGCCGGCCCATGAAGGACGTCGTCGAACGTGTCATGTGTTGCTCCCCCTTGTCACAAGGCACTGGTCGTGTGCCACGGGCTCCGCCCGAGGGCGGAACATCGCGCGAACTCCTCCGGGAATGACAGTCGTTGAGCGCTGCGTGCCCGAAGAAGACCGCTGGCGAGCCTAGGAAGCGATCACTCGCGGATCAACCGGATATCTCCCTTGAGCGCCCTCGCCCAAGTCCCCCCCCCGGCACGCGGAAGGGGTGCCCCTCCGGAGAGGGGCACCCCTTGCGTACTGCGCTGTCCATGACTATGGCCTGCGCGGAGGCGGTGGGATTTGAACCCACGGTGACATCGCTGCCACGACGGTTTTCAAGACCGTTCCCTTCGGCCGCTCGGGCACACCTCCCCGCGCCGGCCGAGATCGGCGGCGCGGGGACAAGGGTAACGGGTCGGTGCGGGCGGGTGGGTCAGTCGCCGACGCGGGAACCGAGGGTGACGTCGACCGTGCGCTCCTTGCCGTCGCGCTCGTACGTGAGGGTGACCTTGTCGCCGGGCTTGTGCGTCCAGATCTCGCCGATCAGGGTGGGACCGGAGTCGATCACGCGGTCGTCGAGCTTGGTGATGACGTCGCCCGGCTTGAGACCCGCCTTGGCGGCCGGGCCGCCCGGCTCGACCGGCGCGGAGCTGCCCGCGCCCTCGTCCGTGATCTGCGCGCCGCCGGAGCTGTCGTCCAGGGAGACGGACGCGCCGATCTTCGCGTACACCGGCTTGCCGTTCTTGATCAGCTCCTGGGCCACGTACTTGGCCTGGTTGATCGGGATGGCGAAGCCCAGGCCGATCGAACCGGACTGGCCCGTGCCGAAGCCGCCGTTGCCGGTGGACTGGATCGCGGAGTTGATGCCGATGACGTTGCCCCGCCCGTCCAGCAGCGGCCCGCCGGAGTTGCCCGGGTTGATCGAGGCGTCGGTCTGCAGGGCGCTCATGTAGGAGGCCTGGCTGCCGCTGCCGTCGCTGGAGGCCACCGGGCGGTTCTTGGCGCTGATGATGCCGGTCGTCACCGTGTCGGACAGGCCGAAGGGCGCGCCGATGGCGATGGTCGCGTCCCCGACGGCCACCTTGTCCGAGTCGCCCAGGGTGAGCGGCTTCAGGTCGGAGGGGGCGTTCTTCAGCTTGATGACCGCCACGTCGTAGCCCTGGGCGTTGCCGATCACCTCGGCGTCGTACTTCTTGCCGTCCGGGAACGTCGCGGAGAGCTTGCCGCCGTCCACGGCGTCGGCCACCACGTGGTTGTTGGTGACGATGTGGCCCTGCTTGTCGAAGACGAAGCCGGTGCCCGTGCCGCCCTCGCCGCTGGTGCTCTCGGCCTGGATCGTGACCGTGCTCGGCAGCGCCTTGGCGGCCACGCCCGCGACGGTGCCCGGGTCGCGCTTGACGTCCCCGCCGTTGGTCGAGGCGGACACCGTCGTCGAGCCGGTGTTGTCGTCGTTGTCCTTGGCCAGGGTGTAGCCGAGGCCGCCGCCGACACCGCCGGCGACCAGCGCGGCGATCAGGATCCCGGCGATCAGGCCGCCGCGCCCGCGACCGGACTTCGGCGCCGGCTGCTGGTACGACGATCCCCAGCCGCCCGGCCCGGAACCACCGGAACCGCCGTCGCCGTACGGACCGGCCGGCGGCGGGGGCGGCGGCCAGGACGGGTCCGGGGCGGAGGAGGAGACGCCGGGGCCGGCAGGACCGGCCTCACCGGCGGCGCCCTGCCCCTGCGGGGCCTGCCCGTACGGTCCCTGCCCCTGGGGAGCCGGCCCGTACGGTCCGTGGCCGGCCTGTGCCTGCGGCGCCGGAGCAGCAGGAGCGTCCACCGGCACGGGGGGTGCGGACGGGGCGGGGGGTACCGCGTTGCCCTCGTTCTCGGTGCTCACAGCTTCTCTCCTCGATCCACGGCTGTTTCCTGGGTCGCACTCGGTCGTGCTCCGCACGCGTCCGCGCGACCGGCCCGGCGCGCCTGCGGCGTGCTTGTCCCTTTGTATGCCGTCAGCTTTTCCCACGGGCCGTCAGAGCACCATAAGCGGCGGCTGTGCGTCCGGGGTCGTTCTTTATATAGGTCATTAACGGTCAAAAGGATGCAATCCCAGTGCCGCCGTCCGGAACCGCGCCCGCGCGGAGTCCCTCCGACCGGACGCATACCCGCCCACGGTGGCACCATGACGCGGTGACCCACGCACGACAGCACGTCATCAAGGTCGTCGCCCACCGCGGTGCCTCCGAGGACGCCCCGGAGCACACGCTGGCCGCGTACACCAAGGCGATCGAGGACGGCGCCGACGCCCTCGAGTGCGACGTGCGCCTCACCGCCGACGGCCACCTGGTGTGCGTGCACGACCGCCGGATCAACCGTACGTCCAACGGCCGCGGCGCCGTCTCCGCCCTGGAGCTCGCCGATCTCGCCGCCCTCGACTTCGGCTCCTGGAAGACGCGCGACGCCTGGAAGGGACGCGACGAGGAACCGGACTGGGAGCACCGCCCGGAGGACCGCGAGGCCACCTCCGTGCTGACGCTGGAGCGGCTGCTGGAACTGGTCGCCGACGCCGGGCGCCCGGTGGAACTGGCCATCGAGACCAAGCACCCCACCCGCTGGGCCGGGCAGGTCGAGGAGCGGCTGCTGACCCTGCTCAAGCGGTTCGGCCTGGACGCCCCGGCCTCCACCGGTGAGTCGCAGGTGAGGGTGATGAGCTTCTCGGCGCGTTCCCTGCACCGCGTGCGTGCCGCCGCACCGGCCCTGCCGACGGTGTACCTCACGCAGTTCGTCTCGCCCCGGCTGCGCGACGGCCGGCTGCCGCCCGGGGTGGGCATTGCCGGCCCCTCGCTGCGGATCGTGCGCAGCCACCCCGCATACATCGAGCGCCTCAAGCGGGCCGGCCACCAGGTGCACGTGTGGACGGTCAACGAACCCGAGGACGTGGACCTGTGCGTCGGTCTGGGCGTCGACGCTATCATCACCAACCGCCCGCGCGCGGTGCTGCACCGGCTCGGCCGCTGACACGTCCGCCCCACAGGCCCCGTGTGCCTCGTGCACATCTCTTGACCCCGCACCCCGGCAGGCACGATCCTCACATCTCGGCCACACCGATGATTTCCAGCCAGACGGGCACCGGGAGTGCACCGGCGCGTTCGCCGCGTGCCGGCCGCCGAAGTGCGTCACCGGAGGTGGACTGGCCGGTTTCCGGTCCAGGCCAAGGGGGCATCCACACCGTGGCGTGGGGCGAAGGAGGTCTCGGGGGTGGCGTTGGTGGTGGCACAGGAGGTGCCCACGTCGTCGAGCATGGCCGTACCCCATGGCCCTGCGGGCGTGGGCGAAGCGCGACACCGGATGCGCACGCAGCTGCGCAGCGGTGGGGTGGCGGAATCGGTCATCGACGACGCCGTACTGATCCTTTCCGAGCTGCTGAGCAACGCGTGCAAGCACGGCAGGCCCCTGGGCGACGCGCTCTCCGGTGACGGCGATGTCCGCGCCGCGTGGCGGGTGGACCCGGCCGGCCGGCTGGTGGTCGAGGTCACGGACGGCGGCGGCCCGACCCGCCCCGCCCCCGCGACCCCCTCGGTCACCGCCCACGGCGGCCGCGGTCTGAACATCATCACCGCGCTCGCCGACGACTGGGGCGTGCGCGACGACATCCACGGCGAGGTCACGGTGTGGGTCGTCGTCCACGACGACGTGCACGACCCGGACGCCGGCCACCGCCGCGACGACTTCGCGACGCGCGTGGCGGCCCCGCCCGTCTCCCGGACGGCCGGACTGGACTTCGCGGACGCCTTCGACGAGCTGGGCTGAGGACCCGCCCACCGACCGGGGCGACGATCCCGCCGCCGGCCGGAGCGACGATCCCACCGCCCGCCGGAGCGGGAAACGGTGTTGTCCACAGGAACCCGACGCCCCGGGCACGAACGGCTAGGCTCGCGACCGTACGAGACGAGCCGTAACCGGGAGACCCATCGATGGCCAAGAAGCGACCCCAGACGAAGGCCAAGCGCCCGCAGATCACGGACGGCGAGGTCCCGGTCGTCGGTGCCCGCGAGCCCTGCCCGTGCGGCAGCGGCCGACGGTACAAGGCCTGTCACGGCCGGGCCGCCTCGCACGCCGCGACCGAGCTGGTCCACCGCCCCTTCGAGGGCCTGCCCGGCGAGTGCGACTGGGTCGCCCTGCGCGAGCTGGTCCCGGCGGCCACGGTCGAGCTGACCCTCAAGGACGGACTGCCCGAGGGCGTCCCGTCGGTCACGCTGGCCACGGTGCTGCCGATGGCCTGGCCCGCCCTGCGCCGCGACGACGGCTCGGTCCTGCTCGGCCTGCAGAACGACACCTCCTCGGGCGACATCAGCCGCGACCTCGCCGACACGCTCCAGCAGGCACTGGAGGCCGCGCCGGGCACGCCCGTCCAGGGCCGCCGCGCCCCGGCCGGCAGCCCGCGCCTTCAGGACCTGCTCGACCCGGAGGGCGCGTTCGAGCCAGAAGTGCACAGCGGTTTCGAGTTCTGGGTGCCGGACGCGGAGAACGCCACGCCGGAGGTGGCCGCCTCCCTGGAGCGGGCCAACGCCGCGGCCATCCCGACCGTCAAGCTCCAGGGCGTGGACGCCGCGTACTGGTGCGAGACACCGGACAAGAACCACCTGCGGTGGGTCATGCCGCACCCCGAGGAGCAGCTCCTGGACGCCCTCGCGCGCCTGCACGCCGCGGGCCGTTCCAGCCTCGGCGAGGGCACGCGCCTGGTGGGCTCCTTCCGCGCCCACGGGCTCACGGTGCCGGTCTGGGACCTGCCGAGCGGCGTCACGGCCGAGGACGTGGAGAAGCCCGCGGCGGAGTTCGCCGAGCGCCTCGCGGCCGCCCTGGCGGAGGACGCCCCGCTCACCCCGGAGGAGCGCCGCGCGCGCGGCGGCCTGACCAACCGGCAGGTCACGCTGAGCTGACGGGCACCGTGGGCGCTCCGGCCGGCCGGGTCACCGGCGGGCCGGACCGGCGCGCCCGGCCGGGATCACAACTCCCGTCGCGGACAAGCCAGTCGGTGACCGGAAAGGCGAGTTCGAATTTGCGAACCGCCGATCTCTTGTTACCGTTCCTGTAGCCCGGTTGCTGGTGCATCCCCCGTCGCCAGCAACCGGGTCTTTCCATGTGCGCAGAACCTCACCGTACGCAGTCGCTCGTCAACTGCTCGTCCACACTGGTGAGTTGCTTCCCGAGCGCAGCAGCAGCGGCCCCTGCCCGCCCCGCCGGGCGAACTCGGCGACGGCGGTGTACGCCGCCAGGTCCCCGCGCACCGGCTCCCTGGGGGTCTCGCAGGTTCCCGGCTCGTCCCCGGCGCCCACCGCGCACGTGATGCGCACGGTCCGGTCCCCGGGGGCCATCAGACTCAGCACGGCGTCCAGCGCCGACCCCGTCGTGTTGCGGTAGTAGGTGCGCGCCCAGGTGTCCGCACCCCGGGCGACGACACAGGTCTGGGCCTCGATGCCGTCGGGGGAGGCGAGTTCGGGTCCGCAGCGCACGGCGGACGTCACGTCCTGCCCGCGCGCGGGCGAGGAACCCGGGCGGGAGTGATCGGCGCGGGAGGAGGACGCGTGGGGGGACTCCGCGCGAGAGGAGTCTTCGCGGGAGGCTTCCGTCCCGGCGGGGTGCGCCGGGCGTTCGGACCGCACGGCCCCCGAGGCCGCCACGGCCAGGGGCAGGGCGACCGCGCACGCCACCAACGTGCCCGCCAGGGCGATCAGTCTGGCCTTCCGGGGATCCCGGGCGAGGCCCCGGGCATGACGCCGCATGGCCCCGGCATACAGCGCACCGGGGCGTGAGCGGCGGTCGGCGCGCCCGGCGGGCCTAGAACTCGGGCGCGCTCACACCCGTACGAGTGAGGACGTCGACCACGGCGTCCACCACGGCCTCGACGTCCGGCACCCACGGCGAGGCCGAGCCGGGCAGCGGGGCGCGCTCCCAGTGGATCTCGCCCCGGCCCGTCTCCGACGGCGGCAGCGCGAGGTAGCCGCCCTCACCGTGGAAGCGGAGCGAACCGGGCACGAAGTCCTTGGCGTAGAGCAGTTCGCCGAGTTGCTCCAGCGAGTAGGGCTTCACGAGGATCGCCCAGCGGGAGGGGGAGGCGACGACCGGGCCGAGCCGCATGCCCTGCCGGTCGAGGGCCTCCAGGGCGCGGGCGGCCGGGACGGCCGGCAGGGAGACCGCGCAGGGCGCCCTGCCCCCGGTGGCCAGGACGATCGGCGCCGTCGGCCGGTTGCCCCACCACCAGCGGACCATGCGCGCGTCGGTGGTGGCCGCGAGGAGGCCGGGGTCGAAGGGGTGCGCGCCGGGCACCGTGCATTCCGGGTCGGGGCAGGCGCAGCGGTCCGGCCGCTGCGGGTCCGCCGTCACGCCCGGGAGTACGGGCCACTGCCATTCCGTCGCATAGGTCAGGGCCGCGCCGATGAGCTCAGGCGTCCCGTCACCGCGCCGGAACAGGGGCCTGCGTCGCCTTCCGGGGATCTCGCGCATGAGCGCTCGTCCTTTCCGTTGCACGCCTGGCAACACCGTGGTCCATCACAACATGTGTCGATCGCTTCACTGTGCGTACCTGTTGGCGCATCACACCCCTGCCGCGAGCAGGGGGAACCCCTCCGGGTCGAGCGTGGGCTGCCTCCGCGGCCGTCCCGCCCATACTGCGTCCATCGAGAGCACGGGCGTGGCGTAGGGGTGGCGAAGTATGGCGTTTGCCGTCGCGCGTATTTCTCTCCGCCTCCGCCACGGGAGGATGGGGCACGGTCGTCGGTGGATAGGACGCCCGGTTCCGTCACCAGGTTCCGGGTGATTCCCGACCACCCCTGGCCTTCTCCGAGTACGTACCCATCACGACCGTTGTGACGCTCCGTCGAGCAAGGCCAGTCGACCGCAATAACCCGTCCACTGCGGCAGTTTCAAGCCAAGTTTGCTTTTCCGCAAGAGGAAGGAAGGACTTCTCTTAAGCCTCACTGACACCAGGAATCCCGGCAGGACAATGCTGGACATCTCCTTACGAGTCCGTGTAGATGTGGAGACACTGCTGGCGGCGCAGAATGACATGGGGGTTTGCGATGCTTTTGAGCAGTACGCGCCGGTCGGAAGGCCGGACGCCATGAACGCCCCGCACCCTCCGAAAGTGGCTGGAATCGATTCAACGGTTCCGGCCCCCGCACACACTGTCGCGCCCGTCGCGAGTACCTCCCCGGCCTCCCCCGCAAACCCACCCACCCCACCCGGCGCAGTACTTCAGGACCGCCTCGCCGGCTGGGTCTCCGACCTCACCACGCTCCACGAGCTGACCGAACGGCTGGCCCGCACCGCCACCCTCGACGAGGCCCTGCACGAACTGCTGCGCGCCGGAGCCGCCCTGGTCGGCGCCCGGCGCGGCCTCGTCGTCCTGGAACCGGGCGACGGACTCGGCCCGGACAGCACCATCGGCCTGGGCCTGGGCCGAGCCGACCTCGGCCACATCGAGACCGTGCCGCGCAGCGCCCTGTCCTACGGCCGGATCCTCGACGGACTGCCCGGCGGCGAGGGCGGCATCGCCGATCCCGACCTGTTCGCCGAGGAAGGCCTCGACCCCCGCCACCGCGAGGTCGCGGCCCGCCTCGGCTACGCCGCCAGCTACGCCCTCCCCCTGTCCACCGAGTCCGCCGGCCGCCTGGGCGCCGCCGTCTGGCTCTACGACGAGCCCGCCGAACCGGGCGAACGGCAACGCCACCTCGCGGGCCTGTACGCGCGCTACGCCGCCGAGCACCTCGCCCGCCTCCTGGAACTGGAGCGCACGCGCGCGTCCATGGCCACCATGGCCGACGAGCTGCTGCCCGCCCGGCTGCCCCGGGTGGCGGGTGTGCGGCTCGCCGCCCGGCACCGCACCGGCCCGCGCGGCGGCGGCGACTGGTACGACGCGCTGCCGCTGCCCGACGCCGCCCTCGGCCTCGCCGTGGGCTCCGTCACCGGCGCGGGGCCCAGCGCGGTCGCGGCGATGGGCCGCCTGCGGGCGTCGCTGCGCGCCTACGCCGTGATGGAGGGCGAGGACCCCGTCGCGGTCCTGTCGGACCTGGAGCTGCTGCTGCGGCTGACCGAACCGGCCCGCTCGGCCACCGCCCTGTTCGGATACTGCGAACCGGCCGCCCGCAAGATCACGCTGGCCGGTGCCGGGCACAGCCCACCGCTGCTGATCGGGCCGCGGCGCACCGAGTTCGTCGAGACGTCGGTCTCCGCCCCGCTGGGCATGCTCGCCTGCTGGGAGGCGCCGAGCGTCGAGATCCTCGCCGAGCCCGGTGAGACGGTCCTGCTCTACACCGACGGACTGCTGCACCGCACGGGCGAGGCCACCGACCGCGCCTTCGCCCGGCTGCACGCGGCGGCGGCCGGAGTGCCCCGGGCACTGCGCGGCGACCCCGGGGCGATCGCCGACCACGTCCTGCGCAGTGTCCTGCCGGACGGGCTGGACGCGCAGCAGGGCGCCGAGGACGTCGTGCTGCTGGCCGCGCACTTCGAGTAACGCTCCTCGTCACCGGCCCTGGGCCCCCTTCCACGCCGCCGTACAGTGGAGGAGGTCCAGTGCCGTACCGAGGAGGATGACCGTGGCCGAGGAGCTCACACCGGAGACCCCGGAAGAGAGCGAAGAGCCGATCAAGCAGCGGAAGAACGGGCTGTACCCGGGCGTGTCCGACGAGCTGGCCGAGAACATGAAGAGCGGCTGGGCCGACACCGAGCTGCGCGACCTCGAGCCCATCCCCCAGGCCGCCGAGACGGCCGCCCGCCGGGCCGCGCTGTCCGCGCGTTTCCCGGGCGAGCGCCTGGTGATCCCGGCGGGCAACCTGAAGACCCGGTCGAACGACACCGAGTACGCCTTCCGCGCCTCCGTCGAGTACGCCTACCTCACCGGCAACCAGACCGAGGACGGCGTCCTGGTCCTGGAGCCGAAGGACGACGGCCACGAGGCGACGATCTACCTGCTGCCGCGCTCGGACCGCGACAACGGCGAGTTCTGGCTGGACGGCCAGGGCGAGCTGTGGGTCGGCCGCCGCCACTCCCTCAGCGAGGCCGGGAAGCTGTACGGCATCCCCGCCTCCGACGTGCGCGAACTGCCCGCAGCACTGCGCGAGGCCACCGGCCCGGTGCGGGTCGTGCGCGGGCACGACGCCGGCATCGAGGCCGCGTTGACCGACAAGGTCACCGCCGAGCGCGACGAGGAGCTGCGGGTCTTCCTCTCCGAGGCGCGGCTGGTCAAGGACGCGTTCGAGGTCGGCGAGCTGCAGAAGGCCGTCGATTCGACCGTGCGCGGCTTCGAGGACGTCGTGAAGGTCCTCGACAAGGCGCAGGCGACCTCCGAGCGCTACATCGAGGGCACCTTCTTCCTCCGCGCGCGCGTGGAGGGCAACGACGTCGGCTACGGCACCATCGCCGCCGCCGGGCCGCACGCCTGCACGCTGCACTGGGTGCGCAACGACGGCCCCGTGCGCGCCGGCGACCTGCTGCTGCTCGACGCGGGTGTGGAGACGCACACCTACTACACCGCCGACGTGACGCGCACGCTGCCGATCGACGGCCGGTTCACCGAGATCCAGCGCAAGATCTACGACGCCGTGTACGAGGCCCAGGAGGCCGGCATCGCGGCCGTGCAGCCGGGCGCCAAGTACCGGGACTTCCACGACGCCGCCCAGCGGGTGCTGGCCGAGAAGCTCGTCGAGTGGGGTCTCGTCGAGGGGCCGGTGGAGCGGGTGCTGGAGCTCGGCCTCCAGCGGCGCTGGACGCTGCACGGCACCGGCCACATGCTCGGCATGGACGTGCACGACTGCGCGGCGGCCCGGGTCGAGACGTACGTCGACGGCACGCTGGAGCCGGGGATGTGCCTCACCGTCGAGCCCGGGCTGTACTTCCAGGCCGACGACCTGACCGTGCCGGAGGAGTACCGCGGGATCGGCGTCCGGATCGAGGACGACATCCTCGTGACCGAGGACGGCAACCGGAACCTCAGCGCCGCGCTGCCCCGGCGCTCCGACGAGGTCGAGGCGTGGATGGCCGCCGTCCAGGGCTGACGGCGCCTGTCCGGGCCCGACGACACCCCGGGGCGCGGGGGAGCCTGCCGCACGGCTGCTCCCCCGCGCCCCGCAGTGCTGTGCCGCCCGTTGTGCCTGGTCAAGAAAGAGCAGGTCAGCGCGGGTTGACGTATGAGATCATGGCCGACCTTGCCGGGCCGACTCGGGGAACGGGCGCGATCACCATGAACAACGTTCAGACCGCACTGACCATGCAGGACGCCATCCTCACCCTGCAGAAGTACTGGAGCGACAACGGCTGCATGATCACGCAGCCGCTGAACACCGAGGTCGGTGCCGGTACGGCCAACCCCTCCACCGCCCTGCGGGTGCTCGGCCCGGAGCCGTGGAGCGTGGCCTACGTCGAGCCCAGCGTCCGGCCGGACGACTCGCGCTACGGCGAGAACCCCAACCGGCTGCAGACGCACACCCAGTTCCAGGTGATCCTCAAGCCCGACCCGGGCAACCCGCAGGAGCTGTACCTGGGGAGCCTGCGCGCCCTCGGTGTCGACCTCAACGCCCACGACGTGCGGTTCGTCGAGGACAACTGGGCCTCTCCCGCGCTCGGCGCCTGGGGCCTGGGCTGGGAGGTCTGGCTCGACGGCATGGAGATCACCCAGTTCACCTACTTCCAGCAGGTCGGCGGAGTCGCGCTGGACCCGGTGTCGGTGGAGATCACCTACGGCCTCGAACGCATTCTGATGAACCTTCAGGGCGTGTCCCACTTCAAGGACATCGCGTACGCCCCCGGCATCACCTACGGCGAGGTGTTCGGGCAGAACGAGTACGAGATGAGCCGCTACTACCTCGACGACGCGGACATCGACACCAACCACCGGTTGTTCGAGTCGTACGCCGCCGAGGCCCGTCGCCTGCTCGACCTGGGACTGCCCGTCCCCGCCTACCTGTACGTGCTCAAGTGCAGCCACACCTTCAACGTGCTCGACGCGCGCGGCGCCATCAGCACCACCGAGCGGGCCAAGGCGTTCTCGCTGATGCGCGGGCTGACGCACGAGACCGCGAAGCTGTGGGAGCAGCGCCGGGCGGCGCTGGAGCACCCGCTGGGCGTGGCGGCCGTGGCGGCCCCGGCCGAACGGGCCCCGCTGCCCAAGGTGCCCGGCGTGGAGACCCTGCTGTTCGAGATCGGCGTGGAGGAACTGCCGTACGCGGACGTCCCCGCCACCACCGAGGCCGTGCGTGCGTCGATCACCGCCAAGCTCGCCGAGACCCGGCTGGGCCACGGGACGATCACCGTGATGGCCACGCCCCGCCGCATCGTGATCACGATCGACGGCGTGCAGCCCCGCGAGCACGACACCATGCGGACCGTACGCGGCCCCAAGGTCGCCGCCGCCTACAAGGACGGCGCCCCCACCCCCGCGCTGCTCGGTTTCGCCCGCAGCCAGGGCGCCGAACCCGCCGATGTGCGCACTGTCGAGGTCAACGGCACCGCGTACGTGGCGGTCACCCGGCACGAGGAGGGCCGCCCGGCCGTCGAGGTGCTCAGCGATCTGCTGGCCGAGGTCGTGTCCGGGCTGCGGGCCGGGCGCAACATGCGCTGGAGCGACCCGGGCCTGTCGTTCTCCCGCCCGGTGCGCTGGCTGCTGGCGCTGCTGGGCCGCACCCCCCTGCCCGTGGTGGTCTCCTCGCTGACCTCGGGCGACACCACCCGGGTGCAGCGCCAGGCCCCCTACCCGGAGGTCCGGGTGACCTCCGCCGAGGGCTATCCGCACTTCCTGCACATGCACGGCATCCTCCTGGACCGGGACGCCCGGCGCGGTGCCGTCGTGCGGGGCGCCGTGGAGGCGGCCGCCGAGGTGGGCGGGCGGATCGACGTGGAGGGCCAGTCCGGGCTGATCGACGAGATCACGGACATCCTCGAGTTCCCCTACGCCGTGCGCGGGTCGTTCGACGAGCGCTACCTCGAACTGCCCGCGAGCGTCCTGACCACGGTGATGCGCAAGCACCAGCGCTACCTGCCCGTGCTGGACGGCGACCGGCTGATGCCGCACTTCGTGACGTTCGCCAACGCCCTGTGCGACGACGACGTGGTGCGGGCGGGCAACGAGGCGGTGCTGCGCGCCCGCTACGAGGACGCCGCGTTCTTCTGGCGGGCGGACCTGAAGGTGGCGCCCGAGGAGTTCCGGCGGCGCCTGGACAAGCTGACCTTCGAGGATCGGCTCGGCACGGTCGCCGACCGGGCCGACCGGCTGGCCAAGCTCGCCCTGGACCTGGCCGGACGCGCCGGGCTCCAGGAGGAGACGGTGGCCGTCGTCCGGCGGGCCGGTGCCCTGGCCAAGTTCGACCTGGCCTCCCAGATGGTGATCGAGTTCTCCGGGCTGGCCGGTGTGATGGCCGAGGAGTACGCCCGTCACGCCGGGGAGTCCGCCGAGGTCGCCCGTGCTCTGGCCGAGATGGAGCTGCCGCGCGCGGCCGGTGGGGAGCTGCCCGCCTCGGAGGCGGGGGCCGTGCTGTCCCTGGCCGACCGGTTCGACCTGGTCACGGGCATGTTCATCATCGGCGCCGCACCGACCGGCAGTTCCGATCCGTACGGGGTGCGCCGGGCCGCGATCGGACTGCTCAACGTCCTGCGCGGCCTGCCCGCCGTGGCCGGCGTCCGGGTGCGCGAGGGACTGCGCGCGGCGGCCGTGCGCTACGCCGCTCAGGGCGTCGAGGTGCCCGCCGAGCGGGTCGCCGAGGCCGCCGAGCTGATCACCCGGCGCTATGAGCAGCAGCTCACGGACGCCGGGCACGAGCACCGGCTGGTGCAGGCCGTCCTGGTGTGGGCTGATCGCCCCGCCCACGGGGACCGCACGCTGGCCACGTTGGAGCGGCACGTCGGCAGCGAGGCGTTCGAGGCGCTGGCGGCCGCCTTCCAGCGGGTCGTGCGGATCCTGCCCGAGGGCGGCGTCGCAGGAGCCGATCTCTCCGTGCTGACCGCTCCCGCCGAACTGCGCCTCGCCGAGAGCGCCCGGGCCGTACGGGAGGCCCTTCAGGGCCGCGAGGACGACCTCGGCGCGCTCATCGAGGTCTCCGCCCCGCTGGTCGAGGCGATCGCCGCCTTCTTCGACGAGGTGCTGGTGATGGACCCCGACCCGGCGGTGCGGGCGGCGCGGCTGGCGCTGCTGACGGAGGTGGCGGGGCTGGCGCGGACAACCCTGGACTGGGGAGCGCTGTAGGCAACGCCGTAGAACCGGGGGCGGGGCGGGCGTTTCACGTGAAACACCGTCCCGCTGCCCGGTGGGGCCACTGTCAGACCGCCATGAGCGGTGCGTTCTCGCGCCACTTCAGGACCTTGTCGAAGCTCACCACGGCTCCGCCCCGGCCCGGCTTGTTGCCGATGTGGACGTGGTCGGCGAGCTCCTCGATCAGGCACAGGCCCCGGCCGTGCTCCGCGTCGGTGCGGGCCGGCTGCCTGATCTGCGGGCGGGACCGCTCGGCGGAAGCCCCGGGGAAGCCCGGGCCCGCGTCCGCGACCTCGATCCGGCAGGTCTCGCCGTCGAGGTAGGCGGTGACCCGGTAGGCCTCCGAGCCCGGGCCGCAGCCCTGTTCCCCACCGTGCTCGACGGCGTTGGCGCAGGCCTCTGTGAGGGCCACGGAGAGGTCGTAGGAGATGTCGGGGTCCACGCCTGCGGTTTCCATCGTGCCGATCAGCAGGCGCCGGGCGAGGGGCACGCTCGCGGCGTCCCGCCGCAGATGGAGTGACCACCAGATGCTCATGCTCCAGCCTCCTGGCTGTGCCTCGACATACCGTTACGTATTGCCCTCAGTCCCCGGGTGTAAGCGTGAAGTCGCCGTGAGGCCGCCCATATGGCGGATGCGGGCTGGTCCTGATCGGTGTATGTAGGGGCGGGCGGGGCCAGAGGGTGACGTTCCGGTCGTACGGCATCTTGTGGACCTGCCGTACGGGGGCCGCGGGGCCAGTGCGATGATGAGCCCGCCATGACTGCCCCCCACGCGCGCGCGACGCGCCCCGGAGATCCGCTCCGGATCCTGCGGGCCGCGGTGTTCGCCGCGGTCTGTGTCGTGCTGGCCGGGGCAGGTCACACGCTCGCCTCCTGCGACGGCGTCCCGCTGTGGACGCTGGGCGCCGGATTCCTCGGGGTGCTCCTCGTGGCGGCCCCGCTCGCCGGGCGGGTGCGCTCGCTGGCCGGGGTGGCGGCCCTGCTCGCGGCCGGCCAGACGGTGCTGCACATCGTGTTCGGCCTCGGCCAGCACGGCACGGCCGCCGTCGGCGCCTCCGCCCCGGCGGGTGGGAGCGACGCCGCCCTGGTCCAGCAGGCGGCACGCCTCGTCTGCGGCACGACGGCCGCGGCGATCAGCCCCGCCCAGGCGCAGAGGATCCTCACCGACGCCCGGATCGATCCGGCCGCGGGAGCGCACACCCACCTGGCCGGAGAGGTCGCCCCCGGCTCGTCCGCCTCGCTGTGGCCGTCCCTTCCGATGCTGCTGGGCCACGTCCTCGCGGCCCTCGCGGCCGGGTGGCTGCTGCGCCGGGGCGACCTGGCGCTGCTGCGGCTGACCGAGTTGTCGGCGCAGGGCGTCGCCGAAGGAGCGCTGATGCGCTCCCTGCGCGGTGCCCTCGCGTTCGTGCGCGCCCTGCGTGCCGGACTTCCGGGCGCCCTCGAGGCGGGTCCGCGCCCGGTGCGGGCCGATCGGGACGCCGCGCCGCTGCCGTGCGCCGTCGCCCTTCAGCACTCGGTGATCCGGCGCGGCCCGCCGGCCGGTGCGGCTTCCGTGTCCGCACTCGCCCTGGCCGCCTGACGACGCGACCACCCCTGCGCTGATCCGCTCTGTGTACCGGACGGCTGGGAGAGGCCGCCGCCGTCGTGCGGTGGGCGCGCGTGCGCGTATCCCTCGTCCTCAGTCGTACCGACTCTCACAGCGGAGTGTTTCCTTCCATGAAGGTTTCCCGTATCGCCGCGGCCGGTGCCGCCGCCGGTGTCACCGTCCTCGCCCTGTCCGCCCCCGCCTTCGCCCACGTCACCGTGCAGCCCGAGGGCGCGGCCGCCAAGGGCGGTTACGCGGTCGTCGACTTCAAGGTCCCCAACGAGCGCGACGACGCCTCGACCACCAAGCTCGAGGTGAACTTCCCGACCGACCACCCGCTGGCCTCCGTCATGCCGGAGCCGGTGCCGGGCTGGAAGGTCGAGGTCACCAAGTCCAAGCTCGACAAGCCGCTGGAGATGCACGGAGAGAAGATCTCCGAGGCCGTCTCCAAGGTCACCTGGACCGCCGACGGCAAGGGCATCCAGCCCGGGTACTTCCAGAAGTTCCCCGTCTCCCTGGGCCAGCTGCCCGAGGACACCGACACCCTCGCCTTCAAGGCCCTGCAGACGTACTCCGACAAGGAGGTCGTCCGCTGGATCGAGGTGCCGCAGGAGGGCAAGGAGGAGCCCGACAACCCGGCCCCGGTGCTGGAGCTGTCCGCCGCCTCCGAGGACGGGCACCACGGCTCGTCGGCCGGTTCGGACTCCGACGAGGAGAAGGCCGAGAAGACGTCCGCGCACACCGCCGCCGACTCCGGCTCCTCGGACGGCACCGACACCACCGCCCGCGTTTTGGGCATCGTGGGCATCGTGGTCGGCGCGGCCGGCGTCGCCTACGGCGTGCTCGCCGGACGCCGGCGCACCGCCTGAGGCTGCTTCCGTACGGCACGCACCGGGGCACCACCCCCCACCGCGGGGGCACCCCGGTGCGTGCCGGGACACCGACATCTGGGACATTTTTCTATGCGCACCACAACCTTCGCCGCGGCCGCCCTGCTCGCCGCCGCTTCCCTGACCCTGACCGCGTGCGGCAGCGGCGACGACAACGGCAAGCCCGTGTCCGTGGTCTCCGAGGAGGCCGGCAGCAAGAAGGCCGCCACCGTCCTCGACAGGCCCTTCGAGAAGCCGGACCTGGTCCTGACCGACACCCGGGGCAAGAAGTACGACCTCCGCAAGGAGACCGCGGGCAAGCCCACGCTGATCTACTTCGGCTACACCCACTGCCCCGACGTGTGCCCGCTGACGATGAACAACATCGCCGTCGCCAAGAAGCAGCTGCCCAAGGCCGAACAGGACGAGCTGCGCGTGGTGTTCGTCACCACCGACCCCGAGCGCGACACCGCGGCCGAACTCGGCACGTGGCTCAAGGGCATCGACCCCTCCTTCGTCGGCCTCACCGGGGACTTCCCCACCATCCAGGCCGGCGCCCGCACCCTCGGCATCAGCATCGAGCCGACCCGCAAGGACAAGAACGGCAAGCTCGTCTCGGAACACGGCACCCAGGTCATCGCGTTCTCGCCGAAGACCGACGGCGGGTACGTGCTCTACGGCGAGGACGCGACCGTCGACGACTACACCAAGGACCTGCCCGCACTGGTCAAGGGGGAGAAGCCGTGAGGCGCACCGGTCCGGCCGCCCTCGCCATAGCCGGGGCGCTCGCCCTGGCCGGCTGCGGCGGCGACGCTTCCGGCAGCGACTCCGGCTCCGGCTCCGGCTCCGGCTCCGGCAAGGCGGAACTCTCCGTCGGCTCGGCCTACATGCCGCAGCCGATGTCCGGTGACATGGCGGCCGGCTTCCTCACCGTCACCAACAAGGGCAGCGCCGACGACGAACTGACCGGGGTCACCAGCGACATCGGCCGGGTCACCGTGCACGAGACCGTCGACGGGGCGATGCAGGAGGTCGAGAGCCTGGAGATCCCCGCGGGCGGCCGGCTGGAGCTGCGCAGCGGCGGCGACCACCTGATGTTCGAGCAGCTGAAGCGCAAGCCGAAGGAAGGCCAGACGGTCTCCGTCGAACTGCGCTTCGCCCACTCCGCGCCCGTCACGGTGCGGATGCCGGTGAAGCCGGCGACCTACACCCCGAAGACCGGACACTGAGGGAGGGACCCCTGTGACGCAGACCATCGCCCCCCGCCGCGTCCGGATCCTGGTGCTGCTGCTCCTGGCCGCCGCCTGCGCCCTGTTCGCCGGCGCCGGACCGGCCTCCGCGCACGCCGCGGTCACCGGCAGCGACCCCGGGCAGGGGGCGGTGGTCGACCAGGCCCCCGCCCGCATCTCGCTCACCTTCTCCGAGCAGGTAGCGGTGTCCGACGACTCGCTGCGCGTCCTGGACCCCGAGGGCAAGCGCGTCGACACCGGCGAGCCGTCCAACGTCAGCGGCACGACGTACGCCGTGCGGCTGCACTCGGGGCTGCCCGACGGGACCTACACCGTGGCGTACCAGGTCGTGTCGGCCGACAGCCATCCCGTCGCGGGCGCGTACACCTTCTCCATCGGCGCCCCCTCCAAGACGTCCGTGTCCGTCTCCGGCCAGACCACCGACGACGGGGTGGTCGGCTGGCTCTACGGCTTCGGCCGGTACGCGTCCTACGCCGGCTTCCTGGTGATGGCCGGCGGTGCCGCCTTCGTGCTGGCCTGCTGGCCGCGCGGCTCGGGGGTGCGACCGGTGCAGCGGTACGTCGTCTCCGGTTGGGTCGCCCTCACCGCGGCGACCCTGGCCCTGCTGCTCCTGCGCGGGTCCTTCACCGGCTCCGGGAAGGTCTCCGACGTCTTCGACCTGTCCCTGCTCGGGCAGGTGCTCCAGACCAAGACCGGCGCGGCCCTGGTCTCCCGGCTGCTGCTGCTCGCCGCGGCGGCGCTGTTCATCGCCGTGCTGTTCGGGGCGTACGACAAGCGCGAGGACCCGCAGGAGCGGCGGGACCTCACCTTCGGGCTCTCGATCGGCGGTGCCGTCGTGGCGGCCGGGATCGCGGCGAGCTGGGCGATGTCCGAGCACGCCTCGGTCGGGCTCCAGGCGGGGATCGCCATGCCGGTCGACGTGCTGCACCTGCTGGCCGCCGCCGCCTGGCTCGGAGGACTGGGCGCGCTGCTGGTCGCCCTGTACCGGGCGCCCGCCGCCTCACCCGTCGGCGCTCCGGCCGTCCACCGGTTCTCCCGGCTGGCGTTCGGCAGCGTCGTCGTCCTGATCGTGACCGGCGTCTACCAGTCGTGGCGTCAGCTCGGCTCCTGGACGGCCTTCACCGACACCCGGTACGGCCGGCTGCTCCTGGCCAAGATCGCCCTGGTCGTCGTGCTCGTCGGGGTCGCGTGGATCTCGCGGCGGTGGACGGGCCGGCTGGCGCAGACCGCACCGCCCGCTGCCGAGGAGCGGGAGACGGCACGGGTCGGCACCGGGCCGGAGGCCTCGGCGGACGCCGGCGCGTCCGAGCCCGCCGACGCCCGCCGGGCCGCCCAGCTCGCCCGGCAGCAGGCCGCCCGGGACGCCGCCCGGCAGAGGAAGATCCGGGACGCCGATCCGAACCGCTCCGGACTGCGCCGCTCCGTGCTGGCCGAGGCCGGGGTCGCCGTCGTCCTGCTCGCCGTGACCACCGTGCTGACGCAGACCGAACCGGGACGCACGGAGGAGGAGGCCAAGGCGGCCACGCAGTCCTCCGCCGCCGCCTCCGCCGAGTCGGGCACGTCCGGGGCGCTCACCCTGAACATGCCCTTCGACACCGGCGGCGAGGACGGCAAGGGCGTCGTCACGATCGACATCGACCCCGCCCGCCCGGGCGACAACGAGATGCACGTCTACGTGGAGCGGCCCAACGGCCGGGCGTTCGACATCCCCGAGGTGAAGGTCGACTTCACCCTCAAGGCCAAGGACATCGGGCCGCTGCCCGTCGTCCCGGACCACATCGCTACCGGACACTGGTCGGCGAACGGAGTGCAGATCCCCATGGCCGGCGACTGGCAGGTCGACGTGACCGTGCGGACCTCCGACATCGACGAGGTGACCGTCACCAAGAACGCGCAGATCGGCTGAACCACCATGGCTGACCAGTCCATTCCGCAGGCCCGCACCCCCGGCACCGTGCCGGGGGAGACCGCGGCGGCCCCGGCCGGGGAGGGCATCTCCCGGCGGCGTCTGCTGGGCACCGCCGGTGCCACCGGGCTCGTGCTCGGCACCGCCGGTGCCGCGGTGGGCCACGCGGCCGCCCCGTCCGAGGCGGCCGCCCCCCTCACCTCACTCGGCACCGGCCGGTCGATGTTTCACGGGAAACATCAGCCCGGCATCACCGACGGGCTCCAGGCCCGCGGCCATCTCGTGGCCTTCGACCTCACCGCGGGCGCGGGCCGCAAAGAGGCGGCCGCCCTGCTGCGCCGCTGGTCGGAGACGGCCCGGCGGTTGATGGCGGGCGAGCCGAGCGCACAGGACGACACCGGCGTGGCCCGCGACGCCGGGCCCTCGTCGCTGACGATCACCTTCGGTTTCGGTCACAGCTTCTTCGCCCGCACCGGCCTGGAGAAGCAGCGGCCGGTCGCCCTGGACCCGCTGCCCGAGTTCTCCTCCGATCGCCTCGACAAGAACCGCAGCAACGGTGACCTGTGGGTGCAGATCGGCGCGAACGACGCGCTGGTCGCCTTCCACGCCCTGCGCGCGATCCAGAAGGACGCGGGCCGGGCCGCCCGGGTGCGCTGGCAGATGAACGGCTTCAACCGCTCGCCCGGTGCCACCGCCCACCCCATGACGGCCCGCAACCTGATGGGCCAGATCGACGGCACTCGGAACCCGAAGCCGGACGAGGCCGACTTCGACCGCCGGATCTTCGTCCCCGAAACGGGTGAACCCGCCTGGATGGCGAACGGCTCCTACGCCGTCGTCCGCCGCATCCGGATGCTCCTGGACGACTGGGAGAAGCTCTCGGTCACGGCCCAGGAGAACGTCATCGGGCGCCGCAAGTCGGACGGGGCAGCCCTGTCCGGGGGGACCGAGACGACGGCGATGGACCTGGAGAAGACGGACGCCCAGGGCAACCTCGTCGTGCCGATCAACGCCCACGCCCGGATCACCCGGCCCGACCAGAACGGCGGCGCCGCCATGCTGCGCCGCCCGTTCTCCTTCCACGACGGCATCGACCCCGACGGGACGCCCGACGCGGGTCTGCTCTTCATCTGCTGGCAGGCCGATCCGCTGCGCGGCTTCGTGCCGGTGCAGCGCAAGCTCGACCGGGGCGACGCCCTGTCGCAGTTCGTCCGGCACGAGTCGAGCGGGCTGTTCGCGGTGCCGGGCGGGGCCCCGGAGGGCGAGTACGTGGGGCAGCGGCTGCTGGAGGGCTGAGCGCCGGACGGAGTGCGCGCAGGGGGAAACGGGGCTTCCGCGGGCCCATTAGGGTGAGGTCATGCCAGCGAGCTATGCGTATCTCGGCCCCGAGGGCACCTTCACCGAAGTCGCCCTGCGCACGCTTCCCGAGGCCGCCACCCGGGAGCTCATCCCGTACGTGTCCGTCCAGTCCGCGCTCGACGCGGTCCGCGCAGGCGAGGCCGAGGCCGCGTTCGTGCCGATCGAGAACTCGGTCGAGGGCGGCATCACCACCACCCTCGACGAGCTGGTCGCCGGCGCCCCGCTGATGATCTACCGCGAGGTGCTGCTGTCCATCACCTTCGCGCTGCTGGTGCGTCCGGGCACGAAGCTGTCGGACATCAAGACCGTCTCCGCGCACCCGGCCGCCCAGCCCCAGGTACGCAACTGGATGCGCAAGCACCTGCCGGAGACCCACTGGGAGTCGGCCGCCTCGAACGCCGACGCCGCCCGGCTGGTCCAGGAGGGCCGCTACGACGCCGCTTTCGCCGGGGAGTTCGCGGCCGCCCGGTACGGTCTGGAAGCCCTGGAGACCGGCATCCACGACGCCGAGAACGCCCAGACCCGGTTCGTGCTGGTCGGCCGCCCCGCCCGGCCGGCGGCGCCGACCGGCGCGGACAAGACGTCCGTCGTGCTGTGGCAGCGCGACGACCACCCCGGCGGCCTGCGCGACCTGCTGGGTGAGTTCGCCACCCGCGGCATCAACCTGATGCTGCTCCAGTCCCGGCCCACCGGCGCGGGCATCGGCAACTACTGCTTCTGCATCGACGCCGAGGGCCACATCTCCGACCGCCGGGTCGCCGAGGCGCTGATGGGCCTGAAGCGCATCTGCCTTCAGGTGCGGTACCTCGGCTCGTACCCGCGCGCGGACGTGCGGCCGGGAGAACTGCAGCCGCCGCGGCCGGGCACCTCGGACGACGAGTTCGTGGCGGCGGCCGACTGGGTCGCGCGCTGCCAGGACGGCCGCTTCTAGAGCCGGTCGTACCTGCTGACAGTCGTTGTCCACAGAAGTTATCCACAGGTCCGCTTCTCGACCTGGGGACAAGTCGACAACGAAGCGTGAGTCAGTCGACAAATCACCCTTCTTGGCCTCGATGCGGCCATCGGCGGGCAGGTCACCCTTCGTCCACCGTTTCCCCATGCATCACCCTTCGAGGTGACCCCTTTCCACTCGAAAGTGAGGGTAGGGAGGGTTTGTCCTGGGAATTTCCCAGAGAGTTCGGTGCTTCCGGAGTGATCCATTCCGAAGTCCACAGATCTTCCACACAGCCTGTGGATAACTTCTCCGACGGTGTGGACCGCTGTGGACAACCGAGGCCCAAGTCCCGCCCGCCGCAAGGAATTCGAGTCAAGGCGACGCTCGCCGGGTGCCCCGTTCCGGGGAGCCGGGCGACCCATATTGACACGCTGCGCAATTCGGTCATAACGCCCCGTAAAGGGCGCGTGGAATACGGAGTCGTAGGTGGTCACCCCACACCGGTAGCCTTGGGCGCGTGATTGACCTTCGCCTGCTCCGTGAGGACCCCGACCGTGTGCGCGCGTCGCAGCGCGCCCGTGGAGAGGACGTCGCGCTCGTCGACTCCCTCCTGTCTGCCGACGAGCGGCGCAGGTCGTCCGGCGTCCGCTTCGACGAGCTGCGCGCCGAGCAGAAGGCGCTCGGCAAGCTCATCCCCAAGGCGAGCGGGGACGAGAAGGCCGAGCTGCTGAAGAAGGCCGGTCAGCTGGCCGCCGACGTCAAGGCCGCCGACGCCGACCGCGACGCGGCGGCAGCCGAGACCCAGGAACTCCTCCTCCGCCTCGGCAACCTCGTCCACCCGGACGTGCCGGTGGGCGGCGAGGAGGACTTCGTCACCCTGGAGACGCACGGCACGATCCGCGACTTCGCCGCCGAGGGCTTCGAGCCCAAGGACCACCTGCAGCTCGGGCAGATCCTCGGCGCGATCGACGTCGAGCGCGGCGCCAAGGTCTCCGGCTCGCGCTTCTACTTCCTGACCGGCGTGGGCGCCCTGCTCGAGCTCGCCCTGGTCAACGCGGCGATGGCCCAGGCCGGCGCGGCCGGCTTCACGCCGATGCTGACCCCGGCCCTGGTCCGGCCCCAGTCCATGGCGGGCACGGGCTTCCTCGGCCAGGCCGCCCAGGACGTCTACCACCTCGCCGACGACGACCTCTACCTGGTCGGCACGTCCGAGGTGCCGCTGGCGGCGTACCACATGGACGAGATCCTCGACGCCGACCGCCTCCCGCTGCGCTACGCGGGCTTCTCGCCCTGCTTCCGCCGCGAGGCCGGCTCGCACGGCAAGGACACCCGGGGCATCTTCCGCGTGCACCAGTTCGACAAGGTCGAGATGTTCTCCTACGTCTCCCCCGAGGACTCCCAGGCCGAGCACCAGCGCCTGCTGGAGTGGGAGAAGCAGTGGCTGACCTCGCTGGAGCTGCCGTTCCGGGTGATCGACGTGGCGAGCGCCGACCTCGGCGCCTCGGCGGCCCGCAAGTACGACTGCGAGGCGTGGATCCCGACCCAGGGCAAGTACCGCGAGCTGACCTCGACCTCGGACTGCACCGAGTTCCAGTCCCGCCGGCTGTCGATCCGGGTCCGTGACGGCAAGCAGGTCAAGCCGCTGGCCACGCTCAACGGCACGCTCTGCGCCGTCCCGCGCACGATCGTGGCGATCCTGGAGAACCACCAGCAGCCCGACGGCTCGGTGCGCGTGCCCGAGGTGCTGCGGCCCTACCTCGGTGGCCGCGAGGTCCTGGAGCCGGTGGCGAAGTGACCGCCGTCCTTCCGTACAAGCTGGTCGCGACCGACCTCGACGGGACGCTGCTGCGCTCCGACGACTCGGTCTCCCGGCGCACCCGTGACGCGCTCGCCGCCGCCACCGCGGCGGGCGCGGCCCACATCGTCGTCACCGGCCGCGCGGTCCCCTGGACCCGGCACATCCTGGACGACCTGGGCTACCAGGGGCTGGCCGTCTGCGGCCAGGGCGCGCAGGTCTACGACGCCGGCGCGCACCGGCTGCTGACGTCGGTGACGCTGGACCGGCAGCTGGCGGGGGTGGCGCTGGCCAAGATCGAGGCGGAGGTCGGCCCGCTGTACATGGCGGCGAGCCGTGACGGCCTGGACGGCGAGGTGCTGGTCGGCCCGGGCTACGCCGTGCAGGGCACCCTGCCCGCCACGCCCTTCACGGACGCCTCCGACCTGTGGAGCGCGCCCCTCAACAAGCTGTACATCCAGCACCCGACCCTCTCGGACGACGAGTTGTGCGAGGTCGCCTCGCGGATCGCGGGCGGTTTCGTCACCGTCGTCATGGCGGGCGCGGGGATCGTCGAACTGCTCCCGCTCGGCCTGTCCAAGGCGACCGGGCTGTCGCTGGCGGCCCGCCGGCTCGGGATGAAGGCGGCCGACACCATCGCATTCGGCGACATGCCCAACGACATACCGATGTTCGGCTGGGCCGCCTACGGCGTCGCGATGGCGGACGCCCACGAGGACCTCAAGGCGGTCGCCGACGAGGTGACGTCCTCCAACGACGAGGACGGCATCGCCGTGGTGCTGGAGCGGATGCTCGGCTGAACGCGGTCTTCCGGCGGAGGATGCACGGATCGAACGTGCGCGGGCCTTCCAGCCCGACCATGGCTCAGCAAGCCAGTGCCTTACCACTCGGCCAATCCTCCGGGTGGGCGGCCCACGCGATGTGCGGTTCGCGTGCTCGAAGCGGCCGCCCCGGGCAGCTCCCCGTGCGGCGCGGGCTCCACGGAGGGGTGGTGACTACTCCGGAACCGGCCGCGGGCTGCCCTGAAGGGAGCTGGACGTACTGCCGTGCAGAGGCACCGTCCCGCTCCTCTCCCAGACCCCGACGCCGGGCCTCTCGCCCGGCGGGGACACGACCACTGTGCCCGCCGGGCGCATCGGGCGCCACCGAATAAATCCTGCGCTCGCCGGTGTGCCTCGCCGTTGTGCCTTGCCGGTATGCCTTGCCGGTGTGCCTCGGCGGGGACGAGGCCCGTCGAGGCACACCGGTCACGTCACTCCTCGCCGGCGAGGGTGAGGGAGCGCAGCTTCTGCCCCGCGTACCAGGTGGCCAGCACGGTGACGGCCACCAGCAGCACCGTCGCCGTGGTCAGGCCGACGTCGGAGGAGACCAGGTCCCCGCCGGACACCTTCTGGGCGACGGCCAGCGACCACTGCTGGACGCTCAGCGTGCGCGCCCCCGGCACCAGGGAGCCGAACAGCGCCTCCCAGACCAGGGCGTACACCAGGCCGAACACCACCGCGTGCCGCGAGACCGTGCCGAGCAGCAGGAACAGCGCCGCGTAGGCGATGGACGCGACCAGCGCCGCCACCGTGTAGGCGACCGCGACCTGCTGGCCGTTGCCGTTCAGGATGAACCCGGCGACGAGCGTCGGCACCGCCGAGAACACCATGGTCACCGCGACGGCCACGATGAGCTTGGTGAAGATGATCGTCGGCCGCTTGATCGGCTTGGACAGCAGGTACACCACCGAGCCGTCGTCGATCTCCGGGCCGATCGCGCCGGTGCCCGCGATGACGCCGATGATCGGCACCATCGTCGCCAGGGCGAGCCCGCCCAGCAGATCCGCCGCGGTCTGGTCGTCCGCTCCGGCCAGGCCGCGCACCGCCACGGCGATCACGATCAGCAGCAGCGGCAGGGCGCCCAGGATGAGGGCCCGGCGCCGGCCGAGCAGGGCCCGGTAGGTGAGCCGGGCGACTGTGGGGTCGTACATCAGGGCCTCCTACGCCGCGACCAGGTACGAGAAGACGGACTCGAGGGACTCGTCGGACGGCGAGACCGTGAGCAGCCGGATGCCGTGGTCCCTGGCGACCTTGGGCAGCAGCGCGGTGAAGCGGCCGAAGTCGACGGCCTGGATGCGCAGCGCGCCCTCGGCGTGGTCGACCTCGATGCCGGACGTCGACGGATCGGCGATCAGCGCGGCCGCGAGGGCGCGGTCGTCGCTGGAGCGCACCAGGTAGCGGTGCGGCCGGTCGGTCATCAGGCGGCGGATCTTGCGGAAGTCACCGCTGGCGGCGTGCCGGCCGGCGACGACGACCTCGATGTGCCAGGCGAGCTGCTCGACCTCTTCGAGGATGTGGGAGGAGAACAGCACCGTGCGGCCCTCGTCGCCCATCCGCCGCAGCAGGTCCATCAGCTGCATGCGCTGGCGCGGGTCCATGCCGTTGAAGGGCTCGTCGAGCAGCAGGAGCGCGGGGTCGTGCACCAGGGCGCTCGCCATCTTCACGCGCTGGCGCATGCCCTTGGAGTACGTCTGGATCTTGCGGTCCTGCGCGTACTCCATCTCCACGGTGGCCAGGGCCCTCTGGGCCGCCTTGGCGCCCAGTCCGTGCAGTTCGGCGTTGGCGAGGACGAACTCCTTGCCGGTGAGGAAGTCGTACATCGCCTCCCGCTCGGGGACGACGCCGATGTGCCGGTAGATCTCCTCGTTGCGCCAGACGGGCCTGCCGTCGAGGGTGACCGTGCCCGTGGAGGGGGCGAGGAAGCCGCCCATCATGTTGATGAGGGTGGACTTGCCGGCGCCGTTGGGCCCGAGCAGGCCCGTGACGCCGGGTCCGATGGTCATGGTGATGTCGTTGACGGCGACCACGTTGCCGAACCAGCGGGAGACGTGGTCGATGCTGAGCGTGGTCACAGTCCCACCTTCTTGTAGCGGCGCATCAGGAGGCCGTAGCTCGCCGCGATCAGGCCCAGGGCGACGAGGACGTAGGCGACGCCCTCGGCGGTGCTCGGGCCCACCCCGCTGGGGGAGGCGGAGGTCGCGCCCAGGAACGCGGACTGCACCCCGTCGACGATGGTGATCGGCGAGAACAGCCCGATCCACGGCACGGCGTCGCCGCTGCCCTGGGCGTCGGCGATGGCCTGGAGGGTGGAGACGGCGCCGTAGGTGATGGTCAGCACGGCGATCACGGCCGCGATGCCGAAGCCGCGGCGCGGGGTGAAGGACGCGATGACCAGGCCGATGCCGGCGAAGAGCAGGGAGAGCAGCGCCACGGACACCAGTCCCTGTCCGAATCCCTCGGTCTGGTCGGCGAAGTCGAGCTTGGCCAGGAGAGCGCCCACGTAGAGCACGAGCAGCGGGGCGGCCGTCAGGATGAACAGCGCCGAGGCCAGCGCCGCGAACTTGGCGCGGACGTAGTCGGCGGTCTCGATGGGCCGCGAGAAGTACAGCGGTACGGTCCTGAAGCGCAGGTCCCGCGAGACCGACTGGGGCGCCTGCGAGGCGACGTACAGGCTGATGACCGCCTGCATGACGATCGCGTAGCGCGTGTAGTCCAGGGGCAGTTCCTTGGCCTTCGTGGCGACCGCGACGGCGACCATGATGGCCGCGGGCACGCACATCACCACGAACAGCAGCATCGGCAGCACCTTGGACTTCACCGAGCGGCCGAGGCCGTAGGAGCCGCGCAGGGACTGCGAGTACAGCGAGCGGCGGGCGTAGGCGCGGCCGAGGCGCGGTCCGTCGTAGCTGCGGTAGCCGATGTTGTGGATGCGGGTCTGGTCACCCGGTGCCGGGGCGGGCGCCCCCGTGGAGTGCTCAACCGCCATGGCCGACCGCCTCCTTCCGCTGCTCGTTCCGGTCGCCGGTGGTGAAGACCTCGGAGATGTGGTGCCGGCGCTGCTCCATGCGCACCAGGCCGAGTCCGAGATCGGCGATCACGTCTCTGACCAGGTCGTACGTCTCCTCGCCCTGCGCGGTGAGCAGGAGGATGTGGCCGGCGCCCGGCAGGCCGCTGCCGTCCTCGACGCTCACCCCGCGCGCGTGCAGCGCCTCACGGACCGCGCGGGTGCCGTCCGGGTGTTCGTCGGAGTCGGTGACCTCGATGGCCAGGGTGGTCGTGGTCTGGGTGAAGTCCGTGGTGGAGCTGGAGCGCAGGAGCTTGCCGCCGTCCACCACGACGACGTGGTCGCAGGTGCGCTCCAGTTCGCCCAGCAGGTGCGAGGTGACCAGGACCGAGATGCCGAAGTCGGTGTGGATGCGGCGGATCAGGCCGAGCATCTCGTCCCGGCCGACCGGGTCCAGGCCGTTGGTCGGCTCGTCCAGGAAGACCAGCTGCGGGTCGTGCACCAGGGCCTGCGCGAGCTTCACCCGCTGCTTCATGCCGGTGGAGTAGCCGCCGATGGGGCGGTACCGCTCCTCGTACAGACCCACGTGGCGCAGGGTGTCGGCGGTGCGCTCGCGCGCGGCCGTGGCGGGCAGGCCGGACATCCGCGCCATGTGGACGACGAACTCGGTGGCCGAGACGTCCGGCGGCAGGCAGTCGTGCTCGGGCATGTACCCGACGCGTTCGCGGATGGCGGCGCCCTGGGTGGCGACGTCGAGGCCGAGCACTGCGGCGCGGCCCTCCGTGGCGGGGGACAGACCCAGCAGGATCTTGATCAGTGTGGACTTGCCGGCCCCGTTGGCTCCGACGAGTCCGGTCACACCGGGCCCGACGTCCACGGAGAGCCGGTCAAGCGCGGTCACCCGGGGGAACCGCTTGCTCAGGCTTTCGGTCGCGATCACAGTCACGCTTCGACGGTAGGGGCCGTCCACGAGGAGGTCGTCACTCCGCAGAGCTGTCTTGGGGTCAGCCTGGAGTATTAGGCGCCCTTAGGGGACCTGCTTCTCCCGGGGTAGCGGGGCTCGGGGCGCCCTATTGACGAACTCTCTAACAACTGCCAGATTCGCCGGATGACGTTGCTCAGGGGCGCGCGCGAGCGCAGGGTCCGGACCGGCGGGGTCGAGCTGTGCGTGGCCGAGCTGGGGGACCCGGCACGGCCCACGGTCGTCCTGGTGCACGGCTACCCCGACACCAAGGAGGTGTGGTCGGAGGTCGCCGCGCGGCTCGCCGGTGACTTCCACGTGGTGGCGTACGACGTCCGCGGCCACGGCCGGTCGACGGCGCCGCGGCCGCTGCGCGGCGGATTCACGCTGGAGAAGCTGACGGACGACTTCCTGGCCGTCGTGGACGCGGTGAGCCCCGGCCGGCCGGTGCATCTGGTCGGCCACGACTGGGGGTCGGTGCAGGCCTGGGAGTTCACCACCGTGCGGCGCACGGAGGGGCGCATCGCCTCGTTCACGTCGATCTCCGGTCCCTCCCTGGATCACTTCGGCCACTGGATCACGCGGCGCCTGAGCCGGCCCACCCCGCGCCGGATCGGCCAGCTGCTCGGACAGGGCGCCCGGTCCTGGTACGTCTACCTCCTCCAGACGCCCCTGCTGCCCGAGCTGGCCTGGCGCGGCCCGCTCGGCAAGCGCTGGCCCAAGGTGCTGGAGCGCGTCGAGAAGGTGCCGGCAGGCGACTACCCGCTCCCCTCGCTGCCCTCGGACGCGGCCCACGGCGCCTGGCTGTACCGGGACAACGTGCGGTCCCGGCTGCGGGTTCCCCGCACCGACGCCCGTGCCCACGCGCCCGTGCAGCTCGTGACCCCGCTGGAGGACCGGTTCCTCTCGGAGCGACTCACCGACGAGCTGGAGCAGTGGGTTCCGCAGCTGACCCGCAGGACCGTGCAGGCGGGGCACTGGGTCCCACGGACCCGCCCGGACCTGCTCGCCTCGTGGATCGGCGCGTTCGTGACGTCCGTCGAGGCCGGGCACCCACCGGTGCCGGCGAGCGGGGAGCACGCCGAGCGCTTCGCGGGGCAGCTCGTGCTGGTCACCGGCGCGGGCAGCGGCATCGGACGGGCGACGGCGCTCGCGTTCGCCGCTGCGGGAGCGCGCGTGGTGGCGGTCGACCGCAACGCGGAGGCGGCCGTCCGCACGGCCGCGTCGGCGCGCGCGGCGGGCGCGGCCGGGGCCTGGGCGGAGACGGCCGACGTGTCCGACGAGCAGGGCATGGAGAAGCTCGCCGAGAAGGTCACCGCCGACCACGGTGTGGTCGACGTGCTCGTGAACAACGCCGGAATCGGGCTGTCGGGCTCCTTCTTCGACACCACGCCCGAGGAGTGGAGGAAGGTCCTCGACGTCAACCTGTGGGGTGTCATCCACGGCTGCCGGGTCTTCGGCCGGCGGATGGCCGAGCGCGGACAGGGCGGCCACATCGTGAACGTGGCCTCCGCCGCGGCCTACCAGCCCTCCCGCGCGCTTCCGGCGTACAGCACCTCGAAGGCGGCCGTGCTGATGCTCAGCGAGTGCCTGCGGGCGGAACTCGCCGGCCAGGGGATCGGGGTGACGGCAGTCTGCCCCGGTTTCGTGAACACGGCCATCACGTCCACGGCACGGTTCGCCGGGGTCGACGCCCGGGAGGAGAAGCGGCTCCAGCAGCGCGCCGCCCGTCTGTACGGGCTGCGCAACTACCCGCCGGAGAAGGTGGCCCGCGCGATCCTGCGGGCGGTGGCACGCGATGCCGCGGTGGTGCCGGTGACACCGGAGGCGCGGGGCGCCCGACTGCTGGCCCGGGTCGCTCCGGGGCTGCTGCGCGGGATCGCCCGGGTCAAGCCGCCCGTGTGAGAGGGCGCCAACACCCGGCGGGGAAGCACCAGTTGTCCACAGCGAAGCCCACTCTTCCTGTGGATAACACCACTTGGCTGTGGATCAAACGTGGTGGACAAAACTCGATCGCGTGATTCACGTCTCTCCAGCACCCTGGTGGGATGGACGAAAGACGCACCGTGAAGGTGTCGAAGTACCTCTCCAAGCACCTGCGCCACCAACCCGAGCGGATCGGTCTGACGCTCGACGAGGCCGGCTGGGTGGAGATCGACACCCTGATCGCCGCGGCCGCCGCACACGGCTTCCGGTTCTCCCGGGACGAGCTGGACCAGGTCGTGGCCACCAACGACAAGCGGCGGTTCGCCGTGCAGGGCAGCCGGATCCGCGCCAGCCAGGGCCACAGCGTCGAGGTCGACCTCGGTCTGTCACCGGCGACCCCGCCGGCCCACCTCTACCACGGCACCGTCGCCCGCCATCTGGAGGCGATCCGGGCCGAAGGTCTCCGGCCGATGAGCCGGCATGCCGTGCACCTCTCACCCGACCGCGAGACGGCCACCCGGGTGGGCGCCCGCCGGGGACGGCCGGTCGTGCTCGGCGTGGACGCGGCCGCCATGCACCGCGACGGCCATGTCTTCCAGGTGAGCGAGAACGGCGTGTGGCTGACCGAAGCGGTGCCGCCGGGATATCTGCGCTTCCCTGGACCCCACTGACGGACTGCGCGCAGTCCGCGACGCGTGGTGACTGTTTCACGTGAAACACGGCCGCCCCGCCGGCCTCCTTTAGGCTCGACGGCATGAGTCTGCACCTGAGCACCGTGATCCTGCCCTACCGCCGCTGGCACGAGGGCGGCCGTGCGGCCTGGACGCGGGCGGAGCAGCTCGGCTTCCACGCCGCGTACACCTACGACCACCTGTCCTGGCGCACCTTCCGGGACGGACCGTGGTTCGGCGCCGTCCCGACCCTCACCGCCGCCGCGGCCGTCACCGAGCGGATGCGGCTGGGCACCCTCGTGACCTCGCCGAACTTCCGGCACCCGGTGACCCTCGCCAAGGAGCTGATCTCCCTCGACGACATCTCGGGAGGGCGGATCACCCTGGGCATAGGTGCGGGCGGCTCCGGTTTCGACGCCACGGCACTCGGCCAGGAGCCCTGGACCCCGCGCGAGCGCGCCGACCGCTTCGCCGAGTTCGTCCCCCTGCTCGACCGGCTGCTCAGCGAGGACGCCGTGTCGTACGAGGGTGACTTCTACTCGGCCCACGAGGCACGGAACATCCCCGGTTGCGTGCAGCGGCCCCGGCTGCCCTTCGCGGTGGCCGCCACCGGGCCGCGCGGGCTGCGCCTCGCCGCCCGGCACGGACAGGCCTGGGTCACCACCGGCGACCCGAAGCTGTTCGAGAACGGCACTCCGGAGCAGTCGGTTCAGGCCATTCGCCGGCAGGTGGAGAAGCTGACCGACATCTGCGCCGAGACCGGCCGGGACGTGAACGGCCTCGACAAGATCCTGCTCACCGGCTTCGCCCCGGATCGCCCGGGGCCGCTGGCGTCCCTGGACGCCTTCGTCGACTTCGCCGGCCGGCACGTGGAGCTGGGCTTCACCGAGCTCGTGGTCCACTGGCCGATCCCCGACTCGCAGTTCGCCGCGGAGCAGAAGGTCTTCGAGCAGATCGCGATGGAGGCGCCGGCGCAGCTGCGGTGAGCCGCGAGGCCGCCCGGTGGGAAGCCGTATCCACTCACCTGTGCGCACACCCGCCCGTCCGTGCAGGCATATGCGGGACAATGGCCGGGTGACTTCAGCGACCCGACAGCCCGAGACCGCGGCCGAGACCGTCCCGCCGCGACTGATCGCCACCGACCTCGACGGCACCCTGCTGCGTGACGACAAGTCGGTCTCCCCGCGCACGGTCGCGGCCCTGGCCGCCGCGGAGGAGGCGGGCATCGAGGTCTTCTTCGTCACCGGCCGCCCGGCCCGCTGGATGGACGTCGTCAGCGCCCATGTCCACGGCCACGGCCTGGCGATCTGCGGGAACGGCGCCGCCGTGGTGGACCTGCACGGCGGCCCCGGTGCCCACCGTTTCGTGAAGGTCCGCGAGCTGGCCCGGGAGAACGCCCTGGACGCCGTCCGGCTGCTGCGGGATGCCGCGCCCGGCACGGTGTACGCGGTCGAGCAGACCTACGGCTTCTACCAGGAGCCGGCGTACCCGAAGCTGCACATGGAGATACCGGACAGCCTCGCCCCGGCCGAGGAGCTGCTGTCGGCCCACCACCGCGCCGCAGGCGAGCCGGTGCTGAAGATCCTCGCCTACCACCCCGAGATCGACCCGGACGCCTTCCTGACCCTGGCCCGCCTCGCCATCGGCGATCGCGCCAACGTCACCCGCTCCAGCCCCAGCGCCCTGCTGGAGATCAGCGGCCCCGAGGTGTCCAAGGCGAGCACGCTCGCCCTGTGCTGCGCCGAGCGCGGCATCTCCCACGAGGAGGTCGTCGCCTTCGGCGACATGCCGAACGACGTGGAGATGCTGACCTGGGCCGGCCGGTCGTACGCGATGGGCAACGCCCACCCGGACGTGATCGCCGCCGCCTCCGGCCGGACGGTCGCGAACAACGAGGACGGCGTGGCGGTCGTGATCGAGCGGCTCCTGGCCGAACGCCGGTAGCGGGCGGCCCGCAGGCCCCGGGCGAGATCCGGCGGGTGGCTCGTCCGGTCACAGTGACACGCCGCGGGCGTCCAGCCAGGAGACCGGGTTCACCGCCGAACCCGTCTCGGGCGTGACCCGGGCCTCGAAGTGCAGGTGCGGTCCCGTGGAGTTCCCGGTGGTGCCGGACTGGCCGATCCACTGGCCCGGTTCGACGAGTTCGCCCTGGTCGACCGCGACGGCCGAGAGGTGGGCGTACTGCGTGTAGTAGCCGCCCGCGTGCTTCAGCACGATCTGGATGCCGAAGGCGCCGCCGCAGGACACGCTCACCACGCGGCCCGCGCCCACGGCCCGCACGGGCGTCCCGATCGGCACCGCGAAGTCCTGCCCGGTGTGCCGGTTCGACCACCGCGCACCACCGCTGCCGAAGGACGCGGACAGTTCGTACGTCTCTACGGGTGCGACCCAGGCGCTGGTGAAGCCCGTCGCCGGCTGGTCGAGCCGGACGGCTCCCGGGCAGGAGCCCGCGGCGACGGCGGCGTCCGCCTCTCCCTGGAGCTGCTCGCGGGCCGATGCGAGCTTCTCCTCGATTCCCGCCTTCAACGCGGCGAGCTGGGCGTTCCGCTTCTCCAGCCGCTCCCACAGCGCCGCCGCCCTCGCCTCGTCCGCGGCGAGCCGTGCCTCGGCGCGGCTGCTCCTGCTGATCGCGTTGTTCAGTGCCAGATCCGCCTGTGCGAAGGCGTGCTGACCCCGCATCAGGGCGTCGGGGCCGTCGGCGAGGATCATCTGCGCCGCCACGGGCAGTCCCCCGCTGCCCCGGTACTGCGCCCGGGCGATCCGGCCCAGGTCCTCGTGCAGGGCCGCGATGTGCTCCCGCTGCGCGTCCAGCAGGTCCTCCGCCCGCCGCGCTCTGTCCCGCTGCTCCTCGGCCTCCGCACGGCCCGCCTCGTACTGCCGGGTCGCGACGGCGGCCTCCTCGTACAGCCGGACCACCTCGGCGCTGAGCCCGCCCGAGGCCGATTCCGTGCCGCCGGCTCCGGTGCCGGTGCCGTACTCCTCGTCGGCCGATCCCGGCCGGGCCGCGAGGACGGCCAGCCCGCACAGCAGCACCGGAACCAGCAGACGATGACGGCGATATGAGCGCATGTCAGCGATCGTCACCCGCCCCGGCCGCCCGGTCCTGTTCTCGTCGTACGGCCGGGGGACCGGCTGCCCCGAACGGCCCAGGCGGACCGGCCGGGGCGGCCTCGGCTGCGCGGCGGACTACGCTGCGCCCACGAGCGGCTCCACCGCCGCCTCCCGCTCCGCCATGCGCCGCAACGGGCCCTCCCGGTCCACCAGTTCGGCGTACCGGCCGCGCTGCACGACGTGTCCCGCGTCGAGCACGACCACCTCGTCCACGGCGTCCAGTCCGGCCAGCCGGTGCGTGATGAGCAGCGTGGTGCGGCCCTCGGTGGCGGCCAGCAGGTCGGCGGTGAGGGCGTCGGCGGTCGGCAGGTCGAGGTGCTCGGCCGGCTCGTCCAGCACCAGGACGGGGAAGTCGGCGAGCAGGGCCCGCGCCAGGGCCAGCCGCTGCCGCTGCCCGCCCGACAGCCGCGCACCGTGCTCACCGACCAGCGTGTCGAGCCCGTCCGGCAGGGTGCGGGCCCAGTCCAGCAGCCTGACCCGGTCGAGCACCGCCCACAGGTCCTCCTCGTCGGCGTCCTTCCTGGCGAGCAGCAGGTTCTCGCGCAGGGAGCTGTCGAAGAGGTGGGCGTCCTGCGCGCACAGCCCGACCCTCGCCCGCACGTCGTCCCCGGCCAGCCCGTGCGCGTCGACGCCCGCAAGGGTGTACGCGCCGGCCCGTGCGTCGAGGAACCTCAGCAGCACCTGCGCCAGAGTCGTCTTGCCGGAGCCGGAAGGCCCCACCACGGCGATCCGGCGGCCCTCCTCGAGGGTCAGGTCCACTCCGCCGAGGGCGTCCCGGTCCTGGCCCGCGTGCCGGGCCGCCAGGCCCTCAACAACGACCGGGAAGGGCGACGCGGGTGCCCGCAGGGGCCGCTCCGGCTCCCGTACCGGTTCCGGGGCGTCCAGGACCTCGAAGACCCGCCCGGCACTGCGGTGGACGCGCTGCCGGTACTGCACGGCGAGCGGCAGCCCGAGCACGGCCTCGAACGCGGCCAGCGGGGTGAGGACGACGACGGCCAGGGCCACGCCGTCCAGCCGTCCGGCCGCGACCGCCTGCACACCGGCCAGGGCGGCCGCCGTGACGGTCAGGCCCGACACCAGCGCGGTGAGCCCGTCTCCGAGGGCCGTGGCGGTGGCGGCGCGCGAGGCGATCCGGGTGAGCGCCCTGTCGGCCTCGCGCGTCTGCCCGACCCGCGCGGGCAACGCGCCCGCGACGGCGAGTTCCGCCGTGCCGGTGAGCAGGTCGGTCACCCGCGTGGCGAGCACCCCGCGGGCGGGAGCGAGCCGGTGCTCGGCCCGCCGGGCGACAGCCCCCGTGACCAGGGGCACGCCCACTCCGGCGGCGAGCAGCCCGGCCGCGAGCACGACACCCGCCTCGGGCAGCAACCACGCCGTGAAGCCGACGGAGACGGCCGACACGACGAGCGCGGACCCGGCCGGCAGCAGCCAGCGCAGCCAGTAGTCCTGGAGCGCGTCCACATCGGCGACCAGGCGGGAGAGCAGGTCGCCCCGGCGGGTGCGGTGCAGCCCGGCCGGGGCCAGCCGCTCCAGCCTGCGGAACACCGCGACCCGGGTATCGGCCAGCATCCGCAGCACGGCGTCGTGCGACACCAGACGCTCGGCGTACCGGAACACGGCCCGCCCGATGCCGAACGCCCGCGTGGCCGTCACGGCCATCATCAGATAGAGCACGGGCGGCTGCTGCGAGGCCCGCGAGATGAGCCATCCCGACGTGGCCATGAGCCCGACCGCGCTGCCCAGTGCGAGCACACCGAGGAGGAGTGCGAGCCCCAGCCGGCCGCGCCGGGCCCCGGACACGGCACGCACCCGTCCGAGGACCCCTCCCGGTGCGGGCCGGTCGAGGGTTTCCGGGGGAACGGGCGGCTGCGCGGCAACGGCCGGACGCGCCCCGCCTTCTCGGACGGCAGGCCGGACCACCGCGGCGGCGGGCGTCTCGGGCTCCCCCAGGCGCACCACCCGGTCCGCCACCTCCAGCAGCGCGGGCCGGTGCACCACGAGCAGCACCGTCCGGCCGGCCGCCAGCCGCCGCACCGCTGCCACGACCTCCGCCTCGGTGGCCCCGTCCAGCGCAGCGGTCGGCTCGTCGAGCAGCAGCACGGGCCGGTCCGCGAGGAACGCCCGGGCCAGCGCCAGCCGCTGCCTCTGCCCGGCCGACAGCCCCGCCCCGCCCTCGCCGAGCACCGTTCCGGCACCCTCGGGCAGCGCGTCCACGAACTCCAGTGCACCGGCGTCCCGCAGCGCCCGCCGTACCGCGCCGTCGTCCGCGTCGGGCCGTGCCAGCCGCACGTTCTCGGCGATCGTCCCGGCGTACAGGTGCGGGCGCTGAGGAACCCAGGCGATCCGGGACCGCCACTGCTCCAGGTCGGCGTCCGCCAGATCGGTCCCGCCGACCCGGACCCGTCCCCCGATGGGCCGGACGAACCCGAGGAGCACGTCCAGCAGGGTCGACTTGCCCGCACCGCTGGGGCCGACCAGGGCGACCGTCTCCCCGGGTTCGACGGTGAAGGAGATCCGCGAGACGGCGTCCGTGGAGCGGCCCGGGTACCGGACGGTGACGTCCTCGAAGGACAGCGCGCCCTCCGGCACGGGCGCGGAGCCGGACACCGGCAGGGGAGTCTCCAGGACCTCGAAGATCTCCTCGGCCGCCGCCAGCCCCTCCGCCGCCGCGTGGTACTGCGCGCCGACCTGCCGCAGCGGCAGATACGCCTCGGGCGCCAGGATCAGGATGACCAGGCCGATGGACAGGTCCATCTCGCCGTGCACGAGCCGCATGCCGACGGTCACGGCGACCAGTGCCACCGAGATCGTCGCGAGGAGTTCGAGCGCGAAGGACGACAGGAAAGCGATCCGCAGCGTCCGCATGGTCGCCCGCCGATATGCGCCGGTGATCTGCCGGATCGACTCCGCCTGCGCCTTGGCCCGGCCGAAGACCTTCAGCGTCGGCAACCCGGCGACCACGTCAAGGAAGTGCCCGGACAGCCGCGACAGCAGCCGCCACTGACGGTCCATCCGGGACTGGGTCGCCCAGCCGATCAGCACCATGAAGACCGGGATGAGCGGCAGAGTGCCCACGATGATCGCCGCGGAGACCCAGTCCTCGGTGACGATCCGCGCCAGCACCGCCACCGGCACGACCACTGCGAGACCCAGCTGCGGCAGGTACCGCGCGAAGTAGTCGTCCAGTGCGTCGACACCCCGGGTGGCCAGGGCGACCAGCGAACCGGTCCGCTGCCCGCCCAGCCACCCCGGTCCCAGGGAGGCCACACGCTCCAGCAACCGCCCCCGCAGCTCCGACTTCACCGCCGCACTCGCCCGATGGGCGGCGAGTTCCGTCAGCCAGCCGACCAGCGCCCGCCCGGCCGCCACGGCGGCCAGCAGCACCAGGGGAGTGGTGAGGTCGGACACCGTCATGCGGTGCTGGAACGCCCCGACCACCACCTCGGCGATGAGCATGGCCTGCGTGATGACCAGCCCCGCCCCCAGCGCACCGAGGGCAACGACGGCCACCAGGAACACCCGGGTGGCACGGGCGTACCGGAGCAGACGCGGATCGATCGGTTTCACGTGAAACACACCTCAGTGCACGGGATCGGCAAGGTGCTGGGTGCCGATCCGCTTGCGGAAGACCCAGTACGTCCAGCTCTGGTAGAGCAGGACCACAGGGGTGGCGATCCCGGCGCACCAGGTCATGATCTTCAGCGTGTACGGGCTGGACGAGGCGTTGGTGACCGTCAGGCTCCAGTCCGCGTTCAGCGTGGACGGCATGACGTTCGGGAACAGCGTCAGGAACAGCATCGCCACGGTGGCGACGATCGTGACGCCCGACAGGGCGAACGCCCAGCCCTCACGCCCCGCCCGTGCGGCACCCAGGGCCGCGACCAGCGCCGCCACGGCCACGACCAGCGCGACCAGCGACGCGCCGTCACCGCGCTCTGCCTGCGTCCAGAGCAGGAAGGCGAGCGCCAGCACGGCGGTGACCGCGCCGACCCGCAGTGCCAGCGTCCGCGCCCGTTCCCGGATCTCCCCGACGGTCTTGAGGCCGACGAACACCGTCCCGTGGAAGGTGAACAGCGTCAGCGTGACCAGACCGCCCAGCAGCGCGTACGGATTGAGCAGGTCCAGGACCCCACCGGCGTAGTTGAAGTCCTGGTCGATCTTCACGCCCCGCACGATGTTGCCGAAGGCCACGCCCCACAGGAAGGCCGGCAGGAGCGAGGTCCAGAAGATCGCCGTCTCCCAGTTGCGCTGCCACGTCTCCTCGGGCCGCTTCACGCGGTACTCGAAGGCCACGCCCCGGACGATCAGGCAGACCAGGATCAGCAGCAGCGGCAGGTAGAAGCCGGAGAAGAGCGTGGCGTACCACTCGGGGAAGGCGGCGAAGGTCGCGCCGCCCGCCGAGAGCAGCCACACCTCGTTCCCGTCCCAGACGGGCCCGATGGTGTTGATCAGGACCCGCTTCTCGGGCCGGTTGCGGGCCAGCAGCCGCGTGAGCACCCCGACCCCGAAGTCGAAGCCCTCCAGGAAGAAGTAGCCGGTCCACAGGACGGCGATCAGGACGAACCAGACGTCGTGCAGTTCCATGACTGTGCAGCTCCCTCGGCCTAGTACGAGAAGGCCATCGGCTTGTCGGCGTCCCGGGAGTCGCCGCCGATCTTCGTGGGCGGGTTGAGGTCGGCCTCGGTGAGCTCGGGCGGCCCGGCCTTGACGTACTTCACGAGCAGCTTGACCTCGATCACGGCGAGGACGGCGTACAACGTGGTGAAGACGAGCATCGAGGTGAGGACCTCGGCCTGGGAGACGCCGGGGGAGACCGCGTCCCGCGTCTGGAACAGCCCGTAGACGACCCAGGGCTGACGGCCCATCTCGGTGAAGATCCAGCCCCACGCGTTGGCGATCAGCGGGAAGGCCATCGTCCAGACCGCCGCCAGCCACCACAGGCGGGTGAGACGCGGCTGCAGCGGCTTGCGCAGCAGCACCAGATGCGGCACCTCGTCGTCGCCGGTGCGCCAGGCGGCCGGCAGCAGGAACTTCTTGCGGGTGAGCCACAGTCCGAGCAGGCCGATCGAGAACGACGCCATGCCGAACCCGATCATCCAGCGGAAGCCCCAGTAGGCGACGGGGACGATGGGCTTGTAGTCGCCGGGGCCGAACTTCTCCTGGAGCGCCTTGTTGGTGTCGTTGATGCCCGGCACGTACGACTCGAAGTCGCTGTGGGCCAGGAAGGAGAGCAGTCCGGGAATCTCCAGGGCGACCTTGTTGTGGCCCTCGTCGACGTCCCCGTAGGCGAACACCGAGAAGGGCGCCGGCTTCTCGCCGTCCCACAGCGCCTCGGCGGCGGCCATCTTCATCGGCTGCTGCTCGTACATGACCTTGCCCAGCGTGTCGCCGCTGACCGCGGTGAGCAGGCCGCCGACGGCGACGGTGACGAGGCCGAGGCGGAGGGAGGTCCGCATGACGGGGATGTGCTTCTTGCGCAGCAGGTGGAAGGCGGCGATGCCCACCATGAAGGCGCCTCCGGTCAGGAAGGCGGCGGAGAAGCTGTGGAAGACCTGGTTGAGCGCGGTGTTCTGGGTGAGTACCAGCCAGAAGTCGGTGAGCTCGGCGCGGCCCTTGGACTCGTTGATCCGGTAGCCGACCGGGTGCTGCATCCAGGAGTTGGCGGCCAGGATGAAGTACGCCGACAGCAGCGTGCCGATCGAGACCATCCAGATGCAGGCCAGGTGGATCTTCTTCGGCAGCTTGTCCCAGCCGAAGATCCACAGGCCGATGAAGGTGGACTCGAAGAAGAACGCGATGAGGGCCTCGAAGGCCAGCGGAGCACCGAAGACGTCACCGACGAAGCGCGAGTAGTCGGACCAGTTCATGCCGAACTGGAACTCCTGCACGATGCCCGTCACCACGCCCATCGCGATGTTGATCAGGAAGAGCTTCCCCCAGAACTTGGTCGCCCGGAGGTACTTCTCCTTCTCCGTCCGCACCCAGGCGGTCTGCAGACCGGCCGTCAGCGCGGCCAGCGAGATCGTCAGGGGGACGAACAGGAAGTGGTAGACGGTGGTGATGCCGAACTGCCATCGCGCCAGGGTCTCCGGCGCCAGAGCCAGGTCCACGTCGCCGCTCCTTACCTACGCTTGTGAAAGCGTTCACATTCACAAGCCATTATGCAGCACGCACATTCGAGGGTCGGAGGGGGCCCCGTGTGATGCTCGTCAACCCTTGGCGGGAACTTCAACATAATGTTGAATCTCCCGCATGCAGACGCACACACCGACCCGGATCCGGATCTCCTGGCCCTCCGGGCACCTCACCGCGACCCTCGACGACACTCCGACCACCCAAGCCCTCAGCAAGACGCTGCCGCTGGTTTCCACCGCCCGGACCTGGGGCGAAGAGGTGTACTTCGACACGGGAGTGTCGGTTTCACGTGAAACAGGCGCCCGGCAGGTCGTCGAGCCGGGCACGGTCGTCTTCTGGATGGACGGTGACGCACTGGCGCTCCCCTACGGCCCCACGCCCATCAGCCAGGGCGACGAATGCCGTCTCGCCAGCCCGTGCAACGTCCTGGGCCGCGTCGACGGCGACCCCAGGCTGCTGGCCACCATCCGTGACGGCGACCCGATACGCGTGGAGCCGGTCGACGACTGACGCCGACCGGCTCCACCACGGTTGTCCCGCTCGATTCAGAGCTCCCTGCGGAACCCTTCCGCCACCTTCAGGAAGATGTCGTTCGCCTCGGCCTCGCCGACCGTCACCCGCACACCCTCGCCCGGGAACGGTCGCACCACCACGCCCGCCTGCTCACAGGCCTCCGCGAAGCCGACCGTGCGCTCCCCCAGCCGCAGCCACACGAAGTTGGCCTGCGTCTCCGGCACGGTCCAGCCCTGGGTGCGCAGCCCGTCGACCACGCGCGTGCGCTCACACACCAGCGAACCGACCCGTCCGAGCAGCTCGTCCTCGGCCCGCAGCGAGGCGATCGCCGCCTCCTGCGCGAGCTGACTGACCCCGAACGGTACCGCGGTCTTGCGCAGCGCGGCCGCCACCGGCTCGTGGGCGACGGCGAACCCGACCCGCAGGCCGGCCAGGCCGTACGCCTTGGAGAAGGTGCGCAGGACGCAGACGTTGGGCCGGTTCCGGTACAGCTCGATGCCGTCCGGCACCTCGGGGTCGCGGATGAACTCGCGGTAGGCCTCGTCGAGCACCACCAACACGTCACCGGGGACCCGGTCGAGGAAGCGCTCCAGCTCCGCCCGGCGTACGACCGTGCCGGTCGGGTTGTTGGGATTGCAGACGAAGATCAGCCGGGTCCGGTCGGTGATGGCGTCCGCCATCGCGTCGAGGTCGTGGACATCCCCCGAGGTCAGCGGCACCTGCACCGAGGTCGCGCCGCTGATCTGCGTGATGATCGGGTACGCCTCGAAGGAGCGCCAGGCGTAGATCACCTCGTCGCCCGGACCGGAGGTGGCCTGGATCAGCTGCTGGGCGACGCCGACCGACCCGGTGCCGGTGGCCAGGTGGGTAGGGGGCACGCCGAACCGCTCGGACAGCTCGTTCATCAGCGCCGTGCAGGCCATGTCCGGGTAGCGGTTGAAGGTGCAGGCCGCCGCCGTCACGGTCTCCATGACGCCCGGCAGCGGCGGGTAGGGGTTCTCGTTGGAGGACAGCTTGTAGGCCACCGGTCCCCCGGCCGCAGCGGGCTTGCCCGGCTTGTAGGTGGGGATCCCCTCCAGCTCGGCGCGCAGCTTGGGGCTCGTCTCGCTCACCGCAGTCCTCCTCGTGAAGACCGGCGGCCCATGACCGCCGCCGACATCCAATACTCCTCACCTTATGAGGATTCGGCGCCGCTGCGTATAGCCACGGCGAAGCGACCGTGCGAGGGGCCCGGCAGCCCACCGGCATCCGGGGCATCGACGTATGAAGGCGTACGAATCCGGGGGCGCGCCGCACATATATCTACGCGCCGGTGGTGCACGCCCTGGCGCGCATCACCCGTGCAGGTGAGTTGAGACCTCTTCGCAACATCCGCCACGGGGCAGGTACGCACGCGCCACCACGTCACGTACTGCCATGGGAGCGCTCAACCCCCTTTGCTTCGCAGGCAATTGACGCCAAATGATCATGCAGAAACGTGTCTGTCAACGCGTGCATATGCGTCCGCCCTACCCCACCGCATGAGCCCTACTATCGGCTCGCCATGACAGCAGCAGGGAAGCACCAGGTGAGCCGCGCGGAAACCTCACGGCGAGGCAGCCGGCCGGGTCGGGCGGGTATCAGAGACGTGGCCGCCGCCGCCGGAGTCTCCATCACGACCGTCTCCGACGCCCTCAACGGCAAGGGCCGGCTCCCGGACGCCACCCGGCGGCATGTCCGAGAGGTCGCCGACCGGCTGGGCTACCGGCCCTCGGCCGCCGCCCGGACCCTCCGCACCGGCAAGTCGGGCCTCATCGGCCTGACCGTGACGACGTACGGGGATGAACCTTTCACCTTCACCGAGTTCGCGTACTTCGCCGAGATGGCACGGGCCGCCACCTCCGCCGCGCTGGCCCGCGGCTACGCCCTCGTCATCCTGCCCGCGACCTCCCGGCACGACGTGTGGTCGAACGTCGCGCTGGACGGCACGGTCGTCATCGACCCCTCCGACCAGGACCCGGTGGTCGGCGAACTCGTCCGGCAGGGTCTGCCCGTCGTCTCCGACGGCCGCCCGGCCGGCGCGCTGCCCGTCACGGCCTGGGTCGACAACGACCACGAGGCCGCCGTGCTCGGCATCCTCGACCACCTGGCCGACGCCGGCGCCCGCCGCATCGGCCTGCTGACCGGCACGAGCACGGACACCTACACCCACCTGTCCACCACCGCGTACCTGCGCTGGTGCGAGCGCGTCGGCCAGGACCCGGTCTACGAGGCCTACCCGGCGCACGACCCGTGCGCCGGGGCCGTTGCGGCCGACCGGCTGCTCGCCCGGCCCGACCGCCCCGACGCCGTCTACGGGCTGTTCGACCCGAACGGCACCGACCTGCTCGCCGCCGCCCGGCGCTACGGCCTGCGCGTCCCCGAGGACCTGCTGCTCGTCTGCTGCAGCGAATCCACCGTCTACGCGAACACCGAACCGCCGATCACCACGCTCTCCCTGAAGCCGCGGCGCATCGGCACGGCGGTCGTCCAGCTCCTCATCGACGCCATCGAGGGCGTCGAGTCGGAGCAGCCGGTCGAGCAGGTGATACCGACGGAGCTGATCGTGCGCACGTCGTCCCAGCGCCGGCCGCCGCGCACGACGGTCAGCCCGCCGCGGTCGCCCGAGGAGATGTGAGGCCCCGCTCCCGGGTGACTGCTCCCGGGTGGCTGCTCCCGGCCGGCTGCCTCCGGGTGGCCGCTCCCGGGTGACGGAAGGTCGCACTCCCCGGGGAAACGGGCCCGGTCCCCCGGAGAGACGGGATCGTTCTCGCGAAGAGAACAAGCGCGAGGACGGTCCCACGGTGGTGGAAGTCCGGCGTAATCGGGGCGAAAGCCGCGGCGAACCGGAGTCTTGGTCCGATTCACCACCCCTGGGTCATCACATGGCGCGATCCGCATTCCTATGATGGGCCCACGACACCGGCGGGCCGCTACGACCAGGCAGTCCGATGCGGTGCAGATGCGGCGCGATGGTGGAGGGGTCGATGACTCAGGGGGCCGGTCAGGGACCCGCGGTGGAGCGGACGGCGACGTTGCGCGACTTCCGGGTGCCCGCGTACGTCCACGAGACCGGTCCGTACGTCCACAGCGTCCACCCCGGCGAGGTCACCCCGCCGCCCGCCGAGACGTATCCGGAGGGCTACACGCCGACCCAGCGCGACCTTCCGGTCGTGAACCGGGGTGACACTGTCCAGGTGACCGTCGAACCCGAAGCCGCCGCCGCCCCGCAGTCCGCCGCCACCGGGCAGGGCCCGCTGTACGTCGTGGGTGACGTCCACGGCTACCTCGACCAGCTGGTGGCCGCCCTGCAGGAGAAGGGCCTGCTCGACACCGCCGGCAACTGGTGCGCGGGCACCGCCCGGCTGTGGTTCCTGGGCGACTTCACCGACCGCGGCCCGGACGGCATCGGTGTGATCGACCTGGTCATGCGGCTGTCCGCCGAGGCCGCCGCCGCCGGCGGCTACTGCAAGGCACTCATGGGCAACCACGAGCTGCTGCTGCTGGGCGCGAAGCGCTTCGGCGACACACCCGTCAATTCCGGGGCCGGCACCGCCACCTTCCAGGCGGCCTGGCTGCTCAACGGCGGCCAGAAGACCGACATGGACCGCCTCCAGGACCACCACCTGCAGTGGATGGCCCGCCTGGACGCCGTCGAGGAGGTGGACGGGCACCTGCTCGTGCACTCCGACACCACCGCCTACCTCGACTACGGCCGCTCCATCGAGGAGGTCAACGACACCGTCCGCGAGACGCTCACGCGCAACGACGCCGACGAGGTCTGGGACCTGTTCCGCAAGTTCACCAAGCGGTTCTCCTTCCGCGACGAGGGCGGCGCCGACGCCGTGCGCTCGCTGCTCGACACCTACGGCGGCACCCGCATCGTCCACGGCCACAGCCCGATCCCGTACCTGCTGGGCGAGGCGGGCTCCGAGGAGGACGAGGAGGCCACCGACCCCGTCGTCGAGGGTCCGCACGTCTACGCCGACGGGCTGGCCATCGCGATGGACGGCGGCGTGACGATGGCCGGGAAACTGCTGGTCCAGCAACTTCCCCTGGCCACCTGACCGTTCACCGGGCGGCAGCGGCCGTCCCCGGGGCCCCTCCCACGGGGGGCCAATTTCGGTAAACCCCCTGTCACCGCACACCGTCACCGCTCTACCATCGGCTTATCCGTAGCAGGCTCCCCTCCGTTTCTGCCCGACGGCTCGTCAGCATGCCGAGCCCCAAGCCCTACGGAGCATCGGGGGATGCACATGAACAGCGTTCCGCAGCACCTGCTGAGCGAGGACCGCCAGGAGTACGAGCGGGTCCTCGATGAGGCGCTGCGCTCCGCCCCACACCGTCCGGAACTGTCCGCCCTCGGACAGCGGCTCAACTCCGAGCAGTTGCGCACCATGGCGCTGAACGCCACCGCGCTCATCACGGCCGCCGCGTCGGCCGAGTACCAGCACTACGTCAAGCTCCGCGACGAACTCCGTCAGCCCGCCCCGTCCGCCTCGGCGCCCGTGCGCGACACGGGCTCGTCCGAGGAGGGCTCGGGCGCGGCCGGGCTGGCCGCGACCGTGGGCGAGGTCGCCGCCGAGACCGCCGGCGCGGGCGCCGTCGCCGTCGTCGCCGTGCTCGCCCCCGTCCTGGCCGGCACCGCCGCCGCGATCTTCCTGCTCGTCGGCTACATCCTGCGGATGATCGACCCCGACCAGGGATTCGCCCGGACCATGCTCACCACCGGCTGGGTGTTCGGCGCGGTGACCGCGGTCGCCATCCTGGTCGCCGCGGTCGGGCTGCTGCTCACCGCCCTGCGCAACAAGCCGACGGCCGACACGGGCCCGTACGGCGAGCTGCGCAGAGAGGTCGACCGGGCCCGGGAGGCATGGCGCGAGGCCCTGCTGGAGCGGGGCATCCTGCCGTTCCTGCGGGAGGCGCTCGCCGACCCCGGCGCGGCCGCCGCGCTCCACCACCCCGCGCCCTCGGCACCGGTCAGCCGCATGCCCCACCTGGGGTACGACCGCCCGGGCTTCTCCAGCCCGGACGACGGGGGCCGCGGCTCGCGGCCGAGCTTCAGCAGCCCGGACTACACGAGCCCGGACTTCGGGGGCCCGGAGCACCAGCCGGACTAGCCCCGGGCGCCCGCCCCCCGACGGGCGCCCGACGACCGCGCTTCCCGGACGACCCGGGCGCCGGGAAGCGGGGTCCCGGTTTCACGACAGGCGCCGGACGATCTGCGCTGCCACCCTCTCGACCGACGTGCGCCCGTAGGTGTGCACCAGAGCGAGATGGAAAAGGGCGGGGGCGAGTGGAGCCCACCGATGGATGCGATCGGCACGGAGCATGTACTTGATGACCGGCGCAGGGCGGAAAGGCACGTAGTCGATGGCCTGGTGTTCCCATCGGTCCGCGACCCCGCGGCTCATGCGTGATTGCAGCCCCTCACAGGTCAAGTCCGTCAGCCTGGCCTGGAAGTGGGCGCTCCAATGACGCTTGTCGAGGTCCAGCACGAAGGCCAGCAACTCGAGTGCGTACTCGTTCGGCTCGATCGCAAGCTCCTCCCGCATACCCCGCCGGGCGACGCCGTGCAGGTCGGGGGCGCTTCGGCCCGACGAGTCGATGTGCCGGGACAGCCCTTCGTTGACGGAGGAGTTCCACACGCCCGGGGCCATGCGAACCCGGTCGCTTCGACGGCTGACCACCAGCATGTCGTCAGCGGTCACCACCGCGATGTTGACGGCGAAACTGCAGTGCAGAAACGCGGGGGCCCGCAGCGGATCGTCCGGGTCGAGATAGCGGGTGCGCGGGGTCGTGCCGTCGGCCAGCCGGCGATCGAGCTGCTGGGCCGCGAGGAACGTGTAGTAGTCCGTCGGGCGCAACCGCAGGTGGATCTCGGGCTGCTCGTCGAGAGCGGTCCGGGACACGTCGAAGGACTCGACCGCATAGCGTGAACCGTTCCACAGGGGAGTCCGGCCTTCTGCCCGCAGGCGCACGCTCTCCGCCTCGATCTCCTCCCGCCAGCCCGCCATGTCCGCGGGCAGCCGGATCTCCTCGTCGAGTACCTGGACGAAGACGGAGTCGTTGGCTATGGACGACTCGCCGTCCCCCTCCACGATCAGGGCGGACGTGTGAAGGGGACCCAGGGAGAAGGTCCGCCACGCAGGGCCGGACTCCTCTCGCTGCCGCAGGCTGCGTACCGCCCTCATGGAGCGAGTACGCAGCCTGTACCAGGCGTCCTGCAGCGGTTGCTGGAAGAGCACCGCGCACAGCATCCCCAGCACGGCACCGACGACTCCGTTGGCCACGTCAACCCCACCCATGCCAGGCATGGTAGGGACTGCGATCACACCGCGCGTGATCTTGTCCTATTCAGGGGACCGTGGGCCTGCGTGAGCCGGCTCAGTCCGCGATCGGCAGGTACACCCTGTTCCCGCTCGCCGCGAACTCCTTGGACTTCTGGGCCATGCCCTCCTCGATCTCGCTCCGGCTGCCGCCGTGCTCCCGGCGGATGTCCTGCGAGATCTTCATGCTGCAGAACTTCGGGCCGCACATCGAGCAGAAGTGGGCCGTCTTGGCCGGTTCCGCAGGGAGCGTCTCGTCGTGGAACTCCCGGGCCGTGTCCGGGTCGAGGGCCAGGTTGAACTGGTCCTCCCACCGGAACTCGAAGCGGGCGTCGGACAGGGCGTCGTCCCACTCCTGGGCGCCCGGGTGCCCCTTGGCGAGGTCGGCCGCATGGGCGGCGATCTTGTACGTGATGACGCCGGTCTTCACGTCGTCGCGGTTCGGCAGGCCCAAGTGCTCCTTGGGCGTGACGTAGCACAGCATCGCCGTGCCCCACCAGGCGATCATCGCGGCACCGATGCCGGAGGTGATGTGGTCGTACGCGGGCGCGACGTCGGTGGTCAGCGGGCCGAGCGTATAGAACGGGGCTTCATCGCAGATCTCCTGCTGAAGGTCGATGTTCTCCTTGATCTTGTGCATCGGGACATGCCCCGGGCCCTCGATCATGGTCTGTACGTGGAAACGCTTCGCGATCCGGTTGAGTTCCCCGAGCGTCCTCAACTCCGCGAACTGGGCCTCGTCGTTGGCGTCCGCGATGGAACCGGGCCGGAGGCCGTCACCGAGCGAGTACGTGACGTCGTACGCCGCGAGGATCTCGCAGAGTTCCTCGAAGTTCTCGTACAGGAACGACTCCCTGTGATGCGCGAGGCACCAGGCAGCCATGATCGAGCCGCCGCGGGAGACGATGCCGGTCTTCCGGTTCGCGGTGAGCGGCACGTAGGCGAGGCGCACGCCCGCGTGGACGGTCATGTAGTCCACGCCCTGTTCGGCCTGTTCGATGACCGTGTCCTTGTAGATCTCCCAGGTCAGCTCCTCGGCGCGGCCGTCGACCTTCTCCAGGGCCTGGTAGAGCGGCACGGTGCCGATGGGGACGGGGGAGTTGCGCAGCACCCACTCGCGCGTGGTGTGGATGTTGCGGCCGGTGGACAGGTCCATCACCGTGTCGGCACCCCAGCGGGTCGCCCAGGTCATCTTCTCGACCTCCTCCTCGATGGAGGACGTCACCGCCGAGTTGCCGATGTTGGCGTTGACCTTCACCAGGAACCTCTTGCCGATGATCATCGGCTCGATCTCCGGGTGGTTGACGTTGGCCGGCAGAACGGCGCGGCCCGCAGCGATCTCGTCCCGCACCACCTCGGGTGCCACGTTCTCCCGGACAGCCACGTACTCCATCTCCGGGGTGATCTCGCCCCGTTGTGCGTAGGCGAGCTGCGTGACCGCCTTGCCGTCCCGGCTGCGGCGCGGCTGGCGCGGGCGCCCGGGGAAGACGGCGTCGAGGTTGCGGAGGCCGCCGCGGGGCGAGGTGTGCTTGATGCCGTCGTCCTCGGGACGGACGGGACGGCCCGCGTACTCCTCGGTGTCGCCGCGGGCGACGATCCAGTTCTCGCGCAGGGGGGCCAGACCCCTGCGCACGTCGGTCTCGACGAGTGGATCGGTGTACGGGCCGGACGTGTCGTACAACGTCACCGACTGCCCATTGGTGAGGTGCACCTGCCGGACAGGCACGCGCAGGTCGGGGCGGCTGCCCTCGAGGTACGCCTTGTGCCAGCCGATGGACTTCCCGGCCTCCTCGGACTGTGCGTCCTGAACGGAGGCAGGCGTGCGTGCGTCCTTGTTGGTCATGAGACCTACTCCCTACGCCGGCATTACCCGGTAACAGGTTCGGCGGTCGACGCAGCGGCTTCCGTCCTCCGACGTTCCGTGGGAAACATCACCCGACTTCGGTGATGTTTCATGTGAAACATCGCTGGGACGAAGGTCAGCGCCCTCTCAGCCCGGTGCTCCGAGCTCCCGCGTGTACAAAAGGTGACTCCACGCTAGCGGCAATCTTGGCGCGGTGACCAGAGGGCCCCCCTCGTTCTTGCGATGATCGGTGGGTGACCACCACGCATCGCTCCCCCTACCCACCGCCCGAGCCGCCCCGCGGACCCGGCGCCGGCAACGGCAACGGCAACGGCAACGGCCGGGGAGGCGACCACGACTTCGCCGCCGGTTCCGGCCATGGGCCGGGCATGGAGCGGGGACGCGGTCCTGCGGCGGTGCCGCCGCCGGAGCCACTCCAGGGTGACTGGCCGGGGCACGGACCGTCGGGTGCCTTCGGGCAGGGCCCGGGAGCTGAGCGGGGGTCAGGCGCGGGACCGGGCTACGAGCCGGGCACGGGTTTCCGCCCCGGCGACGGAAACGGTTCCGGAGCCGGCCACGGCGGCGGGCACGGCCATGGTGCCGACCACGGCGGCGTCGACGGCGGCGGCGGGCACGGCGGACCCGGACACGGGCACGGCGGACCCGGACACGGGCACGGCGGACCCGGACACGGGGGCGGCCACGGAAGCGGCCAGGGAGGCGGCCACGGCTCCGGTCCCTCTCCGGGGGGCGGGCACGGGCACTCGCACAGCCACGGCCCGGCCGCTCCCGTCTCGCAGCATCTGCGCAAGGTCATCGCCGCTGTCCTGATCCCGTTCGCGGCGGCCGTACTCATCGGTCTGGCCGTGCTGTGGCCGGGCGGTGCGCCGGGCCACGAGCGCACGGGCGTCGGGTTCGACCGGCAGACACAGCAGGCCACGGTGACCAAGGTCGTGGAGGTGAGTTGCAAGGAGGCCGGAGCGCAGGGCGTCCCGCCCACCGGCGACACTTCCACCGCCGAGGGCTCGTCCGCGAAGCAGCAGGAGGAGGGCACCTGCAAGCGGGCGACGATCCGGGTCGACACCGGCCCGGACGAGGGCCGCACGTTCACGGAGATCATCCAGCCCGACCAGTCCCGCCAGTTGAGCGAGGGCCAGGGGGTCGTGGTCGCCTACGAGCCCTCCGCGCCGAAGGATCTGCAGTACTCGGTCACGGACGTCGACCGGGGGCTGCCCCTCAGCCTGCTCGCCGGCATCTTCGCGGTCGCCGTGGTGGTCGTCGGGCGGCTGCGGGGCCTCATGGCGCTCATCTCGCTGGCCATCAGCTTCATGGTGCTGAACTTCTTCATCCTGCCCGCGATCCTGCAGGGCTCGAATCCGCTGCTGGTGGCGGTGGTCGGCTCGAGCGCGATCATGCTCATCGCGCTGTACCTGTGTCACGGCCTGTCCGCGCGGACCTCCGTGGCGGTGCTGGGCACGCTCATCTCGCTGCTGCTGATCGGCGTCCTGGGTTCGGTGTTCATCGACTGGGCCGCCCTCACCGGCAACACCGACGACAACACCGGCCTCATCCACGGCCTCTACCCGACGATCGACATGAGCGGTCTGCTGCTCGCCGGGATCATCATCGGGTCGCTCGGCGTGCTCGACGACGTGACGGTCACCCAGACCTCGGCGGTGTGGGAACTGCACGAGGCCAATCCCACGATGGGCTGGCGGGGGCTCTACCGCGCGGGCATCCGGATCGGCCGCGACCACATCGCCTCGGTCGTCAACACGCTCGTCCTGGCCTACGCGGGTGCCGCGCTGCCGTTGCTGCTGCTGTTCTCGATCGCGCAGAGCAGTGTGGGGACGGTCGCCAACAGCGAGCTGGTCGCCGAGGAGATCGTGCGCACGCTGGTCGGCTCGATCGGCCTGGTCGCCTCGGTGCCGGTCACCACGGCCCTGGCGGCGCTCGTGGTCTCCGCGGACCGTCCGGGATCGCAGCCGGCCACGGAGGCCACCGCCGCACCCGCGCGTGGAGGCAGAGGCCGCCGCCGCAAGCGCTGACGCGCGCCCGGGGGACACCCGCCTCATCGACGGCGGCGCCCCGCCCTCGGTCCCGACGGCACCTCACAAGAACGTTCCCGCAACCGTCCGGCGGCGCCCGGTGAAGCGTTCCTCCACCGTGCCGCGCGGACAGTCGGTCAGCCGGCGCCCTGTTCGGCGAGAATGCGGTCCAGCGCCTCGTCGAGATGGGCGTCGAAGTCGGCGAGGGAACCTTCCTGTCCCAGGGGCACCAGCTTGTCGGTGCGGTCGAGGAAGGCCACCAGCGGGGCCGTCGATGACCGGAACAGCGCCTGATCGCTGCCGACCTGAAGGCGGATCAGCACCTCGCCCAGCGCGTCGGGTTCGACGGGCGTGACCCGCACGTCGCCCTCCCCGCACGGCCGGCCGACCCCGTCGATCAGCAACTCCCGCCCGAAAGCCCAGGTGACCGGGGCGTCGCCCGGCAAGTGGAACGTCAGTCGGACGGCATAGGGATCACTGGTCTCATAGCGCAATTCCACCGGAATGCGGAACGAGAGCTCCTCGGACACGAGAAAGCTCATCATGACCTCTGCCTGTACGGACTCGCGCATCGATAACCCCGTCATTCGCCGTCGACTGGCCGGGTACGAACCTCTGACACTGGGAGGAATCTTGCTGAACGTACACAGCAGATCACAAGGAGTGAGTTTTCACATACTGATAGAGAGCGCCAGCGAGCCGAGCATCCGGCCGATCTCGCACTGCAACTGCCGGGCCGCAGGCAGCAGACGGTGCTCCTGGTGGGCCGGCAGCGAGATGGCGACGGTCGCGGCCGTGGCGCCCAGGGTGAGGGGGATCGCCGCGCAGACCGCGCCGAGGGCGTACTCCTGACGCTCGGTCACCGGCTCCATCCGCCGGAGCCGCTCCAGCCGCCTCAACAGGTTGTGGCTGTCCCGCACCGTGTACGGCGTGAGTGCCTGCACGGGATAGCGGTCGAGGTGGTCCCGCCGGGCCTCCTCGTCGAGCTGGGACAGCAGACACTGCCCGATGGCATGCGCGTGCCCCGTCTCGCGGAAGTCGGCCCACTCCTCCACCGCCGGGGTACCGGGGCTGTCGGAGACGCACATGATCTCGATCTCGCCCTCGCGGTACACCGCGTAGTACACGGGCACGCCGAGGGTGTCACGCCAGTGCGCGAGGGCGTCCACCACCGTGCTGCGACGTTTCTGCCGTGCTCCGCTGCTGCCCAGCCGCTCGGCGGCCTCACCGAGGAAGAACAGCCCCTTGTCCCGGCGCAGATATCCCTCGTGCACCAGGGTGCGCAGCAGGTGGTACGTCGTGGGCAGGGCCAGCCCCGTCTCGCGGGCCAGTTGCTTGGCCGGGGCGCCGTACTCGTGCCGGGCAACGGTCTCCAGCAGACGCATCGCGCGCTGCACGGATCCGATGAGCGTCGCCGGCGCTGCGGCGGGCGGCAGCGGTGGGACGGACGCCGCCGAGCGGGGCTGTGCGGGGACCGCGTGCAGGTGGACGGTGGCGGTGTCGGCGGGGACCAAGGGTCACTCCCGGAGCGCGAGGGGGAGACCGTGCGGGAAACACGGGTGGGGGCCGCTCGCGGGGTTGTCCCCGCGTCGAGTTCAGGACTCTATTCGCCCGCCACCGCGCGCAGACGGCCCAGGCGGGAATGTTCCCCCGCCCGAGGGAACCGATGATCCCACCCGTTTCCCTCTACCCCCACCGGTGTCCCAGGGGTCTCACCAGTCGCTGCGGGACGAAGAACTCGAGGTGAACTTCCGTACGACGTAGATCAGTCCGCCGACCAGGGCCACGAAGACCAGCAGCTTGAAGAGCAGTCCGATGACGAACCCGACCACGCTGGCGATGAGTCCGCCGAACACGACCAGGGCGATGACCGGCACCGCGACCCACTTCACCCACCACGGCAGTCCTGCGAAGATCTCACGCATCGCCCTCGTCCTTGCCTCTCCGCCCGTTCGTGCCGGGTCCTGTCGGTTGTGCGGACCTCTGGTGTCCTGCACTCGATGCTAGGTCCGCGAGGGTGCCCGGCGGGGGCCTCGCACCCCCCGTCTGCCCCTGACCGAACCCCTAGGGAACCCCGAGGCGCCGCGTCAGCTCTCGGGCGGAGAGAAGACCACCACGACCCTCAGGTCCTCGGTGATGTGGTGGAACTTGTGGGCCACGCCCGCCGGTACGTAGACCACGCTGCCGCGCGCCACCTGGGTCGTCTCCAGGCCGACGGTGATCGAGGCGCGGCCGCTGACCACGAGGTAGACCTCGTCCTGGTGGTGCGGCTTCTGTGGATCCTGCTCGCCGGCGTCGAGTGCGTACAGGCCGACCGACATGTTCTGCTCGCGAAGGAACTGCAGGTAGGCGCCCTCGTTGGCGGCGCGCTCCGCCTCCAGTTCGTCCAGCCGGAATGCCTTCATGCCTTGTCCGCCCCTGCCTCTTGTGCCCGCGTCCGATCACGTCTGCCACGATCAGACACATGAAGAATTTTCTAGTCAAGACGATCGCCAACGCGGGCGCCCTGGCCGTCGCGGTGTGGCTGCTCGACAAGATCACCCTGACCGGTGACAGCACGGCCAAGGAGATCGGCACGCTGATCGTCGTGGCGCTGCTCTTCGGGCTGGTGAACTTCCTGGTCAAGCCGGTCGTCAAGCTGCTGAGCCTGCCGCTGCTCATCCTGACGCTGGGCCTGTTCACGCTGATCGTCAACGCGCTGATGCTGCTGCTGACTTCATGGCTGGCCGGTCTGTTCGACCTCAGCTTCCACGTGGAGGGCTTCTGGACCGCCGTCCTGGGCGGCCTGATCATCTCGGTCGTCTCCTGGGCGCTGAACGTCGTCCTGCCGGACGGGGACTGAGCGGCATGACGTACCGCGTCTGCTTCGTCTGCACGGGCAACATCTGCCGCTCCCCCATGGCCGAGATCGTCTTCCGCGCGCGCGTCGCGGAAGCCGGGCTGGAGGGCGAGGTGGTGGTCGACAGTGCCGGCACGGGCGGCTGGCACGAGGGCGACGCCGCCGACCCGCGTACCGCGGCGGTCCTGGCGGAGAACGGCTACGCCACCGGTCACACGGCCCGGCAGTTCCAGCCGTCGTGGTTCTCCCGCCTCGACCTGGTGGTCGCACTCGACTCCGGCCACCTCGCGGACCTGCGCCGCCTGGCCCCGACGGAACAGGACGCACGGAAGGTACGGCTGCTGCGCTCGTACGACCCCGCCGCCGGCGACGACCCCGACGTTCCGGACCCTTACTACGGGGGCGCCGAAGGCTTCGACGCGTGTCTTGAGATGGTGGAGGCGGCGAGCGACGGCTTGCTCGCCGCAGTGCGCGAGGACATGGAAGGAAGAGCGGCATGAGCGAATCCGCTGCGGGTCACACGCTTGCGGGGGACGGCACCCGTGCGGTGCGGGCCGGGCTGCCCGAACCGGTGAAGCACGAGCCCACCCTGCCCGGCCCCGTCTTCGCCGCCCACTTCCACCTGCCCGGCGACCCCACCGGCCCCTACACCTACGGGCGCGACGAGAACCCCACCTGGACGCTGCTGGAACGCGCCATCGGTGAGCTGGAGGCCCCCGGCCACGACGACGTCGAGACGCTCGTTTTCGCGTCCGGCATGGCCGCGATCTCCGCGGTGCTCTTCTCGCAGCTGCGCACCGGCGACGTGTGCGTCCTGCCCGACGACGGCTACCAGGCGCTCCCCCTCGTGCGCGCACAGCTGGAGGCGTACGGCGTCGAGGTGCGCACCGCCCCGACCGGCGGTGACGCCCAGCTCGACGCCCTCGACGGCGCCAAGCTGCTGTGGATCGAGACCCCCTCGAACCCCGGGCTCGACGTGTGTGACGTCAGGCGGCTCGCCGAGGCGGCACACGCGCGGGGCGCCCTGGTTGCCGTCGACAACACCCTGGCGACCCCGCTGGGACAGCGTCCGCTGGAGCTGGGCGCCGACTTCGCGGTGGCCAGCGGCACCAAGCAGCTCACCGGGCACGGCGACGTCCTGCTGGGCTACGTCGCCGGCCGCGACCCCGAGGCCATGGCCGCGGTGCGCCGCTGGCGCAAGATCGTCGGCGCGATCCCCGGCCCGATGGAGGCCTGGCTCGCCCATCGGTCGATCGCGACCCTGCAGATGCGGGTCGACCGGCAGTGCGCGACGGCGCTGACGGTCGCGGAGGCGCTCCGCGACCGCCCGGAGGTGACGGGGCTGCGCTACCCCGGGCTGCCCGAGGACCCGTCGCACAAGATCGCCGCACAGCAGATGCGGCGCTACGGCTGCGTGGTGTCCTTCACCCTGCCCTCGCGCGAGCAGGCCGATCGCTTCCTGGAGGCGCTGCGGCTCGTGGACGACGCCACGAGCTTCGGCGGCGTGCGCTCCACGGCGGAGCGGCGCGGGCGCTGGGGCGGGGACGCGGTGCCGGAAGGCTTCATCCGTCTGTCGGTCGGCGCCGAGGACCCGGAGGACCTGGTGGCGGACCTGCTGCACGCTCTGGACGCGTCGAGGCCCTGAAACCTTCGGCGGACGGTCCGGGCCTCCCTTTCCTTATGGCTCGGACCGTCCCCCGGTTCCTCGTAACCGGGGCGCACGGAACACCGCCTCACCCGCGAAACCCTGCGGACCTGTGCGGCAATGTTTCACGTGGAACCAGCCGGGCCACATTTCCCCCATGACCGTCCGACCCGTGGTCAAGCGCACCGCCCGCGCCGTTCTCCTGGACGGTGACGACCTGATCCTGATCAAGCGCACCAAGCCGGGTGTGGATCCGTACTGGGTCACGCCCGGCGGCGGGGTCGAAGCCGACGACCCGACCGTCGTCGATGCCCTGCACCGGGAGGTGTACGAGGAGCTCGGCGCGAAGATCAGCGACGTGGTGCCGTGCTTCGTCGACACCGTGGAGCACATCGGTGACGACGGCGGCGCCACGGGTGTGAAGGTGCAGCACTTCTTCGTCTGTCACCTGGAGTCCATGGACGCCTCGCTCCGCCATGGCCCCGAGGTGGACGAGCCCATCGGCGAGTACGAGATCGTGCGCGTGCCGTTCACCCGCGTCGGCATCGCCTCGGTGCATCTCGTTCCCCTGTCGCTGCGGCACTACCTGGACGGCAACATCGAGGGTGTCCGCGCCATGCACGCACCCGACCTGGGCTGAACCGGTGGTCAGTACCCGGCCAGGACCGCCCCGCCAGCGGGAATGCGCCATGGTGCTGTTCCGCCGTGTTTCACGTGAAACGACCAGCGCCTGACCGCAGGTGGTGCGAGCGGCTACAACTGGCCAAAAGCTCGCGTCTCTCCACCGAAACAGGTGGACGCCGGGGGTCTTCGTCGGACAGCCTGACCTGCGTGCCGACTCCTTCCCTTGCCTCTCTGCCCGTTCGCCGTCTGACGCTTCGCGACCTCACCGCCTGCGCCGACCTGTCCGAAGACCGGGGGTGGCCACGGGAGGAGCACAAGTGGCAGTTTCTGCTCACAGCAGGCAAGGCCTACGGCATCGATGATCCCGACGGCGGTCTCGTGAGCGCCTGCGTGGTCACCGAGTACGGCCCGAGGGATCGTCCCGCCCTCGCCGCCATCGGCATGGTGCTCGTGGCCGGACGGCACGCTCGGCAGGGTGTGGGACGCCGTCTGATGCAGTACGTCGTGGCCGAGATGGGCACCACGCCTCTCACTCTGCATGCCACACCGTACGGCCGGCCTCTCTACGAGGAGCTCGGCTTCAAGGTCACCGGACGGGCCGAGATGGTGAGCGGGCACTTCGTCCCGGGCGGACCCGAACTCGAGGTCGCCACCCGTGCGGCCACCGCCGAGGATCTGGCGGCGATCCTCCGGCTCGACGAGCAGGTCTTCGGGGCGGACCGCACACACATCGTCACGCGGCTGCCCGCCTTCGCCGACCAGCTGCGGGTCGCCGAGGAGAACGGGCGGATCATCGGCTACGCGGCCGCGTGGCCGAACATGGCCACTCATGTCGTCGGCCCTCTCATCGCCCGGGACACGGCGGTGGCCCAGGCCCTCATCGCCTCTCTCGCCGCCCACACCGATCGCCCCCTGCGCACCGACATCGACGTGCGGCACGAAGACCTCCTGGCCTGGGTGAAGGAACGCGGCCTGGACTCCATCGCCTTCAACGCGGTGATGACGTACGGCATCACCGAGCTGCCCGGGGACTGGAGCCGGCGGTTCGCTCCGGTCACGGTGGCGGCGGGCTGACGTTCCGAGACGACGAACGCCGGCTCCCCTGGGACGAGGGAGCCGGCGTTCACGCTGTGGGAGCCGGGTCAGGCGAGAGATTCCACGGCCGCCGTGGCGAAGGCGTGGTCCTGCTCCGGAGCGCCGCCGCCCACGCCGATCGCACCGATCAGGCGGCCGTCGCGGTGCACGGGTACGCCGCCGGCGATGAACAGCAGAGGCCGGTCGAGCGCGGTGGGCAGCGTGTGGAAGGGGCCGCCGGGCTGCACGGCGTCCACGAGGTCGGCGGTGGGCGCGTTCAGCTGGAGGGCGGTGTAGGCCTTGCGGGTGCTGGTCTCACCGGAGATCAGCACGGCCCGGTCGTCACGCCGGAAGGCGAGCAGGTGTCCTCCCGCGTCGAGGACGGTGATGCTGACGGTGACGCCTGCGGCCTCGGCCGCACGGCCGGCGGCGGTGACGAGGGCGTCCGCGTCCTGCGTGGTCAGCGGGGCGACGGCGGTGGTGGTGCTCATGAGGTGTTTCTCCTGAAGAGTGGCCGAACAGGTGGAGGGGACGAGGTGGGCCTGGGCGGCCCGCATGCTCACTGGTGGACGCTGACCCGCTGCCCGGCGGAAGCGGGCCCCTCGACGACAGGGGCGGAGGTGCTGCCGCGGCGTTCCAGGGCGGCCGAGAGAACGGCCAGGACCAGGGCGGCAGCGGCGAGAGCGGCACCCACCCAGTTGGGGGCGGTGTAGCCGAGCCCCGCGGCGATCACGATGCCGCCGAGCCAGGCGGACAGGGCGTTGCCGAGGTTGAAGGCGCCGATGTTCACGGCCGAGGCCAGGGTGGGAGCTCCGTGTGCCTGGTCGAGAACCCGCTTCTGCAGCGGCGGCACGGTGGCGAAACCGAGGGCACCGATCAGGGCGATGGTGACGGCGGAGAGCACCTTGTCATGGGCGGTGAGTGTGAACAGCGCCAGCACGACGGCCAGAGCGCCCAGGGAGACGTACAGCATGGGCATCAGGGCGCGGTCCGCGAACTTGCCGCCGACCAGGTTGCCGCCGACCATGCCGAGGCCGAAGAGGACCAACAGCCAGGTGACCGAGCCGTCGGCGAAGCCGGCGACGTGGGTCATCATCGGCGCGATGTAGGTGATGGCCGCGAAGACTCCGCCGAAGCCGAGGACGGTCATCGCCATCGCAAGCAACACCTGCACGTTCTTCAGGGCGGCCAGCTCGTGCCGCAGGTGCACGCCTTCCGCCTTGGGCATGTCGGGGACGAGCCGGGCGATGCCGGCCAGGCCGATCACGCCGAGGGCGGCCACGATGGCGAAGGTGACCCGCCAGCCGATGGACTGACCGACGAGTGTGCCCAGCGGGACTCCGACGACGTTGGCCACGGTCAGACCGGTGAACATCATCGCGATGGCCCCGGCCCGCTTGTGCGGGGCGACGAGGTCGGCCGCGACCACCGAACCGATGCCGAAGAAGGCGCCGTGGGCGAGCGAGGCGACGATCCGCCCGAGCAGCATGACGGAGAAGGTCGGGGCGACGGCCGAGAGCAGGTTGCCGGCGATGAACAGGCCCATGAGCAGCATCAACATCCGCTTGCGGGAGACCTTGGTGCCGAGCACGGTCATCAGCGGAGCGCCGAACATCACGCCGAGCGCGTACCCGGTCACCAGGTACCCGGCGGTGGGGATGGAGACCCCGTAGTCGGCAGCGACCTCGGGCAGCAAGCCCATGATCACGAACTCTGTCGTTCCGATCCCGAAGGCCCCGATCGCGAGGGCCAGAAGCGCGAGAGGCATGGAGGGGTTACCTTCCCAGAAGATTGCAGGAGCGCTTTGCGTGCGTCCACAATAGTTGCACACGCGGGCTATATGCAACCGCCGTCTATTGCGGCGTTGCCCTATCCTGGAAGACAGCCGCTCGGGACGGAGGAAACGCCAATGACAGCGACGGACCCCGCGCTCACCGCTCTCGCCCAGGGGTGGTGCGCCCTCTCCCTGCTTCACGGGAGGATCGAGGCCCACATCGAGCGCGCCCTACAGGCCCAGCACGACCTGAGTGCGCGCGAATACTCCCTGCTGGACGTACTCAGCCGACAGCACGACGGCGAGGGGGGCCATCTGCAGATGAAGCAGGTGGCGGACGCGGTGGTCCTCAGCCAGAGCGCCACCACGCGCCTGGTCACCCGACTCGAGGACCGCGGACTCCTGGAGCGCTACCTCTGCCCCACCGACCGCCGGGGCATCTACACGAACGTCACCGAGGCGGGTCTGGCGTTGCTCGAGGCGGCACGGCCCACGAACGACGCCGCTCTGCGTGAGGCTCTCGACGAGGCGGCGAAGAACCCCGAGCTGGCTCCCCTGGTCCGGGTCGTCGAGACGCTGAAGGCCCCGGTACCGGCCTGAAAAGGGGGCCGGACAGCGGTCCACCTGCGTAGGGTGCCGCTATGGGAGATCTTGAAATACGTCCTGTCGTCGCCGACGACGTCCCGGCGATCGTCGCCATGCTCGCGGACGACCCCCTGGGTGCCCGCCGGGAATCACCGGACGACCTGACGCCGTACCTGACGGCACTCGAGCGGCTCAGCGCCGATCCGAACCAGCACGTGGTGGTGGCGGTCCGGGAGAACAGGGTCGTCGGCACGCTCCAGCTGACGATCATCCCCGGACTGTCCCGGCGGGGGTCCACCAGGTCGATCATCGAAGGTGTGCGTATCCACGCCGACGAACGGGGCAGCGGCCTCGGCACTCAGCTCATCGAATGGGCCATCGACACATCCCGCGAGCAGGGCTGCCAGCTGGTTCAGCTGACCTCCGACAAGACCCGCGTCGACGCCCACCGCTTCTACGAGCGGCTCGGCTTCGAAGCCTCGCACACGGGCTTCAAGCTCCAGCTCTGACCGAACATGGGAAGGGGCCGCTGTTTCACGTGAAACAGCGGCCCCCGTCCTTACGCCTACCGATCGATCCCGCGCCACCCGCCGGCGTCGACCCCGCCCGGCACCTCGGCTCCCTGCTCATAGGGCTGCCGTGTGAACACGAACGACCCCACGTCGAGATGGTCGACGCGCCCGTCACCCCCTCGCACGATCTTCAGCAGCTCGCCGGCGTAATAACCCTCCAGACCGGTCCAGGAGCCGTCACCGTTCGGCCGGAACCTTGAACGGCGGCCGCTGCCGGACAGCGGCTCCAGCGAGGCCAGTCCGTCGGACCTGAAGCGCAGAGCGAAGGCATACGTTCCCCAGTACCACTGACCTGCCAGCTCCAGCACCGTCGGATCGGCCTGGCGCAGCGGCGTCCAAGGGACGGGGATGCGCGGCTCGGCCTCGGCCACGATCCGGACCAGGTCGGCGGCGACCGTGGCCACCGCCGGGCCGGAGGTGCAGTTGGCCAGGACGACCGCCGCGGCATCGTCCTCCACGCTGATGGTCACGGTGGCCAGGAACCCCGGCAGGGAGCCCGAGTGCCCGACGAGGAGCCGGCCGTGCCGTCCCTGGATCTGCATGCCGAGGCCGTAGGCGTCACCGGACATCACGTCCGCCGCCTCTGCGGGTGCCGCCGGTGTCCGCATCTCCCGCAGGGACTCGGCGCTCAGCACCCGGTCGTCGCCCCGCACCAGGAAGGAGGCGAACCGGGCCAGATCCCCCGTCGTGGACCAGAGCTGGCCGGCCGGGGCCATCCGCCCGAGATCCTCGGCCGGTTCGGGCAGCAGTACGTCCGCCCAGGGGTGCACGGCCCAGCCACTCGCGTGGGGGGCTTCCGGCCGCACGCCGGTTCGGTTCAGTCCCAGCGGTTCGAGCACTTCCCGCCGTAGTGCCTCTTCCCAGGACGTCCCGCGCACCTCTTCCACGAGCGCGCCCAGGAGCGTGTAGCCAGGGTTCGAGTAGTGGTGCCGTCGACCGACGGGGTGGACCAGGGGCTGCTCGCCGAGGACGTCGGACAGTTCCGGCCGGAGGGATCCGGGAGTGCGCTCCCACCACGGCCCGGGGGACTCGGCCGCCAGCCCGCCGGTGTGGGCCAGCAGTTGGGCGATCGTGATTTCCCCGGCGCCGGTGCCCGGCAGGTGCTTCTCCAGGGGATCGTCGAGCCCCACCAGCCCTTCGTCACGCAGGCGCATCACGAGAACGGCGGTGAAGGTCTTGGTGATCGAGCCGACGCGGTACTGCGTGTTCTCATCGGGCGCGTGCCCCTCCACCGAGGACCTGCTCCCGTGCCACACCGCCCGCCCGTCACGCACGACGGCCGCGACGAGCGAGGGTGCCCGCCCCTCGGTCTGGGCCACGGCGATCCGATGCAGCAACGCCCGACGCGTGCCGGGGAGCAGCTCTTCCTGAGGTGTCGTCATGCCCCCAGTCCACCCGCCGACGGGCCCGGAGTCGACTCCATTTCACCGCGGGCGGAGCGGGTTCTCCCCATTCCCGGCGATCAGGTCTGCGCCATGTCCACGAAACGGGAGTAGTGGCCCTGGAAGGCCACCGTGATCGTTGCCGTCGGGCCGTTACGGTGCTTGGCCACGATCAGGTCGGCCTCACCCGCGCGTGGGGACTCCTTCTCGTAGGCGTCCTCGCGGTGCAGCAGGATGACCATGTCGGCGTCCTGCTCGATGGAGCCCGACTCACGCAGGTCGGAGACCATCGGCTTCTTGTCCGTACGCTGCTCGGGGCCACGGTTCAGCTGGGAGAGCGCGATGACCGGGATCTCCAGCTCCTTGGCGAGCAGCTTGAGGTTACGGGACATGTCCGAGACCTCCTGCTGGCGGCTCTCGGCTCGCTTGGAACCGCCGGACTGCATCAGCTGCAGGTAGTCGATGACGACCAGTCGCAGGTCGTTGCGCTGCTTCAGGCGCCGGCACTTGGCGCGGATCTCCATCATCGACAGGTTGGGCGAGTCGTCGATGTAGAGGGGTGCGGCCGAGACGTCCGGCATCCGCCGAGCCAGGCGGGTCCAGTCCTCGTCCGTCATCGTGCCGGACCGCATGTGGTGCAGGGCGACGCGGGCCTCGGCGGACAGCAGGCGCATCGCGATCTCGTTGCGCCCCATCTCGAGGGAGAAGATCACGCTCGGCAGGTTGTTCTTGATCGACGCCGCCCGGGCGAAGTCGAGTGCGAGCGTCGACTTACCCATGGCAGGACGCGCGGCGATGACGATCATCTGCCCCGGGTGCAGACCGTTGGTCAGCGAGTCGAAGTCGGTGAAGCCCGTCGGCACACCCGTCATCTCACCGCTGCGCGATCCGATCGCCTCGATCTCGTCGAGCGCGCCCTCCATGATGTCTCCCAGCGGGAGGTAGTCCTCGCTGGTGCGCTGCTCGGTGACCGCGTAGACCTCTGCCTGGGCGCGGTTGACGATCTCGTCGACGTCGTCGTCCGCCGCGTATCCCATCTGCGTGATGCGCGTGCCCGCCTCGACGAGACGGCGCAGCACCGCCCGCTCGTGGACGATCTCCGCGTAGTAGGCGGCGTTCGCCGCCGTGGGTACCGTCTGGACGAGGGTGTGCAGATACGAGGCCCCGCCGACCTTGTTGATCTCGCCGCGCTTGGTCAGCTCGGCAGCGATCGTGATGGGGTCGGCCGGCTCGCCCTTGGCGTAGACGTCGAGGACGGCCTGGTAGATCGTCTCGTGAGCCGGCTTGTAGAAGTCGTGTCCCTTGAGGATCTCGACGACGTCGGCGATGGCGTCCTTGGACAGGAGCATGCCGCCGAGGACGGACTGCTCCGCGTCGATGTCCTGGGGGGGTACCCGCTCGAACGACGGGGCCGAGCCGCCGTCCCATCCGTTGTCCCTGCCGCGCTCGTGTTGCTCCTCGCGGCCCCGCGCTCCGTCACCGCGTCGGCGGGAGGCGGGCAGACGATCACTGGGACCGCTGTCGGCCCACGGGTCGTCCAAGGGCTCGGAAATGCTCACCGAGCCACCTCCTCCCGTCCGCCGCAGCAGACCTCGCCGTGCCCCTTCTTTCTACGGCACGGCACTGACAAATGAGAGGCCCAACTCCGGTTGACGGAGGCCGGTTTTGTGGTGTTTTGAAAACCGGCGGACGGAGCGGGCGCCGGACCACCGTAGGCCCGTCGGCACCGTCAGCCAATCTGGTTATCCACAGGCCATGTGGACGACGGCCCAGATGCTGTGGAGAACTCCACGAAACCTGTGCACGACCCGGTGGACAGTCCTGTGAACAAGCTCCAACCGCCGCTCTCCTCAACCAGCTGACCTGCGACTTTGCCGTCCACCGGCTGTGCAGAAGAAAAACTTTCCCCGGCGGAGCAAGATCGCTTCGAATGGTGCACAGCAGTACGCACGACAGGAGGCCAAGTAAGGGTCGGAGAACCTTTGCATCTCTTACCTGTGGACGATTAGATTGGTGCACATGACACAGGCCCCCGAGCGCCGCCCAACCGGCCGCAGACAGCACGACCGAGAGATCGTCGCGCTGGCCGTTCCGGCCTTCGGCGCGCTCGTCGCCGAGCCCCTGTTCCTCATGGCCGACACCGCCATCGTGGGCCATCTGGGCACCGCACAACTCGCCGGACTCGGCGTCGCCTCGGCCTTGCTGATGACCGCGGTCAGCGTCTTCGTCTTCCTCGCCTATGCCACCACCGCGGCGGTCGCCCGACGCGTGGGCGCCGATGACCTCCCGGCCGCCATCCGACAAGGCATGGACGGTATCTGGCTGGCCCTGCTTCTCGGCGCCGCTGTCGTCGCCGCTGCTCTGCCGACGGCACCGCACCTCGTCGACCTGTTCGGCGCGTCCGACGCGGCCGCCCCGTACGCGACGACCTACCTGCGCATCTCCATCCTCGGCGTCCCCGCCATGCTCGTCGTCCTGGCCGCGACCGGTGTTCTGCGCGGCCTGCAGGACACCAAGACGCCGCTCTATGTCGCCGTCGCCGGCTTCGTCGCCAACGGCGCTCTCAACGTGGGGCTCGTCTACGGCGCCGACCTGGGCATCGCCGGTTCCGCGTGGGGCACGGTCATCGCCCAGTGCAGCATGGCCGGCGTCTACCTCGCGGTCGTCCTGCGAGGAGCCCGCAAGCACGGTGCCTCCCTGCGACCCGACGCAGCCGGGATCCGGGCCTCGGCGCAGGCCGGTGTGCCCCTGCTGGTGCGTACCCTCTCCCTGCGCGCGATCCTGATGATCGCTACGGCGGTCGCCGCCCGGCTCGGGGACGCCGACATCGCCGCCCACCAGATCATCCTTTCCCTGTGGAGTCTGCTGGCCTTCGCCCTGGACGCCATCGCCATCGCCGGGCAGGCCATCATCGGGCGTTACCTCGGAGCCGGTGACGCCGAGGGCGCCCGTGCCGTGTGCCGCCGCATGGTGGAGTGGGGAATCGCCGTCGGAGTCATTCTCGGTGTTCTGGTGGTCGCCGCCCGGCCGGTCTTCCTGCCTCTGTTCACCAGCGATCCGGCGGTCAAGGACGTGGCACTGCCCGCCCTGATCATCGTCGCCCTCTCCCAGCCGATCTCCGGGATCGTCTTCGTCCTGGACGGTGTCCTCATGGGCGCCGGTGACGGCCCCTACCTGGCGTGGGCCATGCTGGTCACGCTGGCGGTCTTCACACCGGCCGCCCTGCTGGTCCCGGTGCTCGGCGGTGGACTCACCGCCCTCTGGGTCACGATGACGTTGATGATGATCGTCAGGATGCTGACCCTGTGGCTGCGAAGCCGGTCGGGCCGCTGGATCGTGACGGGCGCGACGCGCTGACAACTCAGGGAAAGCCGAGGGCGCGTTTCACGTGAAACGAGCACCGGCCCACTGTTGAGCATCGGTCCGCCGAGGACGGTGTTTCACGTGAAACCAGCTCACAGCCGACACGACGAGGGGGCCGCATCCCGAAGGATGCGGCCCCCTCGCTCACTTCGTCAGTGAGGGCGGCACTCAGGCCGCGACGACCTCGATGCTGACCTTGGCGTCAACCTCGGGGTGCAGACGCACGGACGTCGTGTGGGCGCCCAGCGTCTTGATCGGCGAGCCGAGCTCGATGCGGCGCTTGTCGACCTCGGGGCCACCGGAAGCCTTGATCGCCGAAGCGATGTCGGCCGGCGTGACGGAACCGAAGAGACGACCGGCGTCGCCGGAGCGGACGGCCAGACGGACCTTGACACCCTCGAGCTGGGCCTTCACAGCGTTGGCCTGCTCGATGGTCTGGATCTCGTGGATCTTGCGAGCACGACGGATCTGCTCGACGTCCTTCTCGCCACCCTTGGTCCAGCGGATAGCGAACTTCCGCGGGATCAGGTAGTTGCGAGCGTAACCGTCCTTGACGTCGACGACGTCGCCGGCGGCACCGAGGCCAGAGACCTCGTGGGTGAGGATGATCTTCATGTGTCGGTCACCCTTCCCTTATCGCGCGGTGGACGTGTAGGGCAGCAGCGCCATCTCACGGCTGTTCTTCACGGCCGTGGCGACGTCACGCTGGTGCTGCGTGCAGTTGCCGGTCACGCGGCGGGCACGGATCTTGCCGCGGTCGGAAATGAACTTCCGCAGCATGTTCGTGTCCTTGTAGTCCACGTACGTGACCTTGTCCTTGCAGAATGCGCAGACCTTCTTCTTCGGCTTGCGCACAGGCGGCTTCGCCATGGTGTTTCTCCTGTGTGATCAAGAAGTGTGGGTGCGAGCCGGTCCCTAGAAGGGGGGCTCGTCCGAGTAGCCGCCGCCACCGCCGCCGGAGTTTCCACCCCAGCCGCCGCCACCGCCCTGGTTGCCACCGGCGGGAGCACCGGTCGCCCACGGGTCGTCGGCGGGAGCGCCGCCGCCCTGCTGACCGCCGCCGGGGCCGCCGCCCCAGCCGCCGCCACCCTGGCCGCCGCCGCTGCCACCGCCGTAGCCGCCCTGGCCACCCCGGCCGGTGGTCTTGGTGACCTTGGCCGTGGCGTTGCGCAGGCTGGCGCCGACTTCCTCGACGTCCAGCTCGTAGACCGTGCGCTTGACGCCCTCACGGTCCTCGTAGGACCGCTGCTTCAGCCGGCCCTGCACGATGACGCGCATGCCTCGCTGGAGCGACTCGGCGACGTTCTCCGCCGCCTGACGCCAGACCGAGCAGGTCAGGAACAGGCTCTCGCCGTCCTTCCACTCGTTCGTCTGGCGGTCGAAGGTGCGGGGAGTGGACGCGACACGGAACTTCGCGACGGCCGCACCGGAGGGGGTGAAGCGCAGCTCGGGGTCGTCGACAAGATTGCCGACCACCGTGATGACGGTCTCGCCTGCCATGGGGGAACCTCTCGGCGGGTTTGCTCTGGCTGCTTGCTACTCGAATCCCGGGATCAGCTGAGCGGGGAGGCTCAGTGGGTCTCGGGACGGAGGACCTTGGTCCGGAGGACCGACTCGTTCAGGTTCATCTGGCGGTCGAGCTCCTTGACGACCGCAGGCTCGGCCTGCAGGTCGATGACCGAGTAGATGCCCTCGGGCTTCTTCTTGATCTCGTACGCGAGACGACGACGACCCCAGGTGTCGACCTTCTCGACCTTTCCGCCGCCGTCACGGACGACAGAGAGGAAGTTCTCGATCAGCGGGGAGACAGCGCGCTCCTCGACGTCGGGGTCGAGGATGACCATCACCTCGTAGTGACGCATGTGGAACCCACCTCCTTTGGACTCAGCGGCCACGGTCGTTCCGTGGCAGGAGGGTTGTGATGCGTACGCAACGGTATCGGCCACCACTGACAATCAGGGGTCCTGTGGAGAAGCCCTCGCCATGGCATGGGCAGACACCGGTGCAGACGGTACACACTACCCGCCCGGTGGCTTCCGGTTGAAATCCGGCCGCCGGGGCAGCCAATCTGTACACATCGGGTGTGTATGGCGCTACGATGCGCCGACTTTCGCAGGAGGTGCCCTATGGCACAGGCATTGCGACCCAACACCGGCGGCGGCCTTCTCGCCACGGACGGAAAGCCCCACCCTCTCCAGGACGCCCTCCTCGCCGTGACCCTGGTGCTGGGCCTCACCGCCTTCCTCACGGCGATCATCGAGGACGACCTGCACATTCTCAGTTCCTGGGCCGGTCTGGTGGGCATCCTCACCGGTGCGTACGGCCAGTGGATCTCGGAGACGACCCGGGAGCGCTTCGGCCTCATCCTGGGCCTCGGCGCATCGGGGGTCGGGTTCTTCCTGGGCATGGCGCACGGCGGCCTCATCGGCTGACACCGAGCACTCCTTTTCGCACACCGGATCCCGCCCCGGCCGGCCTCGCGCCGGGGCGGAGATTCGTACGCCCAGACGACGCGCTCCCACGGCGCAGTAGGCTTCGCGCGAGAGCCGGAGCCCCTGAACCCATGGGGACACACCAGCCCGAGGAGCGCCCCGAATGAGCCTGACCCTGAGGACCATCAGTCGAGAGCAGCATCTGGCATACATCCAGAGCCTGCCGTCGGCGAGCCACATGCAGGTCCCGGCCTGGGCTGACGTCAAGGCCGAGTGGCGCTCGGAGAACCTCGGCTGGTTCGACGACCGCACCGGCGAGCTGGTGGGTGTGGGCCTGGTCCTCTACCGGCAGCTGCCCAAGATCAAGCGCTACCTCGCCTACCTGCCCGAGGGCCCGGTCATCAACTGGTACGCGCCCAACCTGCAGGAATGGATCGAGCCGATGCTGGCTCACCTGAAGCAGCAGGGCGCCTTCTCGGTGAAGATGGGCCCGCCGGTGATCATCCGGCGCTGGGAGGCCGCGTCCATCAAGCAGGGCATCCAGAACCCCGACGTGAAGCGCCTGCGCGACATCGAGGCCGACCACATCGAGCCGCGTGCCTTCGAGGTGGCCGACAAGCTGCGTCGCATGGGCTGGCAGCAGGGCGAGGACGGCGGCGCCGGCTTCGGCGACGTCCAGCCGCGCTACGTCTACCAGGTGCCGCTGGCGAACCGGTCCCTGGAAGAGGTCCACAAGAACTTCAACCAGCTGTGGCGCCGCAACATCAAGAAGGCCGAGAAGGCCGGCGTCGAGGTCGTCCAGGGCGGCTACCAGGACCTCGAGGAATGGCAGCGCCTGTACGAGATCACGGCCGTGCGCGACCACTTCCGTCCGCGCCCCCTGTCGTACTTCCAGCGCATGTGGACGGCCCTCAACACCGAGGACCCCAACCGCATGCGCCTGTACTTCGCCCGGCACAACGGTGTGAACCTCTCCGCGGCGACCATGCTGATCGTCGGCGGGCACGTCTGGTACTCCTACGGGGCCTCCGACAACATCGGCCGCGAGGTCCGGCCCTCGAACGCCATGCAGTGGCGGATGCTGCGCGACGCCTACGCGCTGGGCGCCACGGTCTACGACCTGCGGGGCATCTCCGACTCGCTGGACGAGACCGACCACCTCTTCGGGCTCATCCAGTTCAAGGTGGGCACGGGCGGCCAGGCCGCCGAGTACCTCGGCGAGTGGGACTTCCCGCTGAACAAGCTGCTGCACAAGGCGCTCGACATGTATATGTCGCGCCGGTGACGCGCCCTTCGGTGCCTCCCCACTCCCGGCCCGCGGCGGCCACCGCCCTGCGGCACCGCTGATCCACCGCGATCGTGATCCACCGCGATCGTTGATCCATCGCATCGCCGATCCACCGCATCGCCGATTCACGGCAACCACGAGAAAGGTTCCAGGTCCGGCCATGGCGCTCACGCTCTACGTCGACACCGCGCGCTGGCGGGCGCACCACAAGCACGTGCAGGAGCAGTTCCCCGGCCTGGTGCCGGTCTGCAAGGGCAACGGCTACGGCTTCGGGCACGAACGGCTGGCTGAGGAGGCCACCCGCCTGGGCTCGGACGTGCTGGCCGTCGGCACGACCTACGAGGCCGCCCGGATCAAGGACTGGTTCGGCGGCGACCTGCTGGTGCTGACGCCGTACCGGCGCGGTGAGGAGCCCGTACCGCTGCCGGACCGGGTGATCCGCTCCGTCTCCTCGATAGACGGTGTGTACGGCCTCGTCGGCGCCCGTGTGGTGATCGAGGTGATGTCCTCGATGAAGCGGCACGGCATCAGCGAGCAGGACCTCGCCCAGCTGCACTCCGCCATCGAGAACGTCCGCCTGGAGGGCTTCGCCATCCACCTTCCGCTGGACCGCACCGACGGCTCGGACGCCGTCGAGGAGGTCATCGGCTGGATGGACCGGCTCCGGGCCGCGCGCCTGCCGCTGCACACGATGTTCGTCAGCCACCTCAAGGCCGAGGACCTCGCCCGGCTGCAGCAGCAGTTCCCCCAGACCCGGTTCCGGGCGCGCATCGGCACGCGGCTGTGGCTCGGGGACCACGACGCCACCGAGTACCGCGGCGCGGTCCTGGACGTCACCCGCGTCGCCAAGGGCGACCGCTTCGGCTACCGGCAGCAGAAGGCGGCCTCGGACGGCTTCCTGGTGGTCGTGGCGGGCGGAACGTCGCACGGGGTGGGTCTGGAAGCCCCCAAGGCGCTGCACGGCGTCATGCCGCGCGCCAAGGGCGTCGCCCGGGCCGGCCTGGCGACGGTGAACCGGAACCTCTCGCCGTTCGTGTGGGGCGGCAAGCAGCGCTGGTTCGCCGAACCGCCGCACATGCAGGTGTCGATCCTGTTCGTGCCGGCGGACGCGCCCGAGCCGAAGGTCGGCGATGAGCTGGTGGCCCACCTGCGGCACACCACCACCCAGTTCGACCGGCTCATGGACCGCTGACGGGACACTCGGCGAGAAGGCCGGCACGGTTCCCCGTGTCCGGCCTTCTCGCTTTCCCAGCCCTCGAAGGACGTTCGCTCAGAGCGAACCGCCCGTGGCTCCCTGTCGTCCCCAGTCGACCGCAGGTCCTTGGGACCGGGCCACCTCCTGCCGCTTCGGCCGGGCCGCCGGGCCCACGACGAAGACATCCTCGGCTCCGTCCAGCACGCCGCCCGAGGGATCGTCGTCGCCGGACCTGCGCACCGGGTCGCGGTCCGGCCGGAGGATGTCACGCACCACCATGACGCAGAGGTAGAGCGTCCCGAGCAGATGCAGGCCGATGGCCCAGTGGTAGCCGTCGGTGGGCAGCCCCTTGTGGGCCTCTCCGCTGGTCGTGTACGCGAGGTACAGCCAGATCCCCAGAAAGTACGCCACCTCGCAGGCCTGCCAGATCAGGAAGTCCCGCCACTTCGGCCGGGCGAGAGCGGCCAACGGCACCAGCCACAGGACGTACTGCGGCGAGTAGACCTTGTTGGTGAGGATGAACGCCGCGACGATCAGAAAGGCGAGCTGGGCGAACCGGGGGCGGCGCCGCGCCGTCAGCCCCAGCACCGCGACGGCCGCGCAGCACACCAGCATCAGCAGTGTGGCGAGCGTGTTCACGGTCTCGGTACTGAGCGGGTCGTCCGAGTTCTGCGCCATGATCAGCCAGAAGGACCCGAAGTCGACGCCCCGCTCCTGGCTGAAGGTGTAGAACTTCGACCAGCCCTCGAAGGCGAACAGCATCACCGGACCATTCACCACGACCCACGCGACGACCGCGCCGCCCAGGGCCGTCCCGAACTCCCGCCACCTCCCCGCGCGCCAGCACAGCACCAGCAGTGGCCCGAGGAGCAGGAACGGATAGAGCTTGGCGGCCGTCGCCAGCCCCAGCAGGACGCCGAACGCGAGGGCCCGGCCTCGCGACCACATCAGCATCGCCGCGGCCGTCAGAGCGACCGCCAGCAGGTCCCAGTTGATGGTCGCCGTCAATGCGAACGCGGGCGCCAGGGCGACGAGCAGACCGTCCCACGGGCGCCGGGCGTGCGTACGGGTCACGCAGACGGCGATGACCGCCGCGCAGGCCATCAGCATCCCGGCGTTGACCATCCAGTACCACTGCTCCTGGTCCTGGATGGTGCCGCTGCCGGGCGTGAGCCAGGAAGCGACCTCCATGAAGACACCGGTCAGCACCGGGTACTCCAGGTACTGCATGTCACCGGGGAGCCGGTCGAAGTACGGCACGAGTCCGTCGGCGAAGCCACGCCCCTGGAAGAGGTGCGGGATGTCCGAGTAGCAGGCATGCGTGTACTGCGAGCTGGCGCCGTAGAACCAGGCGCCGTTGTAGCAAGGGGCCTTCTGGACCAGGCCGAGAACGAACATGCCGATCGCCACCAGCGCGATCACTCGCACCGGAGTCCACCACGACGTCCCGAGCAGGGCACGGCGCCCGATCGGGCCGCCGATCAGCTCACTGCCGGCCGCGGCGACCGCGTCCTCCTTGGTCGGCAGCACCGGCTCCGGCTCGTGGACGCCTGCTCGCGTCGATTCTGCACTGGGCATGCCGCACATCCTGCCGTACGAGTCCGGCCATACGCCGAGGGCCGCCACACCCGGGTGGGTGCGGCGGCCCTCGTTTCACGTGAAACACCTTCGCGTTTCACGTGAAACACCCAAGCCGGGCGTTTGTCCGGCTAGCCGTTGGGGCCTCCGAAGATGCCTCCGTTGCCGTTTCCTCTGTTGTTGCCACCGTCGTCGTTCGTCTCGGTGGGTCCTGTCGGCGGAGCGGTGATGCCTCCGTCCGTGCCGCCGTTGTCCTGGCCGCCGTTCTCCTGGCCTCCGTCTTCCTCACAGCCGAAGAAGCCGCAGGTGTCGCTCGGTGTGGGCGACGGAGACGTCGGCGTCTCGCTGGGCGTGGCGCTCGGCGTCTCGGACGGCGTCTGACTGGGCTGCTCACTGGGAGTCGGCTTGGGCGTGGGGGCGCCGAGGGCGTCCTGGACGGTTCCGATCTTCTCGGGCTCCGGGAAACCGAGGTCAGCCTTGCCCTTGAGAGCGGCCTTCATGTACTCGGTCCACACGAGGGTGGGGATGTCACCACCGTGGATGGACTCGACACCGGCGGTGCCGTTCATGGACAGCAACTTGGCGCTCTTGGGGTCTTCGCGGAACATCGCAACGGACGTCGACAGCTGCTGGGTGTAACCGACGAACCAGGCGGACTTGTTCTCGTCCGTCGTACCGGTCTTGCCGGCAGCCGTGCGCCCCAGGCTCAGGGCGTTCTTGCCCGTGCCGTTCTGGATCACGTTCTCCAGCACGTCGGTGACGTTGTTGGCGACGTTCTCCGGCATGGCCTGCGTCACGCGCGGCTTCTCGAAGCCGGGGACGTCCCGTCCCTCGTACTTGACGCTGGTCACCGAGTAGGGGGCTGCCTGCTTACCGGCGGCGGCGAACGTCGCGTATGCGTCAGCCATACGGATTGCGCTGGGGGTCGAGGTCCCGAGGGCGAACGACGGGTCCAGAGTCGCGAAGCTGGCGTCCAGAATGCCGGACTTCTCGGCCAGGTCTCGCACGTTCTTCATCCCCACGTCCATACCGAGCTGCACGAAGGGGGTGTTGACCGACTGCTCCATCGCCTTGCGCAGGGTGATGTAGCCCCAGGGGTGGTCACTCTCGTTCTCCTGGAAGAACGGCGTGTTGTCCTTCTTCAGGACGTAGGTGCCGTCGTTGTTCCTGACCTTGAGATGGTCGTTGCCGTTGTACTTGCTGAGCGGCGAGAGAGGACCGTCGCTGCGGTACGTTCCGTGCTCCATTGCGGCGGCGAGCACAAACGGCTTCCAGGTGGAGCCGACGGGGACGCCCGAGGTGTCGGCGTTGTTGTTGAAGTGACCCTTTTCGTAGCCCGCTCCGCCGTAGAGGGCGACGATCGCACCGTCCTTCGGCTTCACCGAGGCCGCACCGAACTGAACGTGCCTGTCGAGTTCACGCTTCGGGTTGATGTGCTGCTTCTCGACCTTCTTCACGGCGGCGGTCAGAGCCTCGACGTTCTTCTTCACGAAGGTCGTCTTGATCTGGTAGCCGCCCTGGTCGAACTGCTTCTCCGAGATGTTTGAGTGGTTCAGGACGTACTTCTTGGCCGTGTCCGCGAGGTAGCCGATCTGGCCGCTCATTCCCTTGGTCGCCTTGCGACCCTGGGGCTCGGGATACTTGCTGATCGCCTTCTGGTACTGCTCGTCCGTCAGCTTGTCGTCGTTGTGCATCTGCTCGAGGATCCAGCCCCAGCGCTCCTCCGACCGCTTGCGGTTGGCGTCCTTGGTCGCATTGGGGTCGAGGCCCTCGTTGCCCGCGGGGTCGTAGTACGTCGGCCCCTTCAGCAGGGCGGCGAGGAAGGCGCACTCACTCGGCGAGAGCCGGTCCGCGTCCTTGCCGTAGTACGTCTGCGCGGCCGCCTGGATGCCGTAGGCGCCACGGCCGTAGTACGAGGTGTTCAGGTAGCCCTGGAGGATCTTGTCCTTCGAGAGCTTGGTGCCCACCTTGATGGAGATGAACATCTCCTTAAACTTGCGGGAGAGCGTCTGCTCCTGGCTCAGGTAGGTGTTCTTGACGAACTGCTGCGTGATCGTCGAACCGCCCTGCGTGTCACCGCCCCGGGCCATGTTCGCCAGGGCGCGGGCGATACCCATGGGGTCGACGCCGCTGTCCTGATAGAAGCTCTTGTTCTCGGCCGAGATCACGGCCCACCGCATGGCCGGCGGGATCCGCTCGATCGTGACATTCTGCCGGTTGGTGCCACTGCCCGCCGCGACCATCTGGCTGCCGTCGGCCCAGTAGTAGACGTTGTTCTGCGACAGGGCCGCCGCGTTCTCCTCGTTGGGGACGCTCACCATGGCGTACCCGATGCCCGCCACGGCCACCAGGCTGCCCAGGAAGCCGATGCAGAGGCCGGAGACGAGCCTCCAGGAGGGCATCCAGCGCTGCCAGCCGTACTTCCCGGCCCGCGGGTAGTCGACCAGCCGCTTCCGGTCGGAAACGGCTGCGGCGCGGCCTCCTGCCGGAGCGGCGCGCCGGCCGCCCCGGGCCGGTTCGGCAGCACGGCGGCGGCTGCCGCCGCCGGTGCCTTTCTGCGCCGCACGCCGGGCCTCTGCACGGCCGCCGTACTGACGCTCCTCACCCCCCGAGCCGAGAGAACCCGACCCATAGGAGTCGGACGGAGACCCGGTTGCGCCTCGCGGTGCCGCGCGGCGGCCGGAGGACGAGCCGGACTGGCCGCGTCGGGCCGCGGCACGTCCGCCTCCCTGCGGCTGCGGCGGTTTGCGACGGTGCTCGCTCATCGAACGACTACTCCTCGGGCAGGCGCACCCCTGCGCGCCTGGAAACGGCGGCTTGTTTCCGGTCCCCCCGAAGTACGGATGCGGTGGGCTCGGTATTCATCGGTCCCGCATGCACCCGTACTACACCGAGGACCACGACGCCCACAGGCGTCACTCGGTTCCCGGCGATGTGCATGGCGCACAGACTACGCACCGCCAAAACCTGCCGAGCCCCCAAGTTCACCTCAAATCAGGCAAGTAGTGTCCGACGAATCGGTGATGTGATCCCGTTCACCACCCCCCCTCTTGTCGCATCCGGAAGGCCGTTCTATCGTCGTGATGTATCGAGTCGATACATCGGCACGACACATCGGTCCGACGCATCGGACCGATACACGCGCACCGCGGCAGAGAGGAGGCGACGATGAGCCGGCGTTCCGGGATCCTCGAGTTCGCCGTACTCGGCCTGCTCCGCGAGTCTCCGATGCACGGCTACGAGCTGCGCAAGCGTCTCAACACGTCACTGGGGGTGTTCCGGGCCTTCAGCTACGGGACGCTCTACCCCTGCCTCAAGACGCTGGTCGCCAACGGCTGGTTGATCGAGGAGCCGGGCAGTACCGCCGAGGACGCCCTCGCCGCCCCCCTCGCAGGGCGCCGGGCCAAGATCGTCTACCGGCTGACCGCGGAGGGCAAGGAGCACTTCGAGCAACTGCTCTCGCAGACGGGTCCCGACGCGTACGAGGACGAGACCTTCGCGGCCCGTTTCGCCTTCTTCGGGCAGACGTCACGCGACGTGCGCATGCGCGTGCTGGAGGGGCGCCGCAGCCGGCTGGAGGAGCGCCTCGAGAAGATGAGCGCCTCCCTGGCCCGGACCCGGGAGCGTCTCGACGACTACACGCTCGAACTCCAGCGCCACGGGATGGAGTCCGTGGAACGCGAGGTGCGCTGGCTGAACGAGCTCATCGAGAGCGAGCGGGCGGGACGGGACCTGAAGGGTTCCGCCACCGGGGAGCCCGCATCGCGCGACACCACATCTGGAGCGCCGGGCGGCCTGCCCCGGCCGGGGGACGACCCCCGGCCGGATACGCCCGGCGACACCGCCACGTGAGAGCCCGCTGATGGGCCTCACTCGTACACACAGGGAGCAACCGGAATGGGTTCGGTCCGCGTAGCCATCGTCGGTGTGGGCAACTGCGCCGCATCGCTGGTGCAGGGAGTCGAGTACTACAAGGACGCCGACCCGGCGTCCAGGGTGCCGGGCCTGATGCACGTCCAGTTCGGCGACTACCACGTCAGCGACGTCGAGTTCGTCGCCGCGTTCGACGTGGACGCCAAGAAGGTCGGTCTCGACCTGGCGGACGCCATCGGCGCCTCCGAGAACAACACCATCAAGATCTGCGACGTGCCCCACTCCGGCGTGACGGTCCAGCGCGGCCACACCCTCGACGGTCTCGGCAAGTACTACCGCGAGACCATCGAGGAGTCCGCCGAGGAGCCGGTCGACGTCGTCCAGGTCCTCAAGGACAAGCAGGTCGACGTCCTCGTCTGCTACCTGCCCGTGGGCTCCGAGGACGCGGCGAAGTTCTACGCCCAGTGCGCCATCGACGCCAAGGTCGCCTTCGTCAACGCCCTCCCGGTCTTCATCGCCGGCACCAAGGAGTGGGCCGACAAGTTCACCGAGGCGGGCGTCCCGATCGTCGGTGACGACATCAAGTCCCAGGTCGGCGCCACCATCACGCACCGCGTCATGGCGAAGCTCTTCGAGGACCGGGGCGTGATCCTGGACCGCACGATGCAGCTGAACGTCGGCGGCAACATGGACTTCAAGAACATGCTCGAGCGCGACCGCCTCGAGTCGAAGAAGATCTCCAAGACGCAGGCCGTCACCTCCCAGATCCGTGACCGCGAGCTGGGCGAGGGCAACGTCCACATCGGCCCGTCCGACTACGTGGCCTGGCTGGACGACCGCAAGTGGGCCTACGTCCGCCTCGAGGGCCGCGCCTTTGGTGACGTCCCGCTGAACCTCGAGTACAAGCTCGAGGTCTGGGACTCCCCGAACTCGGCCGGCGTCATCATCGACGCCCTGCGCGCCGCGAAGATCGCCAAGGACCGCGGCATCGGCGGCCCGATCCTGTCGGCGTCGAGCTACTTCATGAAGTCCCCGCCCGTGCAGTACTTCGACGACGAGGCTCGCGAGAACGTCGAGAAGTTCATCAAGGGCGAGGTCGAGCGCTGACGCGCCACAACTGATCGCTCCTGCCAGGGCTGTGAGGGGCCCCGGGTCGCATGACCCGGGGCCCCTCCCCGTATGTGAGGCTGGGGCCCATGGCCGTCGTCCGTGACCTGCGGGTCCTGTTGCGTTTCCAGGGGTTCAGACGCCTGCTCGCCGTGCGCCTGCTGTCCCAGGGGGCCGACGGTGTCTACCAGGTGGCGCTCGCCGCCTATGTCGTCTTCTCCCCCGAGAAGCAGACCTCGGCGGCCGCCATCGCCTCCGCGATGGCGGTGCTGCTGCTCCCGTACTCGCTCGTCGGACCCTTCGCCGGTGTCCTGCTGGACCGCTGGAGGCGCCGTCAGGTCCTGCTGTTCGGCAGCCTGTTGCGGGCCCTGCTGGCCATGGCGACGGCCCTGCTCATGCTCAGCCCCGCTCCGGACTGGCTCTTCTATGTCTCGGCCCTGTGCGTCACGGCCGTCAACCGCTTCGTCCTGTCTGGTCTGTCCGCCGCCCTGCCGCGCGTGGTCGACGCGGACCGGCTCGTCGTCGCCAACTCCTTGTCCCCGACGGCCGGAACCCTCGCCGCGACTGCCGGCGGCGGGATCGCCTTCGTCGTACGCCTCGCGACGGTGGACTCGGACGCGGTCGTCGTGCTCGTGGCGGCGGGGCTGTATCTGTGCGCCTCCGCCGCGTCGTTGAGCATGACCCGCGACCTCCTCGGTCCCGACAAGCGGGACGGACAGCCGCAGCGGATCAGGACGGCCCTCTCCGGCACCGCCCGGGACCTGGCGGCCGGCGTGCGCCATCTGGCCGCCCCGGCCCGCAGGGAGGCCGCCTGGGCCCTGGCGGCGATGTCGCTCATGCGGTTCTGCTACGGCGCCCTGCTGGTCATGCTGCTGATGCTCTGCCGGTACGCCCTCACTTCGACGACCGATGACGGACTGGCACTGCTGGGGCTGGCGTTGGGCGTCTCCGGCGCCGGCTTCTTCGCGGCGGCCGTGGTGACACCCTGGGTCGCGGGCCGGCTCGGCCCGGGCCGCTGGATCGTGGCGTGTGCGGGGGCCGCGGCACTGCTGGAGCCCGCCCTGGGACTGCCGTTCGCCGCCGTCCCACTGCTGGCCGCTGCCTTCGTGCTGGGCCTGACGACACAGGGCGCGAAGATCGCCACGGACACCATCGTCCAGTCGTCCGTCGACGACGGCTTCCGTGGCCGGATCTTCTCCGTTTACGACGTGCTGTTCAACGTCTTCTTCGTCGGAGCAGCCGCCGTGGCCGCCCTGATGCTGCCGCCGGACGGCCGGTCCGTGCCTCTGGTGATCACGATCGCCGTTATCTACGCGGCAGTAGCTGCTGCTATGGCCCGATCTGTCCGCCGGTAAGTGTCACATCAATGCCACAGAGCCTTCCCTGGCTACTGCGTTGTCGGTGGGGACCGATAACTTACGTGCGTCTTATCTCGCGACATGTTCGCGTCACTCATCGCGCGTTTCTAGGGGGACCCCCGTATGTCCACTCCGCCGCCCCAGGGCAACCCGTTCGCACAGGGCCAGCCCGCGGGCCAGCCGCAGGCTCCGTACCCGCCGCAGGGCGGCGTCCCTCAGCAGCCCGGCCAGCCCGGCTTCCCGCCCCCGGGCGGCGCCCCGGTCCCCCCGACGGCTCCTGGTCGGCGCTTCAGCAAGAAACTGCTGCGTGTAGTCGGCATCATCGTCGTCGCGATCATCATCGGCGTAGTCAAGTGGCAGATGGGCAAGACCGACGCGGAGAGCACCGCTGTCGGTAGCTGCATGCACAACAAGGGAACCCAGTCGCAGCCCGACCTCTCGACCGTCGACTGCGGGGCCAGTGACGCCCAGTACAAGGTTGTCGAGAAGTTCGACGACACCAGTGATGACAGCAAGTGTGCGACGGTCAAGGAAGCAGAGATCGCGTACTACCAGGTGGGCGACAACCACGACGTCGTCCTCTGCCTGAAGTCCGTCAAGTAGCCGACTCCGGTCTGCAGCAAGTCGTGTTTCACGTGAAACACGACTTCACCTCGCCGCACGACTGCGCCCTACTCAGTCATGAGTAGGGCGCAGTCGTGCGCTCGGAAGGCCGGCCCTGACAGCCAGCTCTGAGCTTGCTCAATTTCCTTGATCTCCCAGCCATCAGCCCCACAAGATCGACTCACACGGGCCTGACCAGTCCGCTCCAACCAACACCCAGGGGCTTGGCCTTCGAGCCATGCCCCGCGCACCAAGGGGGAACAAGCAGGATGAAGGCCACCAAGGGACTCGCCGCACTCGCGGGTACTGTCGCCCTGCTCGCCGGATCCGCCACCCAGGCGTCCGCAGCGGCCGAGCCAGCCTCCACAAGTCCGCTCGCCAGCGCTGCTGCGTACAGCGACTACCTCAAGCACTCCGACGAGGAGGGCGCTCTCGACACCCTCAAGGAGTTCCAGGCTCTGACGGCGGACGAGCAGAGCCGATTCCTCGGATACCTGCAGAACCCGTCTCTGTACAAGGAGTTCCTCACCGCGGGCCCGGAGGAGCAGAACGACCTGACCGCCTTCGCTCAGAACACCAGCAGCACCGCCTCGTCCCAGGGCGGGGATATCACCTATGAGGCCAAGAGCACTGTCAGCGCGCTAAAGGCTGGTGCAAGCAAGCCCTTGCCCAAGGGTGACCACACAGTGAAGCGCAGCAACAAGATCAAGGTCCTCGGTGTCACTGTCATCGAGTTCAAGATCTGGGAGACCTTCCACAGCGACGGGCGCACCATCACCAAGGTCATCAGCGCCGACGGCGGCAAGAAGAACTTCTCTGTTGCCGTATCGATCTCGAAGGGCGTTCCGAAGACATCGCTGGGTAGCCAGCGATTCTGCAAGCGTGGCAGCACCTGCGTCAGCGGTCGGACCGCGGTCGCTTCCATCGTCTGGGAAGGCAGCGCAGTGGTCTCCGGTGGCACCATCCAGGTAGACAAGAAGCAGACGCTCACGTCCAACGTGTACGGCACTGCCAGCAGCAGCTTGCAGAACGTGTAGGCGTCACTGGCGCGCTGCGCATGGTTGCGCGCTGTATGACGTCGAAGCCGGGGGGGCATGTTTCACGTGAAACATGCCCCCCCGCTTCGTGGGCTCAGCCCTGCTGCTCCGCCCACCACTCCTTCAGCGCGGTCACCGCGGCATCGCTCTCCATCGGCCCGTTCTCCAGCCTCAGCTCCAGCATGTGCTTGTAGGCACGGCCGATGACCGGCCCCGGACCCACACCGAGGATCTCCATGATCTGGTTGCCGTCGAGGTCCGGGCGGATGGAGTCCAGCTCCTCCTGCTCCTGCAGCTTCGCGATCCGCTCCTCCAAGCCGTCGTAGGCACGGGAGAGAGCGGCCGCCTTGCGCTTGTTGCGTGTGGTGCAGTCCGAGCGGGTCAGCTTGTGGAGACGGTCGAGGAGCGGACCGGCGTCACGGACGTAACGGCGGACCGCCGAGTCCGTCCACTCACCCGTGCCGTAGCCGTGGAAGCGCAGGTGCAGCTCCACCAGCTGTGAGACGTCCCGGACCAGCTCATTGGAGTACTTCAGGGCCGTCATGCGCTTCTTGGTCATCTTCGCCCCGACCACCTCGTGGTGGTGGAACGAGACCCGGCCGTCCTTCTCGAAGCGGCGCGTACGCGGCTTGCCGATGTCGTGCAGCAGGGCGGCCAGGCGCAGGGTGAGGTCGGGGCCGTCACTCTCCAGGGCCATCGCCTGCTCGAGCACGATCAGGGTGTGGTCGTAGACGTCCTTGTGGCGGTGGTGCTCGTCACGCTCCAGCCGCAGGGCCGGCAGCTCGGGCAGCACGCGATCGGCGAGACCGGTGTCCACGAGCAGGGTGAGGCCCTTGCGAGGGTGGGCGGAGAGGATCAGCTTGTTCAGTTCGTCCCGCACACGCTCGGCCGAGACGATCTCGATGCGTCCGGCCATCTCCGTCATGGCCGTGACGACCTCAGGGGCCACCTCGAAGTCCAACTGGGCCGCGAACCGCGCCGCCCGCATCATCCGCAGCGGATCGTCCGAAAAGGAATCCTCCGGAGTGCCGGGAGTGCGCAGGACACGTGCCGCCAGGTCCTCCAGACCGCCGTGCGGGTCGACGAACTCCTTCTCCGGCAGCGCGACGGCCATCGCGTTGACGGTGAAGTCCCGGCGCACGAGATCTTCCTCGATGGAGTCGCCGTAGGAGACTTCGGGCTTGCGCGAGGTCCGGTCATAGGCCTCGGACCGGTAGGTCGTCACCTCGATCTGGTAGCCGCCCTTGTGCGCACCGACCGTGCCGAACGCGATCCCGACCTCCCAGACGGCGTCCGCCCACGGGCGGACGATCTTGAGCACGTCCTGCGGTCGGGCGTCGGTCGTGAAGTCCAGGTCATTGCCGAGCCGGCCCAGCAGCGCGTCGCGTACCGAGCCGCCGACCAGGGCGAGCGAGAACCCGGCCTCCTGGAAGCGGCGGGCGAGGTCATCGGCGACAGGAGCGACCCGCAGCAGTTCACTCACGGCTCGCTGCTGCACCTGGCTCAGGGCACTGGAGGTGTCTTCATTGGCGTTCGGCACAACAGAAGAGGGTACGTGGCCCGCTGCCGTGGGCTCCCCCGGATATCGAGCGGACAGGTACTGCCATACCGGCACAAGGCATGCCCCGGACCGGTAAGGGACCGTTCGTTCTCCGGAGAACCGCATACCGGGCAGGCGAGCCGTCGTGAGTGATCTTGTGGTGCGGACCGCGGCACTTCACCTCCGCGCGCATCGTTACCATGCGTGGACGCACATTCCGACGACCACTGACGACGACGAGGGACGGACGAGCGCGTGGCCGAGGCGGCAGACTTCCAGGGGACCAGTGCCTCACCTGCCCGCCGGTGGCTGCGGCGCACCGGGGCACTGCTCGCGGGTGCGCCCCTGCTGACCGGCCTCCTCCAGCTGCCCGCCGCGAGCCCGGCGGACGCCGCCGGACAGGAATCCGCCCGGGCCGCCGCCGGCTCGGGCTCGGTGGCCGTCGCCGTTGATTCGCTCACACCCAGCGCCCCCACCGACGGTGACACGGTGACCGTGTCGGGCACGGTGACCAACAAGGGCAAGCAGGCCGTCACCGACGCCCACGTCGACCTTCAGGTCGGGCCCCCGCTGGACACCCGTTCGTCCATCGACGCCCTCGCCAGGAAGAGCGCCGGCATCCAAGGCCCCGCCGGTGAGACGGTCGGCGGCAAGTACACGGAGAAGTTCCCCGAGCTCACCCCCGGGGTGTCGGAGCCCTTCAGCATCTCGGTACCGGTCGACGAGCTGGATCTGGGTGAGGACGGCGTCTACCAGCTCGCCGTCGCGCTGTCCGGGGAGACCGCCGCGCAGCCCTGGGACCAGGTCCTCGGCATCCAGCGCACGTTCCTGCCGTGGCAGCCGGAGGAAGCCGGGACCAAGACGAAGACCACGTTCCTGTGGCCCCTCGTCTCCAGCTCCCACATGGTCGCCGAGACGGGCTCGAACGAGCAGCAGACGCCGGTGTTCCGCGACGACGAGCTCGCCGAGGAGATCGCTCCCGGCGGTCGCCTCGACCAGATGGTGTCGCTGGGCAAGGGGCTCGACGTCACCTGGGTGGTCGACCCGGACCTGCTGGCATCCGTCGACGCGATGACCAAGAGCTACGAGGTGCGCGGCCCGGACGGCGGCACCACCGACGGCACCCACCAGGCGGACGCCAACCGCTGGCTCGCAGACCTCCAGGAGGCGGTGTCGGGCAAGGAGGTCGTCGCCCTGCCGTACGGCGATCCCGACCTGGCGTCCATCGCCCACAAGGGCACGAGCGTCACCGGCACCCTCAATCACCTGAAGGAGGCCACCGACGTCATCGACAACACGATCCCGACGATCCTCCACGTGAAACCGTCCAAGGACTTCGCATGGCCCGTGGACGGTGCCGTCGACCCGTCGATCGTGAAGGTCGCGACCTCCGCGGGCGCCGACAAGGTGATCGCCCGCAGCGACAGCATGCAGGACGACCTCTCCTACACCCCCTCCGCCGCCCGCCCCATCGGTGGGGGCACCACGGCGGTCGTGAGCGACGCCCGGATGTCCACGGCGTTCCAGGGCGACCTGACGCGCGCCTCGGCCTCCACACTGGCGGTACAGCGGTTCCTGGCCCAGAGCCTGGCCTTCGGCCTCCAGACGGGCAAGGAGCGCAGCGTCGTCGTCGCCCCGCAGCGCATGCCGTCCGTCAGCCAGGCCCAGGCCATGGCCAAGGCGCTCGGGACCCTGCAGGACGGGACCTGGTCCGAGTCCCAGGACCTCACGGCCGCCGCCAGGACGAAGCCCGACCCCGCGGCCACCACCAGGGTGCCGTCGGCGTCGGCGTACCCCTCCTCGCTGCGCAGGCAGGAGCTGCCGCGGGCCGCGTTCGAGCAGATCGCCCGGACCCAGGCCAAGCTGAACAAGTTCAAGGTGATCCTCACCCGCCAGGACCGCGTGGTGACGCCCTTCGGGCGCGCCATGGAGCGCGAGATGTCCACGACGTGGCGGGGGCGCGGCGTCGCGGCGGTGGGCTACCGCGACGGCATCGAGGGCTACCTCGACGGCCTCATCAACGGGGTCAAACTGATCAACAAGTCGGAGACCAAGCTCTCCGGCCGCAGCGCCACCATCCCCGTGACCGTCCAGAACAACCTGGTCCAAGGTGTCGATCACCTGGAACTGCGGCTCACGTCGAAGAACCCGACCCGACTCAAGATCAGCGGCGAGCCCTACGACGAGCAACCGGTCACCGTGAACGGCGGCCACGCCCAGTCGGTGAAGTTCACCACGTCCGCCAACGCCAACGGCCGGGCCGAGGTCATCGCCCAGCTGTACACGCAGGACGGTCAGAAGTACGGCGAGCCGGTCACCTTCGACGTGCGCGTCACCGAGGTCACGCCCACGGTCATGCTGGTCATCGGCGGTGGCGTACTGCTGCTGGTCCTGGCCGGCTTCCGGATGTACACCCAGCGCAAGCGCGCCGCCGCCCGCGAGGCGGCCGAGGACGAGGCCGCCGAGACCGACGGCGAAGCCGACGGACCGGCGGACGCCCCGCGGAACCCGGAGGCCCCCGGCCACCGTCAGGAAGAGGAGGCCGGTGCCCGCGCGGACGCGCCCGAGCAGCCGAGTGACCCGGCCCCGGACACCGCAGCGGAAAGCGCCGACCCGTCCGGCACGGGTGAGAGAGTGGACCGTTGAGATGTCGTGGCCGGTGGGCCCGGGACGATGAGGTGGGGTAACCATGAACGCGCCGTACGACGGTGACCGCGGCCGTGCCGCGGGCAGCCCGGGCCGGCCCGAGACGGGCGGGCCCGAAGGCGCGCCGGACGAGCACGGCCAGGTGCCGCCCCACCCGGCGGACGCCTACCTCCAGGACGCCTACGCACAGGACGTCTACGCACAGGACGCGTACGCACAGGACGCCTACCGGACGCAGGGCCCCTCCGCCCAGGACCCGGGCGCCGATGCGCTCTACGACCGCGCCGCGCACCAGCCGCCCGCTCCGGGCACCTCTCAGGCACAGCAGCAGCTGTACGGACAGCCGCCGCAGTCGCCCTACGCGCCCGACCCGCGGGTCTGGGCCCGGACACCCGCACCGGAGCCAGACGGACCGACCCGGCACCTGCCCTACGGCGACGACCCGCGCACCACCCAGTTCGTGGGTGTGGACGACCTCGTCTCCCAGGCCGGCGAGCCGCGCCAGGAGCCGGACGCCTTCGCGCACCTCTTCCGTGACCAGCAGCAGGGCAGCGGGCACCCCTCGTACGAGTCGCCCTCGGTCCCCGGCCCGTCTCCCGCCCCGGGCCAGGCCCCGCAGGGCCCCTACGCGGCGTACGGCCAGACGGCACCGGCCCCGCTGGTGGAGGAGGCTCCCGAGCCGGAGCCCGTGTCCGCCCCCGCCGCCAAGAAGGGCGGACGGGCCGCGGGCCTGCTGAAGTCCAGCGCCGTGATGGCGGCGGGCACGATGGTCTCCCGCCTCACCGGCTTCGTCCGCTCCGCACTGATCGTGTCGGCCCTGGGCGTCGGCCTCCTCGGCGACACCTTCCAGGTCGCCTACCAGCTGCCGACGATGATCTACATCCTCACCGTCGGCGGCGGCCTCAACTCCGTGTTCGTGCCGCAGCTCGTGCGCGCCATGAAGAACGACGAGGACGGCGGCGAGGCATACGCCAACCGTCTGCTGACCCTCGTCATCGTGACGCTCGGCGGGCTCACCGCGCTCTCGGTCATCGGGGCGCCGCTGCTCATCCGCGTGCTGTCCAACGGGGTCGCCAGCGACCCGGCGGCGAACCAGGTCGCCATCACCTTCGCCCAGTTCTTCCTGCCCACGATCTTCTTCATGGGCGTCCACGTGGTGATGGGCCAGATCCTCAACGCGCGCGGCAAGTTCGGCGCGATGATGTGGACCCCGGTCCTGAACAACATCGTCATCATCGTGACGCTGGGCATGTTCATCTACGTCTACGGCACCGCCGCAGAGTCCGGGATGGAAGCCGGGACGATCCCGCCGGAGGGCCAGCACCTGCTCGGCGTCGGCGTCCTGCTCGGCCTCGTGGTCCAGGCGCTGGCGATGATCCCCTACCTGCGCGAGACCGGCTTCCGGCTGCGACTGCGCTTCGACTGGCGGGGCCAAGGCCTGGGCAAGGCCATCACACTGGCCAAGTGGACGGTCCTGTTCGTCCTCGCCAACCAGGCCGGCGCCATGATCGTCATCCAGCTGTCCACCGCGGCCGGCAAGGCCTCACCCGTCGACGGCACCGGCTTCGCCGCGTACGCCAACGCCCAGCTGATCTGGGGCCTGCCCCAGGCGATCATCACCGTCTCCCTGATGGCCGCGCTGCTGCCGCGCCTGTCGCGTTCGGCGGCCGAGGGGGACGGCGGCGCCGTCCGTGACGACATCTCGCAGGGCTTGCGCACCACCGCCGTCGCGATCGTCCCGATCGCGTTCGGGTTCCTCTCCCTCGGCATCCCGATGTGCACGCTGATGTTCGGCTCCTCCGGCACCAGCGAGGCCACGAACATGGGCTTCATGCTGATGGCGTTCGGCCTCGGACTGATCCCGTACTCGGTGCAGTACGTCGTCCTGCGTGCCTTCTACGCCTACGAGGACACGAGGACCCCCTTCTACAACACGGTCATCGTGGCCGCCGTCAACGCGGGCGCCTCGGCGATCTGTTACTTCGTCATCCCGTCCCGCTGGGCCGTCGTCGGCATGGCCGCCTCCTACGGCCTGGCCTACGCGATCGGAGTGGGCGTCGCCTGGCGCCGGCTGCGCAAGCGGCTGGGCGGCGACCTCGACGGCGCCCGGGTGCTGCGCACTTACGCCCGGCTGTGCATCGCGTCGATCCCCGCCGCGCTGCTCAGCGGCGCGGCCTGCTACGGCATCGCCCAGACGCTCGGCCAGGGCGTCGCCGGTTCGCTCGTCGCGGTGTTCGCGGGCGGTGCCGTGCTGCTCGCCGTCTTCTTCGTCGCCGCCCGCCGCATGCGCATCGAGGAGCTCAACTCCCTGGTGGGCATGGTCCGCGGGCGCCTGGGACGCTGACGCGGGGGCGGGCGCACAACCATCGTCGGGCACCGCGTGTCGTGCATAGCGGCGGACTGTGGGCACAATTGGTTTCGGCGTCGGACGGCACGCAACGGATGCCGGCCGGCGCGCAATGGATGGGGAGGCAGGAACGACGGTGGCGGAACGGAGTACGGCTGCCGTCGACGTGGCAGACAACAGCGACGAGACGTCGCTGACCGCACAGGCGGACCAGTCCACGGCCGACGGGGTGGCCAAGAACCGGGAGCGGGACACGGACAGCGACGAGGTACAGGAGAGCCCCCGGGCCGACGGTTCCGGAAAGACCTCGCCGCCCGAACTGCACAGCGGTCACAAACTCGCCAGGCGCTACCGCTTGGAGGAGTGCGTCACCCGCCTCGACGGTTTCAGCAGCTGGCGTGCCGTCGACGAGAAGCTCCGCCGTGCCGTCGGAGTTCACATCCTGCCTGCGGACCACACGCGCGCCCGCTCCGTCCTGGCCGCCGCCCGCTCCTCCGCCCTCCTTGGTGACCCACGGTTCGTCCAGGTCCTCGACGCGGTCGAGGAGAACGACGTCGTCTACGTCGTCCACGAGTGGCTCCCCGACGCCACCGAACTGACCACCCTCCTGGCCTCCGGACCGCTGGAGCCGTACGACGCCTACCAGCTGGTGAGCCAGGTCGCCTCCGCCATGGCCGCCGCGCACCGTGAGGGCCTGGCCCATCTGCGCCTGAACCCCAACGCCGTGCTGCGCACCTCGACCGGCCAGTGGCGCATCCGCGGTCTCGCCGTGAACGCCGCCCTGCGCGGCGTCTCCTCCGAGACCCCGCAGCGCACGGACACCGAGGCCATCGGCGCCCTGCTGTACGCGGCGCTCACCCAGCGCTGGCCGTACGAGAGCGACGCCTACGGGCTGTCCGGCCTGCCGAAGGACATCGGCCTGATCGCGCCGGACCAGGTGCGCGCCGGTGTGCACCGAGGCCTGTCCGAACTCTCCATGCGCGCACTGGCCAACGACGGCGCCACCGCCTCCCGGCACGAATCGCCCTGCACCACGCCCGAGGAGCTGGTGAAGGCGATCGGTGACATGCCGCGTATCCGCCCGCCGGAGCCGGCGTTCACCGCCCCGCCCGAGTACCAGCGCACCACCTACCAGCAGGGCACCTACGGCCGGCAGAGCGGGCATCCCGGAGCGACCCAGCCGGTCACCACTCCGCCGCCCCCGCTGCAGAGCCGCACGGGCAAGGCCCTGAAGTGGGCCGTGTCCGCACTGCTCATCGCCGCCCTGGGCCTCGGCAGCTGGCAGCTGGCGGACGCCCTGATGGACCACGGCGGCACGGACGACGACCCGGGGCAGACCCAGACCAACGACGGGAACGACAAGAGCCCGAAGAAGCCGCTCAGTAAGCCTGTCGCCATCGAAGGCGCCAAGGACTTCGACCCGTTGGGCAGCGACGGCTCCGAGAACCCGGACGAGACGAACCGCGTCCACGACAGCGCCCCGGGCACCTACTGGGAGACCAGCTTCTACACCAGCGCCGACTTCGGCCGGCTGAAGTCGGGCGTGGGCGTCATCCTCGACCTCGGCAAGGTCCAGAAGGTCGGACAGGTGACGGTGTCCTTCCAGGGCGCCACCTCCGTGGAACTGCGCGCCGCCGGTGACGCGACCACGCAACCCACCTCCCTCGACGCCTACGACAAGGTCGCCCAGGGATCCGGTACGACCGTGGCGCTCAAGCCCGGCGAGTCGGTCAAGAGCCGGTACCTCCTGGTCTGGCTGACCAAGCTGCCGCTGACCGCCGAGGGCAACTACCGCGGACGCGTGGTGGACATCAAGGTGACCAGCTGACGGCATCTGCCTCGAGGAAGGGGGCCGATGGCAGACGGCACCGGGTACGACGGAGTGAGCGACCAGGACCTCCTCGCCCGACACGTCCAGGGCGACCCCGACGCCTTCGGTGAGATCGTGCGGCGGCACCGGGACCGGCTGTGGGCCGTCGCGCTGCGCACCCTGGGGGACCGCGAGGAGGCCGCTGACGCGGTGCAGGACGCCCTCGTCTCCGCCTACCGGGCCGCTCACACCTTCCGGGGCCAGTCGGCCGTCACGACGTGGCTGCACCGCATCACGGTCAACGCCTGCCTGGACCGCGCCCGCAAGGTGGCCTCCCGCAAGACGTCCCCGGTCGACGACACCGAGCGGCTGGAGCAACTCCTGGAGCCGCACGAGTCCGCCTCGGCACCGGTGGAACGCAACGATCTCCACCGGCAGCTGGTCCAGGCCCTCGGCACCCTGCCGGCCGACCAGCGCGCCGCCCTCGTCCTGGTCGACATGCAGGGCTACCCCGTCGCGGAAGCGGCCCGGATCCTCGACGTGCCGACCGGCACGGTGAAAAGCCGTTGCTCACGCGGCCGGGCCAGACTCCAGCCGCTGCTGACCCACCTCCGGCCGGAGGGCGACGCCGGGAGCGAGAAACCGGACGAGGAACGGAACCGGACGCAGGAGCCGACCGTCCCACCCGCAGCGGGACCGCCTCGGGCGCACCCGCCGGACACAGGACCGAGTGACTCAGCCGCAGTGAAGGGCGGAGGTGGACGAGCGTGACGTCGACGACAGACATGGCCGGGCACCCGGACGTCGCAGAGATCTCCGACCTCGCCGAAGGCCTTCTGCCACCGTCCCGCGGCTCCGCTGTGCGCCGTCATCTCGACGTGTGCGAGCTCTGCGCGGACGTCTATGCCTCCTTGGAGGAGATCCGCGGACTGCTCGGGACACTGCCGGGCCCACCGCGCATGCCCGATGACGTCGCGCACCGCATCGACGCCGCTCTGGCCGCCGAAGCCCTGCTGAACACCAAGAACACCGAGGGGCGGGAGTCCACCGAGGAGCCACTCGACAGCTCCGGTGCCCGCACCGAGGACGAGTCCGTCGCGCGTGTTTCACGTGAAACATCGACGCCGGCCGGCCGCCCCACAGGCCATCCCCGCACCTCCACCACTGGCCCCGGCCGCAAAGGCCGCACACGCAGCGGGCGTCGCAGGATCGCCGTCCTGGGCACCGTCTTCACCGTCGCCGCTCTCGGTCTCGGTTCGGTCCTGCTGGCATCGCTCGGCGACGACCAGCCGTCGCACGACACGGCAGGGGAACGGGCAACCGCGCCGGCGGACACCTTCTCCGAGGGAGAGCTGCAGCAGCAGGTAGCCGGTCTCCTTGCCGAGGAGAAGTCCGAGAAGACCGAGGGCGGCGGGAACTCCCGCACCCCTTTCGGCGCCGCGACCGCACCGGACGGCAATCGCACCAAGGTCTTCCAGGAGCCTGTCGTACCGGGCTGTGTCCGCGACGGCATCGGCCGGGACGACGCCGCCCTGGCCGTCGAGGACGGCAGGTACCAGGGGAAGAAGGCCCTGCTCGTCCTGCTTCCCGCAGCATCGGACCCGACTCGGGTCACCGCGTACATCGTCGATGCCACGTGTGTGGATCATCGAGCGTCCTCCACCTCCGGCAAGATCCTTCTGGAGCGCACGTACCCGTCTGTGTGACGGAGCGCTTCACCTTCGCCCTGTGTGGTAACCGGCACGGTGGGGGCGGCTCCGTGTGCCCGGGCACAGCGGGAATGCCAGCCCCTTAGGATCCGTTGGGTGGGGTGAGAGTTCCGAGACGAGCTTTCACCGGTCGAACGACGCAGTCCAGAGACGAGGAATCCAGCCGTGAGCGACGTCCGTAACGTGATCATCATCGGCTCCGGGCCCGCCGGCTACACGGCGGCGCTCTACACCGCGCGCGCGTCGCTGAAGCCGCTGGTCTTCGAGGGCGCCGTCACCGCCGGTGGCGCGCTCATGAACACCACCGACGTCGAGAACTTCCCGGGCTTCCAGGACGGCATCATGGGCCCGGAGCTCATGGACAACATGCGTGCCCAGGCGGAGCGCTTCGGCGCCGAGCTCGTCCCGGACGATGTCGTGGCCGTCGACCTCAGCGGCGAGATCAAGACCGTCACCGACACGGCCGGCACCGTCCACCGGGCGAAGGCCGTCATCGTGACCACCGGCTCGCAGCACCGCAAGCTCGGCCTGCCGAACGAGGACGCACTCTCCGGGCGTGGCGTGTCCTGGTGCGCCACCTGTGACGGGTTCTTCTTCAAGGACCAGGACATCGCCGTGATCGGTGGCGGAGACACCGCGATGGAGGAGGCAACCTTCCTCTCGCGGTTCGCCAAGTCCGTGACCGTCGTCCACCGTCGCGACACCCTGCGTGCCTCCAAGGCCATGCAGGAGCGCGCCTTCGCCGACCCGAAGATCTCGTTCGTCTGGGACAGCGAGGTCGCCGAGATCCAGGGTGACCCGAAGCTGTCCGGCCTGAAGCTGCGCAACCTCAAGACGGGGGAGCTGTCGGACCTGGCGGTGACGGGACTGTTCATCGCGATCGGTCACGACCCGCGCACCGAGCTCTTCAAGGGCCAGCTCGACCTGGACGAGGAGGGCTACCTCAAGGTGGACGCCCCGTCGACCCGGACGAACGTGACCGGTGTCTTCGCCGCCGGCGACGTGGTCGACCACACCTACCGGCAGGCGATCACCGCAGCCGGCACCGGCTGCTCCGCCGCTCTCGACGCCGAGCGCTACCTCGCCGCCCTGGCGGACGAGGAGCAGCCCGAGCCCGAGAAGACCACCGCCTGACCTTCCCCCTACCCGCCCCACGCACCAACAGTTAAGGAGCCCGCCGTGGCCGGCACCCTGAAGAACGTGACCGACGACTCCTTCGAGCAGGACGTCCTCAAGAGCGACAAGCCTGTCCTGGTGGACTTCTGGGCCGCCTGGTGCGGCCCGTGCCGCCAGATCGCTCCGTCCCTCGAGGCGATCGCCTCCGAGTACGGCGACAAGATCGAGGTCGTCAAGCTCAACATCGACGAGAACCCGGGCACGGCCGCCAAGTACGGCGTCATGTCCATCCCGACCCTGAACGTCTACCAGGGTGGCGAGGTCGCCAAGACGATCGTGGGTGCCAAGCCGAAGGCCGCCATCGTGCGCGACCTGGAGGCCTTCATCGCCGAGTAAGGCGATCGCACCGCCGCACCGTCGGTGCGTGTTTCACGTGAAACACGAATGGGCCAGCCCGAGAAGGCTGGCCCATTCGTTTGCCCGGGAACACCTACAGGGGCCGCAGCGCCGGCTCCTTCTGCACGGCGCCGAGCAGTCGATCCAGCGCCATCTCGACGTCCTCCTTCCAGGAGAGCGTCGATCGCAGTTCCAGCCGCAGGCGCGGATGCGTGGGGTGCTGCCGCACGGTCTTGAATCCGACCGCCAGGAGATGCTCGGCAGGCAGCACGCAGGCCGGTTCCTTCCAGCGGGCGTCACCGAATGCTTCGATCGCCTTGAACCCACGGCGGAGCAGATCTTTGGCGACCGTCTGGACCATGACCCGGCCCAGACCCTGCCCCTGGTATCCCGGCAGGATGAACGCCGTCATCAACTGCACGGCGTCAGGGGAGACAGGGCTGGTGGGAAACGCCGTGGACCGGGGGACGTACGCGGGCGGGGCGTAGAGCACGAAGCCGACCGGGACGTCGTCCACATAGACGACGCGACCACAGGACCCCCAGTCCAGGAGGACCGCCGAGATCCAGGCTTCCTTCTCCGAGGCGGCCGTGCCCGCCTTTATCGCGGCCTCACCACTGACCGGGTCGAGTTCCCAGAAGACACACGAGCCACAGCGCTGGGGGAGATCCTGAAGGTTGTCCAGCGTGAGCGGTGCGAGCCGGCGCCCCATGAAGGCTGATCCTCACTTCCTTCGCCCGCGGCGTCGCGGGCTGCTGTCAGAGCGCTCCGTTCCCTGAGCAGGCTGCCGATGAACCCACCGACCGCCCCCAGCCCCAAACCGGCGCCCACCAGTCCGGTGCGGCTCATCGTTCGCATGGGCCCCTGCCTCCCTTTCAGAGGTGCTGCCGAGTGGTCGCGCCGTACTCGATCGCATCGTATCCACGATGCCATTCCGTCGATACCGCCAAAAAGGAAAGAGCGGGCCACCTTCCGGCACACACCGGACACGGCCCGCTCTGTCACCTGCGCGGCAGACGTCCCTCGAACGTCAGGACTCGCCGTCCTCGGCGTCGCCCTCGAGGAGGCTCCTCTGCAGGACCGGTCCCTCGCCCGGGGCGAGTGAGCCGAGGATCCGCTCGAGGTCCTCCATGGAGGCGAACTCGACGGTGATCTTCCCCTTCTTCTGCCCCAGGTCGACCTTCACCCGGGTCTCGAAGCGGTCCGAGAGCCGCGTGGCCAGGTCGGAAAGGGCAGGAGAGACCCGTGCGCCGGCTCGCGGGCCCTTGGGCTTCTGAGCCTTCTGCGGCCGCGACCCCATCAGGGTCACGATCTCCTCGACCGCACGCACCGAGAGGCCTTCGGCCACGATGCGGTGGGCGAGCCGGTCCTGCTCCTCCGAGTCCTCCACGGAGAGCAGTGCCCGCGCATGCCCCGCCGAGAGGACACCGGCGGCGACCCGGCGCTGCACGGCAGGCGAGAGCTTCAGCAGCCGCAGGGTGTTGGAGACTTGCGGCCGGGACCGACCGATGCGGTCCGCCAGCTGGTCGTGCGTGCAGTTGAAGTCCCGCAGCAACTGGTCGTAGGCCGCAGCCTCTTCCAGCGGGTTGAGCTGCGCTCGGTGCAGGTTCTCGAGCAGGGCGTCGAGGAGGAGCTTCTCGTCGTCCGTGGCCCGCACGATGGCCGGGATCGCCTCCAGCCCCGCCTCGCGGCAGGCACGCCAGCGGCGCTCGCCCATGATGAGCTCGTAGCGCGCGGGGCCGACCTGCCGGACGACAACCGGCTGGAGGAGCCCGACCTCTTTGATGGAGGTGATGAGCTCGGAGAGCGCGTCCTCGTCGAAGACCTCACGCGGCTGCCGCGGGTTCGGCGTGATGGCGCCGAGCGGGATCTCTGCGAAGTGCGCCCCGATCGGTGCCGCATGGGTGGGCGCGCTCGGCTGCTTCGGCTCCTCTGTTTCACGTGAAACAGGAGGCAAGGTCGCCACCTTGGCCGCGGCCACGCCTCGATCGTGCGGGACTGTAGGCACTGCCGCCGGGGATGCGGAAGCGGTATTGCCCACCGCGGCCTGGGCCACCGACTTCTCCGTCGGGGCGGCAGGGATCAGTGCGCCGAGACCACGGCCCAGCCCCCTCCGTCGCTCGCTCACTGGATGCCCTCCACCATGCTCGGGTTGTTCTGCTGTGCACCGATGTGGGCGTGCGTCGCGTCATAACTGATGCCGACGCCCTTCAGTGCGATCTCGCGCGCCGCCTCCAGGTAGGAGAGAGCACCGCTCGATCCAGGATCGTAAGTCAGTACCGTCTGTCCGTAGCTCGGCGCCTCCGAGATACGGACGGACCGGGGGATGCTCGTCCGCAGTACCTCGTCGCCGAAGTGCGTCCGCACCTCGTCGGCGACCTGTGACGCGAGTCGGGTCCGGCCGTCGTACATGGTGAGCAGGATGGTCGACACGTGCAGGGCGGGATTGAGATGCCCTCGCACCAGGTCGACGTTACGCAGGAGCTGCCCCAGGCCTTCGAGCGCGTAGTACTCGCACTGAATCGGGATCAGCACCTCCTGCCCCGCCACCAACGCGTTGACCGTCAGCAGCCCCAGAGAGGGCGGGCAGTCGATGAGGATGTAGTCCAACGGCTGCTCGTACGCCTGAATGGCACGCTGCAGCCGGCTCTCTCGTGCGACCAGGGACACCAGCTCGATCTCTGCACCGGCCAGATCGATGGTGGCAGGGGCACAGAAGAGTCCCTCGACGTCGGGAACGGGCTGGACCACTTCGGAGAGGGGCCTGCTGTCCACCAACACGTCATAGATGGACGGGACTTCTGCGTGATGGTCGATGCCCAGAGCAGTGGACGCATTGCCCTGAGGGTCGAGGTCGACCACGAGAACGCGGCCGCCGTGCAGAGCCAGGGACGCGGCAAGGTTGACGGTCGTCGTCGTCTTGCCCACGCCGCCCTTCTGGTTGGCGACCACGATGATCCGGGTCTGCTCGGGCCGCGGCAGACCCTCGCCGGCGCGCCCCAGAGCCTCCACTGCCAGTTGGGCAGCTCGACCGATGGGAGTGTCGTCCATCGGAGGCGGTGTTTCACGTGAAACATCCGCCCCCATCGACTCGGTACGGGGACCGGGGACCGGATCGGTCATCGGTCCCGCGATGTTGGCGTCGGACCGCAAGGATTCACTCTCCTCGACTTCAGGCTCGCAATGAACAGAGCCTCCCATGTCTTCGGGGTCATGAACCAGTGAGGCCTGGCGTTCTGTGGAGAAATCCACCTCTGTGGACATCTCAGGTCCCTCATCGAGTGAACCGAGAGGCTTGCGGTCGCGAGGTTCGGCCGCAGCGCGGCCACGACTGATGATGCCGTGCAGCAGTGAGCGACGTTTCACGTGAAACACGATGCACAGCAGCCGAGGCCGTTCTGTCGCGACACTCCGGCATGCGTAGGTTTGGCAGCTTGTGTGGAGTACGTCTCGCTCGCAAAAGTCCCCCACCCTTGCCGGTGACCGACATCACCACGGTCGCTCACCGGAGCGAGCACTCGATGCCGGCTCAGCGCCTGCGACGCGTCCGTCCTGTGCGAGCCGCCTTGGCCCTCTTGGCGGCGAACCGGACACCGCCGGGGCTCTCCCCGACCTCGACCCGCACGACCGTGGACAGGGGATCGACCACACCCTCACCCACGTGCAGGATGGACGTCCCCACCGCGCCCAGCTTGCTGAGAGCCGTCGACGCGCTCTTCAGCTCCCCCTCGGCCGTGTCGCCCTTCAGGGCCAGCATCTCCCCGTAGGGGCGCAGGAGCGGGATCCCCCACGTGGCGAGACGGTCGAGCGGAGCGACAGCGCGGGCCGTGACCACGTGGACGGGCTGGATCTTGCCCATGACCTCCTCGGCCCGCCCACGCATGACGGTCACGTGGTCGAGGCCGAGCAGCTCCACCACCTCGGTGAGGAAGTTGGTCCGCCGCAGCAGAGGCTCCAGCAGCGTGATCTTCAGGTCCTCCCTCACCAGGGCCAGCGGAATGCCCGGCAGGCCGGCACCCGAGCCCACGTCGCACACCGTCACGCCCTCCGGCACGACCTCCGAGAGCACCGCGCAGTTCAGCAGGTGCCGCTCCCACAAGCGAGGGACCTCGCGCGGGCCGATCAGGCCGCGCTGCACGCCCGCCTCGGCGAGCAGCTCGGCATAGCGCACCGCATCCGCGAAGCGATCGCCGAACACCTCACGCGCCTGCTCGGGCGCGGGGGGAAGCTCCGCTGCCTCCGTCACGGGGACCGTCCTTCCGTACCGCGTCAGCGCACCCGGCGCCGACACCGAAACCAACCAGAACTATCAGGCTGACAAAGTTCGGCCCCGTCTGCGCAACAGACGGGGCCGGTGACCAGGAGAGGCCGATCAGGCGGGCAGCACGACGACGAACCGCTGCGGCTCCTCGCCCTCGGACTCGCTGCGCAGCCCGGCGGCCTTGACCGCGTCGTGGACGACCTTGCGCTCGAACGGCGTCATCGGCTTGAGCTTCACGGCCTCACCGCTGCTCTTCGCCTCGGCAGCCGCCTTGGCACCGAGCTCGGACAGCTCGGAACGCTTCTGGGCCCGGTATCCCGCGATGTCGAGCATCAGCCGGCTGCGGTCACCGGTCTCCCGGTGCACGGCCAGACGGGTGAGCTCCTGGAGAGCCTCCAGCACCTCGCCGTCACGGCCGACCAGCTTCTGCAGGTCGCGGCTGCCCGTGTCGCTGATGATCGACACGGAGGCGCGGTCGGCCTCGACGTCCATGTCGATGTCGCCGTCGAGGTCGGCGATGTCGAGCAGACCCTCCAGGTAGTCCGCAGCGATGTCGCCCTCCTGCTCCAGGCGCGTCACGGTGTCTGCGCCCTCGGCAGCGGCGGAGGTGGTGCCTTCCGTCACGGGATGGACTCCTTCTTACTTCTTGGACGGGGACTTGGGCCGCTGCGGACCCTTGCGCTGACCGGACTGGGCCTTGCTCCGGGCACCGCCGGCCGGCTTGGCGCCGCCCTTCTTGGCAGCGCCGGCGGGCTTGGCGTCCTCCGGGTCCTCGGACTTGGTCAGCGATGTCTTCGGCTCCTGCTCACCGGCCGCCTTTGCACCGGTGACCGTGCCGGACTGGCGCTGGGCCTTGCTCTGGCGCTTGGGCTGCTGGCGCTTCGGCGTACCGGTGGCCATGGGCGTGCCGTCCTCGGCCACGGTGACGGCGGCGGTGTCGCCCTTGATCACGGTGCCGTCGGGCTGGGCGGCGAGTCCGGCCTTGCTCAGGCCGTTGATGAACTTGCGCTCGAACTCGTTGCGGTCCCGGCCCTTCGCGACGATCGCCTTCACGATGGCGCGGTCGCGGCGGCGGGTCACCTTGTCGCGCTGCGTGACGTGCTTGTGCAGGCGCTCCAGGTAGGCGGCCTGGGCCTTGGAACCCGGAGTCGGGTTGTTGTGGATCACGTACATCTGCTGGCCCATGGTCCACACGTTGGTGGTCAGCCAGTAGACGAGGACACCGACGGGGAAGTTGATGCCGAAGACGGCGAACATGATGGGGAAGACGTACATCAGCATCTTCTGCTGCTGCATGAACGGCGTCTTCACCGTGGTGTCGACGTTCTTCGTCATCAGCTGGCGCTGGGTGAAGAACTGCGAGGCCGACATCAGGACGATCATGATCGCGGTGACGACCCGGACGTCCGTGATGGTCGAGCCGAGGGCCTCGACCTTGGAGGAGCTGTCGGTGAACTTCGCCGCGAGCGGCGCACCGAAGATGTGGGCCTTCTGGGCGCTCTCCAGCAGGCGGTCGTTGATCACGCCGATGGTGTCGTTCGACGCGATGCTGTTGAGCACGTGGTAGAGGGCGAAGAAGAACGGGGACTGCGCCAGGATGGGAAGGCACGAGGAGAGCGGGTTGGTGCCCGTCTCCTTGTACAGCTTCATCATCTCTTCGGACTGACGCTGCTTGTCGTTCTTGTAGCGCTCCTGGATCTTCTTCATCTCGGGCTGGAGCGTCTGCATCGCCCGGGTCGCCTTGATCTGCTTCACGAAGAGCGGGATCAGGCAGATACGGATCAGGATCACCAGGGACACGATCGACAGGCCCCAGGCCCACCCGGTGTCGGGCCCGAAGAGGGCGCCGTACACCGAGTGGAACTGGACGATGACCCAGGAGACGGGTGTGGTGATGAAGCTAAAGAGGCTGGCAATCGTGTCCACTAATCATGCTCCTTGGGCATGGGACGGTGTCTCTGCGGCCGGGCTCGAGGGACTCGACGGACTTGTGGGTGACGTCTGTCCCTCGGTGGCCGGGTCGGCGGCGGAGGGCCCGCCCTTGCGTGCGCGCCACGCGTTACGCAGCATTTCGTGCCACCGCGGACGCTTGCGCGGGGGAACATGGTCCACACCGCCCAGCGACCACGGATTGCACCGCAGGATGCGCCAGGCCGTGAGCGCCGTGCCCTTGACGGCACCATGCCGGTCGATGGCCGTGTAGCCGTAGTGGGAGCACGACGGGTAGTACTTGCAGACCGGCCCCAGCAGCGGACTGATCGTCCACTGGTACAGCTTGATCAGAGCCAGCAGCGGGTACTTCATCGCGCGCCCCCTCCCAGCAGCCGTTGAAGAGCGGCGTCCAGGTCTCGGGCCAGCTGTGCATGGTCGGCGTCGCCCGATCCGGGCAGCGCTCGTACGACTACCAGGCTACCGGGGGGCAGCAGGGCGACTCGCTCGCGCATCAGGTGGCGAAGCCTGCGCTTCACTTTGTTGCGGACGACCGCGCCGCCCACTGCCTTGCTCACGACGAAACCCGCACGCGTCGGGGGAGCGCTCTCCCCAGGCGCATGCGGGTCCGTGGCACCGCTTCGTAGGTGGACGACGAGGTGCGGGCGTCCTGCCCGACGGCCTCGTCGTACCGCGGTCGCGAAGTCCTCGCGCCGCCTCAGCCGGTTCTCGGTGGGCAGCACGACGTCATGACCTGATCGGGATCAGGCGGACAGGCGGGCGCGACCCTTGCCACGGCGGGACGCGAGAATCGCGCGGCCGGCACGGGTGCGCATACGCAGCCGGAAGCCGTGGGTCTTCGCGCGACGACGGTTGTTCGGCTGGAAGGTGCGCTTACTCACTCGGGGGCTCCAGAAAGATTCGGTAGTTGCGGGGTGCCGTCCTGGCTGTCACCGTGCGCCCACGAGTAGCTCGCAGTTACGCCCGATTGCACCGCTGACCGATCACCCAAGTGACCTGTGCCCATCGGAGGCAGGCGGCAGCAGCCATCGACAACTCGACCTGGTTACGGTACGCGCGGCTACGCCATCCGGTCAAACCGGGAGCCGCCGGGAGACACTTGTCCACAGCCTGGGGACAACAACTTGAACCGTACCGGTCGCCCTGACTACCGTGGCGGACTCCGATTCGTTCCCTTGTCCCTGCCCCGGTGGGTTTGCCCCCGTGGCACCCACCCGGATGACAATCCCGACCCGTCCCAGAACCACACGTTCGTGGGACCTGCGAGAGAGCGTGCCCTGTGGCTGACGTACCTGCCGATCTTGCCGCAGTGTGGCCACGCGTATTGGAGCAGCTCCTCGGGGAGGGCCGGGGCCAGGGCGTCGAGACCAAGGACGAGCACTGGATCCGCCGTTGCCAGCCGCTCGCGCTGGTCGCGGACACGGCCCTGCTCGCCGTACCGAACGAGTTCGCGAAGGGCGTGCTGGAGGGCCGGCTGGCGCCCGTCGTCAGCGAGACGCTGAGCCGCGAGTGCGGCCGGCCGATCCGCATCGCGATCACCGTGGACGACTCCGCGGGCGAGCCCTCCGCCCCGGCGGCACCCCCGTCGCGCCCCCAGCCGCGCTACGAGGAGCCCGAGCTCCCGGCCGCGCGCCAGGACAGCGACCGCTACGACCGCCAGGACGCCGAGCGGTACGACCGCCAGGACCGGGACGGATACGACCGCCAGGATCGGGACCGGGACCGGGAGGGATACGACCCCCGGCCGGACGGCGACCGGTACGACCCCCGTCACGACCGCCAGGACCGGCAGGACCGGCAGGACCGGCAGGAGCGAGACGGTTACGAGGGTTACGGCCGCCACCGGGCCGAGCCGCTGCCCGGAACGGCCGCCGACCAGCTCCCGCCTACGCGCGGAGATCAGATCCCCAAGGCCCGCCCCGCGTACCCCTCCGAGTACCAGCGCCCGGAGCCGGGCGCCTGGCCGCGGCCGACGCAGGACGACTACGGCTGGCAGCAGCAGCGCCTCGGCTTCCCCGAGCGTGACCCGTACGCGTCACCGAGCCAGGACGGCTACGGCTCGCAGGACCCCTACGGTTCGGGGGCCGGCGCCCAGGACACCTACGGGACGCAGGACTCGTACGGCCCGAAGGGTTCCTACGGCTCCCCCTCGCAGGACTACCGGCCGCAGCCGGTGAACCGTCCGCCCTACGAGCCGCCGCGCTCCGACTACGACGAGCCGCACACCGCGCACGCCCCGCGCCCCGAGTACGACCAGCGCGACGCGGTCCGCCGGGAGCTGCCCGAGCCGCCGGCCGGCTCCGGGCACGTGCACCGGGGCGGCCCCGTCGGCCCGAACCTGCCCACGACCGGGGCGCCCGGCCCGCTGGCCGCGCAGCCCGCGCCGGCGACCGGTCCGGGCGAGCCCACCGCGCGCCTGAACCCGAAGTACCTCTTCGACACGTTCGTCATCGGCGCCTCCAACCGCTTCGCGCACGCGGCCGCGGTGGCCGTCGCCGAGGCGCCGGCGAAGGCGTACAACCCGCTGTTCATCTACGGCGAGTCCGGGCTCGGCAAGACCCACCTGCTGCACGCGATCGGGCACTACGCCCGCAGCCTCTACCCGGGCACGCGCGTGCGGTACGTGAGCTCCGAGGAGTTCACCAACGAGTTCATCAACTCCATCCGCGACGGCAAGGGCGACAGCTTCCGCAAGCGGTACCGGGAGATGGACATCCTGCTCGTCGACGACATTCAGTTCCTCGCGGACAAGGAGTCGACGCAGGAGGAGTTCTTCCACACCTTCAACACGCTGCACAACGCGAACAAGCAGATCGTGCTGTCCTCCGACCGGCCGCCGAAGCAGCTGGTCACGCTGGAGGACCGGCTGCGGAACCGCTTCGAGTGGGGACTGATCACCGACGTCCAGCCGCCCGAGCTGGAGACGCGGATCGCGATCCTGCGCAAGAAGGCGGTGCAGGAGCAGCTGAACGCGCCGCCCGAGGTGCTGGAGTTCATCGCGTCCCGGATCTCCCGGAACATCCGCGAGCTGGAGGGCGCGCTGATCCGCGTCACGGCGTTCGCCTCGCTGAACCGGCAGCCGGTGGACCTGGGGCTGACGGAGATCGTCCTCAAGGACCTGATCCCCGGCGGTGAGGACTCCGCCCCCGAGATCACCTCGACCGCCATCATGGGCGCGACCGCGGACTACTTCGGGCTGACCGTCGAGGATCTCTGCGGCACCTCCCGCGGGCGGGCGCTCGTCACGGCCCGGCAGATCGCCATGTACCTGTGCCGTGAGCTGACAGACCTGTCCCTGCCGAAGATCGGCGCGCTGTTCGGCGGCCGCGACCACACGACGGTCATGCACGCCGATCGCAAGATCCGCAATCTGATGGCCGAGCGCCGCTCCATCTACAACCAGGTCACCGAGCTGACCAACCGCATCAAGAACGGCTGAGGACGGCGGCAGGAGCCGCTGAGGGCGTCTTCGGGGCTTTCCCCGGGGACGCCCTTCTGCATGCGGCAGGGCGACAGGTGCTCTCTGTGGGGTGTGCGCGGCGGAGCGCCCCGGCACCGGCCCGACCACCGACCCGGCCCCTAGCAACCCGGCCCTCGGCGCCCCGCCCTCGGCGACCCGATCGCAACCCTCTGTTCGAATAGCTGCCGGGTTACGGCTTCCCTCCACAGATTCGGTGACTTTCTGCCGTCCACATCCTGGGGACCGGCAAGTTGTCCAGACCGTGTCCACAGCACGCCCTGCGGACGGACCATCAGACCAGCTCAGCGGGCTGTGGATTCGTGGACGAAGGATCTCCACAGACTGTGGACGAAGGATTGATCCACAGGCTGTGCATCGAGTTGTCCACCGCCCGCCCACAGGCTGGGGGCGGTTGTCCCCAGTGTGGGGCCGCTTCTCCACACGGCTGTCCACTGTTCGGCAACGCGGCGCGCCTCCTCACCGGGTCGAGTGAAAGGCGTCACACGAAGGTGCCGGGTTGGGCTGTGGGAAAGACGGGTAAACCTGGGGACGGCACTGGGGAGAACTCGCCCTTCCCTGTGCACGGGGTGTGCAGAACTTTCCGTTCTCCACAGAAACCCCGGGTTGTCCACCGCCGTCACCCACAGGCCCCGTGGACAAAATTCCGGCTCTGAGCAGGGCAAACGCGGTTATCCACGGTATCCACAGGCCCTACTACTACTCCCAACTAGAGAGAGCTGGGAATTCGTTTCGAAGCGGGTCCTGTGCACAACTCGCTCTCCGGTGCCCGGCTGCCCCTCGTCACGACTTGACCCCGAGAGGCACCTACTGTCAGTGGGGTGCGTCAGACTGGTCCCCGGTGTCCTCCCCCTCACCGGGACCGTCGACACCGAGACAGACGACGAGGGCCAGGCAGAGCGAGAAGCGCCGGCAACAGCAGGAGGCGGCAACAGTGAAGATCCGGGTGGAACGCGACGTACTCGCGGAGGCAGTTGCCTGGGCGGCGCGCAGCCTCCCGGCCCGTCCGCCGGCGCCTGTCCTCGCCGGCCTGCTGCTGAAGGCCGAGGAGGGCCAGCTGAGCCTGTCCGGCTTCGACTACGAGGTCTCCGCCCGGGTGGGCGTCGAGGCCGAGGTCGAGGAGGAGGGCACGGTCCTGGTCTCCGGCCGCCTGCTCGCGGACATCTGCCGTGCGCTGCCCAACCGTCCGGTGGAGATCTCCACAGACGGTGTACGGGCGACGGTGGTCTGCGGCTCCTCGCGGTTCACCCTCCACACCCTGCCTGTGGAGGAGTACCCGGCCCTGCCCCAGATGCCGAACGCCACGGGCACCGTCCCCGGCGAGGTCTTCGCCTCCGCGGCCGCCCAGGTCGCCATCGCGGCCGGCCGTGACGACACGCTGCCCGTCCTCACCGGCGTCCGCATCGAGATCGAGGGCGACACGGTCACGCTGGCGTCCACCGACCGCTACCGCTTCGCGGTCCGCGAGTTCCTGTGGAAGCCGGAGAACCCGGACGCCTCCGCGGTCGCCCTGGTGCCCGCCAAAACGCTCCTGGACACCGCCAAGGCCCTCACCAGCGGTGACCAGGTGACCCTGGCGCTGTCCGGCTCGGGCTCCGGCGAGGGCCTGATCGGCTTCGAGGGCGCCGGCCGCCGCACGACGACCCGCCTGCTGGAGGGCGACCTCCCGAAGTACCGCACGCTGTTCCCGACGGAGTTCAACAGCGTCGCCGTGATCGAGACCGCCCCCTTCGTGGAGGCCGTCAAGCGCGTCGCCCTGGTCGCCGAGCGGAACACCCCGGTGCGGCTGAGCTTCGAGCAGGGCGTGCTCATCCTGGAGGCCGGCTCCAGCGACGACGCACAGGCTGTGGAAAGGGTCGACGCCCAGCTGGAGGGCGACGACATCTCGATCGCCTTCAACCCGACGTTCCTGCTGGACGGCCTGAGCGCGATCGACTCCCCGGTGGCCCAGCTGTCGTTCACGACGTCCACCAAGCCCGCCCTGCTGAGCGGCCGGCCCGCGCTGGACGCCGAGGCGGACGAGGCCTACAAGTACCTGATCATGCCGGTGCGCCTCAGCGGCTGAGACGGCCGGATCCGGCGGTCACTGTCCACAGGCTGAGGACAAACCCGCAGGTGAGGACGTACGACTGAGCGCGTATGCCCACAGATGTGCATGAGCGTCCGGGTCTAGGCTCGGACGCGGGTACATACGTGCCGCAACGCCAGTCGGACACCTGCGAACCAAAGGAAAACAACTGATGGAGCTCGGTCTCGTCGGCCTCGGCAAGATGGGCGGCAACATGCGCGAGCGGATCCGCCGCGCCGGCCACACCGTCTACGGATACGACCGCAATGCGGACCTTGCCGATGTCCACAGCCTGCGTGAGCTTGTGGGCAAGCTCAGCGGCCCGCGCGTGGTCTGGGTGATGGTCCCGGCCGGCGAGGCCACGCAGTCGACCATTGACGAGCTCGGCGAGCTGCTGGAGCCCGGCGACATCGTCGTGGACGGCGGCAACTCCCGCTGGACGGACGACGAGAAGCACGCCGAGCAGCTGGCGGCCAAGGGCATAGGCTTCGTCGACTGCGGCGTCTCCGGCGGCGTCTGGGGCCTGGAGAACGGCTACGCGCTGATGTACGGCGGCGACGCCGAGCACGTCGCCAAGGTGCAGCCCGTCTTCGACGCCCTCAAGCCGGAGGGCGACTTCGGCTCCGTGCACGCCGGCAAGGTCGGCGCGGGCCACTTCGCGAAGATGGTCCACAACGGCATCGAGTACGCGATGATGCAGGCCTACGCCGAGGGCTGGGAGCTGCTGGAGAAGGTCGAGTCCGTCACCGACGTCCGGGAGGTGTTCCGCTCCTGGCAGGAGGGCACGGTCATCCGCTCCTGGCTGCTCGACCTCGCGGTGAACGCGCTCGACGAGGACGAGCACCTGGACGGGCTCCGGGGTTATGCACAGGACTCCGGAGAGGGACGCTGGACTGTGGAGGCCGCGATCGACAACGCGGTCCCGCTGCCGGCGATCACCGCGTCGCTGTTCGCCCGGTTCGCCTCGCGCCAGGAGGACTCGCCCCAGATGAAGATGATCGCGGCGCTGCGCAACCAGTTCGGCGGCCACGCGGTCGAGAAGAAGTAACCGAGCACCGAGGGAGGTCGGCGGTACGACCATGCACGTCACGCATCTGTCGCTGGCCGACTTCCGCTCCTATCCCCGGGTCGAGGTCCCGCTCGACCCGGGGGTGACGGCCTTCGTCGGGCCGAACGGGCAGGGCAAGACCAACCTCGTCGAGGCCGTCGGCTATCTCGCCACCCTCGGCAGCCACCGGGTCTCCTCCGACGCCCCCCTGGTCCGCATGGGCGCCGAGCGGGCGATCGTCCGGGCCCAGGTCCGGCAGGGCGAGCGGCAGCAGCTCGTCGAGCTCGAGCTCAACCCCGGGCGCGCCAACCGCGCCCGCATCAACAGGTCCTCGCAGGTCAGGCCGCGTGACGTGCTGGGGATCGTACGGACCGTGCTGTTCGCGCCCGAGGATCTAGCGCTGGTCAAGGGCGACCCGGGTGAGCGGCGGCGCTTCCTCGACGAGCTGATCACCGCGCGCTCCCCGCGCATGGCCGGGGTCCGCTCCGACTACGACCGGGTGCTGAAGCAGCGCAACACCCTGCTGAAGTCGGCCGCCCTGGCCCGCCGGCACGGTGGCCGCACCATGGACATGTCCACCCTGGACGTGTGGGACCAGCACCTCGCGCGGGCCGGCGCCGAGCTGCTCGCGCAGCGCCTGGACCTGATCGCCACGCTCCAGCCGCTGGCCGACAAGGCGTACGAGCAGCTAGCCCCCGGCGGCGGGCCGATCGCGCTGGAGTACAAGCCGTCGGCCCCAGGCGAGGCGCACACGCGGGAGGATCTGTTCGAGCAGCTGATCGCCGCGCTCGGGGAGGCCCGCAAGCAGGAGATCGAACGGGGCGTCACCCTGGTCGGCCCGCACCGCGACGACCTCCAGCTCAAGCTGGGCCAGCTGCCCGCCAAGGGCTACGCGTCCCACGGCGAGTCCTGGTCCTACGCGCTCGCACTGCGTCTGGCCTCCTACGACCTGCTGCGGGCCGAGGGCAACGAACCGGTGCTGGTGCTGGACGACGTCTTCGCCGAGCTCGACACCCGCCGGCGCGAGCGCCTCGCCGAACTGGTCGCGCCCGGTGAGCAGGTCCTGGTGACCGCCGCGGTCGACGACGACGTGCCCCACGTGCTGTCCGGGACCCGGTTCGCCGTGTCCGAGGGAACGGTGGAGCGCGTATGACGGAGAACACACCGCAGCCTCCGAAGCCGTCCGGGCAGCCCGAACCCTCCGGCGTCGACCTCGCGCGCGTGGCGCTGCGCGCGGCCAAGGACGCCGCCCGTGCGCGCGGGGACGCGGCGCAGCAGAAGAAGCAGGCGCGGCGGGGCGGCGGGCTGCGCTCCGGCGCGCACGCCGACGGCCGCGACCCCCTGGCGCTCGGCGCCGCGATCAACCGTCTGATCACCGAGCGGGGCTGGGAGGCCCCGGCCGCGGTGGGCGGCGTGATGGGCCGCTGGCCGCAGATCGTCGGCGAGGACGTCGCCAAGCACTGCGTGCCCGAGAGGTACGACGAGGACGAGCGCGTCCTGGTCGTGCGCTGCGATTCCACGGCCTGGGCGACGAACCTCAGGCTGCTCGCCCCGACCCTGGTCGCCCGTCTCAACGAGGACCTGGGCCACGGCCGGGTGCGGCACATCAAGGTGCTCGCGCCCAGCGCCCCCGCACGCCGTTACGGCCCTCTCCGCGCCCCCGGCAGCAGCGGTCCCGGCGATACCTACAGGTGACTTACGTCACGCCTCACCGGCCCGGAACGACGGGTCCGGTCCCCTCGGCATGGGGCCGCACAACGTGGCGAATCGGGAGCTGACTCCTAAGTAGCAACGGGTTGACGGCCGAAAGCGCTGAGTGCCGCTGTGAGCCTCTTGGAGCCCCCATCCGTATATCGGGAGTCGGACGAGACCCGTCGAGGGCGGCACATGCGGACTCAGGTACCCGCAAACCCCCATCAGTGTCAGTGCTACCGGTAGAATGGAGAGCAATCCCGCCCCCAGCGTGGGGACCGTCCGGGAAAAGCTGAGCAACGCTGATCTCAAGGCTTACCAACGCAACATGCCGCAGCCGCTCCGGCATCCCTCCCCGCGGAGGGGGCACCCCCAGGAGCCCGGCTCGTGCTGTGCCAGAAAGGGCGCTTCGTGGCCGATTCCGGCAACCCCAACGAGAACAACCCGTCCACCGACGCAGGCGTGACCGGCGAGGCGATCACCTCCAACGGCGAGGTCACCGCCTCGTACGACGCCAGCGCCATCACCGTCCTCGAGGGTCTGGACGCGGTCCGCAAGCGACCCGGCATGTACATCGGCTCGACCGGTGAGCGCGGCCTGCACCACCTGGTGCAGGAGGTCGTCGACAACTCCGTCGACGAGGCCCTGGCCGGCTACGCGGACACGATCGACGTGACGATCCTCGCCGACGGCGGCGTCCGGGTCGTCGACAACGGCCGAGGCATCCCGGTGGGCATCGTCCCGTCCGAGGGCAAGCCCGCCGTCGAGGTCGTGCTGACGGTGCTGCACGCGGGCGGCAAGTTCGGCGGCGGCGGTTACGCGGTCTCCGGTGGTCTGCACGGCGTGGGCGTCTCCGTCGTCAACGCCCTCTCCACGAAGGTCGCCGTCGAGGTCAAGACGGACGGTCACCGCTGGACGCAGGACTACAAGCTGGGTGTCCCGACGGCACCGCTCGCGCGGCACGAGGCCACCGAGGAGACCGGCACCTCGGTCACCTTCTGGGCCGACGGCGACATCTTCGAGACCACGGACTACTCGTTCGAGACGCTCTCCCGGCGCTTCCAGGAGATGGCCTTCCTCAACAAGGGCCTGCGGATCAACCTCACCGACGAGCGCGAGTCGGCGAAGGCCACCGCCGGCGCGGACGAGGCGGGCGAGGACGAGAAGCACGAGGTCAAGAGCGTCTCGTACCACTACGAGGGCGGCATCGTCGACTTCGTGACGTACCTGAACTCCCGCAAGGGAGACCTGGTGCACCCCACGGTGATCGACCTGGAGGCCGAGGACAAGGACAAGAACCTGTCCCTCGAGGTCGCGATGCAGTGGAACGGCGGCTACACCGAGGGCGTGTACTCGTTCGCCAACATCATCCACACGCACGAGGGCGGCACGCACGAGGAGGGCTTCCGCGCGGCGCTGACCTCGCTGATCAACAAGTACGCGCGTGACAAGCGGCTGCTGCGGGAGAAGGACGACAACCTCACGGGTGACGACATCCGCGAGGGCCTGACGGCGATCATCTCGGTCAAGCTGAGCGAGCCCCAGTTCGAGGGCCAGACGAAGACCAAGCTGGGCAACACCGAGGTCAAGACCTTCGTGCAGAAGGTCGTCTACGAGCACCTCACCGACTGGCTGGACCGGAACCCGAACGAGGCCGCGGACATCATCCGCAAGGGCATCCAGGCGGCCACCGCGCGCGTGGCGGCCCGCAAGGCCCGTGACCTCACCCGCCGCAAGGGCCTGCTGGAGACCGCGTCCCTGCCCGGCAAGCTCTCCGACTGCCAGTCGAACGATCCCACCAAGTGCGAGATCTTCATCGTCGAGGGCGACTCCGCCGGCGGCTCGGCCAAGTCCGGCCGCAACCCGGAGTACCAGGCGATCCTGCCGATCCGCGGCAAGATCCTGAACGTCGAGAAGGCGCGGATCGACAAGATCCTGCAGAACCAGGAGATCCAGGCGCTGATCTCCGCCTTCGGCACCGGAGTCCACGAGGACTTCGACATCGAGAAGCTCCGCTATCACAAGATCATCCTGATGGCGGACGCCGACGTCGACGGCCAGCACATCAACACCCTGCTGCTGACCTTCCTGTTCCGCTTCATGCGGCCCCTGGTCGAGGCCGGGCACGTGTACCTCTCCCGTCCCCCGCTCTACAAGATCAAGTGGGGCAAGGACGACTTCGAGTACGCGTACTCCGACCGCGAGCGCGACGCCCTCATCGAGATGGGCCGCAACGCGGGCAAGCGCATCAAGGACGACTCCGTCCAGCGCTTCAAGGGTCTCGGTGAGATGAACGCCGAGGAGCTGCGCATCACGACCATGGACCAGGAGCACCGCGTCCTCGGCCAGGTCACCCTCGACGACGCCGCCCAGGCCGACGACCTCTTCTCGGTCCTCATGGGCGAGGACGTCGAGGCCCGCCGCGCGTTCATCCAGCGCAACGCCAAGGACGTCCGCTTCCTCGACATCTGAGTCGGTCTCAGCTGACCGCACCAGGAAGGACCTTCACCAGCAATGACCGACGAGAACACTCCCGTGACGACGCCCGAGGGTGACGCCCTGGCCATGCGCGTCGAGCCCGTCGGGCTCGAGACGGAGATGCAGCGCTCGTACCTCGACTACGCGATGTCCGTCATCGTCTCGCGTGCGCTGCCCGACGTCCGCGACGGCCTCAAGCCCGTCCACCGCCGCGTCCTGTACGCCATGTACGACGGCGGCTACCGCCCCGAGCGCGGCTTCTACAAGTGCGCCCGCGTCGTCGGCGACGTCATGGGCAACTACCACCCGCACGGCGACTCCTCCATCTACGACGCGCTGGTGCGCCTGGCCCAGCCCTGGTCGATGCGCATGCCGCTCGTCGACTCCAACGGCAACTTCGGCTCCCCGGGCAACGACCCGGCCGCGGCCATGCGGTACACCGAGTGCAAGATGGCGCCGCTGTCGATGGAGATGGTCCGCGACATCGACGAGGAGACCGTCGACTTCACGGACAACTACGACGGCCGCTCCCAGGAGCCGACCGTCCTGCCGGCCCGCTTCCCGAACCTGCTGATCAACGGCTCGGCCGGTATCGCGGTCGGCATGGCGACCAACATCCCGCCGCACAACCTGCGCGAGGTCGCCGCCGGCGCCCAGTGGTACCTGGACAACCCCGAGGCCTCCCACGAGGAGCTGCTGGACGCGCTGATCGAGCGCATCAAGGGCCCGGACTTCCCGACCGGCGCGCTCGTCGTCGGCCGCCGGGGCATCGAGGAGGCGTACCGCACCGGCCGCGGCTCCATCACCATGCGCGCGGTCGTCGAGGTCGAGGAGATCCAGAACCGCCAGTGCCTGGTGGTCACCGAGCTGCCCTACCAGGTCAACCCGGACAACCTCGCGCAGAAGATCGCCGATCTGGTGAAGGACGGCAAGATCGGCGGCATCGCGGACGTCCGCGACGAGACCTCCTCGCGCACGGGCCAGCGCCTGGTCATCGTGCTGAAGCGGGACGCGGTCGCCAAGGTCGTGCTGAACAACCTGTACAAGCACACCGACCTGCAGACCAACTTCGGCGCCAACATGCTGGCGCTGGTCGACGGCGTGCCGCGCACGCTGTCCCTCGACGCGTTCATCCGCCACTGGGTGACGCACCAGATCGAGGTCATCGTCCGCCGTACGCGCTTCCGGCTGCGCAAGGCCGAGGAGCGGGCGCACATCCTGCGCGGCCTGCTGAAGGCCCTGGACGCCATCGACGAGGTCATCGCGCTGATCCGGCGCAGCGACACCGTCGAGATCGCCCGCGGCGGCCTGATGAGCCTGCTGGAGATCGACGAGATCCAGGCCAACGCCATCCTCGAGATGCAGCTGCGCCGGCTGGCCGCCCTGGAGCGCCAGAAGATCGTCCAGGAGCACGACGAGCTCCAGGCGAAGATCAACGAGTACAACGAGATCCTGGCCTCCCCGGTCCGCCAGCGCGGCATCGTCAGCGCCGAGCTGGCCGCGATCGTCGAGAAGTACGGCGACGACCGCAAGACGAAGCTGATCCCCTACGAGGGCGACATGTCCATCGAGGACCTGATCGCCGAGGAGGACATCGTCGTCACGGTCACCCGGGGCGGCTACATCAAGCGCACCAAGACCGACGACTACCGCGCCCAGAAGCGCGGCGGCAAGGGTGTGCGGGGCACGAAGCTCAAGGAAGACGACATCGTCGACCACTTCTTCGTGTCCACCACGCACCACTGGCTGCTGTTCTTCACGAACAAGGGCCGGGTCTACCGCGTCAAGGGCTACGAGCTGCCCGACGCGGGCCGGGACGCGCGCGGTCAGCACGTGGCGAACCTGCTCGCCTTCCAGCCGGACGAGGCGATCGCCGAGATCCTCGCGATCCGCGACTACGAGGCGGTCCCCTACCTCGTCCTCGCCACCAAGGCCGGCCTGGTGAAGAAGACGCCGCTGAAGGATTACGATTCGCCGCGTTCCGGCGGTGTCATCGCGATCAACCTCCGCTCGATGGCGGACGGTTCCGACGACGAACTGATCGGTGCCGAGCTGGTCTCGTCCGATGACGATCTGCTCCTGATCAGCAAGAAGGCGCAGTCGATCAGGTTCACCGCGTCGGACGAAACCCTGCGTCCGATGGGCCGTGCCACCTCGGGTGTCAAGGGCATGAGCTTCCGCGAAGGGGACGAGCTCCTCTCGATGAATGTTGTTCGACCCGGTACGTTCGTGTTCACTGCCACAGACGGCGGGTACGCGAAGCGGACCGCCGTCGACGAGTACCGCGTCCAGGGTCGCGGCGGCCTCGGCATCAAGGCTGCCAAGATCGTGGAGGACCGCGGCTCCCTCGTCGGCGCGCTGGTGGTCGAGGAGACCGACGAGATCCTCGCCATCACGCTGTCGGGCGGTGTGATTCGTACGCGAGTCAACGAGATCAGGGAAACCGGCCGTGACACCATGGGCGTCCAACTGATCAATCTGGGCAAGCGCGATGCCGTCGTGGGCATCGCTCGCAACGCCGAGGCGGGGCGCGAGGCGGAAGAGGTCGACGGCGACGTGGTCGTCGACGAAACCGCCGAGGGCGCCGCTGTCACCGGCACGGACGAGGGTGAGGCGCCCTCGGCCGAGTAGGCACGAGGAGTGAGTCAGCGTGAGCGGAGCCACGGGCGCCGGACCGAGCGGTACCTCGACGGGTACGGACACGGGCGACGGCGGCCGTGGCTCCGCCGCGCGTGCGGCGGACCCGCAGACGACCAATCTCAAGCCGGTCAAGTCCGCGGACGCGGAGACGCCCGCGCGCGGCGCGCGGGACGCCAAGGGGGCGGCGGGGACGGACGCCCGGGGCAAGCAGGCCCGGGGCAAGGGCGGCGCGGGCACGGCCGCCCCGGAGCAGGACACCGCCTCCCCGCTGCCGGGCGAACGCCAGCCGCAGCAGCAGGCCGGGCCGTACCACCCGCCGCAGGCCTACCCGGCGCAGCAGGGCGCCGCGGCCGGGGCGGCCGTACGGCGGCCCCGCACGGGGGCGCGGACCGTGCCGCGGGTGCGCAAGGCGCGGCTGCGGGTGGCGAAGGCCGACCCGTGGTCGGTGATGAAGGTGAGCTTCCTGCTCTCCATCGCCCTGGGCATCTGCACGATCGTCGCGGCCGCCGTGCTGTGGATGGTCATGGACGCGATGGGCGTCTTCTCGACGGTCGGCGGCACGATCTCCGAGGCCACCGGCTCGAACGAGTCCAACGGCTTCGACCTGCAGGCCTTCCTGTCGCTGCCCAACGTCCTGATGTTCACCTCGATCATCGCGGTCATCGACGTCGTCCTGGCGACGGCCCTCGCGACGCTCGGCGCGTTCATCTACAACCTCTCCGCCGGCTTCGTCGGTGGTGTGGAGCTGACCCTCGCCGAGGACGAGTGAGGGACGCTCCACAACCGATTTTGGGACTGCCCATGTCGTGCGCTAATCTTCAGGAGTCAGCGCGCGGGACACACACCGCAAAGCGCGGCGGGGCTATAGCTCAGTTGGTTAGAGCGCATCCCTGATAAGGATGAGGCCACAGGTTCAAATCCTGTTAGCCCCACCAGCACGAAGACCCCCAGTCGATACCGGCTGGGGGTTTTTGCCATCCATGGCTGACATCAGCCGATGAGGGAATCCGCCGGCACGTGTGGCGAGGCGGCCGAAGGTGCGCGAGGAGTGCCGCGTACCTGGTGGTCCTCGAGGTGGTGCGGGTGTCGGAGGCCTGTGAGGTTGCGTCGCCGGAGTGACGGGCGGCGCAGTGACCCCGACCGGTTGAGGTCGGGGGGCGTGGTGTCCGGTGCATGCCGTCCGCGCCCGGCCGGCGCGGGACATGCGTGAGCCCGGCGGCTCTGTCGAGCTGCCGGGCTCTGTACGCAGGATCGCCGGGGTGGAGTCAGGGAGTCAGCGCTGGAGCGGGGTGAGGTGCTCGCCCTCGGAGTCGCTGTCCTCGTCGGCGCAGTCGGTGGTGGGCGGGGCCGCCGTGTCCGCGACCGCGCGGTGGCGGCAGCGGGGCGACTTCCCGTGGGCCTCGGCGCGGATGCGCTGCTTCATCGTGGGGGGCAGGGCCCTGGCCTGGGTCCAGGGGGGCGGGACCGATGCCGTCCGCTGCTGCGGGATGCCGCCGCCGGTGCTCGTGCTGTTGCGCTCCTGCTCGGCCTGCGGTACCGCCGCGGCGGCGGTGGTGGTGACGAGTCCGAGCGCCGTGCACAGCGCGAGGAAGGCGGTGACGATGGTGGTCCACAGCTTCATGACCTTGTTCCGGGCCATGGCCCCTCACTTTCGGGTCGGGCGATTTGCGTACTTTCCTCATGATGTGTATGTGGGCCGGGAAGTGGTGGATCTCCGACCGTGGCGCCGCGATGTTCAGATGAACACCACCCGGATGGCCGCAGGAGGGGCGAAAAGGTGCGCAGAGCAGTGAAGAGGGGACAGAAGTAACCGTCCGTCGGGGTGTGATCACCCTCCGATCGGATCGGCCGCCGTCGCTCCTATCCCGCTGTGAGGGCGGCGAGTTGAGGGCCGACGCAGGTCACCGATCGGTATCGGTCGGTGTGTATAGTCGGGCGCCAGAGGTCCCCTACGTCAAGGAAAGACGAGGTCGCGCGGTGAAGAAGCTTCTCCTGGTCGCACTGGCCGCCATCGGCGGGCTCCTCGTGTACCGCCAGATCCAGGCGGATCGCGCCGAGCAGGATCTGTGGACGGAGGCGACCGACTCCGTGCCCACGGGTTCGTGAGCCACGAGCACCCCTAACGAGCACACCCCGGCCGCGTCGCGGTCGGGGTTTTGTGTGTCGAGGGCCCGCCGCGGAGCCCGGGGGCGGGGCAGGATGGGCCACGGTTTCACGGTTCGTGGTCCGGCGACGGTGAGGGGTGGCGCGTGAGGGGACGGTGTCGTACGGCCGGGGGACGGCGTACGAAGGCGTGGCGCGGCCGTCCCGCGCGGGCGGTGCGCCGGGGGGCCGCGACACTGGCGCTCGGCCTGTCGATCGCCGGCGTGCCCGGGCAGGCGATGGCCCTGCCGGCGCTGCCCGGAGCGGCCGCGGCGCCCGGCTCCTACGGTTTCGCCGAGGACGCGACCGGCATCGAGGGCGCCCGCAGCACCGCTGACGCGGAACCGCTGGCGCCCGGCCGGTCCTACCGGAGCTCGCTCCCGAGCAGCGCCCAGGTCAGCTACCGTCTCGACCTCGACGCCACCACCAACGCCTACGTCTCGGTCACCGCCGTCCCGCCCCCGGGCAGTTCCGTCTCCGTCGTCGACGGCCTCAAGGTGTCCGTGCAGGACGCCGAGGGCAACTCCTGCTCCGTCGACACCACGACATTCGGCGCCGCCCGCAGCCCGCACCCGCTCGCGGCCTGGGGCATGCGCGAGATCTCACCCGGCAAGTCCCTGTGCCGCGAGGCCGGCGCGTACTACCTGTCCGTCGAGCGGGCCGACCCAAAGGGCGAGGGCTCCTCGCCGGACACCTGGCAGCTGGAACTGCTGGCCGTGACGGAGCCGCGGACGGCGAAGGCCGGTGCCACCGGGGCTCCCCAGGCGTGGGACTCGGCCACGCCGGAGCCGCTGCGCGGGGACGCCGAGCAGCGCGACGGCGGTGCCGGGTTCGCCGGGGCGACTCCCCTGGACCAAGGGGTCTGGCGGGAGGAACTGCGTCCCGGGCAGACGGTCTTCTACGCGGTGCCGGTCGACTGGGGACAGCAGCTCTCCGTCACCGCCGACCTCGGCGGTTCGGGCTCCGGCGGCACGGGATACGCCTCGGACGCCCTGGAGGTGACCCTCTACAACCCCGCGCGCGGCCATGTCGCCCGCCTCGGCGTCGGTTACGACGGCGACCGGAAGTCCGGCAGCCTGCCGCCCCTGCCGCCCGTCGACCACGCCAACCGCAACTCCCCGCTGGCCCAGACCGGCGCGCTGCGCTTCGCGGGCTCCTACTACCTGGTCGCCCACCTGTCGGAGAGCGTCGCCGACAGCTTCGGGGACGGGCCCTTCCCGATGATCTTGCGGGTCAAGGTGAGCGGAACGGCACAGGCCGGACCCGACTACGCGGGGACATCCGATCCCGCAGGTCTCTTCGACGTCTCCGAGGAGGACCAGGAGGCGGCGGCGGACGGGGTCCCGGGGGGTGACGACACCGCCCTGCGCCTGCTCGCCGTGAGCGGCATCGGCACCGGGAGCGCGCTGCTGGTGGGGCTCGGGGTGTGGACCCTGCTGGCTCGCCGGCGGAGCGCCGCGCCCCGTTGACGCCTGGGAGGCCGGGCCGCGTCAGGCCTATCGCGTCAGATCTTGGCGAGGGCCCAGAAGCCCACGACGTAGCAGGCGAGTGCCAGGACCAGGAGCGGGACGACCGCCTTGGCCGGGGGACCGGGGCGGGCCGGGCGCCGGGCGCGATGCCGTGCGGGCTGCTGACCGGAGGGTGCGCTCTGCGGACTGTGGGCCGTGTACGAGGCCGTGACGGTGTCGACGCGGTAGTGCTGCGCGGGCGGCAACGGCTGGGCCGTGTACGTCGACGGGGCCGGCTGCGCGGGGGGCAGCGGATGCGTGGGGTCGTGGGGGGAGACGGGGTGCTGCGGGGGGAGTGCCTCGGCGGGTGGCAGGGGGGTGGGGGAGGAGGTGCCGGTGGCCTGCGGGGGCGGCAGGGGGAAGCTGCCGGTGTCCGACATGGACGGTGGCCGGGGAGGGAGGGCCGCCGCACCCCGGGGGCCCGCACCCCGGGGGCCCGCATCCCGGGGGTCGGAGGTCGAGGGCTCCTGCGCGGCGGCCGGTGCGGGCCAGGAGGTGCTTGAGGAGTTGGTCGGGGCGGCAGTGGGGCGGGCCGAGGGGTGCGCGGGCTCGTTCGCCCGGGGTGGTTCGTCGGTCGTAGCCGGGACGGGCGGCAGGTGGGAGGGGTGGCCGGTTGCGAGGTCGTCCTGTGACCGGGGATTCTCCTGTGCCGCCGACCAGTCGGTCGCCGGGCCCGCACGCTCACTGTCCGTCATGCCCGAGCCGGTCAGGGAACGCGGCGCCCCGCCGCCCGGCCCGGTCCCGCCGCCCGGCCCGGTCCCGCCGCCCGTACCGTTCCCGTCGCCCGGCCCGGTCCCGCCGCCCGTACCGTTCCCGTCGCCCGGCCCGGTCCCGCCGCCCGTACCGTTCCCGTCGCCCGTACCGGTGCCCGGGCCCTGTTCGGGGCCACGTTCCGGGCCGCGTCCCGGGCCGTCGCCGGTCTGCGGCCGTCCGGGCGGGTCCTGGGCGGGCCCCAGCCCCTTCGCCCGCCGCAGTGGGCCCTCGGGGGCGAACCCCCGGGGCAGTGGCCCGAGTTGGTCGAAGATCTCGATCAGTTCGTCGTCCGGGCCCGGCGCGGGGAGCAGCTCCGCCGCGGCCGCGAGGGCCTTGCGCGCACCCGTGGCCGTCCGGAACCGGGCCTCGGGGTCCGGCTGGAGCAGGGTGGCCACCACCTGCCAGAGCGGTTCGGGCATGCCCTTGGGCGCGCCGGGCGTCCCGTGCTCGGTGAAGTACTGGACGAGTGCCTTGCTGTCCGGCTTGGCGCCCTCCAGCAGGTACAGGGCGACCAGTCCCACGGCGAACAGGTCGGCCGGGAAGTCCGGCTCGGATCCCATCAACTGCTCCGGCGCCAGGTAACCCGGCGTGCCCACCACGAGGTTGGTCTCGGTCAGACGGGGCTCGCCCAGCCGCATCGCGATCCCGAAGTCGGACAGGCGCAGGCGCGGCCGGGCCGTTCCGGTGGCTTCCAGCAGTACGTTGGCGGGTTTGACGTCGCGGTGCACCACGCCCTCCGCGTGTACGGCGGCCAGTCCGGCCAGCAGCTGGTCGAGCAGGGTGCAGACGAACGCCGGCGGAAGCGGGCCGTAGTCGCCGACCAGGTGCACCAGCGAGCCGCCCGCCACCAGGTCCATGGTGAACAGGACCTTGTCGTCGTCGGCCGCCCAGCTGGTGGGGGCGAGTACATGGGGGTGGTCGATCCGCAGGGCCTGTTCGCGGACGAACCGGAGGAGCGAGTGCGCGTCGCTCTGCAGCAGGACCTTGGCGGCCACGTAGCGGCGACGGCGGTGGTCCCAGGCGCGCCAGACGGCGCCGACTCCTCCGCGTCCGATCGGGTCGACCAGTTCGTACCGGCCGGCGAAGACCTCACCCATGGATGTACGTCGCTCCTCCCCCAGTGGCTACCCCCGTTGCCTCCCCCGTGGCGGGCCGTGCGACTCCCCCCGGGCCCTCTCAAGCGATCCCGATGACGTGAGCATCCCCCGTGCTGTGGCGCATCCCCCGTACCGCGACCGTCCCCCGTACCGCGCCCATCCCCCGTCACTTCGCTCACTGCCTGCTGCCGAACCCCCTTCGGCAGCGGGGCGAGGTCAGTTCTGGTGGGACTGGTAGTGCGCGACGGCGTCCGAGGTGCGGCCGGCGCCGTAGACCCGGAGGAACTCTGCCAGCTCCGGATGGGTGGGGGCGAGAGTCTCGGCGGCGTCGATGATGTCGCCGGCGGCCGCGACGGAGCGGAGCAGGGACTGGATCTCACGGACGACGCGCTTGACCGTGGGCGCTCCCGAACTGCTCGTCGTCTGCGTGGTGTTGCTGAGCACCGAGCCTCCCTGCGACTTCTTGATCTCCTCCATGCGCTCGGTGGCCTCGGCGGCGCTGACGCTGCCGTCGGCGACCTGCCCCGCCAGGTCCTGCAACAGCTGCACCCGCTGCACCACGGCGGGATTGCCGATCTTCGCCCGCTGACCGCTCATCAGCTGGGACAGCATCGGCGCGGACAGTCCCAGCACCCCCGCGAGACGAGCCTGGTTGAGCCCAAGATCGTCGATGAGCCTGCGGAAGAGCGCCCCCAGTGGCTCCCCATACCAGTTCCGCTGCAGTTCCCGCGCTCTTGCGGTGGCTTCCTGCTGTGCGGCGTCCATTGCGTCTCCCCATCGCTTCCCCAAGTACGGCGGTTCGCGGTAGCGAACCACGCCGTGCATCTTACGGAGAGTGGTCGTCGACGGGGACCCCCCATCTTTTTGCGGAATCCCGGGGGTGACCCGGTACTCTGGTCTCCGACGCCCGCCGGGACGCGGTTCCCGGGTCGGACGTCTCCTTCCGGGGCCTTAGCTCAGTTGGTAGAGCGCTGTCTTTGCATGGCAGATGTCAGGGGTTCGACTCCCCTAGGCTCCACTACGGAAAGACCCTCCGAGCTGCGGAAACGCAGATGCGGAGGGTCTTTTTCGTGCGTGCTGCGGTCTTCCGCGGTCTTCCCCGCGTGGGTGTTTCACGTGAAACAGCTCGGCGGGGCAGGAGACTTCAAGTCTCCTGCCCCGCCGAGCTGTTGGAACCGGCCGTCAGGAACGGTCGTCGCGCTGAGCGGCCTCGTCCTCGGCCTGCTTGGCCTCGACCTCCGGGTCCAGAACCGACTCGCCCGTGCCGTCCACGGAGGACAGACGCCCCGACTCGGGGACCTCCGTCGCCGCGGGCGGCTCGACCAGCCAGTCCGGGTTGGCCTGCTTGTCCCACCACTTCCAGGCGGCGAAGGCACCGCCCGCGACGGCACTCAGGATCACCAGCGTCTTCAGGGCCTTGCCGGCCTTGGCCCGCCGCTGCTGCTTGCGGACGAGCTTCTGGATCTCCTTCGACGAGACCTGTCCACGCAGCGCGGCCATGACAGCCGCACTCCGTGCCGCGGCCTCGGTGGTGACGGGTCCGGCCGCCGCCACGGCCTGCTCGATCTTCGGGCGGGAGTACTCCGCCGCCTGACGGGCGGCCTTGCGGGTGCGGACGGCAGCCTCATGGGCGGCCTGGTCGACCTTCGGCGGTACGTGCGTCCGGGCCTGCTCCAGATACGGCTGTACGTGCGTGCCGTACTGAACGCGAGCCTGCCCGGCGGCCTGCGTCACCTTGGGCGCCAGCCGTACGCGTGCCTCGTGTGCGTAGTGCGCGGCCCTGTCCTTGGCCGTGTCGGCGTAGGGCGCCACCACTTCCGCGGCGTGCAGCACGCTCTCCTTCGCCGAACCGGTCGCGGCGCGCACGCTGTCGATGCGGGTCACGGGTTCCTCCTCCTCGGTGGCGTACGGTAATTCGACTTTCCACCCTTTTACGGATCATGCCTCTCGGTGCACGACCGGGCATGCGCGGACGGGCATCCGGGTCACGCGAACGGGCGCCCGAGCGCCGATCACGTGCGATAGCGGATGAATAAGGGGCAATAGGAGCTTGTCGTCGACAATGCCACGGATCGTCGCCGTCCGCCCCCGACCCGGAGCGACTCGGCCGGATTTCCGTGACCGCCCGCCGAGGGTTTCCCCCCGCTGCACCGAGGCCGGGCGACGCGGAGGCCCGTCCATGCGAGGATCAGGGAGTCACAGAAAGACAACGGAAGGCAGATCGTGGCTGAGCAGCTCTACGCCACCCTGAAGACCAACCACGGCGACATCGAGGTCCGGCTGCTGCCGAACCACGCCCCCAAGACGGTCAAGAACTTCGTCGAGCTCGCCCAGGGCGAGCGGGAGTGGACGAACCCGGAGACGGGGCAGAAGACCACGGACAAGCTCTACGACGGCACGGTCTTCCACCGGGTGATCAGCGGCTTCATGATCCAGGGCGGTGACCCGCTGGGCAACGGCACCGGCGGTCCCGGCTACCAGTTCGAGGACGAGTTCCACCCGGACCTGCGCTTCGACAAGCCCTACCTGCTGGCGATGGCCAACGCCGGCCCGGGCACCAACGGCTCGCAGTTCTTCATCACCGTCTCCCCGACGGCGTGGCTGAACCGCAAGCACACCATCTTCGGTGAGGTCACGGACGCGGCCAGCCAGAAGGTCGTGGACACCATCGCCACGACCCAGACGAACCCGCGCACCGACCGCCCGCTGAACGACGTGATCATCGAGTCGGTCGTCATCGAGACCCGCTGAGCCGGGTACCGAGGTCGCCCCGGGGAACCAATCGCCCTGCTCGTCCGTAAGGATGGGCAGGGCGGGCCTTTTCACCACGACCGAGGGGATCCCATGGACGACCAGGCTGCGGGCAGCCCGCAGGACGCCCACAGCGTCCCCCTGTGCTACCGCCACCCGGACCGCGAGACCGGCATCCGCTGCACTCGCTGCGAGCGTCCGATCTGCCCCGAGTGCATGGTCGACGCCTCGGTCGGTTTCCAGTGCCCCGAGTGCGTCCGGACGGGCTCCGGCACCGGACACCCGCCCTCGGCCGCCCGGCCCCGGACCATCGCCGGCGGTGCCGTCACGTCTGACCCCCGGCTGATCACCAAGATCCTCATCGGGATCAACCTGGCCGTCTTCATCGCCGTCTCGGTGCACGAGTCGCTGCTGAACGACCTCGTCCTGCTCGGCGCCTGGCCCCCGGCTCCCTTCACGCCCACGCAGGGCGTCGCGGGAGGCGAGTGGTACCGCATGGTGACCTCGATGTTCACCCACCAGGAGATCTGGCACATCGCGTTCAACATGCTCAGCCTGTGGTGGCTCGGCGGTCCGCTGGAAGCGGCCCTCGGGCGGGTGCGCTACCTCGCCCTGTACGTCGTCTCGGGACTCGCGGGTAGCGCCTTGGCCTACCTGCTGGCCTCGCCCAACACGGCGACGCTCGGCGCTTCCGGGGCGATCTTCGGGCTGTTCGGTGCCACGGCCGTGCTGATGCGCCGGCTGAACTACGACATGCGGCCCATCATCGCGCTGCTGGCGATCAACCTGATCTTCACCTTCAGCCCGGGCTTCAACATCTCCTGGCAGGCCCACATCGGAGGCCTCGTCGCCGGCGTGATCGTCGGCTACGGCATGGTCCACGCCCCGCGTGAGCACCGCGCCCTGGTGCAGTACGGCACCTGCGCCGTCGTGCTGGGCGTGGTCGTCCTGCTGACCGTGCTGAGGACCGTGCAGCTCACCTGAGCAGGCGTTGTCCACAGCGGGTGGCGGATCCTGTGCACACGGTGCGGGAACATACGTGCCCCCTGTCACCTACCTGCGTCACCGCAGGTCAGACAGGGGGCGAACGTATTTTCGACTCGTGGTACTTCCGTCATACCGGCGTCAACACGCAACTAGTTATCCACAGATCGTCGTTTCTTTTCCACCTGTGGAAAACCGCTGTGGATAACTCAGTGAACAACCCTGGGCAGAGCTGCGTTCACCGGCTGGTGACCGCTACTTCCACTGCGTGGAGACGCCGAATCCGGCGGCGATGAAACCGAAGCCCACCACGATGTTCCAGTTGCCCAGGGAGTCGATGGGCAGCGAGCCGTCGGTGACGTAGAAGATGACGATCCAGGCCAGACCGATGAGGAACATGGCCAGCATGACGGGCGCGACCCAGGCACGGTTGGTCAGCTTGATCGCGGTCGTCTGCTTCGCAGGCGGCGGCGTGTAGTCGGCCTTCTTGCGGATACGTGACTTCGGCACGAGGGTCTCTCCTGTCGATGCGCTGCGTGGCCGCGCAGGTAACTGGGTCGGTCTCGGGGCAGCGGGAGGGGACTCCGATGGCTCCCCCGGGGCGTCCGTTAGCGTAGTGCTTCCGCCGCGCCGAAGGAGATAAGGGTACGTTGAGCAATTCTGCCGACTCCCCCGGGACGGGATCCACCCCCGCGCGCGCACGTCGTCTCCGGCCGGTGCGGATCCTCACGGCGGCCGTGTTCGCTCTCGCCGGACTCATCTTCTTCACCAGCTTCAACACCGCCAAGGGCACCAACATCCGCACGGACACCTCACTGCTGAAGCTGTCCGACCTCATCCACGAGCGCAGCCGGGAGAACGGCGAGCTGGACGAGAGCAACGGAGCCCTGCGCCAGGACATAGAGGCCCTGGCCGAGCGGGACGACGGCAGCACACGCGCGGAGGACGCCAAGCTGGCGGCCCTGGAGAAGCGGGCGGGGACGCAGAAGCTCAAGGGCGAAGGGCTCACCGTCACCCTCGACGACGCCCCGCCGGACGCCACCGCCAAGCTCCCCGGCTACCCCGAGCCGCAGCCCGACTACCTGGTCATCCACCAGCAGGACCTCCAGGCCGTGGTGAACGCGCTGTGGCAGGGCGGCGCCAAGGGCATCAAGGTCATGGACCAGCGGCTGATCTCCACCAGCGCCGTGCGCTGCGTCGGCAACACCCTGATCCTCCAGGGCCGGGTCTACTCACCCCCGTACCGGATCACGGCGGTCGGGGACCCCGGGCGGCTGAAGAAGGCGCTGGCCGAGGCGCCAGCCATTCAGAACTACATGGTCTACGTCAACGTCTACGGGCTCGGCTGGAAGGTCGAGGAGAACGGCCCGGTGACGCTGCCCGGCTACTCGGGCACCGTGGACCTGCACCACGCGAAGCCCGTGGAGCAGTAGGCCTGTCGCGATCAGGTACATCCACCGACCCCCTACAGAACAGTGCCCTCCGCCATCGAGGTGTTCGACGCTGTCCCACGTACTTCCGGGTGGACGGGTCCGGGGGCCGGTACCCGTGGAGGCCGGGAAACCGGAGGCGCTGCGCCGTTAGTCTGGTGGCGGTACGGCGTGGGTCTGGTGCCGTGGTACGACGGAAGGGACGGCATGTACGGCTGGATCTGGCGGCATCTGCCGGGAAACGCGTGGGTGAAGGCGTTGTTCTCACTCGTCCTGGTCGTGGCCGTGGTCTACGTCCTCTTCCAGTACGTCTTCCCGTGGGCGGAGCCGCTGCTTCCCTTCAACGATGTGACGGTGGACAACCAGTGAGCGCGCGCATTCTGGTCGTGGACAACTACGACAGCTTCGTCTTCAACCTGGTCCAGTACCTGTACCAGCTGGGCGCCGAGTGCGAGGTCCTGCGCAACGACGAGGTCTCCACGGCACACGCCCAGGACGGCTTCGACGGTGTGCTGCTCTCCCCCGGGCCCGGCACCCCCGAGCAGGCCGGTGTCTGCGTGGAGATGGTCCGCCACTGCGCCGCGACGGGCGTGCCGGTCTTCGGCGTCTGCCTCGGCATGCAGTCGATGCAGGTGGCGTACGGGGGTGTGGTGGACCGGGCGCCGGAGCTGCTGCACGGCAAGACGTCCCTGGTCGAGCACGCGGGCGGCGGCGTCTTCGCGGGTCTGCCCTCGCCCTTCACGGCGACGCGCTACCACTCGCTGGCCGCCGAGCCGGCCACGGTGCCGGCCGAGCTGGAGGTCACCGCCCGGACGGAGGACGGCATCGTCATGGGCCTGAGGCACCGTGAACTGCCGGTCGAGGGCGTGCAGTTCCATCCCGAGTCGGTGCTGACCGAGCACGGGCACCGGATGCTGGCCAACTGGCTGGCGGAGTGCGGCGACGAGGGCGCGGTGGCGAGGTCGGCCGGGCTCGCCCCGGTGGTGGGCAGGGCCACGGCGTGACCGCGCTGCGCCCCGAGCGCGAGTCCGACACCTCGTACGGGCAGCAGTCGTACGGGGCGCCGGGCGCGTTCGAGGGGTGGTCGGGGCCGGCGGCCCACGGGGGCGGTCCGCAGGCGGGGCCGCAGCCGTACCCGCAGGAGCCCGGCCCGGGGCGCGGGCCGTTCCCGCCCGGGGCGCGGCAGCCGTATCCGGCGTCGTACGAACCGGTGCCGCAGGAGTACCAGCCGCCGCCGGTGATCGACGAGGAGACCGTCGCGCTGCGGGTGCCGGATCCGCCGCCCAGCGAGGACTTCACAGCGGGCTCTGCGGGCGCCGGTGGGTCACGAGGGCCCGGATCCGCCTCCGGCGGCCGTGCGGCCCGCAGAAAGGCCGCCAAGGGCCGCCGCGCGCGCCATGGAGACGCCGCCGAGGCCCCGCCGTCGGGCCGGAGGGCTGCCCGCGGGGCCGGACAGCCGGCCCGGGAGGACGCGCGGGCGCCGCTGTCCCGCGTCGAGGCGCGGCGGCGGGCCCGGGCGCGCAAGCCCGGCGCCGCGGTCGTGGCCAGCCGGGCGATCGGCGAGGTGTTCATCACCACCGGTGTGCTGATGCTGCTGTTCGTCACCTACCAGCTGTGGTGGACCAACGTCCGGGCCCACGCCCAGGCCGGCAAGGAGGCCAGCAGCCTCCAGAACGACTGGGCGAGCGGCAAGCGCAACCCGGGCACCTTCGAGCCGGGGCAGGGATTCGCCCTGCTGCACATCCCGAAGCTGGACGTGGTCGTACCGATCGCCGAGGGCACCAGCAGCAAGGGCGTCCTGGACCGGGGCATGGTGGGCCACTACGCGGAGGGCGCGCTCAAGACCGCGATGCCGGGCGACAAGGCCGGGAACTTCGGGCTCGCGGGCCACCGCAACACGCACGGCGAGCCGTTCCGCTACATCAACAAGCTCTCCCCGGGCGATCCGATCGTCGTGGAGACGCAGGACGACTACTACGTCTACAAGATGGCCTCGATCCTGCCGGTGACCTCGCCCAGCAACACGAGCGTCCTCAACCCGATCCCCAAGGGGTCGGGGTTCACCGAACCGGGCCGCTACATCACGCTGACCACGTGCACCCCGGAGTTCACCAGCAAGTACCGGATGATCGTCTGGGGCAAGATGGTCGAGGAACGGCCGCGCAGCAAGGGCAAGCCGGATGCGCTCGTCAGTTAAGGGCAGATGACCAGTGGCAGCGACCACCGACACGAGTTCAGAAGAGCACACCGGCAGGGGGTCCCGGCCGCCCGCGGCACGGCGCCGTCCCGGTCCGATGGGGATGGCGGTCAGCTTCTTCGGCGAACTCCTCATCACCGCGGGCCTGGTCCTCGGCCTGTTCGTCGTCTACTCGCTGTGGTGGACCAACGTGGTCGCCGACCGCGCGGCCGGCAAGCAGGCCGACAAGGTCCGTGACGACTGGGCCCACGGCAGGGGCGGCCCGGGTGCGCTCGACACGAAGAACGGCATCGGCTTCCTGCACGTGCCCACGATGAGCAAGGGCGAGGTGCTGGTCGAGAAGGGCACCTCGAACAAGATCCTCAACGACGGTGTGGCCGGCTACTACACGGACCCCGTCAAGGCGGCCCTGCCGATGTCCGGCAAGAAGGGCAACTTCTCCCTCGCCGCCCACCGGGACGGCCACGGCGCGAAGTTCCACAACATCGACAAGATCGCCAAGGGCGACCCGATCGTCTTCGAGACGAAGGACAAGTGGTACGTGTACAAGGTCTACGGCATCCTGCCCGAGACCTCGAAGTACAACGTCCAGGTCCTGTCGCCCGTCCCCAAGGAGTCCGGCCGGAAGAAGCCGGGCCACTACATCACGCTGACGACCTGCACCCCGGTGTACACCAGCACCTACCGGTACGTGGTGTGGGGCGAGCTGGAGCGGGTCGAGAAGGTCGACGAGCAGCGGACATGGCCGAAGGAACTGCGGTGAGGTGACGGCGGGCCCCGACAGCCAAGCGCCCCGGCACTCGTCGAGTGCCGGGGCGCTTGCCGTATGTCCGCGTGCCGTACGTCCTGCGTGAGGCGGTCAGTCGTCCTCGCTGCGGCCGGTGATGCCGCCGAAGATGCCGCCTCCGCCGTTGTCACCGCCGCCGTTGTTGTTGCCTCCGCCGCCGGCCGTCGTCAGCGTGATCGTCTGGCCGCCCGGGTTGTCGGTCTCGGTGCCGGGCTGCGGGTCCTGCTGGGTGACGATGGCGTTGTCGTCCTGCGGGCCGGACACCTGGATGTTGGTGAAGCCCTGCTGCTGGAGGATCTGCTTGGCCTGGCCCAGCGGCCGCAGCCGCACCTCGGGCACCTTCACCTTCTTCTGCTGCTTGGCCTTGCCCACCACCATCTGCACGGACGAGTTCTTGTCGACCTGCTGGTTGGCCTGCGGGGTGGTGGAGACGACCTTGCCAACCTGGTTGGGGTCGTCGGTCTCCTGCTCGGTGCAGTTGCCGACCAGGTCGTTGGCCTGCATCTGGGCCTTCGCCGCGTCGCAGCTCTGGCCGACCACGTCCGGGACGGTGGACTTCTTCTCCGCCTTGGCGATGGTGAGGGTGATGGTCGAGCCCTTCTCCACCTCTTCGCCCGTGGTCGGGTTCTGCTCCAGCACCTTGCCCGGGTCCTCGGGGGACGTCCGGGTCTCCGTCTTGACCTCGAAGGCGTACTTGTCGTCCTCCAGCTTGTCCTTGGCCTCGTCGATGCTCAGGCCGGTGACGCTGGGGACGGTCACCTTCGGGGCGCCGGTGGAGACGACGACCTCGATGGTGGAGTTCTTCTTGACCTCGGCCGGCGGCTTCGGGTCCTGGTCGCAGATCTTGCCCTTGCTCTGGTTCTCGCAGGGCTTGTTGGTCGTGGTCAGTTCCAGCTCGCTGTTGGACGCGAGTCTCCTGGCGTCCTCGAGCTTCTCCCCGACCAGGTTGGGGACGGAGACCTTGTCGTTGGCCACGCCGTCGCCGCTGAACGCCCAGCGGCCGATGAGGATCGCGCCGACCAGGACGAGGATGCCGGCCACGACCAGCAGGATCGTCGAGGTGTTGGACTTGCGCTGCTGGCCGCGGCGCCGGTCGGGGCGGTCGTCGTAGCCGTAGCCGCCGTCGTCCGGGTTCATCGGGGGCAGCATCGAGGTGGCTCCCGCGCCGGAGTCCGCGCGCAGGGCCGTCGTCGCCTGGTCGTCCGGGTAGCCGCCGTAGCCGACCCCGCCCATGGCCGCGGCGGCGGCGACGGGCTGGCCGTCCAGGCAGGCCTCGATGTCGGCGCGCATCTCGTCGGCCGACTGGTAGCGGTAGTCGGGGTCCTTGACGAGCGCCTTGAGGACGATCGCGTCCATCTCGGGCGTGATCTCGGGGTCGAAGACCGAGGGGGCCTGGGCCTCCTCCCGCACGTGCTGGTAGGCGACGGCCACCGGGGAGTCGCCCACGAACGGCGGGCGGACGGTGAGCAGCTCGTACAGCAGGCAGCCCGTGGAGTACAGGTCCGAGCGGGCGTCCACCTGCTCACCCTTGGCCTGCTCCGGGGAGAGGTACTGGGCGGTGCCGATGACGGCGGCGGTCTGCGTCATGGTCATGCCGGAGTCGCCCATGGCCCGGGCGATGCCGAAGTCCATCACCTTGACCTGGCCGTTGCGCGTCAGCATGACGTTCGCGGGCTTGATGTCGCGGTGCACGATGCCGCTGCGGTGGGCGTACTCCAGGCCCTGGAGGATGCCGATCGTCATCTCCATGGCGCGCTCCGGCAGCAGCTTGCGGCCGGAGTGCAGCAGCTCACGGAGGGTCGAGCCGTCCACGTACTCCATGACGATGTACGGGATCGACACGTTGTCGATGTAGTCCTCGCCCGTGTCGTAGACCGCGACGATCGCGGGATGGTTGAGCGAGGCGGCCGACTGGGCCTCCCGGCGGAACCGGGCCTGGAAGGAAGGGTCACGCGCGAGGTCCGCGCGCAGCGTCTTCACCGCCACGGTGCGGCCGAGACGGGTGTCATGCGCGAGGTAGACCTCCGCCATGCCACCACGCCCGAGCACCTGGCCCAGTTCGTACCGGCCGCCGAGGCGACGCGGCTCTTCCATGGTTACCTACCAGCCCTCTCCGTCGGTCCCGACCGGAAGCGTGTGCGGTCGGAGGCTGCCGTCCGGGCCTACCGTACCCGGCTCGTTTTGTGTGACCTGGCCAAGCCCGTCAGCCGATACCGGACCGGTACCGCAACGTGCACCGATGTGAAGCAGACGTGAGCGGGGTCACTTCTTGTCGTTGATGACCGCCTCCATCACGCCCCGCGCGATCGGTGCCGCGAGGCCGCCGCCGGAGATGTCGTCGCGCACCGCGTTGTCGTCCTCGACGACGACCGCCACGGCGACCGGCGCGTTGCCGTCGGAGTTCTTGGCGTAGGAGATGAACCACGCGTAGGGGTTCTCGCTGTTGTCCACACCGTGCTGGGCGGTACCGGTCTTGCCGCCCACCTTGACGCCGGGGATCTTGGCGTTGGAGCCGGTGCCCTTCTCGACGACCGTCTCCATCATCGACTGCAGGATCTGGGCGTTCTCCGGCGACAGCGGCTGGCTCATCTCCTCCGGGTCGGTCTTCGTGATCGGGTCGACGCCGGACGACTGGAGCTCGTCGACCATGTACGGCTTCATCAGCTTGCCGTCGTTGGCGACGGCCGAGGCCACCATGGCCATCTGCAGCGGGGTCGCGGCGGTGTTGAACTGGCCGATGGAGGACAGCGCCGTCTGCGAGGGGTTCATGTCGTCGGAGAACACCGAGGCGTTGGCCCGGACCGGCGTGAAGTGCTCCTCGCCGAAGCCGAACTCCTTGGCCTCCTTCAGCATCTTCTCGTTGCCGAGGTCGGCGCCGATCTTGCCGAAGACCGTGTTGCAGGAGTACTGGAGCGCGACGCGCAGGGAGGCGTTCTTGCAGGGGATGTTGCCCTCGTTGGGCAGCTTGGTGGTGGTGCCCGTCATGACCCAGGGGTCCGGGGAGTCCGTCTTCTCGTCGGCGCTCTTGTAGATGCCGTCCTCCAGGGCCGCGGCCGCGGTGACCACCTTGAAGGTGGAACCGGGCGGGTAGGTCTCGCGCAGCGCCCGGTTGAGCATCGGGTCGTTCGGGTTGTTCTTCTTCTGCAGCTTCTGCCAGGCCTCGGTGTCCGTCGTCGTGGAGTTGCCGGCGAAGGACGACGGGTCGTACGACGGGTAGGACGCCAGGGCCAGGATCTTGCCCGTCGACGGCTCCAGGGCGACGACGGCGCCCTTGCCGCCCTGCCTCTTCAGCCCGTTGTAGGCGGCCTTCTGCGCGGCGGCGTTCAGCGTCGTGACGACGTTGCCGCCCTGCTGCTTCTCACCGGTGAGCATGTCCAGGGTGTTGCGGAAGAACAGCCGGTCGTCGTTGCCGGTGAGGATGCCGTCCTCGAGGGACTCCAGCTGGGTCGCGCCGAAGGCCTGGGAGGCGTAGCCGGTGACCGGCGCCCACATCGGGCCGTTCTTGTACGTCCGCTTGTACTTGAAGTCGCTGCCCGACGTCTCGGCGGAGCCGGTGACCGGCTTGCCGTCGACGATGATGTCGCCGCGCGGCGAGGCGTAGCGCTCGATGGTGACGCGGCGGTTGTTCTTGTCGGACCTGAGCTCGTCGGCCTGGACGTACTGGATCCAGTTGTCGCGGATCAGCAGGGCCAGGACCAGCAGGCCGCAGAAGATCGCGATCCGGCGCAGGGGCTTGTTCATGACGGGCGGACCACCTGGGTCATCTCGACGTCGGGGTTGGCGGCGGGGGCGGGGGCCGGGCGGCGGGCCGTATCGCTGATGCGCAGCAGGATGCCGATCAGGGCCCAGTTGGCGATCACGGAGGAACCGCCGTACGCCACGAAGGGCAGCGTCATACCGGTCAGCGGGATGAGGCCCATGACACCGCCGGCCACGACGAAGACCTGGAGGGCGAAGGCGCCGGACAGGCCGATCGCGAGCAGCTTGCCGAACGGGTCGCGGGCGGCGAGCGCGGTGCGCACGCCCCGCTCCACGATCAGGCCGTACAGCAGCAGGATCGCCATGACGCCGGCCAGGCCCAGCTCCTCGCCGAAGGTGGCGAGGATGAAGTCGGAGTTGGCGGCGAAGCCGATGAGGTCCGAGTTGCCCTGACCGAGGCCGGTGCCCAGGGTGCCGCCGGAGCCGAAGGCCCACAGGGCCTGCATGGCCTGCTCGGAGTGGATGATCCCGTCCTGCACGCCGGCCCGGGACAGCTCGAACTCGCGCATCGGGTCGAGCCAGGCCTGCACACGCGTCTGGATGTGCGGCTCGAAGCTCGCGACGCCGACGGCACCGACCGCGGACATCAGCAGACCGAAGACGATCCAGCTGGTCCGCTCGGTGGCGACGTACAGCATGATCACGAACATGCCGAAGAACAGCAGCGAGGTGCCGAGGTCGGTCTCGAAGACCAGGATGAGGATCGACAGCACCCAGACCACGAGGATCGGGCCGAGGTCGCGGCCGCGCGGCAGGTACAGCCCCATGAAGCGGCGGCTGGCCAGCGCCAGGGCGTCTCTCTTGACCATGAGGTAGCCGGCGAAGAAGACGGCGAGGACGATCTTCGCGAACTCACCGGGCTGGAGCGTGCCGAGGCCGGGGATCTTGATCCAGATCTTGGCGCCGTAGATGTCGGCGCCGAGACCCGGCACCAGCGGCAGGATCAGCAGGAACAGCGCACCGGCCATGGAGATGTACGTGTAGCGCTGCAGGACGCGGTGGTCCTTGAGGAAGATCAGCACCGCCACCAGCAGGGCCACGCCCATCGCGGAGTACAGCAGCTGCCGGGGCGCCGCCTCGACGAACTGCTTGCTCGCCTGGAGCTTCTTGGACTGGTCCAGCCGCCAGATGACGACGAGCCCGATGCCGTTGAGCAGGGTCGCCAGCGGCAGCATCAGCGGGTCCGCGTACGGGGCGAACTTCCGGACGACCAGGTGGCCGACGCCCGCGAGCAGGCCGAGCCCGAGACCGTAGCTCAGCAGGCCGGGCGGCACCGAGCCGTTGATGGCCAGGCCGACGTTGGCGTAGGCGAACACCGGGATGACGACGGCGAACGCCAGCAGGGCCAGCTCGGTGTTGCGGCGGCTCGGGGCGCCGATCGCGCCGATCGTGGACGTGTGGTGCGTCGCCGAGTGCGATGCATTCGTACTGCTCATCGTGTGACGGGGCCTCTCACCGCTTGCCTACTGCTTACCGCACAGCGAGACGACCTTCTGCTCTTCCTCCGAGAGGCTGGGGCCGGGGCTGGGAGTGGGTGCGGTCGTGGTCGGGGGCGTGGACTTAGAGGGCGCCGACGGCGAGCCCGACGGGTTCGACGGGTTCGGTGTCGGAGTGGCTGTGGCCTTGGACGTGAAGGAGGCGGGAGTGGTTCCCGTGGTGCCCCCGGCCTCGCCCTCACCGGTCTTGGCGTTCTTCTGGCTCTCGGCTTCGCGCCGCTGTGCCTGCTTCTTGCACGCGGAGGCCTGCACCGACAGTTCCTGGATCTTCGCCCGGGCGTTCTTCAGGTCGCCCTCGGCGATGGTCGCCTTGACCAGCTTCTGCTGGTAGGGCGGCAGGTACTTGAGTTCGATCTCGGGGTGGTCCTTCTCGACCTTCGACAGCGACACCCAGGCCAGGTCCTGGCTGATGCCCCGGTACAGCGCGACGTGCTCGTCCTCGGCACCGACGTAGTACTGCGTCTGCGTCCAGCGCCAGCCGCCGTACAGGCCGCCGCCGACGACGGCGAGGGCCAGGGCGATGAAGAAGGACCTCTTCAGCCAGCGGCCCTTCTTGCGCGGCTTGTCGAAGTCGCCGTCGCCGTAGTCGAAACCGGCGGGGATGTAGCCGGTGGTGTCGCCCGAGCCGGGCGGGCCGAACTCGCCGCCGCCGCCCTGCCCGCGGCCCTGGCGGCCGAGGCCGGAGGCGCGGCCGGCGGGGGTCTGCATGATGCCGTTGTCGTGCAGCTGGTGCTGGTTCTCGGCGACGGCGCCGACCACGACCGGGGTGTCGGACAGCTGCCCGGCGAGGGTGTCGCCGGTGTCCAGGTCCAGCACGTCGGCGACGATGACCGTGATGTTGTCCGGGCCGCCGCCGCGCAGCGCCAGCTCGATCAGGTTCTGCACGGTCTCCTGCGGGCCCTGGTAACTGGCGAGGGCGTCCTCCAGCGTCTGGTGGGACACCACGCCGGACAGGCCGTCGGAGCAGATCAGGTAGCGGTCGCCGGCGCGGACCTCGCGGATGGACAGATCCGGCTCCACGTGGTCGCCGGAGCCCAGCGCGCGCATCAGCAGCGAGCGCTGCGGGTGCGTGGTGGCCTCTTCCTCGGTGATGCGGCCCTCGTCGACCAGGCGCTGCACCCAGGTGTGGTCCTGGGTGATCTGCGTCAGCACCCCGTCGCGCAGCAGGTACGCGCGCGAGTCGCCGACGTGCACCAGGCCCAGGCGCTGGCCCGTCCACAGCAGGGCGGTCAGGGTGGTGCCCATGCCCTCCAGCTGCGGGTCGTCCTCGACCATCGAGCGCAGCTGGTCGTTGGCGCGCTGCACCGCCGTGCCGAGCGAGGTGAGGACGTCGGAGCCGGGGACGTCGTCGTCGAGGGCGACGATGGTGGAGATGGCCTCGGAGGAGGCGACCTCGCCGGCGGCGGCGCCGCCCATGCCGTCGGCGATGGCGAGCAGGCGCGGGCCGGCGTATCCGGAGTCCTCGTTGCCCTCGCGGATCATGCCCTTGTGCGATCCGGCGGCGAAGCGCAGTGACAGACTCATGCGCACCTCGCCCGTCGGCTCCGGGTACAGCCGGTCGTGTCGAGCCACACTGCCCACCCTCCGGTCGGGAGCGCGCCGGGGGCCGGGGTGAGGCCCGCCGCTGCGTGCTCGCTCCGCTCGCGCCTATCCATGATGTAGCACTACTTCCGCAGCTCGATGACGGTCTTGCCGATGCGGATCGGCGCGCCCGGCGCGATCGGTGTGGGAGTCGTCAGCCGCGTCCGGTCCAGGTACGTGCCGTTGGTGGAGCCGAGGTCCTCGACGATCCACTGGCCGTCGCGGTCCGGGTAGATCCTGGCATGCCGGCTGGAGGCGTAGTCGTCGTCCAGCACGATCGTCGAGTCGTGCGCCCGGCCCAGGGTGATGGTCTGCCCCTGGAGGGCGACCGTGGTGCCGGTGAGGGTGCCCTCGGTCACGACGAGCTTGGTGGGGGCGTTGCGGCCGCGCCGCCCGCCCGCGGACTGCTGGCGCTGCGGCGGCGGTGCCTGCCGGGCGGCCTGCTGCTGCCGGCCGGCCTCGCGGCGCGATCCGCGCTGCGTGACCCGCGTTCCGAACAGGTCGCTCCGGATGACCTGCACGGCCACGATCACGAACAGCCACAGAACGGCCAGGAACCCCAGCCGCATGACCGTGAGGGTCAGCTCTGACATTGCCCCCGCTTCACCCTTCGGCTTGCCTATAGATAACGGTGGTGCTGCCCACGACGATCCGCGAGCCGTCGCGGAGCGTAGCGCGGGTGGTGTGCTGCCCGTCCACCACGATGCCGTTGGTGGATCCGAGATCCTGGATCGTCGAGGGCGTTCCGGTCCGGATCTCGCAGTGCCGGCGAGAGACGCCGGGGTCGTCGATCCGCACGTCGGCGTCGGTGCTGCGGCCCAGCACGAGCGTCGGGCGGGAGATCTGATGGCGGGTGCCGTTGATCTCGATCCAGTGGCGGGTGCGTCCGCCGGCGGCCGGCGCGGCAGGGGGCCGCTGGCCGCTCGCGGGCTGGGGGTGGCCGTACCCGCCGGGGCGGCCGCCGGGAGGCGGCGCGGCCGGCATGGGCGGGGCGCCGGTGGGCGAGGCGGCCGGCGGGTAGCCGTAGCCGCCCGGGCGGGCGCCCTGCGGGGCGGCGGGGGCGCCGCCGGCTCCCGGGCCGCCACCGGCTCCCGGGCCGCCCTGCTGGCTGCTGGAGGAGGCGAGCGTACGGCTGCGCACGCGGTACAGGCCGGTGTCGAGGTCGTCCGCCTTCTCCAGGTGCACCTTGATCGGGCCCATGAAGGTGTAGCGCTGCTGCTTGGCGTAGTCGCGCACCATGCCGGCGAGCTCGTCGCCGAGCTGCCCGGAGTAGGGGCTGAGCCGCTCGAAGTCCGGGGTGCTCAGCTCCACGATGAAGTCGTTGGGGACGACCGTCCGGTCGCGGTTCCAAATGGTGGCGTTGTTGTCGCACTCGCGCTGCAGCGCGCCCGCGATCTCCACGGGCTGGACCTCGGACTTGAACACCTTGGCGAAGGTGCCGTTGACCAGACCTTCGAGACGCTGCTCGAACTTCTTCAGGACTCCCATGGGGCACCTCCTCCGTCGCTGCCGTCCTGTGTACCGCCCTGCGGGGCACTTGCCTGGTACTGCTTACTGATCGTATCCACGCGCCGGTCGATCGGCTGGTTCCCCCTGTCGGCCCCGCCGACAGGTGTCGACGCATGACGAAGTTCCCTGTGGAGCTCCTCTTCGAACTCCTGCCGGAGTACTGGTGCGCGCAACCGCCCGGCGTACTCCTGCCATGGATCGTAGAGGCGGCGGGAGACCAGTGTCCCGCACCCGGCTGTGGACTCGGGCCCCCTCCCGGGGAGACCGGGGGTACCGGTACGAGGTTGATACGTGAACAGGCACGCGCCGATACGTGGCAGGGACATCCATGACCCGGGGCGGCCCCCGCCGGGGGCGGAAAGGGATGTGAACCCACCCCGTCCAGCGTGCTAATGTTCTGGGTGTCGGAAGGCGCCGGCCCGAAAAGGACGGAGCCCAGGACACACCCAATGCGCGGGTGGCGGAATAGGCAGACGCGCTGGATTCAGGTTCCAGTGCCCGCAAGGGCGTGGGGGTTCAACTCCCCCCTCGCGCACCGTCGGAACGGGCGGCATCGATCAGGTGCCGCCCGTTCGTCGTTTCCCCGGATGTGACGGTCCTCTCGCCTGCGAGGCGGAGCTCCGGTCCTTGCCGTGTGAGGAAGCTCTCAGGTCTGCTCGGAGCCGGCCCGGCCCAGGGTGCGGCCCGGGGCGAAGCGGGCCCGGGCCGCCGGGGTGTCCCGGAGGCGGGGCGGGTAGCCCGGGCCCGTGCGGGCGGTGAGGTCCCCGGGGTCCAGCGGGTCCCCGCACGAGGAACAGACCACCCGGGCCTGCGTGTCGTGACCGCAGGTCGTGTGGTGCAGCACCACCGGCGCGCCCTCGTCGCCGGCCAGCCAGCGGTCGCCCCAGGCGTTGAGCGCGGCGAGCACCCCGAAGAAGTCCCGGCCCTTGTCGGTCAGCAGGTACGCGTGGCGGACCGGTTCGCTCTGGTAGGCCCGGCGGTGCAGCAGTCCCTCCGCCTCCAGGCGCCGCAGCCGGTCGGTGAGGGTGTTGCGGGCGATGCCCAGGGTGGCGGTGAAGCCGTCGAAGCGGGACTCGCCGTAGAAGAGCTCGCGCAGGATCAGCAGGGTCCAGGCGTCGCCCAGGAGGTCGGCGGTGCGGGCGATGGAGCAGGGCCAGCCGTCGAACGAGGTCCGTCTCATGCGCTCCACTGTAGAAGGACGCCTCCTGGTCGGTCTCATGATGAGACGAAGGCCGGCCGGGCCTCCTGGTCACTCCCGGACGCCCGCCAGGACCGCCGGGCGGCGCAGTGCGAAGGCCGTGGGGAGCAGCGCGGAGGTCACGGCCAGGGCGGCGCACGCGGCCACCGTCGCGCCCAGCGCCTGCCATGGCAGGACGACGGCCGGAGGTGCGGACAGCAGCGCGAGGGCGCCCCACAGACCGGCCAGGTTGACGGCGGTGACCGCGACGCCGAGGAGGGCGCCCGCCGCGACGACCGTGAAGGACTCGGCGCACGTCACCTTGAGCACCTGCCACCGGGTGGCGCCGGCGAGCCGCAGCACGGCCACGTCGCGGAGCCGGCCGGACGCCCCCATGGCCGTGGTGTTCGCCACGGAGATGCCCGTGTACAGCAGGGCGAGACCGAGGACCAGGAGGAGGCCGAGCCGGGTGGTGCGCCGGGTGCCGGGCCGGGTCTCCTCCAACCACGCCTCCCGGGTCAGGACCCGGCCGTCGGTGCGGGCGGCGCGGTGCAGGGCGGTGGAGACGGCCGCCGCGTCCGCGCCCCGGGCCAGGGCGACGTCGACCCGGTCGACCGGGGCCCCGGGGGCGTTGCGCGGGGTGAGGTGGACGCCGTTGCCGCCGGTTCCGGTGGGCATGACCGCGGCGATGCGCAGGGTCCGGCGGGTGCCGTCACCGAGCCAGACCCGGACGCGGTCGCCCACCCGGTGCCGCTGCCACTCCTCGTTGACGACGATCGAGTCGTCGTCGAGGGCGCTCACCGTGCCGGCCGTCAGCGGCACGTGCGAGGTCGCGGCCAGGGCGCGCGGATCCGTGGCGCGGGCCTCGGAGCGGATCAGGGCCACGCCGTCCTCCAGCACGTGCACGGCCGTCGCGGCCGAGGGCGCGACCACGGCCCCCGGCACCTGCCGCAGTCTGCGCAGGGTCGCCCCGTCGAAGCCCGCCCGGTCCTTCGGCAGCAGGACGAACGCGGCGGTGGTCCGTTCCCGTGCCTCCTGGGCCTTGGCCCGGTCCAGGGTCGCGGTGGTACCGAGCAGGGAGCCGGCTAGGGCCACCGTGATCAGCACCGGGGCCGCGAGTGCGGCGCACCGGCTCGGACCGGTGGCGGTGTTCTCGCGGACGAGCAGGGCGCTGACCCCCGGCAGGGTGGTGAGCAGCCGGGTCAGGGGCCGCAGGAGGAGCGGGGAGAGCAGGGCGGCCGCGCTGATCAGCAGCATCGGGCGGCTGATGTAGGTCTTGCGGTGGAGCAGGTCGCCCGGGTCGGTGCCCAGCGCGAGAACCAGGGTCGCCGCGGCGGTGAGGAGCAGGGCCGTGCCGCACAGCAGGCGGCCGCGTGTGATGCCGCCGCTGTCGGCCGACGCCTCGCGCAGGGCCTCGGCCGGCGCGATGCGCCCGGCCCGCCAGGAGGCCGCGCCCGCCCCGGCCAGGGCGACGAGCAGCCCGGTCCAGAAGGCCGCGTGGTAAGGCCAGGTGGGGTCGCCCAGGGTGAACCAGGAGGGAGCGAGGTCCTCGGCCACGGCCCAGGCGACGAGGTGCGGTGCCGCGAGGGCGCCCAGGGCGCAGCCGGTGGCCGAGGCGAGGACGCCGACGGCCAGGGCCTCGGCGAGGACGCCGCGGCGGATCTGGCCCGGGGTCGCCCCGGCCGTGCGCAGCAGGGCGAACTCGCGGCGCCGCTGGGCGACCGCGAAGGCGAACGTGGACGCCACGACGAAGACCGACACGAACGCGGTCACGCCTCCGGCGGTGCCGAACAGGGCGTTCAGCGCGGTGAGCGCCTCCCGGTCCCGGTCGTGGGCGGGGTCCCCGGTCCGGCGTGCGTCGCCGGTGAGGACCAGGGCCGTGCCGCGCACGGCCTTCCGCACAGCCGCCGGGTCGGCGTCGGTCTCCAGCCGGAGGACGCGGGAGGGGCCGGACCGCCCGTCCACCCGCACCGGGCCCAGCTTCCGCAGCTCGGCGACGGTCGCGGGCGGGATCGGCCGGGGGTGGGCGAGCCGGGCCGTGCGCTCGCCGGCCGGGGTCGGTACGCGCAGGGTGTCCCGGGCCTGCACGACGACGGACGCGGCCGGCGCCCGGCCGGGACAGGCGGAGAGGGAGGAGGCCAGGGCCAGGCCCGTCACGGTGAGCAGGGCCACGCCCAGCGCGAGCGCGACGAAACCGCCCGCGAAGGCGGACCAGTGGGCGCGCAGGGTGCGCAGGACGACGTTCAGCACGGGCGGACCTCCGGGTCGGTGCTCAGCACGGCGGGTTCTGCGGGTGGGTGGTGAGGGTGGGGGTCGGGTTGGTGCTCGGCACGGCGGGGGGTGCGGGTGAGGGGTGGTGGGTGGTCGGTGCGCCGGGGTGTGCGGGCCGGTTGCGCGGGCTGTGTCGGGGGAGGCCACGCCCAGGCGGTGCTCAGCACGGCGGGGCCTGAGGGCGGGTCGTGTGGGTGGTGAGGGGTAGGGAGTGTTCGGTGCGCCGGGGTGTGCGGGCCGGTTGCGCGGGCTGTGTCGGGGGAGGCCACGCCCAGGCGGTGCTCAGCACGGCAGGGTCTGGGGGCGGGTCGTGCGGGCGGCGATGGTGACGGCGTCGGCGCCGGTCAGCTCCTCGCCCACCCGGCCGTCGACAAGCACCACGACGCGGTCGGCGTACGCGGCGGCGACCGGGTCGTGGGTGACCATCACGACCGTCGTGCCGTCGCGGTCGGCCAGCGCGCGCAGCAGCCCGAGGACCTCGTGGCCGGTGCGCGTGTCCAGGGCGCCGGTGGGCTCGTCGGCGAACAGCACATCGGGCCGGGTCGTCAACGCCCGGGCGAGGGCGACGCGTTGCTGCTGGCCTCCGGACAGCTGGGCCGGCCGGTGCCGGGCCCGGTCGGCGAGGCCGACCTGCCGCAGGGCCGCGCGCACCCGGTCCTTCGGGACGCGGCGGCCGGCCAGGCGCAGCGGCAGGGCCACGTTCTGCTCGGCGGTGAGGGAGGGCAGCAGGTTGAACGCCTGGAAGACGAACCCGACGCGTTCACGGCGCAGCAGTGTCAGCCGGCGTTCGCTCAGGCCGGTCAGCTCGGTCCCGCCGACGGTGACCGAGCCGGACGTGGGCCGGTCCAGCCCGGCCGCGCACTGCAGCAGCGTGGACTTGCCGGAGCCCGAGGGACCCATGACGGCGGTGAAGGACCCGGCCGGGAACGCGAGCGAGACCCCGTCGAGTGCGGTGACCCGCCCGTACGTCCTGGTGACCGAGTCGAGCCGGACGGCGTCGTGCGTCATGGGAACCCCCTGGTGTCGGTGTGGGTCCCACGAAACCGGGCCGGGGGCCCGCGGCGCAGTGCGGCGGGGCCTAGACCCGGGGTAGGGCCAGACCTACCCCGGTGCTCCGCCCAGGCCCATGGCCGCGCCCCCGACCTGCTCCTACGGTGATCCCCATGCACCCTCGCAACGTGTGGCAGGCCATGTCCCGCCCCGGCTACCTGCTCTCGGCGTGGCCGTGGCGGTCGGCCGGGTACCTGCTGTCGGGCGCGGTCCTCGGCGCGGTGGTGCTCGTGGCCCTGGTGACGTCGCTGGTGGCCGGCGGGGTGCTCGCGGTGGTGCTGGCCGGGCTGCCGCTGCTGCTCGGCGCGGCCCTGGCCGGCGTCCCGGTGGCGGCCGTGGAGCGGTACCGGCTGCGGCTGGCCGACGCGGAGACCGCACGCGACCCGCACGAACCGCCCGGCGGGCCCGGGCTGCGCAGCTGGCTTTCATGCCGGCTGCGGGAGCGCGCCACCTGGCGCGAGCTGGGCCACGCCCTGCTGCTCGCGGGGGTGTTGTGGCCGGTCGACGCGCTCGCCCTCGCCGTCCTCCTGCTGCTCCCGCTCTCCGTGGCCGCGACCCCGCTGGTCCTGGCCGTGGCGGGCGAGGCGAAGGTGCTGAAGGTGTGGCTCGTGACGGACTGGACGGCCGCTGCCGGCTGGGCCGTCGCGGGCCTGGTCCTCCTCGCGGTGGGCGCCTATCCGCTGGGGTGCCTGGCCGGGGCGCGGGCCGGGCTGACGCGGTTGCTGGTCGCCCCGCGGGAGGCCGGGCTGGGGGCCAGGGTCGTCGAACTGACCCGGTCCCGGGTGCGGTTGGTGGACGCCTTCGAGGCGGAGCGGCGGCGCATCGAACGCGATCTGCACGACGGGGCGCAGCAGCGGCTGGTCGCCCTGACGATGACGCTCGGCCTGGCCCGGCTCGACGCCCCGCCGGGCCCGCTCGCCGACCAGCTCGCCCGGGCGCACCAGGAGGCCGGTGCGGTCCTGGCCGAACTGCGCGAGCTGATCCGGGGCGTCCACCCCAAGGTCCTCGCCGACTTCGGCCTGGAGGCGGCCGTCGCGGACGCGGCCGACCGCTCCGCCGTGCCGGTGGACGTGGACCTGGAGCTGCCGGGGCGGTTCTCCCAGGCCGTGGAGGCCGCCGCGTACTTCGTGGTGTGCGAGGCGCTCGCCAACGTCGGCCGGCACAGCGGGGCGCAGCGGGCCGAGGTCAGCGGCGGGTACCGCGACGGACGGCTGACCCTGCGGATACGCGACGACGGGTGCGGCGGGGCGCGGGTCCGGGACGGCGGCGGGCTGACCGGGCTCGCCGACCGGGTGTCGGTGCTCGATGGCACACTCTCCCTGTCCAGCCCGCCCGGCGGGCCGACCCTGCTGCATGTGGAGATCCCTGGTGAGCCTGCGAGGTGAGCGGCCCCTGCGGGTCGTCCTGGCCGAGGACAGCGTGCTGCTGCGCGACGGCCTGGTCGGGCTGCTCGAACGCTGCGGGCACCGCGTCGTCGCGGCCGTCGGGGACGCCGAGGCGCTCGTCGCCGCCGTCGCGGAGCACGACCCGGACGTGGTCGTCACGGACGTGCGCATGCCGCCCGGCTTCCAGGACGAGGGCCTGCGCGCGGCCGTGCGGCTGCGCCGGGAGCGGCCCAGGCTGCCGCTGCTGGTGCTCAGCCAGTACGTCCAGCGCCGCTACGCCGCCGAGTTGCTGGACACCGGCGACGGCACGGGCGTCGGCTACCTGCTCAAGGACCGCGTCGGCCAGGTCGAGGAGTTCGTCGAGGCGCTGGGCAAGGTGGCCGACGGCGGCACGGTCGTCGACCCGGAGGTCGTACGCCAGTTGCTGCGGCGCCGCCGCGACCCGCTGGAGCGGCTCACGCCGCGCGAGCGGGAGGTGCTGGCGCTGATCGCGGAGGGCCACTCCAACAGCGCCGTCGCGCGCCGGCTGGTCGTCTCCGAGGCGGCCGTGGGCAAGCACATCTCCGGCATCCTCACCAAGCTGGACCTGCCCCCGGCGGACGACACCCACCGGCGGGTGCGGGCCGTGCTGGCGTATCTGCGGGCGTAGGACGCCCCGGAACGGAACGCGCCCGCGGGCGGCCCCTGGCCGACGACGAGTGCGGCCATGGCCGAAACCTGTCGGACGCGGCGTGCTCCCGTCGTCCGGGTCGCACCATGGTGGCCCAGCCTCCGGACCGAGGAGCCACGTCATGGCACAGCAGGGCTGCCCCTTCCTGAAGATCGACCCGTCCGGCCAGGACCTCTACGGCGAGATCGCCCGGATCCGCGCCCGCGGCCCGGCCGTCGAGGTCGAACTCCCGGGCGGGGTACGGGCCTGGTGGATCAACGGGCTGGAGCTGAACAAGCGGCTGCTGGCCGGGCCCGAGACCAGCAAGGACGCCTACCGGCACTGGCCGGCCTGGATCAACGGGGACGTCTCCCGCACCTGGCCGCTGGCCATCTGGGTCTCGGTGCGCAACATGGTCACCGCCTACGGGGAGGACCACGGCCGGCTGCGCAGGCCGATGGCGGCCGCCTTCACACGGCGCCGCGTCGACGCACTCCTGCCCCGCGTGCGGGAGATCGTCGGCCGGGCGCTGGACCGCCTGGCGGACCACCCGCCCGGCCGGGTCGTCGACCTGCGGGCGGAGTTCGCCGCTCCGGTGCCGCACGAGGTGGTGTGCGAACTGTTCGGCGTACCGCGCGGCGAGGACGGCCCGCGGGCGGCGCTGTACCGCATCATCGACCGCTTCTTCGACACCGCGATCTCCCTGGAGGACGCCCGGGCGAACGCCGTGGACCTCTACGACACGCTGAGCGCGTTCCTGCGGCACAAGCGCGAGCACCCCGCCGACGACCTGACCACGGCGCTCCTCGCCGCCCACGACGCGGGCGAGATGAGCGAGCAGGAGGTGAGGGACAACCTGATCCTGCTGCTCACCGCCGGTTTCGAGACGACCGTCAACCTCATCGACAACACCGTGCACAGCCTGCTCGCCCACCCCGGTCAGCTCGCCCTGGTCCGCTCCGGGCGTGCGAGCTGGGAGGACGCCCTGGAGGAGTCGCTGCGCCTGGAGGCCCCGGGCGCGATGTCGGGCCTGCGCTACGCCGTGGAGGACATCGAGATCGAGCCGGGGCTGACCATCCCCCGGGGCGATGCCCTCGTGGTCTCCTTCGCCGGCGCCGGGCGCGACCCCGAGCGGCACGGGCCCGACGCCGACCGCTACGACCTCACCCGCCCGACCAGCCGCGACCACGTGTCCTTCGGCCACGGCGTGCACCACTGCCTGGGCCGGCCCCTGGCCATGGCCGAGGCGACGGTGGCGCTGTCCGCCCTGTTCGAGCGTTTCCCCCGGCTGGCCCTGGCCGATCCCTCGCGTCCGCCCCGGCGGCTGCGGTCGATCATCTCCACGGGCCACGAGAGCCTGCCGGTGCTGCTGCACGGGGCGGCACCGGACGCCCTGCCGGGTCCCCGGGAGCCGGGGCGGGCGGAGCCGGTCGGGGAGCCGTCCGGTCCGTAGGGAACCGTCCGGTCCCCAGGGAGTCCTCGCCGTCCGGTCCCTAGAGGGTCCTCGCCGTCCGGTTCCCGAGGTAGGAGCGGTACCAGGGCGCCGCCCGGGCGAACCCGGCCGCAAAGCCCTCGCCGGGCGGGCAGTCCACGCCCGTCCAGAAGGCGTCGTCGGCGAACCAGTGGTCGACGGTGAGCATGCCCAGGTGGTGCAGGGCCCGGGGCGAGCCCGCGGCCCGCTCCAGGGCGGTGGGCACGTCCACCCGGGCGCCCGGGCAGGGCGCGGCGACCTCGGCGCACACCCTGCCGAGCAGATCCGTGACGGGCACCGGCTCGGGGTGGTTCACATGGCGCACGCCACCGGCGTACCGGGGGGACAGGGCCGCGGCCACCACCGCGCGGGCAAGTGCGGTGACATCGATCATCGACTGGAGCGCGTCGCAGCCGGTGAGGGTGGCCGACAGCTCCTCCATCAGCCACACGAGCCCGGGGATCACCCAGCGGTCGCCCTCGCCGTACACCAGGTGCGGGCGCAGGACCAGGCCACCGGCGTCCAGGACGTGCCGCTCGGCGGCCGCCCGGGTGCGGCTGGTGGCCGAGACGGGGGCGACCGGTGCCTCACCGGGGCGCACACCCCGGAACGGGCCGCGGCCGTGGACGGCGGCCGTACTCACGTACACGATCCGGCGCACACCGGCGCGCACGGCCTCCTCGACCAGGGCGCGGGTGCCGCGGTCGTTGACGGCCTCGGCGGCGGACACGTCGCCGCCGATCCTGGAGGCGCAGTGGACCAGGACGTCGATGCCGGCGCAGGCACCGCGCAGGGAGAGCGGGACGGCCAGATCGCCGCGGACGTACTCGGGGCCGGGCGGGGCCTGCCGGGACAGCAGCCGGACGCGCACGTCCGGTCGGCGGCGTGCCTCGGCGGCCACCCGGCTGCCGACGAATCCGCTCGCCCCGGCGATCAGAAGGTGGGTCGTCACCCCACGGACCGTACCGGCGCCGTTCGAGCGGAGGTCAGAACGGCCGTGAACACCGTCTCGCCGCCCTGGCGTCCGGTGACCCGCACCGTCACCTGCTGCGGGTCCGCGCCGGGCGGCTCCGTCACAAGCGGCTCCGTCGCGAGCGGCTCCGTCGCGAGCGGCTCCGTCACGAGCGGCTCCGTCACGAGCAGGCAGGGGTCGTGCAGTTCGGCGTAGCGGGCGAAGACGACCGACATCGACGAGGGCAGGAAGGGGCGCACGCCGGACGCGGCGGCGGCCGCCTGGCGGGCCGCCTCGAGCAGGGCCATGCCGGGCACGTGGTCGTTGGGCCGCGGGAAGAGGTGCGGGTGGCCGGTGTCGACCCGCAGCCGCCAGACGCCGGGCCGGCCGGTGGGGGCCAGCAGGACGTCCTCGGCGCGTGCCCGGCCCACGGCCCCGGGCGGCAGGCCCGGCAGCGGTGGCACCGGGGTGTCCCAGGCGTCGAGCCGTCCGGCGCGCAGCCGGCGGTAGGCGGCCGGCGAGACGCAGCCGGTGCTGCCGGTGCCCCGGGCCACGAGGCGGCCGGCGCGGCGGAACTCCATCGTGGTGCGCATGCCCGCCAGGCGGCGGCCCCGGCGGCGCACCTCCGAGCACTCCACGTCGATCTCCACCGGTTCGCCGGCCTCCGACAGCAGCAGTGCATCGGGGTCCGTGCCGACCGCCAGGTCCGCCATGACGAAGCGGGTGTCCGGCGGGGCGCCGAACTCGGCGTGCGCCAGCACCATCGATGCCTGGCGCAACGTTTCTCCCACGATCATCGAGTCCTGGTGCCGCTCGTCGACGGGCCCGAGGAAGGGGTGGTCGGCGGGCCAGTGCGCGGTGAAGCGGAACCGGGTGTCCGAGATTCGGTGCCAGCGGGTGGGGAAGACGTCCGTGTCGGCGGTGCGGTGGGCGAGTTCGCGGGTGACGGCGGTCTGCGGAGGGCGGTGGTCGGGGTGCGGCGCGGTCCCGACGGCCGCGAGGGTCCTGTCCGCGGGGTGGTGCCCGGGGCCCCTCAGGCCTTCCGCGAGCGCGCCCGAAGGGGCTGTCTCCGGCATGGGAACCCCCCGGGGATCGGCTGACTGGCTGCGGTCGGCGTCCGACTAAGGTACGGACGCGCCGGTCGTTTTCAAAGGCGCGCCGGTCTTCCCCAAGGGCGCGGCCCGCCGCCCGGGCAGGCTCTCCCGCCGCCGACGCAGTGCGACGTCATGCGATGTCACAGGGACAGACGGAGATCAGGAGGCACCCGATGACGCGTCAGGAGCGCGCGATCCGCACGCGGCGGACCATCCTAGAGGCGGCCGCGGCCGTCTTCGACGAACGCGGCTACACCTCGGCGACCATCGGGGAGATCCTGGACCGGGCGGGTGTCACCAAGGGCGCGCTGTACTTCCATTTCGGCTCCAAGGAGGAGCTGGCGGCAGGGGTGTTCGGGGAGCAGCTCGCGCCGACGCTTCCGCCGCAGGCCAGCAAGCTCCAGGAACTCGTCGACTCCGGGCTGGTGCTGGCCCGCCGGCTGAAGTCCGAGCCGCTGGTGCGGGCCAGCGTGGGGCTCGCCCTCGACCAGGGGGCCGTGGACCTGGACCGGTCGCCGGCCTTCCAGATGTGGATCGACCAGAACGCGCAGACGCTGGGTGAGGCCAAGGAGCGGGGCGAGTTGCTGCCGCACGTCGACGTGGCGGCCACGGCGGAGCTGCTGGTCGGCAGCTTCTCGGGGGTGCAGCTGCTGTCCCAGCTGCGCTGCCAGCGGCAGGACCTGGAGCAGCGGGTCGTCGTGCTCTTCGAGCACTTCCTGCCGAGCATCGCGGTTCCGGCGGTGCTCGCCCGGCTCGAGGTGTCGGCGGACCGGGGCGAGCGGCTGCTGGCGGAGGGCGGCGACCAGGAGCCGGCCGAGGCACGGGCCGTCTCCGGCGGCTGACGGCGCGGAAATCCACAGCCGGGAAGTTGTCCACAGGGTCTGACGCGTTCCGGGCGCCGGTTGTACGGTCGGCACGAGTTGATGTTCGTGCGGGTACGGGGGAGGCGGCCGGGATGACCGGGACGGAGAGTGGATCGAAGGCCGGGAGCGGGCCCGGGCCGGGGCCGGGGCGCCGGTTGCCGCGGGTGCGCGGATTCGCCGAGTGGCCGGCCGAGGGGTCGCCGAAGCGTGAGGGCAAGGCCCTGCGCGGGCGCACTCCGCGCCGGGCGCACGCCGAGCTGGAGCTGCACGCCTCCCGTCCCGATGCCCTGGGCGCGGTCGAGGAGTCGGGCCGCGGCCGGCTGCCCGCACTCGCCCCGATCCGGGTCGGCCGCATGGCCGCCTCGCCCTTTTCGTTCCTGCGCGGCTCGGCCGGCCTCATGGCCCACGACCTGGCGCGCACACCGATGACCGGCATCCGGGCGCAGATCTGCGGGGACGCCCACGTGGCCAACTTCGGCCTGTACGGCGACGCCCGCGGCGGCCTCGTCATCGACCTGAACGACTTCGACGAGACGGTGCACGGCCCCTGGGAGTGGGACCTCAAGCGGCTGGCGACCTCGCTGGTGCTGGCGGGCCGCGAGGCGGGGGCGGACGAGGACCAGTGCCGCAAGGCGGCGCACGACGCGGCGGGCGCCTACCGCCGGACCATGCGGCTGCTGGCCCGGCTGCCCGTGCTGGACGCCTGGAACGCCATCGCGGACGAGCAGCTCGTGTCCCACGCCGACGCCCACGACCTGCTCGGCACGCTGGAGCGCATCTCGGACAAGGCCCGGCACAACACGAGCGGGCGTTTCGCGGCCAAGTCGACCGAGGCCACCGACGGCGGCGGCCGCCGCTTCGTCGACGCTCCCCCGGTGCTGCGGCGCGTGCCGGACGAGGAGGCCGCCGCGGTGGCGCTCTCCCTGGAGGAGTACGTCGGGACCCTGCCCGAGGACCGTCTGCCGCTGCTCGCCCGGTACGCCGTGCAGGACGTGGCGTTCCGGGTCGTCGGCACCGGCAGCGTCGGCACCCGGTCCTACGTCGTGCTGCTCCTGGACCACCGCGGTGAGCCGCTGGTGCTGCAGGTCAAGGAGGCGCGGGCGTCGGCCCTGGTGCCGCATCTGGTGACCGCCGGCATCGAGGTGCCCGAGGCCGGGCACGAGGGCCGCCGGGTGGTGCTGGGGCAGAAGCGGATGCAGGTGGTGAGCGACAACCTGCTGGGCTGGACGACGGTCGACGGCCGGGCCTTCCAGGTCCGCCAGTTCCGCAACCGCAAGGGCAGCGTCGACCCGGCCGCCCTGGCCCCCGACCAGCTGGACGACTACGGCCGCATGACCGGCGCCCTCCTGGCCCGGGCGCACGCCCACAGTGCCGATCCGCGACTGGTCGCCGGCTACTGCGGGAAGAACGAGGAGCTGGACGAGGCGATGAGGGACTTCGCCGTCGCCTACGCCGACCGCACGGAGGCGGACCACGCGGATCTGCTGGCGGGCATCAAGGCGGGCAGGATCGCGGCGGAGACGGGGGTGTAGGGCGCCGGGGGCCAAGGCGAGGAGCGGAGGAGCGGCGCCCGTCGGCGGAGGCCTAGGTCCCGGACTCGGGCCGTGCGCGGGGGTCGGGCTCGGGCGGTGCGCGGGGGCCGGCGGCCCGGGCAAGAGGGCCGGCGGGAGGATGCCAGGTCCCGGCGCCGGGGCCGGTCGGCGGCAATCGCTGTCCGGGGCACGGACGGGGGCGGGCCGTGGCCTACGCTGGTCGGGTGACGACCCCGGAAGCTGAGCACGAGGGCGGCGACGCCGCCCGGCCCGAGGCGCGGCTGGAGCGGGCCGTACGGGCCGCCGAGCAGGCGCTGATCGAGTACGAGATCGCCGTCGAGACCTTCCGTGTCGAGGTCGAGAACTTCTCCCGGCTGCACGAGCAGAAGCTCGGGCCGCTCTACGCCCGCCTGGAGGAGCTGGACGCCCGCATCCTGGAGGCCAGGGCCGCCCGCACCGGCGACGCGGAGGACCGGCGCCGCGCGGAGGAGGCCCGGGCCCAGCTCGCCCCGATCCCCGGGGTGGAGGAACTGCTCAACGGCTGGATGGACGACAGCGGTCTGTTCCCCGAGGCCGCGGCGATGCTCACGGACCGGCCGGTCCGGCCCCCGCAGCGGGTCCGCCCCAGCGAGGAGGCGCGCAAGCTCTACCGCGACCTCGCCCGCAAGGCCCACCCCGACCTCGCGCAGGAGGAGCAGGAGCGCGTGCGGCGGGAGGAGTTCATCACGCGGGTGAACGCCGCCTACGCCCGCGGTGACGAGACCGAGCTGCGGGAGCTCGCCGAGGAATGGGCGAAGGGACCCGAGCTGAAGCGCCTGCCGAGCCGGGCCGAGGAGCTGTACGCGCGCCTCGAATGGCTCTCCCAGCGCAAGGAGCTGCTGGCCCTGCTCGCCAAGGAGCTGGAGGACAGCGCCATCGGGCACATGCTCCAGCTGGCCCCGGAGGACCCGGACCGGCTGCTGGACGAGATCGGGCAGCAGTTGCTCACCCAGGTCGGCGAGCGGGAGACCGAGCTGGCCGCGCTGCTCGGCGAGGGCTCGGACTGAGTCCTGGCGCGGGTCGCCGCGGCGGGCCGTTCCGGTAGCGTCGGGCGCATGAATTTCGGAGCTGGTGTGCCCACGGTCGCGGTCGCGGATCTCAAGGACGGCGACTTCCTGCTGGACGTCCGGGAGGACGACGAGTGGAAGGCCGGTCACGCCGAAGGCGCGCTGCACATCCCCATCAGTGACTTCGTCGCCCGCTACGGGGAGCTGACCGAGGCGGCCCCGCAGGACGGCCGGGTCCACGTGATCTGCCGGTCCGGGGGGCGTTCCGCCCAGGTCACGATGTACCTGGCCCAGCAGGGCATCGACGCCGTGAACGTCGAGGGCGGCATGCAGGTGTGGGAGGCGGCGGGCCGTCCCGTGGTCACGGACGAGGGACAGCCGGGGTTCGTCCTCTAGCGTCCCCCGCGGTGGACGGGCGGCGCGGTGGTGCGGCCCGGGCCGGTGGTGCCGCCCGGGCGTCCCGGGCGTCCCGTGCGTCCCGTGCGACGGCTGCCGGGACGCCCCTCCCCGCGCCACCGCACTGGATGCCCCGTTCCCGCCCCAGGGCGGCCGCGACCACCGTACGGTCGGAGCCCCCGGGCGGTGTGGTGACGGCCACGGCCGCGAACCCGTGACGGGGGATGTGCCCGGACGGTCCGCCTGAGTACCGTGCCGTGCCGGGGTCGCGCGGCGCTGCGCGGCGGGACGACGCCCTCGCGACCGGGCGGGCGGAACGACGGACCGGGATCGGGAACGGGGCGGAATGGACGCGTACGACGAGGGCTCGGTGACCCGGCGTGCGCCGGGCGGGCCCGGAGACACGGGCGACGGTCCGCCGCCCGGTGCCCGGCCCGTGCACGACCTCCCGGCCGGACCCGGCGACGCCGCAGACCCCGGCTATGCCGCAGGCCCCGGCGACGCCACAGACCCCGGCGATCCCCCTGGCGGGATCGCCGGTCTCCCCCTCGGCTACCGGATCGCCGTCGCGGTGGCGCTGGCGATCGTGGCGGCCGGGGTCTGCGCGCACCTCGGGATGACCTTCCTGCACGTCGCCCCGGCCAACACGCTCACCCGGCAGCACGGCAGTGCCGTGGACGACTGGATCTACCCGGAGTTCGAGCAGAACTGGAAACTGTTCGCGCCGAACCCGCTGCAGCAGAACGTCTCGGTGCAGGTCCGTGCCCAGGTACGGGGGCGGGACGGCGCGGCACCGACCACCGGCTGGTACGACCTGTCCGCCGAGGACGGCCGGGCCATCGACGGCAATCCGCTGCCGAGCCACACCCAGCAGAACGAACTGCGCCGCGCCTGGGACTTCTACGTGGCCACGCACGACAGCCGGAACCGGCCCGTGGGACTGCGCGGCGCGCTCTCGGAGTCGTACCTGCGGCGGATCGGGGTGCTGCGCCTGGACCGGGCCGACGCGGTGCGCGCCGTGACCGGAGGCGGGGGCGTCGTCGAACGGCTCCAGTTCCGCTCGCGCACCAGCAACGTGCCCCCGCCGGAGTGGAGCCGGGAGAAGGTCGCCACGACGCCGTCCTACCGTGAGCTGCCCTGGTGGAAGGTGCCGCGGGACGAGGCCGTGGGAGGCGTGGGATGAACCGCTGGTCCCTGGCCGTCTCGCGTGCCGTCGCCCGGGTCACGGAGACCGCCCTCGGCCCGTACCAGACCGCGATCGTGCGCATCGGCACCGGCGTCACCTGGCTGCTGTTCCTGCTGCGCGAGATTCCCCACCGCGGGGAGCTGTACGGCCCCGACGGCCCCTGGAGCCGGGACCTCGCCGAGCAGCTGATCGGCTCCAACGGGTCCTTCACCGCCCTCATGTGGTTCGACGGCCGGACCTGGTTCGAGGCCGTCTACGCGCTGGCGCTCCTGGCCGCGGCCCTGCTGGTGCTGGGCTGGCGCACGCGCACGACGTCGGTGCTGTTCATGGCGGGTGTGCTGTCGCTGCAGAACCGCAGCGTCTTCATGGGCGACGGCGGCGACAACGTGCTGCACCTGATGTCGATCTACCTGGTGTTCACGCGCTGCGGCCGGGTGTGGTCGCTGGACGCCCGGCGCGCCGCACGGGACGCCGCGGCCCGGGCCCGGGGCGAGCGGGTCACCGACCGGACGGGTCCGGCCCTGTGGGCGGTGCTCGGGGCCGTGCTGGTCGCGGTGACCCTGTCCGGGCGGCTGGAGGGCGACTGGCTGATCCCGGCGCTGCTGTGGACGGTGTGGCTGGGGCAGGCCCTGTGGTGGCTGGTGGGACGGTCCGCCCGGACCGCTTCGCCGCGGATGCTGCTGGACGTCGTGGCCGACATCGTGCACAACGGCGCGCTGCTCGTGATCATGGCGGAGACGTGCCTGATCTACGCGACGGCCGGCTGGTACAAGATCCAGGGCTCGCGCTGGCAGGACGGCACCGCCGTCCACTACCCGCTCCACCTGGAGTACTTCTCGCCCTGGCCCGCGCTCGCGGACGTGCTGTCGGCCAGCGGCACGATGGTCCTGCTGGTGACGTACGGGACGGTCCTGGTGCAGGTCGCCTTCCCGTTCACCCTGCTGAACCGGCGGGTGAAGAACGTCCTGCTCGCCGTCATGATCACCGAGCACGCGGCGATCGCCGTGGTCCTGGGGCTGCCGTTCTTCTCGCTGGCGATGATCGCGGCGGACGCGGTGTTCCTGCCGACGGGCTTCCTGCGGCGCCTGGGCGGTGTGGCGGCCCGGACCCGCGACCGGCTGCTGCGGCGGCGCGGCGGGCGGGCACAGGTGCCGGGGCAGCGTGCCCCGGAGGGCGCCGACGCCGCGCACGTAGGCTTCCGGCCATGACCGACCCCGTCACCCTCTGGCACCGGATCGCCGGTGAGACCGTCCTGCTCGACGGCTTCCACGCCCTCAAGCACGCGCTGCGGTTCGGCGCCGAGGTGCCGGTGGCGGTCGCCGCCGACCGGGCGGCCACGCTCGCCCTGGCCGCCGAACTGGCGCCGGACGTGCGGCCGGCGTTGGACGCTCTGCTGACCGAGGTGCCGCAGGGGACGTACGCCTCGCTCGTGCCCCGTCCGCACCCGACGGCGGTGGCCGCCCTGGCGGTCCGCCCGTCGCGCGCCTCCCACCTGGAGAAGCTGGCGCACCGGCCGCGCACGGCCCCGGTGGTCGTCCTGGACAACCCGCGCAACCTCGGCAACGCGGGGGCGGTGATCCGCCTGGCGGCGGGCTTCGGGGCGACCGGTGTGGTGACGACCGGGACCGTCGACCCCTGGCACCCGACCGTCGTGCGCGGCGGCGCGGGCCTGCACTTCGCGACCGCGGTGGAACGCCTGACCGTCGGCGAACTGCCGCACGGCCCGCTCTTCGCCCTGGACCCGGAGGGCGACGACCTCCGGGGCGTGAGGCTCCCGGACGACGCCGTCCTCGCGTTCGGTTCGGAACGCACGGGCCTGTCACCCGAACTGCGCGCCCGGGCCGACCACTTGCTGTCCCTGCCCATGCGCCCCCAGGTCAGCAGCTACAACCTGGCGACGAGCGTGGCGATGACGCTGTATCACTGGAGCCTGGCGGCGCCCCGTTAGGGGCGCGGGGAACTGCGCGGAGAACCACGGACGGCCCGCGGCCGCACAGCGACCCGCACCCCCGGGTCCCTACGCCTCCCGGCGCACCTCGACCACCCGGAAGCGGTTGGCCACGAACGCGCCGTCGCACAGGGCCGCGCTGGCCGCCGGGTTGCCGCCCGAGCCGTGGAAGTCGGAGAAGGCGGCCGTCTGGTTCACGTACACCCCGCCCGTGAGGTTGAGCGACAGCTGGGCCGCCTCCTCCAGGCACACCTCCTGCACGGCCTGCTCCACCTCGGGGTCGGAGGTGTACGCGCCGACCGTCATCGCGCCCTTCTCCCGGATGGTGCGGCCCAGCAGCTCCACCGCGTCCGTGACCGAGTCGACCGCGACGGCGAAGGACACCGGCCCGAAGCACTCGCTCATGTACGCGGCCTCCGCGTCCGGCTTGGCCCCGTCCAGCTTCACGATCACGGGTGAGCGCACGACCGCCCCCGGGAAGTCCGGGTTGGTGATCTCGCGGGACGCCAGGGCGACCTCGCCCAGGCCGGCGGCGGCCTCCAGCCGGGCCTTCACGTCCGGGTTGACGATGGCGCCGAGCAGGGCGTTGGCCCGGGCGTCGTCGCCGAGCAGTCCGTCCACCGCCCGGGCCAGGTCCGCGACGACCTCGTCGTAGGACTTGGGGCCCTGGTCGGTGGCGATGCCCTCGCGCGGGATCAGCAGGTTCTGCGGGGTCGTGCACATCTGGCCGCTGTACAGGGACAGCGAGAAGGCCAGGTTGGAGAGCATGCCTTTGTAGTCCGACGTGGAGTGGACGACGACCGTGTTGACGCCGGCCTTCTCCGTGTAGACCTGCGCCTGGCGGGCGTTGGCCTCCAGCCAGTCGCCGAACTCGGTCGAGCCCGTGTAGTCGATGATCCGGATCTCGGGGCGCAGGGCGAGCGTCTTGGCGATGCCCTCGCCGGGGCGCTCGGCGGCCAGCGCCACCAGGTTCGGGTCGAAGCCGGCCTCGGCGAGCACCTCGCGGGCGACCTGGACGGTGAGGGCGAGCGGCAGCACCGCGCGCGGGTGCGGCTTGACCAGCACCGCGTTGCCGGTGGCGAGGGAGGCGAACAGGCCCGGGTAGCCGTTCCACGTCGGGAACGTGTTGCAGCCGATCATCAGGGCGATGCCGCGGGGGACCGGCGTGAACTGCTTGGTGAGGGCCAGCGGGTCGCGCTTGCCCTGCGGCTTGGTCCACTCGGCGTCGTCCGGCGTGCGGACCTGCTCCACGTACGCGTAGGCCACCGCCTCCAGGCCGCGGTCCTGGGCGTGCGGGCCGCCCGCCTGGAACGCCATCATGAACGCCTGGCCGGACGTGTGCATGACTGCGTGCGCGAACTCGTGCGTGCGGTCGCTGATGCGCTTGAGGATCTCCAGGCAGACCACCGCGCGCTGCTCGGCGCCCGCGTCCCGCCAGGCACGCTGCCCGGCCTTCATGGCGGGCAGCAGCACGTCGAGGTCCGCGTGCGGGTAGGTGACGCCCAGGTCGATGCCGTACGGGGACGTCTCGCCGCCCACCCAGTCGTCCGTCCCGGGCTGGCCGAGGTCGAGGCGGCCGCCGAGCAGGGCGTCGAAGGCGGCCTTGCCCGCGGCCGCGTCCAGGCTGCCGTTCTCCCCGTAGGCCTTGGGGTGCTCGGGGTGGGGGGACCAGTAGGCGCGCGTGCGGATCGCTTCCAGCGCCTGGTCGAGGGTGGACCGGTGCCGGGCGATCAGCTCGTGCGCCGAGAGTGCGGCGGTCATGGGTGACCAACTCCTCGTCTCAAGAACTCCTCGTCGAGTTCATGACCTGGGCAGAAACCTGGGCAGGAACACTCGGACAGAGCTAGAGTAACCGAACGATCGGTCGGTTCAAGGGGGTCCGCCGCATCTGTGGAAAACCCCGTGCGGGAGGATCGCGCACATGACAGCACTCGACCTCAGCAGCCCCGTGGCGGTCGTCGGCACCGGCACCATGGGCCAGGGGATCGCCCAGGTCGCGCTGATGGCAGGCCATCCGGTGCGGCTGTACGACGCCCTGCCGGGGCGGGCGCGGCAGGCGGCCGACGCCATCGGCGCCCGGCTGGACCGCCTCGTCGAGAAGGAACGCCTGCCGGCCGGCGACCGGGACGCCGCCCGGGCGCGGCTCCGGCCCGCCGAGACACTCGCCGAGCTGGCCGGCTGCGCCCTGGTCGTCGAGGCGGTCGTGGAGCGGCTGGACGTCAAGCAGGCGCTGTTCCGCGAGCTGGAGGACGTCGTCGGCGACGACTGCCTGCTCGCCACCAACACCTCGTCCCTGTCCGTCACCGCCATCGGCGGCGCCCTGCGCGTCCCGGGCCGGTTCGTGGGACTGCACTTCTTCAACCCCGCGCCCCTGCTGCCGCTGGTCGAGGTCGTCTCCGGCTTCGCCACCGACGTCACCTCGGCCACGCGCGCGTACGAGACCGCACGCGCCTGGGGCAAGACGCCGGTCGCCTGCGCGGACACCCCGGGATTCATCGTCAACCGCATCGCCCGGCCGTTCTACGCCGAGGCCTTCGCGGTGTACGAGGCGCAGGGCGCCGACCCGGCCACCATCGACGCGGTGCTGCGCGAGTCCGGCGGATTCCGCATGGGCGCCTTCGAGCTGACGGACCTGATCGGCCAGGACGTCAACGAGTCGGTCACGTGCTCGGTGTGGGAGTCCTTCTTCCAGGACGTGCGCTTCACCCCGTCCCTGGCCCAGCGGCGGCTGGTCGAGTCCGGCCGGCTGGGACGCAAGAGCGGTCACGGCTGGTACGACCACGGGGACGGCGCCGAGCGTCCCGAGCCGGACACGGCGGACCACCGGCAGCCGCCGGCGTACGTCGTCGCCGAGGGCGACCTGGGGCCGGCCGCCGAGCTGCTCGCGATGATCCGCGAGGCGGGCGTCGAGGTGCGCGAGGAGGACGAGGACAACGGCTCCCGGCTGGTGCTGCCGAGCGGGGGCCAGCTGGTCCTCGCCGACGGGCAGACCTCGGTGGAGTTCCGCGACGTCGTCTACTTCGACCTCGCCCTGGACTACCGCAAGGCGACCCGCATCGCCCTGTCCGCCTCCCAGGACACCTCGCCGCGCACCCTCGCGGAGGCCGTCGGGCTGTTCCAGGCGCTCGGCAAGAAGGTCAGCGTCATCGGGGACGTGCCCGGCATGATCGTCGCCCGCACGGTCGCGCGGATCATCGACCTCGCCCACGACGCCGTGGCCAAGGGCGTCGCCACCGAGGAGGACGTCGACACCGCGATGCGTCTCGGTGTGAACTACCCCCTGGGCCCCTTCGAGTGGAGCCGCCGGCTCGGCCGCTTCTGGGCCTACGCACTCCTGGACGACCTGCACCTGCGCGACCCCTCGGGGCGGTACGCGCCGTCCCTCGCGCTGTACCGCCACGCCCACGCCTCCGACAAGCGGGAGGGCCCTGCCTCATGACCACGGCCAGGCGCGACACGTACACGCCGGACACCCTGCTGTCCGTCGCCGTCCAGGTGTTCAACGAGCGCGGCTACGACGGCACCTCCATGGAGCACCTGTCCAAGGCGGCCGGCATCTCCAAGTCGTCGATCTATCACCACGTCACCGGCAAGGAGGAGCTGCTGCGCCGGGCCGTCAGCCGCGCCCTCGACGGCCTGTTCGGCATCCTCGACGAGGAGCACGCGCGCGTGGGCAGGGCCGTCGAGCGGCTGGAGCACGTCGTGCGGCGCATGGTCGAGGTGCTCATGGCCGAACTGCCGTACGTGACGCTGCTGCTGCGCGTGCGCGGCAACACCGACACCGAGCGGTGGGCCCTGGAGCGGCGCCGGGACTTCGACCACCGGGTCGCCGACCTGCTCAAGGCCGCCGCGGCGGACGGGGACGTGCGCGAGGACGTGGAGGTCCGGCTGGTGACCCGGCTGGTCTTCGGGATGATCAACTCCATAGTGGAGTGGTACCGGCCGGACGGCCGCGGCATGGGCGAGCGCGAGGTGGCCGACGCGGTGGTGCAGCTGGCGTTCGGCGGGCTCCGCAGGAGCGGCTGAACCGCGCCGGAGCCCTCCCACGGCGCAGTGCTGATCAGCGGGCCACCACACGGACCGGGTCAGCCCTGCGGCTCCAGGTCCTCCTCCTCGAAGACCAGCAGCGTGCGCGAGCTCAGCACCTCAGGGATCGCCTGGAGGCGGGTCAGCACCAGCTCGCGCAGCGCGCGGTTGTCCGACACGTGCACCAGCAGCAGCACGTCGAAGTCCCCGCCCACCAGGGCGATGTGGGAGGCGCCGGGCAGTTGCCGGAGCTGCTCGCGGACCGTGCGCCAGGAGTTCTGCACGATCTTCAAGGTGACGTACGCGGACGTCCCCTGACCTGCCCGTTCGTGGTGGACGCGGGCGCCGAAACCGCGGATCACGCCGTCCTCGACGAGCCGGTTGATCCGGGCGTAGGCGTTGGCCCGCGAGACGTGGACGCGCTCGGCGACCGACCGTATCGAGGCGCGGCCGTCCGCCTGGAGCATGCGCAGGATGTCCTGGTCTATGGCGTCCAGCGGCCGGGGCGCAGGAGCCTGGCCGTCGTCCCGGCCGTCGGCCATTTGTTCAGGTGCCACCTGCGCCCGCCTCCCGGTGATGGACGTACTGCGTCCATCTCAGGTTGTGGAGAACCGTTTGTCCACAGCCTGAGGCCACCCGTAGCCAAAATGTGCCGGCGACCGAACAATCGGTAGGTGAGGCGCGTCACAGGCGACGTGCCTCCTAGCCGCTCCCACGAGGAGGTGCCGTCATGACGGTCATGGAGCAGCGGGGCGCGTACCGGCCGACCCCGCCGCCCGCCTGGCAGCCCCGCACGGATCCCGCGCCGCTGCTGCCGGACGCGGAGCCCTACCGCGTCCTCGGCACCGAGGCGGCCGCGAAGGCCGACCCGGAGCTGCTGCGCAGGCTCTACGCGGAGCTGGTGAAGGGCCGCCGCTACAACGCGCAGGCCACCGCTCTCACCAAGCAGGGCCGTCTCGCGGTCTACCCCTCCACCACCGGCCAGGAGGCCTGCGAGATCGCCGCCGCGCTGGTTTTGCAGGAGCAGGACTGGCTCTTCCCCAGCTACCGCGACACGCTCGCCGTGGTCGCCCGGGGCGTGGCACCGGCCGAGGCGCTCACGCTGCTGCGCGGCGACTGGCACACCGGCTACGACCCGCACGAGCACCGGGTCGCCCCCCTGTCCACCCCGCTGGCCACCCAGCTGCCGCACGCCGTCGGCCTCGCGCACGCCGCCCGCCTCAAGGGCGACGACGTGGTCGCGCTGGCCATGGTCGGCGACGGCGGCACCAGCGAGGGCGACTTCCACGAGGCGCTGAACTTCGCCGCCGTCTGGCAGGCCCCGGTGGTCTTCCTCGTGCAGAACAACGGCTTCGCGATCTCCGTCCCGCTCGCCAAGCAGACCGCGGCCCCCTCGCTGGCCCACAAGGCCGTGGGCTACGGCATGCCCGGCCGCCTGGTCGACGGCAACGACGCCGCCGCCGTGCACGAGGTGCTCGCCGACGCGGTGCGCCACGCCCGCGCGGGCGGCGGTCCGGTCCTGGTGGAGGCGATCACCTACCGCATGGACGCGCACACCAACGCCGACGACGCGACCCGCTACCGCGGCGACGCCGAGGTCGAGGCATGGCGCGAGCACGACCCGATCCGGCTGCTGGAGCGCGAGCTGACCGGGCGCGGCCTGCTCGACGAGGCCGGCATCGAGGCCGCCCGCCAGGACGCCGAGACCATGGCCGCCGCCCTGCGCGAGCAGATGAACCAGGACCCGGTCCTCGACCCGATGGACCTGTTCGACCACGTCTACGCCGAGCCCACGCCGCAGCTGCTGGAGCAGCGCGAGCAGCTGCGGGCCGAGCTGGAGGCCGAGGCCGAGCCGGAGGAGGGCACGCACCGATGACCACCGTCGCCGTCAAGCCGGCCACCATGGCGCAGGCGCTCACCCGCGCGCTGCGCGACGCCATGGCCGCCGACCCCGCCGTGCACGTCATGGGCGAGGACGTCGGCACCCTGGGCGGTGTCTTCCGGGTCACCGACGGACTCGCCAAGGAGTTCGGCGAGGACCGCTGCACCGACACCCCGCTCGCCGAGGCGGGCATCCTCGGCACGGCCGTCGGCATGGCCATGTACGGCCTCCGGCCGGTCGTGGAGATGCAGTTCGACGCGTTCGCCTACCCGGCGTTCGAGCAGCTCGTCTCGCACGTGGCGAAGATGCGCAACCGCACCCGCGGCAAGATGCCCCTGCCGATCACCATCCGCGTCCCCTACGGCGGCGGCATCGGCGGCGTCGAGCACCACAGCGACTCCTCCGAGGCGTACTACATGGCGACCCCGGGGCTCCACGTCGTCACGCCCGCGACCGTCGCCGACGCCTACGGGCTGCTGCGCGCGTCCATCGCCTCCGACGACCCGGTCGTCTTCATGGAGCCCAAGCGGCTCTACTGGTCGAAGGACTCCTGGAACCCCGAGGAGCCCGCCCCGGTCGAGCCCATCGGCCGCGCCGTGGTCCGGCGCCCCGGCCGCAGCGCCACGCTCGTCACCTACGGCCCGTCCGTGCCCGTGTGCCTGGAGGCCGCCGAGGCGGCCCGCGCCGAGGGCTGGGACCTGGAGGTCGTCGACCTGCGCTCCCTGGTGCCCTTCGACGACGAGACGGTGTGCGCCTCGGTGCGTCGCACGGGCCGCGCGGTCGTCGTCCACGAGGCGGGTTCCTACGGCGGCCCGGGCGGCGAGATCGCGTCCCGGATCGGCGAGCGCTGCTTCCACCACCTGGAGGCGCCGGTGCTGCGCGTGGCCGGGTTCGACCTGCCGTACCCGCCGCCCATGCTGGAGCGTCACCACCTGCCCGGCGTGGACCGGATCCTGGACGCCGTGGCGCGTCTGCAGTGGGAGGCCGAGAGCTGATGGCACAGGTGCTGGAGTTCAAGCTGCCCGACCTCGGTGAGGGACTGACCGAGGCGGAGATCGTGCGCTGGCTGGTCGAGGTCGGCGACGTGGTCGCGATCGACCAGCCCGTCGTGGAGGTCGAGACGGCCAAGGCGATGGTCGAGGTCCCCTGCCCCTACGGCGGTGTGGTCACGGCCCGCTTCGGCGAGGAGGGCACGGAACTGCCCGTCGGGGCGCCCCTGATCACGGTGGCGGTGGGGGAGCGCCCGGCCTCCGGCGACGGCGGGACCCCGGCCGGGACCGCCGAGGCCCCCGCGGCCGCCGGCGCCGAGGGCTCCGGGAACGTCCTGGTCGGGTACGGCACCTCCGAGGCACCGGCGCGGCGGCGCCGGGTGCGCCGGACCCACCCGGCGCACGGCACGCCCTCCGGACCCGCCGGGCCCGCCGGTGCCGCCGGTGGCGCCGTGGACGGCGTGAGCGCCGGGCCCGCCATGACCGGCCAGGGCGCGGCCCTCGCGGTGAACGGTCACGGCTCGGCCCCCGCGGCCGCCCGGGTCGAGGACGGGCCCGTCCCGGTGATCTCGCCCCTGGTGCGCCGCCTGGCCCGGCAGAACGGCCTGGACCTGCGGGAGCTGACCGGCTCCGGGCCCGACGGGCTGATCCTGCGGGCGGACGTCGAGTACGCCCTGCGCGCGGCCGGGCAGACCACCGCGCCGGCGCAGGCGCGGCCGGCACCGGCCGACACCGCCGCACCGCGCGGCGCGGCCCCGGCCGTCTCCGCGCCCCGGTCCTCCGCGACCGCGGCACCCGGCGAGATCCGCACGCCCCTCAAGGGCGTCCGCGGCGCCGTCGCCGACAAGCTCGCCCGCAGCCGCCGCGAGATCCCGGACGCGACCTGCTGGGTGGACGCCGACGCCACGGAGCTCATGCGGGCCCGGGCGGCCATGAACGCGGCCGGCGGACCGAAGGTCTCCCTCCTGGCCCTGCTGGCCCGGATCTGCACGGCGGCGCTCGCGCGCTTCCCCGAGCTGAACTCCACGGTCGACACGGAGGCCAGGGAGATCGTCCGGTTCGACCACGTGCACCTGGGCTTCGCGGCCCAGACCGACCGGGGGCTGGTCGTCCCGGTCGTCCGGGACGCGCACGCGCGGGACGCCGAGTCGCTGACGGCGGAGTTCGCCCGGCTGACCGAGGCGGGCCGGGCGGGGACCCTGACGCCCGCCGACCTCACGGGCGGCACCTTCACGCTGAACAACTACGGCGTCTTCGGTGTCGACGGCTCCACCCCGATCGTCAATCACCCCGAGGCCGCCATGCTCGGCGTCGGCCGCATCGTCCCCAAGCCGTGGGTGCACGACGGCGAGCTGGCGGTACGTCAGGTCGTGCAGCTCTCCCTCACCTTCGACCACCGGGTGTGCGACGGCGGCGTGGCGGGCGGCTTCCTGCGGTACGTGGCGGACTGCGTGGAACAGCCGGCGGTGCTGCTGCGGACGCTCTGATTCCGTCCGGCCCGTGAGCCGGTGTCCGTGACCGTGTCGATTCCCCCGCGTTCCGTGTGATCGCGGGGGCACGCATACTCGGTGCGTGACCGCCAACGAGCCCACCCGCGCGCCCCGTGCCGGCACCGGTCCGGCGCCCCGCGCCGGCCACGGCCACGAGCAGGGGCCGGACCCCGCCCCGCACGACGCCGTCGTGCTCGCGGGCGGCGGCGCCCGGCGCCTGGGCGGAGCGGACAAGCCCGGGGTGCGGGTGGGTGGCCGGGCGCTGCTCGACCGCGTCCTCGCCGCGTGCCGGGACGCCCGCACGACCGTCGTCGTCGCCACGCCGAGACCCACCGAACGGCCCGTCACCTGGGCTCTGGAGGACCCGCCCGGCGGCGGCCCGGTCGCCGCCCTCGACGCCGGGCTGCGCCACACCGCCGCCGAGGACGTCGTGGTGCTCTCCGCCGATCTGCCGTTCCTCGGTGCGCAGACCGTCGCCGGGCTGCTCGGCACGCTGCGCACGAGCGGCGCCGACGGCGTGCTGCTCACCGACCCCGACGGCCGCGACCAGCCGCTCGTGGCCGCCTACCGCGCGCCGCGGCTGCGCGAGACCCTCGCCGTGCTGCGGGAACGGCACGGCACGCTCGCCGGTCTCCCCCTGCGGCGCCTCGTCGCAGAGCTGAATCTCACCCGGGTCCCGGACCCCGTCGCGTCCTTCGACTGCGACACCTGGGACGACATCGCCACCGCCAGGGCACGCATCAGGGAGCATGGGCACGTGTTGGATGACTGGATCTCCGCCGTCAAGGACGAACTCGGGCTCGACCTCGACGTCGACACCCGCGGACTGCTCGACCTCGCCCGCGACGCCGCCCACGGGGTGGCGCGGCCGGCGGCGCCGCTGACCACCTTCCTGGTCGGCTACGCCGCCGCACAGGCAGGGGGCGGCCCCGAGGCGGTCGCCGAGGCCTCCCGCAAGGCCGCAGCCCTCGCCGAGCGCTGGGCACGGGAGAGCACCGCCGCCCCCGGAACCCCCCAGGACGGCTCCGCCGGGCGGCCCGGCGGCGACGTCGCCCCGGACGCCACCCCGGACACCCGCCCGGACGCCGGATGACCCCGCCGGGCACCCGCGCCGGCGAGGACGCCGAGGATCTCGACGTCGAGGAGGTGCTCGCACTCGTGCGCAACAGCAACGACAGCACCCTCGGCGGCCGGGGGCACGGCTCGGGCGCGCACCACCCCGCCCCGGACCACGGACCCGGCGGCCCCACCGCGGGGGGCGACGCCCGTACGCCCGCGGCCGGGTCCGGGCGCGGCCACCGCGCCACGCCCTGGTCCGAGGCCCGGTCCCGCGCCGAACGCACCGCACGAGCCACCGTCCGGGCCGCCCGGCGCGCGCCTGTCTCCGTGCCCCTGGACGGTGCCCTGGGCCTCACCCTGGCCGCCCCGCTCGACGCCCTCACCGACCTGCCCTCCTTCGACACCTCGGCAATGGACGGCTGGGCGGTGGCCGGTCCCGCCCCGTGGGCCGTCCGGGACGAGGGCGTCCTCGCCGGGCACGCCGCGCCCGCCCGGCTCACCGACGGCGAGGCGGTCCGGATCGCCACCGGCGCCCGCATCCCGGCGGACACCACGGCCGTCCTGCGCAGCGAGCACGGCCGGACCGACGACAAGGGCCGGCTGCACGCCACCCGCGAGGTCGTCACCGGCCAGGACATCCGCCCGCGCGGCCAGGAGTGCCGCGCCGGCGACCAGTTGCTGCCCGTCGGGACCCTCGTCACCCCGGCGGTCCTCGGACTGGCCGCGGCGGCCGGGTACGACAGCGTCACCGCCGTGCCCCGCCCCCGCGTGGACGTCCTCGTCCTCGGCGACGAACTGCTCACCGAAGGGCTGCCCCACGACGGCCTCATCCGGGACGCCCTCGGCCCCCTGCTGCCGCCGTGGCTGCGGGCGCTCGGGGCCGAGGTCACCGCCGTCCGGCGCGTGCGCGACGACATCGACGCGCTGCACGAGGCGATCACCGCCTCGGGCGCCGACGTCGTCGTGACCACCGGCGGCACGGCCGCGGGCCCGGTCGACCACGTCCACCCGGTCCTGGAGCGCATCGGTGCCGACCTCCTGGTGGACGGCGTCCAGGTCCGGCCCGGGCACCCCATGCTCCTGGCCCGCATCGGCGAGACACGGCACCTGGTCGGCCTGCCGGGCAACCCGCTCGCCGCCGTCTCGGGGCTGCTGACGCTCGCGGAGCCGCTGCTGCGGATCCTCTCCGCCCGACCCGCCCCCGAGCCGTACACGCTGCCGCTGGGGGACGCCGTGCAGGGGCACCCCCACGACACCCGGCTCGTGCCCGTGGTCCTGCGCGGCGACCGGGCGATGCCGCTGCACTACAACGGGCCCGCCATGCTGCGCGGCATCGCCGCGGCCGACGCACTGGCCGTTGTGCCGCCGGGTGGCGCCGGCCCGGGACAGGAGGCGGAACTGCTCGACATGCCCTGGGCGTCCGCCGGGATCGGGGTGTGTTTCACGTGAAACTTCCGGGCCAGGACGCCATCGCCCGCCAGGCCGACGAGCACCTGGTGACCCACCGGGTGAAACTCCCGCGGCAGGTCGTGGAGCACCCGATCCGCCAGGTCGCCAAGCGGCTCTCGATGGCCCTGGTGGTCCTCGTCCTGACCGCGCTGATCGTCTACGCCGACCGGGACGGCTACAACGACAACGCGGGCGGCGGCCTCACCCTCCTCGACGCCTTCTACTACGCGACCGTCACCCTCTCCACCACCGGGTACGGTGACATCACCCCGGCCAGCGAGAGCGCCCGGCTGACGAACATCCTCGTCATCACGCCGCTGCGCGTGCTGTTCCTGATCATCCTGGTCGGTACGACCCTGGAAGCCCTCACCGAACGCACCCGGGAGGAGTGGCGACTGACCCGCTGGAGGTCCACCTTGCGCGATCACACCGTCGTCGTCGGCTTCGGCACCAAGGGCCGCTCGGCGATCCGGACCGTCTGCGCGACGGGGCTGAAGAAGGAGCAGGTGGTCGTCGTCGACCCCAGCTCCAAGGTGATCGACGCCGCGACCGCCGAGGGATACGCCGGCATCGTCGGTGACGCCACCCGCAGCGAGGTCCTCAAGCGGGCCGAGGTCCACAAGGCGCGCCAGATCATCATCGCCACCCAGCGCGACGACACCGCGGTCCTGGTGACGCTCACCGCGCGGCAGCTCAACCGCGGGGCGAACATCGTCGCCGCGGTCCGCGAGGAGGAGAACGCCCCGCTGCTCAAGCAGTCCGGCGCCGACGCCGTCATCACCAGTGCCAGCGCCGCGGGCCGGCTGCTCGGCCTGTCCGTGCTCAGCCCGTCGGCCGGCATGGTGATGGAGGACCTCATCCAGCAGGGCAGCGGCCTGGACATCGTGGAGCGGCCGGTCGTGAAGGCCGAGGTGGGCAGGACACCCCGGGAGATCGACGACCTGGTGGTCAGCGTCATACGCGGTCACCGGGTGCTCGGCTACGACGACCCGGCCGTCGGCCGGCTGGAGCTGACCGACCGGCTCATCACCATCGTGCGCAAGACCCCCGGCACGCAGGTCGCGCCGGACGTCCGCCCGATGCCGCCCCTGCCCCCGATGCCCCGCAACAAGTAGCCGCGGGCAGAGGCGCCCAGGGCCGGGACACGAAAGGGCCGGCCGTCCCGCACCGGGTGTGCGTGACGGCCGGCCGAGGCCCGCGGGGCTACTTGCGGTTGTACAGCCGCATCGTGACCGGCCCGAAGACCAGGACGAACAGCCCGGCCCAGCCCAGCGACCAGGCCACCTCGTCGGCCGGCCAGTCGCCGCCCATCAGACCGCGCACCGCCGACGCCAGATGCGTGATGGGGCTGTTGTTCACGAAGGCCTGCAGCCAGCCCGGCATGGTCTTCGGGTCGACGAACACGTTGGACAGGAACGTCAGCGGGAAGATCACCATCATGCTGACGCCCATCACCGACTTCTCGGTGCGCAGCATCAGCCCGAACATCGTCCAGATCCACGAGAACGCGAACGAGAACAGCACCAGCAGGGCGATCCCCGCGAGCACGCCCGCCGGACCGCCCTCCGGCCGGTAGCCGAGGATCATGCCCACGGTGAGCATCACGACCGAGGCGATCGTGTACCGCAGGGCGTCACCGAGCAGATAGCCGACCATGGTCGAGGGCCGCCAGATCGGCAGGCTGCGGAACCGGTCGAAGACGCCCTTCTCGATGTCGGTGTTGACCGAGACGCCCGTGTACATCGTGATCATCACGACCGACATCACGAGGATGCCCGGCAGCAGGAACTGGATGTACTCCTTCGGCGAGCCGGCCAGCGCCCCGCCGAACAGGTACGTGTACATCAGCACCATCATGATCGGGAACGCCGTGACGTCGAAGAGCTGCTCCGGCACGTGCTTGATCTTGAGGATGGCCCGCCAGCCGAAGGTCATCGAGGCCGACCACGCGCTGGGGCGCGGCGGCCGCTCCTTGGAGATGAGCAGCGCGGCGAGCGACTCGGCGCTGACCGGGGCGAGTTTTTCGCTGTCGGTGGTCGTCGCGGTGCTCATGCCGCCACCTCGTCCTTCGGGTCGTCGGAGTGGTCGGCGGAGTCGTGCGTGTCGTGCCCGGTCAGGGCGAGGAACACCTCGTCCAGGCTGGGCTGGCCCAGGGAGAAGTTGTCGACGGTGACCCCGGCGCGGGCCAGTTCGCCCAGCGCGCGCGAGGCGTGCTCGGCCGCCGAGTCGTCGCTCGCCGCGGCGAGCCGGGCGGTCAGGGCCACCGGGTCGGGCTCCGGCTGGACCTGGGCGCCGAGGGTACGGCGCAGCAGCTCGGCCGCGAGCTCCCGCTGGTCCGGATCCCGTAGCCGCAGATGGACCGACCCGGCGCCGACGGACGACTTCAGCTCGCCCTTGGTGCCCTCGGCGATCACCCGCCCGCGGTCGATGACGGCGATCCGGGACGCCAGCTGGTCCGCCTCGTCCAGGTACTGCGTGGTCAGCAGCACGGTGGTGCCCTGGGCGACCACCGCCCGCACGATGTCCCACACCTGGTTGCGGCTGCGCGGGTCCAGGCCGGTCGTCGGCTCGTCCAGGAAGAGCAGGTCGGGGGTGTTGAGGATGGACGCGGCGATGTCGATGCGCCGCCGCATGCCGCCCGAGTAGTGCTTGACCTGCTTGGCGGCGGCGTCCGTCAGCCCGAAGGCCTCCAGGAGCTGCGCCGCGCGGTCCCGGGCGGCCCGCTTGTGGTGACCGAGGAGCCGGCCCAGCAGGACCAGGTTCTCCGTGCCGGTGAGGTCCTCGTCGACGGAGGCGTACTGGCCGGTGAGACTGACCCGGCCGCGCACCTCGTCCGCCTCGCGGACGATGTCGTGACCGAAGACATGGGCCTGACCGCCGTCCGGACGCAGCAGGGTGGCGAGCATCTTCACGGTGGTGGTCTTGCCGGCGCCGTTCGGGCCGAGGACGCCGTAGACCGTGCCCGCCGGCACGGACAGGTCCACCCCGTCGACGGCCCGGGTCTCGCCGAACGTCTTCACCAGGCCCGCGGTCTCGATCGCCAGGCCGGACGTCTGCGTGCTCATGCTTCGGGTCCTTCCGAGTACGTGGGCTACGCATGGGGAGACCTTTACCGTCGCTCAAACTCATCGGTCGCGCACATGGATTTCCGCCGCGGCCCGCCCGGGGAGCGAACCGGCCTCTTCCCGGGGGCGAGCCGGGCCGTCCGCGAAGGGATCGGACTCGGTCCCGGGGCCGGGGGGTACGGTCCCCTTCATGCATGCGATCACGATTCCCGAACCTGGTGGGCCCGAGGCGCTGGTCTGGGACGAGGTCCCCGACCCCGTGCCCGGCGAGGGCGAGGTCCTGGTCGAGGTGGCGGCCGGGGCCGTCAACCGGGCCGACATCCTGCAGCGGCAGGGCTTCTACGACCCGCCGCCCGGCGCGGTCCCCTACCCGGGCCTGGAGTGCTCCGGCCGGATCGCCGCGATCGGCCCGGGCGTCTCGGGCTGGAACGTCGGTGACGAGGTGTGCGCGCTGCTCTCCGGCGGTGGTTACGCCGAGAAGGTGGCCGTCCCGGCCGGGCAGCTGCTGCCGGTGCCCGGGTCGATGGACCTGAAGCAGGCCGCGGCGCTGCCCGAGGTGGTCTGCACCGTCTGGTCGAACGTCTTCATGGTCGCCCACCTGCGCCCCGGCGAGACGCTGCTCGTCCACGGCGGCTCCAGCGGCATCGGCACCATGGCCATCCAGCTGGGCAAGGCCGTCGGCGCGCGCGTGGCGGTCACGGCCGGGACGAAGGAGAAGCTGGAGCGGTGCGCCGAGCTGGGCGCCGACATCCTGGTCAACTACCGCGAGCAGGACTTCGTCGAGGAGGTCAGGAAGGCCACCGACGGGGCCGGGGCCGACGTCATCCTGGACAACATGGGCGCGAAGTACCTGGACCGCAACATCCGGGCCCTGGCGGTCAACGGCCGGCTCGCGATCATCGGCATGCAGGGCGGGGCGAAGGGCGAGCTGAACATCGGCGCGCTGCTCGCCAAGCGCGCCGCCGTCAGCGCGACGTCCCTGCGCGCCAGGCCGCGGGAGGAGAAGGCGGCCATCGTCGCGGCCGTGCGCGAGCACGTCTGGCCCCTGCTCGCGGAGGGCCGGGTACGCCCGGTCGTCGACCGCGAGATCCCGATGCCGGACGCGGCGACGGCCCACCGGGTGGTCGAGGAGAGCGGCCACATCGGCAAGGTGCTGCTGATCGCGCCGTAGGGCGGACCGCCGGGCCGGTCCGGGATGCCCCGGGCCGAGCTGGGCGCCGCTCATCGCGGCCGCTACCCCCGTCGCAGCCTCAGCCCGAGGAACGCCAGGCCCAGGCCCAGTCCGATCAGCACCAGGCCGCTGCCCAGCGGCAGGATGCGCAGGACCGGTGCGGTGGGGCTCTCTGCGGTGGCGGCCCGGCGCACGGGCTCGTCCTCGACCGTCGGCTCGGGCGGCTCGGGGACGGGTTCCGGGGGCGTCGCGGGCAGGGCGGTGGCGTCGGTGACGCCCGGCTCCTCCGAGGCGGCCGCGGGGCGTCCCGGGCGCTCCCGTCCCTGGCCGGCCCGGCTGCCCGCCCGCGAGGGCTCACCCGGGCCGGAGGGGACCGGCGAGAGACCGGGGGCGGCCGCCACGGGGTCCTCGTCGTCGGTGGGGAAGCCGGGGGAGAGGACGCCGGGGGCGAGGACGGCGGCGTGGGACGGGGCGGCCCCGTACGGTGCGACGGCCGCGCCCGTTCCCAGGGCCAGTGCCAGTGCCGCCGCCCGCAGGGCGTGTAGCCATGGAGCCACGGGGGTGACTCCCTCCCGCCGTGCCCCGGTGGGGCAGAACGGCATGTCGGGTCGTGTCCGGGCACTCAGCCTCACACCGCACGCGGCGCCGGGCACTCCGGGTTCGGCCGACGGGCGGAACCGGCGCCCGGCCCGGGTGTCCCGACCCGTCACGACGACGGCGGGGAGACCCGCGGGGGCACCCCGAGGGCGGGGCGCAGGCGTACGAGACAATGGCGGCATGGAGATGCCGAGGAACGAAAGGTCGCCGGAGAACCCGCAGATCCTGGTCGTGGGCCAGGACGGCATGGCGCTCAGCGGCGGCGGCGGAGACGAGGACTCCCGCGAGACCCCGGTCACGGAGCAGGTCGAGCAGCCGGCGAAGGTCATGCGCATCGGCAGCATGATCAAGCAGCTGCTCGAGGAAGTGCGCGTGGCTCCCCTGGACGAGGCCAGCCGGGTCCGGCTCAAGGAGATCCACGCCAGCTCGGTCAAGGAGCTGGAGGACGGCCTGGCGCCCGAACTGGTGGAGGAGCTCGAGCGGCTCTCCCTGCCGTTCACGGACGAGGCCACGCCCAGCGACGCGGAACTGCGCATCGCGCAGGCCCAGCTGGTGGGCTGGCTGGAGGGGCTGTTCCACGGGATCCAGACGACGCTGTTCGCCCAGCAGATGGCGGCCCGTGCCCAGTTGGAGCAGATGCGCCGCGCCCTCCCGCCGGGCGTCGGTCACGAAGGGCTCGACGAGCAGCACCCGGGAGGCCGTTCCGGCGGCCCGTACCTGTAGACGGCGGCACAGCCCGTACCCGACACGGGCCCGGCGGCCGCGGCCGCCGGGCCCTTCCTCATGTCCGGGGCGCCAGGGTCCCGGGCGTCCGGGCCCGGGCCGTCAGGACGGCGGGTTGCCCGTCGAGACGTTGAGCACGATCGTCGGCATGTCCTTGGGGTCGACGTCGGTGCCCTTGGACGGGAACTGGTTCATGACCGTGCCCTCGCCGTAGGTGTTCTCGTCGACCTTCTCGGTCTTGACCTGCCAGCCGGCGGCCTGGGCGCAGGCCTTCACGGACTGGATGTCCTTGAACTTGAAGCTCGGGATCTCGATCTTCTCGGGGTCGTTGTACGACTCCTGCGGCTCCGTGCACTCCTCGGTGTCGACCGTCCTCGACCGGTCCGGGCCGCGGTAGCCGGGCTTCTTCTCCGCGGAGGCCGACGTGCTCGGGTCGCTGCCGCCGCCCTTGTCGTCCTCGCCGCCGCCCATCATCAGCAGGGCCGTGACGAGTCCGCCGACGGCGAGCAGGGCCACGACGACCGAGCCGACGATCACCGGCTTGTTGCTCCTGCCGCCGCCCTGCCCGACGGACGTCGTCTGCGGGGTGAGGTTGTAGGGCGGCGGGGTGGACGGGCCGTGCTGCGGGGAGTAGCCGGCCGGGGTGGGCGCCTGGTAGCCGCCCTGCTGCGGGTAGCCGTACGCCGGGGCCGGGGTGCCGTACGGGTTCGGCGGCGGAGTCGGCTGGTACGGCGTCTGCACCTGGCCGGAGGGTGCCGGGCCGGTCTGGTCGACCGGCGGGAACACCGCCGAGCCGACACCCGAGCCGCTGGGCGCCTGGGTGCCCGGCACGATGCTCGGCGGCGCCGCCTGGAAGGAGGCAGCCACGCGCAGGCACTCGTCGCGCATGGCCTCGGCGCTGGGGAAGCGCTCGTTCGGGTTCTTCTTCAGCGCCCGGGTGATCAGCGCGTCCACCGCCGGGGGCAGCGAGCGGTTGATCGAGGACGCGACCGGCGGCTCCTCCTGCACGTGCGCGTAGGCGATGGCCAGCGGCGAGTCCGCCTCGAACGGCAGCCGCCCGGTGACGAGCTGGAACAGCATGATGCCGACTGAGTACAGGTCGGAGCGGGCGTCCACGCCGCGGCCCAGGGCCTGCTCGGGCGAGAGGTACTGCGGGGTGCCGACGACCATGCCGGTCTGCGTCATCGACGTCACACCGGACTGCATGGCGCGGGCGATGCCGAAGTCCATCACCTTGACCACGCCGCGCTTGGTCATCATCACGTTGCCCGGCTTGATGTCCCGGTGGACCAGGCCCATCTCGTGGCTGATCTCCAGCGCGGCCAGCACGTCCCCGGTGATCTTCAGCGCCTTGTCGGCGGGCATCGCGCCCAGTTGCCGGACGTCCTCGTCGAGCACGGAGCCGAGCGGGCGGCCCTCGACGTACTCCATGACGATGTACGGCGTCGTCATGCCGTCGACGGTGTCCTCGCCGGTGTCGAAGACCGAGACGATGTTGGTGTGCGTGAGCTTGGCCACGGACTGCGCCTCGCGGCGGAACCGCTCGCGGAACGCCTGCTCCCGGCCGAGGTCGGTGTGCAGCGTCTTGATGGCGACCTGCCGGTCGAGCACGCTGTCGTACGCGAGGTGCACCGAGGCCATGCCGCCCTGGCCGAGCAGGTCGCGCAGCTGATAGCGGCCACCGGCGAGCGCCCGCCCCGTGTAATGGCCCTGTGCGCCGTCCTGGCTCATGTTCCCTGTCCCCCGTAGCCCCCGCGGGCGCCGCCGACCTGTCGCTGATCCGTCGTGATCCACACCGTGATTCCCGGCCAAGTCTGCCCCAGGGCAGTGACACGTCAAGCTCGGTGCCCGTTCCGTGACCGTACGCGAAAGAAGCGTCGCGGAAGCGTTACAGGGGGCGTACGGCCGGTACACGGAATTTGCACGACAGTACGGAGTGACGGTTTCATGGCCGGTCCGTCTCGTGCCGGTCCCAGGCACCCGTCTCGCACCTCAGGCTTGCGCGGAGGCTGTAGCGTGGCCGACGGAGACCGTAACAACACCGCGCGCACCGCGGGCAGAAACGACGGCGAGGACTGATGGCACAGCAGCAGCGCGCTCAGGGCCCGTCCGACCCCGAGGCGACTGGCGGCGGCATGTCGGACGCGCCGGACAACTGGGGCAACGGCGGGCTCGTCGGGGACGGCCGGTACCGGCTGACCCACAGGCTCGGCCGGGGCGGCATGGCCGAGGTGTTCGCTGCCGAGGACGTCCGGCTCGGGCGCACCGTCGCCGTCAAGCTGCTCCGCGCCGACCTCGCCGAGGACCCGGTGTCCAAGGCCCGCTTCACGCGCGAGGCGCAGTCGGTCGCCGGCCTCAACCACCACGCCATCGTCGCCGTGTACGACTCCGGCGAGGACGTCGTCGGCGGCCAGTCCGTGCCCTACATCGTGATGGAGCTGGTCGAGGGCCGCACCATCCGCGACCTGCTGCTCAACGCCGAGGCGCCCGGGCCCGAGCAGGCCCTGATCATCGTCTCCGGGGTGCTGGAGGCGCTCGCCTACTCGCACCAGCATGGCATCGTGCACCGCGACATCAAGCCGGCCAACGTCATCATCACGCACAACGGCGCGGTGAAGGTGATGGACTTCGGCATCGCCCGCGCCCTGCACGGCGCGTCGACGACGATGACGCAGACCGGCATGGTCATGGGCACCCCGCAGTACCTCTCCCCGGAGCAGGCGCTCGGCAAGGCCGTCGACCACCGCTCCGACCTGTACGCGACCGGCTGCCTGCTGTACGAACTCCTGTCGCTGCGCCCGCCGTTCACCGGGGAGACCCCGCTGTCGGTGGTCTACCAGCACGTCCAGGACATCCCGACCCCGCCCTCCGAGGCCTCCGACGCCTGCCCGCCGGAGCTGGACGGCCTGGTCATGCGCTCCCTGGCCAAGGAGCCCGACGACCGCTTCCAGACGGCCGAGGAGATGCGCGGCCTGGTCCAGTACGCGTTGCAGATGCTGTACGACCAGGGCGGCCACACCGGCACCTGGAACACCGGCCCCGTCGTTGCGCACGAGGGCCGCAACACCCCGTCGGGCGGCTTCGCGCAGACGGCCGTGATGGGCCACCCGGGGGACGCCTCCGGCACCACCCAGATCCCCTCGCCGATCCTGCCCGCCGGCTACGGCGGCGGGGACGACGGCGGTTTCGAGGGCCACGGCAACAAGGGCAGTGGCCGGGGCAAGCTGTGGATCCTCGCCGTGCTCGCGGTCATCGCCGTGGTCGCGGGCGTCGCCCTGGCGCTGCAGAACACCGGCGGCGGCAAGGAGGAGCCGGGCAAGAAGCAGTCGCCGAGCTCCTCGCGCAGCAGCGAGGACAAGGAGCCCAGCAAGAAGCCGAGCGACGAGCCGACGGACGAGCCGACCGGCAGCACCACGGACGGCGGTACCGGCACGGGCAACGGCAACGGCGACTGGACGCCGTCGTACACGCCCTCCTACACGCCGTCCCAGAGCGCGCCGCAGTCGCCCACGGGCCGGCCGTCGAACCCGCCGACCTCCGCGGAGCCCACCGGCGAGCCCACGGGCGGCGAGGAGCCCACCGACCCGGAGACCCCGCCGGACGACACCGGTGGCACCGACGCGGGCGGCACCACCGCCGGTGACGCGGGCGGCGCCGGCGGCGGGGGCGACGGCTGATCCGTCCGGCGGAAGACGGCTGACGGCCTGGCGAGAAGGCACGATCCACGCGCGCGTGGGACCCGGGAACGGGCCCCACGCGCGCGTGCCGTTTCACCGCGCCCGGAAGTTGGCTCTTCCCGTGACCTGGGTCACCGGGTTAACGTGCGGTAGCTCCGGCCTCCTGCAAGGCTGTGACCAGGGCCCCTTCGCAGCCTTCCCGATTTACTTGGAAATCCAAGCAAAATCGCAGGTCAGATGGGGTTTCACAGAAATGTGGCGCACTGGGTAACGTGCTTTCTGCAGGGCGCTCGCCGGGGCACCTGTCACGCCTGTCTCCCGGCTGAGCGGCACCCACCCCGTGCCCGTGGTCGAGAACAGGTGAGCCGCTCCCCCAGGCTCTGAACGAGCAGGGGGAACCCCAGGCCCACCGGCAACCCCGGGAGCCGGACCGACGGAGGAGCACACGTGACCGTGGAGAGCACTGCCGCGCGCACACCGCGACGCAGCGCCGGAAGCAAGGCCGGCGCCACCGGCACCAAGCGCACCACCCGCACCACCGCCAAGAAGGACGCGGGCGCCACGGGCGGCGAGCCGCAGCTCGTGCAGCTGCTGACGCCCGAGGGCAAGCGGGTCAAGAACGCGGAGTTCGACAAGTACGTCGCCGGGGTCACCGCCGAGGAGCTGCGCGGCCTGTACCGCGACATGGTGCTCACCCGCCGCTTCGACGCCGAGGCCACCGCCCTTCAGCGCCAGGGCGAGCTGGGCCTGTGGGCGTCGCTGCTCGGCCAGGAGGCCGCCCAGATCGGCTCCGGCCGGGCCCTGCGCGACGACGACTACGTCTTCCCGACCTACCGCGAGCACGGCGTCGCCTGGTGCCGCGGGGTGGACCCGACCAACCTGCTCGGCATGTTCCGCGGGGTGAACAACGGCGGCTGGGACCCCAACGGCAACAACTTCCACCTCTACACGATCGTCATCGGCTCCCAGACGCTGCACGCCACCGGCTACGCGATGGGGGTCGCCAAGGACGGCGCGGACAGCGCGGTGATCGCCTACTTCGGCGACGGCGCCTCCAGCCAGGGCGACGTGGCCGAGTCGTTCACCTTCTCCGCGGTCTACAACGCCCCGGTCGTGTTCTTCTGCCAGAACAACCAGTGGGCCATCTCCGAGCCGACCGAGAAGCAGTCCCGCGTGCCGATCTACCAGCGCGCCCAGGGCTTCGGCTTCCCCGGTGTCCGGGTCGACGGCAACGACGTGCTCGGCTGCCTCGCGGTCACCCGCTGGGCGCTGGAGCGGGCCCGCAACGGCGAGGGGCCGACCCTCGTGGAGGCGTTCACCTACCGCATGGGCGCCCACACCACCTCCGACGACCCGACCCGCTACCGGGGCGACGAGGAGCGCCAGGCTTGGGAGGCCAAGGACCCCATCCTGCGCCTGCGCAGCTACCTGGAGGCCTCGAACCACGCGGACGAGGCGTTCTTCGCGGAACTGGAGACCGAGTCCGAGGCGTTGGGCAGGCGAGTGCGCGAGGCGGTCCGTGCCATGCCGGACCCGGACCACTTCGCGATCTTCGAGAACGCCTACGCGGACGGACACGCGCTGGTCGACGAGGAGCGCGCCCAGTTCGCCGCATACCAGGCGTCCTTCGCCGACGAGGGGGGTAACTGAGATGGCCGAGAAGATGGCACTGGCCAAGGCGATCAACGAGTCGCTGCGCCGCGCCCTGGATTCCGACCCCAAGGTCCTGATCATGGGTGAGGACGTCGGCAAGCTGGGCGGCGTGTTCCGGGTGACGGACGGCCTGCAGAAGGACTTCGGCGAGAGCCGCGTCATCGACACCCCGCTCGCCGAGTCGGGCATCGTCGGCACCGCGGTCGGCTTGGCCCTGCGCGGCTACCGCCCGGTGGTGGAGATCCAGTTCGACGGCTTCGTCTTCCCGGCGTACGACCAGATCGTCACGCAGCTCGCGAAGATGCACGCCCGCTCGCTGGGCAAGGTCAAGATGCCCGTCGTGGTGCGCATCCCCTACGGCGGCGGCATCGGCGCGGTCGAGCACCACTCGGAGTCCCCCGAGTCGCTGTTCGCGCACGTGGCGGGCCTGAAGGTGGTCAGCCCGTCGAACGCCTCGGACGCGTACTGGATGATGCAGCAGGCCATCCAGAGCGACGACCCGGTGATCTTCTTCGAGCCCAAGCGCCGCTACTGGGACAAGGGCGAGGTCAACACGGAGGCCATCCCGGGCCCCCTGCACAAGGCCCAGGTGGTCCGCGAGGGCACCGACCTGACCCTGGCCGCCTACGGCCCGATGGTGAAGCTGTGCCAGGAGGCCGCCGACGCGGCCGCCGAGGAGGGCCGGAACCTGGAGGTCCTCGACCTGCGCTCGATCTCCCCGGTCGACTTCGACTCGATCCAGGCGTCGGTGGAGAAGACCCGCCGCCTGGTCGTGGTCCACGAGGCACCGGTGTTCTTCGGCTCGGGCGCGGAGATCGCCGCCCGGATCACGGAGCGCTGCTTCTACCACCTGGAGGCCCCGGTGCTCCGGGTCGGCGGCTACCACGCCCCGTACCCGCCGGCCCGCCTGGAGGAGGAGTACCTGCCGAACCTGGACCGGGTGCTGGACGCCGTCGACCGCGCCCTGGCGTACTGAGGAGAGGGTCGTGACGACGATGACGGAAGCGTCCGTGCGCGAGTTCAAGATGCCCGACGTGGGCGAGGGACTCACGGAGGCGGAGATCCTCAAGTGGTACGTCCAGCCCGGTGACACGGTCACCGACGGGCAGGTCGTGTGCGAGGTCGAGACGGCGAAGGCGGCCGTGGAGCTGCCCATCCCCTACGACGGAGTGGTCCGGGAGCTGCACTTCCCGGAGGGCACCACGGTCGACGTGGGCACGTCGATCATCGCCGTGGACGTGAGCGGCGGTGCCGCGTCCGCGCCCGCCGCCGAACAGCCCACGGCCCAGGAGCCCGCCGCCCCGGCCCCGGCCGCCCCGCCGGCCGAGGAGCCGAAGGCCGAGGGCTCGGGCCGCCAGCCGGTCCTGGTCGGCTACGGGGTGGCGACCTCCTCCACCCGCCGCCGCCCCCGCAAGACCCAGGAGACCCCGGCCCGGCCGGCCTCCCCGGCGATCCAGTCCGAGCTGAACGGCCACGCCCCGGCGCCCGTCCCGGCTCCGGCCCCGGCGGCCCCTGCGGTGGGCGGCGACCGGCCGCTGGCCAAGCCCCCGGTGCGCAAGCTCGCCAAGGACCTGGGCATCGACCTGACGACGGTCACGCCGACGGGCCCGGACGGCATCATCACGCGTGAGGACGTGCACGCGGCGGTCGCCGCCGCCACGGCCGCGGCTCCCGCGCCGGCCGCCCCGGCCCCGGCCTCGACGGCCCCGGCCGCCGCCGCGACCGCCCCGGCCTCGTACGACACCGCGCGCGAGACCCGCGTGCCGGTCAAGGGCGTGCGCAAGGCCACGGCGGCCGCGATGGTCGGCTCGGCGTTCACCGCGCCGCATGTCACGGAGTTCGTCACGGTCGACGTGACGCGCACGATGAAGCTGGTCGAGGAGCTGAAGCAGGACAAGGAGTTCGCGGGCCTGCGCGTGAACCCGCTCCTGCTGATCGCCAAGGCCCTGCTGGTCGCGATCAAGCGCAACCCGGAGATCAACGCCTCCTGGGACGAGGCCGCCCAGGAGATCGTGGTCAAGCACTACGTGAACCTGGGCATCGCGGCCGCGACCCCGCGCGGCCTGATCGTGCCGAACATCAAGGACGCGCACGCCCAGACCCTGCCGCAGCTGGCCGGGTCGCTGGGCGAGCTGGTCGCGACGGCGCGCGAGGGCAAGACGTCCCCGTCGGCCATGCAGGGCGGCACGGTGACGATCACCAACGTCGGCGTCTTCGGCGTCGACACGGGCACGCCGATCCTGAACCCGGGCGAGTCCGCGATCCTCGCGGTCGGGGCGATCAAGCCGCAGCCCTGGGTCCACAAGGGCAAGGTGAAGCCCCGTCAGGTGACCACCCTGGCGCTGTCGTTCGACCACCGCCTGGTCGACGGCGAGCTGGGCTCGAAGGTCCTGGCCGACGTGGCCGCGGTGCTGGAGCAGCCCAAGCGCCTGATCACCTGGGCCTGACACACGGGAAGGGGGCTCGCCACCGGCTGTGGCGGGCCCCCTTCGCGTTGCGCGTCCGCGGCTCCTTGGTGGAGCCCGCGGCTACTTGGTGAAGCCGTAGTTCAGCAGCTTCGTCGCGTCCGACTGGCGCGTGGTCGCGTTGGTCGAGGCGAGGACCGTGCCGATGACGGTCTTGCCACTGCGCGTCGCCGCGAAGACCAGGCAGTACTTCGCCTCCGGGCCCGAGCCCGTCTTCACACCGATCGCGCCGCTGTAGCTGCCGAGCAGCGGGTTGGTGTTCGTCCACGGCGCCATCGTTCGCGTGCCGCCGGACTTGGTGGTCGTCTTCGCCGTGTACTTCTTCGTCTTGACGACCGTGCGGAACGTGGAGTTCTTCATCGCGGCGCTGGCGAGCTTCGTCAGGTCGCGCGGCGTGGAGTAGTTGCTGCCCTTGCCGATGCCGTCGAACGAGTCGAAGTGGGTGTTCGTCAGACCCAGGCTCTTGGCGGTGGTGTTCATCTTGCCGATGAAGGACTTCACCCGCGCCGACCGCGTCGAGCCGGAGCCGTACTTGTCGGCCAGCGCGTACGCGGCGTCGCAGCCGGACGGCAGCATCAGCCCGTACAGCAGCTGGCGGACGGTGACCTTGTCGCCGACGATCAGCTTGGCGTTGGACGCCCAGTTGTTCGCGACGATGTAGTCGCTGTACGCCTTCTGGACGGTGACCTTGCTGTCCAGGTTGAGGTTCGACTGCTTCAGCACCACCAGGGCCGTCATGATCTTGGTGGTCGAGCCGGTCGAGCGACGGGTGTCGGCCGCCTTGGTGTAGAGCGACTTGCCGGTCGCGTTGTTCATCACGTAGCCGCCCTTGGCGGCGATGGAGGGCGCCGAGCCCGCGGCCTGCGCCGGCGCGACGGTGAGGGCACCGGTCGCGAGCATGGCGCCGGTGGTCACGGTGACGGCCGCGGCTCTGCGCAGACGAGTGCCCTTAATGCCGGTTATCAAGTCAAGTACCCCGATTACGTCGAATGCCCCATCGGTGCGGCCGAGTTGAGGACGAGGGGAAAGGGGCCGCACGTGTCTGACTTGTAACTAGCACAGTTGGTTGTGCTGTTGCCGGGAGGGGTCCCTGCTTTGCCACGGATGTGTGACATCCGGGTCCGCATACTGGACGGATGCATCCATGCACACCTGATGTATCTATCCTGTTCGTATGACTGTGGCCGTGAAGCAACCCCCCGCCGCCGACCGGGTCTACACCCACGTCAAACAGGGCGTCCTCGAGCGCCGCTACGAAGGCGGGACCCTGCTCACGGAGGGCGAGCTCGCCGAGGCCGTCGGGGTCTCGCGCACGCCGGTGCGCGAGGCGCTGCTCCGGCTGGAGGCCGAGGGGCTGATCCGGCTCTACCCCAAGAAGGGCGCCCTTGTCCTGCCCGTCTCCGCGCAGGAGATCGCGGACGTGGTGGAGACCCGCCTGCTCGTCGAGGAACACGCGGCGCGCAAGGCCGTCCCCGCGCCCCACGGGCTCATCGAGCGCCTAGAGGAGCTGCTGGCCCGGCAGAAGAAGCAGGCCGCCGCCGGTGACCTCGCGGGCGCCGCCGTCACCGACCGCTGCTTCCACGCCGAGATCGTCCGCAGCGGCGGCAACGAGATCCTCTCCCGCCTCTACGACCAGCTGCGCGACCGCCAGCTGCGGATGGGCGTCGCCGTCATGCACTCCCACCCCGACCGCATCGCCAAGACCCTCGCCGAGCACGAGGAGATCCTGGACGCGCTGCGCGCCGGGGACGCCGAGGCCGCCGTCGGCATCGTCCACCGGCACGTCGGCTGGTTCTCCCACCTGGCCCGCGGGGAGGTCCGATGAGCTCGGCCGCGCTGCCGGAGGACCCCCCGGGCGGCCGCCGCGCCCTGGCCGTCTGGGGCATCGGCGTCTCGGTCTACTTCGTCGCGGTCATCTTCCGCACGTCCCTGGGCGTCGCCGGCCTCGACGCCGCCGACCGCTTCCATGTCAACGCCTCCGCGCTGTCCACCTTCTCCATCCTGCAACTGCTGGTCTACGCGGGCATGCAGATACCCGTGGGCCTGCTCGTGGACCGGCTCGGCACCAAGAAGGTGCTGACGCTGGGCGCGGTGCTGTTCACGGCCGGGCAGCTCGGCTTCGCGTTCTCCCCCTCCTACGGCACGGCCCTGGCCTCCCGGGCGCTGCTCGGCTGCGGTGACGCGCTGACGTTCATCAGCGTGCTGCGGCTGGGCAGCCGCTGGTTCCCCGCCCGGCGCGGGCCCCTCGTCGCCCAGTTCGCGGGGCTGATCGGCATGGCCGGCAACCTCGTCTCGACGCTCGTGCTGGCCCGGCTGCTGCACGGCGTCGGCTGGACGGCCGCCTTCGCGGGCAGCGCCGCGGCCGGGGCCGTGGTGTTCGTCCTGGTGGTGCTGTTCCTCAAGGACCACCCCGAAGGCCACGCGACCGCACCCGTCCCGCACCAGGGGACGGCCTGCGTGCGCCGGCAGATCGCCGCGGCCTGGCGGGAGCCGGGGACCCGGCTGGGCCTGTGGGTGCACTTCACCACCCAGTTCCCGGCGATGGTGTTCCTGCTGCTGTGGGGCCTGCCGTTCCTGGTCGAGGCGCAGGGCCTCACCCGGGCCACCGCCGGCGAGCTGCTGACCCTGGTCGTGCTGTCCAACATGGTCGTCGGCCTGGTCTACGGCCAGATCGTCGCCCGGCACCACGGGGCGCGGCTGCCGCTCGCGCTCGGCACGGTCGGGGCCACGGCCCTGCTGTGGGCGGCGACCCTTGCCCACCCGGGCACGCACGCCCCGATGTGGCTGCTGATCGTGCTGTGCACGGTCCTCGGCGCCTGCGGTCCGGCCTCCATGATCGGCTTCGACTTCGCCCGCCCGGCCAATCCGCCCGAGCGGCAGGGCACCGCCTCCGGCATCACCAACATGGGCGGCTTCGTGGCCTCGATGACCACGCTGTTCGCGATCGGTGTCCTGCTGGACGCCACCGGTGACGACTACCGCGTCGCCTTCTCCGTGGTCTTCGTGCTCCAGGCGGCCGGCGTCACGCAGATCCTGCGGCTGCGCCGGCAGGCGGCCCGCCGGGAGCGGGAGCGGCTGGTGGCCAGCCGGGTGGAGACCGTGCACGTCCCGGCGTAGGCCGGACCGTACCGTGCGTGGGCCGACGCGGCCCGGACGGGCGGGTGCCGGTCCCGGACCGGCCCCCGCCCGCGTCAGGTCGCGGTCCGCACCGGCACGAGCGTGAGGTACGCCAGGCCCAGGACGCCGCGGTAGGCCAGCCAGGCCGCCCGGTGCCGGTCCGCCCGCTGCCGGACCTCCCCCGCCTCCGGGTGGCCGGGGTTCCCGGCGAGCCACACCTCCGTGTCCGCCAGGTACGCCGCCTCGAACTGCTCCCACTCGTCCGGGCTCGCCGTCTCGGTCCACTCGGGCCGGAAGCCCGCGCCGATCGCCGTGTCGACCAGACCCGCCAGATCGGGATGGTCGCCGGCGGTGGCACCCGGCCACATGCGCGACAACTCGCCCGGCTCCGGGGTGCGCTGCCAGAACCCCTCCCCGAGCAGCACCCGGCCGCCGTCGGTGACGAGGCGGCGCAGCTCGGCCAGGGCCTTCGGCAGCCCGCTGCCGAGCGCCTGGCTCGCGCCGACGCACAGCACGAGGTCGGCGGGGCCACGGGTGGTGCCGGTGGCGGACTCCTGGAGGAAGCGGACCCGGGACGCCAGGCCGCGCTCCTCGGCGGCCCGCCGCCCCCGCTCCAGGTCGCCGCCGTCCAGGTCGATCCCGGTGCCGGTCGCCTCCGGCGCGGCGGCCAGCACGCGCAGCATCAACTCGCCCCAGCCGCAGCCGATGTCCAGGACCGTCGCGGGGCCGTGGCGGGTGAGGCGCCGCGCGAGGGCGTCGGCCCGCTGCTCGGACAGCGGGCCGTGGAAGGTGAGGCGGGCGTGGCGGGAAGGCGTCATGTCCGGGACGCTACGGCGCGAGGCGGGGGAGCGGCACGCGGATTTCCGCCCGCGGCGCCGCCCGGGGGCTACTGCGTCACCGCGAAGTGCCGCAGGATCGCCGCCGTCAGGTCCGGGTCGCCCTCCGTCTTGACCCGGTCGGTCACCGCCTCCGGCGACACCCGGCCGCAGGCCAGGCGGACGTAGGTCTCCCAGTCCAGGGTGAGGGTCGCCGCCGGGCCGAGCGCCGGGGCCGTCTCCAGGGTGCCGCGGCCCTGGATGTCGACCCGGATCGTGCGCAGGAACTCCACGGGCCCGTGGACGTCGATGACGACCGCGGAGCTGCGCGGCGCCTGTGCGTCCTCGGCGACGACACGCGGGAGTTCACCGAGCAGCACGTCACGGGTGACGTGCGCGCCGGGGGAGTCCAGGTTGCCCGGGCGGCCCAGGGCCGTGCGCAGGTCCTGCTCGTGCACCCACACGGCGAACGCGTGCCGCCGCATCGACTCCTCCAGCGTCAGCTCGCTGCCCAGCGGGCCCCGCACCTTGGCGCCCGGGTCGCGCGACTCGTTGCGCAGTTGCCGGTTGCGGCGGATGATCACGTACTCCAGCTCGGAGGTCATCTCCGGCGCCGTGTGGTGGCGGCGGACGTCGACCTGCATCTCCATGTAGCGCTGGTGGTCGTTGGTGACGTGGAAGAGGTCGCGCGGCAGCGTGTGGATGGGGCGCGGGTCGCCGAGCATCTCGCAGTCCAGGCCGATGACATGGGAGACCACGTCCCGCACCGACCACCCCGGGCACGGCGTCCGCCGGTTCCATTCGGCCTCCGCGAGCGGCTGGACCAGCTCGGATATCGCTTCGACGGAGTGGGTCCAGGCGTCGGCGTAGGGCTGGAGGGTGGGATGCAGACTCACGGAACGGGACCCCTCGGCGGTCGGTGCACGGGCAGGTGGTGGCGGCGTTGCCAGTGGGAGGTTGCGGCTGTCGGCGGGTGTCTTGCGAGCTAAGTTACGCTGCTGTGGGGCACCCCGGCAGTGCTTTCGTGTGACGATCGTAGGCCCGTGTGGACGGCTCGAATGCCAGGACGGTGGTAGTGTGCGCGCCTCTGTGATCCAGATCGCCGTGGATGAGGGCGAATCGGTCGAATCGCGCCGCCGGCGGGCCGCCGCGATGGTGCGCGAGCAGGCCGGGAGCGACCTCGTCGTCCTCCCCGAGCTGTGGACCACCGGCGCCTTCGCCTACGACGCGTTCACGACCGAGGCCGAACCGCTCGAGGGCCCGACCCACGAGGCCATGGCCAAGGCGGCGAGCGACGCGGGCGTCTGGCTGCACGCCGGCTCCATCCCCGAGCGGGACCCCGAGGGCCCCCTCTACAACACCTCCCTCGTCTTCTCGCCCTCCGGCGAGCTGGCCGCCGCCTATCGCAAGATCCACCGCTTCGGCTTCGACAAGGGCGAGGCCGTCCTGATGGGCGCCGGGTCGGAGCTGGTGACGGTCCGTCTGCCCGCCACCACCCTGGGCCTGTCGACCTGTTACGACCTCCGCTTCCCCGAACTCTTCCGCGGTCTCGTCGACGCCGGCGCCGAGACGCTCGTGGTGGCGGCGGGCTGGCCGGAGCGCCGCCGGTCCCACTGGACGCTGCTCGCGCAGGCACGGGCGGTGGAGAACCAGGCGTTCGTCGTCGCGTGCGCAACGGCCGGGACCCACGCCGGAGTTCCCCAGGCCGGTCACTCGATCGTGGTGGACCCGTGGGGCGAGGTCCTGGCCGAGGCCGGGGCCGGCGAGGAGGTCCTGACGGTGGAGTTCGACCCGGGCAAGGTCGCCGCCACCCGGGAGCAGTTCCCCGCGCTGAAGGACCGGCTGCTCGGCCTGGAGCCCCCGCGCCGGCGGCCGTGACGGCCCCGGCCGGCAGCGGGCTCAGTCCTCGCGCTCCTTCTCCGCCAGGTGGATCACGCACACCGCCACCGCGATGAGCAGGGCGGGATCCGCGTCCTCCCTGATGACGTCCACCCCGTAGGTGTCCCGCAGGGTCAGCCACCGGCGGGAGACCACCGCCAGCAGCTCCCCGTCGTACTCGACGGCGAACTCCCGGTCGAGGATCTTGCCGCTGACGTCCAGCTCGTTGCCGTCGGCCAGGGACACGCGGTAGTGGTTGCGCAGCAGGGACAGGCGCTTGCGGCGGATCGTCGCCAGCGGCTCCCCGGCCCGCTGGAGCACCATCGTGTCGCGCAGGGCGAGCATCTTCTGGTGGATGTCGACCAGGACGGTGCCCTGGGCGTCCTTCAGCTCCCAGGTGTCCCGCAGCCGCAGGGCCTTGCCGTCGACGAGGAACACCTTGGAGCCGTGCTCGTCCTCGATCCAGTAGTCGTCGCCGAAGCCGAGGAGCCGGTCGTACACGAGGAATCTCATGACACGAGGGCTTCCCCGTCGCCGCCCGGGCGACGCGGCCGCTAGGCCGACGGGCTGAGCCGGGCGGGCCGCGCCGGCCGGAGTGGCAAGCTGGACACATGGCCGATCCCGCACCCGCGCCCGTCCGCCGCCGGGCCCGCGTCCGTGCCCCCGAGCTCACCGGTGAGGGCGGCTGGATCAACACGGGCGGGCGGCGGTACAGCCTCGCCGAACTGCGCGGACGCATCGTCCTGCTCGACTTCTGGACCTCCTGCTGCATCAACTGCCTGCACGTCGTCGACGAGCTGCGGGAGCTGGAGGACCGGCACCGGGACACCGTCGTCGTCATCGGGGTGCACTCGCCGAAGTTCCCGCACGAGGCCGAGCACCGCACGGTCGTGGACGCGGTGGAGCGCTACGGGGTGAGGCACCCGGTGCTCGACGACCCGGAGCTGGCCACCTGGACGCAGTACGCCGTGCGTGCCTGGCCGACGCTGGTGGTGGTCGACCCCGAGGGGTACGTGGTCGCCCAGCACGCCGGGGAAGGGCACGTGCGCGCCATCGAGCGGCTGGTGGGGGAGCTGGAGGCCGAGCACGCGGCGAAGGGCACGCTCCGGCGCGGCGGCGTCCCGTACGTGGCACCGCCGCAGCGGCCCACGGCGCTGCGCTTCCCCGGCAAGGCACTCCTGCTGCCGGGCGGGAACCTCCTGGTGAGCGACACCGCCCGGCACCGGCTGGTGGAGCTGGCCGGGGACGGCGAGAGCGTGGTGCGCCGGTTCGGGACCGGTGCGCGGGGGTTCCGGGACGGCGGGGCGCGGGAGGCCGCGTTCGACGAGCCGCAGGGGCTCGCCCTGCTCGGCGACGGATCCGTGGCGGTCGCCGACACCGTCAACCACGCCCTGCGGCGGCTGGACCTCGCCAGCGGTGAGGTCACCACCCTCGCGGGCACCGGCCGGCAGTGGTGGCGGGGGGCACCGGTCTCCGGTCCGGCCCGGGAGGTGGACCTGTCCTCGCCCTGGGACGTCGCCCTGTGGCGGGGCCGGCTGTGGATCGCCATGGCCGGGGTGCACCAGCTGTGGGTGTACGACCCGGAGGACGGCACGGTCGCCGTCGCGGCCGGGACGAGGGAGGAGGGGCTGGTCGACGGGCCGGGCAGGCGGGCCCTGTTCGCGCAGCCGTCGGGACTGGCCGCCACACCCGGGCGGCTGTGGGTGGCGGACGCCGAGACGTCGGCCCTGCGGTGGGTGGACCCGGACGGCTCCGTGCACACCGCCGTCGGCGCCGGCCTGTTCGCCTTCGGGCACCGCGACGGCCCCGCCGGACAGGCCCTGCTCCAGCACCCGCTGGGCGTCACCGCCCTGCCGGACGGCTCGGTGGCGATCGCCGACACCTACAACCACGCCCTGCGGCGCTACGACCCGGTGACGGACGAGGTGACGACCCTCGCCACGGACCTGCGCGAGGCCGGCGCCGCGGTGGTCGTGGGCGACGAGATCGTGGTCGTCGAGTCGGCCCGGCACCGGCTGACCCGGCTGCGGCTGCCCCGGGAGGTGGCCGAGGCACCTGGCGCGGCCCGTCCTGGACGGCGGGAGGTGACCGAAGTGGCCGCCGGGCGGCTCCGGTTGGACGTCGTGTTCGAGGTGCCGCCGGGGCAGAGGCCGGACACCGGGAACGGCCCGGCGACCCGGCTGGCCGTCTCGGCGACCCCGCCGGAGCTGCTGCGCGACGGGCAGGGCGCGGGGACGGATCTGTCCCGCACCCTCGCGCTCGACCCCGCCGTGCGGCAGGGCGTGCTGCATGTCTCCGCCCGGGCCGTCTCCTGCGACGACGACCCGGGCACCGCGCACCCCGCCTGCCATGTGCACCGGCGGGACTGGGACGTGCCCGTGCGCCTCGACGGCTCGGGAACGGACCGGTTGTCGCTGGTGCTGACCGGGACGGACACCGCCTGAGCGGGTCCGACACCGCCTGAGCGGTTGTGTCAGACGCCGTATCCGCCGTGGTAGCCGTCGCGGCGGGCCGCCGGGTCGTCCACGACCTGAGCCGTGGGGGGCGGCACGACCACGCGCCTGCGCCGGTAAATGCTGCTGAACACCGTGACGCCAATCAGTCCGACGATCATGAAGATGATGCCGACCAGGTCGAGGTTGACCCCCTGCATGTCCCAGTCGGTCGCGAACGTGAGGATGGCTCCCACGGCGATGAGGATGATGCATCCGCCGAGGCCCATGAGTGTCGCCTCCCTGTACGGTCCGGACGTTCCGGTCCCGGAACACCGGGTACCCCGGAGGCGAACACCCATGCGGTGAGGGGCCGTTCTACCTCTCCAGGAACGCCGTCAGGGCGTTGGCCAGCAGGAACGGGTCGTCGGCGCCGCAGAGTTCGCGGGCGCTGTGCATCGACAGGATGGCCACGCCGATGTCGACGGTGCGGATGCCGTGCCGGGCGGCGGTGATCGGGCCGATCGTGGTGCCGCAGGGCATGGAGTTGTTGGAGACGAACGACTGGAACGGCACGTCGGCCGCCTCGCAGGCCGCCGTGAACTCGGCGCGGCCCGAACCGTCGGTGGCGTAGCGGTTGTTGACGTTGACCTTGAGGATGGGCCCGCCGTTGACCCGCGGGTGGTGCGTCGGGTCGTGCCGCTCGGCGTAGTTGGGGTGGACGGCGTGGCCGGTGTCGGAGGACAGGCAGACGGTGCCGGCGAACGCGCGGGCCCGGTCCTCGTAGGTGCCGCCGCGGGCGAAGACCGACCGCTCCAGCACGTTGCCGAGGAGGGGCCCGTCGGCGCCGGTGTCGGACTGGGAGCCGTTCTCCTCGTGGTCGAAGGCGGCCAGGACGGGGATGGAGGCGGGCGCGGTCGCGGCCGTGGCCACGGCGGCGAGGGCGGCGGTCCCGGCGTGCACGGACAGCAGGTTGTCCATGCGGGGCCCGGCGACGAGTTCGCGGTCGCGGCCGAGATAAGCGGGCGGCTCGACGGAGTGGGTCATGAGGTCCCAGCCGGTGACCTCGCCCGCCGGGATGCCGGCGCTCTCCTCCAGGAAGGCGATGAGGTCGCCGTCGCGCACGTCGTGGCCGAGGCCCCAGACGGGCTGGAGGTGCCGCTGCTTGTCGAGCTTGAGGCCGTCGGCGGTGACCGTGCGGTCCAGGTGGATGGCGAGCTGCGGGACGCGCAGCAGGGGCCGGTCGACGTTCACCAGGCGGGTGGAGCCGTCGCGCAGGGTCAGCCGGCCGGCGAGGCCGAGGTCGCGGTCCAGCCAGGAGTTGAGCAGCGGCCCGCCGTAGATCTCCACGGCGACCTGGCGCCAGCCGTGCGCCCCGCTGTCGGGCCGGGGCTTGACGCGCAGGTTGGGGGAGTCGGTGTGGGCGCCGACGATCCGGAACGGCGTGTGCGGTGCGGCGCCCTCCGGCACGAACCAGGCGACGATCGCGCCGCCGCGCAGCACGTACTTGCCGCCGCTCGTCCCGTCCCAGGCGTCCGTCTCGGCGACCTGCCGGAACCCGGCCTTCTCCAGCCGCTCGGCGGCGTTGGCCACGGCGTGGTACGGCGAGGGGCTCGCCGCGAGGAAGGCCATGAGGTCGTCGGTGTGGCCGCGGTCGAAGGGGCGGGTCGCGCGCGGGGCGCTCGCGGGGGAGGACGGGCGGGCAGGTTGGGTCATGGCTTCACCTTAACGACGGACGAGGGCCTGTTCCCCACGGTGGGGAACAGGCCCTCGTACACGGGACGGGAGCGAGGTCTAGAACGCGGCCTCGTCCAGCTCCATCAGGTCCAGCTCGACGCCCTCGGCGACCTTGCGGGCCAGGGTGACGCCCGGCAGGACGTTGGCGGCGAAGAACTTCGCGGCGGCGATCTTGCCGGTGTAGAAGGCCTTGTCCTTGGCGGTCGCGGTCTCCAGCTTCTCGGCGGCGATCGCGGCGCCCTTGAGCAGCAGGTACCCGACGACGACGTCACCGGAGGCCATCAGCAGGCGGGTGGTGTTGAGCCCGACCTTGTAGATGTTCTTGACGTCCTGCTCGGTGGCGGCGAGGTCGGTGAGCATGAGGCCGACGATGGCCTCCAGCTCGACGGCGGCCTTGGCGAGGTGCTCGCGGGCACCGGCCAGCTCCTCGCCGCCCGTGCCGAGGGCGAGGAACTTCTTGATGTCCTCGGCCAGGCCGTTCAGCGCGGTGCCCTGGTTGCGGACGATCTTCCGGAAGAAGAAGTCCTGGCCCTGGATCGCCGTGGTGCCCTCGTAGAGGGTGTCGATCTTGGAGTCCCGGATGTACTGCTCGATCGGGTACTCCTGGAGGAAGCCGGAGCCGCCGAAGGTCTGCAGCGACTGGGCGAGCTGCTCGTAGCCCTTCTCGGAGCCGTAGCCCTTGACGATGGGCAGGAGCAGGTCGTTCAGCGCGTGCTCGGCGGTGGCGTCCTCGCCGGTGGCCTCCTTGATCTGGATGGCGTCCTGGATCGAGGCGGTGTACATCACCAGCGCGCGCATGCCCTCGGCGTACGCCTTCTGCGTCATGAGCGAGCGGCGGACGTCCGGGTGGTGGGTGACGGTGACCTTGGGCGCGGTCTTGTCCATGAAGTTCGCGAGGTCGGGGCCCTGGACGCGCTCCTTGGCGTACTCCAGCGCGTTCAGGTAGCCGGTCGACAGCGTGGAGATCGCCTTCGTGCCGACCATCATGCGGGCGAACTCGATGATGCGGAACATCTGGCGGATGCCGTCGTGCTTGTCGCCGATCAGCCAGCCCTTGGCGGGGTGCTTGTCGCCGAAGGTCATCTCGCACGTGTTGGAGGCCTTCAGGCCCATCTTGTGCTCGACGTTGGTGGCGTAGACGCCGTTGCGCTCGCCGAGCTCGCCGGTCTCGAAGTCGAAGAGGTACTTCGGGACGAGGAAGAGGGACAGGCCCTTGGTGCCGGGTCCGGCGCCCTCGGGGCGGGCCAGCACGTAGTGGAGGATGTTCTCCGACATGTCGTGCTCACCGGAGGTGATGAAGCGCTTCACGCCCTCGATGTGCCAGGAGCCGTCCTCCTGCTGCACGGCCTTGGTGCGGCCGGCGCCCACGTCGGAGCCCGCGTCGGGCTCGGTGAGCACCATCGTGGAGCCCCACTGCTTCTCCGTGGCGACCTTGGCTATGTGCTTCTGGACCTCGTTGCCCTCCTCGAAGAGGATGCCGGCGAAGGCGGGGCCCGAGGAGTACATCCACACGGCCGGGTTGGCGCCCAGGATCAGCTCGGCGTAGGCCCAGATCAGGGAGCGGGGCGCGGTGGTGCCGCCGATCTCCTCGGGCAGCCCGAGGCGCCAGTACTCGGAGTCCATGAAGGCCTGGTAGCTCTTCTTGAAGGAGGCCGGGACCGGCGCGGTGTTGGTCTCCGGGTCGAAGACCGGCGGGTTGCGGTCGGCGTCGGCGAAGGACTCGGCCAGCTCGTTCTCGGAGAGGCGGGTCAGCTCCTCCAGGATGCTCTTGGCGGTCTCGACGTCCATCTCCTCGAACGGGCCGGTGCCGTACACCTTGTCGCGCCCGAGTACTTCGAAGAGGTTGAACTCGATGTCGCGGAGATTCGACTTGTAGTGCCCCATGGCGACGGCTCCCGGCTCCGTAGAGAGATCGGCGAGGCACTGGATCCTCGCGCTAGTTCACGTACCAACAAGTAGCTACGATGATGCTACCCGTCAGTAATAAGACGCAACCCCACCCGGTCATCTGTGACAGGTCCCACCGGGACGGTCAAGGGCCCGGCGTACCGGCACCCCCGCGACGCCGCGCTCGGTACGCTTGCGCCCATGTACGGCTACGACCAGACAGCGGGCCCGCAAGCGCAGTACGCCCCTCCGCAGCAGCCGATGTCCGGCGGATACGGGCAGCAGCCGCCGTTGTACCCCGAGCCGTCCCCGCCCTCGCTCACGGACGCGGTGCGCGCCTTCACCACCGGGCAGATGGCCGCCGAGGACTTCCAGCAGGTCTTCGCCACCTCGAAGGTGTACTGCCCGCGCGGTGACAACCCCGGCTTCCTCGCGCTGCACAACACCCAGCAGCCGGTGATCCCCATGTTCAGCACCCTCAAGGAGCTGCGCCGGTACGCGGGCAAGGAGTCCAAGTACTTCGTGATCACCGGTGCCGAGGTGCTGGACCTGCTGCCGACCGGCTACGGGTTCGTCCTCGACATGGAGGGCGAGCACCGCATGGTGTTCGACGCGAAGGCCGTGGAGCAGATGGTGGAGTTCGCGATGCGGCGGATGTACGGCTAGAGGCCGCCTGCCGTGCGCAGGCCCGGCCGCCGCGCCGGGCGGCCGGGTGTCCGGAGGCCGTCGTCCCGTTCAGGGGCGGCGGCCTTTCGTCGTGCAGGTCCCCCGTGGTTCGCTGCGCCGTCCCCCGGCCGGGAATGCGATCCCGGGTTCCGTGGTTGGGGGTGGCAGAAAGTTTAACGCTCAACTAAACTGGGCGTACCCGAGGAGGAACCGACATGCCTGCTGTGACCGTCGAGAACCCGCTGACCCTGCCCCGCGTGACCGCGCCCGCCGACGCCGTGGCACGTCCCGTGCTCGCCGTCACGACCGCTCCGAGCGGTTTCGAGGGCGAGGGGTTCCCGGTGCGCCGGGCGTTCGCGGGCATCAACTACCGCTACCTGGACCCGTTCATCATGATGGACCAGATGGGCGAGGTGGAGTACGCGCCGGGCGAGCCCAAGGGCACCCCCTGGCACCCGCACCGCGGCTTCGAGACCGTCACCTACATCATCGACGGGATCTTCGACCACCAGGACTCCAACGGAGGCGGCGGCACGATCACCAACGGGGACACCCAGTGGATGACGGCCGGCTCGGGCCTGCTGCACATCGAGGCCCCTCCGGAGCACCTGGTGATGTCCGGCGGGCTCTTCCACGGCCTGCAGCTGTGGGTGAACCTCCCGGCCAAGGACAAGATGATGGCCCCGCGCTACCAGGACATCCGCGGCGGCTCGGTCCAGCTGCTCACCACCCCCGACGGCGGCGCGCTGCTGCGGGTCATCGCCGGTGAGCTGGACGGCCACCAGGGCCCCGGCATCACCCACACGCCGATCACGATGATCCACGCGACGGTGGCGGCGGGCGCGGAGCTGACCCTGCCGTGGCGCGAGGACTTCAACGGCCTGGCGTACGTCCTGGCCGGGCGCGGCAGCGTCGGCGCGGACCGCCGTCCGGTCCACTCCGGGCAGACCGCCGTCTTCGGCGCGGGCTCCTCGCTGACCGTCCGCGCGGACGCCACGCAGGACTCCCACACCCCGGACCTCGAGGTCGTCCTGCTCGGCGGGCAGCCCATCCGGGAGCCGATGGCCCACTACGGCCCGTTCGTGATGAACACCAAGGACGAGCTCATGCAGGCCTTCGAGGACTTCCAGAAGGGCCGGCTGGGCACGGTCCCCGCGGTGCACGGCATGACCGAGAGCGGCCCCCAGGGCTGACGGGCGTCACGGCGCCTCGGGCTTCTCCCACAGGGTGACGTCCATGGTGACCGACGACAGGCCGTTGTCGTCCTTCTGCCAGCCCAGGACGGTGATCGCCGCCACCCGGTTCTCGTCCGTGAGCACGCAGGCGGTGAGGCCCTTGGCGATGTTCTTCCGGTCGATGGTGAAGCCGAAGTCGGTGGCCGCCGCGCAGCTCTCGGCGGTCGCCGGGCCGTCGACGGTGGCGAGGTCGCCGCTGTCGCCGACCAGGGACCAGCCGTTGCCGCCGGACGGCATCGTGAAGGTGATGTCGGAGACCGCGTCGGTAAAGTCCAGGTCCATGTTCGACGCGGACCGCAGCACCACCTTGCGGTGCTCCCGGACGGCTCCCGCCGCCGGCCCGCCGTCGGCGGTGGGAGTGGCGCGGCCGGACCCGCCGGTGGCGGACGAGCCGGACGCGGGCGGTGCCGAGGTGGCGCCCGCGTCCGCGGCCTGCGGGCCCGGGCCCGCTCCGCCCGCGTCCGGCCCGCCGGTGTCCTTCGCCGCCTGGGGGCCCGAGGAGACGCTCGTCCCCGGCCCGGACCCCGTGCCGCCGGAGCCGTCCTGACCGGCGAGCAGCTGGTACCCGACCACGCCACCGGCCGCCACCACGGCCAGGGCCACCACGGCGGTGGCGGGGCCCTTGTAGGAGAGACGTCCGAGCTTGACGTGCGTGGAGGGGTCGCGCCGCCCGCCCTCGTACGACATCGAGAAGGAGGAACTCCTGCCCCGTTCCTCACGGGATGCGGACTTGCCCATGCGATTTCCTTGCCTGCGGTCGGAAGCGGCCAGGGCACACATCGTGCAGGTGGTGTGAAGGGCGTCGTCGTCACTCACCCGGTGGTCACACGAAAGGGTGTATCGGCGTCATTGGGTTGACGCCGGGGGGATCGTCACGGCGTCCACGCGCCCTCGCCCGAGCCGTTCACCGACTCGTAGAGCTCGAACCAGATGCTCTTGCCCTCGCCCCGCGGCTCCACCCCCCAGGCGTGCGCGAGCAGTTCGATCAGGACCAGGCCGCGGCCGGAGGACGCCAGCTCGCCCGGCCTGCGCTTGTGCGGCAGGTCGTCGCCGGCGTCCGTCACCTCGACGCGCAGCCGCCGCTCCCCCACGGCGCCGGTCAACTCCACGACCAGCAGCGCGTCGGAGTCCGTGTGCACCAGGACGTTCGTCAGCAGCTCCGACAGCAGCAGCACCGCCGAGTCCATCTGGTCCGGCGAGGACCAGTCGTGCAGCAGCTCCCGGAGCTGCTGCCGGGCGACCGCGACCCGCTCCGGTTCCGCCTGCGCCACCGTCAGCACCGAGCGCCGCACCGGCGGCGTCGCCGCCCGGGTGTCCCCGCAGCCGCAGCCCCCGCCCTCCCGGCTCAGCAGCAGCATGGCGATGTCGTCCTCGCGGCGGTCGGCCAGCGGGCCGATGGTGTGGTGCGACGACGGCCCGTGCACGGCCTGCACCAGGGTGTCGGCCAGCTCCTCCAGGTCCCCCGTGTGCTCCTCCAGGATCGCCCGCAGCCGCCGCCAGCCGGTGTCCAGGTCGTGGCCGCCGGTCTCGATCAGGCCGTCCGTGCAGATCAGCATGGTCTCGCCGGGCTCCAGCACCAGCCGGGTCGTCGGGTAGTCGGCGTCCGGGTCGATGCCCAGCGGCAGCCCGCCCGAGGTCGGCCGGGTCAGCACCGTGCCGTCGGCCATCCGGATCGCCGGGTCCGGATGGCCCGCCCGGGCGATGTCCAGCACCCCCGACGACGGATCGACCTCGACGTAGACACAGGTCGCGAAGCGCGGGTCGTACGGGTCCTCGTCGCTGATGCCGTGCAGGAAGCGGGAGGCCCGGGACAGCACGGCGTCGGGGCGGTGCCCCTCGGAGGCGTAGGCGCGCAGGGCGATGCGCAGCTGCCCCATCAGGCCCGCCGCCCGGACGTCATGGCCCTGGACGTCCCCGATGACCAGCGCGAAGCGTCCGCTGGGCAGCGGGATCACGTCGTACCAGTCACCGCCCACCTGGAGGCCGCCGCCGGTGGGCACGTAACGGGCGGCGACGCTCATGCCCGGGATGCGCTGGGGTCCCAGCCTCGGCAGCATCGTGCGCTGGAGCCCGTCGGTCAGCGCCCGCTCGCTCTCCGCCAGCCCGGCCCGGGTCAGCGCCTGCGCCAGCATCCGCGCCACGGTCGCCAGCACGGACCGCTCGTCCGGGGTGAAGGCGACCGGATAGGCGAAGGCCGCCATCCACGCGCCCATCGTGCGGCCGGCCACGGTCAGCGGCAGGAACGCCCAGGAGCGGCGCCCGAACCGCTCGGCGAGCGGCCACGTCAGCGGGTAGCGGGCCTTGTACTCCTGGGCCGACGACAGGTACACCGCCCGGCCCGTGCGCACCACCTCCGCGGCCGGGTAGTCCGTGTCCAGCGGCATGTCCGAGAACGGGTTCTCGGTGCCCCGCTGCTGGCCGTGGTGGCCGATGACCGTCAGCCGGTCGCCCTCCATCCCGAACACCGCCAGCCCGTCCGGTGAGAAGCCCGGCATCGACAGATTGGCCGTGACCCGCAGGACCTCCTGGGTGGAGCGCGCCTCCGCCAGCGCCCGGCCCGCGTCCAGCAGGAAGGCCTCCCGCGAGCGCCGCCAGTCGCCGGTGACCGCGCTGCGCCCCGCCGGGGTGCCCGGCGTCGGCTCGGTGACCTCCTGGAGGGTGCCGATCAGCAGGTACGCCTTGCGGGCGCGGTCGAAGGTCGGCTTGGAGCGGCTGCGCACGACCCGGATCACGTGCCCCTGCTCGTCCATGATCCGGATGCGGACCTCGGCGAGGGTGGCCTCGGCGACGGCCAGCTGGACCACGCCGGTGATCTCGTTCCAGTCCACCGGGTGCAGCCGGGCCCGGGCCTGGGCCTCGGTGAGCGTGACCTGCTCGGCGGGCAGCCCGAGCAGCCGTGCCGCCTCGGCGTCGACCGTGACCAGCCCGGTGGCGGTGTCCCATTGCCACAGACCGGTCGCGAGGGCGGCCAGTGCCTCCCCCACGGCGGGCAGGGGCTCGCCAGTGCGCATTGCCCCACTTTAAGAAGAGGCGCTCGAAGACTGCCACCGAAGGCGGAGCCGTGCGCGATGCACAACGGGGGAGAGCCGATCTTCACCTGCCCGGTACGCTGGGGACCAGTTTCACGTGAAACACAGACCCCGATCAGCGAAGACTGGATGAACGACGATGCATCGGTACAGGTCCCACACCTGCGGCGAGCTCCGCGCCTCTGACGTCGGCACCGACGTCCGGCTGAGTGGCTGGCTGCACAATCGGCGCGACCTGGGCGGCATCCTCTTCATCGATCTGCGCGATCACTACGGCATCACGCAGCTCGTGGCCCGTCCCGGCACCCCCGCCTACGAGGCCCTCGACAAGCTCTCCAAGGAGTCGACCGTCCGTGTGGACGGCAAGGTCGTCTCCCGCGGTGCCGAGAACATCAACCCCGAGCTGCCGACCGGTGAGGTCGAGGTCGAGGTCGGCGAGGTCGAGCTGCTCGGCGCGGCGGCCCCGCTGCCGTTCACGATCAACACCGAGGACGGCGTCAACGAGGAGCGGCGCCTGGAGTACCGCTTCCTCGACCTGCGGCGCGAGCGCATGCACAAGAACATCATGCTGCGGTCGTCGGTGATCGCCTCGATCCGCTCGAAGATGGTCGCCCTCGGGTTCAACGAGATGGCGACGCCGATCCTGTCCGCGACCTCACCCGAGGGCGCCCGCGACTTCGTCGTCCCCTCCCGGCTGAACCCGGGCAAGTTCTACGCCCTGCCCCAGGCTCCGCAGCAGTTCAAGCAGCTGCTGATGATCTCCGGCTTCGACCGGTACTTCCAGATCGCGCCCTGCTTCCGCGACGAGGACGCCCGCGCCGACCGTTCGCCGGGCGAGTTCTACCAGCTCGACATCGAGATGAGCTTCGTCGAGCAGGAGGACGTCTTCCAGCCCGTCGAGAAGCTGATGACCGAGCTCTTCGAGGAGTTCGGCGGCGGCCGTCACGTCACCTCGCCGTTCCCGCGGATCCCGTTCCGCGAGGCGATGCTGAAGTACGGCTCCGACAAGCCCGACCTGCGCGCCCAGCTCGAACTCGTCGACATCACCGACATCTTCGAGGGCTCGGAGTTCAAGGCGTTCGCCGGCAAGCACGTCCGCGCCTTGCCCGTGCCGGACGTCTCCGGCCAGCCGCGCAAGTTCTTCGACCAGCTCGGCGACTACGCCGTCGCGCAGGGCGCCAAGGGCCTGGCCTGGGTCCGTGTCGCCGAGGACGGCTCGCTGACCGGTCCGATCGCGAAGTTCCTCACCGAGGACAACGTCGCGGAGCTCACCAAGCGGCTCTCGCTGGCCGCCGGTCACGCGGTGTTCTTCGGCGCGGGCGAGTTCGACGAGGTCTCCAAGATCATGGGCGCGGTCCGGGTCGAGGCCGCCAAGCGCGCCGGGCAGTTCGAGGACGGCGTCTTCCGGTTCTGCTGGATCGTCGACTTCCCGATGTACGAGAAGGACGAGGAGACCGGCGCGATCGACTTCTCGCACAACCCCTTCTCGATGCCGCAGGGTGGTCTGGAAGCCCTCCGGACCCAGGACCCGCTGGACATCCTGGGCTGGCAGTACGACATCGTCTGCAACGGCGTCGAGCTGTCCTCCGGCGCGATCCGGAACCACGAGCCGGAGATCATGCTGAAGGCGTTCGAGATCGCCGGCTACGACCGGGAGACCGTCGAGGAGAAGTTCGCCGGCATGCTGCGCGCCTTCCGCTTCGGCGCCCCGCCGCACGGCGGCATCGCGCCGGGCGTCGACCGCATCGTCATGCTCCTCGCGGACGAGCCCAACATCCGCGAGACGATCGCCTTCCCGCTCAACGGCAACGCCCAGGACCTGATGATGGGCGCGCCGACGGAGCTGGAGGAGGCCCGGCTGAAGGAACTGCACCTGTCGGTGCGGAAGCCGCAGCCGAAGTAGCCCGCGGAGCACCAGCACGCCGAGCAGCGCAGCGGCCCGGAACCGGAAACGGTCCCGGGCCGCTGCGCTGTCCACGCCCCGCGCTCACTCCGCGGAGAAGACCTCGTGCGCACCGACGGCGGTCAGCGACCGGTCGAACCATCGGGTGAGGGTGTCGAGGTCGGTGCAGGTGGTGATGCGTGCGCGGTCGTGGGGGGTGAGGGGGATTCCTCGCTTTTGGAGCACGCGGAGGATCGACTGGACGGTTCCCTCGGCTTTGCCTTCGAGGTAGGCCTGCTCGAAGAGGGTTCCCCTGCCCGGGAAGTAGGTGGCGACCATGCTCGGCTCAGTCTTCGGCGTCGGCGAAGAGGTCGGCCGCCGAGGCGGCTGTGAGGGACCGGTCGAACCATCGGGTGAGGGTGTCGAGGTCGGTGCAGGTGGTGATGCGTGCGCGGTCGTCGGGGGTGAGGGGGATTCCTCGCTTTTGGAGCACGCGGAGGATCGACTGGACGGTTCCCTCGGCTTTGCCTTCCGCTTTGCCTTCGAGGTAGGTCTGCTCGAAGAGGGTTCCCCTGCCCGGGAAGTAAGTGGCGACCATCTTTTCCAGCTCTCTCCAGGTCTCCTGGACCGGAGTGTTCTCCAGTCCTACTTCAAGCCATTCGCACCAGTACTTCGCTGTGGCCTTGTCGAACGACCGCATTCCGCGGGCCAGCATGTCCAGTATGGCGGGGGCGTTTTCGCTTTCGCTATGCACGATGGCCGAGAAGGTGGCCATCGCCGGCGCCCGGGCGACGAGGGACTCGTCGGTGATCTCCGGAACGTTGTCCGGGCCCAGGACGAACGGCCGTGTGGCCTGGGACGTCCACGTACCGACACGGCACTCGAAGGGCCCGGCCGCCCAGGCCGCGGTGGGCCGGTTCCGGCACACCGCGACGAGCAGCACCGGCAGGCCGAACTTCGCATGCAGGTACGCCACGTAGTACGCCCAGCTGAGCCCCTTGCCCCGGACCTTGCCGGTCTGGGCCTCGATGGCGATGAGGAAGCCGTCGCCCTCCGACGGCTCGACTCTCAGTACGGTGTCCACCCGGCGTTCCAGGGGCTTGATCTCCGTGGTGTCGGGCGTCAGCGCCTCGATGGTCGCCTTCGCGGGCGGCGGGAGTCCCAGCGCCTCGAAGACGGGGAAGAGAACCTCCGGATGATCCTGGAAGATCCGGTGCGAGGTCTCATGGGTTGAGGTGACCATATGGGCAAGGTTGGTCCGTCGATTGCGGTGTCGCGGGCCGGTCGGGGTGCGTTCACCCTTTCGAGGACGGCAAAAACGTTCCCTGTGTGCGGAGGGCTACCTTGCGACGAACTGGGTGAGGATCGCCTGGACTTCGTAGATGTCGACGCCCTTGGTGAAGGTCTTCTCGATCGGGGTCGGAGTGCCGGAGATCCAGATCTTCAGTTCCGCGTCGAGGTCGAACGTCCCTGCCGTTTCCACCGAGAAGTGGGTGATGCTGCGGTACGGGACCGAGTGGTACTCCACCTTCTTGCCGGTGATGCCCTGCTTGTCGACCAGGATCAGGCGGCGGTCGGTGAACAGGATCGTGTCGCGGATCAGCAGGAAAGCGGCGTGCACCTGCTCGCCGTGCCCGAGGAGACGGGCGTAGTCCTGCTGGGCCGAGGCCGGGTTCACGGTGTGCGCGTTGCCGAACAGTGCCATCGGTGGTTCCCCCCACTGAGTTGACCGGTTTCTCCCGATCATCTCAGTGCCGGAGGGAAAACGGCACCGCCCCCGGAGGGCGATTCCCTCCGGGGGCGGTTGCGGGGCGCCGGTCAGGCCGGCTCGCCGCCGAAGCGCTCCTTGTAGGACTCCAGGTCGTCGTCCGTGAGCTTGGCGAACAGGACGGGCGGAATGGTGAACGGGGTGCCCGCGGGCACGGAGTCCAGCGACTTCGCCTCGTCGGCCGTCACCCAGCGCGCCGTGTCGTTCTCCAGGGAGAACGCCTCACGCATCCGCTGCGCCGACGTCGGGATGAAGGGCTCGGAGACCACCGCGTAGAGGTGGATGAGGTTCATCGCCGTGCGCAGGGTGAGGGCCGCGCCCTCCGGGTTGGTCTTGATCTCCAGCCAGGGGGCCTTCTCCTCCAGGTAGGAGTTGCCCGCGGACCACAGGGCGCGCAGCGCCGCCGCCGCCTTGCGGAACTGGATGGCCTCCATCTGGGACTCGTACTCCGCGAGCAGGCGGGCGATCTCCTCACCCAGCCGGGCCTCCGCCTCACCGGGCTCGGCGCCCGCCGGAACCTCTTCACCGAAGCGCTTCCTGGAGAACGACAGGACGCGGTTGACGAAGTTGCCGAGCGTGTCGGCCAGGTCCTTGTTGACCGTGGCGGTGAAGTGCTCCCAGGTGAAGGACGAGTCGTCCGACTCCGGGGCGTTCGCCATCATGAAGTAGCGCCAGTAGTCGGCCGGCAGGATGTCGAGGGCGTCGTGCGTGAACACGCCCCGGCGCTGGGACGTGGAGAACTTGCCGCCGTAGTAGTTCAGCCAGTTGAAGGCCTTGATGACGTCGACCTTCTTCCACGGGGCGCGGGTGCCCAGCAGGGTCGCCGGGAACATCACGCTGTGGAAGGGGACGTTGTCCTTGCCCATGAACTGCGTGTAGCGGACGTCCGCGTCGGACTCCCACCACCAGGAGCGCCAGTCGCGGTTCTCCGGGTCCTGGTCCGCCCACTCCTTCGTCGCGCCGATGTACTCGATCGGGGCGTCGAACCAGACGTAGAACACCTTGCCCTCGGCGGCGAGGTCGGGCCAGGTGTCGGCGGGGACCGGGACACCCCAGTCCAGATCACGGGTGATCGCCCGGTCGTGCAGGCCCTCGGTCAGCCACTTGCGGGCGATGGAGGAGGCCAGAACCGGCCACTCGTCGGCGCGCTCGTCGACCCACGCCTCGACCTCGCCGGCCAGCACCGACTGGAGCAGGAACAGGTGCTTGGTCTCGCGGACCTCGAGGTCACTGCTGCCGCTGATCGCCGAGCGGGCGTCGATCAGGTCGGTCGGGTCCAGGACGCGGGTGCAGTTCTCGCACTGGTCGCCGCGGGCCTTGTCGTAGCCGCAGTGCGGGCAGGTGCCGATGATGTACCGGTCGGGCAGGAAGCGGCTGTCGGCGTTCGAGTAGACCTGGCGGATCGAGCGCTCCTCGATGAAGCCGTTGGCCTTGAGCTCGCGCGCGATCTCCTGGGTGATCTCGTGGTTCTGCGGGGAGGAACTGCGGCCGAAGTAGTCGAAGGCCAGGCTGAAGCCGTCGTAGATCGCCTTCTGCTGGTCGTGGGCCTGGGCGCAGAACTCGTCCACGGGGACGCCCTGCTCCTTGGCGGCCAGCTCCGCCGGGGTGCCGTGCTCGTCGGTCGCGCAGATGTAGAGGACCTCGTGGCCCCGCTGGCGCAGATAGCGGGAGTACACGTCCGCCGGGAGCATGGACCCCACCATGTTGCCCAGGTGCTTGATCCCGTTGATGTACGGAAGGGCGCTGGTGATGAGGTGTCGAGCCATCGCGGGCTGCTCCCAAGTCGCTACGTGGGGTGACGATCTCGTGGTCTCGGTCGTCTACGGAACCTTGAAATCGTAGCCGACAGGGATACGCCGCCCGCCTCCCCTTTTGCGGGGTGGGAAGCGGGCGGCGTCGTACGGCCGGGTGGAGCCGGTGGGCGTTACGGGCGCCAGTTCGCCAGTACGCCCTCGTAGAGCTCCTTGTCCGTGAGCTCGCGGGGGGTCTCGCCGGCGAGGAAGTGGGACGCGTTGGGGGTCTTCAGCTTGCGGAGGTAGTCGAAGGCCTTGTTCTCGGGGTCGCCGAAGGCGACGAACGAGAAGTGGACGGCGGGGTGGGTCTTCGCGGCGTCCGTGAGGGCCTGGGTGGCCGGGGTCTTGGCGTCGGGGGCGCCGTCCGTCTGGAAGACCACCAGGGCGGGGCCCTCCGTGGTGCCGGACGCCGTGGCCTTGTCGTGGTGGGCGAGGACGGCCTCCACGGCGGCGTGGTAGCTGGTGCGGCCCATGCGGCCGAGGTCCGCGTGCAGGGTGTCGATCTTGTTCTCGTGGTTGTCGAGGGTGATCTCGCCGGTGCCGTCGAGTTCGGTGGAGAAGAAGACGACGGGGACGGTGGCCTCGGGGTCGAGGTGCGCCGCGAGGGCGAGGGTCTGCTCGGCGAGGGCCTGGGCGGAGCCGTCCTTGTAGTACGGGCGCATGGACGCGGAGCGGTCGAGGACGAGGTAGACCTTGGCGCGGGTGCCGGTGAGGTCGTTCTTGTCCAGGGCGGTTGCTGCGGCCTTGTACGCGGTGGTGAGGCCGGGGGCGTGGGACTTGACGCGGGTGAGGGGGAGGGCGGGGCCGGTGGGGGTGGTCCTGGCCTTGGCCTTGGCCTCGGCTCCGCCTTCGGCCGTGTCGTTCCCACCCGCACCACCCGTGCGGCTTTCGTCGGCGGGTGCGGGTGGCCCCTGTGGGGCCTTCTCGCCGTCGGCGGCCGCGGGCTCGGGCGTCGCGTCCGGCTTGGTCTTGGGCGCGGTCTTGGACGCCGGCTTCGAGGCCGACTTGGTCGCGGTCTTGGACTTCGCCGTGGCCGTGGCCTTCGTCTGCGTGGTCTTCTTCGCCGTCGCCTTGGCCGCGGGCTTCGCCTCCGCCTCTGCCTCCGCCTCTGCCTTGGCGGCAGGCTTCGGTTCGGCTTCTGCGGCGGGGGCCTCGGCCTTGGACTCCGCCTTCGGCGTCTCGGACGCGGCGTCGGCCTTGTCTTCGGCCTTCGCGTCCGCCGTGGCCGCGGGCTTCGCCTCCGCCTCTGCCTTGGCGGCAGGCTTCGGTTCGGTCTCGGGCTCCGGGGCTGCTTCCGGCTCGGTTTCCGGCTTCGGCGTCTCGGTCGCGGCGTCGGCCTTGTCTTCGGCCTTCGCGTCCGCCTTGGTCGCGGGCTTCGCCTTCGCCTCCGCCTTGGCGGCAGGCTTCGGTTCGGCTTCCGCGGCGGGCGCGGCGGCCTCGGCCTCAGGCTCCGGGGCTGCTTCCGGCTCCGGCTCCGGCTTCGGTTCCGGCTTCACCGTCTCGGCCGCGGCGTCGGGCTTGTCCTCGGCCTCGGTCTTGCCCTCAGCCTTCGCCTTCGCCTTCGCCTTCGTCTTCGGCTCAGCCTCAGCCTTCGGCTCTGCCGCCACCGGCGTCTCTGCCGCCGGGTCGCTGGCCTCCCGCTGCTCCGGCTTCCCGTCCGACTCCGTCGACCGCGTGGGGCGGGGGACCGTCACGTTGTCGAAGGCCGCGGACACGAGGTCGTGTTCGTCGTCCGTCGTGGGGGACGGCGAGCCCGGGGCGACGCGGGGTTCCGGGACGCTCGCCGTCGGCTCGGGGGCCGGTTCCGGGGAGGGGGACGGGAGCTTGGGGTCCGTCGTGGGGGCCGGGGAGGCGCCGGTCGTGGCCTCCGGCTCGACCGTCGTGGTCCGCGCCGCACCCTCCGCCTCGGCGGTCCGCGACTTGCGGGACCGTCCGAACGCGTTCCGCAACCGAGTGAGAATGCCCATGTGCGCGCAACCCTTCGCGTGAGTTGAAGCCCGTCAATCCCTGGCCAGGACGGACACGTAAGGTTAGCGGCCCTCCTGGGTGATCTTGGGCAGGGTCGGGTGTGGGCGGCCCGGTCTGTCAAGGGCGCATCCGGTCCCGGTGGGTGTCGGCGGCTTGAACAGGTGCAACCCCCGTACAGCTGCCGCGGGTTCACTCGTTGTTCATCGGGGCGCCCGGCTACCGCACATACGTGCCCCTACGGTCACGCTGACACCAAGGGCATCCAAGGAGAGCAAAGTGCGCAAGCTGCTGCCGTTGATCGGAACGCCGTCCGGTTCGCACCCTGGTGGCCGGTCCGCCATGACCTGCCGATTCCGGTGTGGTGACGCCTGTTTCCACGAGGTGCCCAACACCAGTGCCAACGCCTACGTCGGTGATGTGATCGCCGGGGCGCTCAGCCGGCGTGCGATGGTGCGGGCCGCGGCGGTCGTCACCGTGGCCGCCGCGGGCGCGGGCGCCGTGGGGGTCGCGCAGGCGCCCGCGGCGAGCGCCGCACCGGCCGCCTCCGAAGGCGCCCCGGCCGCCCGGCGCACGCACAAGGGCGCCCGCGGGCTGCGGTTCTCCCCCGTCGCGCCCAACACCGCCGACGCCGTGACCGTGCCGGAGGGCTACCGGCAGAACGTCGTCATCCGGTGGGGCGAGCCGATCCTGCGCGGTGCCCCGGCCTTCGACCCGGAGCGGCAGAGCGCCAAGGCCCAGGCCGGGCAGTTCGGGTACAACTGCGACTTCCTCGCCCTGCTCCCGCTGCCCGGGGAGCACGGCCGGCAGGTGCTCGTGGCCAACCACGAGTACACCGACGAGATCCTGATGTTCCGCGGCTACGACGCCGCGAACCCCACCCGTGAGCAGGCCGAGATCGCCTGGGCCGCGCACGGCCTGTCGGCCGTCGTGGTGGAGGAGGACCGCAGGAGCGGCCGGCTCACCGCCGTGTCCCGGCACCACCTCAACCGCCGGGTCACCGCCACCACCGCGTTCCGGCTCACCGGCCCCGCCGCCGGATCCGACCTGCTCAAGACCTCCGCCGACCCGACCGGCACCAAGGTGCTCGGCACCCTCAACAACTGCTCCGGCGGCGTCACCCCGTGGGGCACGACCCTGCACGGCGAGGAGAACTTCAACCAGTACTTCGCCAACGCCTCGCGTGCCACCGACAAGCGCTACGGGATCGGGTCCGGGGCGACCGAGCGCAAGTGGGAGCGGTTCGACGAGCGGTTCGACGTCGCCCGGGAGCCGAACGAGGTCCACCGGTTCGGGTACGTCGTCGAGTTCGACCCGTACGACCCCCACTCCACGCCCCGCAAGCACACCGCGCTCGGGCGGTTCAAGCACGAGGCCGCGACCGTGCGGCTGACGCACGACGGGCGGCCGGTCGTGTACTCCGGTGACGACGAGCGGTTCGACTACTTCTACAAGTTCGTCGGCAGCAAGCGGATGAAGCACGGCCACAGCCGCGCCGTGCGGGAGCACAACCTGTCCCTCCTCGACGAGGGGACGCTGTACGTCGCCAGGCTGACCGGCGACTCGCCGGCCCTGGAGATCGACGGCACGGGCAAGCTGCCCGGCGACGGGGAGTTCGACGGCGGCGGCGAGTGGATCCCGCTGGCCACCGCCACCGCGAAGGGCGCCGTCTCGCACGTGGAGGGCATGAGCGCCGAGGAGGTGTTCGTCTTCACGCGGCTGGCCGGTGACAAGGTCGGCGCCACCAAGATGGACCGGCCCGAGGACATCGAGCCCAACCCGGTCACCGGCAAGGTGTACGTCGCCCTCACGAACAACTCCAACCGCGGCGTCAGCTCCAACCCGAAGGCGGACGAGGCCAATCCGCGGCACGCCAACAAGCACGGGCACGTGCTGGAGCTGACCGAGCACTGGAACCGGCCGGAGAGCACGCGGTTCGCCTGGTCGCTGTTCCTCGTCGCCGGTGACCCGGAGGACCCGGCGACGTACTTCGCGGGCTTCCCGAAGGAGGGCGTGAGCCCGATCTCCTGCCCGGACAACGTGGCCTTCGACCCGCACGGCAACCTGTGGATCTCCACCGACGGCGCCCAGCTCGGCTCGCACGACGGCCTGTTCGGCGTGGCGACCCGGGGGGAGCGGCGCGGTGAGCTGAAGCAGTTCCTGACCGTGCCGAAGGGGGCGGAGACCTGCGGGCCGATCATCCAGGACCGGCGCGTGCTGGTCGCCGTGCAGCACCCGGGCGAGATCGACGGGGCGACCGTGGAGAAGCCCGCCAGCAGCTGGCCCGACGGACCCGGCAGGTACGTCCGCCCGGCCGTCGTGGCCGTGTGGCGCGCCGACGGACGCGACATCGGCGTCTGACGGCCGCGCCACGGGCAGGGCGTCACGGGAGGGCCGGACTCGGGGGTCTGCGGGGGCCGTCGGGCGCCGGCCGGTCCGGGCGGCGCCACTCCCGGTAGGCCGGGGCCTGCCGGGCCACCTCCCCGTACGCCTCCTTCAGGGCGGGGTAGACGCCGTCCAGGTCCGTCTCGGTACGGGCCGCGGCGATCAGCCGCACGCCGAGCGGGTCGCCCCTCAGCCGGCGGACCGCCATGTCGGGGCGGGGGGTGCGGGTCGGCTGGCAGACGGTGACGACCTCGCCGGTCGCGACCAGGACGTCGGCCGTGTGGTAGTCGCCGTGCAGGAGATGGGGGCTGACACCGGCGTCGCGGAACATCCGCAGGACGGCGTCCCACTCGCCGTCGACCGTGGGGTCGATCATCCAGCGGTCGCCGGCCAGGTCGGCCACGTCGACCTCCTGCTTGACGGCCGCCGGGTGGTCCGCGGGCAGCGAGACGCACTGCGGTTCGCGCTCGACCAGGACGCGCAGCCGCAGTTCCGCCGGGACGCGCAGGGGACAGCCCTCCACCTCGTGCACGAAGGCGACGTCGAGCCGGCCCGCGGCGACCATGTGCAGCAGGGCGTTCGGGGAGACGTTCATGTGCAGACTGGGGTTGTGGCCGCGGGCGCGCAGCCGGCGCAGCCAGCCCGCCAGGGCCTTGCTGGCGGTGGCGCCGATGCGCAGTTCGGTGCCGCCGGTGGCCGCGGCCCTCGCCTCGGTGACCAGCAGGTGCAGGTCGCTCATCAGCGGACGGGCCCGGCTCAGGACCAGGCGCCCCAGCGGGGTGGGGCGGCAGCCGGTGTGCGAGCGCAGGAACAGCGGGCCGCCCAGCTCCTGCTCGATCCGGCGCAGTTGTGTGCTCAGCGACGGCTGGGAAACGCCCAGCTGCCGGGCGGCGCTGTGCAGACTGCCGGTGTCGGCTATGGCGCACAGCGCGCGGAGGTGCCTCACCTCGAGCTCCATGCTCTGTGAGGCTAAAGCGGAATCGCAGCGTTAACCAGCCACATAATTCACCGCTAAATCAGGTGAACTGGGCAGCCGATAGCTCCGGCCTATCCCCGGTTGCCATCATCACAGGCGGCGCACAGCCATCGAGACTCACCGGTGAGACTCAACCCCCACCCAAGGAGTCATCGATGCGTAAGTACACGTCCGCCCTGGCGGTCCTCGGTCTCGGCCTCGCCACGGCCGGTCTCGGTACGGCCCTCCCCGCCGCGGCCGCCCCGGTCGCGGAGCCGCACGCCGGGTTCGTCGCCAAGTCGTCCGCGCCGTCCGCCGGTTCGGACGCGAGCAGAGCGTTCTTCCAGGCGGTCCTGAAGTCCGTCGCGGAGAAGCGCGCCGAGAACCCGAGCGCCGCCGCGGCGGTCACCGTCGTCTACGACGCCTCCCGGGCGCCGTCGTTCAGCACCCAGATAGCGCGCAGCACCCAGATCTGGAACAGCTCGGTGACGAACGTGCGCCTCCAGGCGGGCTCCGCGTCGACGGCCGACTTCAGCTACCGGGAGGGCAACGACTCCCGCGGCTCGTACGCCTCCACCGACGGCCACGGCCGGGGCTACATCTTCCTGGACTACCGGCAGAACCAGCAGTACAACTCCACCCGGGTCACCGCCCACGAGACCGGTCACGTCCTCGGTCTGCCCGACCACTACACCGGCCCGTGCAGCGAGCTGATGTCGGGCGGCGGTCCCGGCACGTCCTGCACCAACGCCTACCCCAACTCCGCCGAGCGGTCGCGGGTGAACCAGCTGTGGGCCAACGGCCTGGCGGCTGCCATGGACAAGGCGCTGGAGAAGTCGGCGCGCTGAGACCCCCACGCGGATACGGCCGTCCCACCGGTGGGTGGGGCGGCCGTATCCGTGTCCGCGTCTTTATCCGTGTCCGTGTCCCTATCCGTGTCCGTGTCCGTGTCCGTGTTCGGCGTGTGTCAGGGGCCCTCGTGCAGGGTGAGGTCGGTGACCACGGCCCGGTGGTCGGTGCCGGACAGGTCCAGGATGCGGGTGCGGTCCGCGGCGAACTCCCCGGACACCAGGACGTGGTCGATCTGCGCGCCGAACGTCGGGGCGGTGCGCGCCGGCCAGGTGGCCGTGCGGTCGGCGCCGTCCAGGCGGGACGCGTCGCGCAGCCCGGTGTCGAGGATGCGGCGGAAGGCGGCGTGGTCCTGCGAGGCGTTGAAGTCCCCGGCCAGGACCAGGGGGGTGCCGGGGTCGGCGCGGGCCGCGTCGCGCAGGTCGCCCAGCTCCTTCTTCCACAGGTCCACCTGCCCGGGCAGCGGAGGCATCGGATGGGCGAGCTGGAGCCGTACGGCGTGGCCGTCCACGTCGGCGACCGCCCCGGGCATGCCCATGGTGGCGCGGACACCCGGGGCGGGCCGCAGCGGGAAGCGGCTGAGGATCACGGACCCCTCGGAGCCGCCGCCCTCGACGGCCCGGCGGTGCGGGTAGTCCCGGGCGAGGTCCTGCTTCAGCCGGGTGTCGCAGGCGTGGTCGCACTCCTCGACGAACACGAGGTCCGGCTGCTCGCGGCGGACCGCGGCGACGAGGGAGGGCGTGCCCTGCCCGAACTCGACGTTGGAGGTGAGCACCCGGAACGCGGCGACCGGTCGGCCCGCGGGCTCGTCGGAGGTGCCGTACGGCTCGATGTACCAGGCCAGCACGCCGAGCAGGGCGACGCCCCAGAGCGTGCCGGGCCACCAGCGGGCCAGCAGCGTGAGCAGCAGCGCGACGGCGGTGGGGGCGAGCAGCCAGGGCAGGAAGGCCAGGAGCTGCGGGACGGGGGTGATGCCGTCGGTGTCGGCGGCCCGGCAGCCGGCGACCACGCTCACCCCGGCGAGCAGCAGGGCGGCGCACCAGGCGCCGAACCGCCGTCCGGCGGGGCGGCGCTCCGGTCCCTCGTCGGTGGCGGTCCACTCGGCGGCGGCGGTGTCCAAGGCCCGGCCCTTCCGTTCGTGCGGGTGGGATGCCCGAATCCTCCCTCAAGGACGAGCCGGGGCGGAGGAAGGTTGCCGCCGCGCATCGACGTGGGCGAGGAAGGCGGCCAGGGCGCGGTCGAACTCCTCGGGGCGTTCCAGGTTCGGCAGGTGGGCCGCGCCCTCGATGACGTGGAGCGTGGCGTCGGGCAGAGCCGCGTGCAGGGCGCGGGCGTCGGAGACGGGCGTGTAGGTGTCGTCGGCGCCCACCACGACCAGGGCGGGGACGTGCACGCGCGCCAGCAGGGCGGTGTAGTCGGGGCGGCGGGCGCGGGCGCGCAGGGCCGCTGCGGCGCCCTGCGGCGAGGTGCCCGTCATCATGGCGTGGACGTGCGCCTTGACCTGGGGGGACGCGTACGGCGCGACCATGCGCTCCAGGACCTCGTCGGCGTATCCGCCGAGACCCTCGGCGAGGAGGCGGTCGGCCATGGCGTCGCGGGTGCGCACGCCCTCCGGCGTCTCCGCGGCGGGGAAGGTGTCCGCGAGGACCAGGCCCCGCAGGCGCTCGGGGAACAGGCGGTAGCAGTCCATGACGATCTGGCCGCCCATCGACAGGCCCGCCAGGACGCAGGTGTCCACTTCCAGCTCGTCCAGCAGGGCCTCGACGTCCCGGGCGAACCCGGAGAAGTCCATGACGGCCGGGGCGGCCGGGGAGGCGCCGTAGCCCCGCAGGTCGGGGGCGACGACCCGGCGGTCCCGGGAGAAGGTCCGGATCTGCGGGGACCACATCGAGCGGTCGAAGGGGTGGCCGTGGACGAGGACCAGGGGGACCGGAGGGGTGTGCGGCTGCCGGGAGGAAGCGGGGCCCTGTGTGGGGCCTTTGTCCTCGTACGCGAGGAAGGGTGCCATGTGGACGACCCTAGGCGGCCCAACTGGTCGGTGCAATAAGATCTTTGCTCTCGGTGCAATCCTCAGGGGGACGGACGATGGGTGACTACCGGCGGATCGCCGACCGGATCGCCGACGACATCGCCGCAGGGCGGCTCACGCCGGGCCAACGGCTGCCGCCGCAACGGGTGTTCGCCCGGCGCAGGGGCATCGCCCCGTCGACCGCGGGCCGCGTCTACGGTGAACTGGTGCGGCGCGGGCTGGTCGTCGGCGAGGTCGGGCGCGGCACGTTCGTCCGGGCCACGCCGGTGCGCGCGGGCGGGCAGGCGCTCGTCGAGGCCGGGGAGGCCGTCGTGGGGGCCGGGGAGGCCGCCGCACCCGTCAACCTGGAGCTCAACTACCCGTCCGTGCCCGGGCAGCCGGAGCTGCTCGCCCCTGTTCTCGCGCCGCTGCTGCGGCCCGACGTGCTGGCCGAGGCGCTGGCGCCGGCGCCCGCCACCGGCACCCCGCAGGCCCGCGCGGCCGCGGCCGCCCTGCTCGCCACCCCGGACTGGCGGCCGGGCCCGGAGCGGCTGGTGTTCACCGGCAACGCCCGGCAGGCCATCGCCGCCGCCCTGGCCTCCCTGGTCCGGCCCGGCGGCCGGGTCGGCGTGGAGCAGCTGACGTACCCGCTGGTCAAGGAGATCGCGGGGCGGCTGGGCCTCACGCTGGTGCCGCTCGCCGGGGACGCGGCGGGGCTGCTTCCGGAGGCCGTCGCCGCCGCGCACCGCTCGGCGCCGCTGTCCGCCCTCTACGTGCAGCCGACCCTGCACAACCCGACGTCCCACACCACGCCCCGGCCCCGGCTGCTGCAACTCGCGCAGGTGGTGAGGGACTTGGAACTGCCGGTGGTGGAGGACCGCATCTGGTCCTTCCTCCAGGAGCCGGGCGACGCGCTCGCCGTGCACGCCCCGGCCCTCACCCATGTCGTGGACGGCCTGTCCAAGCGGGTCGCCCCGGGGCTGACGGCCGGTTTCCTCGTGGTGCCGCCGCACCGGGTGCCCGCCGTGGCCGACGCCGTGCGGTCGGGCGGCTGGAGCGCGGGCCGGTTCGCGCTGGAGGCGGCCGTGCGCTGGGCCCAGGAGGGCACCGTGGCGCGGCTGGTGGCGGACAAGCGGGCCCAGGCGGCCCGGCGGCAGCGGATCCTCGCCGAGGAGCTCGCGGGGTTCGCCGTACGGTCCGCCCCGGCGTCCTGCTTCGCCTGGTGGGAGCTGCCCGCGCCCTGGCGCGCCGACACCTTCACGGCTGCCGCCGCGGCCCACGGCATCGCCGTCACGCCTGGGCCGGCCTTCGCCGTGTCCCCCGGGCACACGCCCGACGCCGTCAGACTCGGCCTCGCATCGGCCGCGGAGCCGGATCTGCGGCGGGCGCTGCGGACCCTCGCGCGGCTCGCCGCGCAGCGCGGCGGGCACCGTACCGGCCCGTGAGCCAGGCGCCGAGCGCGACCGCCAGGCCGAGGGCGCACAGCAGCCAGGACACCGTGCGCAGCGTGGCCGTCAGGGCGTCGTAGACGGCGCCCGCCGCCGGGCGGTGCAGCGGGTCGGGCAGGTCGGCGAGGGTCAGGCGGCGGCCGGCCGCGACGGCGAGCACCAGCAGCGCGCCGCCCAGGGCCGTGCCGAGGCCGAGGGCGGTCACCGCGCGGCGGCGGCAGGCGGCCAGGGCGATCCCGGCGGCGGCCAGGACGGCGGCGGCGAGCGGCAGCCAGAGGGCGGCGGTCTCCAGCACGTGGTACCCCTTGCGCAGTCGGTCCGCCTCCTCGGCCGGGAGCAGCGCGATCCGGGCGTGCGTGACCGGGATGCGGTGGGCGAACGGCACATGATCGTCGGCGAGTTGCTGTTTGACGCGGGCGAGGACGGGAGCCGGGTCGACGGTGACCGGGGCGCCGTGTGCGCCGTCGTCGCGCAGGGCGCGCACCACGGCGTCGTGGACGGTCCGGTTCGTCGCGTCCCAGGCCGCGCGGAACGTCTCGGTGCGGGTGAAGGAGCGGGCCGCGTCGTGCACGAACGGGGCGATCGCACCGCGCAGCGACCCGGTGTCGAGGTCGTGCGCGGTCTCCCGCAGGACGCCGTCGCCGAGGGCGTCCGCGACCGCGAGGCGCACGTCCGGGTCGGCGGACAGCGGGGCCATCGCCCGGACGTAGCGGCCGGTGTCGGTCAGGCCGTGGGCCGCCCAGGACGCGACCGCGCCGAGCGGCAGGAGCAGGCACGCGAGGACGAGCAGAACGGCCGACAGGGCGTTCCGCAGGCGTGGGGGCGCCTGCGCGGCGGCGGGCGCCCGCTGGGGCTCGGGCACCCTTCCAGGCAAGGCGCCCCCGTCCGGGCCCGCGACCGCTGCACCGGGGCCCGGCCCCGCCCCGCAGTCCGGTGACCGCGCTCACCTGCGTGAACGGGCGCCGGGGCGGCCGCCGCCGGGCTCACCCGGACGGGTGGCCCGACGGGAGCCGGAACCGGCGGGTCAGGTGCGGTCGAGGGCCGCTCGATCCTCGCGGGTGAAGAAGCGGTAGACGTTGATCAGCAGGACGCCCACCCCGGTCACCAGCCCCACCCCGGCGGAGCTGAGGACGGACAGGTTGCTCTGGCTGGCGAGGAAACCGGCCGCGCAGCCGGCGAACACGAACCACACCACGGCGTGCGGGATGCGCCCCAGCCGTGGCGACACGCGCCAGAGGGCGGCGAACACCACCGCGAAGACCAGCGCGGTGACGAAGCCGAACAGCAGGTTCCAGCCGGTGATGGGCCCGCCGAAGCGCCGGTTGGCCGCGGCCCAGAAGCCGTAGATCAGCCCCAGGGCGACGGGCAGTGCCACGTTCAGGGCGGCGTGGGTGCGGGCGCTGAGGATGTCGGGCCTGCGCCGCTGCCGGGCCATCCTGCGTGGAGCGGGTGCCGCATGAGCCATGAGAGCTCTCCTCTCTGTCCCTGCCCCTGCTCTCCAGGGCACACCGGCGCGCCGGTACGGGCAAGTCGGCGGACGCGGCGCGCAACGGGATGCGGCCGGTGCGGGCCCGTGATTCGCTGATGCGGTGAGCCGCCAGCGCACGGGGCACGGCCCGTTCGACCGGTACGCCCGGGCCGGCCGCGGGGACGTCGTGCGACGGCAGGAGCTGCTGCGGGTGCGGGGGCGCAGCGTGGCCTGGGCGCCGCCGCTGCTGCTGCTTGTCGCGATCCTGTTCGGCGACTGGAACACCACCGGCGACTTCCGCATGGTGTCCTGGATCGTGCTGGTGCCGGGCATCGCCGCCGCGCTGTGCGGGGTGGGGGGAACGGCCGTGTTCGCGCTGCTGTCCCTCGTCGCCTACGTCCTGGCGGACGGGGCCTGGCCGCACGAGTACCAGGCCGGACCGGCCGACTTCGTCCTCGTGGCCATCGGCGGCGTCCTCGCCGTGCTGGCCTGCGTGGTCCGGGTGCGCGACGAGCACCGCGCGCTGCACCTGGGCGACGTCACCGACACCATCCGGCGCACGGTGCTGCGCCCGCTGCCACCGGGCTGGGGCGGGCTCGACCACGCCGGGGTCTACCTCACCGCCGACGCCCACGCCCGCGTCGGCGGCGACTTCTACGACATCCAGCCCGGCCCGCACGGCACCCGCGTGCTGCTCGGCGACGTGCAGGGCAAAGGGCTGGGGGCGGTGGAGGCGGCCGCCGCGCTGCTCGGCACGTTCCGGGAGGCCGCCTACCACGAGGCGGACCTGGCGACGGTCGCCGAGCGGCTGGAGACGCGGATGCTCCGGCACCGCCGGCACACGGTCGCCCTGGGCCGCTCGGACGGCGACCGGTTCGCCACGGCCGTCCTGCTCGGCTTCCCGGACGACGACCCGGGGGTCGTGGACCTGATGCTGTTCGGCCACGAGGCACCGCTCGCCGTCGGCCCGGGCGGGGTCCGCCGCCTGGCGGCCGAGCCCGGGCTGCCGCTGGGCCTGCGGGACCTTTCGCCCGGCCCGCCCCGGGCGCGGCGGGTGCCGGTCTGCGCCGGGGAGACGCTGCTGCTGGTGACGGACGGGGTGACCGAGGCCCGCGACGCGGCGGGGGCGTTCTACCGGCCGGCCGAGGACATCGCCCGGGCCGTCGCCGAGGACCCGGGCGTCACCGAGCCCACCCGGCTCGCCGCGTTCGTCCGCGACGGCACGCTGCGGCACGGCGGCGGGCGCCTCGCCGACGACACCACGATCTTCACCATCCGCCGCCACCCCACCCCCGACACTCCGGCCCCCGCCCCCGTCCCCGGCGGCCACCCCCCGCCCTCCGGCACCCCCGTCTCCGAAAACTGATCCCCCGCCCCCGGCGGCCACCCCGCGCCCTCCGGCACCCCCATCTCCGGAGGATGATCCCCCGCCCCCGGCGGCCACCCCCCGCCCTCCGGCACCCCCATCACCGGAGGCTGATCCCCCGCCCCCGGCGGTCACGCCCGCGCCCGTGGCGCCCCCGCCTCCAGGAGCCGTGCCTCCGGCGGCTAGCCCCGCCCCCGGCACCTCCGCCTCCGGCCCGCGTCCGGGAACCCCCGTCTCCGGCGGTGGCGGTGGCGGTGGCGCCGTCGCGTGACGCACCCCGTCCGGCGCGCACGCGGCGCCTGCCCGGGGGCGTGGAGAGGCCCCCGGGAGGCGGACGTTGGTGGTCCGTTGCCCCTCCGCGCCGTCGCAGCGGTTACGGTGCTGCCGTAGGCGATCGACGCGAGGGGGAGGGACGATGCCGGGAACCGTGCTGCTGCTGGCGGCCTCGCCGGTGGGCCGAGGGCGTCTGGTCGACGCCGCCTCCGTGCTTCCCGTCCTCGCGGCCGTGCCGCCCGCCGTACTGGCCGGCACGGACACCGCCAACGTCGTCGAACTCGCCGATCCGCTGGAGCCGCAGGCCGTCCTCACCCGGCTGCGCGCCGCCGCCGCGGCCCCCGGCCCGCTCACCGTGTACGTCGCCGGCCAGCTCCAGCTCGACCGTCGCCAGCGACTGCCCCACCTGGCGCTGGCCCGCACCACCGCCTCCACCGCCCGCTACACGGCGTTCCCCTGGCACTGGTTCCGCGAGGAGCTGCGGCTGCGGCCGGCCGGCGCCACCACCCTCCTGGTCGACCTGCACGCCGACGCCGAGACATGGGAGCTGCTGCGCGCCATCCCGCTGGACTCGGGGCGCGGCAACGCCGTCCACGGCCGTATCGCGCCGCCGCCGTCCCGGCGCACGGTCGCGGAACCCGCGTACATGAAGGCCGTCGCGACGATCCTGCGCAGCGGATTCAGGCCGCCCGCCGGGCAGTTGCACGAACAGGCGCTGGCGCGGATCGCGCCGGGGAGCGCGGGCCGGGACCTGGTGCTGAACACGCCCGGCCCGGTCGGCGGGGACCCGCACGCCGCCCTGGCCGCCGCCGTGCGGGCCGGCCGGCACGCCGACGCCGACGCCTTGGCCGCCCGGCACGAGCAGGCCGCCGTCGCCGCGCACGGACCCGCCTCCGAGGAGGCCCTGCACTGGGCCGAGGTCCGCGCCGACGTGGCGATGCTCGCCGGGGACGCCGCCCGCAGCTGCCGCACCTGGCTGACCGTCGCCACCACCCGCCTCAACGCCGGGCAGGCACCCGACGCCCCCGCGGTGGAGTCCGCGGCGGACCGGGCCCACCACCAGTGGGGGCGGATCCGCGATCCGCTCCGCGCCCGCGAACTGGGCCCGGCACTCGCCGTGTTGCGCAGCCGCGTGCCGGGCCGGCGCGAGGGGGCGCTCGACCATGTGCAGCGGCAGCTGCGGCAGTTGCAGACCCAGCCCTGAGACCCCGGGGGCACGTCACGGGTCTGCCGCCGGGGCCGGGTCGGGTGTCATGATGGCGGGATGACAGAGGGGGACCGAGTGGCTGTCTTAGGCGTACGCGTCCGGCTGGGTGCCGGCGCGACCATGGAGGACGTCAGAGCGCTGCGGGCGTGGCTGGAGCGCGACGAGCCGCTGGAGGAGCTGCTCTCGGGCGGGCACCTGCGCATCGAGGAGCGGACCACGGCCGACGGGCCGAAGGGACGCCTCGGGCCGGACGTGGAACTCGTCCTCCAACTGCTCGGCGACGTCGCCACGATCGCGGCGCTGACCGAGTACACCGCCCGCGCGGTGAAGACCTGGAAGAACAACCGCCGCAGGCTCCAGGGCGGCGAACCCGATTCGGACATCCGCCCGTTGGGACCCGACGGGGAGTAGCCGGGTGAGCCGCTTCGACCCGCGCGGCAGAGCGAACCGGGCGCTGCTGGCCGGCGTGTCCGAGTACGACCACACGGCACCCGACCCCCAGGGGGTCAGCGGACAGCTGCCCGCCGTCCGCCACAACCGCAAGGTGCTGGAGGACGCCCTGCACCGGGGCGGGGTCTTCCGCGCGGGCGAGATACGGGTGCTGGCGTCCCCGGCGCCGGACGACTTCACCGGCGAACTGCGCCGCGCCGTCCGCGAGACCGACGGTGTGCTGCTGCTGTACTTCGCCGGGCACGCCGTCGTCACCGACACCTCCGTGCACAAGCTGCACCTGCAGATGCGCACCGCGCGGATGGTCGCGGGCGAGGAACTGCCCGGCGCGGTGAGCTTCGCGGGCGTGCTGGGCGAACTGTGCGCCCCGGAGAGCCGCCCCGAGCGGGTCCTGGTGATCCTGGACTGCTGCTACGCGGGTAACGCCGCCGAGATCTGGCACCGTTTCGAGGCGCCGCAGGAGCGCAAGGAACGGGTCCTGCTGCTGATGAGCGTGCAGCCCAACCGGTACATCCTGGGCGGCGACGCCGACGGTGCGACGCCGTTCACCCACGAGGTGGCGCGCTTCCTCGACGAGGGCGGGGAGGTGTGGCTGTCCACGCTGTACCCCGCGCTGAAGCAGCGGATGGCCGCGGCGGGTTACCGGGCGGAGGACGACGACCTCCAGAAGCCGCAGGCCCTGGCCCCGCCCTGGAACCCGGACGCCGACGTGCTGCTGGCGGCCGGACCGGTCCCCGCGCCCCCCGCGCCGGGCCCCGTCCACGACCCGGACCCCCACCCCGCCCCGGACCCGCACCCCGCCCCGGATCCCGGCCGCGACCCGAACCCTCCGGGGCCCCCGCCCAAGCCCTGGCCGGTCAGGGCCGCCCGGGCCCTCGCCGGCCGTCTGGGCCGCACCGCCCTCACGCTGCTGCTGGCGCTGCTCGCCACCGGCGCCGGCGGCTACGGCCTCTACACCCTGATCGGCGACTCCGGGGACTGCGGCCCGGCCCTGGAGTTGCGGCTGCTCGTCGACCCGGACCTGGAACCGGCGCTGAACGCCGCCCGGGACGACTTCCTCACCTCCGGCGCCAACCGCACCGACGAGGGCTGCCGGCGCAGCGGCATCACGGTCTACAGCGCGGCCGCCGCCGACGTGGTGACCGCGCTGGGGGAGCGCACCGACGCCTGGCAGAAGCCCCGCGAGGACGTCAACCCGCAGCGCGACATCGGCCCGCAGCCGGACGTGTGGATCCCCGCCACCCGTGCGACCGCCGAGCGGGCCGTCGTCGACGCCGCCCGGCAGGACCGCGTCTTCGCTGCACTGGAGCCGGACACCGAGCCGTTCGCGTACTCGCCGATCGTGCTGGCCCTGCCGGACGGCCTCGACACGGGCGTCGCACGGACCGGGCAGTCCGTGACCTCCCTGGTCGGCGCCCTGGAGGAGGCGGACCGGGCGGCCGAGGTGCACCGCCCGGACCCGGACTTCACCGACGCGGCCCTGCTGGCGACGGTGGGCCTGTACGGCGAGGACGCCCCCGCCCGGGGTGCCGAACGCCTGCTCACGCGCGCGGGGCGGCCCGAGCCGTCGGCCGTGCGGCTGCTGTGCACGCTGCCGGACACCGACGCCGTGGACAACCGCAGTGCCGCCCTCGTGCCGGAGTTCCTGCTGGAGAGCGGCACCGGCTGCGACTCGGCCACCCGCGTCGCGCGCACCGCCGCCTACCCCGACGACGTGCCCCCGCTGGAGCCCACGTTCGTGCGGGTGCGCTGGGAGGACGGCGACCGGGACGCGGACGCGCGGGACGACGCGGTGCGCCGCTTCCGGGCCTGGCTGACGGGTGCGGAAGGCCGGGCGGTACTCGGCGAGCAGGGCTTCCGCTCGCCCTCCGGTGCCCACGCGCTCCTCGACCCGGGACGGGTCCCCGCGGGGTTCACGGCGTCCGTCCGTCCCGTGAAGTCGGCCGAGGCGGCGGCGCTGGACCTGACCCTGGAGCGGTACCGCAGGGCCCACGGGAACGGCCGGGTCCTGTACCTCCTCGACAGCTCCGGCTCGATGGCCCGGGTGTGGAAGGGACCCAGCGGCGGCCCCGGCATCCTCGGGCAGACGCTGCCGGGGCTCGGCGGGGAGGACGAGTACGGCGTGTGGGCGGTGCACGGCACCGGCCGGAGCACCCACACCCAGGTGCTGGGCTTCGGCACCCACGCCCGCGCCGAGGCCGAGGACAGGCTCGACGCCGCGCGCTGGCGGGACGCGGAGGCCGACCCGGCCGCGGCGCTGGAGGACGCCCTGGAGTTCATGCGCGAGCGGGGCAGCGGCGACGACCGTCCGCAGCTCATCGTGTACCTCAGCGACGGCGAGGACGACGACCGGCTGACCGGCGAGGCCCTCGCCGCGGTCGAGCGGCGGGCCCGCACCTCGGGCGTCCCGGTGGTGATGGCGTCCCTGAACAGCTGGGGCTGCGACCGGAACCGCCCGGCGCGCAGGATCGCCGACGCCGCCCGGGGCAGCTGCCTGGACACCGGGGACGACCTCGTGGCCATGGTGCACGACGAGGTGTCCCGCATCGGATCGGGGGAGGAATGATGGTCCGCCGCGTGACGGCCGCCGCACTGTCCCTGCTGTCGCTCGTCGCGCTCGCCTCCTGCACCGGCGGGGGCACGCAGGAACAGCCGCCGGAGACCGACCCGCCCCGGATCGTGGTGGCCAGCGGGCAGGACGTCACCGGCAAGAACGGCATCCGCCAGCAGCTCATCGACGTGTGGAACGACCGCCAGGGCGAGCACGGCTACCGGGCCCGGCTCGTCGAACTCCCCGGCTCCGCCGACCAGCAGCGCAGCCAGCTGCTCGGCGCACTCCAGTCCGGCAGCGCCGAGTACGACGTGGTGAACCTGGACGTGACGTGGGTCCCGGAGTTCGCCGCGGCCGGGGTGATCCGGCCACTGACCGGTGCGGCCGTCGAGTCGCCCGGGGACATCATCCCGTCCGTGGACAGCACGGCCCACTGGGACGGCGAGCGGTACGCGGTGCCGTTCAACAGCGACGTCGGGCTGCTCTACTACCGCAAGGACCGGCTGCGGGAGATCGGCGCCTCGCGGACCGACCTGAGCGCGGGCGTCACCTGGGACGAGGTGCGGGAGTGGATCAGCACCGAACCCCCCGACCCCGCGCCGGAGGACTTCGGGGACGGCTGGACCACCCAGCTCGCCCCCTACGAGGGCCGCACCGTCAACGCGATCGAGGCGTTCGCCTCGGCCGAGCCGGACTTCGCGCTCACCGACGACCGGGGCCGCTACGCCGCCGACGCCGCGCAGCTGACGGCCGGGGTGACCGAACTGCGCGAACGCACCGCCCGGCCCTACACGCTGGAGGAGGCCGCCGAGTCCCGGGAGGCCGAGTCCCTCAGCGCCTTCGCCGAGGGCCGCGCGATCTTCCTGCGGCACTGGCCCTACGTCTACCCGGCGCTGCGCGAGACGTTCGGCGACGACCTCGGCGTGACGCAGCTGCCCGGCAAGGCGGTGCTCGGCGGGCAGAACCTCGCCGTCGCCTCCTCCGCGTCCGAGCGGCGGGCCGCGAAGGCCGCCGAGCTCATCGCGTTCCTCACCGACCCCGACAGCGAACGCTGCCTGCTGCGCGCCGGGTTCGCCGCGACCCGGACCTCCGCCTACCTCGACTCCGGCTCGGCCCCGGAGTGCCGGCACGTCGCCGCCTACGCCGAGACGCCGTCGGCGTCCCCCACCGGCGAGAGCGCCGAGCACACGGTGCCCGACCTGCTGCCGTCCGGGGGCAGCTACTTCCGCCACGTCCTGCGGCCGGCGCTCCAGGAGGCCGTCCACCGCCCCCGCACCCCCCTGTACGGCGCGGTGACCCAGACCCTCATCACCGGCCTGGACCCCCTGTACGACCGCAAGAAGGACCGCCCCTCCGACGCGGAGATCGGACGCCGGCTCGACGCCGCCCTGCGCGAGATCCTGCCGGACTGACTTATCCGATTCGCCCCACCTGTGCGCAGCCGGGCGCTTACGCTCGGCGACGGAACGACAGGGGCGCCCCAGGGCGTTCGGACCCGGGGGTGACCGCTTCATGGCCAACGTCCGTCGACTCGACCCCACCGCGTCGCCGCTGGACTACTTCGGCTCGGAGCTGCGCCGCTGCCGCGAGGCCGCGGGGTTGTCCCAGAAGGAGCTGGGCGACTGCATCTACTGCACGGGCTCACTGGTGGGCCAGATCGAGACGGCCCACAAGGTCCCCACGAGGGAGTTCGCGGAACGCGCGGACGCGGCCCTCATGACCGACGGCTGCTTCTCGCGGCTGGTGGGGTTGGTGCTGCGCAGCCGTTTGCCGACCTGGTTCCAGGCCTACGCCGAGATGGAGGCTCGGGCGACGTACATCTCCGCGTATCAGGGGCAGTTGATCTACGGACTCCTGCAGACTACGGAGTATGCGCAAGCGGTCCTCACGACGGGCATGCCGGGCAACGTCGACGAACTCGTGGCGGCTCGAATGGAGCGCCAGCGCCTCCTGGCGTGCGGGCAACCGCCGCTGATCCTGGTGGTGCTGGACGAGGCGGCGTTGCATCGGCCGATCGGTGGCCGGGCGATCATGCGGGCGCAACTTGCTCACCTGTTGAGCTTTCGGGACCACCGCTGGGTGAGCGTCCAGGTGCTGCCCTTCGAGTCCGGTGAACACGCGGGCCTCATCGGCTCCTTCAACATTCTCCGCTTCGCCGACGACCCGGAGATCGTCTACACCGAGGACATGATCTCCGGCCACACGACGGCCAACCCCGACACTGTCAGGGAAGCCGCCCGCCGCTACGCTTCCTTGCAGGCCGCTGCCCTCTCGGTGAGGGACTCCGCGGCACTGATCGCTCGCGTGATGGAGGAGCGCTATGGGGAGCAGCCGGAACGTGACCGAACCGCGGTGGCGCAGGTCGTCGTACAGCGGCAATACGGGCGGTGATTGCGTCGAGGTCGCCGAACTTCCGTCCGCCGTTGCAGTCCGAGACTCCAAGCACCTCGGCGTCGGAATGGTCAGCTTCTCCCCGGAGGCCTACACCGCCTTCATCGCCGCTGTGAAGTCATGACCCGTAAAACGGAGTTCACCGAAGCGCACTGGCGTAAGTCGTCCTACAGCGGAAACACCGGCGGCGAGTGCGTGGAGGTCGCTCAACTCGGGTCGACCGTCGCCGTGCGGGACTCCAAGAACCTCCGCGGCGGAATGATCAGCCTGTCACCGGAGGCCTACGCCGCCTTCGTCGGTCACGTCACTGTGGAGTGACGGCTCGGGGCGGTGCTCCCCCGCCCTCGCCGGGCCCGCGTTCGCGGCCAGCAGCAGCGTGGCCACGGCGACGAGCGCGGCGGTGAAGCCTCGGGCGTACCGCTCGGCGGTGCGTGTGCGTTCGAGCACGGCGACCTCGCAACTGGGGCGGCTCCTGCGACGGGCAACGTATTAAGCAGGTTCGACAAATCTGCTTAACACTCCGTTTAACCTAGGGGCTGTTCCGGCCGAACGGCAAGAGGCACAAGGGGAGTTGGCGTGGGGGAGCGTGACGACCCGGGGACCATCGGGCGCCGGGTGCAGCGGTTGCGTGTGGAGCGCGGACTGACCCAGCGGCAGCTGGCGGAACCCGTGTACACACCCGCCTACATCTCCACCCTGGAGTCCGGCCGGGTGCGTCCCTCCGACGACGCCCTGCGGCATCTCGCCGGCCGGCTCGGTGTCGCGTTCGACGAGCTGGCCACCGGCCACTCCGCCCGCCTCGTGACCGAACTGCGGCTGCGGCTGACCGAGGCGCAGCGCACTCTCGCCCTGGGCGAGGCCGAGGCGGCGGCGGAGCAGTACACCGGGCTGCTGGCCGAGGCCGAGACGCACGGCCTGCCGGCCGAGCAGTCCGCCGCGCTGCTGGGACTGGGCGAGTGCGCCCTGGAGACGGGCGAGCTGGTGACCGGCCGGGAGCACTTCGAACGGGCCGAGGCCTGCCTGGCCGGTGCGCCGCTGCCCGCCCGGGTACCGGCCCTGCGCGGCCGGGCCGTCGCGCACTACCTCGCCGGTGAACTGCGCTACGCCGTCTACCTGCTGGAGACGGCCCTGGACGAGCTGAACCGCGGCGGTCTGCACGATCCGGACGCCCTGCTGCTGCTCTACGCCAGCGCCATCGGCCCGTACATGGACATGGGCGCGCACGCCCGGGCCGCCCAGGCCGCCGAGTTCGCCCTGGCGCTCGCCCCGCAGTCCGGCGACCCGGCCCTGGTGGCCCGGATGCACCGGTCGGTGGCCCGCACCCTGGTCGCCGAGGGCCGGCTCGCCGAGGCCGACGCGTCCCTGGCCAAGGCCGCCGAGCTGTACCGGGGTCTGCAGATCCGCACCGAGCTCGCCAACTGCCACTGGATGCGCGGCTACGTCTACGCCCAGGACGGCCGGCTGGAGCGGGCGGAGGAGGAGCTGCGCGAAGCCCTCGGCATGCTGTCGGCCCGCCGCGCGGCCCTCTACAGCAGTCAGGTCGCCGTGGAACTGGCCGACGTGCTGCACCGGCGCGGCAGGTCGGCGGAGGCCGAGGCCCTGCTGCACGACGTGCTGGAGCACCTGACGTCCGAGCGCGGTGCCGTGCACTCCGCCGCCGCGCACCGGCTGCTGGGCATCATCGCGGAGGACGCCCGCCGCACCGAGGACGCCGAGGAGCACTACGTGCGCGCCCTCAGCCTGCTGGAGCGGGCCGGGGCGGCCGGTGACCTCGCCGACCTGTGCCGGCTGCTCGGCGACCTGCTGCGGCGCACCGGGCGGGTGGAGGCGGCCCTGGACGCGTACCGGACGGGACTGGGCCACCGTACGGCCCCCGGCACCACCACCCTGGGACCCGCTCCTGCGCAGCCCCCGCTGTGAGGGTTTTGCCCCACCGGCACCGGGTAGTCGGGCCGGGATCGCGGGATGCACGCACCGGCCGGGTGCCGGTGCGCGTGCGCCCGTGACCCGTCGACGGTGTGTGCCGCGGTGATCGAAGGAGGCGGTGGCCCGTGCGGCCCAGGCACGACCCCCGAGGCGCCCCGGACGGCGAACCGGGCTGCGGCGCGGGCGGCGAGCTGGAGGTGGACGGGCTCCAGGCCGTCGACGCGATCGCCCGGGGCGTGCGCGGCGCCGAGCCCGTGGAGGTGCCGGGGCGGTTGTGCCGGGTGGCCGTGGAACTGCTGCCGGTGACGGGTGCCAGCGTCTCGCTGCGCAGCGACGGCATGCCGGTCCAGCTCAGCGCCAGCAGCGAGGAGGCCGCGCACCTGGCGCACATCCAGGCCACCCTGGGGGACGGCCCGTGCCAGAGCGCGCTGGAGGACGGTGCGCCCGTGCTCGCCTGCGACCTGACGACCGGCGCGGACGCCGGCCGCTGGCCGGTCTTCGCCCAGCAGGCCACGGCGGCCGGGGTGCGCGCGGTCTACGCGGTGCCGCTCGGCAACGAATCGGTGTGCGTCGGCACCCTCGACCTGTACCGCGACCGGCCCGGCGGCCTGTCCGAGCGGCAGCTGCACGTCGCCCGGATCGTGGCCGGGGTCATGACCGTGGCCCTGATGTCCCTGCCCCGCGGGGACGACCCCGAGGTCCCCGACGGCGAGGCCTGGCTGAGCGGGCTCGGCGCGGACCACGACGCCGTCTACCAGGCCGTCGGCATGATCATGGCGCAGCTCGGCGTGTCGGCCGACGAGGCGCTCGCCCGGCTGCGGGCCGACGCCTTCTCGCGCGGCCTCACCGCCCTCGACGCGGCCCGCGACGTGATCACCCACCGCAAACGCTTCGACCGGGACTGACGGACGCGCCGGGGGCGCCTCAGATCTGTGCCCGGCCCGACCTGCCGAGGTCGGCCAGCCGCTGCGCGCCGACCTGCACGGCGTGCCGGGTGACCTCCTCGTACACCTCGCCCAGACCGGCGTTGGTGACGGTGACGGCCTGCTCCCCGACGCGGACGCCCGCGATGTCGAACGTGAGGTAGGTCGACTCCCCGTCCTCCGTCTCACCGGCCAGGGTCACCCGCAGGGCCCGGCGGGCGTCCCCGGCCGAGGGCAGCGGCAGCTCGGAGACCTGCACCTCCTGGACGCCGCCGCGGGAGGCCGTCGCCTCGAACCGGCCGCAGCGCTCCGGCAGCGTCCCCAGCCAGTCGAGGGCGCGGTCGGCGTCCGCCGGGCGGTGGACGGCGACCTGGTAGCGCAGCTGGGCGTCGGTCTCGTCGTCGTCGAGCGCCGACTCCGCGCGCGGGCCGCGGGGGGCGCCGAACAGCTCCTCCGTGTACAGGACGTCCAGCAGCCGCCGGCACTCCGGGTCCTCGGTGGTGCCCTTGAGCACGCCGTCCCGCCACGTGCGGGCGCCCCGCGTCGGCACCCACGGCTCCCCCAGGTCGGCCTCGGTGATCAGCGCGGCCCTGACCAGCGCCGCGGCGAGGTCACCCCCCGGGGCGACGGGCTGCTTGCCGGCCGGTGACGCGGTGGTCGGCGAGGGCGGGACGGTGAACCACCGGGGCCGCGGTTCCTCCTGGAGCGAGCAGCCGGCCGCGGCGGGCAGGACGGTCAGGGACAGCGCGGCGAGCAGGAGGGCACGGGCGGCGGCCGGAGAACGGGTCATCGGGTGCCTCCTGAGGGCGGGCCGGGGCTCGGCCGGGATCTTCGGTGCTCTCACGGCACCACCGCGCCCGCGCGTCCACCAGCGTGACGGTCCGTCCGGGTGAGGAACGGCGGGGGAGCAGCGCGGCGGCGGCGCCGGGCCCGGAAATCGCCTCGCCCCGGCCTCGCCGTGCCTGTTACGTTCGCGCCATGCAGCGCGTCCAGCCCTTCCCGTCCGCCACGACGACGCCGGAGAGTGTCCCGGCGCGCTGACAGCTGACCCAGTGTCCGAAGCCCCGGGGCGAGTGCCCCGGGGCTTCGTCGCGCGGTGCTCGCTCCGTCCCCCTGGAGGAGCCCTCATGCACGACCACCGCCGACTCGGCCGTGAACTGGACCTGTTCGACACCGACCCGCTGATGGGCGCGGGACTGCCGTACTGGCTGCCCGACGGCGCGGTCGTGCGGCACACCCTGGAGGAGTACGTCCGCGACGCGGAGCGCCGGGCCGGGTACCGGCACGTGTACTCGCCCGTCCTCGGCAAACGGGAGCTGTACGAGATCTCCGGCCACTGGGACCACTACGGCGACGACATGTTCCCGCCGATGGACCTGGGCGCCGAACAGGTCCTGCTGCGCCCCAGCCTGTGCCCCCACCACGCCCTGATCTACCGCGCACGCTCCCGCAGCCACCGCGAACTGCCGTTGCGGATCGCGGAGGTGGGCGGCATGTACCGCTCCGAGCTGTCCGGGGTGCTGGGCGGGCTGACCCGGGTACGGGCCATCACCCTCAACGACGCCCACATCTTCTGCACCCTGGAGCAGGCCGTCGAGGAGGCCCGCGCCGCGCTGGAACTGATCGCCCGTGCCTACGCCGACCTGGGCATCAGCGCCGCCCGCCACCGGCTCTCCCTGCCCGGCGAGGGCGGCAAGTACGTGGCCGACCCGGAGCTGTGGCGGCGCGCCACCGCCCTGCTCCGCGAGGTCCTGGACGGCTCCGGCATCGCCTACGAGGAGGCCGGGGGCGAGGCCGCCTTCTACGGGCCCAAGATCGACGTGCAGATCACCGACCCGGCCGGGCGGGAGGCCACCCTGTCCACCGTCCAGATCGACTTCCACCAGCCCGAGCGCTTCGACCTGCGCTACATCGGGCCCGACGGCGCCCGGCACCGCCCGGTCATGGTCCACCGGAGCGTCATCGGCAGCGTGGAGCGCGCGGTCGCCCACCTGCTCGAGGCGCACGGCGGCGCCTTCCCGGTGTGGCTGGCCCCGGTGCAGCTGGTGATCCTGCCCGTCGGTCAGGAGCAGGCCGGGCCCGCCCACGACCTGGCCCGGAGCGCGCTCGGCCTCGGCCTGCGCGCCGAGGTCGCCGGTCCCGACCGGGGCACCCTCGCCGCGCGCGTCCGCGAGGCCCGGCTGGTGCCGTACCAGGCGGTGATCGGCGCCCGGGAGGCCACCGCGGGGCTGGTGGCGCCTCGTCTGCGCGACGGCCGCCGCCCCGGCGCCCTGCCCGCCGGGGAGCTGCTGCGCCGGATCGCGGAACGGGCCGCGGCGCGCGGGACCGGCCTGTGGGAGGGGGACGAGGCGGGCCCCGCACGGCCGTAGGGTCGCCGGTGGAGCCTCGGGCGTACCAGTGGAAGGAGCCCCGCCGTGACGGACGGTCAGCGCATCCCGGTGATCATCGACTGCGACACCGGCGTCGACGACGCCCTCGCCCTGCTGTTCGCGGTACGGCATCCGGCGCTCGACCTGCGGGCGGTCACCTGCGTGGCCGGGAACACGGACGTCGACGGGGTGGTCCGCAACACCCTGACCGTGCTGGAACGGGCCGGGGCCGGGGACGTCCCCGTCGCCCGGGGCGCCGAGCGGCCGCTGATCGAGGCGCCCCGCTCGGCCCGGCACGTGCACGGGCACGACGGCATGGGCGACCTGGGCCTGCCGGCCCCCGCCCGCGAGCCCGCCGGTGTCGACGCCGTCACCCTGCTGCGGCGCGAGATCCTCGCCTCCCCGCGGCCGGTCACCCTCGTGCCCACCGCCCCCCTCACCAACATCGCGCTGCTCCTGCGCACCCATCCGGAGGTGGTGCGCAACATCGAGCGGATCGTCTTCATGGGCGGCGCGGCGGCGACGGGCAACGCCACTCCCGTCGCGGAGTTCAACGTCTGGCACGACCCGGAGGCCGCCGCGATCCTGCTCACCGCGGGGGTGCCGATCACGATGTACGGGCTGGACGTGTTCACCCGGGTCGTCGTCCCGGCGGCGGACGTACGGCGCCTGCGCGCGAGCCGCGAACCGGGTGCGCGGCTGGCCGGCGACCTGCTCGCCCACCGCCCGGCCCACCCGGGCAGCCGCCCGGACGACCCCGCCGAGACGGCCGGCGGCCTCGGCGACGCGGGCGCGGTGTGCGCGGTCGCCGACCCGGAGGGCCTGACCACCCACCGCCTCCCGGTGGAGATCTCCCTCGCGCCCGGCCCCACCCGCGGCATGACCGTCGTGGACCGCCGCCCCCGCCCCGGCGAGTCCGAACTGCACGAGGGCATCCGGGAGCAGGCCCTGGTGGACGTCGGCCTGGACGTGGACGTGGAGCGCTACGTGAAGCTGTATCTGTCGACGGTCGAGGGGTGACGGGCGCCCCGGCACCCACACGGTGGTTCCTTTTTCCGGCATTCTGGACAGATTCAATGCTGTCGCCCGTATGCCCTGCCAAGGAGACCGCGTGACCGATCGCTCCGCTCCCGACCTGTCGTCCCGCGACCCCTACTGGTGGCGGCAGGCCGTCGTCTACCAGGTCTATCCGCGCAGCTTCGCCGACGCCGACGGTGACGGACTCGGCGACCTGCGCGGCATCACCCACCGCCTCGGGCATCTCGCCGCGCTGGGCGTGGACGCCCTGTGGCTGAGCCCGTTCTACCCGTCCGAACTCGCCGACGGCGGCTACGACGTCGCCGACCCGCGGGACGTCGACCCGCGCCTGGGCACCCTGGACGACTTCGACACGCTGGTGGCCGAGGCGCACCGGCTCGGCCTGAAGGTCATCGTCGACATCGTCCCCAACCACTCCTCCCACCAGCACGTGTGGTTCCAGGAGGCCCTGCACGCCGGGCCGGGCTCCCCGGCCCGCGACCGGTACGTCTTCCGCGACGGCCGCGGCGAGCACGGCGAACTGCCGCCCACCGACTGGCAGTCGGTCTTCGGCGGCAGCGCCTGGAAGCGGGTGCCCGACGGGCAGTGGTACCTGCACCTGTTCGCCCCCGAACAGCCCGACCTCAACTGGGACAACCCCGAGGTCCGCGCCGACTGCCGCACCACCCTGCGCTTCTGGTCCGACCGCGGGGTCGACGGGTTCCGCATCGACGTCGCCCACGCCCTCGTCAAGGACCTCGCCGAACCGCTGCGCGACCTCGGCCGGCCGGAGCTGAGCCGCGAGGAGGCCCTCACCGCGCTGCCGCCCGGCACGCACCCCTTCTACGACCGCGACGAGGTGCACGAGATCTACCGCGACTGGCGCAAGATCTTCGACTCCTACCGGCCGCCCCGGATGGCCGTCGCGGAGGCGTGGGTGCCCGGAGCACGCCGTGCGCTGTACGCCCGCCCGGACGAGCTGGGCCAGGCGTTCAACTTCGAGTACCTCCAGGCGAACTGGGACGCCGAGGAACTGAGGCGGGTCATCACCGACTCCCTCGACACCGCCCGGGCGGCCGGTGCCTCGGCCACGTGGGTGCTGTCCAACCACGACGTCGTCCGGCACGCCTCGCGCCTGACGCTGCCGCCGGACACCGACCTCAACGCCTGGCTGCTCTCCGGCGGCCACGCACCGGCCGTCGACCGGGAGGCCGGGCTGCGCCGGGCCCGGGCGGCCACGCTGCTGATGCTGGCGCTGCCCGGGTCGGCGTACCTCTACCAGGGCGAGGAGCTCGGGCTGCCCGAGGTCGCGGACCTGCCCACCGAGGTGCTCCAGGACCCGATCTGGGAGCAGACGGGCCACGTCCGCAAAGGCCGTGACGGATGCCGGGTGCCGCTGCCGTGGACGACGACCGGGCCGTCGTACGGCTTCGGGCCGGCCGGGGCGTGGCTGCCGCAGCCGGGTGTCTTCGGGGAGCTCGCCGTCGAGGCGCAGGACGGGGTCGAGGGGTCGACGCTGGAGCTGTACCGGACGGCGCTGAAGTTGCGGCGGAAGCTGCTGGAGGGGGAGGAGCTGACGTGGGCTGCGGACGCGCCGGAGGGGGTGTTGCAGTTCGACCGCTGCGAGGGGTGGCGGTGTGTGGCGAACCTGTCCGGGGAGGTGGTGCCGTTGCCGGCCGGTGAGGTGCTGCTGAGCAGCGGGCCGCTGGAGGAGGGGCGGTTGGGGCCGGACACGGTGGTGTGGCTGGGCCGCTGAGCGCTTCGCGGGGTGGGGGTGAGGTCGGTGGTGGTGTCCGTCGTGCCTTGGCCGCGGCGCCGTGGGGGTGTTTCCGCAGTTCCCCGCGCCCCTGAAGGGGGTGGGGGTGGCTGTTGGACCTCGGGTGCGGCGCCGTGGGGGCGTTTGCGCAGTTCCCCGCGCCCCTGAGGTCTTCGCGCCCCTGTTGGGTGTCGCGGGGTCAGTAGCGGACGGCGCGGGCTACGGCTGTGGTGATCTTTCCGGTCAGGTCGTGGGTGCTGCGGGCGGTGGCCGTGGCGGACTCGCCGGGCTGGACGTGGTCCACCGTCACGATGACCGTGTCCTTCACACGGCCCCCGCCGTCCGTGAAGTTGATCTGGACGGCGTAGGAGCGGGCGCTGTCGTCCGTGTTGGTGACCGTCACCTCGGCGCGGGCGCGGCCGCCTTGGGTGACGGACGGGGCGGCGACCTTCACGTCGCCCTTGGCGTCGACGCCGTCCTGGATGTCGTCGAGGCGGCGTCCGGCCTCCGCCGTCGCCGACTCCACCGCCTCGGTGGCCTGCGAGGCGATCGAACCGACCGCGGACTCGGCCTCGCGTGCGGTGTCCGCGGGACTGTCGCCGCTGCATCCGGTGAGCGCGGCGGCGGCCAGGCCGAGGGCCAGCACCGCCCCCGTCGTCGCCCGGCGCATCCGGTGGCGGGCAGCCATGTCCGTCCTCCCTGGGGTGCGGGGGCGCCGCCGGGAGACCTCCTGGCCTCCCGGCCTCACGACATCACGTACGTCCGGAGCCGCCGCCGCCGAAGGATCCGCTGGACCCGGGCGACCAGCGGCGGGGGTTCTGGTCCTTGCCGGTCCTGGTGCTCGCGCGGTGCAGTTCGTGCGGCATGATCCGCTGCCCGTCGCGCGTCACGACCGGCATGTCGTCGGGTTCCCGCATCTCCCGCGTCTCGCGGACCGGCCCGGTGTCGGGGAGGTGCGGCTGTTCGTCGGGGGCGGGGTGGTGGGTGTCCTTGTCCATCACCCGCATCCCGACCCGGACGGCCCAGATCAGTGCGCAGGCCACGATCAGACCGGCGACGAAGGCGATGGTCACGGCGACCGCGTGATCCGACGACGCCGCCAGCGAGTCATACGCTGCCGTATTCATGCTCCGATTATCACCGACGATCTGTGATAAAGCGCCCGGAATGTTCTGGTTCACCGCGGTGCCCCGTTCGGATCGTCCCAGGAGGCGCGGGGGCGGCGCGGGTGGCAGATTGCGGCCAGAGGAAGACCGGGCCGGGCCGTCGCGTCCCCGCGTGTGCCGCTCGGGAGCCCGGCCCGGCCTTCCCGCCGACCTGACGTGCCGGGCGGCCCGTTCCCCTTCGCCGGGAGCGGGCCGCCGCCGTTCGGCCCCGGCCGCGGGTTTGCGGAACCTTTACCCGGGGGCAGGGCGTTGGAGGAGTGCGCGCGCTGAGCGGGTGCGCCAGGTGATGCTGACGAAGACCGAGGTGGCGGCAATGGCAGTGTGGGACCGGCTCAAGGACCAGGCGAAGGCCCTTCAGCAGGGGCAGGCCGGGCGCGGTGCGGCGCCCGGAGGGCACGGCGGAGGGCACAGTGGCGGCGCGCGGTCCGGGGGCGGCGGCAAGGCGCAGCTGATCGGCCTGTTCAAGTCGCAGCTCGGCTCGCTGAAGAACGAGCTGAAGAGCGGCGCGTACCGGGACGCGAGCATGGCGATGTGCGCCCTGGTCGCGGCGGCGGACGGGCAGGTGGACCCGTCGGAGCGGCAGCAGGTGGAGTCGATGATCCTCGGCAACGAGGTGCTGCAGAACTTCCCGCCGGAGCAGCTGAGGCAGCGGTTCAACAAGCACGTCGACCAGCTGACCATGAACTTCCAGCACGGCAAGGCCGAGGCGATGCAGGAGATCGCCAAGGCCGCGAAGAAGCCCACCGAGGCCCGGGCCGTGGTGCAGACCGGCATGGTCGTCGCCGGTGCGGACGGGCACTTCTCCCAGGCCGAGGCGTCGGTCCTGCGCGAGGCCTGTGCGGCGCTGGGCTTGTCCCCGGCCGAGTTCCAGCTCTGACCTTCCGGCAGGTCGGGTGCGGCGGACCGGCTCAGGGGGCGCGCAGGGCGTCGACGGCGAGCCGGGCCGCCGTGCCGATCACGGCGTCGGCGGCGGGCAGAGAGGGGGTCACCGGCGGCGGATCGGCCGGCCCGATCGTCCGCGGCCTGCTCACCGCGGCGCCGGACGACTCGCAGTGATCCGCCCGCCTGCCGGCCGGTGCCCGGAACCGGCCCGGTGGTGCCCCCGAGTGAGGACAATCGCCGTATGACCGTCCACCCCTCCCCCTCGCCCCGTCGCGCCTTCCTGGCCGCAGCGGCCCTGCTGCCGCTCGCCGGGTGCGGCGGTGGCGAGGAGCGGACCCCGGCCCGGCCGGACCCCTCCGCCCCGGCCGGCCGCAGCGCCCCCGCGCCGGGCCGCCCCCCGGTCCGCCGGCTGCACCTGGCCGGGCTGGAGCGGGAGTACGGTGCCCGCGTCGGGGTCTGGGCCCTGGCGACCGGCACCGGCGAGAGCGCCGTCCACCGGGCCGGTGAACGCTTCGCGTTCTGCTCGACCTTCAAGGCCCTGGCCGCGGCGGCGGTCCTGCACCACCGCACCCTGCACGGCCTGGACCGGCGCGTCACCTACACCCGGGCCGACCTGCGCTCCACCACGCCCGTCACCGGCCGGCACGTCGATGCGGGCATGACCCTCCGCCAACTGTGCGACGCCGCCGTCCGCTTCAGCGACGGCACGGCCGGGAACCTGCTGATGCGCGAGATCGGCGGCCCGGCCGCGCTCACCGCCTACCTGCGCAGGCTCGGCGACTCCGTCAGCCGCATGGACCACTACGAGCCGGACCTGCACGACGTGCCCCCCGGCGACCCCGGCGACACCACCACCCCGCAGGCGATCGGCACCGACTTCCGGCACCTCCTGCTCGGCACCGCCCTGCCCGCCCGGGAGCGCGCCCTGCTCCAGGACTGGCTCTCGCGCAGCGCCACCGACGTCGGCGCCCGACGCATCCGCGCCGGGCTGCCCGCCGGCTGGAAGGCCGCCGACAAGACCGGCACGGGCGACTGGGGCCGCGCCAACGACGTGGCCGTCCTGTACCCGCCGCGCGCCGAACCGCTCGTCCTGGCCGTGCTGACCGACCGCCCGGGCCGCGACGCCGAGCCCTCGGACGCCCTGATCGCCGAGGCCACCCGCAGGACCCTCGCCGCCCTGGGGCACCGACCGCCGCCGGGGGCTATAACGGGGCCATGATCTATCACGTCGTACCGCACGCCGTCTGGAACACCGACCCCGGACGGCCGTACGCCCCGGCCTCCCTCGCCGACGAGGGCTTCGTGCACTGCTCCCCGGACGAGCCGACGACGCTGGCCGTGGTCAACGCCTTCTACCGGGACGCGCCCCGGCCGCTGCTGGTGCTCGCCCTGGACGAGACGCGGCTGAGCGCGCGGGTGGAGCGGGAGGCCGCCGCACCCGCCCCACCGCCCGGGGTCGCCGGGGACATCCTGTTCCCGCACGTCTTCGGCCCGCTCGACCGGGCGGCGGTCGACCACGTCCTCGAAGTGCGGTGGGACGACCAGGGACGGGCGGTGGGGCTCGGTACGGCAGGGTGACCGGGTGACCCCCCGCCGGAGGGCCGCCGTGGGCGACCTGCTGCCGCCGTCAGCGGCCCGTCGTGCGCTCCCCGTCGATGCCCCGGCGCTCCGGTGACGGGACGGGCCGGACCGTCGTGGGGGTGGCGGACGGGGCGCGGGACGGGTCCGCGGGGGTCGGCGGCTCCCCGCGGTCGTGGACGGCGGGACGGGACGGCACGCGCGATGCGGCCGGAGCGCGGGACTCGGCGGGCGCGTCCGAGGTGCGGGGAGCGCGGGACGGGGCGGGAGCCGGCGTCGCCGAGGGGCCGGGGGGTGCCGTGGCGGGGTCGGGCGGCGCCATGGGGATCGTCGCCGGGGCGGCGGGGGCGTCGGGCGCCGCGAGGCGCACCGGCAGGGCGACCAGCGCGGCCACCGCGCAGCACACCCCCGCACCCGCCGCCGCGCGCAGCAGGCGCCGGCGGGCCGCCCTGCGCCGGACCGCGGTGAACCGGCCGGCGGGCGCGCCCAGGTAGTCGGGCGAGGAGGGGCGCAGCAGCACCGCGAGGGGATCGTCGGAGCCGCACCGCCCGTCGTCCGGATCGCCGTCAAACCGTGTGGTCAAGGCTCCTCCTCAGATGGACGCGCAGCAGTTCGCGGGCCGCGTGCAGATCGGCCTTGACGGTCCCTTCCTTGCGTCCGGTCAGCACGGACACCTCCCGGATCGGCATGTCAGCGTAGTAGTGCAGCAGGATCGGCACGCGCAGCCGTTCGGGAAGCGACTGCACCAGCATCCGCACCGACGGATCGGCCTGCTCGGCGTGGGGGCGTACGGCGGCCTCCGAGGTGACGCGGTGCAGGGCCCGGCGTTCGCGTTCCAGCTTGCGCCAGTGGTCGCGGACGAGGTTGGCGGCGGTGACGTAGAGGAAGCCGCGGGGCTCCTCCACCTTCGTCCAGCGCGCCCACAGCCGGGTGAAGGCCTCCGAGGCGATCTCGTGGGCCGTCTCGTCGTCGTCGACGAGCCGGCGGCACCAGCCGGCCAGGCGCGGGTAGAGGGCGGCGAACAGGTCGGACGCCGCCGTCTCACGGGACCGTTTCAACGCTCTCCCGGGGTGGGGGGCTCGGTGCCGCTCAGCGCCGCGAACACGATCACGTTGTCGGCGTAGCCGTCACCGGTACGCGCGCCGCCGCACGTGATCAGCCGCAGCTCGGGGCGGTCCACGTCGCCGTAGACGTCGTCGGCCGGGAACGCGTCCTTGGGGACGGTCCGGACCGCCGTGACGGCGAACCACGCCGCCGTGCCGTTCTCCAGGCGAGCCACGATCCGCTCGCCCCGGCGCAGCCGGTCCAGGTGCCGGAAGACGCCGTCGCCGTACGGGCCGACCGTGACGTGCCCGAGGATCACCGACGGACCGGTGCTGCCCGGGGTGGGGGAGTGCCGGTACCAGCCCGCGCGGTCGTGGGCCGTCACCGGCGGCACCTCCACGGTGCCGTCCGCCGCCAGGCCCAGCCGGAGCAGCGGGGTGTCGACCCCGATCGCCGGGATCAGCAGCCGGACCGGCACCGACCGGGCGAGAGCCCGCCGGCGCCCGGCCGGCACCGGCGCGGACCCGCCGCGCCCCCGTGAGCCGGCCCCACCGGCGTCCGCCGGCCGGGACGCGCCGGCCCCCGGCCCGCCGCACGCCGTCAGCAGCGCCACCGCGGCAGCGGTCGTGAACGCGCGCCTGGAGAACGCGGTCATGCCCCGCTCGCCCGGCGACGCCGTACGACGACGACCGTGCCGCCGCCGAGGGCGAGCACCGCGGCCGCACCGGCGCCGACCGCCGTGCCGCCGCTCGCCGTGCCCGCGTCCGCCGTCACCCCGGTGTCGGGCGCGCCGCTCGGCACGACGGTCACCTGCCGGTCGGCCGGGGCCCGGGTCGGCGCGGGCCGCGCCGGGGCGGGACGGGCCGACTCCGGGTGGGCGGACTCCGGGCGGGCCGGCTCCGGGCGGGCCGTCGGCGCGGCGGTCTCGGCGGGCCGTTCCGACGCGGGCACCGGGGTGGGCGTGGTCCCGCCACCGGCGAACGCGGGCCCCGACCCCACCACGACGGCGGTGCCGGCGAGGGCCAGCAGGCTGAGAACAGTTCGGCGCATGGAATCGCACTCCTTCGTCGGAAACGGATCGTGCGCAGAGACGAGGCACCGAGGAGTGGGGTTGTAAAGAAACGGCAAAGCCGCCCGCGGGGGGCGGGCGGCTCGCGGGTGGTGCCGACGGCTCAGCGCGGGGTCGTGCCGAGGAGGTCGTGCCTCTCGTTCACGCCGTTGCGGAGTTCGGTGAGGGTCGTGCCCGTGGGGGCCTTGCTCGGGGTGACGGGCGGCGGCTGGGTCTCGTCCGCGCAGGTCGTGCCGCGGGGCGGGACGGTGCCGTCGACGAGGTAGCCCGTCACGGCGTCCGTGGCGCAGGCGCTGCGGCCGAACGCGGTGTGCCCCTCGGCCCGGAACGTCAGCAGCCGGCCGTTGTCGAGCTGCCGGGACAGGGCCACGGCGTCCTGGTACGGGGTGTCCGGGTCACCGGTGGTGCCGAGGACCAGCAGGGGCGCCGACCCCTCGGCCCGGAAGGACCCGGCGTAGCGGCTGGGCTTGTCGCCGGTCCACTGGGCGCACGTGGTGGCGTGCTGGTGGTCGTAGAGCGGCGGGCCGTAGGCGAGGGCCGGGCCCAGCAGCGGGGCCGCCTCGGCGTTGCGGGTGACCTGCCGCTTCAGCCGGGCCGGGCTGCGCGGGTAGTCCTTGTCGACGCACTCGACCGCGATGTTCGGGTTGAGGAAGTCGTAGCTGGCCGGGGACGGCGGCCGCAGCAGGAACGACGTGGTGTCCCGCTGCTGGGCCTTGCGCAGCGCCTCGCCGAGGGAGGGCCAGATGACCTTGCCCTCGTTGATGTTGAACATCAGGCGGTAGACGACGGTGTAGCCGTTGGCCTGGCCGCCGTTGGCGGTCGGCACGGGGTTCGCGTCGAGGTCGGCCTTGAGCTTCTCGAACGCGGCCCGCGGGTCGCCGTCGCCGAAGCCGCAGGTGGCCTGGTCGGTGCGGCACCAGTCGAGGAAGCGGCCCATCGCGCCGTCCAGGGCCAGGTACTGGGGGCGGTCGTAGGCGTAGGGCCGGTGCGCGTAGTGCCGCGGGTCGTAGGCGCCGTCGAGCACCAGGGCGCGGACCCGCTCGGGGAACATCGCCGCGTAGACGGTGCCGATGTAGCTGCCGAACGAGCGCCCGTAGTAGGTGAGTTGCTCCTCGCCCAGGGCCTGGCGCAGCAGGTCGATGTCGCGGGCGACGTACCCGGTGCCGATGTACGGCCGCAGGTCGCCCGCCCGGTCCTGGCAGGCCCGGTCGAACGCGGCGCCCTGGCGCACGGCCTCCTCGTAGGCGTCCGGTCCGGGCGCGCCCTTGGCGGCCCTGATGGCGGCGGTGTACGTCGCGTCGTCCCAGCACTCCACCTGCGCACTGCGGGCGACGCCCCGTACGTCGTACCCGAAGACGTCGAAGGAGTCCTTCAACCGGCCCGGCAGGTCGGCGTAGTTGTTGCGGACGAAGTCGACGCCCGAGTTGCCCGGCCCTCCCGGCTGGAGGAACAGGGTGCCCTTCTTCAGGCCCTGGTCGGGGGCCTTCTTGCGGATCACCGCGAGGGTGAGCTTCCTGCCCTGCGGATCCCGGTAGTCCAGGGGCACTTCGGCGTTCGCGCACTCGAAGCCGCCCTGGCAGTCGGACCAGGTCAGGTTCGGTACGGCGGGCTGCGCCGGTGCCGGGTCCGGCTGAGCGGCCGTCGCCTGGACCCCGCTCCCGGCGACGACGAAGGCGGCCGCGGCGGCCAGGGCGATCCTGAGGCGCGGGACGCGTCTGCGTCCCCCGGGGCCGAAGCGGCCCGTCATGTGGTCGTGTGTGGTCACTCTTCCTGTTCCCCCTCGGACGGACGCGCCTGCGGGCACGTCCGGATGCCGACGTGTTTCCGCCGCATGTCTAGCCCAATCCGAGACGGACCGCGACCGGATCCGGCGACTCCTGTGCGCTATCTGCACAGCACCTGACCGGAGTTGAGCCGCCGGTCACCCGCGGAGGGACGAACTCCGGCCGCCGAAGCGGTCGGTGGCCTCCAGCACGGCCCGGGTCGTGCCGCCGCCGGACAGGCCGTGCCCCTCGCCGCCGATCAGCACCAGCTCGGCGTCCGGCCAGACCTGCGCCAGCCGCCAGGCGACGTCGGCCGGCCCGCTGATGTCCAGCCGGCCGTGGATCAGCACACCGGGGATGCCGGCGAGCCTCCCCGCGTCGCGCAGGAGCACTCCGTCGTCCAGGAACGCGGCGTGCCGCCAGTAGTGCGTGACGAGCCGGGCGAAGCGCATCCGGAAACGCGGGTCCTCGAAGCGGGGGTCGGGCCGGTGCCCGGGGTCGGTGGACACGTGCACGTCCTCCCACCGGCACCACTCCCGCGCGGCCCGTTCCCGTACGACGGGGTCGGGGTCGGCGAGCATCCGGGCGTAGGCGTCCACCAGGCTGCCGTCGCGCTCCGCCGCGGGGACGGCGTCCCGGAACCGGGCCCACTCGGCGGGGAAGATCCGCCCCATGTCCCGTGTCACCCACTCCACTTCACGGCGGGTGGTGTTCGTGACGCTGAACAGCACCATCTCGGAGACGGCGCCCGGGTGCCGCTGGGCGTAGGCGAGGGCGAGGGTCACGCCCCAGGAGCCGCCGAGGACGAGCCAGGTGTCGATGCCGAGGTGACGGCGCAGCCGCTCGATGTCGGCGACGAGGTGGGGCGTGGTGTTGGTGGCGAGCGAGGTCGCCGGGTCGGCGGCGTCGGGGGTGCTGCGGCCGCAGCCGCGCTGGTCGAACAGCACGATCCGGTACGTCCGCGGGTCGAACAGCCGGCGCCAGAGCGGCCCCGCCCCCGACCCGGGCCCGCCGTGCAGCACCAGGGCGGGCTTGCCCGCCGGGTTGCCGCACGTCTCCCAGTGGACGAGGTTGCCGTCGCCGACGTCGAGCATGCCCTGCTCGTACGGCTCGACGAGAGGATGGAGCTCCCCGCTCACGCCTTCCCCCTCCGCCCGACCGCAGATCTGACAGCGCTGTTAGATTAACAGCATGACCGGTCACCCCGGCCCCTCCGCCGTCGGCACGCTGCTGCGCCATGTCCTGGAACTGCTCGACGGCGGCGTGGCCGAGGTCTACGCGGAGCAGGGCGTTCCCGAGTACCGCCCTCGCTTCTCCCCGGCGGTCCGGGCCCTGGTGAGCGAAGGCCCCCTGTCCGTGGGGGACTTGGCGGGAGCGATGGGCGTCACGCACTCGGCGGCGAGCCAGACGGCCGCGCAGATGGCCCGGGCGGGCCTGGTCACCCACACCCCGGACCCCTCCGACGCGCGCCGCCGGCTGGTCGTCCTCACCGCCAGGGCCCGGGAACTCCTGCCGCGGATCGAGGAGGAGTGGGAGGCGACGGCGGCGGCGATGGCGGAACTGGACGCGGAACTGTCCGTGCCGCTGGCCCGGGTGCTGACGGAGACGGTGGAGGCGGTGACCCGCCGCCCGTTCCGCGAGCGCCTCGCCTCCGCGCGGGAGCGGCGCGGGTGACCCGGCGCCTGCCGTTCGGAGCACCCCGGTGCCGCGGGGCCGGCCCCACCCACTTTTTTGTGCGTACTGGGCAGCGTGCGGCCGTCCGGGGAAGCTGGTGAGGGGCGTCCGGCGGCAGGGGCGACACGATCGGGGAAGGAGGCGGACACCGCTCAGGCAACCGGCCGGCCGGAGCCGGTGAGCCGCTCCAGGCGGCGGTGGCCCCAGTCGGCCAACGGGGCCAGCGCCTCGGAGAGTTCACGGCCGAACCCGGTCAGGGAGTAGACGGTCTTCGGCGGCAGCACGTCGTACACCTGCCGGTGCACCAGCCCGTCCGCCTCCATCTCCCGCAGCGCCTCGGTCAGCACCTTCTCGGTGAGCCCGGGCAGCTTCCGGCGCAGTTCCGCGGGCCGGTGCGGGCCCGACTCCAGCAGCCACAGCAGGGCCGTCTTCCACTTGCCGTCGATCACCCCGATCGCGGCGGTCACTCCGCACACGTCCGTGTCCTGGCGTCGTCGCGTCATCCGGACCCCGTCTCCCGTTCGTTCCGTTCCGTGATTCCCGAGGAGTTCCTCCGTGTCCACGTACAGCACGTCCGCCTCCCCCGCGCATTCCGGCGCCCGGCCCGATGCCCCCGCCGCCGTCACGGTCCTCGGTCTCGGGCCGATGGGCCGGGCCCTGGCCGGGGCGTTCCTGGCCGCGGGTCTGCGCACCACGGTCTGGAACCGCACCCCGGGCCGGGACAAGGACCTCGTCGAGCGGGGCGCGCAGGGTGCCGCGTCGGTGGCGGAGGCGGTGGCGGCCAGTGCCGTGACCATCGTCTGCGTGGTGAACTACGACGCCGCCGACGCCGTCCTGCGCCAGGCCGGGGCCGCCGCCGCGCTCCGGGGCCGTACGGTCGTGAACCTGACCGCCGACACCCCGGCCCGGGCCCGCGACACCGCCGCCTGGGCCGCCGCCCACGGCATCCGCTACCTCGACGGCGCGATCATGACGCCGACCGACACCATCGGCACGGCCGACGCGGTCCTGCTGTACAGCGGACCGTCGGACCTCTACGAGGAAACGGCCCCCGTGCGGCGGGCGCTGGGCGGCAGCCACACGCATCTCGGTGAGGACGTGGGCCGGGCCGCCGCCTACGACATCGCCCTGCTGGACATCTTCTGGACGGCGATGGCGGGGTACGCGCACGCGGTGGCGGTGGCCCGGGCGGAGGGCGTCACCGCGGGCGAACTCGCGCCGTTCGCGCAGGGGATCGGCGCGATCCTGCCGCCGGTGTTCGCGCAGACCGCCGCGGACGCCGACGCCGGCACGTACAGCGGCGAGGGCAACCCGCTGACCTCGGCCGTGTCGTCGATGGCCCACATCGTGCACGTCTCCGAGTCGCACGGCATCGACGCGGGCGTCATGCGCGCGGCCGAGGGCATGGCCCGCCGCGCGGTCGGTCTCGGCCACGGCGAGGACGGCTTCCTCCGCATCGCGGAGGTCATCGGCCGCCGATGACGGCGGAGCCGCCTTCCCCTCTGTGAACGCCGGGCGGCACACCCGGACCCGGACCCGGACCCGGCCCACGGTCGAGGGTGCCCCGGCAGGGGTCCGGCGGCCTGCCCCCGGGCCCCGGTCGGCATGCGGCGGCTCGGCCTGGCGGCTGATCCGCGTCACGCGCGAGCCGCCCGGGCAGCCCGGGTGGTTCACCGGCCCAGAGCCGGTGTCAGCGGCGGCGGCGGCGGGAGGGGCCGCCGCGGCGGGGGCCCTGGCCGGAGCCCGTGCGGGCGGGGCGGTTCTCGGCGGGCGGCGGGGTGAGGACGACCGGCACGCCGGACGGCTCCCGCGCGCCGGTGATGCGGCTGAGCTCGGCCTCGTCCGGACGGACCCGCGTGACCTGCGGGGCGATGCCCGCGTCGGCCATCAGCCGGTTCATCTCGCGCCGCTGGTGCGGCAGGACCAGCGTCACGACCGTGCCGGACTCACCGGCCCGGGCCGTGCGGCCGCCCCGGTGCAGGTAGTCCTTGTGGTCACCGGGCGGGTCGACGTTGACGACCAGGTCGAGGTTGTCGACGTGGATGCCGCGCGCCGCCACGTTGGTCGCCACCAGGACCGTGACGTGCCCGTCCTTGAAGCGCTCCAGGGTCTTGGTGCGCTGGGACTGGGTCTTGCCGCCGTGCAGCGCCGAGGCCCGCACACCGACCGCCAGCAGCTTCTTCGCCAGCCGGTCGGCGGCGTGCTTGGTGTCCAGGAACATGATCACCCGGCCGTCGCGGGCGGCGATCCGGGTCGTCGTGGCGTGCTTGTCGTCGTCCTCCACGTGCAGCAGGTGGTGCTCCATCGTGCTGACCGCGCCGGCGGACGGGTCGACCGAGTGCACCACCGGGTCGTGCAGGTAGGTCCGGACCAGCTTGTCGACGTTGCGGTCCAGCGTGGCCGAGAACAGCATCCGCTGGCCCCCGGGGCGCACCTGGTCCAGCAGCGCGGTGACCTGCGGCATGAAGCCCATGTCGGTCATCTGGTCGGCCTCGTCCAGGACGGTCGTGCCGACCTGGTCCAGCCGGCAGTCGCCCCGGTCCAGGAGGTCCTTCAGGCGACCGGGCGTGGCGACGACGACCTCGGCGCCGGAGCGCAGGGCGTGCGCCTGCCGGCCGATCGACAGACCGCCGACCACCGTGGCGAGCCGCAGGCGCAGCGCGCGGGCGAACGGGGTGAGGGCGTCGGTGACCTGCTGGGCCAGTTCGCGCGTGGGCACCAGGACGAGCGCCAGCGGCTGGCGCGGCTCGGCGCGACGGCCGTCGAGCCGGGCCAGCAGGGCCAGGCCGAAGGCCAGCGTCTTGCCGGAGCCGGTGCGGCCGCGGCCCAGGACGTCCCGGCCGGCCAGCGAGTTCGGCAGGGTCGCCGCCTGGATGGGGAACGGCTCGGTCATGCCCTCGGCGGCCAGTGCGGTGAGCAGCGGCGCGGGCAGGTCGAGGTCGGCGAACGCCTCGACGGCCGGGAGCGCCGGGGTGACGGTGACGGGCGGGGCGAACTCCCGGCCGGCGGCCGGGCGGCGGCCACCGCCGCCGCCGGAGCGGGGCGCGGGGGCGCGGCCGGTGTTCTTGCGGGTGCGGTGCCCGTGGTCCCGGGAGCGGGAGGGGTTGTTCCTGCGAGCGGTGCGGTCCATGGAAGGCCTTCCTCGATGCGGCACGTATCGGGGAATGCGCGACGGCGCCTGAGGGCCGCGGATTCGCAAGAGCGAGCCGGAACGGACGGAAAAGAACCGGGGCCCGCACCGCAGGGGTGCGGGCCCCGGTCAGGGCATGCGCGTCAGCGTCAGGCGGGAACGATGTTCTCGGCCTGCGGGCCCTTCTGGCCCTGCGTGACGTCGAAGGTCACCTTCTGGCCTTCCTGGAGCTCACGGAAGCCCGAGGTGGCGATGTTCGAGTAGTGGGCGAAGACGTCGGGGCCGCCACCCTCCTGCTCGATGAAGCCGAAGCCCTTTTCCGAGTTGAACCACTTCACGGTGCCGGTAGCCATAGGAATCTCCCTTGAGGGGCAGTACTCAGATCCGCACCTCGCGGACCCGTAGTCGCCGAAATGATCACCCTGTGGAGAGATCCGAAAATCCTCGGAAACAAAAAGAGTGCTCGTCGACGGAGGTCGAAAGAGCACTCGAAGTCTCTGGGAACCAAAACTGCAACGCCATCGAAGGTAGCACAGGCGTCGGCACATGGCCCGGGTTTGTCGTACCCGAGGCTGATCCGCAGCCCCGCCCCTACTGCGTTTCGAGTACCGCGGATTGTCGGCAGCCGCACGACGACGGGACGGCGGGCGAGCGGACAGGCTGGGCGGACGATCGACACCGGATGTGGAGACCTTCTGCCGTGGCTGAATTCCTGTATCGCGTGGGCCGTCTGGCCTTCCGGCGACGCTGGTCCGTCGTCCTGGTCTGGGCGGCCGTCCTGGCCGCCGTCGGACTGGGCGCCCTGAAGGCGCCGGGACCCGCCGAGGAGGAGTTCTCGATGCCCGGCATCGAGTCCCAGCAGGCCTACGACCTGCTCGAGGAGCGCTTCCCGGGCACGACGGCCGACGGCGCGACCGCCCGGGTGGTGTTCATCGCCCCGGGCGGGGAGAAGGTGACCGCCGCCGAGCACCGGCAGGCCGTCGAGAAGGCCGTACGGGATCTCGGCGACGGCGCCCAGGTCGCGAGCGCCGTCGACCCGTTCCGGGCGAAGACGGTCAGCCGGGACGGCTCGACCGCCTTCGCGACCGTCACCTACGAGGTCGGGGCGGGGAACCTCACCGACGCCAGCCGCGCCCACCTGGAACGGGCCGTCGAGCGGGCCCGGGACTCGGGGCTGACCGTGGAGGCCGGCGGCGACGCGCTCGCCACCGAGGGCGGGCCGGGCGGCTCCGCCGAGGTGATCGGCGTCGCCATCGCCGCCGTCGTGCTCCTCGTCACCTTCGGCTCCCTGGCCGCCGCCGGGCTGCCGCTGCTGACCGCCGTCGCCGGTGTCGGCGTCAGCATGGCCACGATCCTCGCCCTGTCCGATGCCCTGGGTCTGTCCACCACGACCGGGACCCTGGCGATGATGCTGGGGCTGGCCGTCGGCATCGACTACGCCCTGTTCGTCGTCTCCCGCTACCGCGAGGAACGTGCCCGGGGGCGCGCCCCGCAGGAGGCCGCCGCGACCGCCGTCGGAACGGCCGGCTCCGCCGTGGTGTTCGCCGGTCTGACCGTCGTCATCGCCCTGGCCGGGCTGGCGGTGGTCGGCATCCCGATGCTCACCAGGATGGGACTGGCCGCCGCGGGCGCGGTCGTCGTCGGCGTGCTGGTCGCCCTGACCCTCGTCCCGGCGTTCCTCGGCCTGTGGCCCGACGCCGTGCTGAGCAGGCGCTCCCGCCGCGGCGGCCGCACCGGGCAGGACGGCCGGGCGAACGGCGGCACCCGCTGGGCCTCCCTGGTGCTGCGCCGGCCGATACCCGTGCTGCTCCTCGGCGTCGTGGGCCTCGGCGCGCTCGCCCTGCCCGCGGCCGATCTGCAGCTGGGCATGCCCGGCGACGAGGCCAAGCCCACCTCGGCCACCGAACGACGGGCCTACGACGCGCTCGCCGAGGGCTTCGGGCCGGGCTTCAACGGGCCGCTGACCGTCGTCGTGGACGCCCGGGACGCCGCCGACCCCCAGGGCGCCGCCGCCAGGGTCGCCCGGGAGATCGGCTCCACCGAGGGCGTGGTGACCGTCTCGCCGGCCCGGTTCGACCGGAGCGGGGACACCGCCGTCCTGTCGGTCGTGCCCGCCACCGCGCCCACCGACCCGAGGACCGAGGACCTGGTGACGACGATCCGGGACGAGCGCCCCGGCATCGAGTCCGCCACCGGCGCGAGCTACGAGATCACCGGCACCACCGCCATGAACATCGACATCGCGGCGAAGGTGCAGGCCGCGCTGGTGCCGTACCTGGTGGTCGTGGTCGGTCTGGCCATCGTGCTGCTGATGGTGGTCTTCCGGTCCCTGCTCGTCCCGCTGAAGGCGGCGGTGGGCTTCCTGCTGTCGGTGCTGGCCTCCCTCGGCGCGGTCGTCGTGGTGTTCCAGCAGGGGCACGGCGCCGGACTCCTCGGCGTGGAGCAGACCGGCCCGATCATGAGCCTGATGCCGATCTTCCTGGTGGGCATCGTCTTCGGCCTGGCGATGGACTACGAGGTGTTCCTCGTCTCCCGGATGCGGGAGGCGTACGTGCACGGCGCCTCGCCCGGCCGGGCCGTCACGACCGGCTTCCGGCACAGCGCCCGGGTGGTCGTGGCCGCGGCCCTCATCATGATCGCGGTGTTCGCCGGGTTCGTCGGCGAGAGCGACTCCATGATCAAGATGATCGGTTTCGGGCTCGCCTCGGCCGTCCTCTTCGACGCCTTCGTGGTCCGCATGGCGATCGTGCCGGCCGTCCTGGCCCTGCTCGGCGACAGGGCGTGGTGGCTGCCGGCGTGGCTGGACCGGATCCTGCCCCGCGTCGACGTGGAGGGCGAGGCGCTCGGCCGGGCGCCCGCCGGACCGGCCGCGGACAGCGCGCCGGAACCGGAGCCGGCCCGCACCTGAGGCGGACCGGCCGCTCCTCGGCCCTGCCCGGGCCGCCCGTGGCGAAGGACACGGGCGGTCACCGGGCGGGCGCGCCCGCGGGCGGCCACGATGGTCGTCGGCCCACCCACCCGGAGAACCCCATGATCCTCACCCCGGAGCGGCGCTACGCGGATCGCCTCGGCGAGTTCACCGACCGCCACGCCTTCCTCGTCGACCTGACGACGGTGCTCGCGCTGATGGGCTGCGCCGCGTACGGCGGCTCGCTCACCCTGCCGGGCACGAACCCGCCGGACCGGGACGAGGCCGCCACCGTCCTCATGGTCGTCTCCTGCCTCGCCCTGCTGAAGCACCGCGCCTACCCGCGCACCGGCGTCGTCGTCACCACGCTGTGCACGGTCGTCGCGGTCGCCTTCGGCTACCTGATCACCCCGCTGCTGCTGGCGCCGGTCATGGCGGCGCTGTACTGGCTGGCCGCCTCCACCGATGCGCGGACCACGCGCGCGTACGGCGTCACCACCCTCGTCGCGGTGATCGTGGCCGCCGTGTTCGCCGACTCCATGAACCACCTGTCGCTGCTGCTGCGGACCATCGGCCCGTTCTTCTGGCTGATGCTGCCCCTCGCCGCCGGGCAGGGCACCCAGGCGCGGCGCGCCCACCTCGCGTCCGTGCAGGCCCGGGCCGAGCACGCCGAGCGCACCCGGGAGGAGGAGGCCCGGCTGCGGGTCACCGAGGAGCGGGTGCGCATCGCCCGGGAGCTGCACGACGTCGTCGCCCACCACATGGCCCTGGCCAACGCCCAGGCCGGCACCGCCGCACACCTGGCCCGCACCCACCCCGAGCAGACCCGCAAGATCCTCACCGACCTGACCGGTACGACGTCCTCCGCGCTGCGGGAGCTGAAGGCGGCCCTCGGCCTGCTGCGCGACGACGGCGAGACGTCCGGCCCGGCGGGCCTCGAACCGTCGCCGGGTCTGTCCCGGCTGCCCGAGCTGGTCTCCGCGTTCGGGTCGGCGGGCCTGCGCGTCACGGTCACCACCGACGGCGAGCCGCAGCCGCTGTCCCCGGGCGTGGACCTGACGGCGTACCGGATCGTGCAGGAGGCGCTCACCAACGTCAGCAAGCACGCCGCGGACGACGACGCCCACGTCCGCCTCGCCTACACCGGCTCCCGCCTGCTGATCACCGTCACCAACGAGGGCGCCGGGAGGCCGGAGGCCACGGGGCGCGGCTTCGGCCTGGTGGGGATGCGCGAACGGGCCCGGTCCATCGGCGGTGAACTGTGCGCGGGGCCCCGGCCCCAGGGCGGCTTCGAGGTGGCCACCGCGCTGCCGCTGCCGCCCGCCGCCCGCCTCGTGGAAGGAACCACCCCCGCATGACCATCAGGGTGCTGCTCGCCGACGACCAGGCCCTGCTGCGGGCCACCTTCCGGATCCTCGTCGACTCCTGCCCCGACATGGAGGTGGTCGCCGAGGCCTCCGACGGGGCCGAGGCGGTCGAGCTGGCCCGGGCCCACCGCCCGGACATCGTGCTGATGGACATCCGCATGCCGGGCACCGACGGGCTGACGGCGACCTCCGTGCTGTGCGCGGACCCGGAGCTGTCCGCGACCCGCGTGCTCATCCTGACCACCTTCGAGACGGAGGACTACGTCGCCCAGGCCCTGCGCGCCGGCGCCAGCGGCTTCCTCGGCAAGGACGTCACCGCCGACACCCTGCTGAGCGGCCTGCGCACGGTCGCCTCCGGCGAGGCCCTGCTGTCACCCGGCGCGACCCGCTCCCTCATCACCCGCTTCCTCACCGCCCCCGCCCCCGGCACCCACATGGCACCCCCCGAGCGCCTCGCCGACCTCACCACGCGCGAACGGGAGGTCATGGCCCTGGCCGCGGAGGGCCGCTCCAACGCCGAGATCGCCGACGACCTGACCGTCAGCCCGCTGACCGTGCGCACCCACATCCACCGCGCCATGACCAAACTCGGCGCCCGCGACCGCGCCCAGCTGGTCGTCATCGCCTACCAGACGGGCCTGGTCCGGGCGGCACCCCCGAACTGAGCGCTGTGGTGTCACGGCCTGCCGTAGACCGCCACCATGATGTTCTCCGCCACCGGGTTCATGCCCTGTCCCTTGGCGTCGGTGGAGTTGACGCTGTAGACGAGGGTGCGCGCTCCGTCGCGGGTGGAGGCGATCGCCGTGCTGTACCCCCAGCGGCCACCCGTCTTGCCCCACACCTCCCGGCCGCCGAGCACCGTCCTCGACAGCCCGGCGGAGTAGGCGGCGGGCCTGCCGGTCGTGACGTCGGTGACGCGGGGCAGCGTGAACATCTCGCGCAGCATCGGCCCCCGCACGACCCGCCCACGGAAGAGGGCGGTGGTGAACCGCTCCAGGTCGGCGGTGGTCGAGACGATGTCCCCGGCGGCCCAGGCGTCCGTGGCGCCCCACACGGTCACGTCACGCAGCCCGGTCGTGCCGTCGTCGAGGCGCATCCTCTGGTAACCGTGGTTGTGCGGTCCGGCGATGCGCGGGTCCGCCCCGGGGAAGTACGTGTCCCGCAGCCCCAGTGGCCGGAGCACCCGGCGGGCCACCTGGTGCTCGTAGGTGTCCCCGGTGACGTGCTCGACGAGGAGACCGGCGAGGGTGTAGCCGATGTTGAGGTAGTGCTGCCGCTCGCCCGGCGCGAACTCGGGCTTCTTCGCCAGCGCCGAGCGGACGGTCTCCTGGGGGTCGTGGATCCGGAAGCGGTTCGCGTACCACTCCTCCACCGTGCCGCCGGGCCCGTCGGCGGCCGGTATGCCGTGCGTGTGGTCGAGCAACTGCCGCACGGTGACGCCCCGGTACGCCGCCGGCACCAGGCCGGGCAGGTAGGAGCGGACGCTGCGGCCGAGCTCCAGCTTCCTCTCGGCGGCCAGTTGCAGGACGACCGCCGCGGTGAACACCTTGGTCACCGATCCGGCGCGGAACCTCCCGGCGGGATCGGCCGGACGCATGGTCCGCAGGTCGTGCACCCCCGCACTGCCCCGCCGGACACCCTCCTTGCCGCCGACCCGGACGAGCGCCGCCGTCGCGTCGCCGTCGGGCAGCCCGGCGAGGGCGCCCTCCAGGGTGGGGTACGGGGCCGGGGCGGGTGCCACGGCGGCGGGGGCGGGGGCGGATGCGGCGGCCGGCAGGGCGGACGGCCCCGCCACCGCTCCGGCGACGAGCGCGGCGAGCAGGACGATGCGGACGTTCACGGCAACTCCGTTGCGGAAGGCGGGTGTTGGGGACGTCTCCATCCTGTGCGGCGGCGGTCCGCCGCGGATCACCCCTGCGGGCGGTCCCGGCCGGTCACCTCCTCGCCGGAGAGGGGGAGGGACCGCTCCCGCCGGATCCACCGGGCGGGGGATCCCCGGCCGTGACCAGGCCGGTCTCGTAGGCGCAGATCACGGCCTGGATCCGGTCGCGCAGCCCGAGTTTGGCCAGCACATTGCCGACATGCGTCTTCACGGTGTGGTCGCTGACCACCAGGGCGGCGGCGATCTCGGCGTTCGACAGCCCCCGCGCGAGCAGCAGCAGCGTCTCCCGCTCCCGGCCGGTCAGCGCGTCCAGCCGGGGGTCGGGCCGCCGGGGCCGAGCGGCGGGCCGGGTGTACTGCTCCACCAGGCGCCGGGCCACCGAGGGCGCGAGCAGCGAATCGCCCCGGGCGACCACCCGCACCGCGTGCACCAGGTCGTCCCGCCGGACGTCCTTGAGCAGGAAGCCGCTCGCGCCCGCGTGCAGCGCCTCGTAGACGTACTCGTCGGAGTCGAACGTCGTCAGCATGACGGTCCGGCAGCCGCCCGCCGCGCTGATCGCACGGCAGGCCGCTATGCCGTCCATGCGCGGCATCCGGATGTCCAGCAGCGCCACGTCGGGCGCGTGCCGCCGTACCGCGTCGACCGCCCCGGCGCCGTCACCCGCCTCCGCGACGACCTCGATGTCCGGCTGCGCGTCCAGGATCATCGCGAAGCCGCTGCGCACGAGTTCCTGGTCGTCGGCGACGACCACGCGCAGGGTCATCGTCCCGCCTCCACGGCGGTGGGCGCCGGCGCCGGGATCCGGACCCGGACCTCGAAGCCGCGCCCGTCGGGACCCGGCCCGGTGACGGCACTGCCCCCGTGGGCCGCCGCCCGCTCCCGCATCCCGGCCAGGCCGTGCCCGCCGGTGCCGGTCCCGCGCGGCCCGCGGCCGTCGTCGGTCACCCGCACCTCGACGTCGCACGCCCCGTAGGCCAGCCGGACGGTCGCGGTGTGCGCACGAGCGTGCCGGACGGCGTTGGTGAGGGCCTCCTGCACCACCCGGTAGACGGTGGCGCCGACCGGCTCGGGCAACGCGCGCACGTCCCCGGCCGTCTCGCGCACCACGTCCAGTCCGCTGCCCCGGACGCGGTCCAGCAGGGCGGGCAGGTCGGCGAGGCCGGGCTGGGGCGAGCGCGGGGAGCCGTCCGGGTCGTCGCCGTCGCGCAGGACGCCCAGCATCCCGCGCAGGTGCGCCATGGCCTCGCGCCCGGTGGCGGAGATGGCGTCGAAGGCGGCCTCGGCCCGCTCGGGCGCGGCCCGTACCGCCACCGGTCCGGCCTCCGCCTGCACGATCATCAGACTCACGGCGTGGGACAGGACGTCGTGCATCTCCCGCGCGATGCGGGCGCGTTCACGGGCGGCGGCCCGCTCGGCCTCCACGCGGTGCGCCCGCTGCCGGGTGTCGGTGAGACGGCCGAAGGCGTAGGCGGCGGCCAGGACGAAGAAGGAGAAGGTCAGTTCGCGCGCGGAGCGGGTGTTGAACCAGACGCCCACGGGCACGGCCGCGGCCAGCGCCGACGCGGCGACGGCACGCGTGCGCGCGGGCGAGAGGACGGCGACCGTGTACGCGACGACGAGCGCGGTGTACGGCAGGGGCTGCCCGGGACCCTCCATGGTCAGCCGGTACAGCGCGTTGGCGGCCAGCACCGCGAACAGCACGGTCAGGGGCGCCCGCCGCCGCCACACCAGCGGTACGACGGTGAGGGTGCTCAGCCCGTAGGCGCCCCAGGTCGCCGGGGGCAGACCGGCGTCCCGCGGCACCACGAACGGCATGGTCATGGCGCCCTGGACGAGCAGCGCGACCCCGATGTCGACGAGCAGCGGATGCGTCGCGGCCAGGGCCCGTCCCCGCTGCCACCACCCACGCATCCCGTCCCGTGCACCCGTCACCTGTCACGACCCCCGTTCCGTGCCGGCCGCTCACACCGTAACGGGACGGCGCCGGTTCACGCCCCGGGTGCGCGGAAGGTGACCTGGCGGCGGGTGGCCTCGTCGATCTCGTCGAGGGAGAGGAGAGGGGTGGCACGGGTGCGCAGGGCGCCGCTTGCCTTGACCGTGAGGCTGACGGCGGCCATGGAGACGGCGTCGGGGAAGTCCACGACGAGCACGACGTCGTCGCCCCCGAAGGTGAAGTACATCGCCTCGAGGCGGCCGCCGAGTCCGGTCACGACCTGCTCGACGGCGTCGCGCCGGCCGCTCGCGCCCTCCCGGAGCAGCCCCCTGGTGCCCTCGGACGTGTAGGTGGCCTGGATGAGGAACTTCGGCATGGGGGGACCGTCCTGCCCGTCGAAGGTGCGGTACGCCCCACCTTTCCCCGTCCCCTCGCCGCCGCTCACCCCCCGACCCCGCAATTCACCCGCCGGCCCCGCATGGCCGGGCGCGGCGGCGCGCGCTACGGGACGAGGACGACCTTCCCGGCGACCGTGCCGGACTCGGCCAGCCGCAGGGCATCGGCCGCGCGGTCGAGCGGTAGCCGCGCGGCTATGCGCGCACCGACCTCGCCGCGTTCCAGCGCGGCGAACACCTGCGTGAGATCGGCGTGCAGCCGGGCGCGGAAGCGGTTGCGGGACAGGGACCGCCCGGCCCAGACGTTGTAGAAGTACGCGCGGCGGCGGTTCGGCAGCGCGTTCCACAGCCACACCCGCCCGAGCAGCTTGAGCACGGGCCACTGCCTGGAGCCCTCGGCGTCCCGGGTGGAGGCGCTGCCGTAGGAGACGAGCGTGCCGCCGGGGGCGAGGAGCCGCCAGGAGTCGACGATGCCGTGGCCGCCGACATGGTCGAAGACCGCGTCGACGCCGTCGGGGGCCAGGGCGCGGATCCGGGCGGCGAGGTCGCCGGCGCGGTAGTCGACGGGCACCACCGCCTGGGCGCGCAGGGCCTCGTGGTGGCGGGGGGACGCCGTGCCGATCACCCGGGCCCCCGCCGCCAGAGCGAGCTGGACCAGCACCGAGCCGACGCCCCCGTTCGCCCCGTAAACGACCACGGTGTGGCCGGGCCGCACGCGGGCCTTGCGGTGCAGCATCTGCCAGGCGGTGACGCCATTGACGACCAGGGTCTCGGCCTCCGCCGCCCCGATCCCGTCGGGCACCGGCACCGCGTCGGCCGCGTCCACCAGGACGTGGCTCGCCCAGCCGCCGACCTTGACCAGGGCGGCGACCCGGGTGCCGGCCAGCGCCGGATCGACGCCCTCGCCGGCCGTCAGGACCGTGCCGACGAGGTCGTAGCCGGGCACGAACGGGAACGGGGGCTGGTCGTAGTAGCGGCCGCGCCGCATCTGCTGCTCGGCGAAGGAGACGCCGGTCGCCTCCGTGCGGACCAGGACCTGCCCGGGGCCGGGGACGGGCACGGGACCGCGCCTCATGGCCAGTCCCTCGGGTTCGACCTTGCCCGGCAGGACGATCTCGACGAGTTCCTCGGTGGGGTTCATGACGGCCTCCGTGCGGCGCCTCGGATCTGAGGTGGGCTATTGCTTGTTGTGTTCGTTAGAGGTTGTAACTCAGGCGTGGAGTGAGTGTCAATAACGAGAGTGATAGCCTCTAACCATGACGGAGGCAGAGAAGGGCACGACGCCCCGCGAGCGGTACCGCGCCCAGGTCCGGGCGGAGATCAAGCAGCGCGCGTGGGAGCAGATCGCCACGGCGGGGGCGTCCGCGCTCTCCCTGAACGCGATCGCCAAGCAGATGGGCATGAGCGGCCCGGCCCTCTACCGCTACTTCGGCGGCCGGGACGAACTGATCACCGAGCTCGTCCGGGACGCCTACCGCAGCCTCGCCGACACGATCGGCGGAGCCGCCGCCGACGGGGGCGCCGACGTGGCCGTCCTCGCCCACGCCCTGCGCGAGTGGGCCCTGACCGACCCCCAGCGCTACTTCCTCGTCTACGGCACGCCGATCCCCGGCTACCACGCGCCCGACGACATCACAGCGATCGCCTCCGAGGTCATGGCGGCGCTGCTCGACGCCTGCGCGAAGCTGCCGGGGGACGGCCCGGGCACCCCCTTCGACGCCCACCTCGCCGGCCACCGCGACTGGGCCGCCGACCACCCCGCCCCACCCGCCGTCCTCCACCGCGCCCTGACCTTCTGGACCCGTCTGCACGGCGTCCTCTCCCTCGAACTGGCAGGCCACTTCACGGGCATGGGCTTCGACCCGGCCCGCCTCTACGAGACCGAACTCGACGCCCTCACCGAAGGATCGTCCTCCGACGGCACCGCCTGACCGGCACCCCCGGCGGGTGGCGCCGGCGGCAGGGAAGGCGGGGGGAACGTTGCCGGGATCGGGCAATGTCCGCCGCCGCGCCGGCGTGTGAGCATGCGTTCACCACGGGGGAGCGGGCAGGGACCGCACGGGGAGGCGGTGAGAACGCATGGCCTGGTTTCTGGGTCTCGGTATCACGGGGGTCGTCCTCCTCGTGCTGTCCCTGGTCCTCGACGGAGTGCTCGAGGGCTTCCTCAGCGCCGTCGACGCCGTCGACGCACTCGACGGGCTGCTGTCGCTGCCGGTCGTCGCCGCCTTCGTCTCGATGCTCGGCTTCTCCGGGGCGATCGCGCTGGAGACGACCGGGTGGGGCGTGGCCGGTGCGGTCGGAGTCGGGGTACCGGCCGGTGCCGTCACCGGCTGGCTCGCCTACCGCCTCGGGCGGGTGCTGATGGACGACCGGTCCGGCGCGGCACCGCGTGACGACGACCTGGTCGGCGTCTGCGGCTCCGTCGTGACCGCGATCCCGGCCGCCGGCTACGGCGAGGTGCTGGTCCGGCTGTCCGGGCAGCCCGTCAAGCTCGCGGCCCGCAGCGCGGTGCCGATCGCCCGCGGCGCCGAGGTGTGGGTCGAGCAGGCGCTGTCGTCGACCGCGGTGACCGTGCGCGCCGTCGAACGGTAGACGGAGACGGGCCCGCTCGTCGGGCGCCGGACATCATCGGCCGGCCCGTCCGCGGACCGGGACTCGCCGACCTCGGCCGGGGCGTCCCGTCCGTCGCCCCGCACCACCTGCCGCCGTGAGCCGCGGCACCGCCATCCCCACCGCTCATCGTCATCACCGTCCACACGGGCGGGCCGAAGGGACCCGGAATGAGTTCTGTCGTCATAGCCGTCGCGGGGGTCGTCGTCCTCCTCGTCCTCGTCGCCCTGGTCGTCGTCAGCCGGTACAAGGTCGCCGGGCCCAGCGAGGCGTTCATCGTCACCGGGCGGCGCGGCAAGAAGGCCACCGACCCGGAGACCGGGCGGATCTTCACCGACAACAGCGGCCAGAAGGTCGTGGTCGGCGGCGGAGTCTTCGTCGTGCCGTTCGTGCAGCAGAAGTTCACCCTCGACCTGTCCTCCCGGCACATCCCCGTCGCCGTGCGCGGCGCGGTCACCCTGCGCGGGGTGAAGGCCAACCTGGAGGGCGTCGCCATCGTCAAGGTCGGCGGCAGCGAGGACTCCATCCGGGCCGCCGCCCAGCGGTTCCTCATGCAGCAGGACGGCATCGTCGGCTTCACCCAGGAGGTGCTGTCCGGCGCCCTGCGCGCGATCGTGGGCCGGATGGCGGTCGAGGACATCATCCGCGACCGGGCCGCCTTCGCCGGGCAGGTCGCCGAGGAGGCCGAGGCCAGCCTGTCGGGGCAGGGCCTCGTCCTGGACGCCTTCCAGATCCAGGACATCACCACCGAGGGCTCCTACCTGGAGGACCTCGGCCGGCCCGAGGCCGCCCGGGCCAAGCAGGAGGCCGACATCGCCGAGGCGGTCGCCCGGCGGGCCGCCGAGCAGGCCCGGCTGAAGGCCGAGGAGGAGATCGCCGTCGCCCAGCGGACGTTCTCCCTGAAGCAGGCGGAGATCAAGGCGGAGACCGACGAGGCCACGGCCCGTGCCGCCGCGGCCGGGCCCCTCGCCGAGGCGGCCCGGCAGCAGGAGATCCTCACCGAGCAGGAGAAGGTCGCCGAACGGCAGGCCGCGCTGACCGACCGCCAGCTCGACACCCAGGTCCGCAAGCCCGCCGACGCCCAGCGCTACGCGGCCGAGCAGGAGGCCGAGGCCCGGCGCGTGGCCCGGGTCAAGCAGGCCGAGGCCGAGCGGCTGGCCCAGATCGCCGCGGCCCAGGCGGAGGCCGAGCGGGCCCGGCTCACCGGCGAGGGCGAGAAGCAGCGCCGCAGCGCGCTGGCCGAGGCCCAGGCCGTGGAGGGCCTCAAGCAGGGCGAGGCCGAGCGGTCCCGGCGCGCGGCGATCGCGGAGGCCGTCCGGCTGGAGGGCGAGGCAGAGGCCGCGGCGACCGGCGCCCGGGGCGCGGCGGAGGCCGAGGCGATGCGCAAGAAGGCCGACGCCTTCGCGCAGTACGGCGACGCGGCCGTCCTGCAGATGCTGGTGGAGGTGCTGCCGCAGGTGGTGGCCAAGGCGTCCGAACCGCTCGCTGCCGTGGACAAGATGACCGTCATCTCCACGGACGGGGCGAGCCAGTTGACGCGCACGGTCGCCGACAACGTGGCGCAGGGCATCGAACTGCTCGGCTCCACCACCGGGGTCGACCTGGCCGAACTGCTCCAGGGCGTCACCCGCAGGGTCAACGGCGGCGCCCACGCCGTCACCGGCTGACCCGCGACCCCGTCGGGAGTGGACCGAGGCGCCGTTCCCCGCCCGCACGCCGGGCGGGGCGGCGCCTCCCGTCCGGCCCCGGACCCGCCCTCTGGCAGAACACGTGAACGATCACCGTCCGTTGACGTGCGCTAGGATTCCGTCACGAGCCTCGTGCTCCGCTGAGCGCCGCCGCGCCCCGTCGCCCGGCCGCTCGTTCGCATCGTCGCAAGGTGGTCGCCCGGTCCCGGGCCGGCTGATGAGGGAGCGTGACATGGGTCGTGTGATGCGCGTACGCGTCCACAACGCCGCCCGTGACGGCGTTCCCGATACCGACCGGGCCGTGTGACCCGCTCTTCCTCGGCCGAGGCGCGCACCCCGGCGGCGACGGCCGCGGCGATCCGCCCGCCCCGCTGAACGGCACGGCCCGAACGCCCCCGCGACGCCCCGGACCTGCCCGGCCGGTCCGTGCCCGGCCGGTCCCGGCTCCGCGTCCCGGACGCCGCCCCCGGCCCCGTCGCCACCGTCGCCCGGCACACCCCACCGCCCGCCCGACGCTCACCCACGCCCACCGGCCGCAGCCCCGGTCACGCCACCGGCCCCGCGGCCGCCGCCGCAGCCGCACCGCGGTGGGGTGCGCGCCGCCCGGCCCCGCGCCCGGCCGTCGCCACCCGCCCCGGCACAGACGCCGCAGACCCGATCACGGAGGTCAGACGCCCGTGCACGACACCACCGCCCTGCTCATCGAACTCGGGGCCATCATCCTCGCCCTGGGCCTGCTCGGGCGCCTCGCCGGACGCGTGGGCCTCTCGCCCATACCCCTGTACCTGCTGGCCGGACTCGCCTTCGGCCAGGGCGGCATCCTGCCGTTGCAGGCCAGCGAGGAGTTCGTCGCCACCGGCGCCGAGATCGGCGTCATCCTCCTGCTGCTCCTGCTCGGCCTGGAGTACAGCGCCTCCGAGCTCGTCACGACCCTGAAGACGCAATACCCCTCCGGAGCCGTCGACTTCGTCCTCAACGCCGCCCCGGGCGCCGCCATGGCGTTCCTGCTGGGCTGGGGACCGGTGGCCGCCGTCGCCCTGGCCGGGGTCACCTGGATCTCCTCCTCCGGCGTCATCGCCAAGGTGCTCGGCGACCTGCGCCGGCTCGGCAACCGCGAGACACCCGTCGTCCTCGGCGTGCTGGTCCTGGAGGACCTGGCCATGGCGGTCTACCTGCCGATCCTCACCGCCCTGCTGGCCGGGGTGAGCCTGGCGGGCGGCGCCGTCACCCTGCTCATCGCGCTCGGCACCGTGGGCGCCGTCCTCTACGTGGCGCTGCGTCACGGCCGCCTGGTCAGCCGCGCGGTCTCCTCCGACAACGCCGAGATGCTCCTGCTGGTCGTGCTGGGACTGACCCTCCTCGTGGCGGGCCTCGCCCAGCAGTTGCAGGTCTCCGCCGCCGTCGGCGCGTTCCTCGTCGGCATCGCGCTGTCCGGTGAGGTCGCCGAGGGCGCCAGCAGCCTCCTCACCCCGCTGCGGGACCTGTTCGCCGCGGTGTTCTTCGTCTTCTTCGGCCTGCACACCGACCCCGGCGCCATCCCGCCCGTGCTGGCGCCGGCCCTCGCGCTGGCCGTCGTCACCACCCTGACGAAGATCGCCACCGGCTACTGGGCCGCCCGCCGGGCGGGCGTCTCGGCGCGGGGCCGCTGGCGGGCGGGCGGCACCCTCGTCGCGCGCGGCGAGTTCTCCATCGTCATCGCCGGGCTCGCCGTCGGCGTCGAGCCCCGCGTCGGCCCCCTGGCCACCGCCTACGTCCTGATCCTGGTGATCCTCGGCCCGCTCGCGGCCCGCTGGACCGAACCCCTCGCCCTGCGCCTGACCCACCGCCCCGCCCCGGCCCCCGGGACGGCACTCCCGGACACGACGACCGGACCGGCCCGGACCGCGGGCCCGGCCTCCGCCCCGGGGTTTGATCCGCCCCCCGGGCCCCCCGGATCCCCCGAGGGGGACGCCACCGCCCGGCGTCGGCCCGGGCCCGGTCAGGAGGTCGTCCATGCGCACCGCTGACACCGGGCGGCAGGAACTCGCCGGGACCGCCGAGGTCTTCCTCGACGGGTTCGAGGAGATCCTGCGGGACGCCTGTGCCACCGGCCGGCGTCTGACCCGCGACGAGATCGAGTCGCGCCGGGCCCTCGGTGCCCGGGCGGCCGAGGCCGGGCACGGCTGGCGGGCGCTGGTGCGCGCCCATCTCGCCGTCGGCCGGGCCTGCCGTCCCCCGGCCGCCGACCCGGACAGCGTCCTCGCCGTCGTCGAGCAGGCGGTGGACGCCTTCGCCGACGGCTACGAACGCGCGCAGCGCATCGTCGTGCGCAAGGAGGAGGCCGCCCGGCGGGAGTTCATCGACGACCTGCTGCACGGGCGGGGCGACCCGGGCCAACTGGCCGCGCGCTCCGAGCGGTTCGGGCTGCGCCTGTCCCGCGCCCACGCGGTCGCCGTGGCCGAGGCACCGGAGCCCTGCGACGAGACCGACCCTGTCGCCCGGCAGATTGCGGGCGAGCTGTTCGCCCGGTTCGAGAACCGCCGCATCCTGTTCACCACCAAGGACGGGCGCATGGTGTGCATCGCCCCCGGCGACCAGGAGGACGTCCTCACGCACTTCGCCCGGCTCGTGCACGCCGTCACCGGGGCCGGTCAGGTCGCCCTGGGGCGGCCGCGCAAGGGCGCGGTCGGCATCGGGCACAGCTACGAGGAAGCCCTCAACGCCCTCGACGTCGCGCAGCGCATGGGATTCGACGACCCGCTACTGCGCGCCGCCGACCTGCTGGTCTTCCCCGTCCTCGCCCGGGACCGGCAGGCCCTGATGGACCTCGTCCAGCACACGCTCGGGCCGCTGGAGCGGGCCCGCGGCGGGGCGCGGCCGCTGCTCGACACCCTCAGCGCGTACTTCGACTCCGGGTGCGTGGCCGCGGCGGCCGCCCGGCAGCTGTCGCTGAGCGTGCGCGCGCTGACCTACCGGCTGGAGCGCATCCACAGCCTGACCGGCAACGACGCCACCGACCCCGACCACCGCTACGCCCTTCAGACGGCCGTCCTCGGCGCCCGGCTGCTCGACTGGCCGGCCAGGGAGCTGTGGAGCGGGGCGGTCCCCGAGTCGTGACGGAGCGAACGGAGCGAACAAACCGGGGGCCCGGGACGCCGTGCCGCCGCCGGGCTCCGGGACGGCCGGGCCATCCGGTTCGACCGGGCCATCCGGGTCGCCCGGTTCGGCTGGTTCGGCCGTTTCCGGCGACCCGCCGTCCTGGCACTCTGGCGAGCACCCGCGAACCGACCGCCCACGCCCGGCGGACGGGCGGAGGGACAATTCCCGTGCAGGAGCACCGGAAGGGAGTACCGGCATGATCGAGTGGAAGCCGCTGGGAGCCGGAGCCAGACCCGTGCCGGAGCCCGTGGCCACCCCGCTGGTCTGGGTCGGGGCGGGCGTCGGGGCCCTGCTGCTGGTGGCGCTGCTGAACACGGTGGCCGGGCCGGGCCGTGCGGACCTCGCGCTGGCCGCGCTGTCCCTGCTCGCCGCGGTGCTGGGTCTGTGCGCCCGGTTCACGGCCGCCCCCGGGGACGGCCGTCCTGTGCTGGCTGTTCCTCAACGGGTTCGCCATCCCGCCCGCCGGTGTCCTCACCTGGACCGGGCACCGGGACACCTCCTGGCTGGTCTGCCTGTGCACCGCCGCCCTCGTCGGCACCGGCCTGGCCCGGCTCGTGCACGCCCGGGCCGCCTACCGCCGCCTCGCCCCCGCCCGCCCCGGGCCCGGCGTCCGGGATGCGGACGGGCCGTACGACGCCTGAGACCGCCGGGGGCCGCCCGGGGCCGCGGCCGCGCGGCGGGGGGCCGCGCGGCGGTCCGTCCAGGGCGCACCCGAGCGCGGGAGCGCAGGCCACCGCCCCGTAAAGTGCCTCGGAGTCGTCCCCGAGCCCCGAGGTACCGAGCCGTGACCCGCGAACGCCCCGCCGACCCCGCCGCGCCGGCCGCCGTGACCGTCGTCGGGATCGGCGCCGACGGCTGGGCGGGACTCCCGGACGGCTCCCGAGCCGTGCTGCGCGACGCCGAGGTCCTCCTCGGCGGCCCGCGCCAGCTCGACCTGCTGCCGTCCGAGTGCGCCGGTGAACGCGTCGCCTGGCCCTCGCCCCTGCGCCCGGCCGTCCCCGGCCTGCTCGCCGCGCACGCCGGCCGCAGGATCGCCGTACTGGCCAGCGGGGACCCCATGTTCCACGGCATCGGACGCACCCTCACCGAGGTGCACGGGCCCGTCCGCGTGCTGCCGCACCCCTCCTCGGTGTCCCACGCCTGCGCCCGGCTCGGCTGGCCCGTCGAGGACACCGAGGTCGTCACCCTGGTGGGCCGCCCGGCCGCCCGGCTCGCCGCCGCCCTGCACCAGGGGCGGCGAATCCTCGTCCTGAGCGCCGGCGCCCACACCCCCGCCGAGGTCGCCGCCCTCCTGCGGGACCGCGGCTACGGGCCCAGCCGCCTGCGGGTCCTGGAGCAACTCGGCGGACCGGGGGAGCGGGTGGGCGACGCCGTCACCGCCGACGGCTTCTCCCTCGCGCCCGGCGACCCCCTCAACGTCGTCGCCGTGGAGTGCCGCCGCGCTCCGCACGCCCCGCGCCTGGGCGCCGCACCGGGCCTGCCGGACGAGGCGTACGAGCACGACGGGCAGCTCACCAAGCGGCACGTGCGGGCCGTCACCCTGGGCGTCCTCGCCCCGGCCCCCGGGGAACTGCTCTGGGACGTCGGCGGCGGGTCCGGCTCCATCGCCGTCGAGTGGATGCGCACCCACCCCTCCTGCCGGGCGGTCAGCGTCGAACGGGACCCGGTGCGGGCCGCGCGCATCGGGCGCAACGCCGAGCGCCTCGGCGTGCCCGCCCTGCGCGTCGTCACCGGCGCCGCCCCGGAGGCCCTGGCCGAACTGCCGCCGCCGGACGCGGTGTTCATCGGCGGCGGGCTCACCGCGCCCGGACTCCTCGACTCCTGCTGGGCGGCCCTGCCCGCCGGCGGGCGGCTCGTCGCCAACACCGTGACGCTGGAGTCGGAGGCGTTGCTCGCCGACGCCCGCCGGCGCCACGGCGGCGAGCTGGTGCGGCTCGCCGTGTCCCACGCGGTGCCCGTGGGCGGCTTCACCGGGTGGCGGCAGGCGATGCCGGTGACCCAGTGGGCCGTGCGCAAGGACGCGTAGGAACCCTCCGACCCTCCCAGGAGCAGACAGATGACCGTGTACTTCATCGGTGCCGGCCCCGGCGCCGCCGACCTCATCACGGTGCGCGGCGCCCGGACGCTGGCCGCCTGCCGGGTCTGCCTGTACGCGGGCAGCCTGGTGCCGCGCGAACTGCTGGCCGAATGCCCGCCCGGCGCGCGCCTGGTGGACACCGCGCGGCTCGACCTGGACCAGATCACCGCCGAACTGGTGCGCGCCCACGAGGAGGGCCACGACGTGGCCCGGCTGCACTCCGGGGACCCGTCGGTGTTCAGCGCGGTCGCCGAGCAGATGCGGCGGCTGGACGCGGCCGGGGTGCCCTACGAGGTGGTGCCCGGCGTGCCCGCCTTCGCCGCCGCGGCGGCCGCGCTGAAGCGGGAGCTGACGGTGCCGACCGTCGGCCAGACCGTCATCCTCACCCGGATCGCCCAGCAGGCCACCGCCATGCCCGAGGGCGAGGACCTCGCCACCCTCGGCCGCAGCGGCGCGCTCATCGTGCTGCACCTGGCCGCCCGGTACGTGGACCGCGTCGTGGCGGAGCTGCTCCCGCACTACGGCGCCGACTGCCCCGCCGCTGTCGTCGCCTACGCCTCCCGCCCCGAGGAGCTGGTCCTGCGCGGCACGCTCGACGAGATCGCCGGGCAGGTGAAGGAGGCCGGGGTGCTGCGCACGGCGGTCATCATGGTCGGCCGCACGCTGGGCGCGGAGCACTTCCGCGACAGTCACCTGTACTCCCCGGAACGCGACCGCCACTCCTGCTGAGGCCCCCGCCCCCCCGGTTCCGGCCGGAGCTCAGGGCCGGCCGGGACCCGGGCCCGCCACCTCGCTGCGTCCCACCACCGTGCCGGCCCGGTCGATGCAGATGACGTCCACCGCCACCGGTGCGCCGCGCAGGACGGCCAGTGCCTCGTCGCGGGCCGTCGTCGCGACCAGGTCGCCCAGCGGGACCCCGGCCGCGAGGCACAACTGGAGTGCGGCGAGGCCGGTGTTGGCGTCGGCGACCTGTGCGGCCAGCGCCTCGTCCGCCCCGCCCTCGCGGGCCAGCGACGCCAGGAAGCCCTTGTCGACCTGGGAGCGGGCCGAGTGCAGGTCCAGGTGGCCCGCCGCCAGCTTGGACAGCTTGGCGAAGCCGCCGCAGATGGTGAGGTGGTCCACCGGGTGGCGGCGGACGTACTTCAGCACGGCGCCCGCGAAGTCGCCCATGTCCAGCAGCGCGTCCAGGGGCAGCCCGTACTCGGCGACGACCGTCTTCTCCGAGGTCGAGCCCGTGCAGCCCGCCACATGGGTGCGGCCCGCCGCCCGGGCCACGTCCACCCCGCGCCGGATCGAGTCGATCCACGCCGAGCAGGAGTAGGGCACGACGATCCCGGTCGTGCCGAGGATGGACAGCCCGCCCAGGATGCCCAGCCGGGGGTTCCAGGTGGAGCGGGCGATCTCCTCGCCGTGGTCGACGGAGAGCGTGATCTCCACGTCCCCGGTGCCGCCGTGCCGCCCGGCGACCTCCGCGACGTGGTCGCGCATCATCCGGCGCGGCACCGGGTTCACGGCCGGTTCACCGACGTCCAGCGGCAGGCCCGGACGGGTGACCGTGCCCACCCCGGGGCCCGCCCGGAAGACCACCCCGGACCCCTCGGGCAGCAACCGCACGGTCGACCGCACCAGCGCGCCGTGCGTGACGTCCGGGTCGTCACCGGCGTCCTTCACGATCCCCGCCATCGCCGACGCGCCGGTCAGCTCCTCCGCGGCGAGCGCGAACGCCGGGGTCTGCCCCTTCGGCAGGGTGATCGTCACCGGGTCGGGAAACTCACCGGTGAGCAGGGCGGTGTAGGCGGCCGTCGTCGCGGCGGTCGCGCAGGCACCGGTCGTCCAGCCGGGCCGCAGACCGGTGTGCTTGAGTTGGGCGCTGCGACCGCCCTCGGCCTCGCTGGTCATGGCTGGCTCTTCGGAAGGGACCGGACTGTCGTGCACGTACTCATCCTCGGCGGCACCACGGAGGCCCGCCGCCTCGCCGAGCTCCTGGCGGCCGGGGCGCCGCCCGGCACGCGGGTGACGAACTCCCTGGCCGGGCGGGTCGCCACGCCCCGGCTGCCGCCCGGCGAGGTGCGGGTGGGCGGCTTCGGCGGTACGGAGGGGCTCGCAGCCTGGCTGCGCGAGCATGAGGTGGACGCGCTCATCGACGCCACGCATCCTTTCGCCGGGACGATCAGTTACAACGCGGCGCGGGCCGCCGCCACCGCCCATGTTCCCCTGCTCGCGCTCCGGCGTCCCGGCTGGGTCCCCGTGCCGGGCGACGACTGGCACGAGGCCGGCTCCCTCCAGGAGGCCGCGGCGCTGCTGCCCGCGCTGGGCCGGCGGGTGTTCCTCACCACCGGCCGCATGGGCCTGGCCGCCTTCGCCGGCCTCGACGGCCCGTGGTTCCTCGTGCGGTCCGTCGACCCGCCCACCCCGCCACATCCGCCCCGCATGGAGGTGCTGCTCGACCGGGGGCCGTTCACCCTGGACGGCGAACGCGAGCTGCTGCGCCGGCACCGCATCGACGTGCTGGTGACGAAGGACAGCGGGGGCACGGCCACGGCCCCGAAACTGACCGCGGCGCGGGAGGCGGGCGTCCCCGTGGTGGTGGTGCGCAGACCCCCGGCCCCCGAGGACGTCCCGGTGGCCACGGACGCCCCCGAGGCAGCGGCCTGGATCACCCGCCTGGCCGCACAGCACGGCCCGACCGACTAGCCGCCCCGACGCCTGCCGGGCCTGCCGAGCCTGCCGAGTCCGGCTCGACCACGCGACCGCGTCCCCGCCCGGGCACTGATGGTGTGGCGCTTGCCGGGGCGCCGGGTTGAGGGAGGGGGAGTGTCCCCGGCGGGTGCTGGTTGGTGGGGTGCTCGGCGGGTGCTTGCCCGCGTGGGCTCGCGGCCGAGTCTCCGTCCGGGCGCTGATGGTGCGGCGCCTGCGGGGCGCGGCGCACCGGGTCGGCCCGTGGTGAGGCAGGGCTCGGGGCGGTGCCCGGGTGACGATCAAGGCCACGTACACGGCGGCCCAGGCCACTGGGCGCGGCGGGCAGGCCGTCGACGACCTGGCGTGGATGCGCAAGTGCGCGGCGATCCGGGACGCGCTGCGCGTCGACCCCGCACAGCGCGGCGACCAGCACGCCCGCCGCGGTGGTCCCGCCGACGCTCACATCGCCGAGCCGGGTTCGGGGGTGCGTCTCCGGCCCGGGCGTCGATTCCCTGGGCTCACCGTGCGGGCCGGACCGGTCCCTCCCTGCGGTGGCTGACGGAGGGGCCGGCCGGGCGCATGGGACCGCTGCCCGGCCGATGGCACGGCCGGGACGGCGCGGGGGCGGGCCCGCGCCGTCGGGCACGGTCCGGTCAGTCCTCCGGGTAGCGGCGCGGCGTCCAGGCGATCTCCTCGCCGCCGCCCCGGCGCACCACCCGGGTCTGCGTGGAGCCGACCAGCAGGATCGTGCGCATGTCGACCTCCTCCGGGACGAGTTCGCCGAGCCGGACGACGCGTACCTGCTCGCCGGGGCCGCCGACGTCCCGGGCCACGACGACCGGCGTCTGCGCGTCCCGGTACTCCAGCAGCAGGTCGCGCGCCTTGCCCACCTGCCAGGTGCGGCTGCGCGAGCCCGGGTTGTACAGGGCCAGCACCAGGTCCGCCGAGGCCGCCGCGCGCAGCCGCTCGGCGATGACCTCCCAGGGCTTGAGCCGGTCGGACAGGGAGATCGTGGCGTAGTCGTGGCCGAGCGGCGCCCCGGCCCGGGCCGCGGCGGCGTTCGCCGCGGTCACCCCGGGCAGCACCCGCACCGGCACGTCCGCGTACTCCTTCTGCGACGCGACCTCAAGCACCGCCGTCGCCATCGCGAAGACCCCCGGGTCGCCGCCGGAGACCACGGCCACCCGCCGCCCCCGCTGCGCGAGCTGCAACGCGAACTCGGCGCGCTCGGACTCGACCCGGTTGTCGGAGCCGTGCCGCCGCTGCCCGGCCCGCACCGGCACCCGGTCGAGGTAGGTGGTGTAGCCGACGAGTTCGTCGGCGGCGGCGAGCGCGCCCCGCGACTCCGGTGTCAGCCACAGCGGCCCGGCGGGCCCGGTGCCCACCACCACGACCTCGCCCCGCTCCCGCACGACGGGCTCGGCGTCGACCTGGCTCGGCAGCACCGCGACCGCGAAGTACGGCACCGACTCCGGGTCCACGTCCGCCAGTTCGGCCAGCCGCTCCCCGGCCATCGTGGCCCGCTCGACGTAGCGCGTCTGCTCCAGCCGCCCCGAACTCTCCAGCGCCCGCCGGACCTTGGGGAAGGTGCGGCCGAGCTTCATCACCACCGCCACGTCCGTCGCGGCGAGCCGGGCCGTCAGCTCCTCCTCGGGCAGCGTGCCCGGCAGGATCGTCAGCACCTCCTCGCCCTCGGCCAGCGGCGTGCCCAGCCGGGCCGCGGCGGCGGACACCGAGGTGACACCGGGGATCACCTCGGTGTCGTAACGGTCCACGAGCCGCTTGTGCATGTGCATGTAGGAGCCGTAGAACAGCGGGTCGCCCTCGGCGAGGACCGCGACCGTGCGCCCGGCGTCGAGATGCGCCGCGAGCCGCTCGGACGCCTCCGCGTAGAAGTCGTCCATGGCGCCCTGGTAGCCGCCCGGGTGGTCGGTCGTCTCGGTGGTGACCGGGTAGACCAGCTTCTCCTCGATGTGGTCGGCACGGATGTGCCGCGCCGCGATCGAGCGGGCGATGGACCGCCCGTGCCGGGCGCTGTGATACGCGATCACGTCCGCCTCGGCGATGACCTCGACGGCCCGTACGGTCATCAGGGACGGGTCACCGGGGCCGAGCCCCACCCCGTACAGCTTCCCGCTCACTCTTCCTCACTCGCGATCGCGTTGAGCGCGGCGGCGGCGATGGCGCTGCCTCCGCGACGGCCCCGGACGACCAGGTGCTCCAGGCCGGACGGGTGTGCGGCCAGGGCGTCCTTGGACTCGGCGGCCCCGATGAACCCGACCGGGACACCGATGACCGCGGCGGGCCGGGGCGCCCCCGCGTCGATCATCTCCAGCAGCCGGAACAGCGCGGTGGGCGCGTTGCCCACGGCGACGACCGAGCCCTCCAGTCGGTCCCGCCACAGCTCCATCGCGGCGGCGCTGCGCGTCGTGCCGAGCTTCGCGGCCAGTTCGGGGACCGACGGGTCGGACAGGGTGCACAGCACCTCGTTGTCGGCGGGCAGCCGCTTGCGGGTCACACCGCTGGCCACCATCTGCACGTCGCAGAGGATCGGCGCCCCGGCGCGCAGCGCCTCCCGGGCCCGGGCCACCACCGCCGGCGAGTAGGCCAGGTCCCGCACCAGGTCGACCATGCCGCAGGCGTGGATCATCCGGACCGCGACCTGGCCGACGTCGGCGGGCAGTCCCGCGAGGTCCGACTCCGCGCGGATGGTGGCGAAGGACCGGCGGTAGATGGCCGCCCCGTCCTTCTCGTAGTCGTACGTGGTCACGGTGGTGTTCTCGCTGCTCTCGGTCGTCGGCCTACGGCTCATGGGGTGATCGCCGCCAGGGCGGTGGCGAGGTCGGACGGGTCGTCCAGGGAGGCGGTGCGCGCCGGGCGGCCGGGGGCGACGGCGGACAGCTCGTAGCCGCCGCCGGGCGCGGCCACCACGTCGATCCGGCGGCCCGTGGGGTGCCCGCACCGGCGTTCGCAGCCCGACCAGTACAGAGGGAGGGCGGAGCGGCCGGCGGCGGCCAGGGTGCGCGCCGCGTCGGCCCGTACGTCCGCCCGGGACTTGGCGCACCCGGGCCGGCCGATGCACGCCCCCACGCGCAGCCAGGGCGAGCCGGGCTCGGTGACCAGGCCGGTGGCGGACAGGCGGGGCAGCGCGGCGGCCGCGTCGCCCGGTGCGGGGACGGGCACGACGACACCGCGCCAGGGCGTCAGCCGCAGCTCCCCCTCGGCGACCTCCGTCAACTCCCGCCACTGCGCGGCCGTGAGACGGCCGAGGGGGACATGCACGGACACGGCGGACCCGACGACCCCCGGCGACGGCGGCCCCGCGGTCTTGGTGACCCCCGGCGACGGCGGCCCCGCGGTTTCGGCTACCCCCGGCGACGACGGCCCCGCGGTCTTGGTGACCCCCGGCGACGGCGGCCCCGCCGTTTCGGCTACCCCGGGCGACGACGGTCCCTCAGTCTCGATGACCTCCCGGACGCCGTCCCGGAAGGCGATGCCCGCCCCGGCCAGCCGGTCGCGAACCGCACGCGCCAACACACCCGGTCCACCGGGCAGTTCGTCCACGCGCCACACCCGGGCCCCGCTCTCGCGCACGAGGTCGACGAAGGTCTCCGCCGCGAGCAGCGCGGCCCGCGCCGCGTCGTCCCCGGACACGTACAGCACGTCGTCGCCCGAGCCCGGCGCGAGCAGCGCCCCGTCGCCGGGCACCGCCCGCACGGTCACGTCGGCCCCGAGCCCGGCCACGTCCCCGCGCCCGTCGTCCAGCGCAAACAGGAAACGGCCCGACAGGGCGGTCGCGGACGCGCTCGCGCACAGCGCCGCGTCCAGCTCCGTCAGCCAGGACCGCACGTCCCGCAGGCCCCGCCCGTCCAGGCCGGACAGCGGTGAGGCGACGACGTTGCGCACCCGCTCGTGCGCGGGGGACGGCAGCAGCCCGGCCGCGTCCAGCAGCCCGGCCAGCTCCGCGCCGCACGACTCCCGCAGGCCCCGCAGCTGCACGTTGCCGCGCGAGGTGAGATGCAACTCCCCGTCGCCCAGCCGTCCGGCCGCCTCCGCCAGGGTCCCGGCCTGCGCGACGGTGAGCACACCGCCGGGGATCCGGACCCGGGCCAGCGCCCCGTCGTCCGCCGCGTGCAGCCGCAGCGTCCCCGGGCATGCGTCACCGCGGGCCCGTGAGGCCGCTGTGGCCTGGGGCGATGGACGAGGGGCAGCCGTGGACATGGCGGCGAGCATACCGACCATCACACCGGCTGTACGCTCTGCCCTTTTCCCTCGCCCCTTACTATGCTCGTCGGCGGATCATCAGGTCCGTCACCACCGCCACCACGGCGACCAGGGGAGGAAGCCCGGTGTGAATCCGGCGCGGTCCCGCCACTGTGAACCCGGCCACAACCCGGGCAAGTCAGGAACTCCCTTCCCCCGGCTCCCTCCTCCGCAGGAGCCGGGACCCCACACCACCACCCGGGGCGCGGACACCCCGAGGAAGGCCGACGCCGCATGATCCTCCTGCTGTCGACGTCCGACACCGACCTGCTCAGCGCCCGAGCGGCGAACGGCCCGGTGCCCTACCGCTTCGCGAACCCCGCCCGGCTGCCCCTGGAGGACCTGCCCGGCCTCCTCGACGGTGTCGACCTGGTCGTCGTCCGCCTCCTCGGCGGCGTCCGCGCCTGGCAGGACGGCCTCGACCTGCTCCTCGCCGACGGCCGCCCGGTGGTCGTCCTCACCGGTGAACAGGCCCCGGACGCCCAGCTGATGGCCGCCTCCACGGTCCCCGTCGGCATCGCCGCCGAGGCGCACGCCTACCTCGCGCACGGCGGCCCGGCCAACCTCGAGCAGCTCGCCCGCTTCCTGTCCGACACGGTCCTGCTGACCGGCCACGGCTTCGAGGCCCCGGCGGCGGCGCCGACCTGGGGCCCGCTGGAGCGCGAGGCCCGCACGGCCGACGGCCCCACGGTCGCCGTGCTCTACTACCGCGCCCACCACATGAGCGGCAACACCGCGTTCGTCGGCGCCCTGTGCGAGGCGATCGAGGACGCGGGCGGCCGGGCCCTGCCGCTGTACGTGGCGTCCCTGCGGGCCCCCGAGCCCGAACTGGTCGACGCGCTGCGCTCCGCCGACGCCATCGTCACCACCGTCCTCGCCGCCGGCGGCACCAAGCCGGCCGCCGCCTCCGCGGGCGGGGACGACGAGTCCTGGGACGCGGGCGCGCTCGCCGCCCTGGACGTGCCGATCCTCCAGGCCCTGTGCCTCACCGGCTCGCGCGCCGCCTGGGAGGAGAACGACGAGGGCGTCTCCCCGCTCGACGCGGCCACCCAGATCGCCGTCCCCGAGTTCGACGGCCGCCTCATCACCGTCCCGTTCTCCTTCAAGGAGATCGACGCCGACGGCCTGCCCGCCTACGTGCCCGACCCGGAGCGCGCGGCCCGCGTCGCCGGCATCGCCGTACGCCACGCCCGGCTGCGGCACATCCCGGCCGCGGACAAGCGCCTGGCGCTGGTGCTGTCCGCCTACCCGACCAAGCACTCCCGCATCGGCAACGCGGTGGGCCTGGACACCCCCGCCAGTGCCGTCGCGTTGCTGCGCCGGCTGAGGGCGGAGGGCTACGACTTCGGCGACGCCGACATCCCCGGCCTGGTCTCCGGCGACGGCGACGAGCTGATCCGCGCGCTCATCGAGGCCGGCGGCCACGACCAGGAGTGGCTCACCGAGGAGCAGCTCGCCCGCAACCCGATCCGCATCCCCGCCGCCGACTACCGCCGCTGGTTCGCCACGCTGCCGAAGGAGCTGCGCACGGCGGTCGAGGAGCACTGGGGCCCGGCGCCCGGCGAGATGTTCGTCGACCGCAGCCGCAACCCCGAGGGCGACATCGTCCTGGCCGCACTGCGGTTCGGGAACCTGCTCGTCCTCATCCAGCCGCCGCGCGGCTTCGGCGAGAACCCCATCGCCATCTACCACGACCCGGACCTGCCGCCCTCGCACCACTACCTCGCCGCCTACCGCTGGATCGCGGCCCGCGCCGAGGACGGCGGCTTCGGCGCCGACGCGATGATCCACCTCGGCAAGCACGGCAACCTGGAGTGGCTGCCCGGCAAGAACGCCGGCCTGTCCGCCGCCTGCGGCCCCGACGCGGCCCTCGGCGACCTCCCGCTGATCTACCCGTTCCTGGTCAACGACCCGGGCGAGGGCACCCAGGCCAAGCGCCGCGTGCACGCCACCCTCGTCGACCACCTCGTGCCGCCCATGGCCCGCGCCGACTCCTACGGCGACATCGCGCGCCTGGAGCAACTCCTCGACGAGTACGCGCAGATCTCCGCCATGGACCCGGCCAAGCTGCCCGCGATCCGCGCCCAGATCTGGACCCTCATCCAGGCCGCCCGCCTCGACCACGACCTCGGCCTGGAGGACCGCCCGGACGACGACGGCTTCGACGACTTCCTGCTGCACGTCGACGGCTGGCTGTGCGAGGTCAAGGACGCCCAGATCCGCGACGGCCTGCACGTGCTGGGCAACCCGCCCGCCGGCGCCGACCGCGTCAACCTCGTCCTGGCCATCCTGCGCGCCCGCCAGATCTGGGGCGGCACCACCGCCCTGCCCGGTCTGCGCGAGGCCCTCGGCCTGGACGAGTCCGCCGCGACCCGCACCACCGCCGACCAGGCGGAGGAGCAGGCCCGCGCCCTGGTCCAGGCCATGGAGGACGCGGACTGGGACCCGGCCGCCGTACCCGCGGTCGTGGCGGCCGGAGTCGACGCCGGACGCGCCGAACAGGTCGCGGCCATCCTGCGGTTCGCGGCCGACGAGGTCGTCCCGCGCCTGTCGGCCACCACCGGCGAGATCGACCACGCCGTGCACGCCCTGAACGGCGGTTTCGTCCCGGCGGGTCCGTCCGGCTCGCCGCTGCGCGGCCTGGTCAACGTGCTGCCGACCGGCCGCAACTTCTACTCCGTCGACCCCAAGGCCGTCCCCTCCCGCCTCGCCTGGGAGACCGGCCAGGCCCTCGCCGACTCCCTCCTGGAGCGCTACCGCACCGACAACGGCGAGTGGCCCACGTCCGTCGGCCTGTCCCTGTGGGGCACCAGCGCGATGCGCACCGCCGGCGACGACGTGGCCGAGGCGCTCGCCCTGCTCGGCGTGCGCCCCGTCTGGGACGACGCCTCCCGCCGCGTCACGGGCCTGGAGGCCGTGCCGTACGAGGAGCTGGGCCGCCCGCGCATCGACGTCACGCTGCGCATCTCCGGCTTCTTCCGCGACGCGTTCCCGCACACCGTCGGCCTGCTGGACGACGCGGTGCGGCTGGCCGCGTCGCTGGACGAGCCGGCCGAGGCCAACCACGTGCGCGCCCACGTCCAGGCCGACCTCGCGGGCCACGGCGACGAACGCCGCGCCACCACCCGCATCTTCGGCTCCCGCCCCGGCACCTACGGCGCGGGCCTGCTGCAGCTGATCGACTCCCGCGACTGGCGCACCGACGCCGACCTCGCCGAGGTGTACACCGTCTGGGGCGGCTACGCCTACGGCCGTGAACTGGACGGCCGCCCGGCCCGGGAGGAGATGGAGACGGCGTACAAGCGGATCGCGGTCGCGGCGAAGAACACCGACACCCGCGAGCACGACATCGCCGACTCCGACGACTACTTCCAGTACCACGGCGGCATGGTCGCCACGGTCCGCGCGCTGCGCGGCACGGCGCCCGAGGCGTACATCGGCGACTCCACGCGGCCGGAGACGGTCCGCACCCGCACCCTCGTCGAGGAGACCTCGCGCGTCTTCCGCGCGCGGGTCGTCAACCCCAAGTGGATCGAGGCGATGCGCCGCCACGGCTACAAGGGCGCCTTCGAACTCGCCGCCACGGTCGACTACCTCTTCGGCTACGACGCCACGACCGGCGTGGTCGCCGACTGGATGTACGACAAGCTCACCGAGGCGTACGTCCTGGACCCGGCCAACCGCGAGTTCCTCCAGCAGGCCAACCCCTGGGCGCTGCACGGCATCGCCGAGCGGCTGCTGGAGGCGGAGTCGCGCGGCATGTGGGAGAAGCCGGACCCGGCGGTGCTGGAGGCGCTGCGGCAGGTGTACCTGGAGACCGAGGGCAACCTGGAGGACGAGGACTGAACCGGCCCGTCCGCCGGTCCTGCCGACGGTGGGGGCGGAGCGGGGGGCGTCGCGCCGCCTCCCCCCGCCGTCCCCGTCGGCCACGCCGTCCCCGTCGGCCACGCGGCCGCTCGCCCGCGCTGTGCGTCCGCGCTGTGCGTCCGTGCACGTCAGCGCACCGCCTGCACCGCATAGAGCGCGCCGACGGACGCGGCGAGGGTGCCGAGCAACAGCCTCAGGAACCGCTCGGGCAGGCGGGGCTGGAGGCGGGCGCCGAGGTAGCCGCCGGTCAGACCGCCCAGGCCGCAGGCGCACCCGAGCAGCCAGTCGGGCGCGATGTCCTCACCTCCGGTCAGCGACAGCACGGCGTACGTGCCGGCACCCACCAGCGAGGTCACGAAGGTCGCGGCGAGCGCGGCCGGGGCGACCCGGGCCACGGGCATGCCCCGGCCGACCAGCAGCGGCCCCAGCAGGGAACCGCCACCGATGCCGTACACGCCGCCGACCACGCCGACCGCCACGGCCACCGCGCTCACCGACCGGCCGGACGGCTCCGCGGGCCCGCGCCGGCGGGCCGGGCGCAGCGTACGCACGACGAGCCACAGCCCGAGGGGGAGCAGCAGCACGGCGACCAGGGCCCGGAAGACGACCGGGCCGGGCAGCGCGAAGACGCGGACGAGCGCGCCGAGGACCACCCCGGGCACGGTCCCCGCGACGAGCCGCCGGGTGAGCGGACCGCCGAGCACCCCGTCCCGGCGGTAGCGCAGCAGCGCACCGGGACCGGCGACGACGTTGTACAGCAGGTTCGTCGGCGTGACCGACGGGCTGGGCACGGCGAGCACGCTGAGCTGCACGGGCAGCAGGAACACCGCCCCGGAGACCCCGACGGGTGCGGTGACCAGCGAGATCACCACGCCCGCCGCGAACCCCAGCGCTCCGCTTCCCCACTCCACCGCGCCTCCCTCACCGCCCGGGCGGCCCGGACCGTTCGAGCCCGGCCACCTGGCCGCCTGGCCACCCGGCCACCCGGCCAGTATCCGGCCGCGGCGCAAGGCGGCCGGGCCGGAGTCGTCGTTCTCGGCATGGGGGACGACCTCTGCGGAGACGGCCGTACGTTGCTGAGCGTCACCCGTCGAGCTGGTGACTTAACGCGTAAGCATGGCGTTGATAGGGGCTGAGTCACTGTCTTGACCGGTGACTCAGGGCGTGTCACAGTCAGGGTGTGGCGCCGGTCGTGCGCAGGCTGGCCAGGGAGAGGCGAATTCCCTCAGTCGGCGGGCGCGACGGGTGCCCCGGGGCGGACCACCTGTTCGACAGGTGACGTACCGCTCGGCACCCGGCGCCGCACGGCCGGTCACGCACTCGGCAGCACCCGAAGGGAGCCCACGCTCATGGATCAGCTCGGCACCGGGACGGACACCCGCACCAGCACCTCCCGCACCCCCGGCATCCCCCGCCCACCGGCTGATGCTGCGGCGGCCCGCCGCGCCCGGTTCGGCGCGCTGCCCGCCCGGATCCGGCCCGAGGACCTGGTCGAGGAGAGGCCCGCCGCCCCGAACGACCCGGCCCGGTACGGCTCGGATCCCGAGGGGTCCTGGCGGGTGTTCGCCTGCCTGGCGGCCGACCTCGGCCTCTGAACCCTCGCCTTGCCACCGGCGACGCTCACCGGCCAGGATGGTGATGTGAATCTCGACCATGTCTTCGTGTGCGGGAACCCGGCCCTCGACTTCGCGGCCACGCTCCGGGCGCGCCGGACGGTGCGGTTCGAGATGTTCGCGACGCCGGACCGGCTGAACGCCTGGTACGTGGAGTCCGGCGTCGTCGACGCGGTCTCCCCGTGCCGCGAGGCGGACGTGGAGGACGCGAAAGCCGTGCGCGAGGCCGTGTACCGGCTGGTCACGGCCCGCCGGCTCGGCGAGGAGTACGAGAAGACGGCGCTGACCGTCCTGAACAACGCGGCACGCAGGCCGCCCGCCGTCCCCCAGCTCACCCCGGCGGGCCGGTGGACGCAGGCGACGCCCGAGGAGGCCCTGTCGACGGTGGCCCGGCTCGCCGTCGAGCTGCTGAGCGGCGAGGACGTGCCGCTGCTGAAGGAGTGCGGCAATCCCGAGTGCACCCGCGTCTACCTCGACCGCTCACGCGGGATGCGCCGGCAGTGGTGCGGGATGGACTCGTGCGGCAACAAGATCAAGGCGGCGGCGTACCGCGCGCGCAAGAAGACAGCCGCGGCCCACTGACGGACCCGTCCGGTCCGTCCGTGACCGCGGCTGCCGGGTCGTGCGGGGGGCGGCCGGTGCCCGGCCTGCGCCCGCCCGCGGACCCCGGGTCTGCGGGGCGCTGCGTCAGCCGCCCACGTACCAGCTGAATCCACCGTTGTTGGCGGCGACGGCCAGCAGGATCAGCCACAGGACGACGTCGACGACACCGAGGATGATGCCGGCCTTCGCCATGCCGGCGCCGTTCTTGACCGACGCCTGGCGGCGGGCTACGGCACCGAAGACGATGGCCAGCGGGCCCAGGATGATGTTCAGGAAGAACAGGCCGATGATGCCGCAGCACAGGCTCGCGATGGCCAGGCCGTTGGTGCGCGATCCGGACGCGGCAGAGGAACCGCCGTAAGTCGCCATTGGATACTCCCAGTTGTCGGTTGCACGGACCGAACGGGCCGCACTCTCCTCACTCTTGACGACATCCGAATGCCCCTGTGTGACGGTCCCATGTCCATGAATCCGCAACTGTGAAGCTCCTGCGGAGTGACGCTCGGGGCGGCGGCTCACTGACCGCCCGTGAGCTCACCGCTCAGCGTGCGGTGCATCCGGGCGCTGGCCTCGTTCAGGCCGGTGATCTCGACCGCCTTGCCGCGCTGGGCGTACTTGGTCTCGACGGCGTCCAGTGCCGCCACCGACGAGGCGTCCCAGATGTGCGCGGCGGACAGGTCGATGACGACCCGGTCGGGATCGGTGGCGTACCGGAAGCGGCCGACGAGGTCGTTGGAGGAGGCGAAGAACAGCTCACCGGTGACCCGGTAGACGACGGATCCGCCGTCGGGGTCGGTGACCGCCGTGACGTCGGCGAACCGGGCGACGCGCCGGGCGAAGACGACCATCGCGGTCACCGAGCCGACGACGACCCCGATGGCGAGGTTGTGCGTCGCGACCACGCACCCCACGGTGACGGCCATCACCGCGATCTCCCCGGCCGGCATCCGCCGCAGCGTCCTCGGCGCGACGGAGTGCCAGTCGAACGTCCCCACCGACACCATCACCATCACGGCGACGAGTGCGGCCATCGGGATGTCGGAGACCACCGGCCCGAAGACGACGCAGAGCACCATCAGGAACGCCCCGGCCAGGAACGTCGACAGCCGCGTCCGGGCGCCGGACACCCGCACGTTGATCATCGTCTGGCCGATCATGGCGCACCCGCCCATGCCGCCGAACAGACCGGTGACGATGTTGGCCACGCCCTGCCCGACGGACTCGCGCGTCTTGGAGGAGCGCGTGTCGGTGATGTCGTCGACCAGCTTGGCCGTCATCAGCGACTCCATCAGCCCCACCAGGGCCATGGCGAGCGCGTAGGGCGCGACGGTCCTGAGCGTGTCCAGCGTGAACGGCACGTCCGGCAGCCCGGGCACCGGGAGCGAGGACGGCAGCTCACCCCGGTCGCCCACGGTCGGCACGGCGATGCCCGCGGCGACGGTGAGGACCGTGAGGACGACGATCGACACCAGCGGCGCCGGCACCACGCGGGTGACCCTCGGGAAGAGGATCAGCAGCGCCAGCCCCGCGGCGATCAGCGGATAGACCGGCCAGGGCACGTCCGTCATCTCCGGCACCTGCGCCATGAAGATCAGAACGGCGAGGGAGTTGACGAACCCGACCATGACGCTGCGCGGCACGAACCGCATCAGCTTCGCCACGCCCAGCGCGCCGAGCACGATCTGCAGGACGCCGGCCAGGATGACCGCGGCGACGAGATGGCCGAAGCCGTGCTCCCGGTTGAGCGGGGCGATCACCAGCGCGACGGCGCCGGTGGCCGCCGAGATCATCGCGGCCCGGCCGCCGACGACCGCGATCGTCACGGCCATCGTGAACGAGGCGAACAGCCCGACGGCCGGGTCGACCCCGGCGATGACCGAGAAGGAGATCGCCTCCGGGATCAGTGCCAGGGCGACCACCAGCCCGGCCAGCACCTCGGTGCGCAGCACCTTCGGGTCGGACAGCCAGGACGGACGCCACAGGCCGCGCAGCCGACCGGTCGGGGAGAGGGCGGGGAAGGACAAGACGGAGGACACCTGTCGTGCTCGGGCACCCGGCATCGGGACGGGCGCGCGGAGGGAGGGGATGCGGCGGACGGCGGCGGCGGCCGGGGCGGGGGCGTCGTCGGCCCCGAGGCAACGCACGGCGGCGGGACGGCGTCCCGCATCATGAGGACCTGAGTACGCGACGGGAACGGACACGGCGGACAGCCGGCGGCCCCGACCGGGGCAACTCTACCCTGACGTTAGGGTAGAGATCGAAGCGGGACCTCCCGGCCCGGGCCGGCCCGGCGAGAGACGAGGAAGGCACGGCGTGAGCAGCGAGCACATGCGGACCGGCGAGCACTTGGGGGCCGGCGAGCAGATGCGGACCGCCGGCGAGCACATGCAGATCGGCGAGGTCGCCGCCCGGACGGAGCTGTCGCTGCGCACCATCCGGCACTACGAGGAGACCGGCCTGGTCATCCCGTCGGCGCGGTCCCAGGGCGGATTCCGCCTCTACACCGAGGCCGACGTCGCCCGCCTCATGGTCATCCGCCGCATGAAGCCGCTCGGCTTCACCCTCGACGAGATGCGCGCCCTGCTGGAGGCCACCGACCGCCTCGACTCCGGCGAGGAGCTCGGCCCGCAGGCGCGCGAGGAACTCCTCGACCGCCTCCGCGGCTACGAACAGGCAGCCCGGCGCAGGGTGGAGGACCTGCGTGTCCAGCTGTCCCGGGCCGAGGACTTCGCCGCGACGCTGGCGGAGCGCCTGGCCGCCTCCGCGGGCCACTGACGCCCCCTCCGCCTCGCCGATAGCATGTTCGAGCCCGCGATGGCGCCCCCATCGCCTCCCCTCCACTCGGCGGTCCGCACGGACCGGCCGTCGGATCGACAGCAGGAGCAGCGCGCGTGGTTTCGCGAATAGGCGGCACGGCCTCGTCGGCCCCGTGGCGCCACGGACGCGCGGTGCTCTGGGGCGCGGCGGCCGTGGTGGCGCTCGGCTTCCTCACCGCACTGGAGATCGCCTCCCGCCGCTACGGCGAACCCGGACCGCTCACCACCCAGGTGAGCGCCCTGGTCCTCGCCCCCAAGCCGGGCCCGCTGTACGGCGGCCTGGTGCTGATGATGGTGGTGCTCACCTGGCGGCAGCGGTTCCTGGCGGCCGGCGCGGCGCTCGGCATCGACGCCGTCCTGCTGCTGGTGCGCTGGGCGGCGGGAGCCGAGGCGCCCGACGGCCACTCCGCCGGCACCGGCGCGCTGTGGGTGATGCTGGCCACGGCCTTCGTCGCCGTCACGCGCCGCACCGGCGAGGAGCGCGTCCTGCTCCTGAAGGGCGTGGGGCTGGGCCTGCTGCTGGTCGCCGCCCGCAAGACCGGTGACGCCTGGCTGTTCATCACCGCCAAGGCCCGCCCAGCCGTGCTCGACCAGTACGTCGCCACCGCCGACCACGCCCTGGGCAACCCGTCGTGGCTCGCGGGCCGGATCGTCGAGGCGACCCACCCGGTCAGCACGCACGTGCTCCAGCTGATCTACGCCCAGCTCGCCGTGGCGGCCGTCGTCGTCGCCGCCTACCAGCTGCGCCACGTGACCGTCGAGCGCCGCTTCCCGCGCCACCACCTGGTCCGCACCTTCCTGCTCATCGGCCTTCTCGGGCCCGGCGTCTACATGCTCTTCCCGGTCGTCGGACCCGTCTTCGCCTACGGCCCGGGCGCCTCCGGCACGGGCGGCGTCGAGTGGGCCGTGGCCGACCTGTGGCCCCACACGTCACCGCAGCTCACGGCCCCGCTGCCCATGACGTACGACGGGCTCACCCCGCGCAACTGCATGCCCAGCCTGCACACGGCCTGGGCGGTGGCGATCTTCGTCCACACCCGCAGGGCCCCGCGGCTGCTGCGCTACGCCGGCGCGTTCTGGCTGGTCACCACGCTCGCCGCGACCCTCGGCTTCGGCTATCACTACGGCGTCGACCTCATCGCCGGTGTCGTCTTCGCCCTCACGGTCGAGGCGGCACTGCGCGCCACGCAGCACGGCTGGGACCGGCGCGGCATCCAGCTGGTCGCCTACGGCACCGCCGTCTTCGTCGCGCTCCTGCTGTCGTACCGCTACCTGCCGATGCAGCTGGCCCGGTTCCCGGAGGTGTCCGGACCCCTCCTCGTCCTGGCGATGGTGTCGGTCGTCTACGGCTACCTCCGCACGACCAGGCAGTGGGACCCGGCCCCCACCCCGTCCCCGCGCCCGGAACCCCAACCGGAACCGGCCTGACGGCCTCCCCACCCCCCCCGGAACCCGCACAGCCACCGCCCGGCTGCTCCCGCTGGCCTCGAAAATCGAACACATGATTGAATTCGAAGCATGCGAACGTTTCCCGACGACCTCGTCCGAGTGCAGCGGGAGTGGAGCGCCACCTACCGTCAGCTCGCCGACCGCCCCGGCCGCACAGAACTGCGCCGGCGCCTGCACCGCCTCTCGGTCCGGGCGTTCTTCCACCCCTACTGGCGGCAGCGGCGCCCGAGCCCCGCCGCCTGGTGGGAACTGCGCGAGCTGGCCCACCGGGCCGGGGACACGTCCGGCCGGGTCGCCGGATGACGCGCCGGCATGCGGGTGACCACACCGCGGACGATCCTGAAGACATGGCCGGACCGATCCGGGTGATCGTGCACCCCCCGTCACCCTCCGGGGGCCGGCGCGTGCGCGTGGACGGCGAGATCCTCGGCCTCGCCCACAACCTGGCCGACGTGGCGGAGTTCCTCCGCCGGGCGGGCCTGGACGTGGAGCCGTCGGACGTGGCGCGGGCCCCGTGGATCGACTGGCGCGGCACGGGCCCGGACATCTGGGGCCCGGACCCGACGGACTGAGCCCGCCTTTCTACGGACGCCGGGAGCGGTCGGTGTCCCAGGGGGTTACTCGGCAGGAGACGGTGTGCCGGCTAAGGGGAGTCGTCGACACCGAGGTCGGCACGCATGGCGTCCTTCTGTGCCCCCACGCAGGGCCAGACCTGCTGATGCAGTTCGTCCTCGAGAGCCTGGAGCCCGGCCGCCGACCCGGACAGGGCGGGCGCCTGCTGCTTGATCTTCCCGTACGCGGCGTTCAGCCGACGCTTGGCGACACCGCAAGCGTGCAGTACGGGCTGCGGCGCGATCATCTGCGCCTCCGAGTAGCGGTCCCGGTAGGCCGCCCGACTGGCTTCCAACTCCGCCAGCGCGGCGTCGGCATCGCCGTCGCGCCGAAGGGCGTGCAGATAGTTGTTCATGGTGGTCAGGAACTGCCGGGACGCGGTGTTCAGCTCGATGTAACACCGCCGCCGCAGGTCGAGGCTCTCGCGCTGCCGTACCTGGGCCTGCTCGGCCCGCAACAGCGCCTCGGCGTGCTGCCGTTCCTCACGCCGCTGCTCGGCGGCGGCCTGCAACTCCAGCCGCTTGGTGCGATCGGCACGGTTCTGCGTCAGCAGCGCGGCCCCCAGGGTGCCCACCACACCGACGACGGCGACGACCAGCCCGGCCCAACTCCCGCCCACGCACCCTGCCTTCCTCGCACGAAGACCCGCAAGAAGGCTCCAAGCTAGCGCTTCGACAGCCGCCCGCGCCGCACCGATGCGGGCCGCACTCGCACGGCCCACGTGTACACGGCCAGACCGAGCGAGACCCGCACCATGGCGTCGGCCCACGCCGGCACCAGGCTGCTCCAGGAACCCCACCCGAGGCTCCACAACGCGAGCAGACCGAGGGCGCCCGCCACCAGGACGGCGCAGCCGTACCGGACGAACGCCGAGCGGTCCCTGCCCCACCACGCGCCGACGAGCCCGGCCGGCACCTGCACGAACACGTGAAGACCCACGCACGCGACCGGCACGGCGAGAAGCAGAACAAAGGGAGCATCGCCGGTAGAGCTACTGCCCGAGCCCGCGTAACCGGCGTCCAGCATCCACAGCGGCGGCAGGAGAAAGGTGAGCAGCAGGACGACGCCACTCAGATGCATGGCACCGATGTGCCTCAGCGCGGCCCGCCGGACCCTCGCCCCTGAGGTGTGATCAGTTCTCGCGCCCACATCTCCTCCCCTCACCGCCACCCTCCGGAGCAGCTGCGCACCGCCGTGCCGTGGCAGCCGGGTGCGGGTGTCGCCGTCACGCGTCACGGCCGGTCAGTACAGGGCCTTGTAACCCTGCCACCCCGTGGCGATCCCGGTGCGGGAACCGAAGGAGCCGTCGCCCTTGCCGTTGTTGCGCCAGAGCCTGCCGGAGGTGTCGCGGCAGACGAGGTCCGCCTTCCCGTCCCCCGTGATGTCGCCGGCGCCCACCACGACGTTGTAGGAGGCACCCCAGTCGTCGGCCACCTTGACCCGCGCCTTGAAGCCGCCGGTCGCCGTGCCCGTGTACCGCCACAGCTCGTTCGAAGTGTCCTGCGCCAGCAGGTCACCGCGTCCGTCACCGTCGAGGTCGCCGACGCCGACGATCTTCTTGTACCCGGACCACTTGGAGAAGATCTTCACCCGTGCCGAGAGCTTCCCGCTGCTCGTGGCCTTGTACAGGTAGACGTCGCCGGTGGACGCCTGGCGGGCGATCAGGTCCGCCCGCCCGTCACCGGTGACGTCCCCCGGCGAGGTCAGCACGTTGTACCGGTCCCAGCCCGTCGTCCCCAGGGCGGTGTACGGCGTGGAGGTCGTCAGGGCTTTGCCGCACCCCGGGCGGTACGCCCGCAGCGCACCACCGCTGACCCGCACGAGCACATCGTTGCAGCGGTCACCGTTCAGGTCCCCGAACGGCACCACCGTGGTCGAGGCAGGCCATCCGGACGCCGACGTCTTCGTCGAGAACTTCCCGGTGCCGTCGCCCCGATGGAAGGTGAGTCCACCCTGGGAGTTGAGTGTGAGCAGGTCACCGACGCCGTCGGAGCCGACATGGTCGCGCCTCACCGCGGCACCACCGGTCAGCTTCAGCGTGCCGGACGCGGTCGCCGACGCACCGCGCTGGTCGGCCGGGGCCACTGTCAGCGTCCAGCCGTACGTGCCGTTCGGCGCATACGCGCCCGTCGACGTCCTGCCGTTCCAGGACGCACGGACCGCGTCCTGCGCGGCGCTCCCGGACAGTGTCCGCACGGTGGCCCCGGTCGCCTTGTTCCTGAGCACCAAGGTCCACGACGCGGCCGGCTTCGAGAGCCACCAGGTGCCGTCCCACGAGGACGACGAGTCCACCACGCTGACCGAGGCTTCCGTCCTCGCTCCCAGGACCGCGAGGTCCGTCGTGGGGACGCCGCTGCGGAGGACGTGGATGTCCAGGGTGGCCGGGTTCACGTAGCCGACCAGGCCGGTGTACGGATCGACGTCCCACTTCCCGGCCTTGGCCGCCAGCGTCCGGTTCACCGCGGAGCCGCTCGTGACGTCCGTGAGAGTCAGCTCCCCGGATGCGGGGCCGCCCGTGATCAGGAAGCCGTCGCCCAGGCGCGTCTTCCGGTCGGCGGGCACGGCGATGAGCGCCTTCCTGCGGGTGTCGTAGACGTAGGCCTTGTGCTCGCTGCCTTGCGCAGAAGTGCACGAGCCGGACCAGTACACCCAGCGCCCCACCGCCTGGAGGCCGTCGGCCCGGCAGTCGCCGCCGACCACCCGGAACGACGTGATCGTGCTTCCCGAACGGACCTCGGTCCCCGTGACGGTGCCGTCCGGCGCCGCTGCCCACAGTGCCGGTCCCCACAGGGCGAAGGGGCCCACGCCGGCCGTACCCGTACGGGTGAGCACGACCTTCCGGGTGTCCAGGTCCGCGACTGTCAGGCCTTCACCCGTGGAGGTGGGCCCGTGCCAGGCCGCGTACCGGCCCGCCACGTCCACGAGGCCGTCGGTGTCCTGCAGACCGGAGGCCACCAGGGTGCCGGGAAGGGGCTGTCCCCGGTCCAGGACGGACACCTCCCCGGCCGTGTTCGCCAGGACGGCCCGGCCGTCACCCGTTCCCATGAGCTCGGGACAGCTTCCGTAGTCCCCGCTTGCGGTCCCGCACCGCGAGGTCCTTCCCCGGTCCGTGCGGGTGCCCGCCGTCAGAGCCTCCCCTGTGATCAGCGAGCGGCTGTACAGGTGCGTCGCCCCGTCACCGGACTCGTAGGTCATCAGCTCACCACCACTGAGGTCGAGCGACTCGATCCCGAGGGGCACGGGCGGAAGGTCCACGATCCGGTGGGTCCGGGGCAGACCGTCGGGGCCCGCCTCGATCTTGGCGATCCCGTAGTCCCGAGCCGACGCTCCCCCGGTGAGGACCAGGCCGCCGTCGGGGGACACGACGACGGTGGGATCGGCCTGCTGGAACAGGGGCAGTTCCGCGGAGCCGTCGAAGGGCAGCGCCGACACGCTCCAGACGGAGGAGGCGTCGCGCCGCGCGACGACGAGCGCGTCACCGACGACGCCGAGGATCTTGTTCGACGAGGTGCGGGGGAACGCGACCTCGTGCGTGGGCTCGTCGAAGGCGCCCTGGGCGTACACCCGCACCTCGGACGAGCTGTACCAGCTGATCAGATGGTCGGATCCCACCACCGTGTCCACGCCCGCCACCAGCGGTGACAGGCTCGTGGCGGCACCGGTCTCCGCGTCCACCCAGGCGTACTGGAGGTGCCGGTCGGGGTCGAAGTAGTTGACGAGAATCCCGGAGGCGGAACCCCTGGGGGAGAAGGGGAAGACCGCCCCGGCCGGGAGTCCGGTGACAGGCTTCTGCACCGTGCTGCCGTTCTCGTCGCGCAGCAGGAACAGCCGAGTGCGTTCCCCGTCTGTCGACGTGCTGGTCAGGACCGTACGTCCGTACGTCTGCAGGTAGTTCTGGCCCGCCGGGATGGCCACGGTCTCCGTCGTACCGGTGCGCATGTCCCGCAGCAGGACCTGCCCACCACTGCCCTGGGAGGAACGCAGGGCGACGACGTCCGAGGCGGTGCCGTACACACCCGCGGTGCGCGGCTCGAGTCGCTCACCGCCTTCGACCGGCTTTCGGCTGCCGTCGTAACCGGTCCACCAGAGGCCGTGAGCTTCGGCGGTGGAGCGGTACTCGAGAAAGCCGGAGGCCCCGGCGCTCTGCAAAGACGCCGTGCGCGGAGTGGTGCGCATGGTGGCCGGAACGACGATCTCGGTCGCGGTTGCGGGCTCTGCGTGCGCGGGTGCCACCAGCGGCACGGCGGACACGGAGAGCGCCAGCCCCATGAGCATGACAAGAGAGCCACGCGTGAAGGCATGACGAGCCACTTGCTTCCCCTCCCTGACGGAGGGCCCCATCCCCCCGAATCCCCCGAACAAGTGGGCGGATCGTAGCACCGGCCGACGCGGAATGATCACGCCGAACCGGGTGGTCGGCGGCCCGTGTACGGATGTGGCTCTGGACTGGACGTCGACGCATGATCACGTCATGACGTCTCCTGCTGCTTTCCGAAACCCGGCCAACTGGTCCGGCGGCTTCTATGAGCTGGCCATCGAGGTCGGGGCGACCGATGATGCACGCGTGCAGGATGTGCTGACTGCCCTGTGGGCTGCGGCAGGCATCCAGGGGTGCTTCGGGCGGAGCGACCTCGAGCCTGAGGAGCAGGACCCGGTGCCGTGCACAGTCAGCTCTCTGACCGAGTACGGCCACCTCTATGGTCAGGTCCGTCTTCCGACGAACCAGCTGGCCGTGTGTGGTTGTGTGGCCATCCGTGGCGGCGATGACAGCAGCGACTGGCTGGACTTCTACATCCCGGTGGGTGCGCTGGACGCCGCCGGCATTGCCTACTGGGACGGCCGGCCCTTCTTCCGATCCGACGTGATGGACGGCTGGCTGGCTGCCATCGGCAGGGAGACGTTCAGCAGAGCTGCCTTCAGCCTGGGGGTTGTCGGGTTCGAGGTCTCCGGCTGCGCGGACGCCGAAGCGCTGGCAGGGCAGATGCCGCAGGAGCGGGGCGTTGGCTACTTGCTGCCCTTGGGCGGCGCCCTCCACTACGGCGCTGCCAACACCTGAGCGCTCGAGCGGCCTCTCCCAGACCTGAGTCGGCGGAAGCAGACGAGGGTGCACGCGAGGCTGGTGAAGGCGAGGAAGCGCTACACGGGCGTCCACCTGCGTTCGTGGACGGCTGACCCGTGAGGCGAACTCGGTGAGCGGTCCCGGACGAACGACCGTGAACGGGGCTGAACGAGCCGGGGACTGAGACGGTCGCGCAGTGGAGGCGCTTCACTCCTCCCCAGGTGGGATGAGGCGATCCGCGCTCTCGGCGTCGTCCACGTGACCGTGGGCGTCGACGGTGATCGGGGTAGCTCGCCCCTTGGCTGTGACGAGCCATGCCAGCACCTGTTCGGTCAGGGGACCGTTGTCGGGGCCTTGGTCCTCCCAGTGCGCGCGCCAGCCTCCTCCGGGGATGGCGGCGACCACCTGGTCGGCTTGCTCAAGGTGGGAGAAGTCCGGGTAGTCCGTGACCGGCCGGCGGGCACCGCGCTTGGGATCAACCACGAGGGCCACGCCGGTCGTCTCGTCCCAGTCGTCCACGTGCACGGTCCGGCCGATCATCGTCTCGGTGCCAGTGAATATGGCGAGCCATCCTGTGCCGTTGAAGTAGCGCATGCGGTCATCGTCCATGACCTGGGGCGAGGCGACTGCAGGGACTGATCGGACGACCTCCTGGTCCTAGCTGTGCCCCGAGGGCCCCCGTACACCTGGCACGGTTGCGGCAGGTCTTTTCCCGGACCATCGACTGAGGGTTCACCAGGGTCACCGGGCACACCCGTTCCACGTTCCGGCGCCACCATCCGGAATGCTCGGGTCACAGGAGAAAGCAAAACGACCCAGGTCTCTGACCTGGGCCTTCTTCGTGGAGCGGGTGACGAGAATCGAACTCGCGCTCTCAGCTTGGGAAGCTTGGGTCCTCCGCACTCGATCGGCACGCTGACCTGCTGCCCAGCGGCGTCACGACATGGCGACGTGCTCGGTGAGTGACCGCTGTTCCCCGTGGCTCCCCGCGCTATCTGGCACGGGTCTGGCACGGTGCTCACCGCAGTCCTGGCGGCTTGGGGACGCCCTTGTCCATTAGCGCGTTTGTGAACTCAACGGCGAACCGGTGTGTCTCAGGTGACACGTCGGTGGGCTCACTGGCGTACCAGCGGAAGGTGTCCGGGTTTCGCTCAGCCTCGTGTAACCAGCGGGCCAAGCGGTGAAGCTCTCCTTCGCTGAGCCTGGTGGCGGCCTGATGAACCCACGTCTCATCTGGCCCGGTGTAGGTCCTCAGAGCCATAACGGCCAACTCCACCACGTCCGGAGCGAAGACGGACCGACACAGATCGCGAGTATCAGGAGAGACCGGCATACGCCGAGGATGCGGTGTCCAGGGTGGCAGGGCAATGGAGAGCCGTCGCCGACTTCTCACCCCTGACGCCCGCCGGACTGTACACGCGACCTCTTCGTCCCGAAGCAACTTGGGCGGGGGCGCTGCCTTAGGCTGATGTGCCTCTCACCTGCGCTGATGATCCGTGGACGTTCGCGCTCGTCCGCCAATGTTCGCCGGCGTTGTCACGCAGTTAGACACTCACCGCTCGACGGTCGATCGCTGGCGAGTCGGTTGTCAGTGCTTGCGCCTATGGTCTCAAGCGCGCGGTCGGCTTCCGGGGGTTCCAGCTCTGTAAGGAATGGTTGCATCCCCGGCCTGTCTGGGGGCGGCCCGGAGAGTCGTCCGGGACCTAACCGACGGTCGGGCTTCGTCGATGGCCAGCGGATGACCTGCCAGAGCCGACCGTGCACCCCCTCTGCGCGAGCAGATGCCCGCTTTCCAACTGTGTTGGTGCCTCGCGGGGCCGCGTCCAGGGCCGTTCACCTGCGTGCACGGTCGACTGGTCGCCGGAGCGGTTGCGGGCGTCGGTGCCGTCCGAACGTCCGCGAACGACGCTAATGAGACGGAAACTGAGACGGCCGACGGGGCTAGGCTCGCTAGCATCTTCGCTGCTGGAGGGGGAGTCATGACACTGGTCCGCAAGCGATCACGGCGGATCGTTGTCGACGGCACGGCCTACCGCTGGCGGCTGCGAGACAGACCGACGTACCTCCAGGGCCTGGCCTGGTCGCCGTGCACGTTCGCGGTCGAGCATGCGGACGCCCCGGGCATGACGCTCGTGGTCACCACCGACCATCCCCATCCGAGTAACTGGATCGGCCGCGAGGCTGAGCCCGTGTTGCCGTCCCACGTTGCCGCGACTGTGCGAGTTGCCCTGCGTCAGGGATGGATTCCGACGGCTCCGGGTTCTGCGTTGCACCTCGACCAGTCCGCCGGCTTCACAGCCTCGCTTTGACGCGGAGAGCACCGCTTTAGGAGTTCGATCACCGACTCAGCCCACGTCGGGCAACGTGCCGTGGGGCTGCATCAGCATCGATTGATCGGACCGACCTAGTCCGCTTGGCTTCTTCGCAAGGGATGCAAACCATTGGCGATCTCAGAGATTTCCTGCAGGAGGTCGAGCAATATGTTGAGCCGGTATTGCTTGAGCTATCGAAGATTGAGGGCGATCACCCGGCGCCTTCCGTTGAAGACCTAGTAACTCAAGTCATCCTCGTTTGCAAGAAGTTGTCTGTTGAAGTGTGGAATGACTACTATCTGCAAGCCGATGAATTCAAGGAAGCGCAATCGCTCATCCCATAGGTGTATCCACAAAGGTCGGCGGAGCCGCTTTGGGGCGAGTGATCATGGCCCCGTAAGCTTGCGGCGCGTCGGGCAGTCTGCGGACCTGCCCGGTAAAGCACGACGTTGGGGCCATGATCTTCGAGGCTCGCGCCAAAGTGGCTGCCTAAAGCCGTGGAGCCGACCGCCCCGGCCGCGACGTACCTCTTCTCTGGCCTCAGGCGGCTGACTGCTGCGCGCGGTGAGCGGAGCGAGCCGCCTTGAAACCCGTGAAGAAGGTTGTTACTCAGTGGTGGCTGTGATGCGCCACAAGGGAGCGTCGTACTGCTGTGGACGGCTGTTGATGAGCAGCTGGCGTAGGTCCTCGCGCAAGGAACCGTTGAGGTTCAGGGCTTCTGTGATGCGTCGGAAGGTCATGTGGGTGACTCCGCGGTTGTGGGCCTCGGCTTCGAACTGGTCGAGCTGGGACAGTACGGCCTTCGGGTCGAGCTGTGCCGGTGGCTGGTCCTTGAGCCATGCAGTCTTGTTGCGCTCGTAGTCGATTTCCGAGTAGCCGCAGATTTCGCGGCTGTGTGCCTCGACCTCGTCCAGGGTGGCGGTGGTCAGGATGGCGCGGGCCAACTGGTTGCGGGTGAGCGCCTCGTCCAGGTCGACTTCATGGACCGTCGGGCCTTCGTCGGTGAGGGGGACCGGGAGGGCGGCGTCTCGCATTTCGCAGGTGCCGTGTACGCCTCGGGCTGTCGCCGCGAGCATCCCGGTTGCCTCGGACGGGTGCCACTCCAGGACTGAGCTGATCGACTCGACGTCCTTCGCTGTGAGGGTGTGGAGGAGCGGGCCGAGCAGGTCGCGCAGTTCGTCGAGAGGGAGCTCGCCATCGAGGCCGGGACCCGCCACCAGGGGGCCCCGGGTTGCATTCACCTGACAACACGAGGCGAGGGTGAGGGCGTCGGCAAGCGGGCTCTTCAGCGTTGGCTCATCGCCGCGGGCGAGGATGTCGCCGCCCACGTCCAGCAGGTCGATCGACTCTGGTGAGAAGTGGTCCACCAGTTCTTCGAGTTGGCGGGTGACGCCTTCGACCCCGTAGCGCGGGTCGATCAGCGCGAACGTGTGCAGGACTTCTGCTGCGAGTCGGGGGAGAGTCGAACCTGCCGGAGCGATGGGGCGGGCTTCGGCCGGCACTGCCCAGACTGCTGGGGTGAGGGGCTGGAGGCCGGTGAAGTTGTCTGGTCCTCGGGGGCCCGGTACCGGGTCGATCAGGAGGCGGTCCCACGCGTACGTGAGGCGCGAGCACCTGGAGGCGAGGAAGAAGATCCGGTTCGACCATGTCACGGAACGGGTCTCAGCTCGGCTCCCTGAGACAGATGAAGCAGGGCTCTTGGGCCTGCCGGACGTGTGCCCGTGCTGAGCGTCCTGGTCATCGCGTGCGACGCGTCAGGGCAGGCATTTCGGGTTTCTGACGTGCTGCTTCCTGCTGACCGGCAGAAACTGGAAGACACCTACCGCCTCAGCTAACGGGAGAACGGGCCTCAGCTGCGAGGTTGGCGGCTGGCAAGCCGGTAGATCACGTATGTCAGGGCCAGGATGAAGTCCGCGGCTACCCAGAGCCCGATCACCAGGCCGACGCCGATCGTGGTGCCGACGTCGTTCGCGGCGTTGCACAGGTCCAGATCGTCTCCCGTTAGGCCGCGGCATTCTTCGGGCGTGCCGCTGGCGTTCGTGGCGCCCCATATGACCCAGGCGAGGAACAAGAGCTGCACTGCGAGGAAGACCCACAGGAAGACACGGTGCCGCTTCCTAGGTGGGGGTGCCGTACTGCCCTGATATGGGGGCTGACTTGGGGGTGATCCTTGAGGAGGTCCCGGCCAGGTGCCCGGCGGTGGTGCTGCTCGCTGTGGAGTACGAGGGCTCCATGACTGTGGTTCTGGAGCGCGGTTCTTCTTACTCATTTCGCGCCCTCCCTTGCTGCTGAACTCCATGGTGCGCTCGGGGCTCCAGGGCCGCTCGCTGACCACATCCGCGTCCGCGTGGTCGAGCCCGAGAGGACGAACGGCAGACGCGCCCCCGGGGAGACCAAGTCCGACGCGGGCGTCCGCACGGTCGTCCTCCCGGCCTTCCTGCACAAGGGAGTGAAACGGCACCTGTCTTGGTACGCGGAGAAGGGACCCGAAGGCCTGTTATTCGTGGGGGGGAAGGGCGCACCCTTCCGGCGCACCTCCTTCGGTCGGAAGTGGCGCCGTGCTCGCGCGGTCGCCGGCCTCGCGGACGGCTTCCGCTTCTACGATCTCCGCCATACCGGGCACACCCGGTCGACCCGCTCCGGCGCCACCCTCAAGGACACCATGGGGCGTGCCGGGCAGTCCTCCGAGAAGGCCGCGCTGATCTTTCAGCATTCCGACGAGGAGCAGCAGCGGGAGGTGGCGGCCGGGCTCGATGACCTGGTGCGCGCCGAGCGTGCGAAGTGCCGCAAGGATGACCCCGCGCACCACAGCGAAGAGGCTGCAGAGGGCTGATGGTGCGGTTGTGGTGCGCGACCGGCTCACCGGGATAGACAACAAAGAACCCCCGGGTCGATGACCTGGGGGTTCGGAGTGGAGCGGGTGACGAGAATCGAACTCGCGCTCTCAGCTTGGGAAGCTGATGTTCTACCATTAAACTACACCCGCGTAAGACGCCGACGGGTCGGTGTCCGAGCGATCGCCACTTTACCTCATGTCAGGCCCCCGGTGTTGATGCCGTGGGGCCTGAGGCCGTTTCAGGCATGGGATGCGGCTGCGGGGGAACCGAGTTGGAGCGTACGGTGGTGCGGTCGAAGAGGCCCCCGACGGCACCGGAGTGCCGCCTGGAGGGCCGTCCCTTTGATCCCGTACTGTGGCTTTTGTCGTCAGGTGAGCAGCAGCCCGACGCGGCTCTTGGGGAAGGGACTCTTGGACTTGATGGAGCGCACCGTCGTCCGTTGTGCCGATGGGCACGTGTTCAGCACCGCTTCGTTCCCGATGCAAAAGGCCGAGCGACTCGGCCCCGGCCGGCTGCTCCGGTGCCCGCGTTGTGCGCGGCTTCGGAGCGTCGTGCCGGTGACCCTGCAGAAGCAGTAACCCGGCGGAGCGCAGGCGTAGCGGACAAAGCAGGCATACGCCAGCATACAGCAGTACACAGGCGCGTGGAGTCGTCCGGTTGCGGGCGCTCCGCGCGCCTTGCGTATCCTCGGGGCGTGCTTCTCTCAGACAAGGACATCCGGGCCGAGATCGACGCCGGGCGGGTGCGTATCGATCCGTATGACGACGCGATGGTGCAGCCGTCGAGCATCGATGTGCGGCTGGACCGCTACTTCCGGGTGTTCGAGAACCACCGCCACCCCCACATCGACCCGGCCATCGAGCAGGCCGATCTGACCCGGCTCGTGGAGCCGGAGGGGGACGAGCCGTTCATCCTGCACCCCGGCGAGTTCGTCCTCGCCAGCACCTACGAGGTCATCACCCTGCCCGACGACCTGGCCTCCCGGCTGGAGGGCAAGAGCTCGCTCGGCCGGCTGGGCCTCGTGACGCACTCCACCGCCGGCTTCATCGACCCGGGCTTCAGCGGGCACGTCACCCTCGAGCTGTCCAACCTCGCCACCCTGCCCATCAAGCTCTGGCCGGGCATGAAGATCGGGCAGCTGTGCATGTTCCGGCTGACCTCGCCCGCCGACTTCCCGTACGGCAGCGAGCGGTACGGGTCGCGGTACCAGGGGCAGCGGGGGCCGACCGCCTCCCGGTCGTTCCAGAACTTCCACCGGACCCAGGTGTGAGCCGACCGGTGATGAGCGACGCTGGCAAGAGGACGGGCGAGGGGATACCGGCATGAGTGACGTACGCGAGAACCTGACCTACGAGAAGTTCGGCGTCGCCGTGCGCGAGCTGGCGCAGACCATCGCCGACGACGGCTACGAACCCGACGTCGTGCTCAGCATCGCCCGCGGCGGCGTCTTCGTGGCCGGCGGGCTCGCCTACGCCCTGGACTGCAAGAACATCCACCTGGTCAACGTGGAGTTCTACACGGGCGTCGGCACCACCCTGGAGATGCCGGTCATGCTGGCGCCCGTGCCGAACGTGATCGACTTCTCGCAGAAGAAGGTGCTGATCACCGACGACGTTGCCGACACCGGCAAGACGCTCAAGCTGGTGCGCGACTTTTGCCTCGACACCGTCGCCGAGGTGCGCAGCGCCGTGGTCTACGAGAAGTCGCAGTCGCTGGTGAAGTGCGAGTACGTCTGGAAGCGCACCGACGAGTGGATCAACTTCCCGTGGTCCGTCGAGCCGCCCGTCGTGCGGCGGGACGGGCAGGTGCTCGACGCCTGAGCCGAGCGCGGGGCGGTACGAGACGCGGGAAGGGGCTCCCCTCGGGAGCCCCTTCCCGTGTGTGCGGGTGTCTCAGACCGTGCCCAGCTTGACGATCGACAGCAGGGCGATCAGCTGGATCGCCGACGCGCCGAGCGCCTTCGGCCAGGGCAGGTCGTGGGAGCGGCCGACCATGAGCGTGAGCAGCAGGCCGCCCGCGACCCAGGTGGCCCAGCCCAGCAGCTGCACGAACGTCGCGTCGCCGCCGGCGAACATCGCGAAGACCAGGCGCGGCGCGTCCGTGAGGGACATGATCAGCATGGACAGGCCGACCGTGGGCTGCCAGGCCCCGTCGCCGCCGAGCTGGCGGGCCAGGGTGTGGGTGACCACGCCCAGGACGAAGGCGCTGAGCACCATCGCGACGGCCGTCGTCAGCACGATGGGGATGGCGTTCGACAGGGTCGCGTTGATCGCGTCCTCGCGGGCGCCGTCGAAGCCGAAGACCGCGAGCAGGCCGTAGAGGAACGTCACGATGAGGGCCGGGCCCCACATGGCGTAGTCCCGCATCTGCAGGAAGGTCTGGTTCGGGGCGAGGAGGATCCCCTTCAGCAGGGCCTTCCAGTGCAGGCGCGGGCCGACCGGGCCGGGCGGCGGGGCCGCGGAGCCGGCGCGGTAGGTGTCGCCCTGGGTGTAGGGGTCCTCTCCGACGGAGAAGGCCTGGGTGTGGCCCGGGTTGTTGGCCGCGTACGGGTCCTGCGGGCCCTGGGGGCCGGGCGGGTACGCGCCGTCGCCGAAGTACTCCGGCTCGCCGCCGCCCTGCCCGCCGTAACCGCCGCCGTGCCCGCCGTGACCGCCGCCGTGTCCGCCGTGGCCGGCGTTCGGCTGCGGCCAGCCCGGGCCGCCGCCGCTGCCGCCGCCGTACGGAGGCTGCTGCGGGTACGGCTGCGGCGCCTGCGGGTAGCCGTAGGACGGCCCCTGCGGCGTCTGCTGCCCGTACGGAGGGTTGTGCGGTCGCGTCTGAGGAGCGCCGTTGTTACGGCCGCGTCCGATCCTGAATCCAGCCACGTCTTCGAACGTACCTGGTCCCGCGCGGTGGCGTGCCGGGCCCGGGGTTCCGGGCCCGGCTTTGCGGCCGAGCTGTGACATCCCTTAAGGGGCAGGGGCCTTGGGCGTCGGTGGGGCGTCGGGGTTCCGCCGTACGGGGGTCGCCCGGCGCCCGCCGGTGTGGGCTAGAGCATGTCCTGGCCGAGCCTCAGGTAGCCGGTCGTGGACATCCCGAAGGAGCCGGGGCCGAAGCTGACCGCGTTCTTCGTGGTGATGCCCGACGCGGATCCGCGCAGGCTGTAGATCGCGCCGGAGGGGTGATTCTCGCCGTCGGAGCCGATCGACAGGTCGGCCTTGCCGTCGCCGGTGAGGTCGGACAGGCGGACGGCGGAGCCGAAGCGGTCGGCGGACTCGGCGGTGCCGGGGACGCCCTCGGTGTTCTGCGTGAACGACCGGGCGCCGGTGCCGGTCAGGCCGGTGGCCGAGCCGCGCAGCACCGTGACGCTGCCGGCGATCTTCGCCGAGCCGACGGTCTCGTGGATCGTGCCGACGGCCAGGTCGCCGTAGCCGTCGCCGTTCACGTCGGCGATGGAGAGGTCGTTGCCGAACCAGTCGTCCTCCTCGTCGGCGCCCGGGACCCCGGCGGTGGCCTGGTTGATCGTGGTCTGCGGGCGGCTGTGGACGCCGTCGGCGCTGCCGGGCCAGACGCTGACCGAGCCGCCGAGGCTGCGGCCGTCACCGCCGTAGGACGCGGTGACCACGTCGGCGAAGCCGTCCTTGTCCAGGTCGCCGACCGCGGCGACCTCCCAGCCGCCGCTGACCAGGAACGTCTGCTCGGTGAGGCCGGAGGCGCCGCCCAGGTAGACGAAGCTGCCGTCCTCGTACGTGGACGCCCTGCTGCCGGTGGCGACCAGGTCGTCCGTGCCGTCGCCGTCGACGTCCCCGGCGGCGAGGTGCTGGGCGCCGCGGATGCTGTTGCCGGGCTGGAGGCCGGTGGCGAGCTCGTCGCGGGCCGTGGAGCCCGAGGTCTTGGTGAAGGCGCGGTGGATCCAGACGTCGCTGCCGGTGCTGCCGGTCGCGAGGTCGGGGCGGTGGTCGCCGTCGAAGTCGCCGACGGCCAGGGACATGCCGTACTCGTCGTGGGCCGCCACGGCCGGGTCGGGGACGGTTCTGCCGCCGGACAGGCCGTTCTTGCCGCCCCAGACGACGGTGACGGAGCCGCCGTCCGTGTCCGAGCCGACGTCCTCGCCGGTGCTGCCGATGACGAGGTCGGCGTAGCCGTCGGCGTTCAGGTCACCGGAGGCGAGGGCCTTGCCGAAGCGGTCGCCCTGCTCGGCGGTGCCGGGGATGCCGGTGGTGTTCTGGGTGAGGACGGTGCGCCGGGCGGCGCTGATGCCGTTCGCCGACCCGTAGGTGACGACCACGGCACCGGCGTCGGTCCTGCCGCCGACGGGGGCGTAGGGGGCGGCGGTGGCCAGGTCGCGGAAGCCGTCGCCGTTGAAGTCGTCGGCGTACTTGGCGGGTGCGGCGGAGGCCGGTCCGGCGAGGAGCGCCGGGGTGAGCCCGGCCGCCAGCAGGGTGGCGGCCAGGGCGGCTGCTGTGTGCCTGCGCATGCGTGACCTTCCTGGTTGGGGGTGTGTGCGGGTGGGGGCCCCGACCCGGGCCCTAGCCCGCGAGGACGTCTCCGAAGGCGGCGCCCGTGACCGGGCCGGCCACCGTCGCGGCACCGAAGGACGTGGATCCGGTGGCCGTGACGCCGGACGAGGTGGACTTCAGCAGCCACACCGCGCCGTTGCCGTCGTTCTCGAAGGGCGCGCTGGACACCAGCTCCGCGCGGCCGTCGCCGCTCGCGTCGGTGAGCCGCACGGCGGAGCCGAAGGAGTCGTAGGCCTCGGCGGTGCCGGGGACGCCCGCGGTGTCCTGGGTGAAGGACCTGGCGCCGCTGCCGGTCAGGCCGGACGCCGAGCCCCGCAGGACCGTGACCGCGCCCGCCTGCCGCCGCGAGCCGATGGCCTCGTACGGGGCACCGACCGCGATGTCGGCGTAGCCGTCGCCGTTGCTGTCGCCGGCCGACAGGCTCCAGCCGAAGCGGTCGTTCTTCTCGGCGGCGCCGGGCACACCGGTGGTGTCCTGGGTGATGCGCACGGGGGTGCGGGTGCTCAGCCCGCCGGCCGCGCCGTAGGTCACGGTGATCGCGCCGCCGGGTCCGCCGTTCGGCTCGGTCGCCGACTTCTCCATGAAGTTGCCGGTGACGATGTCGCCGAAGCCGTCCTTGTTCACGTCGGCGATGACGGCGTCGTAGCCGCCGGCGACCTTGCTGCCCGGCGTCAGCCCGGTGGCGGTGCCCTTGTAGAGCACACTGCGGGTGCGGTAGTCGTCGCCGGACGCCTCCTGGCCCATGACGAGCAGGTCCGAGCGGCCGTCGCCGGTGACGTCTCCCGCGACGATCCGGTCGGTGTTGACGCCGGACTGGGCCTGGGTGTCGATGCCGGTGTGTCCGGCGGCCCTGCCGGCGCGGGTGAACGGCCCCTTGAAGAGGTTCAGTTCGGGGGAGGCCATGTTGGCCGCGGCCAGGTCCGTGTCGCCGTCGCCGTCGAAGTCGCCGGTGGCCACGGACCAGCCCAGTTCGTTGCGGTACTCGGGGAGCGGACCGGTCAGGTCCGTCGCCGTCGTGAGACCGCCCGCACCGCCCCAGACGACGGTGATGACGCCCGAGTCGTCCGTGGAGCCGATGCGCTCGGCGTGCACGCCGACGATCAGGTCGGTGTAGCCGTCGCCGTCCAGGTCGCCGGTGGTCATCCGGTCGCCGAAGTAGTCCTGCGCCTCGGGCACGCCCGGGACGCCGTCGGTGGCCTGGCTGATGATCTGCCGCTTGGAGATGTCCAGGCCGGCGGAGGTGCCGTACACGACGGCGACGTACCCGGCCGCCGTCCTGCCGCCGACCTTGCCGAGCGGCGCGGCGATCGCCAGGTCGCGGTGGCCGTCGCCGTTGAAGTCGCCGGACAGGCCGGAGGGGGCGGTGGGCGCGGCGGTCGCCGTCGCCGGGAGGGCCGTGAGGAGGCCCGTGGTGAGGGTCGTGGCCAGGAGGAGGGTGCGGGTGCGCATCGGTTCGTTCGGTCCCCGTCGTCGGCTGTCTTGTCGTGGGCTGTCTCGTCGGTGGCGCTGGTCGCGCTCGTCGCGCGGGTCGCCGGTGGGTCGGTGGGTCGGTGGTGTCGGCGTGGGCCGGTGGTCAGGAGTTGAGGGCCGTGCCGTAACCCGGGGTGCCGGCCGTGGAGACGCCGGTCGCGGCCGGGCCGAAGCTCGTCGAGCCGGGCGTCGCCGGGCCGGTGGCGGTGCCGCGCAGGAACCACACCGCGCCGTCGCCGGAGTTCTCGCCCGGCGCCGCGACCGACAGGTCGGCGCGGCGGTCGCCCGTGACGTCGGTGAGCGTGATCCGCTCGCCGAACCGGTCGCCCGGCTCCGAACCGCCGGGCACACCCGCGGTGTTCTGGGTGTACGACGTGGAGCCCCTGGTGGTGAGGCCGGACGGCGAGCCGTACAGCACGGTGACGGCGCCCGAGGAATCGTTCTCGCCCGCGGTGCCGACCACGAGGTCGGCGTGACCGTCGCCGTCGACGTCGCCGAGGGCCACGTCGCTGCCGAACCGGTCGCCCTTCTCCGCGGCCCCGGGCACGCCGGGGGTGTCCTGCGTCAGGACGAGCGGCGCCCGGTCCGCGGCGAGGCCCTCGGGGCCGCCGTAGACGACGGTGACCTTGCCGCCGAGGGCGCCGCCCGGGTCGGCGGAGGCCTCGCGGTCGTTCCCCACGACGATGTCGGCGTGACCGTCCCGGTCGATGTCGCCCACGGCGGAGACCTGCCCGCCGGGCAGCTTCTGGAGCCAGTCGTTGTAGTTGCCGATCTTCAGGTCGGCGAGGCCGGTGGCCGCGGCGCCGTCGTGCGCGGTGCGGCCGTGCAGCACCACGCGGGGGTGGCCGTCGCCGGCGACGTCCCCGGAGGAGAGGTGGCTGACGCCCGCGGAGGAGGACCACCAGGAGTTGCGGCCGCCCGAGGCGCCCGCGGGCGGACTCGTCCTGGTGATGGGCCCGTTGACCAGGGTCAGGGTGACCGGGCCGGTGGATCCGGCGGCGACGTCGAGGTCGCCGTCGCCGTCGAGGTCGCCCGCCGTCAGGGTCCGGCCGTAGCGGTCGTAGTCGGTGTCGAACGGGCTGTACAGCGAACGGCCGCCGCTCAGACCGGACTTGGAGCCCCAGACGATGGCGACCGTGCCGTTGTTGGTGTCGTAGGAGTCCTCGCCGGGGACGCCGACCAGCAGGTCGGCGTAGCCGTCGGAGTCGAGGTCCGCGGAGGCCAGGGCCGAGCCGAAGGCGTCGTCGGCCTCGGCGGTGCCGGGGATGCCGGCGGTGTTCTGGGTGAGCAGGGTGCGCGTCGCGGTCCTCGGCCCGGAGGTGGCGCCGTAGAGGACGCTCACCGCGCCCGCCCGGGCCTTCCCGGCGACGGTGGCGCCGGGTGCGCCGATCGCGAGGTCGGCGCGGCCGTCGCCGTTGAAGTCCCAGGGGGCGGCGGCGACCGGGGCGGCGTGCGCGGTGGCGGTGAGGGCGAGCGGGGTGAGGGCGGCCGCGAGCGCCGCGGCGGCGATACGGGTGCGCATGGGGGTGGGTGCCTCGCTGGGGAGTCGTCGGGGGGTCACGGGGCGAGGACGGAACCGAGGCCGGCGTAGCCCTTCAGGCCGGCACCGGTGGCCGTGATGCCCTGGGCGCCGCTGGTGGTCAGGCCGGAGGCCGAGCCGCGCAGCGTCCACAGGCCGCCCGTGTCGTTCTCGCCGCTGACGCCGACGGCCAGGTCCGCCTTGCCGTCCTTGGTCACGTCGGTGAGGCCGAGCGACGAGCCGAAGCGGTCCCCGGCCTCGGCGGTTCCGGGCACACCGGCGGTGTTCTGCGTGTACGACTTCACGCCGGTGGCCGTCCTCAGGCCGGAGGCGGAACCGAACAGCACGGTGACCGAACCCGCGTCCCGCGCCGTGCCGACGTCCTCGCCGGGGGCGGAGACCACGACGTCGGCGTAGCCGTCGCCGTTGATGTCGCCGGTGCTCACCGCCGAGCCGAAGGCATCGTCGGCCTCGCCCGCGCCGGGCACCCCCGCCGTGTCCTGGTGGACGACGGTCGGCTGCTGCGCCGGGTCGGGGCCGTTCGGGCCGCCGTACCAGACGGTGATCCGGCCGCCCTGGTGGCCGCCGGGCGTGAGGTCGGACGCGTCGCCGAGGACGAGGTCGCCGAAGCCGTCGCGGTTGATGTCGCCGATCGCACCGGCGTAGCCGTCCGCGTGCGTCAGCTCGGCCATCTCGTACGTCATGCCGGTCCAGCGGAACCAGTTGATCTGGCCGCCGGTGTCGCCGTCCACGTTGAACGGGTAGACGCGCTCGGCCGTCCCGTCGCCGGTGAGGTCGCCCGCGATCACCTCGAAGGTGGTGCCGACCTCGCCGACGCGGACGTTGCTCACCGGGCCCGAGGTGCGTGTGAAGGGGCCGTTGTAGAGGCGGGTGTGGCTCTGGCCGGTGAGGGTGACGTCCGTGTCGCCGTCGCCGTCGAAGTCACCGGTGGCGATGCCCCGGGAGAAGTTGCCGTACTCCGCGAGGGTGCTCGGCTGCGGCAGGCTCTTGCCGCTGGTCAGGCCGGACTTGCCGCCCCACAGGACGGTGCCGGAGCCGACGCCGTCGCGGTCGCCGACGCTCTCGTTGGAGGCGCCGACCACGAGGTCGGAGTAGCCGTCCCGGTCCAGGTCGCCGGCGGCGAGCGCGGAGCCGAACAGGTCGCCCGCCTCGGCCGTGCCGGGTACGCCCGCGGAGTTCTGGGTGATGACGGCCTTGCGGGCGGCCGAGACGCCGGACGACGAGCCGTAGAGCACGACGACGGCACCCGCGCAGGAGGCCGAGCCGACGTCGGCGCACGGGGCGCCGGCCGCGAAGTCCCGGTACCCGTCGCCGTTGAAGTCCCCGGAGAGCCGGGAGGGGGCGGCCGAGGCGGGGCCGGCGGTGGTGAGGAGGCCGGTGGTGAGGGCGGCGGCCAGCAGGAGGGTGCGCTTGCGCAAGGGAGTGCTCCGGTGAGGAGGGGACCGGACCTGGGCGGCCCGGCCCCCGAGGGGTGGAAAGGACGGCTCGGGCGCGGGCTCAGTCGCCGAAGTTCGCGCCGAACTCGGGGTAGCCGCTGGTGGAGATGCCCGTGGCGGCGGGACCGATCGCGCGGGACCCGGTGGCGGTGATCTTCGTGCCGGTGGACGGCAGGTAGAGGACCGAGCCGTCGCCGGCGTTCTCGAAGGTGCCGGCGAGCAGGTCGGCGCGGCCGTCGCCGTTGACGTCGTCGAGCTTGACGTCGGCGCCGAGCATGTCGCCCTTCTCGTCCGAGCCGGGGACGCCCGCGGTGCTCTGGGCGAACGACTGCGCGCCGGACGCCGTGTCGATGCCGGAGCCGGAGCCGTACAGCACGACCAGCTGCCCGGCGTCGGTGACGGAGCCGATGTTCTCGCCCGCGACACCGATGACCAGGTCCTGCTTGCCGTCGCCGTTGACGTCGCCCAGGTCCAGCTCGTAGCCGAAGTAGTCGTTCTTCTCCGAACTGCCGGGCACGTTACCCGTGTTCTGGGTGATGCCGGTGGTCGAGCCGACACCGTCCGCGGCGCCGTAGGTGATCCACACCTTGCCGCCGTCGGCGGCGCCGGGGAACTCCACGCCGTCGTCCGCCTTGTTCCAGTACATGCCGCTGACGATGTCGCCGAAGCCGTCCCCGTCGATGTCGCCGATGCCGGTGACGGGACCGGCCTTCAGCTGCCGGGCCCCGGCGGCGGACAGGCCCGTGCTCGTGCCCATCAGCAGGTAGTTGGCGTTCCAGTAGCGGCCGGTCTCCGTCTCGAAGCCGTCGACGACGAGGTCGGTGCGGTGGTCGCCGTTGACGTCGCCGGCGGTGAGGTTGATCGCCCCGCCCCCCGTGTCCACGGGCGCCTTCACCGAGGCGCGGCCCTTGACGGCGGTGCCGGTGGGGCTGATGCCGCCCTTGAGCACGTAGACGACGTTGGAGGTCGTGCCGACGGCCAGGTCCGCCTTGCCGTCGCCGTCGAAGTCGCCGGCGGCGAGCTTCCTGCCCCAGCGGTCGTGCTTGGTGGGGGCCGCGTCCGCGATGGTGACGCCCTTGCCGGTGATGCCCTGCGCCGAGCCCCACAGGACCGCGACGGTGCCGCCGTCCTTGTCGCTGCCGACGTCCTCCATGGGGGCGGAGACGGCGAGGTCGTCGTAGCCGTCGCCGTTGAAGTCGGCGTAGGCGCTGTCGGTGCCGAACCCGTCGCCCGCCTCGGCGGTGCCCGGGGTGCCGGCGGTGTCCTGGCTGAGCACGGACCGCTTCGCGGAGGTCACGCCGCTCTTCGTGCCGTACAGGACGACGAACTGACCGGCGTCCTTCCTGCCGCCCACGTACGCGCCGACGGCGGAGAACGCCACGTCGCCGATGCCGTCGTGGTTGAAGTCGGCCTGCGGGGTGTGCGTCGCGTCGGCGGCGGCCGCCGTGCCGGCGGTGGCCGTCAGCAGGGTGCCGGTCAGCGCCGCGGCGGCGGCCGTCGCGAGGGCGAGGCGCAGGCGCGGCTGCAGGCCGAGGCGCGGGGAGGGGTGCGGGCGCCCGGCGGGGCGCTCGTGCTGGTGCATGCGAGGTCTCCTGCTGCATGCGGGGGATGTCTGGCCGACATCCGCAGTCGATGGGGGGCCGGTGCCGTCCGGTTCGCCGGGAGTTGTCCGGGCGTTCACGGGCGGTCGGCGATCAAGAGACCTGCGCGGAGGCGTAAGGGTTGTACGTGAGTTCGGTTGATTTTCGAACCCGACGGGTGCGAGGCCGGCCGGCCCGGCCCGAACGCCGACACCCCCTGCCCGGTGACCCGGGCAGGGGGTGTCCGACGTGAGGTGGGCCGGGGTTACTTCACCGGCTCCGGCGTCGGCGTGTCCGCGGAGTCCGACGTGCCCGCCGGCGGCTCGCCGTCGTCGCCGGAGTCGTCCGGGCCGTCCTCGGCGGTCTCCGCCGGGACCGGCGTCTTCACCGAGTCCAGCAGCAGCTGGGCGACGTCGACGACCGTGATCGACTCCTTCGCCTTGCCGTCGTTCTTCTTGCCGTTGACCGAGTCGGTCAGCATGACCAGGCAGAACGGGCAGGCCGTCGAGACGATGTCGGGATTGACCGACAGGGCCTCGTCCACGCGCTCGTTGTTGATGCGCTTGCCGATGCGCTCTTCCATCCACATCCGCGCACCGCCCGCGCCGCAGCAGAAGCCCCGCTCCTTGTGGCGGTGCATCTCCTCGTTGCGCACGCCCGGGACGGCGGCGATGATCTCGCGCGGCGGCGTGTAGATCTTGTTGTGGCGGCCCAGGTAGCACGGGTCGTGGTACGTGATGATGCCCTCGACCGGCGTCACCGGGATGAGCTTGCCCTCGTCCACCAGGTGCTGGAGCAGCTGCGTGTGGTGGATGACCTCGTAGTCGCCGCCGAGCTGCGGGTACTCGTTGCCGATGGTGTTCAGGCAGTGCGGGCAGGTCGCGACGATCTTCTTGGCCGACCTGGGCTTCGCCGACTCGGGGACGACCTTGCCCTCGTCGTCCATCTCCTCGCCGAACGCCATGTTCAGCGCCATGACGTTCTCCATGCCGAGCTCCTGGAACAGGGGCTCGTTGCCCAGGCGGCGGGCGGAGTCACCGGTGCACTTCTCGTCGCCGCCCATGATCGCGAACTTGACGCCCGCGATGTGCAGCAGCTCCGCGAAGGCCTTCGTGGTCTTCTTGGCGCGGTCCTCCAGGGCGCCGGCGCAGCCGACCCAGTACAGGTACTCGACCTCGGTCAGGTCCTCGATGTCCTTGCCGACGACCGGGACCTCGAAGTCGACCTCCTTGAGCCACTCCAGGCGCTGCTTCTTCGCCAGGCCCCAGGGGTTGCCCTTCTTCTCCAGGTTCTTGAGCATCGTGCCCGCCTCGGACGGGAACGCCGACTCGATCATCACCTGGTAGCGGCGCATGTCGACGATGTGGTCGACGTGCTCGATGTCCACCGGGCACTGCTCGACGCAGGCACCGCAGGTGGTGCAGGACCACAGGACGTCCGGGTCGATGACGCCGTTGTCCTCCAGCGTGCCGATCAGAGGACGCTCGGCCTCGGCCAGGGCGGCCGCGGGCACACCGGCCAGCTGCTCCTCGGACGCCTTCTCCTCGCCCTCCATCGTCTTGCCGCCGCCGGCCAGCAGGTAGGGCGCCTTGGCGTGCGCGTGGTCGCGCAGCGACATGATCAGCAGCTTGGGGGAGAGGGGCTTGCCCGTGTTCCAGGCCGGGCACTGCGACTGGCAGCGGCCGCACTCGGTGCAGGTGGAGAAGTCCAGCAGGCCCTTCCAGGAGAACTGCTCGACCTGCGAGACGCCGAAGACGTCGTCGTCACCCGGGTCGGCGAAGTCGATCGGCTTGCCGCCCGAGGTCATGGGCTGCAGCGCGCCGAGGGCCGTGCCGCCGCTCGCCTCGCGCTTGAACCAGATGTTCGGGAAGGCCAGAAAGCGGTGCCAGGCCACGCCCATGTTGGTGTTGAGCGACACCACGATCATCCAGACGAACGAGGTGCCGATCTTGATCATGGCGACCAGGTAGACCAGGTTCTGCAGCGCCGTGACCGACAGGCCCTTGAAGGCGAGGACCAGGGGGTACGAGGCGAAGTAGGAGGCCTCGTAGTGGTCGACGTGGTGGAGCGCGCCCTCCAGGCCCCGCAGGACGTAGATCGCCAGGCCGATGGTGAGGATGACGTACTCGACGAAGTAGGCCTGGCCGGCCTTCGAGCCCGCGAAGCGGGACTTGCGGCCGGGCCGGTTCGGCAGGTTGGCCAGGCGGATCGCGATGAGCACCGCGATGCCCAGGACCGTCATCACGCCGATGAACTCGATGTAGAGCTCGAACGGCAGGAACGTGCCGATGACCGGGAGCACCCAGTCGGCCTGGAACAGCTGGCCGAAGGCCTGGGCCAGGGTCGGCGGCAGCGTCAGGAAGCCGATCGCGACGAACCAGTGCGCGACGCCGACGATGCCCCACCGGTTCATCCGCGTGTGGCCGAGGAACTCCTTCACCAGCGTGACGCTGCGCTGGTAGGGGTTGTCGGTCCGGGTGCCGGCCGGGACCGGCTGGCCCAGCTTGAAGTACCGGACGAACTGGCCGATCGCGCGTGCGAGCAGCGCGACGCCGACCACGGTCAGAACCAGCGACACGATGATCGCGGCGAGTTGCATGGGGGCTCCTCGGGCCTGCGAGGGGTTTCGTCGGGGTGACCTGTCGTTCTTCAGGCCTACCCGAAATTACTAAGCGGTAACTTATGCAGTCCGTCTGAGACTACCCCTATCTTCCGCCGCACTGTAGCCGGGTGGGCAGTGATCTGAATCGCTGAGGGTCGCCTCAGAAGCGGTGCGGAATCCGGTCCCGTTCCCCTCGTGTTATTCGTACCGAATTGTCATAGTGACGCCTAACTTATATCCGTGCTCTACGGGATCGTCGCCGCCGCCACCGCCCTGCTGCTCACCGCGCTGCTCGCGGCCGCCCTGCGGGTGCCCGCCCGGCGGCTGCGCCTGTGCGATCGGCGGTCCCGGCGCGAGGTGCCGCTGTCCGGCGGGGTGGCCGTCGTCGCGGTCACCGGGGCGGTGGTGGCGGTGAAGGACTGGTCGTCGGCCCCGAGCGGCGCGGGCGGGCTGCTCGCCGCCGGCGGCGCGGTCGCGCTCCTCGGGCTCGCCGACGACGTCTGGCGGCTGCGGCGCCGCGTGCTGGCCGGCGGTACGGCGGTCGCGGCCCTCTGCGTCGCGCCGTACGCGGAGGCGGGCGTGGCGACGGGACTGCTCGGCGCGCTGTGGGTCGTCGGGGTGACGCTGGGCTTCCGGGGGCTCGATCACGCCGACGGGCTGGCCGGGGCCGTCGGGGTGGTCGCCGCCTTCGGGGCGGCCGCCTGCGCCGCCGTCGACGTCATGGACGGCATCGCCGGGCTGCTGAGCGTGCTGGCCGCCGCGCTGACCGGGTTCCTGCTGCACAACTGGCACCCGGCGCGCGCGGGGCTCGGCAGCTGCGGGTCCATGGCGGCCGGGTTCGTGATCGCCGCCGGTGCCGTGCAGGTCCGGGCCGGGTTCGGGCTGCTGGAGAGCGCCGGGGTGCTGTTCGCGCTGAGTGCCCTCGCGGGCGCCGACGTCGTCCTCGTGCTGCTGTCGCGGCGGCTGGCCGGGCGGCCCCCGGGGCGCAGCGGGCCGGACCACCTCGCCCACCGGCTGCGGCGGCTCGGGCTGACCGTGCCGGGCGTCACCCTGCTGCTCGGCGCCCTCGCGTTGTGCGGGGTGCTCGCCGGGGTACTGGTCCATGCCGGGTGGGTCGGGGCGGATGCCCTGTGGTGGGTGGCGGGAGCGGCCCTCCTGGTCGCGTTCGCTCTTTCGCGTGTCCCTGTGTACGCCGCTCGACGCAGCGTATCGCCGCAGGTCGGAGCGCCATTGCGCGTAAGGAACGGATAAGAGTTGAGCCCGCTCGACTCAGCTCTGTTGACCGGTCGCGAACCGTCGTGCACACTTGAGTCCGTTGCACTCAAGTCAGCTGGAGGAACCAACCATGGCACGTGCGGTCGGCATCGACCTGGGCACGACTAACTCCGTCGTCAGCGTTCTGGAGGGCGGCGAGCCCACCGTCATCACCAACGCCGAGGGCGCCAGGACCACGCCGTCCGTCGTCGCCTTCGCCAAGAACGGTGAGGTGCTCGTCGGCGAGGTCGCCAAGCGCCAGGCGGTCACGAACGTGGACCGGACCATCCGGTCCGTCAAGCGCCACATGGGCACCGACTGGAAGATCGAGCTCGACGGCAAGCCCTTCAACCCGCAGCAGATCAGCGCCTTCGTGCTGCAGAAGCTGAAGCGGGACGCCGAGGCGTACCTGGGCGAGAAGGTGACCGACGCGGTCATCACCGTCCCGGCGTACTTCAACGACTCCGAGCGCCAGGCGACGAAGGAGGCCGGCGAGATCGCCGGTCTGAACGTCCTGCGCATCGTCAACGAGCCCACCGCGGCCGCCCTGGCGTACGGCCTCGACAAGGACGACCAGACCATCCTGGTCTTCGACCTCGGTGGCGGTACGTTCGACGTCTCGCTGCTGGAGATCGGCGACGGCGTCGTCGAGGTGAAGGCCACCAACGGTGACAACCACCTCGGTGGTGACGACTGGGACCAGCGCGTCGTCGACTACCTCGTCCAGCAGTTCCAGTCCGGCCACGGCGTGGACCTGGGCAAGGACAAGATGGCCCTGCAGCGTCTGCGCGAGGCCGCCGAGAAGGCGAAGATCGAGCTGTCCTCGTCCACCGAGACCTCGATCAACCTGCCCTACATCACCGCCTCCGCCGAGGGCCCCCTGCACCTCGACGAGAAGCTGACCCGCGCCCAGTTCCAGCAGCTGACCGCGGACCTCCTGGAGCGCTGCAAGACGCCGTTCCACAACGTCATCAAGGACGCCGGCATCTCCATCAGCGAGATCGACCACGTCGTCCTGGTCGGCGGCTCGACCCGCATGCCCGCCGTCGCCGAGCTCGTCAAGGAGCTGACCGGCGGCAAGGACGCCAACAAGGGCGTCAACCCGGACGAGGTCGTCGCCATCGGCGCCGCCCTCCAGGCCGGTGTCCTCAAGGGCGAGGTCAAGGACGTCCTGCTCCTCGACGTCACCCCGCTGTCCCTCGGCATCGAGACCAAGGGCGGCATCATGACCAAGCTCATCGAGCGGAACACGACGATCCCGACCAAGCGGTCCGAGATCTTCACCACCGCCGAGGACAACCAGCCGTCCGTGCAGATCCAGGTCTACCAGGGCGAGCGCGAGATCGCGGCGTACAACAAGAAGCTCGGGATGTTCGAGCTGACCGGTCTGCCGCCGGCGCCCCGCGGCGTCCCGCAGATCGAGGTCTCCTTCGACATCGACGCCAACGGCATCATGCACGTGACCGCGAAGGACCTGGGCACGGGCAAGGAGCAGAAGATGACCGTCACCGGCGGCTCCTCGCTGCCGAAGGACGAGGTCGACCGCATGCGCCAGGAGGCCGAGCAGTACGCGGAGGAGGACCACAAGCGCCGCGAGGCCGCCGAGACCCGCAACCAGGGCGAGCAGCTCGTCTACCAGACCGAGAAGTTCCTCAAGGACAACGAGGACAAGGTCCCGGGCGAGATCAGGACCGAGGTCGAGGAGGCCGTCGCCGAGCTGAAGGAGAAGCTCAAGGGCGAGGACTCCGCCGAGATCCGCACCGCCACCGAGAAGGTCGCGGCCGTCTCGCAGAAGCTCGGCCAGGCCATGTACGCGGACGCCAACGCCGCCCAGGCCGCCGGCGGTCCCGCCGGTGACGCCGGTGCCGCCGGTGGCGCCAAGGCCGACGACGACGTCGTCGACGCCGAGATCGTCGACGAGGACCGCAAGGACGGTGCCGCGTGACGGAGGAGACCCCGGGCTTCGACGAGCAGCAGCCCGACGTCCCTTCCGGCGCGACCTCCGACGACGCCGAGCCGAAGGCCGCCTCCCCCTCCGCGGAGGAGGGGGCGGCCCCGGCCGGGGACACGGGCCAGGACGTGGCCCTGGTGGCCCAGCTGGACCAGGCCCGCTCCGCGCTCACCGAGCGCACGGCGGATCTCCAGCGCCTCCAGGCCGAGTTCCAGAACTACCGCCGCCGGGTCGAGCGCGACCGGATCGCGGTCAAGGAGATCGCCATCGCGAACCTCCTGACCGAGCTCCTGCCCGTGCTCGACGACATCGGCCGCGCGCGCGAACACGGCGAGCTGGTGGGCGGCTTCAAGTCCGTCGCCGAGTCGCTGGAGAGCACCGCGGCGAAGATGGGCCTGCAGCAGTTCGGCAAGGAGGGCGAGCCCTTCGACCCGACGATCCACGAAGCCCTGATGCACAGCTACGCCCCGGACGTCACCGAGACGACCTGCGTGGCGATCCTGCAGCCCGGGTACCGGATCGGCGAGCGCACCATCCGCCCCGCGCGGGTGGCCGTGGCCGAGCCCCAGCCGGGCGCGCAGACGGTCAAGGCGGAGGAGTCCGCCGACGCCGACGACAAGGAGAGCGGTGGCCCGGACGAGGGCTGACGTCACGTACGAAGGGAAGGAGGGGCGTCGGGGATGAGCACCAAGGACTTCATCGAGAAGGACTACTACAAGGTCCTCGGCGTCCCCAAGGACGCCACCGAGGCCGAGATCAAGAAGGCGTACCGGAAGCTCGCCCGCGAGTTCCACCCGGACGCCAACAAGGGGAACGTCAAGGCGGAGGAGCGCTTCAAGGAGATCTCCGAGGCCAACGACATCCTCGGCGACCCCAAGAAGCGCAAGGAGTACGACGAGGCACGCGCCCTCTGCGGCAACGGCGGGTTCCGCCCGGGGCCGGGCGCGGGCGGCGGCTCCTTCAACTTCGACCTGGGCGACCTCTTCGGGGGCGCCCAGGGCGGGCAGGGCGCCGGCGGGTTCGGCGGCGGACTCGGTGACGTCTTCGGGGGCCTGTTCAACCGCGGCGGCGCCGGCCCGGGCACGCGGACGCAGCCCAGGCGCGGCCAGGACATCGAGTCCGAGGTGACCCTCACCTTCACGGAGGCGATCGAGGGCGCGACCGTCCCGCTGCGGATGTCCTCGCAGTCGCCCTGCAAGGCCTGTTCGGGCACCGGCGACAAGAACGGCACACCGCGCGTGTGCCCGACCTGCGTCGGCACCGGGCAGGTCGCCCGGGGCAGCGGCGGCGGGTTCTCCCTCACCGACCCCTGCCCCGACTGCAAGGGCCGCGGCCTGATCGCCGAGACCCCCTGCGACGTCTGCAAGGGCAGCGGCCGGGCCAAGTCCTCGCGGACGATGCAGGTGCGCATCCCCGCGGGCGTCAGCGACGGCCAGCGGATCCGGCTGCGCGGCAAGGGCGCGCCGGGCGAGCGCGGTGGTCCGGCGGGCGACCTGTACGTGGTCGTGCACGTCGACTCCCACCCGGTGTTCGGCCGCAAGGACGACAACCTCACCGTCACCGTCCCGGTCACCTTCACCGAGGCGGCCCTCGGCGGCGAGGTCCGGGTGCCGACGCTGGGTGGCCCGCCCGTCACGCTCAAGCTGCCCCCCGGCACGCCGAACGGCCGTACGATGCGCGCCCGGGGCAAGGGCGCGGTCCGCAAGGACGGCACCCGCGGCGACCTCCTGGTCACCGTCGAGGTGAGTGTCCCGAAGGACCTGACGGGGAAGGCTCGTGACGCGCTCGAGGCGTATCGCGAGGCGACCGCGGACGAGGATCCGCGGGCGGAGCTGTTCCAGGCCGCGAAGGGAGCATGAGGCAGATGGACGGTCGTCGACGCAACCCGTATGAACTGACCGAGGAGACCCCGGTCTACGTCATCTCGGTGGCGGCCCAGCTGTCCGGCCTGCACCCGCAGACCCTGCGCCAGTACGACCGGCTCGGCCTGGTCTCCCCGGACCGTACGGCCGGCCGGGGCCGGCGCTACTCGGCCCGCGACATCCAACTGCTCCGGCAGGTGCAGCAGTTGTCGCAGGACGAGGGCATCAACCTGGCCGGAATCAAGCGCATCATCGAACTGGAGAACCAGGTCGCCGCGCTCCAGGCCCGGGTCGCCGAGATGCAGGACGCGCTCGACGGCGCGGCGGCGGCCATGCGCCAGCGCGAGGCGGCGGTGCACGCCTCCTACCGCCGTGACCTGGTGCCGTACCAGGAGGTGCAGCAGACCAGCGCCCTGGTGGTGTGGCGGCCGAAGCGGCAGCAGCAGACCGACTGAGGCGGCCGCGCCCGCGAAAGCACCGCGGAGGGACCGGGAGTTGACTCCCGGTCCCTTTCGCGCGTCTTGAGACGGTTTCGCCCCGCCTCCTGTCGATGACCGTGTGGTGCAGAGCACTTGGAGATGATTCCGCAGAGTCTTCACAACTGCTGCGGAGCGTGGTGTTGCCATCTCGTTAAGTGGTTCCGCTTGACGCTGGGGGCGCGTCGGCGTTGGCTTTTCAGTCACATGGGCCACAAAGCTGTGCCCACGTCCGAATCACACGCGAAGTGAGCTTCCCGATGCGTCGTATCGCCATATCCGTGGCAGCCGCCACGATGTCCGTCACGCTGGCCGGTTGCGGCGTGCTCAACGCGAGCGGGAGCAGTGACGACGCGAGCCCGGCCAAGGGCGACGACATCACCGTGGGCCTGCTGCTGCCGGAGAAGGCGAACACCCGGTACGAGAACTTCGACTACCCCATCATCAAGCGCAAGGTCGAGTCCCTCACCAACGACAAGGGCCGCGTCGAGTACGCGAACGCCGAGGCCAGCGCGGACAAGCAGGCCGGCCAGCTGCAGCAGATGATCGACGACCGGGTCGACGTGATCCTGTTGGACGCGGTGGACTCGCATGCCATCGCGAGTGGCGTGAAGAAGGCCAAGGAGGCCGGCATTCCGGTCATCGCCTACGACCGGCTGGCCGAGGGCCCGATCGACGCGTACATCTCCTTCGACAACGAACTCGTGGGCGAGGTGCAGGGGCGCACCCTGCTGGAGGCCATCGGCGAGGACGTGAGCGTGTCCGACAAGATCGTGATGATGAACGGCTCGCCGACGGACCCGAACGCCAAGCAGTTCAAGGCCGGTGCCCTGTCCGAGCTGAACGGCAAGGTCACGATCGCGAAGTCCTACGACACCACGGACTGGAAGCCGGAGAACGCCCAGGCGAACATGGCCCGGGCCATCGCCGCCATCGGCAAGGGCAACATCGCGGCCGTCTACTCGGCCAACGACGGCATGGCCGGCGGCATCGTCAACGCCCTGGAGGCCGCGGGCGTGACCAAGCTGCCGCCCATCACCGGGCAGGACGCGGAACTGGCCGCGGTGCAGCGGATCGTCTCCGGCGAGCAGTACATGAGCGTGTACAAGTCGTACCCGCAGGAGGCCGAGAACGCCGCGGAGATGGCGGTCGCGAAGGTCCAGGGCCGGGACATCCAGTTCGCCGCCCTCACCCGCGACCGGGTCGACAGCCCCACGGACAAGGGCATCCCGGCCCAGCTCGTGCCGGTGGTCGCGCTCACCAAGGAGAACATCCAGGACACGGTCGTCGCCGACGACATCTACAAGCTGTCCGACATCTGCACGGCGAAGTACAAGGCGGACTGCGCGGCGGCGGGCCTGAAGTAGGCGGGGGCCCGGCACCTCCGGGCGGCTCTCCTCCCTTCGCTGCTCGTCCTCGGCGCACGCCACCACCCCCCTCCGTAAGGTTTCCGGCGGCTCTGCCCGGCACGCACCCGTGCCCCGTGGGGTCGCCGCCGACCGCCGTCCCCGGCGTTGAAGCAGGCCGTCAACGGGCATGCGGATACCGGATTCAAACGGGTGGAAACGAATCGCCGCCGGGACGGAGCCGTGTTGCGGACCACCGTCCGGCCGCGCATAGTTGCCGCTGCGGCGAGACGCGAAACCGGGGGTGGGATGGGCGATGGCCGGGCACGGGGCGGAGCAGCATCCACATGGTGCCGACCGACTGTGCGAGGCCGGGGATCGCGTGTATTCCCGGGCCGTACGGCGCGGCCGGGTGCCGCGCCGGGACGCGGAACCGGTGCCCTGCCTGCTGGAACTCGCCCTGCTGCACCCCGACCCGGACGACATGGACTGGCTGGTGCCGACCTCCCCGCAGGAGGTCATGACCCGGCTGCTGCGCGGGATGTACGACGAGGTCAGCGCGAACCAGCGGCGGGTGGGCTCGGCCGTGGCCGCCGTGGAGTGGTACGCCGGACTCGGCCGCCAGGTCCGGCCCGCCCCGTCGGCAGGTGAGGGTTCGGCGATCCGGGTCCTCGACGGACTCGCCCGTATCCAGGCCGCGATGGACGAGGCCACCGAGGCCTGCACGACCGAGGTGCTCACCGTCCAGCCCGGCGGCATCCGCCGCGAGGCGGAGCTCTCCGAGGGCCTGCACCGGGCGCTGGCGCTGCGCGGCAGGGGCGTGCGGATGCGGGACCTCTACACGCACGTCGCCCGGCACGGCCAGGGCCTGCTGACGTATCTGGAGATCATGGGCGACGCCGTGGAGGCGCGCACGCTGGACGAGGTCATCGACCGGCTGATCCTGTTCGACCGGACGGTGGCGTTCGTCCCCGCCAACAGCGACCGCACGATGGCCCTGGAACTGCGGCACCCCGCGCTCGTGGCCTACCTCGTGACGGTCTTCGAGCGGCTCTGGCGCCTGGCGATCCCGCTGACCGCGCCGCTGCCCGACACGGGCATCGAGGGCATCTCGCACCGGGAGCAGTCCATCGCGGCGCTGCTGGCGGAGGGGCACCAGGACGCGGTCATCGCGGAGCGGCTGGGCATCAGCGTGCGGACGTGCCGGGCGCACATCGCGCGCCTGTCGGAGACGCTGGGGGCCGCCAGCCGTACGCAGCTGGGCGTGCGCATCGCCCAGGCGGGCCTGGACGGGCCGCGGGCGGGCGCCTCGCCGACGCTCAGTGCCCCTGGTCGAGGATCCCGGACCGCCCGATGAGATAGCCGAGCTGGGCCCTGCTCCCGCTCCCCAGGGCCGCGGCGAGCTTGGCGATGTGGACCCGGGCGGTACGGACGTTCATCCCGAGCCGCTCGGCGATCACGGCGTCGGTGTGCCCCTCCACGAGCAGCGCGGCGATGGCGTGCTGCCGGGCGGAGACATCGCCGGGGGAGGGCTCGGGGGCGGCTTGCGGGTGCATGGGTGTCGCGAGTCGCCAAAAGCGGTCGAACGTGGTCGTGAAGTGGCTTATGAGGGCCGGGTGGCGGACTTCCAGGGCGAGGCCCGCGTCCTTGTCGGCGGGGATGAAGGCGACCGAGCCGTCCACGACGATGAGGCGGTCGGTGACCTCGTCCAGCGTGCGGGCCTCGACGTCCCCGCGCAGTCGCTCGTAGCGGGCCAGGGCGATGGGCACATGACGGATCGTGTGCGGGTAGAGCGTGCGGATGCGGCCGCCTCGGTCCAGCAGGGCCTGGTCACGGGCGAGAGCGACGGGGTGGGCCGCCTGCCCGCGCTGATCGCTGTAGTGCGTGTTGGGCTGGATGCAGAGCAGTTCCTCCGTCGCGTCGGCCATGGCCTCGGTGATGGCCCGGTTGATGCGCTCCGGGCCGCTGAGGAGGGTCAGCGAGGGAGTCTCACCCGTACCGGCGGCGGTGTCGATCCGCATCAGCGGCTGGAACAGCTCGGCGAGCCGCTCCTCGCGCAGGCGCTCCCGGGCTATCCGGTGCGCGGAGATTCGCAGCAGGCGGTGCAGCGCGACAGCCGGTGCGGCGGGCTCCAGCCGGCTCGGATCGTCGGCCGCCGGGTGCAGCAGACCGAAGTCGATCAGACACGGAGCCGTGAGCGCTTCTCCGGCGGGGACGCGACCCTCGCGCAGGGCACGTGCGTACAACTCCGTTCCCGCTGCGCACAACTCGTCGTCGTCATGTGGCCGGTGGGCCGATGGGGTCAACCGCCGAGTCCTTCCTCGTCCTGGTTCAGGATGCCGGACTGGGCGATCAGGTAACCGAGTTGGGCACGGCTGCCGCTGCCGAGGGCGGACGCCAGCTTGGCGATGTGGGCCCGGCAGGTGCGCACGTTCATGCCGAGCCGCCGTGCGATGGCCTCGTCGACGTGTCCTTCGACGAGGAGCTTGGCGATGGAGTACTGGATCTCCGTGATGCCGTCGCGGGAGGTCCCGTACGGTGTGCCGGTGCTGAGCGGTACCGACCGGTCCCACAGGTACTCGAAGAGCTTGATGAGGTAGCGGACCAGGCCGGGGTGGCGCAGTTCCAGGGCGACCTGCTGGTCGTCGCGGGCGGGGATGAAGGCGACGGACTCGTCGCAGATGATCAGGCGCTCGACGAGTTCGTCGATGGTCCGGTACTCGGCCTTGCCGTTGGAGAGCTGGGCGGCGTAGGCCAGTTGCTCGGGGTTGTAGCGCGCGGTGTGCTGGTACAGGGTGCGGATGCGCACACCACGTTCGATCAGCGGCCGGTCGCGCTCCAGGCCGAGCAGGAGGCTGCGCTCCGACATCCGGTCGGTGGGCTGGACGGTCAGCATTTCGGTCTGGCACTGCAAAGTGGCCATGTTGAGCGCCGCGTTGATTCGTTCGCCGCCTTCCAGGACAGTGATGGAGTCACTGGTGGCGGTCAGCTGGGTACCCAGGGCCATGAACGGCTCGAAGGTCTCGGTCAGGCCGGTCGCCAGCCGCCGGCGGTCGGCTATCTCCTGCTCCAGCGGGTTGAGCTGCCGTGACAGGGCGACGGCGGGCGGGACCGGCCGCAGCCAGCCCGGGTCGTCCGGGTCGGGGTGGAGCAGGGCGAACTCGATCAGGCACGGAGCCGGTGCCACGTCCTCGCGTGCGATGCGTCCGGCGCGCAGTGCGGTGGCATACAGACGGCCGCCCTCGTCGCACCAGTGAGTCATCGCATGGGGATGTGTCTCCTTAGTCCGATTTGATGTCAAATCTCCACCCCCCAGGGTCCTGAACATGCAGGAACATGATGCATCGATTGTGTGGCCATGACGTGCCCGAATGAGCCATCGTCGTACTCGACGGGGGAAAAGGGGACCTTCAAGTGAGGACGAAGCCGACTATGCGTAACAGAATGCTTCGCTCGGTGCTTGTCGTTGCCTTCTCCGCCGTTGCAGCCCTCGGCGCGCTGAGTGGCTTCTCCGATGTGAAGGACGATGCCCGGGCCAACAGCAGCTGGCCGTCCGTCGCCGTGAACAGTGCTCACGGAGCCGAGAACAGCAGCTGGCCGAGTCCCGGGTCCGACGGAGCCGGGGGCTGATCGTGACCACTCCACCCGACGACCGCTCCTTCCGTCGTGAGATGGCCACCGCCTACCGCTCCGGCTGGCACTTCATCGACCTGGTCACCGCCATCCCCCACAGCGGTGACTCCCTGATGGTGACCGTGTTCGGAGAGCCGGTCGTCGTCACGCGGGACGAGGACGGCGACGTACGGGCCTACCGGTGCCTGCGGCGGCCCCGGGGGGCGCCGCAGCCCGTCCGGTGCGCCGTACGGTACGGAATGATCTTTGTGAACCTGGACCAGCGGGACCATCAGCAGGTGGAGGCCGACTCCCCTGTCCCGCGGACCATCTCTGCCACCCCCCGCAGTGCCTGACGCGATTCCCCCGTCGTAACAGATCGCTCAGGTGCTTCCCCCCGCAGCGGCGTCACCGTGACCTGAACACGGTGACGCCGCTGCAGTTTTCCGGGACATGTCCGGGTATCGCCGCCGCCGGGCCGCCTCGCGCGGTGGCCGGATCCGGCCGGTGCCGGCCCGGGGGCGTCCTCGTGGCTCAACCCCGCCCCATCGCCCGCGTCAGCCGGATCTCGATGACCACCCGGGCCGGATTGGGCGACGGCGTCCTGCCGTAGCGCTCCGCGTACCGCCGCTCCGCCTCCGCGACCCGCTCCGGTTCCCGGCGCACGACGGCCCGGCCCTCCAGCGTCGCCCAGCGGCGGCCCTCGAACTGGCAGACCGCGACGGCCGCGCCCTCCTCGCCCGCGGCCAGCACGTTGCGCACCTTCCTGCTCGCCCCGTTGGCGATCACCCGAGCCAGACGGGCCTCGGGATCGTATGTGACCCCGACGGGTACTACGTGCGGTGTGCCGTCCGGACGCGGAGTCGTCAGGGTGCACACGTGCCGTTCCCGCCAGAAGCCGAGGTACGAGGGGTCGGGCGCACCCGGATCGACGGAGTACTTGGTCGCCATGGACGGAACTTAGCGCTCCGACCCTCCCGGGATCGGCCTTGAGTGGAATAGACTCAACTTTGTGGACGTTGGCCCAGTCAGTACGGACTGCCCGAGGAGACGTCGCACACCGCTGCACGCAAGGAGGAGAACGCGAACGTGGACGCCGAGCTGACCAACCGGAGCCGGGACGCGATCAACGCTGCCAGCAACCGGGCCGTGACCGAGGGGCACCCCGACCTCACCCCCGCCCACCTGCTCCTCGCGCTGCTCCAGGGGCAGGACAATGAGAACATCACCGACCTGCTCACCGCGGTCGACGCCGACCAGGCGGCCGTGCGCGCCGGGGCCGAGCGCGTGCTCGCCGGGCTGCCCAGCGTCACCGGGTCGACCGTGGCGCCGCCCCAGCCCAACCGCGAGATGCTCGCCGTCGTCGCCGACGCGCAGTCCCGCGCCAAGGAGCTGGGCGACGAGTACCTGTCCACCGAGCACCTGCTCATCGGCATCGCCGCCAAGGGCGGCGCGGCCGGCGAGGTGCTCGCCCGCCAGGGCGCCGAGGCCCGGAAGCTGCAGGCCGCCTTCCAGAAGACACGAGGACAACGCCGCGTGACCACCGCCGACCCCGAGGGCCAGTACAAGGCCCTGGAGAAGTTCGGGACCGACTTCACCGCCGCCGCCCGCGAGGGCAAGCTCGACCCCGTCATCGGGCGGGACACCGAGATCCGGCGGGTCGTGCAGGTGCTGTCCCGGCGCACCAAGAACAACCCGGTGCTGATCGGTGAGCCCGGCGTCGGCAAGACCGCCGTCGTCGAAGGGCTCGCCCAGCGGATCGTCAAGGGCGACGTGCCCGAGTCGCTCAAGGACAAGCGGCTCGTCGCGCTCGACCTGGGCGCGATGGTCGCGGGCGCCAAGTACCGGGGCGAGTTCGAGGAGCGGCTGAAGACCGTGCTCGCGGAGATCAAGGACTCCGACGGGCAGATCATCACCTTCATCGACGAGCTGCACACCGTCGTGGGCGCCGGCGCCGGTGGCGACTCCGCCATGGACGCCGGGAACATGCTGAAGCCGATGCTCGCCCGCGGTGAGCTGCGCATGGTCGGCGCGACGACCCTGGACGAGTACCGCGAGCGGATCGAGAAGGACCCCGCCCTGGAGCGCCGCTTCCAGCAGGTGCTGGTCGCCGAGCCGACCGTCGAGGACTCCATCGCGATCCTGCGCGGACTGAAGGGCCGCTACGAGGCCCACCACAAGGTGCAGATCGCCGACAGCGCGCTGGTCGCCGCCGCCACCCTCTCCGACCGGTACATCACCTCCCGCTTCCTGCCCGACAAGGCCATCGACCTCGTCGACGAGGCGGCCTCGCGCCTGCGCATGGAGATCGACTCCTCGCCCGTCGAGATCGACGAGCTCCAGCGCGCCGTCGACCGGCTGAAGATGGAGGAGCTGGCGATCGGCAAGGAGACCGACGCCGCCTCCCGCGAGCGGCTGGAGAAGCTGCGCCGCGACCTCGCCGACAAGGAGGAGGAGCTGCGCGGCCTGACCGCCCGCTGGGAGAAGGAGAAGCAGTCCCTCAACCGCGTCGGCGAGCTGAAGGAGAAGCTCGACGAACTGCGCGGCCAGGCCGAGCGCGCCCAGCGCGACGGCGACTTCGACACCGCCAGCAAGCTGCTGTACGGGGAGATCCCGACCCTGGAGCGGGACCTGGAGGCCGCCTCCGAGGCCGAGGAGGAGGTCGCCAAGGACACCATGGTCAAGGAGGAGGTCGGCGCCGACGACATCGCCGACGTCGTCGCCTCCTGGACCGGCATCCCCGCCGGGCGGCTCCTGGAGGGCGAGACGCAGAAGCTGCTGCGCATGGAGGACGAGCTGGGCAAGCGGCTCATCGGCCAGACCGAGGCCGTGCGCGCGGTGTCCGACGCCGTACGCCGCTCCCGCGCCGGAATCGCCGACCCCGACCGTCCCACCGGCTCCTTCCTCTTCCTCGGCCCGACGGGCGTCGGCAAGACCGAACTCGCCAAGGCCCTCGCCGACTTCCTCTTCGACGACGAGCGGGCGATGGTCCGCATCGACATGTCGGAGTACAGCGAGAAGCACAGCGTGTCACGGCTGGTCGGCGCCCCGCCCGGGTACGTCGGCTACGAGGAGGGCGGCCAGCTCACCGAGGCCGTGCGCCGGCGGCCGTACTCCGTCGTCCTGTTGGACGAGGTGGAGAAGGCCCACCCCGAGGTCTTCGACATCCTGCTCCAGGTGCTCGACGACGGGCGCCTCACCGACGGGCAGGGCCGCACGGTCGACTTCCGCAACACCATCCTGGTGCTGACCTCCAACCTCGGCAGCCAGTTCCTGGTCGACCCGCTGACCAGCGAGACGGAGAAGAGGGAGCAGGTGCTGGAGGTGGTCCGGGCCTCCTTCAAGCCGGAGTTCCTCAACCGCCTGGACGACCTGGTCGTGTTCTCGGCGCTGACCAAGCCCGAGCTGGAGCGCATCGCCAAGCTCCAGATCGACCGCCTGGCCAAGCGCCTGGCCGAGCGGCGCCTCAGCCTCGACATCACGCCGGAGGCCCTGGCGTGGCTCGCCGAGGAGGGCCTGGACCCGGCGTACGGGGCCCGGCCGCTGCGGCGGCTGGTGCAGTCCGCCATCGGCGACCGGCTCGCCAAGGAGATCCTGTCCGGGGAGATCAAGGACGGCGACACCGTCCGGGTGGACCGGTTCGAGGACGGCCTCCTGGTGGGACCGGCCACCGGCGGCAAGACGCTCTAGGAACGGGCCCCGGGGCCGGACGTCACATCGTGAACGCCGAGAAGCGCACCAGCGCCGTCTCGGCGTTCTCGTTCTCCACACGCACCTGCACGACGTGCGCCCCGGCCGTGCCGGGCAGCCCGTTCTCCCGGGTCACGTCCAGGCAGAGGGCGCCGCACACGCCCCCGCCCGTGCGGGGCCGCGGCGCGTCCGGGTACGTCGCGCGCAGCCAGCCGCGCACGTCCGCGCGGGGCATGCGCAGCACCGCGCTGTAGGAGGTGTCGATGCCGCGCTGCACCGTGCAGTCGCGCACGGTCGCGCCCGGCGGGCGTTCGGCGGCCCCGAAGGCCAGGGCCTCGGCGCAGGGGACCCCGGCCGCGGCGCCGGTACGCCCGCCGTCCGTACGCCCGCCGTCCTCGTCGCCGGTGAACGCGAACAGGGCGATGCCCGCGACCAGGGCCCCCAGGACGATCACCGGCACCGCGAGGATCGGCAGGAGCAGCTCCCACCGGGTACGGCCTCGCTCCGGTGCCGCCATGACCACCGCCCCCTTCCTCCGCCACCCGGGAGGACGGTGCCGCGGGGGCGGAGGTTGTCCGGCCCCCGGCGGGTGACCGGATCGTGTCAGCCGAGGGCTGACAGGGCCTGTCGGGGCTTGCCACCCCCCTCCCCGCATGGGGGAGGATGGCGGGATCCGTACGAAGGGAAAATCACGGTGACCATCGACCCGTCCTCGATTCCGAACTTCGGGGGCCAGCCCGAGCCGCAGCCGCAAGGACCGGCGGGCCCCGTCGTCCCGGATCAGGACCTCGTGAAGCAGCTCCTCGACCAGATGGAGCTCAAGTACGTCGTCGACGACGAGGGAGACCTCGCGGCGCCGTGGGAGCAGTTCCGCACCTACTTCATGTTCCGTGGAGAGGGAGACCAGCAGGTCTTCTCCGTGCGGACCTTCTACGACCGGCCCCACGAGATCGAGGCCAAGCCGCAGATCCTGGAGTCCATCGACGACTGGAACCGCCGCACCCTGTGGCCCAAGGTCTACAGCCACACCCACGACGACGGCACGGTCCGCCTGATCGGCGAGGCCCAGATGCTGATCGGCATGGGCGTCAGCCTGGAGCACTTCGTCTCCTCGACGGTCAGCTGGGTCCGCGCCGCGATCGAGTTCGACAAGTGGCTCGTCGAGCAGCTCGGCCTGGAGCAGGAGATCGACGAGGCGGACAAGCCCGGGGACGACGAGCAGTAGTCCCGCAGGCGGCCTCTCACGGCGCGTCGGCACGCACGAACCGTGCGCGCCGCACGCGCCGTCTGCCGTGCAGCCGGCCGTCGTCACCCGGCCGACACCTCGTCGGCCCACCTGTTCGCCGGCGGTGCGGCAATGCGCCTGAGGATCTTCGGCACCGGCGGCGAGCCGGCCGCGCAAGCCGTCCGGACCGGCCTGCCGGCCGCACCGCCGGGCCCGGCGACGCGCCATTGTCCGTCGTATCCTGACCGCACACGGGAAGGAGCCGTCCATGAGCGTCGACGCGATCGTGCACACCGAGTTCCCCAAGGGGTACACGGTCCTGTTCGGGGCCGACGGAAAGGTGATCATGACCCCGCAGAGCGAAGAGCACTCCAGCACCATCAGGTCGATGCAGATCGACTCTCTCGCCCTCGGTCGTCACGCCAAGGTCACCTCTGACGTTTACATCGACTTCCCCGCCGACGAGAACTCCGCCCCCGACTTTGCGATCCTGCGAGAGGACGCACGCAAGGAAGGCAAGCGCTACAGCTTCGAGGACGTCCTGCTGATCTCGGAGGTCGTCTCGACGTCCTCCGCGCGCAAGGACTACGACGACTGCACCGCCAAGTACGGCCGCTACGGCATCCCGACCTACCTGGTCGTGGACCCCTACGCCCAGGAAGTCGTCCTCCACACCCAGCCGACCGGCACCGGTTACATCGCGGCGCACACCCACAAGTACGGCACGGGCAAGCTCCCCATCCCCCTGGCCGACGGCCGTACCTTCACTCTCGACCTCGACGAACTCCCGCGCCCTGAGCCCGACGCGGAAGCTCGCTGACCGCTGCTGTCACGCGCCCAGCGTCTTGAGCCGGGAGGCCGCCTCCTTCAGCACGCCCGTCTGCTTGCAGAAGGCGAAGCGGACGAACGGGGCGCCCTCCTCGCGGTGGTCGTAGAAGACCGCGTTCGGGATGGCGACGACCCCGGCGCGTTCCGGCAGGGCGCGGCAGAAGGCGAACCCGTCGCTCTCGCCGAGGGGCCGGACGTCGGTGGTGACGAAGTAGGTGCCCGACGGGCGGAAGACCCGGAAGCCGGCCTCCTCCAGTCCCGCGGCCAGCAGGTTCCGCTTGGCCTGCATGTCGGCGCGGAAGTCCGTGAAGTACGACTCGGGCAGCGACAGCGCCTCGGCGATCGCGTACTGGAGCGGCCCCGCCGAGACGTAGGTCAGGTACTGCTTCGCCGAGCGCACCGCCGTGACCAGGTCCGGGGCCGCCGTCACCCAGCCGACCTTCCAGCCGGTGAAGGAGTAGGTCTTGCCGCTGCTGGAGATGGTCACCGTGCGCTCGCGCATCCCGGGGAACGTCGCCAGCGGCACGTGCTCGGCGTCGTCGAAGACCAGGTGCTCGTAGACCTCGTCGGTCACCACCAGCAGGTCCCGCTCGACCGCCAGCTCGGCGATCGCGGCCAGCTCCGCGCGGGTGAGGACCGTGCCGGTCGGGTTGTGCGGCGTGTTGACCAGCAGCAGCCGGGTGCGGTCGGTGACGGCGTCGCGCAGCTCGTCCAGGTCGAGGCGGAAGCGGCCCCCCTCGACGTCGGCGCGCAGGGTGACCGGCACCCGGCGCCCGCCCGCCATCGCGATGCACGCCGCGTAGGAGTCGTAGTACGGCTCCAGGGCGACCACCTCGTCGCCCGGCTCCACCAGGGCCAGCAGGGCGGCCGCGATGGCCTCGGTGGCGCCCGCGGTGACCAGGACCTCGGTGTCCGGGTCGAGGGACAGACCGTAGCGGCGCTGCTGGTGGGCGGTGATCGCGGTGCGCAGCTCGGGGACGCCGGGGCCGGGCGGGTACTGGTTGCCGCGGCCGTCGCGCAGGGCCCGCACGGCCGCCTCCCGGATCTCCTCGGGGCCGTCGGTGTCGGGGAAGCCCTGGCCGAGGTTGATGGCCCCGGTGCTCAGGGCCAGGGCCGACATCTCGGCGAAGATCGTCGTCCCGAACTCGGCGAGCCGGCGGTTGAGGAGGGGGCGCGCGCTGGAGGTCATGCCGGCCATCCTGCGCCGAAGCTCTGGAGTTCCTCAACTCTGCTTTGGCGCGCGCGGCGGACGGGCATCTCCCGGTCACGCAAGAGCGAGGCGCCCACGGGGGGCCGCTTCGGGGGAAACGGAAGGAGGGTGACGCCATGTTCCTCGGCATCATCCTGGCGGTGATCGCGATCCTGTTCGTGGGGGCGCTGGTGTCGCTCGCCCGCCGGGGCGGCTCCCGCCGTCCGGCGACGGCGCGGACGGGCGGCAGGTCGTCCCGCGACAGCGGCAGCACGAGCTGGTGGGCGGGCGGGGGAGACTCCGGCACGTCCGGCGGTGGCGACAGCCACCACGGGGGAAGCTCCTGCGGCGGAGGCTCGTCCTGCGGAGGCGGGTCGTCCTGCGGCGGAGGCGGCGGCTGCGGCGGCGGAGGCAGCTGACCGAGCCGCGCCCTCCCCGCGGGAGGGCCACGGCCACCGCACGCGGGGCCCGCACCTGGGGCGGACCCCGCGCCGCCGCGCCCGGACGCCGCGCGGACGCGCACCGGCGGCGCACGCCTCGCGGGCTGTCGTTCCCCGTGCGGTGGATGCCTCGAACCTCTGGCCCCATGCGTCAGGGGTGAGCGCGCGGTCGCGTCCGGTCACAGGGTCGGCCTGGGACAGGGACGCGGGGCCCTCGTCGCCGCCTCGGCAACTACGGCTCGTGGCCGATGACTTCGGTCGGCCGCCGGTGCGTACGGGCGTCCGTCCCCGCCCGCCGCGTGCGCGGCCGCGCCGCGCACCGGCGCACGCCTCCGGTCCCTGCGCGCGCCGTTGTTGAACAGGTGAGCAAGGGAGCCCTCTGAGGGATGGAAACCCTCCGAACTTGGGTAAAAACGCTGTGACGAGGGCAGGGTTCATGATTCCCTCTGAATCAACCGACGCAGCCTCTCGGACGTTCTGCGGACACCTCCCAGTAACCGGCCGACCGCGCTGACCGGGCCGACATCCTCCGGTACGTCCGGGGCGCCACGGACCCAACTCCCCTCCTCGCTCTCCTTGTGTGCTTGCGGAGCCGATCGATGCTCACGACCCTGAACACCTCCTACACCGACACGCGCGCGGACGATCTCGCCTGGGCCCTGGGGCGCGAGCCGCTCCCGGCGCTGGCCACGCTCGACCTCGAACTGACGGGCATAAAACTCCAGTTGAGGCTGCTCGGCGCGTCGCACCAGGTCGTACTGGAGGAGCAGGGCGGCATCCGCTCGGAGACGGTGGCCTGCATCCCGGGCAGCAGCGCCCCGCTCCCGCTCGGCGTCGCCAAACGGGTGGGCGACTGGGAGTACGAGTTCGCGGCCCGGGTCGAGGTCCTCTCGCCCGGCTCCTTCGCGGGCCGGGCCCAGGAACTGCTCGACCTGGTCTCCGACCATCCGCACGGGCTGGCCGGAGTCTTCCCCGGCAGCCCGCACGCCTTCACCGCCCTGCTCGCCCAGCACCACGAGGGGCAGGTGCACTGGCGGACCTGGCACGCCTATCCGCAGGAGGGGCAGCTGGTGGCGACCCGGACCCGGGTGGGGGTGCGCAGCGGGACGGCCGTCCCCGTCCTGTGACACCCACGGCCGGGGAGTGCGGAAGGTGCCGGGCGGCCCGGAGGCCCTCGTACCGGCGGCCGGCCGTGCAAACCAGCACCACTCCTGTGGGTGACGAACCGTCGTCGGTGCGTGACGTAACGTCGCAGGGTGATCGAGCCGCACGCGCCCGCCCCGCCCGGTTCCCGGCCGCCCCGGAGCGACTCGGGCGGCCCGGTGGGCGGGCTTCCGCACGCGGCGGGCGGTCCGGCGGACCCGGTGCGGCTGCCCGTGCGCCCCGGCACCGGACGGTTCCTCGTCCTCGCGGGCGTGTTCGTCTGCGCGGCCTGCGGACTCGTGTACGAACTGGAACTGGTCGCCGTCGCCTCCTACTTGATGGGCGACTCCGTCACGCAGGCCTCCGTCGTGCTGTCCGTCATGGTCTTCGCGATGGGCCTCGGTTCCCTCGCCGCCAAGCGGCTGCGCGGGCTGGCCGCGGCCGGGTTCGGCGCCGTCGAGGCCCTCCTGGCCCTGGTCGGGGGCTCCAGCGCCATGGCGCTGTACGCGGTGTTCGCCTGGACCGGTGACGGGGGCGGCATGGAGGGCGACGGGTCGCGCGGGCTCCTGGTCGCCTTCTCCCTCGCCACCGGACTGCTCATCGGCGCCGAGATCCCGCTGCTGATGGAGCTGATCCAGCGCATCCGCCGCCAGGACCCGGGCGGCGCGGTCGCCGACCTGTTCGCCGCGGACTACGTCGGCGCCCTCGTCGGCGGACTGGCGTTCCCCTTCCTGCTGCTGCCCTGCCTCGGCCAGCTGACCGGCGCGCTCCTCACCGGTGCCGTCAACGCCGTGGTCGGCTGCGCCCTGGTGTGCGGCCTGTTCCGGCGGGACCTGAGCCGGCGCGCCCGCCGGCTGCTGCTGCTCGCCAACGTCCTCGTCCTCGCGCTCCTCGCCACCGCGGCCCTCCTCGCCGACGACTTCGAACGGGCCGCCCGGCACGCGGTGTACGGCACGGACGTACGGGTGGCCCTGCGCAGCGGCGTGCAGGAGATCGTCCTGGCCGGGGGCACCGGCGGGCGGCCCCTGCACCTCTTCCTCGACGGGCGGCTGCGGGCCGGCGGGCCCGACGGGCGGCGCCACCACGAGGCCCTGGTCCATCCGGCCATGGCCGGGCCGCACGCGCGCGTGCTCGTCCTCGGCGGCGGAGACGGCCTGGCGCTCCGCGAGGTGCTGCGTCACCGGGGGGTGGAGCGGATCGACGTCGTCGACGCCGACGCGGAGGTGGTCCGGCTCGCCCGCACCGACCCGGGCCTGTCCGCGCTGAACCGGCACGCCTTCGGCGACCGCCGCGTGCACGTGACGATCGACGACGCCTTCGGCCGGCTGCGCGCCATACCCCCGCAGGCGTACGACGTCATCGTCTGCGACCTGCCGGACCCGGACCTCACGCCCGGCACGAAGCTGTACTCGCAGGAGTTCTACGGCCTGGCACGGCGCGCCCTGGCCCCCGGTGGCCGGCTCGTCGTGCACGCCGGGGGTGTCACGGCCGGGCCGCGCGTCTTCTGGACCGTCGAGGCGTCCGTCCGCGCCGCCGGCCTGCGCACCGCCCCCTACGGCGTGAGCGCGCCCCGCCCCGGCCGGGCCGGGCGCCCCCGGGACCCGGGCGACCACGGTTTCGTCCTGGCCGCGCGGGCACAGCCGCGGCCGCGGATCGACCCGGCGGGGCCGCGGCCCGCGGTCCTGACACCGGCCGCGCTGCGGGCGGGGACCCGGCAGGTCCGCGCGACGCGGATCGGCGGCCTGCCGGCCTCCACCCTGCTGCACCCCCGGTACTGACGGGACGTGCGCGGCGGCCCCGCGGAGGAGGGGCGGGAGCATACGCCCGGTGGGGGTGGATCGGGGGTGAATCCCTCGGTCGGGGGTGCGATCCGGCGCGTGCTGGGTAGAGTCCGTCGACATGGAGCACGAGGTGTTCGTTCCGGTCCCGGCCGAGCGGCTCAGGGGGGTGCTGGACGACCCCGCGCGGGTCGCCCGGGCCGTTCCCGGGCTCCAGCAGGACGCGGGCGCCGAGCCCGTCGCCGGCCGGCTGAAGCTCCGGGTCGGCAGCCACTCCGTCACCTACCGCGGTGCCGTCCGGCTGTCCCGGCGGGACGACGGTTCGTACACCGCCGACGGGCAGGCCGAGGAGGCGCGCGGCAGCGGTACCGTCACCCTCGCGCTGCGGATCGCCCTGCGGGAGTCGGAGGACGGCTGCACGGTCGTCTTCGACGGCACGGCGACCGCCGACGGCCGCATCAAGGACCTCCCGGCGGACGCGGTGGACAGTGCCGTCACCCGGCTGCTGAACCGTTTCGCGGAGCACCTGGCCGGGGCCGCCCCCGAGCCGGCGGCCCGGCCCGGGCCGACGACACCGCCCGTCACGCAGGACTTCGAACCCCGCGCCACGACCGATCACGAGACGACCCCCGACGCGGACGACCCGCCCCCGCCCCCGGCGCCCTCGGGGCAGGACACCGCGGCCCGGGAGGACACCGCGGCCCGGCAGGACACCGCGGCCCGGGAGGACGACGCGGCCGGGCAGGACACCGCGGCCGGGGAGGGCGGCGAGCCCGCCGGGCCCGGTCTCACCGAGGAACCCCGCCCCGCCTTCGGCGCCGGCCTCCAGCCCTCCGCCGCCGCACCGCCGGGGGAGGACGACGACGAGGACGAGGACGGCATGGCCGAGGCGGCCCACGCCCGCCGGACCATGATCGGACGCAGTGCCGAGGAGGTGGACCACGCTCCGCCGCGCGGCCGGTACGCCCCCGTGCCCGCCCCGCAGACCGTGTCGCCCCCGGCCCCGCTGCGCTGGGCGGCCCCGGCGGCGGCCCTCGCCCTGGCCTCGGCCGTCGTCGCGGTCCGGGCCCTGCGCCGCCGCCGCTGAACCCCCCTCCGGCCGCGGACACCCGCCACGAGCCCGGGCCCTCTTGATCCACCCCAGTAGGGTCGTCCCGTGAGCGACGAAGAGATCACGCTGACCGCGGGTGACGCGGAGGCGACGGTGCAGCCGGGCAACGGCGGCCGGATCGGTGGGCTGCGCATCGGCGGTGCGGAACTGCTGCGCCAGGGCGAGCGGTTCGGCTGCTTCCCGATGGTGCCCTGGTGCGGACGCACCCGCGACGGCCGCTTCCTCGACGGCGCCGAGGTGCGGCAGCTGCCGCTCAACGCGCCGCCCCACGCCATCCACGGCACCGTCCGCGACACCGCCTGGCGCACCGCCCGCCGGTCCGCGTCCGAGGCCGTCATCACCTGCGAGCTCACCGACCCCTGGCCGCACCCGGGCCGCGTCACCCAGGTCGCCGCCCTCACCCCGGACTCCCTGACGCTGACGATCTCGGTGGAGACGTACGCGTCGTCCTTCCCGGCGCAGATCGGCTGGCACCCCTGGTTCAACCGCAACCTCGGCGGCGAGGACGTGACCCTCGACTTCGCCCCCGCCTGGCAGGAGGAGCGCGGCGACGACCACCTGCCCACCGGCAACCGCCTCGACCCGAAGCCCGGCCCCTGGGACGACTGCTTCGGCATGCCCGGCGGCGTCGAGGCCACACTGACCTGGCCCGGGCAGCTGGAGCTGACCGTGTCCAGCCGGGCGGAGTGGGTCGTCGTCTACGACGAGCAGCGGGAGGCGGTGTGCGTGGAGCCGCAGACCGGCCCGCCCAACGGGCTCAACACCCTGCCGCGCCTGGTCACGCCCCTGGAGCCGCTGGAGGCCACCACCACCTGGAGCTGGCGCCGCCTCTAAGCTGGGCGGCATGACGGACACACGCGGCGCGCTGCTGCAGCAGATCAAGGACAAGGCCGTGGTGCACGGCAAGGTGACCCTGTCGTCGGGTCTCGAGGCCGACTACTACGTGGACCTGCGCCGCGTCACGCTCGACGGCGAGGCCGCCCCGCTGGTCGGGCAGGTGCTGCTGGACCTGACCGCGGAGCTGGACTTCGACGCCGTCGGCGGACTGACCATGGGCGCCGACCCGGTCGCCGCCGCGATGCTGCACGCGGCCGCCGCCCGCGGCAGGCGCCTGGACGCCTTCGTCGTGCGCAAGGCCGCCAAGGCGCACGGCCTCCAGCGCCGCGTCGAGGGCCCGGACATCGCCGGCCGCCGCGTGCTGGTCGTCGAGGACACCTCCACCACCGGCGGCTCCCCGCTCACCGCCGTCGAGGCCGTGCGCGAGGCCGGGGCGGAGGTCGTCGCCGTCGCGACCATCGTCGACCGGGCGACCGGTGCCGCGGAGAAGATCCGCGAGGGTGCCGGTGTGCCGTACCTCTTCGCCTTCTCCAAGGACGAGCTGGGCCTGGACTGACCAGGGCGTGGACAGCGACCTGGACCTCCCGGCCGAGTCTGGGAGGATGGGGCCGACGATGACGTCGCACCCCAAGGTCTAGGTCAGGGCCGTTAGACACAGCAGTACGTCAACCCGCAGATACAAGGAGCGGACGCATGCCCATCGCAACTCCCGAGGTCTACAACGAGATGCTGGACCGGGCGAAGGCAGGAAAGTTCGCCTACCCGGCCATCAACGTGACCTCCACCCAGACCCTGCACGCGGCCCTGCGCGGGTTCGCTGAGGCGGAGAGCGACGGCATCGTCCAGATCTCCACGGGTGGCGCCGAGTTCCTTGGCGGCCAGTACAGCAAGGACATGGTCACCGGCGCCGTCGCGCTGGCCGAGTTCGCGCACATCGTCGCCGAGAAGTACCCGGTGAACATCGCGCTGCACACGGACCACTGCCCCAAGGACAAGCTCGACGGGTACGTACGCCCGCTGCTGGCCCTGTCGAAGAAGCGGGTCGAGGCCGGTCTGGCCCCGCTGTTCCAGTCGCACATGTGGGACGGTTCCGCCGAGACCCTCGCCGACAACCTCTCCATCGCGCAGGAGCTGCTGGAGCAGGCCCGCGCCGCGAAGATCATCCTCGAGGTGGAGATCACCCCGACCGGTGGCGAGGAGGACGGCGTCTCGCACGAGATCAACGACTCCCTCTACACCACGGTCGACGACGCGCTCCGCACCGCCGAGGCCCTGGGCCTGGGCGAGAAGGGCCGCTACCTGCTCGCCGCGTCCTTCGGCAACGTGCACGGCGTGTACAAGCCGGGCAACGTCGTCCTGCGCCCCGAGCTGCTGAAGGAGCTGAACGAGGGCGTCGCCGCCCAGTACGGCAAGGCCGCTCCGTTCGACTTCGTCTTCCACGGCGGCTCCGGCTCCACGGAGGAGGAGATCCGCACCGCGCTGGAGAACGGCGTCGTGAAGATGAACATCGACACGGACACCCAGTACGCGTTCACGCGCCCGGTCGCGGACCACATGTTCCGCAACTACGACGGCGTGCTGAAGGTCGACGGCGAGGTCGGCAACAAGAAGACCTACGACCCGCGCACCTGGGGCAAGCTGGCCGAGGCCTCCATGGCCGCCCGCGTGGTCGAGGCCTGCGGCCACCTGCGCTCGACCGGCACGAAGATCAAGTAGTCCCCGGTCCCGCTCGCGTCGAGCCCGGCACCCGGCAGGGTGCCGGGCTCTTCCGTATGCTCCCTTCATGCCCGACGTCCGGCTGGCCTCCCCGCAGGGCAAGTGGGTCCTGCTCACCACCGTGCTCGGCTCCGGCATGGCGATGCTGGACTCGACCGTCGTCAACGTGGCCCTGCCGCGCATCGGCCGCGACCTCGACGCGGACCTGGCCGTCCTGCAGTGGACGGTCAACGCGTACATGGTCACGCTGGCCGGGCTGATCCTGCTGGGCGGGGCGCTCGGGGACCGGTTCGGGCGGCGGAAGGTGTTCGTCGTCGGCGTGGTGTGGTTCGCGGCGGCGTCGCTGCTGTGCGGGATCGCGCCGAACGCGGGCGTGCTCATCGCCGCGCGGGCCCTGCAAGGGGTGGGCGGCGCGCTCCTGACGCCCGGGTCGCTGGCGCTGATCCAGGCGTCCTTCCACCCCGACGACCGGGGGCGGGCCGTGGGGCTGTGGTCCGGGTTCGGCGGGGTCGGCGCGGCCGTCGGGCCGTTCGTCGGCGGCTGGCTGGTGGACGGGCCGGGCTGGCGCTGGGTGTTCCTGCTGAACGTGCCGCTGGCGCTGGTGTGCGTGCCGGTGGCGCTGCGGCACGTCCCCGAGTCGGGCGGCGGCCCCGCCGGGCCGGAGGCCGCCGGGGGAGGGCGGGCCCACGGGCGGTTCGACGTGGCGGGGGCGGTGCTCGGGGCGCTGGCGCTCGCGCTGGTGACGTACGCGCTGATCAAGGCCCCGGAGGGCGGCGCGGTGGTGGTGGTCTCGGGGGTGGCCGGGCTGGCCGCGGCCGTCGCGTTCGTCGTGACCGAGCGGCGGCGGCCCGACCCGATGCTGCCGCCGGACATCTTCGCGTCCCGGCAGTTCACGGCCGTCAACGTGGTGACGCTGTGCGTGTACGCGGCCCTCGGCGGCTTCTTCTTCCTCGCCGCGCTCCAGCTCCAGGTCGTCGTGGGCTACTCGGCCCTCGCCGCCGGTACGGCCCTGCTGCCCACGACCGCGCTGATGCTGCTGCTGTCCGCGCGCTCCGGGGAACTGGCCGACCGCATCGGGCCGCGGATCCCGCTGACGGTGGGGCCGCTGCTGTGCGCGGCCGGGATGCTGCTGATGCTGCGGGCCGGGCCGGGAGCGTCGTACGTGCGCGACGTGCTGCCCGCGCTGCTGGTGCTCGGGCTGGGGATGGTGACGCTGGTGGCGCCGCTGACGGCGGCGGTCCTCGCGTCGGTGAGCGTGGCCCGGGCCGGGCTGGCGTCCGGCGTCAACAACGCGGCCGCCCGCGCGGCGGGACTGGTCGCGGTGGCGGCGCTGCCGCTGCTCACGGGAATGGGCGAGGAGGCGTACCGGGAGCCGGAGGCCTTCGACGCGGCCTTCGGACGGGCGATGGGGTGGTGCGCCGGTGCGCTGGTGGCGGGCGCGGTGGTGTCCGCCGCGGTGGTCCGCAGGCCGCCGCCGGGGTGCAGGCGCCCGGAGTGCCTGCGCCACGCCGGCGTGACGGCACCGCCCCTGGAGGGCGAGCCGGCGAGGAGGAGGCTGGGGTAGGGCGGGGGCGGCAGTGTTTCTGCGGGGTGGAAGGGGGGCGCAGACGTCCGGGGGCGGTGCCGGGGGTCTTGGACCGCCCTGGTCGCGGATGCCGCAGACTTGGGGCATGTCCATTCACGAGAACCTGCTCGGGGGCCCGCCCCCCACCCATCTGCCCGACGACCCCGGGCCGCGCGAGATGCTCGCGTCGGGTGCCGCGTCCGCCGAGGTCGCCGCCGCGCACCCCACCTCCTCGCTCGCCTGGGCGCAGCTCGCCGACGAGGCGTTCGAGCGGGGCGCGGCCGTGGAGTCGTACGCGTACGCCCGGACCGGATACCACCGCGGTCTGGACGCGCTGCGCCGCAACGGCTGGAAGGGGCACGGCCCGGTGCCGTGGGAGCACGAGCCGAACCGCGGCTTCCTGCGCGCCCTGCACGCCCTCGCCCGCGCCGCGCAGGCGATCGGCGAGCAGGAGGAGTACGAGCGCTGCGCGCAGTTCCTCAAGGACTCCTCGCCCACGGCGGCGCAGGTCCTGGGCTGAACGACCCGCCGGCGGTATGAGGCCCGTCTCTCAGGAGGCGGGCCTTGCGGTTCCGGGGCACGATTGCGGAGTATTCCCCGTGGGGACCGGGGCCCCCGTGCCGGCATCGGCAGGGGCGGACCGCTACCCGGAGTTATCTGCAGGAGACAGCGATGTCCCACGAGGCTCACGAGCCCGAGACCCCGCATCTCGACTTCCACGGCACGACGCCGTACGAGGACTACGTCAAGGCGGACGTGCTCACGCACCTCCAGCACACCCTCTCCGACGATCCCGGGGAGATGGTCTTCCTGGTGACCACCCAGGTGATGGAGCTGTGGTTCACGGTCATCGTCCACGAGTGGGAGACGGCGGCCCGCGCGCTGAGGAGCGACGACGTGCCCACCGCGAGGGCCGCGCTGAAGCGGTCGGTGCGCGAGCTGGAGGCGCTCGACGCGTCCTGGAAGCCGCTCGGCCAGCTCACGCCGGCCCAGTTCAACTCGTACCGCAGTGCCCTCGGTGAGGGGTCCGGCTTCCAGTCGGCGATGTACCGGCGCATGGAGTTCCTGCTCGGGGACAAGTCGGCGTCCATGCTCGTCCCGCACCGCGGCTCCCCGCGCGTGCACGCGGAGCTGGAGAAGGCGCTGCACGAGCCGAGCCTGTACGACGAGGTCGTGCGGCTGCTCGCCCGCCGCGGGTACGACATCCCCGAGGCGGTGCTGAAGCGCGACGTCGCACGGCGCTACGAGCCGGCGCCGGAGGTGGAGGCCGCCTGGACGGCCGTCTACTCGGGGGACGAGAGCGACGAACTGGCCCGGCTGGGCGAGGCGTTGAGCGACGTCGCCGAGCTGGTGTGGCGCTGGCGCAACGACCACCTGGTCGCCACCCGCCGCGCGATGGGCGCCAAGACCGGCACGGGCGGCTCCGCCGGGGTGGCCTGGCTGGAGAAGCGCGCGCAGAAGAACGTGTTCCCCGAGCTGTGGACGGCGCGGTCGTATGTCTGAGCTGAGCATGCGCGCGGAGAAGCTGGACTCCGTCGACGAACTGGCCGCCAAGCGGGCGGAGTTCGTCACCGACGACGTCGTCTACCTCGACGGCAACTCCCTTGGCGCGCTCCCGGCCGTCGTCCCCGGCCGGGTGGCGGACGTCGTGCGCCGGCAGTGGGGCGAACTGCGCATCCGGTCCTGGGAGGAGAGCGGCTGGTGGACGGCACCGGAGCGGATCGGCGACCGGATCGCCCCGCTGGTCGGGGCCGCGCCCGGGCAGGTCGTGGTGGGCGACTCCACCAGCGTCAACGTGTTCAAGGCGCTGGTGGGCGCGGTGCGCCTGGCCGGTGAGGGCCGGGACGAGATCGTCGTGGACGCCACGACCTTCCCCACCGACGGGTACATCGCCGAGTCCGCCGCGCGGATGACCGGCTGCACCCTGCGGCCGGTGACCCCCGCGGAGGTGCCGGGCGTGCTGGGCGGGCGGACCGCCGCGGTCCTGCTCAACCACGCGGACTACCGCACCGGCCGGCTGCACGACCTGCCGGCGCTGACGGCCGCCGTGCACGCGGCCGGGGCGTACGTGGTGTGGGACCTGTGCCACACCGCCGGCGCGCTGCCCGTGGGGCTCGACGAGCACGGGGTGGACCTCGCGGTCGGCTGCACCTACAAGTACCTCAACGGCGGGCCGGGTTCACCGGCCTTCCTGTACGTGCGCGCCGAGTTGCAGGACCGCTTCGACTCGCCGCTGCCCGGCTGGAACTCGCACGCCGAGCCGTTCGGGATGCGGGCGGGGTACGAACCGGCCGCCGGTGCCCTGCGCGGCCGGGTCGGCACACCCGACATCCTCTCCATGCTCGCCCTGGAGGCGGCCCTGGAGGTGTGGGACGGGGTGTCCGTCGACGCGGTGCGGGCCAAGTCCCTCGCCCTGACGGACTTCTTCCTGGAGTGCGTCGCGGAGTACGTGCCCGAGGGACGCGTCGAGTGCCTGACGCCCCTGGCCCACGCGGAGCGCGGCAGCCAGGTCGCGCTGCGCTGCCCCGACGCCGGGGACGTGATGACGTCCCTGATCGAGCGGGGTGTGGTGGGCGACTTCCGGCCGCCGGACGTGCTGCGCTTCGGCTTCACGCCGCTGTACGTGGGCTTCGCCGACGTGGAGCGGGCGGCGGGCGTGCTGGCCCGGACCCTGGGGTGAGCGGCCGGGGCCGGGAACGCGCCGCGCGGACCCGGCCCCACCGCCCGCCGGCGGACCGCCCGTCCCGTCCTCACCGAGCGTGACATCCCCGGGTCCGCGCATGTCACGGGCCTGGTACCGTCCCGGCCAACGGCGCACCCCCCTCGACCGGTTCGCCGTGTACGGCTCATCGCTGGAAGGGTGGAGCATGACGGACGACGCCGCAGCGGCACGGGCCGCCGCCGAGGAGGAGTCGGCCCTCTCCCACGCGCCCGTCGACCCCGACGCCACCGCGGCCTACGGCGACCACCCCGACCAGGTGATCGACTTCTTCGCCCCGGGCGGCGAGGGCGGCCCTGGCGGTCCCGCCCCGGTCGTGGTGGTGCTGCACGGCGGTGCCTGGCGGGCGCCGCACGACCGGCGGCACATCAGCCCGTTCGCCCGGTTCCTGGCCCGGCACGGCTTCGCCGTGGCGAGCGTCGAGTACCGGCGGGGCACCGGCGACGCCTCCGTCGCGGGCCGCTGGCCCGACACCTTCGACGACGTGGCCGCCGCGCTGGACGCCCTGCCCGCGCTGGTGCGGGCGCATCTCCCGCAGGCCGACCCGCGCCGTACGGTCCTCACCGGCCACTCGGCGGGCGGCCACCTGGCGTTGTGGGGTGCGGCCCGGCACGTCCTGCCGGCCGGCTCGCCCTGGCGCAGCGGCACCCCGGCGGCCCTGCGCGGCGTGGTCGCCCTCGCCCCGATCGCGGACCTCGGCGTCGCCGACAAGCTCGGCGTGTGCGACGGCGCCGTACGCCAGCTCCTGGGCGGTGACGAGCACGTCGCCGAGCGGCAGCCGTACGCGGACCCGGCCCTGCTGCTGCCGACCGGCATCGCCACCACCGTCGTCCAGGGCCGCGCGGACCTCGACGTGCCGCAGGCGGTCGCCGAGTCGTACGCGGACGCGGCGGCGAAGGCCGGCGAAGTGGTCGGGCTGACGCTGCTGGAGGACGTGGGGCACTTCCCGCTGATCGACCCGGTGGCCGACGCCTGCGCGGTGGTGGTCGAGGAGATCGCCCAACTGGCCTGGTGAGCAGGGCAGGCGGCGCGCCGGTGAGCCGGCCCCGGTCAGCCCGCCCCGGTCATACCCGTAGTACCTGAGAGCCACCCCGCGGGTGAGCTCCGCGGCGGGACGCGGACGACACCGCCGCCTCCGTACCTTCCCTTCCATGCCGCCCGACCGCCGGGCGCGCGGGAGGGGGAACGAGCGTGGGACGCGCACACGAGGACCGCCGCGGGGCCGGACGGGGGCGGCGGGCGGCGCTCGCGGCGCTGGTCATGGGCGCGCTGGTGCTGCCGCTGACCGGGGCCGTCCGGCCCGAGGTACCCGCTCCGGCCCCCGCCGCCCTCCCCCCGCTCGGCGCGACGACGCTGGAGGCGGCGTACGCGGCCAACCGCGCCAACGCCGCCGAGGCGGCCCGCATGGCCGCCGCGCACCACGACCGGCACCGGGCCGCCGCCGACCGGGCCCTGGCCGCCCCGGCCCGCCGGCTCCTGGCCTTCGACGGCCGCGGCCCCGGCCGGGTGACCGAGGTGCTCGGCGACCTCCGCCGTGCCGAGCGCGTCGCCGTCCTGGTCCCCGGCTCCGACACGAGCCTGGACACCTACGGCCGGTTCCGCGCCACCGCCACCGCCCTGCACGAGCAGCTCGCCCGGCGCGGCGGGCCGGGCGGTCCGCGCACGGCGGTGGTGGCCTGGCTCGGCTACGCGACGCCCGGCACGGTCAGCACGGCGGTCGCCACCACCGGCCGGGCCGAACGGGCGGCCCCGCGGCTGCGCGCCCTGGTCGCGGACCTGCGCGCCGTGACGGGCGGCGCGGCCCGCGTCTCCCTGCTGTGCCACTCCTACGGCTCGGTGGTGTGCGGGCGGGCCGCGCCCGGCCTGGACGTGGACGACATCGCGCTGGTCGGCAGCCCCGGCACCGGCGCCGACACCGCCGCCGCTCTGGGCACGCGCGCCCGGATCTGGGCGGCGCGCGGCGGCGACGACTGGGTGGAGCACGTCCCGCACCTCGACGCCGGCCTGTTCGGCACCACCGTCGGCTTCGGCACCGACCCCGTCGCGCCGGAGTTCGGCGCCCGCGTCTTCACGGCGGGCGACGGCGGCCACAGCGACTACTTCCGGCCCGGGACCGACTCCCTGGCCAACCTGGCCCGGATCGTCCTGGGCGAGACCGGGGCGGTGACCCGTGACTGACAGGCGAGCGGGAGCGATCCGGCGGGTGCTGCACGCGCGCGCCGCGCGGATGGACGCGGCCACACCCGCGGGCCGTGACCGGGCCGTGGACGGCCTGCGCGCGGCCGCCGTCCTCGGGGTCGTCCTCGGGCACTGGCTGGTCACGGCGCTGGTGTCGGACAGCGGCACCCTGCGCGCGGCGAGCCCGCTCCAGCACCTGCCCGCCCTCGCGCCCGTCTCCTGGGTCTTCCAGACCCTCGCCGTGTTCTTCCTGGTCGGCGGGCACGTCGCCACCCGCGGGCACGCCTCGGCGCGGGCGCGCGGGGTGCCGTACCGCCGCTGGCTGGCGGCCCGGCTGGCCCGGCTGTTCACCCCCGTGGCGGCCGTCCTCACCCTGTGGACGGGCGCCGCGCTCGCCCTGCTGCTGTCGGGCGCCGAGTTCGGGACGGTCCGCACGCTGGTGAAGCTCGCCCTGTCCCCGCTGTGGTTCCTCGTGGTGTTCGCGGGCCTGACCGCGGCGACCCCGCTGCTGGCCCGGCTCTCCCCGCTGTGGCCGCTGGCCGTCGTCCTGCACGTGGACCTGCTGCGCTTCGGCCCGGGCGGGCCCTCCTGGCTGGGCTGGGCGAACGTGGCGGCGGGCTGGGCCGTGCCCTACACGCTCGGCGCCGCCTGGAGCCGGGGCGAGCTGGAGGGCCGCCGCGCGGGCTGGATCCTGCTGGTGGGCGGGGCGGTGACGACCACGGCCCTGGTCGCCCTCGCGGGCTACCCCGCGTCGATGGTGGGCGTCCCCGGCCAGGACGTGTCCAACCTGGACCCGCCGACCCTGGCAGCGGTCACCTTCGGGCTCGCCCAGTGCGGCCTCGCCCTCCTGCTGCGCGGTCCGCTGCGCCGCGCCCTGCGCCGGCCCCTGGCCTGGGCGGCCGTGGCGCTGGTGAACCTCTCGGCGATGACCGTCTTCCTGTGGCACCAGACGGCCCTCATGGCCACCACCGCCACCGGCCTGCTCGCCGGCCGCCTCCCCGGGCTGCACACCGTGCCCGACGGCCCCGGCTGGGTCGCGGCCCGGCTGCTGTGGCTGCCGGTGTTCGCCGCCGCTCTCGCCCTGTGCGCGGCCGCGTTCCGGTCCTTCGAGCGGGGCGGCGGGCCGGGCGGTGGGTCACGGGTGGTGCGCGCGCACCGGCCCGCCGACCGGGGTGCGGCGACGGGGGCCCGCCATGTCTAGGCTGAGCCGTGTGACGGACACGGGGGTGGGCCGCGCGCTGCGGGCGCGCGCCGGCGGCTGGCTGCGGGCGCTGCGCGCGGACCTGTGGACCGTCCGCCGCGATCCGCTGCCGCGCTCCCCCTGGCTGCGGTGGCTGCCGCACGGCCTGCTGTGCCTGGCCGCGTTCGGTGTCACGGTCGGGAGCGCGGCCGACCTCCAGGGCAACGGGCACCTGGACTTCGGCCCGGCCCTGCTGGTCGCGATCGGGCAGGGCGGGGCCGTCGTCCTCGGCCTGTGGCGGCCGGTTCCGGCGTGGTGGCTGTCGCTGGGCGTGTTCGTGCTGTGCGCCGCGGCGGTGCGGGCCCGGCTGGGGGACGGCCCGGAGACCTACACCTGGCCCTGGACCGCGGCGGCGATCGTCGCCGGGCTGCTCGTACTGCTGCTGCTGGCGCTGCGGGTGCCCACCCGCGCGGCGGTGGCGGCCCTGGCCGTGACCGCACTGGTCACCTGGCTCGCCCAGGGCGCCGCGGCCGGGGTGGCGCACGACGACACCGGGCCCCTGATGCTGTCCCTGGCGACCGTCGTCGTCGTCGTCGGCACCGCCCTGCGCGGCCGCCGCGTGGCCCGGGCCCAGCTCGTGGAGCAGACCACGCTCACCTCGGAGGAGCGCACCCGGCGCACCCTGCTGGAGGAGCGCACCCGCATCGCCCGCGAACTGCACGACGTGGTGGCCCACCACATGTCGGTCATCTCCATCCAGGCGCAGGTCGCCCCGCACCTCGTGCAGGACCCGCCCGAGGAGCTGAAGGAGAACCTCGCGGGCATCCGGCAGAACGCGCTGGAGGCGCTGACCGAGCTGCGCCGGGTGCTGGGCGTGCTGCGTTCGGAGCACCCCGGGCCCGGGGACGCGCCGGCCGGACCCGGCGAGGAGGCCGTCCCGCACGCCCCGCAGCCCACCCTCGACCGGCTCGGCGCGCTGGTGGAGAACACCCGGGCCGCCGGCCGCGAGGTCACCACCGAGATCAGCGGCGAGCGGCGCCCTCTGCCGCAGGGGGTGGAGCTGTCGGCGTACCGGATCGTGCAGGAGGCGCTGAGCAACGCCCTGCGGCACGCGCCCGGCGCCGCCGTCACCGTCCGGCTCGGCTACCGGCCCGACGGCCTGCGCGTGGAGGTCGTCAACGGCCGCCCCACGGCGCCCCCGCCGCCGTCCTCCGGCGCGGGCCACGGGCTGCTCGGCATGCGCGAACGCGTCGCGATGCTGGGCGGCACCCTGACCGCGCGCCCGGCGCAGGGGGGCGGGTTCGAGATCGCCGCGTTCCTGCCCGGCACCCCGCCCGCGGACACCCCGGGCACCGGCCGCACCACCACCCCCAGGAAAGGACGACCATGACGAGCCGCACCGGCGACCCCATCCGGGTCCTCATCGCCGACGACCAGGCGATGGTCCGGCAGGGCTTCACGGTGCTGCTCGGCACCCAGCCGGACATCGAGGTCGTCGGCGACGCGTGCGACGGCGCCGAGGCCGTGACCCGCACCGCCGAGACCTCCCCGGACGTCGTCCTCATGGACATCCGCATGCCGGGCATGGGCGGCATCGAGGCCACCGGGGTGATCACGGCCGCTCACCCCGGGGTGCGGGTGCTGGTCCTCACCACCTTCGACCTCGACGAGTACGTGTACGAGGCGCTGCGCGCGGGAGCCTCCGGGTTCCTGCTGAAGGACGCCTCCGCCGAGCAGCTCGCCGAGGCGGTCCGGGTGGTGGCGTCCGGGGAAGCGCTGCTCGCGCCGGTCATCACGCGCAAGCTGATCGCGGAGTTCTCCCGGCTCGACGACCGGCCCCGCGCCCCGCTCAAGGACCGCGTCGGGGAGCTGACCGGGCGGGAGACCGAGGTGCTCGCGCTGATCGCGCAGGGCCTGTCGAACGCGGAGATCGCCCGGCACCTGTGCGTCGCCGAGCAGACCGTGAAGACGCACGTGGGACGCATCCTGGTGAAGCTCGGCCTGCGGGACCGGACGCAGGCGGCGGTGTTCGCCTACGAGTCGGGGCTGGTGCGGCCGTCGGGTTACTGACGCCCCGGGGGAGCGCGTAGTACCTGAGAGGGACCCGCGGTGACCCCTCTCACTGGGGACGACCGCGACCCCGGGGTGCCCCTACCGTTCTGTACGTGACCGAGACGACTCACCTGCACAGCACCGCGCCGGGGGACGGGACGCCCTCGCGCAGCCCGGAGTACCGGGTGGCCGTGGACTCCCTGCGCGGACTGCGGCAGGACCTCTTCCACGACGCCTTCGCCTACCGGCCGCTGCCCCGCAGGAGCCCGGACGGCCGGTGGGTGCGGCGGCTGCCGCCACGGCTACGGGAGTACGCGACCTGGACCCCGCACGCGCTGATCGTCACGGCGGCCCTGTTCTGCCTGCTGCTGGGGACCGTCGACGGCCCCGTGCTGTTCATGGCGCTGCTGACCGTGCTGCCGGTGCTGGCCACCATGGTCCGGCCCGTGATGGCGTTCTGGCTGTCCATGGCCGCCACCCCCGTCGCGGGCGCCCTCGGCAGCACCTGGAGCGACTGGCCCTGGCAGGCCGGCAGCTTCCTGTGCCACCTGACGGTGCTGACGGTCGTGGCGATACGCACCCGGCCCCGCACTGCCGGGTGGATGTGGGCGCTGACCGCGCTGTACGCGCTGATCGCGGACGCCGGTATGGGCTCGAGCCACATGTACGGCACCAACTCGGCGCCCATGCTGATCCTGTCGGCCCTGATCCTGCTGTGCGTCACCGTGTGGCACACCCGCAGGAGCGCCGCGCAGGAGGTCACCGCCCAGCAGACGGTCACCGCGCACGAGCGGTCCCGGCGCACCCTGCTGGAGGAGCGCACCACGATCGCCCGCGAGCTGCACGATGTGGTGGCCCACCACATGTCGGTGGTCGCCATCCAGGCCGAGGCCGCCCCCTACCGGGTGGAGAACCCGCCGCCCGAGCTGGAGAAGGCGTTCGTCACGATCCGGGAGAACGCGGTGGCGGCCCTGACGGAGCTGCGCCGGGTCCTGGGCGTCGTCCGCGCCGAGGACTACGAGGCCCCGGACGCCCCACAGCCCACGCTCGCCGACCTCGACGCGCTGCTGGCCAATGTGCGCGAGGCCGGGACGGCCGTGGACAAGGCGGTGACCGGTGCCGTGCGGGAGCTGCCGCCGGGCGTGGAGCTGTCGGCGTACCGGATCGTCCAGGAGGCCCTGAGCAACACGCTGCGCCACGCCCCCGGCGCGACCGCCCGGGTGGAGATCGGATACGTGCTCGGGGGCCTGGGGCTGCGCGTCGTCAACGGCCCGCCGCCCGAGCCGGGCCTCATCAAGCCCTCCCCGGGCGCCGGGCACGGCATCACGGGCATGCGCGAGCGGGTGACGATGCTCAACGGTGAGATGACGACGGGCCGCACGGACGACGGAGGGTACGAGGTGACGGTGTTCCTGCCGGTCGCCCTGCCGGACGAGGACGAGGCATGACGATCCGCGTCCTGATCGCGGACGACCAGATGATGGTCCGCGAGGGCTTCTCGGTGCTGCTGAACGCGATGCCGGACATGGAGGTCGTCGGAGAGGCGGTCAACGGCCTGGAGGCCGTCGCCAAGGTCCGCGACCTCGCCCCCGACGTCGTGCTGATGGACATCCGCATGCCCGAGCTGAACGGCATCGAGGCGACCCGCGAGATCGTCGCGGCGGACAGCGCGGCGAAGGTGCTGGTGCTCACCACCTTCGACCTCGACGAGTACGTGTACCAGGCGCTGCGGGCGGGCGCCTCCGGCTTCCTGCTCAAGGACGCCTCGGCCCGCCAGCTCGCCGACGGCGTCCGCGTGGTGGCCTCGGGGGAGGCCCTGCTGGCGCCCTCGGTGACCAGGCGCCTGATCACGGAGTTCTCCAAGCTCTCCGAGACCCCGCGCCTGATGCCCTCCGCCCAGGCCGCCTACGGGGACCTCACCGAGCGGGAGACGGAGGTGCTGGTCCTGATCGCCCAGGGGCTGTCGAACGCGGAGATCGCCGGGCGGCTGGTGGTCGCCGAGTCGACGATCAAGACGCACGTCAGCCGCATCCTGGTGAAGCTGGGCCTGCGCGACCGCACCCAGGCGGCGGTGTTCGCCTACGAGGCCCGGCTGGTCACCCCGGGCTGACGAGCGGGCGGGGCGGGCGCCACCCCTGGTCACCGCGGGGTGCGCCGGGCTAGCGTCCGTGCATGGCAGCTGTCTCCGACACCGGGTTCGACCCGTGGGACCCGGCGTTCCTGGCCGACCCGTACCCCGCCCTCGCCGAGCTGCGGGCCGCCGGCCGCGTGCACCGGTTCGAGCCCACGAACCAGTGGCTGGTCCCGCACCACGCGGACGTCTCGGCCCTGCTGCGCGACCGGCGTCTGGGCCGGACGTACCAGCACCGCTTCACGCACGAGGAGTTCGGCCGCAGCGCGCCCCCGGCCGAGCACGAGCCGTTCCACACGCTCAACGACCACGGCATGCTCGACCTGGAGCCGCCGGACCACACCCGCATCCGCCGCCTGGTGTCGAAGGCGTTCACCCCGCGCACGGTCGAACGCCTCAAGCCCTACGTGCGGGCCCTGGCCGACCGGCTGGTCTCCGCCCTGGCCGACGCGGGCGGCGGCGACCTGCTCAGGGACGTCGCCGAGCCGCTGCCCGTCGCCGTCATCGCGGAGATGCTCGGCATCCCGGAGTCCGAGCGGGCCCCGCTGCGGCCCTGGTCGGCCGACATCTGCGGCATGTACGAGCTGAACCCGTCCGAGGAGACGGCGGCCAGGGCGGTCCGGGCGTCCGTGGAGTTCTCCGCCTTCCTGCGCGAACTGATCGCCACGCGTCGCAAGGAACCCGGCGACGACCTCGTCTCGGGTCTCATCGCGGCCCACGACGAGGGCGACCGGCTCACCGAGCAGGAGATGATCTCCACCTGCGTCCTGCTGCTGAACGCCGGCCACGAGGCCACCGTGAACGCCACGGTCAACGGCTGGTACGCCCTGTTCCGCAACCCCGCCCAGCTGGAGCTGCTGCGCGCCGACCCCTCGCTCGTCCCCTCCGCGGTCGAGGAACTGATGCGCTACGACACCCCGTTGCAGCTGTTCGAGCGCTGGGTCCTGGACGACATCGAGATCGCCGGCACGACGATCCCGCGCGGCGCGGAGATCGCCATGCTGTTCGGCTCCGCCAACCACGACCCGGCGGTGTTCGACGACCCCTCGGCCCTCGACCTGACCCGCCGGGACAACCCCCACATCTCCTTCAGCGCCGGGATCCACTACTGCATCGGCGCCCCGCTGGCCCGCATCGAACTGGCCGCGTCGATGGGGGCCCTGCTGGAGCGGACCCCCACGCTGCGCCTCGCGGCGGAGCCCGTCCGCAAGCCGAACTTCGTGATCAGGGGGCTGGAGGGCCTGGCCGTCGAGGTGGCGTGACCCGAGCGGGGGGCAGGCGGCTCACGCGACCAGGTCCCGCCGCCGCAGAGCCGCCAGCCCACCCGCAACCAGCACCGCCGCCAGCCCGGTCAGCGGGCGGTACCGCCCGCCGGTGCCGGTGGTTGCTCGCCCAGGGCCCCGCAGCCGGGTCTGCCTCACGCCCCCGCCGGGACCGCCTCACGCCCCCGCCGGGTACCGCCCGCCGGTGGTTGGTCGCCCAAGGGCCCGCGGCCGGGTCCGCCTCACGCCCCCGCCGGGTCCGCCTCGCGCCCCCGCCGGGTCCGCCTCACGCCCCCGCCGGGACCGTCAGGCTCCATGCCCCCTCGCGCACCACCCAGGTGCGCGTGCGCACCGGGCCCGAGACCTGGGTGTCCGCCCGGTAGCGGAAGTGCGCCCCGGAGACCGTGACGGTGCGGCCCTCGGCGAGCAGCGGTGAGGCCTCCGCGCCCACCGACACCGGCCTGACCTCCACCGCTGCCACGCCCGAGGGGGACGGGGCCACCGACACCGCCTCCACCGGCTGGTTCAGATCCACGAGGGTCTCCCCGTCCACCTCGACCCGCAGCCGCGACGGCCCGGGCTCCGGCGGGGACACCGGCCGCGCGGGGCGGGACGCCGGGACCAGGGTGCGCACGAGCGACTGGCAGGTCCGCAGCCACGGCCGCCCCGCGGCGTCCTCCGCGTCGGCCACCGGCTCCCGCTCGCCCGCCCCGCCCGGCGAGGGCGACAGCGGCGGTATGCGCAGCGCGCCCAGCACCACCCCGTCGCTGTCGTCGACCATCAGGTCCATCCGCCGCTCGACCCCGTCGAGCACCGCCCGCGCGGCCGCCACCGTCCCGGTCGGCACCCCCAGGGACCGGGCCAGGGACAGGGCACCCCCGACCGGCACCAGCGACAGTCCGCACGCCGCCAGCTCCCGCTGCCGGTGCAGCACCGACACCGCCCGCAGCAGCGCCCGGTCGTCGCCCACCACCACCGGGCGCCGGGCGCCGCGGCGGGCCAGCGCCCGGGCGAACTCCTCCGGGCCGTCCGGCAGGCACAGCTTCATGCCGGCGCCCGCGCCGAGCACGTCCTTCGCGATCCGGACGGACTCGCCGTCCGACCTTCGGGCGACCGGGTCGACCACCACCAGCAGCTGCTCGGACGTCGTGGAAGTCGCCACCTCGGCCATGCCTCGCTTCCTCGGGTAGCATCTTTGTGCAAGAGCCCCTTGCGCTATTGCGCCAGGGGCTTCGTCTATTCCGGGGCATCCGGTCCGACGGTTGGCGGCCAACGGTGGTCGCGGTGCACGCGGCGGAGACCTCCGCGTACGCCCTCGACCATGGACATGCCCCGCCCGGAAGGGGTGTACGCGCGTGCCCGCACTTGTGCTGCTCGGTGCTCAGTGGGGTGACGAAGGCAAGGGAAAGGCCACCGACCTGCTCGGTGGCTCGGTGGACTATGTGGTGCGTTACCAGGGCGGTAACAACGCCGGCCACACGGTGGTCGTGGGCGACCAGAAGTATGCCCTCCACCTCCTCCCTTCCGGAATCCTGTCCCCCGGCTGCACGCCGGTCATCGGCAACGGCGTCGTCGTCGACCCGTCGGTCCTGTTCTCCGAGCTGAACGGGCTGAACGAGCGAGGCGTCGACACGTCCAAGCTCCTCATCAGCGGTAACGCGCACATCATCACGCCGTACAACGTGACGGTGGACAAGGTGACCGAGCGCTTCCTCGGCAAGCGCAAGATCGGTACCACCGGACGCGGTATCGGCCCGACCTACGCGGACAAGATCAACCGCGTGGGCATCCGGGTGCAGGACCTCTACGACGAGTCGATCCTGACGCAGAAGGTCGAAGCGGCCCTCGACGTCAAGAACCAGATGCTCACCAAGCTCTACAACCGGCGGGCGATCGCCGTGGAGCAGGTGGTCGAGGAGCTGCTGGGCTACGCCGACAAGCTCGCGCCGTACGTCGCCGACACCGTGCTGGTCCTCAACCAGGCGCTGGACGAGGACAAGGTCGTGCTGTTCGAGGGCGGTCAGGGCACCCTGCTCGACATCGACCACGGCACGTACCCCTTCGTCACCTCGTCCAACCCGACCGCCGGCGGCGCCTGCACCGGCGCCGGCGTCGGCCCGACGAAGATCAGCCGGGTCATCGGCATCCTCAAGGCGTACACCACCCGCGTCGGCGCCGGTCCCTTCCCGACCGAGCTGTTCGACGAGGACGGCGAGGCGCTGCGGCGCATCGGCGGCGAGCGCGGTGTCACCACCGGCCGCGACCGCCGCTGCGGCTGGTTCGACGCGGTCATCGCCCGCTACGCGACCCGCGTGAACGGCCTGACCGACTTCTTCCTCACCAAGCTCGACGTCCTCACCGGCTGGGAGCAGATCCCGGTCTGCGTGGCCTACGAGATCGACGGCAGGCGCGTCGAGGAACTGCCCTACTCGCAGACCGACTTCCACCACGCGAAGCCGGTCTACGAGATGCTGCCGGGCTGGAGCGAGGACATCTCCAAGGCCAAGTCCTTCGGCGACCTGCCGAAGAACGCCCAGGCGTACGTGAAGGCGCTGGAGGAGATGTCCGGCGCCCCGATCTCCGCGATCGGCGTGGGCCCGGGCCGCGACGAGACGATCGAGATCAACTCGTTCCTCTGAGCCGCTCCGCGTCCGCCGGCCGCTCCCCTGCCCAGGGGGGCGGCCGGCGCTCTTTCCCGCCGGGTGGCCCGCCCCGAACGGGCATAGGCTGAAAGCGGCACCCCCGCGTGCGTCGACACAGAGGAAGGTGAGTGCGATGCGCGTACTGCTCAAGGCCTGCATGGACACCGAGAAGGCCAACGAGGCCATCCGGAACGGCACCATGGGCAAGCTCCTCCAGGAGTCGCTGGAGCTGATCAAGCCCGAGGCGGCCTACTTCACCTCCGAGAACGGCAGGCGCACGGCCTTCATGGTCTTCGACATGCAGGACAGCGCCCAGATGCCGGTGCTCAGCGAGCCCTTCTTCCTCAACCTCGGCGCGGAGATCACGTACACGCCTGTGATGAACGTCGAGGACGTGCAGAGGGGCCTGTCCCAGCTGGGGCGCTGAGCGCCCGGCTCAGCTGAAGACGATCATCGAGCCCTGCGCGAGGCTGCGGGTCGCGGCCGCGTGCAGGCCGAGCCACACGTGCCGCTCCCGGGCGAAGGGACTCGGGTCGTAGGGCGCCGGGACAGCGGGCTCCTCCAGCTCCGTGGGCGCGAGCGGCGGCCGGGGAGCCACCGGCGGGTTGGCCGGGTCGATGCCGATGGCCGGGCCGACCACCTCCAGCTCCCGCAGCAGCGCGTGCGAGGAGCCCAGCGGGCCGCCGCCCGCGAGGAGGTCGTCGTCGGCGAGCGGACTCGGGAAGTCGACCGGGACGTAGGCGCCCGCGTGGTCGTAGTGCCACACCAGGTGCGACTGCTGGGCCGTCGACTCGAACATCTCCAGCAGCTGCTCGTAGTCGCCGCCCAGTTCGTCCACGGGCGTCACCGGCAGCCCGCACACCTGCAACAGGTAGGCGCGGCGCAGGAAGTGCAGCGCGTCGTAGTCGAAGCCGGCGACCGGGGCCACGTCGCCGGACAGGCCCGGCATGTACTGGTACACCGGCACCGGCGGCAGCCCGGCCTCGGCGAGCACCTTGTCGTATTGCGCGAGTTCCTCGGCGAACGGGTTGTCCGGCGTGTGGCACAGGACGTCCACGAGCGGTACCAGCCACAGGTCACAGGCCAAAGAGGGCTCCTCGCTCAGCGCGGTGGTCGGGTAGCACGGTGGTCAAGAAGGGTAGCGGTGCGGCACGGTCACGGCTCCCGCCGTGCATGTCCCATACCCATACGGACCGCCTCGACGCCGGTCACCGGGGGGCGAGCCGCTCGATCAGCGCGAGCGAGTGCGTGTTGTAGGCCGTGAGGATCGCCCGGGCGGCGTCGTGGTCGCCCGCGATCAGCGCGTCGACCAGCTCGGTGTGCCCCGCCCACAGCGCGCCGCGCAGGTCGGTGAGCCGGCGCAGGTGCTGCACCGCGCACACCCAGGTCTGCACGCGCAGCCGGTTCAGGAAGTCGGCCAGGTAGGGGTTGCCGAAGCAGGCGCCCAGCTCCCGCCAGAAGCGCAGGTCGTACCCGATCAGCACGGTGAGGTCCCCGGCGGCCGCGGCCCGCTGCGCCTCCTCGCCGCGCCTGCGCACCCCGGCGACGACGGAGGCGGCCCGCGGGTCGTCGGGCCGCACGGCGTTGGGGCGGCCCTCGGACAGCGCCAGGAACATCCCCTCGATGACCAGGCCGCGAGCCTCGATCATGCCGCGGAAGTCCTCGGCCGAGTACTCGTGGACCCGGAAGCCGCGATGCTGGTCGGCGTCGAGCAGCCCCTGCGCGGAGAGGTCGACGAGCGCCTCGCGGACCGGTGTGGCGGACACCCCGTACTGCTCGGCGATCTCCTTGACCGTGAACTCCTGCCCCGGCTGGAGCCGTCCGGCCAGCACCTCGTCGCGGAGTGCTTCGGCGATCTGCTGGCGCAGGGTGCTGCGCATCACGGCGCCGTTGCCGGTGCTGCCGGGCATGGTCAGGGCGTCTCCTCGTCGCGGGGGTGGCGTGCTCGTCCTTGACTACGAGCACGCCACCTTACGCGTTCGAACGACGTCCGAGCTTGTCGCCCACTGACGGGTTGTGTCCGTCTACGCGGTGTATTCGTCCGCGACCGACAGCGCCGCGTCCAGCGCCGCGAGCCCTTCCTTCAGCTCCGCCTCGCCGATGTTGCAGGGCGGCACGACGTGCGTCCGGTTCATGTTCACGAACGGCCACAGGCCGTTGCCCTTCGCGGCGGCGGCGAAGGCGGCCATCGGCGCGTTCGCCTCACCGGCCGCGTTGTACGGCACCAGCGGCTCCCGCGTCTCGCGGTCGCGCACCAGCTCCAGCGCCCAGAACATGCCGACGCCGCGCACCTCGCCCACGCTGGGGTGCCGCTCGGCGAGCGCCCGCAGCTCCGGCTCGACGACGGACGCGCCGAGCCGGGCCGCGTGCTCCACGACGCCCTCCCGCGCCATCACGCCGATGGTCGCGACGGCGGCGGCGCACGCCAGGGGGTGCCCGGAGTACGTCAGACCGCCGGGGTAGGGGCGCTTGCCGAACGTCTCCGCGATCGCGCCGGAGATGGCCACGCCGCCGAGCGGCACGTACCCGCTGTTCACGCCCTTGGCGAAGGTCAGCAGGTCGGGCGTGACGTCGAACAGGTCCGCGGCGAACCACTCACCGGTGCGCCCGAAGCCCGCCATGACCTCGTCCAGGACGAAGACGATGCCGTACGTGTCGCACAGCTCGCGCACCCCGGCGAGGTAGCCGGGCGGCGGGACCATGATCCCGGCGGTGCCCGGGACGGTCTCCAGGATGATCGCGGCGATCGTCGCGGGGCCCTCGAAGCGGATCGTCGTCTCCAGGTGCTCCAGCGCCCGGGCGCACTCCTGCTCCTCGGTCTCGGCGTAGAAGCGGGAGCGGTAGAGGTAGGGCGCCCAGAAGTGCACGACGCCGGCCGTGCCGGTGTCGGAGGCCCAGCGGCGCGGGTCGCCGGTGAGGTTCACGGCCTGCTGGGTGCCGCCGTGGTACGAGCGGTACGCCGAGAGCACCTTGGGGCGGCCCGTGTGCAGCCGGGCCATCCGGATGGCGTGCTCGACGGCGTCGGCGCCGCCGTTGGTGAAGAAGATCTTGTCCAGGTCGCCCGGGGTCCGCTCGGCGATCAGCCGGGCCGCCTCCGAGCGCGCCTCCACCGCGAAGGCGGGCGCGAACGTCGTCATCCGCGCCGCCTGCTCCTGGATCGCGGCGACGACCGCGGGGTGCTGGTAGCCGATGTTGGTGTAGACGAGCCCGCTGGAGAAGTCCAGGTAGCGGCGGCCTTCGTAGTCCCAGAAGTACGACCCCTCGGCACCGGCGACGGCGAGCGGGTCGATCAGCTCCTGCGCGGACCAGGAGTGGAAGACGTGGTCACGGTCGGCGGCCTTGACGGCGGCACCGGCCTCGGGGTTCGGCTGAGGGGTCATGCGGGCGAGCGTAGGCGCCGGGGGGCGGGCGGTGACATCGGCGGCCTGTCTGCCGTCGGCGGCAATTGGCGACAGGTTGTCCAGGCGGACCGTCCGACGATTGACAGTGTCCTGTCTTGATGGCAGCCTGCTGTCAAGAGAGCGCGGTCGCAGGGCCGCACTCCCAGGCAGGGTCCGAGGAGGAGCCATGCAGCCCACCGCAGAGCACAAGCCCGTCCATCTCGCCGTCTACGACACCCTGGCCGACTGGGAGACGGGCCACGCCACGGCCCAGCTCGCCCGGGCGGGCCGGGAGATCCGCACGGTCGGACCGACCACCGCCCCCGTCCGCAGCACCGGCGGGCTGCGCATCCTGCCCGACCTGGCCCTCGACGACGTACGGCCCGAGGACAGCGCGCTGCTGATCCTGCCGGGCGCCGACCTCTGGGACACGGGCGACGACCTGGCGCCCTTCGCGCGCACGGCCCGGTCCTTCCTCGACGCGGGTGTGCCCGTCGCCGCGATCTGCGGCGCCACCGCCGGACTCGCCCGCGAGGGCCTGCTCGACGACCGCGCCCACACCAGCGCGGTCTCCTTCTACCTGGCCGCGACCGGCTACGCGGGCGCCGGGCGGTACGTCGAGGCGGACGCCGTCACCGACCGCGGCCTGGTCACCGCCGGACCGACCGAGCCGGTCGCGTTCGCCCGGGAGATCCTGGGCCTGCTCGGGGTCCACGAGGGCGAGGTATTGGACGCCTGGTACCGGCTGTTCCACGACTCCGACGCCGCGGCCTACGGCGTGCTGGAGAGGGCCGGGGCGCTGTGAGCGGCGAGCGGCAGGACCTGCTCAGCCGCAGTGCCCTCGGGGTGTTCCGGCTGAACGGCCAGTTCCTGGGCGTGGCGGAGGAGCTGGCCCGGCCCGCCGGGCTCACCGCCGCCTGGTGGCAGGTGCTGGGCGCGGTCCTCGGCGAGCCGCTGCCGGTCTCCGGCATCGCCCGCGCCATGGGCATCACCCGGCAGAGCGTGCAGCGCGTCGCCGACCTGCTGGTGGAGCGGGGGCTCGCCGAGTACCGGCCCAACCCGGCGCACCGCCGCGCCAAGCTCCTCGCACCCACCGGTGAGGGCCGGGCCGCGGTGGCCCGGATCGACCCCGGGCACGCGGCCTTCGCCGACCGGCTGGCCGAGGCGTTCGGGGAGGCGGAGCTGGCCCGGGCCGTGACCCTGCTGGAGCGGCTGTCCGAGGTGCTCCAGCAGGTGGGGCCGCCCCGGGGCCCGGCCACCGCGCCTGTTACGGAACCGTAGAGATCGCCCGGGCCGCCCCGGCCCGGCCCGGCACTATTCTCGATCCGTTGCTCGCGTGTGGGGGGAAGGCGGCTGAGCGATGGAGAAGCTGGGGGGCGCCGATCCGCAGCGGATCGGCGCGTACCGGTTGCTGGCGCGGCTCGGCGCGGGCGGCATGGGGCACGTCTACCTGGCCCGCTCGGAGCGCGGCCGGACCGTCGCCGTGAAACTCGTGCGCGAGGAACTGGCCGCGCAGGAGGAGTTCCGGGAGCGGTTCCGCCAGGAGGTCCGCTCCGCGCGGCGGGTCGGCGGGTACTGGACCGCGCCGGTGCTGGACGCGGACACCGAGGCCGCCGTGCCGTGGGTCGCCACCGGGTACGTCGCCGGGCCGAGCCTCCAGCAGGTCGTCGGCCACGACCACGGGGCCCTGCCCGAGCGGTCGGTCCGCATCCTCGCGGCCGGGCTCGCGCACGCGCTCGAGGACATCCACGCGGCCGGCATCGTCCACCGCGACCTCAAGCCGTCGAACGTCCTGGTCACCATCGACGGCCCGCGCGTCATCGACTTCGGCATCGCCCGCGCCCTGGAGACTGTCACGGACGGCGGGCTCACGCGGACCGGCGCGCTCGTCGGATCGCCCGGCTTCATGGCGCCCGAGCAGGTGCGGGGCGACCGCATCACCCCGGCGTGCGACGTCTTCTGCCTCGGCTCGGTCCTCGCCTACGCCGCGACCGGCGCCCTGCCCTTCGGCACCGCCAACAGCGGCGTCCACGCGCTGATGTTCCGCATCGCCCAGGAGGAGCCGGACCTGGAGGGCGTCCCGGAGGGCATCGCCGACCTGGTCCGCGACTGCCTGCGCAAGGACCCCGCCGCCCGGCCCACCCTGGACCAGGTCCTGGAACGCACCGGCGCCGACGACACCGTCGCGGACGGCCGCGCCCTGGACCCCTGGCTGCCGAGCGCGCTGGTGGCCCAACTGGGCCGCCACGCCGTGCGGTTGCTGGACGCGGAGAACCCCGAGGCCGACCCGGCGGCGGGAGGAGCCGCCGGCGCCCTTCCGCCGGCCGGCCACGGCGGCGACGCGGGGCAGTCCGGTCCCGGCGGGCACCCCGTCGCCGGCGGTCGCCCCGCGCCCGGCCCGTCCCCCGAGCACGCCGCCGTGGCCGACGAGCCGTCCCGGCCCGCCCTGCCCCCGGCCCCCGCGCTGCCCCCCGGGGCCGCGGCCGGAGCCGCCGTGCCGCCCCCGGCGGGCCGGCCCGGCGACGGGCCGGCGGTGAACCATCTGCCGACCTTGGTCGCGGGGCCGGGCACGACCCCGCCGCCGCACCCCGCCTACGGCTACCCGCAGCAGCACCCCCAGCCGGGCGCCCCGGCGCACCCCGGCTACGGCGGACCCGGCTCGACGCCGCCGTACGGGCCGCCGCCCCACGGCCCCACCCCGCCGTACGGGCCGCCCCAGCCGGCGCGCAGGGACGGCCGGTCCACCGCGCTGCTCGTCGTGATCGCCCTGGTCGTCGCGCTGGCCGCGGGCGGGTCGGTGTACGCCCTGATGCAGGGCGGCGGCCACGACACGTCCGGCGGCGACCCGTCCCCCACCCGGAGCACCGGCGCGCCCCCGACCACCCCGGGCCCCGGGCCGACGACCACCCGGCCGGACGGCTCGGCCTCCCCGCAGGACGGCACGATCCCCACCGGGTACCTGGGCACCTGGACCACGACCATCGACAACGCCGACGGGCAGCACAGCCGTTCGCTCACCATCGAGCAGGGGGAGCCGGGCGACACGGTGCTGTCCCTCGTGGCCGACGGCCCCACCCGGGGCGGCGGCTCCTACCACTGCGTGTTCGAGGGCGAACTGGTCACGGCCCCGGGAGCGGGCGGCTCCCTGAGGATCGGCCCGTCCACCGTGACCGTCGGACAGCCGCGCAGCGCCTGCACCCCGGGCGCCGCCACCGAGGTGACCCTCCTGCCGAACGGCACGCTGGAGCGCCTCAACACGAGCAGCGGCGAACGGCTGACGTACACGAAGCAGTAGCCGAACCCCGGTGCCCGGCACGCCGGTCGACCATCCGGCGGCGGTCACCGACGGCCGGGCGACGACGGGGTCGGTCCCGTCGTCTCACCTCGGCTCGGGCGGACGCTGCCGGGGCATGTTCGGCCGGGCGCCGCCCGCCGGCGGAACAGCGAAGCGGCCGTTCACGCTCCCCGCCTCCACCGGGCGGCCCGGCCCCGGGAACACCACCGTGTGCAGAGCGGCCGTCGTGGCGCCCCCGGTGCGGAACTCGCCCATCCAGTCCGCCGTCTCCACCCGCACCAGCTCGGTCACGTCCTCGGAGAACCTGCGCAGCACCCCCAGGCATCGCTCCGCGGCCTCACCGGCCGTGCCCTCCGCCGGACCCAGCACCTCCCGCACGCTCTCCGCGGCCCAGTCGAACTGGAGCGCCTGGAGCCGGCGCTGCACGGCCTGCGCGGTGGCCACGTCCCGCATCCAGCCGGACGTCACCCCGAAGTACCGGTCGACGGCCACGCACGCCACGCACAGCAGCAGCGCCAGGCACCCCCAGGACGCGATCCCGCCCGCCACGCCCGTCAGGTCCAGCAGGGGCAGCGCCAGCCCGGTGACCGCGCCGGCCAGCGCCCCGCAGCGCAGCACCCGCGCGCAGCGCCGCTTCCACATCCGGTCCGCCAGGTACCAGGCCACCGTCCGCAGCGCCCCCCGCTCCGCCCACCGGTACAGCTCGTCCAGCCGGACCGCCGGCTCGCCCCAGTCCCCGAGCGGGAAGGCCCGGCCGGTCAGGTCGCCCGGCCGCAACCGGGCCGCCGCCCCCTCGCCCCGCCCGTCCTGAGGTGGCCCCTCGGGCTGCATCTCCGGCTGACCCACCCGGCACTCCTCACCGACCACGAATGACCACGTACGGTTCACTCACCGATCACGCTGCGCGACGGACGGCCGCGGCGTGCTGCCGCGCCCGACCCTTCCTACCCCCCAACGGGTGGCGAAGATGAAGCTTTCGCCGGTTTTCCGCCCGGAAGTATTCCTTGATCGGTTATGGGGCGCGAGAGGGCATCACTCGAAAGAGTGCTGGGGCGGTGGCAGGTCGGACCACGTAGGCTCGTGCCGAGCGGGAAAACCCGTACCGAGCAAGGAGCTGATCGTGATCCCCGGTGGTGGCCAGCCCAACATGCAGCAGCTGCTCCAGCAGGCCCAGAAGATGCAGCAGGACCTGGCGAGGGCGCAGGAGGAACTGGCGCAGACGGAGGTCGACGGGCAGGCCGGCGGCGGCCTGGTGACCGCGACCGTCACCGGCGCCGGCGAGCTGCGCGCCCTGAAGATCGACCCGAAGGCGGTGGACCCGGAGGACACCGAGACCCTCGCCGACCTCGTCGTGGCGGCCGTCCAGGCGGCCAACGAGAACGCGCAGGCGCTCCAGCAGCAGAAGCTCGGCCCCCTCACCCAGGGTCTCGGCGGCGGCGGGATCCCCGGTCTGCCGTTCTGACCCGGCGCACCGCCTTCCTCCGGGAGGCGGCTGACAACTACGGTACGTACGGGTGGGTGCGTACCGACCCCGAAGACCCAGGAAGGGCAGTCCGTTGTACGAAGGCGTGGTCCAGGACCTGATCGACGAGCTGGGGCGGCTGCCCGGCGTCGGTCCGAAGAGCGCCCAGCGGATCGCCTTCCACATCCTCCAGGCGGAACCGACGGACGTACGGCGGCTCGCGCAGGCGCTGATGGAGGTCAAGGCGAAGGTCCGCTTCTGCGCGACCTGCGGCAACGTCGCGCAGGAGGAACTGTGCAACATCTGCCGCGACACCCGCCGCGACCCGGCCGTCATCTGCGTGGTCGAGGAGCCCAAGGACGTCGTGGCGATCGAGCGCACGCGTGAGTTCCGGGGCCGCTACCACGTGCTGGGCGGCGCCATCAGCCCGATCGACGGGGTGGGCCCGGACGACCTGCGCATCAGGGAGCTCCTGGCCCGTCTCGCCGACGGCACGGTCACCGAGCTCATCCTCGCCACGGACCCGAACCTGGAGGGCGAGGCGACGGCGACGTACCTCGCCCGCATGATCAAGCCCATGGGCCTGAAGGTCACCCGCCTGGCCAGCGGCCTCCCGGTGGGTGGCGACCTGGAATACGCGGACGAGGTCACCCTCGGACGCGCCTTCGAGGGGAGACGACTCCTAGATGTCTGACGCCACGCTGCACGCGACCGACCGGAACCCGGACGACTTCGCGGTCCAGATCGCGGACCAGGTCGAGAGCTTCCTCGTCGCCGTGACGGAGGTCGCCAAGGGCGACGAGCCGGAATCGGCCGTCCCCTTCCTCCTTCTGGAGGTCTCCCAGCTCCTGCTCGCCGGGGGCCGGCTCGGCGCGCACGAGGACATCGTGCCCGACGAGCGCTACGAGCCCGACTCGGGCCCCGAGGCGGACGTCGACGAACTGCGCGAGAACCTGGCGCGGATGCTCGACCCCATCGACATCTACTCCGAGGTCTTCGACCCCTACGAGCCCCGCAAGGCCCCCGTCCCGGCCCGGATCTCCGACGACCTGGCCGACGTGATGGCCGACCTGCGCCACGGCATGTCCCACTACCGCGCGGGCCGCACCACGGAGGCCCTGTGGTGGTGGCAGTTCTCCTACTTCTCCAACTGGGGCTCCACCGCGTCGGCCACCCTGCGCGCCCTGCAGTCGGTCCTCGCCCACATTCGCCTGGACCAGCCCCTCGCCGAGCTCGACGGGCTGGACACCGACCAGGGCATGGGCGACGACACGCTGGAGTTCGAGGCGGGCCGCGTGATGGTGGAGGAGATCGCCCGCCCCCTGGGCCTGCGGCAGACCAAGTGACCCGCCGTCAGGCCCGGCCCGCCGGATCCGCCGCACCGGCCGGATCCGCCGCAACCACCGGCTGACGACCCGTCAGATCCGGATGGCCTTGCCCGTCACGCCGATGCCCTCCTGCGGGCCGGCCGGCACCGACACGGTGAGGGTGCTCGGCCGCCCCAGGTCCTCGCCCTGGCGGATCGTCAGGGTCGCCGGGGGAGTGACGAGTCCGAGCTCCCGCAGGTAGCCGCCGAACGCGGCCGCCGCCGCGCCCGTGGCCGGGTCCTCCACGACACCCCCGGGCGGGAACGGGTTGCGGGCGTGGAACACGGTGGGCGACTCCCGGTGGACCAGGTCGACCGTCGTCCAGTCCCTGCGGGCCATCAGGCCGGCCAGGGCGGCCATGTCGTAGTCCAGGCGGGCCAGCCGCTCCCGGCTCGCGGCGGCGATCACGGGGTGCCAGGCCCCGGCGTAGGCGACGCGGGGCGGCAGCAGGGGGTCCAGATCCTCCGGGGACCAGCCCAGGAGCGACAGCAGCGTGTCGAGGTCGGCCTGTTCGAGCGGGACCGTGCGCGGGGCCACGCTGACCAGGGTGGCGACGAGGCCGCCGTCGGCCGTCCGGTCGGTGGTCACCGGGACCGGCCCGGCCGGTGTGCGCAGCAGCAGGCGGCCGGTGCCGTGCCGCTCCGCGTGCCCCACGGCCGTGGCGATCGTCGCGTGCCCGCAGAAGGGGACCTCGGCGAGCGGGCTGAAGTAGCGCACGGCCAGGGAGCCGTCGTCGCGGGCCTCCGTGACGAACGCGGTCTCCGAGTAGCCGACCTCGGCGGCCGCCGCCAGCATCGCCGCGTCGTCGGCCCCGGCGGCGTCCAGCACCACCCCCGCCGGGTTTCCGCCCTCGGGATCCCCGCTGAACGCCACATAGCGCAGTATCTCCATGCCCGCACGGTAGCGCCCGCCCCGCGGCCGTACGCCGGCCTCGCGTGGACTCGGCAGCGGGCCGGAGCCCTTGACCAGCGGTTGTGACGCCGGGCACTTTCCGCGTGGCCCGTGCCCAGATGGGCATGAGCCACTCTGGACGGGCGCCGGGGTCTCACCATGCGATATCGCGGAGGGGATTTTCGGACGCTCGTTAGACTGAGCCGACCGCGGTACGAATGCGTATGAGCGGACAGAGACGGATTGAGCGAGGAGCGCACGTGGGCCTTGTCGTGCAGAAGTACGGAGGCTCCTCCGTAGCCGATGCCGAGGGCATCAAGCGCGTCGCCAAGCGGATCGTGGAAGCGAAGCAGAGTGGCAACCAGGTGGTTGCCGTCGTTTCCGCGATGGGCGACACGACGGACGAGCTGATCGATCTCGCCGAGCAGGTTTCCCCGATGCCTGCCGGGCGCGAGCTCGACATGCTGCTGACCGCCGGAGAGCGGATCTCCATGGCCCTGCTGGCGATGGCGATCAAGAAACTGGGCCACGAGGCGCAGTCGTTCACCGGCAGCCAGGCAGGTGTCATCACCGACTCGGTCCACAACAAGGCCCGGATCATCGACGTCACGCCGGGCCGCATCAAGACCTCGGTGGACGAGGGCAACATCGCGATCGTCGCCGGTTTCCAGGGCGTCAGCCAGGACACCAAGGACATCACCACCCTCGGCCGCGGCGGCTCCGACACCACGGCGGTGGCCCTCGCGGCCGCGCTCGACGCCGACGTCTGCGAGATCTACACCGACGTGGACGGCGTGTTCACCGCCGACCCGCGCGTGGTGAAGAAGGCGAAGAAGATCGACTGGATCTCCTTCGAGGACATGCTCGAACTGGCGGCGTCCGGGTCCAAGGTGCTCCTCCACCGCTGCGTGGAGTACGCCCGCCGGTACAACATCCCGATCCACGTCCGGTCCAGCTTCAGCGGACTTCAGGGCACGTGGGTCAGCAGCGAGCCGATCGATCAAGGGGACAAGCAGGTGGAGCAGGCTCTCATCTCCGGTGTCGCGCACGACACCTCCGAGGCCAAGGTCACGGTCGTCGGCGTGCCGGACAAGCCGGGCGAGGCGGCCTCGATCTTCCGTACGATCGCCGACGCCGAGATCAACATCGACATGGTCGTGCAGAACGTGTCCGCCGCCTCCACGGGCCTGACGGACATCTCCTTCACGCTGCCGAAGACCGAGGGCCGCAAGGCCATCGACGCGCTCGAGAAGAACAGGGCCGGCATCGGCTTCGACTCGCTGCGCTACGACGACCAGATCGGCAAGATCTCCCTCGTCGGCGCCGGCATGAAGACCAACCCGGGCGTCACGGCCGACTTCTTCACGGCCCTGTCCCGGGCGGGCGTGAACATCGAGCTGATCTCGACCTCCGAGATCCGCATCTCGGTCGTCACCCGCGCCGACGACGTCCCCGAGGCCGTCCGCGCCGTGCACACGGCCTTCGGCCTCGACTCCGACAGCGACGAGGCCGTCGTCTACGGAGGCACCGGCCGCTGATGACCGGCCTTGGAGGGGCCGGCCGGACCGGCCGGTCCGGCCGGCCCACGCTCGCCGTGGTGGGGGCGACCGGCGCCGTCGGCACGGTCATGCTGCGGATCCTGTCCGAGCGCGCCGACGTCTGGGGCGAGATCCGGCTCGTCGCCTCCGCGCGCTCGGCCGGCCGCAAGCTGGCCGTGCGGGGCGAGGAGACCGAGGTCGTGGCGCTCACCGAGGAGGCCTTCGACGGGGTCGACGTCGCGCTGTTCGACGTCCCCGACGAGGTCGCCGAGCAGTGGGCGCCCGTCGCCGTGGCCAAGGGCGCGGTGGTGGTCGACAACTCCGGCTCGTTCCGGATGGACCCGGACGTGCCGCTCGTCGTGCCCGAGGTGAACCCGCACGCCGTGCGCATGCGCCGGCGCGGCATCATCGCCAACCCCAGTTGCACGACGCTCTCCATGATCGTGGCGCTGGGCGCGCTGCACGCCGAGTTCGGCCTGCGCGAGCTGGTCGCCTCCTCGTACCAGGCGGTCAGTGGCGCCGGGCGCGAGGGCGTGGCGACCCTGCGCCGCCAGCTGTCCCTGGTGGCCGGCACCGAGCTGGGCACCCACCCCGGGGACGTGCGGCGGGCCCTCGGCGACCGCACCGGGCCGTTCCCGGAGCCCGTCGCGCTGAACGTCGTGCCGTGGACCGGTACGGCGTGCGAGGACGGCTGGTCCTCGGAGGAGCTGAAGGTGCGGGGCGAGACCCGCAAGATCCTCGGGATGCCCGAGCTGCCGGTCGCCGTCACCTGTGTACGCGTCCCCGTGATCACCACGCACTCGCTGACCGTGCACGCCCGCTTCGAGGGCGAGGTCACCGTCGACAAGGCGCGCGAGATCCTCGCCACGGCGCCCGGGGTGGTGCTGTTCGACAACCCGGCCGCGGGGGAGTTCCCGACCCCCGCCGACGTCGTGGGCACCGACCCGACCTGGGTCGGGCGGGTGCGCCGGGCCCTGGACGATCCGACCGCGCTGGAACTCTTCGTGTGCGGGGACAACCTGCGCAAGGGATCCGCGCTCAACACCGCCCAGATCGCCGAACTGGTGGCCCGGGAACTGTCCTGAGGGCGGCCGCCACGCCCCCGTGACCGCCCGCCGGCCCGGAAACTCCCGGGCCGATGTCGGTGCCGGTTTGTAGGATCGGTGCACCCCGCATGTGATCCGGTCGATGATCCGGACCACTTGTGGCCTGGGGCTTTCGCGACGGAGGATTTATCTCCCCGCTCTCCGCAACCACGCGGAGGGCGGGGAGCGTCTTTGCGGTCGCCCTTCGGGCCGTGAGAGCGCTTGTCAGGCGTGGGGACGCCTGGAACCGGACGTGGGGACGCCCGGTCACATCTGGACATAGGGGAAGAGCGGGACGCATGAGGGCATTTGATGCACCATCGGTTGTGCTGCCTGACGCGGGTAGACCGTCGGTGGCGGCGGTCGGCACGAAAGTGACGCCCGGCACGTACAACCCTCACCGGGGTGAGCGTGTCCAACAAGCGTGGCAGAGGTACTCGACTTCAGCGCGGCACGCGGCACGGTCCTCAGACCGCCCCGTCCGGCGGCTCTCCGACCCCGCATGCCCGGCGCGCCCGGTGGCATGCCGGTGATCGCGCCCGTGCCCGCAGCGCGGCCGGCCCGCATCCCCAGTCAGCGTGACGGCGCCGAGGACTCGGTCGCGGCCGGGACGACCGTCGATCACCTCACCGAGACCTACCGCGCGCACTACCGCTCGCTGCTGGGTCTCGCCGCCCTCCTCCTCGACGACACGGCCTCCTGCGAGGACGTCGTCCAGGAGGCGTTCATCCGTGTCCACTCCGCCCGCAAGCGGGTCCGCGACCCCGAGAAGACCCTGGCGTACCTGCGCCAGACCGTCGTGAACCTCTCGCGTTCGGCGCTGCGCCGCCGCATACTCGGCCTGAAGCTGCTGTCCAAGCCCATGCCGGACATGGCCAGTGCCGAGGAGGGCGCCTACGACCAGCTGGAGCGCGACTCCCTCATCACGGCGATGAAGGGCCTGCAGCGCCGCCAGCGCGAGGTGCTCGTGCTGCGCTACTTCGCGGACATGACCGAGGCGCAGGTCGCCGAGACGCTCGGCATATCGCTGGGCTCCGTCAAGGCGTACGGCTCGCGCGGGATCGCGGCGCTGCGGGTCGCCATGGAGGCGCCGGCATGAGCGACGGCGACGGCGCGCCCCGCGACGGGCGCGACCGGCACGAGCCCTTCGAGTGGCACGAGCCGACAAGGCTGCACGGGCAAGATCCGAAGCAATCGCACGCTGGGAACGGAACTGTGAACCACGGCCCCGACGACCAGAGCCCGGACCGGCTCGACTCGGACGAGCTGGACCTGCGCAGGCTGCTGCAGCAGGCGGTGCACGAGGTGGAGCCGCGCGACGGCACCCTGGACTACCTGCGCAAGGCGGTGCCGCAGCGGCGCGCCCGCAAGCGCCAGGCCCTGGTGGGCATGGCGGCGGCCGCGCTGTTCGTGGGCACCGCCGTCCCCGCGCTGGTGCACGTCTCCAACGCCACCGGCTCCGACGCCAACCCCTCCGCCATCGGCCACGCCTCCGAGACGCCCGGCGGCTCGGGCGGGGGCAAGGACCCGGACGGCGGTGAGAACTCCTCGGGCAAGCCCTCCGACAAGGTCGAGGAGAAGGAGAAGCACGGCAAGAAGGACAAGGACAAGGGCAAGGGCTCCGGCGCCTCCAAGGGTGCCTCCACCGGCGGCACCGGCCCCTCCTCCACGACCGGCGCCGGCGTCGCGGCCTGCACCGCCGCCCAGCTCGGCCCCGCCTCCGGCAGCAGCGGCGCCCCGGACTCCACCGGCGCGGTCTCCGGCTCCTTCCGCGTCGTGAACGTCTCCGGTGCGGCCTGCACGGTCACCGGCCCCGGCTCGGTCTACGCCGCGGCGCAGGGCGGGGCGGACCCGGCGAAGGTCGGCACGCTCCGGCACGCCGCGGGTGACGCGGCCGCCGGTCTGCTGCCCGACCCGTCCCTGGAGGCGGCCGGGCTGGTGCTCCAGCCGGGCACCGGCTACGAGGTGAAGTTCGCCTGGGTCCCCTCGGAGACCTGCGGTACCCCGGGCGGCGGCACCGGCGGCCCCGACCCGAGCCCCGACCCCACCCCGTCGGGCGACCCGGCGGCCACGGCGGGCACCTCGACCGGCGGCGACACGGGCACCGGCACGCAGCTCCTCCGGGAGGACGGCACGGCCGACGGCAGCGTGGCGGTGACGTACACCCCGGGCACCGGCTCGGGCGCGGGCTCGGTCACGGTGTCGAACGCGTGCGCGGGGACCGTGTACTGGACGGGGGTCCTGGCGGGGTGATCCCTGCCGGGCCCGGCCGGGGCTACTTGGCGGCGGCGGCGGTCTCCACGGTGGCCGCTTCCCCGTCCGGCACCAGGCCCAGCTCCAGGTCGCGCGCGAGTTCGGTCTCGCGGCGCAGCAACCGGAACCACATGAAGATCACGAACCCGACGAAGGCGAACCACTCGGCGGTGTACCCGAGGTTCTGGAACGCCTTCAGGTCGAGCCCGGAGTCCGGCGGCGCGGCGGCGGGCACCGCCTTCATCCCCGCGTCGCCGTCGGTCAGCGTCACCCACGCGTCGTACACGTCGTAGGAGACCAGGTTCACCAGCGACGCCGCGCTGATCGCCGCGGTCTGCCCCGCGGGCAGCCCGCCCCGCGCGCTGACCCCGTTGTCGCCCGGGGTCTCCGACGCCTGGAGCACGCCGGTGACCGTGACCTCGCCGCGCGGCGGGGCGGGCGCCTTCGCCGCGTCGGCGGTGCCGGGCAGCCAGCCGCGCACCACCGGAAGCGCCTCACCCGCGTCGGTGCGCAGCAGCGTCAGCACGTAGAAGCCCTGCCGGTCGTCGAGCTTGCGGTCCGGGACCAGCAGCTGCTTGCCGTAGCGGCCGGTGGCGGTGACCGGCTTGCCGGACGTCGCCTTGGTCACCGGCAGCATCTCGCCGAGCGGCCGCGGCGCCTCGCTCCCCGCCCGGGAGACCTGCTCGGTCGCGGTGCGGTGGTCCTGCACACGGTCCTCGAACCGGCCCAGCTGCCAGGACCCCATGAAGATGCAGAAGGGGATGGACAACAGCACGAAGACGTTGATCCCCCACCATCGGGGCGTCAGCAGAAACCGGTACACACCCCCACGGTACGGGGCCGGGGGGCGTCCCCGGCCCGCGGGGTGGGCAACGGGGGTCCCGCCGCGGGGACGCTTCGGCGGGTGCCGCGGCCGGGCGGGCGCCGAGGGGGACCGTCGCGGGTTTTCCACAGGCTGGGGACCTCGTCGGCGAACAGGCGGCCTGTGCGTGCACTATGGGGCCATGACTGAGAGCAACGGGTCCGAAGCGCGGGATCAGCGGGACCAGCAGCGAGGGGCGGCGTCGGGGCAGCAGGAGCCGATGCCGGACTGGGAGAAGCGCTTCCGGGCACCCCGGGTGTCCCTGCCCGACTGGGCGCTGGACGCGCCGGAGCGCTCCCTGTTCGTGTCCAACGCGACGGGGACCTACGAGCTGTACGCCTGGGACCGGGCCACGGGCGAGCAGCGCCAGGTGACCGACCGGCCCAACGGCACGACGGACGGCGTGCTGACGCCCGACGGCGCCTGGATCTGGTGGTTCGACGACAAGGACGGCGACGAGTTCGGCGTCTGGCGCCGCCAGCCCTTCGAGGGCGGCGCGGACGAACCGGCCGCCGACGGCCTGGACGCCTCCTACCCGGCGGGCCTCGCCCTCGGCCGCGACGGCCGGACGGCGGTCGTGGGCCGCTCGACCGACGAGGACGGGACGACGATCCACCTCGTGCGCACCGGCGAGAGCCCCGTGGAGATCTACCGCCACCGCGAGTCGGCCGGCGTCGGCGACCTCTCCCACGACGGCTCCCTGATCGCCGTCGAGCACACCGAGCACGGCGACGCGATGCACTCCGCGCTGCGCGTGCTGCGCCCCGACGGCACGCGGGTCGCCGAGCTCGACGACACCGAGGGCGGCACCCGCGAGCTGGGCCTGGAGGTCCTCGGCTTCGCGCCCGTCGACGGTGACACGCGTCTGCTGATCGGCCACCAGCGCCGCGGCCGCTGGGAACCCCTCGTGTGGGACGTGGCCACCGGCGAGCAGACGGACCTGGCGCTGGAGCTGCCGGGCGACGTCGGCGCCGAGTGGTATCCGGACGGCAGCGGCCTGCTCATCGTCCACAGCTTCGAGGCGCGCAGCGAGCTGTTCCGCTACGACCTGGCGGGCCGCGCCCTGTCCCGGATCCCCACCCCGCCCGGCACGGTGTCCGGGGCGACGGCCCGCCCGGACGGCAGCGTCGAGTTCCTGTGGTCCTCAGCCGCCGAGCCCCCGGCCGTGCGCTCCACGACCGGCGGTGTGGTGCTCGACCCGCCCGGCATGAAGTCGCCCGGCTCGGTGCCCGTGCGGGACGTGTGGGTGGAGGGCCCCGGCGGCCGCATCCACGCCCTGGTGCAGAAGCCCGAGGGCGCCACCGGCCCGCTCCCCACGGTCTTCGAGATCCACGGCGGCCCCACCTGGCACGACAGCGACTCCTTCGCCGCGGCCCCGGCCGCCTGGGTCGACCACGGCTACGCGGTGGTCCGGGTCAACTACCGCGGCTCCACGGGCTACGGCCGGGCCTGGACGGACGCCCTGAAGCACCGCGTGGGGCTCATCGAGCTGGAGGACATCGCCGCGGTGCGCGACTGGGCCGTCGGGTCCGGCCTCGCCGACCCCGACCGCCTGATCCTCACCGGCGGCTCCTGGGGCGGCTACCTCACCCTCCTCGGCCTGGGCGTGCAGCCCGGCATGTGGGCCCTCGGCATCGCCGCGGTCCCCGTCGCCGACTACGTCACGGCGTACCACGACGAGATGGAGGCGCTGAAGGCGATGGACCGCACGCTTCTCGGCGGCACCCCGGAGGAGGTCCCCGACCGCTTCGAGGCCTCCTCACCGATCACGTACGTCGACAAGGTCACGGCCCCGGTGTACATCTCGGCCGGCGTGAACGACCCGCGCTGCCCGATCCGCCAGATCGAGAACTACGTCGCGCGCCTGGAGGCGCGGGGCGCGGTCCACGAGGTCTACCGCTACGACGCCGGCCACGGCTCGCTGGTCGTGGACGAGCGGATCAAGCAGGTGCGGCTGGAGCTGGAGTTCGCGGAGCGGCACCTCAAGGAGGTGACGGGCGCCCGGTAGCCCGGGAGGCGGGGGTGGTGCGGCGGCCGCGGGCGGGTGCCGGCCGGCCGGGCGGTGCCCCGGCCCCCTCGGATCGGTGCGCTCCCCCGGGCGTCCGGGCGAAGGGCGGGCACCGCCCGGCGTCACGCCCCCGCCCGGCGTCACGCCCCCGCCCGCTCCCGCCGTCTGCGTCCCAGCAGCTCCGCGAGGCCCCGCCGGGTCGCGGCCAGCACCACCCGGTCCCCGGCCCCCAGCACGTACGAAGGAGGCAGGTCCCACACCAGTCCCGAGGTCGCCGCACCGTCGTCCTCGGCGCCCTCCCGCTCACCCCGCCGGCCCCCGGAGGACGCGGTGTTGAGCGCCAGCACCCGCCAGGCCCCCGGCCGGAACGCCTCGCCGACCGTGCGGCCCTCCAGTTGCGGGTGCCCGCCCACCTCGATCTCCGCGAAGAGCAGCACCCGCCGCTCCACCGGGATCGCCCCGAGGATCTGCCGCCCCATCATCGCCCCGGCGAAGGCGGGCGCGGCCAGGTGGGACACGCTGCGGCTGCGCGTCAGGGCGGACGGGTGCGCGGCCCGCAGCGTGCGGTAGACGGCGGTGGCGAAGTCGTCGTCGTACAGGCGCAGGACGACGCGCAGGTCGGGCCGCAGGGACCGGGCGTACAGCGACGCCTCCAGGTTCGTGGTGTCCGCGCTGGTCAGCGCCAGCAGGGCATGGGCCCGGTGGATCTTCGCCGCCTCCAGCACGCCCTCCTGCGTGACGTCGCCGAGCACCACCGGAACCCGCAGGCGCCGGGCAGTGGCCATGCCGCGTGCCTCCGGGTCGGACTCCACGCACACCACGGGGATGTGCAGCTCCCGCAGCCGCGTCAGCACGCGGGTCCCGATCTTGCCCAGTCCGAGCAGCACCACGTGACCGCCCAGCCCCCGCGGGGGCTTGCGCAGCGCCGACGCGCTGCGGAAGGTGCCCAGGGCCTCCAGGACCGCGGCCAGCAGCACCGGCAGCAGCAGCAACCCCACCAGCCCGGACAGCAGTTGCAGCACCTGCTGCCCCGTCGGCTGGTGGAACGCGGGGTCGTTGATACCGAACAGGTCGAGCAGGGTGACGTAGGTGGCGTACAGCGGGTGCTCGCCGGTCACCAGCGTCAGCGCGACCGCGAGGGCCAGCACGCACCCGATCAGCCCGGCCAGCGACCACCGCAGCCGCCGCGAGAACAGCGAACCCAACGGCGGTACGCCGCCGCGCCCGTTGGCCAGGGCGGGGCCGGAGTACGACACCTGCTCCAGGACGACGGTCCCGCGCCCCGTCGCCGCCGCCACCGCGGCCTCGTCCGGCAGCAACTGCGGCCCCTGCTCCCCGCTGCCCTCCGAACCGTCGGCCCCGGCCGGGTCGTTGCTCGTCGCGGACAGCAGGGCCAGCGTGCACAGCCCCGGGTCGGCCACCTCGCCCGGCCGGGGCGGCTGCCGTTCGACGGCGCGCAGGACGAGCCCCTCGGTCTGCACGACCTTGCTGGTGCCGACCAGGGCGGTGGCGGCCAGGGCGGGCGCGGCCGTGTCGGCGTCCGACAGCACGGTCGTCGACGTGTCGAAGCCCGCCCCGCCGCCCGGGCCCGAGCCGGAGGCCAACGCGGCCGTCTGGTCGAGGAGTTCCTCGATGTGCTGCCCCAGCCGGCGGTTGTACAGCCGCAGGACCAGCCGCAGCCGGGGGTTGAGGCGGCGGGCGGTGAGCGCGGCACGGATGTTGGTCTCGTCGTCGTCGTACACGAGGGCCAGGGCCGCCGCCCGTTCCGCCCCGGCCTCGCCGAGCACCGCCTCGGTGACCTCCGCGGCCTCCACGACCGGTTCGTTCCCGGCCGGTTCGCCCCCGGCCCCGCCCGTCCCCGCCCGGTTGACGGCGGCGCTGACCCGGTCGAGCAGGGCGGCCGAGGCGGCCCGAGCCCGTCCGACCACCGGCTGCCGCACCCGGCGCCCGGAGGGCGGCACGACGAGGGTGACCTGTTCGCCGTACACACCCCGCAGTTCGGCGGCGAGGCGGTGTGCGAGACCGTCGTCGCCGCACACGATCATGTGCGTGGCCGGTTCACCTGGCTGACCTTGGTTCGGAACGCTCCCCACGGGGAGAAGACTGCCCCACCCGGCCGGACGGTTCCAGAAGGGGCCGCCGGTGCGTGAACGCACGGGCCCGCCGGCACGTACGCACGGGGAGGAAACGGGGAACGCCCCCGCGCACCACCGGAGGTACCGGGCCCGTGACCACCACGAAGAGCGCCCCCCGCGACGGCGGCGAGCGCGCGTCCACCGCGCCGGACGGGAGCACCCCGCCGGCGACCCGGCGGCTCGACTCCCCGCTCCTGCTGACCCTGCTGCTGATCACGGCGGTGATGTTCCAGGACCCGGTGCGCGGGGTGCTGGCCGCGCCGGTGATGCAGAGCTGGATGACGGTGTTCGTCGCGGTCCTGGTCCAGGCCCTGCCGTTCCTGGTGCTGGGGGTGCTGCTGTCCGCGGCGATCGCGGTGTTCGTGCCGCCGTCCTTCTTCGCCCGCGCCCTGCCCCGGCATCCGGTGCTGGCCGTGCCGGTGGCGGGCGCGGCCGGTGCGGTGCTCCCGGGCTGCGAGTGCGCGTCCGTGCCGGTGGCCGGTGCCCTCGTGCGCCGCGGGGTCACGCCGGCGGCGGCGCTGGCGTTCCTGCTGTCGGCGCCCGCCATCAACCCGATCGTGCTGACGGCGACGGCCGTGGCGTTCCCCTCGAACCCGGAGATGGTCCTGGCCCGTTTCGCGGCGAGCCTGCTCGTGGCCTGCGCCATGGGCTGGCTCTGGCACCGGCTCGGCCGAGCGGACTGGCTGCGGCCCCCGGCCCGGGCCTCCTACGAGGGGCAGGGCAAGGGGGCGGCTTTCTGGGGCTCGGTCCGCCACGACATTGTGCACGCGGGCGGATTCCTCGTCGTCGGCGCGATGGCCGCGGCGACGCTGAAGGCGGTGGTCCCGGCGCACTGGCTGGGGGCGGCGGCCGGCCACCCGGTGCTGTCGGTCCTGGTCCTCGCGGCGCTGGCCGTGCTGCTGTCCCTCTGCTCCGAGGCGGACGCGTTCGTCGCCGCGTCCCTCACCCAGTTCTCCCTGACGGCCCGGCTGACGTTCCTGGTCGTCGGCCCGATGATCGACCTGAAGCTCTTCGCGATGCAGGCGGGCACCTTCGGCCGGGCCTTCGCGCTGCGCTTCGCCCCCGCGACCTTCGCCCTGGCCGTGCTGGTGTCGGCCCTGACCGGAACGGTCCTGCTGTGAACCGCCTCGCCCAGTCGGCCCTGCTGTTCCTGCTCGGCGCGACGCTCCTGCACGCCGGCACGACCGACCTCTACCTCCGCTACGTCAAGGAGGGGCTGCGCCCCCTGGTGCTGCTGGCGGGCGCGGTCCTGATCGCCACGGCGGCGGCGACCCTCTGGTACGACCGCCGCCGCTCCCCGGCGGACGAGCACGGGCACCGCGAACCCCGCGTCTCCTGGCTGCTCGTCCTGCCGGTCTTCGCCCTGATCCTGGTCGCACCGCCGGCCCTCGGCTCCTACAGCGCGACCCGCACCGGCACGGCCCTGACCGAGCCCCTCGGCTTCCCGCCCCTGCCCGCCGGCGACCCCCTGCGCCTCGCCGTGGCGGACTACGCCGGCCGGGCCGTCTACGACGACGGCCGCTCCCTGCGCGACCGCGAGGTGCGGATCACCGGCTTCGTCGCCCTCGACCGCGCGGGCACCCCGTACCTGGTCCGCATGGGCCTCAACTGCTGCGCGGCGGACGCCCAGCCGGTCAAGATCGCCCTGACCGGGGACATCCCGCCGGTGCTGCGCCCGGACACCTGGCTGGAGATCACCGGCCACTACACCCCGCGCCGCACGGAGGACCCGGTCAACGGCGGCCCGATCCCCTACGTCGACGTCACGGCCTCCCGTCCCGTCCCGGCGCCGAAGGATCCCTACGACGAGACACCGAACGGCTGAACTCCGGTGTGGCGGGCCCCGATCGGGGTACTCGGACCTGCCGCACTCGGATCTGCCGCTGATCAGCGAGGGGGGCTGATGACCACACTCGAGACCCGGCGAGCGGGAAGCGGAGTCACCGCGTCGGCGAGGCGCGAGCGGGCGAGGGCCGACGGCCGGGCGAACCTGGTGCTGGCCACCCTGGGCGCGGCGCTGACCGCCCTGCTCACGGCGATCACCACCGGCGTCCTCACGCCGGCCCAGTACGCCGTGCTGCCTCAACTCCTGCTGTGGACCGGCTGCGCGGCCTGCGCCCCGTCCCTGTTCCTGCTGAACCTGGCCGCCGGCCCCGGCCCGACCGTCACGGCGAAGCACCGCCGCACACGGCACGCGATGCTCTGGGGCGCGGCCTTCCTCGCGCTCACCGCGGCGGGCACGCTGACCGGGACGCTGACCTGACCGCCGGCCGTCACACCGCCCGACGTCATACAGCCGGTCGTCACACCGCCGGATGGATGGCGAACACCCGGGCCGGGAAGCCGGAACCGCCGTGCGGCCGGGGCCAGGAGGCGACGAGCAGCGAGCCGGCCTCGGGGACCCGGTCCAGGTGGGCGAGCAGTTCCAGTTGCCAGCGGTCGCGGGCGAGCACGTACTCCTCCAGGCCGTGGTCCCCCGCGGAGGCGGCGAGCCCCGGGTCGGTGTCGGCCTGCTCGTGACCGATGGCGGTCACGCCCGCGTCCTCGAACAGGTACCGCAGGACCTCACGCGACCAGCCCGGGGTGTGGCGGACGCCGTCGCCGTCCCGGTTGTCCATCGCCTCCGGGTCCGGCCAGCGCCGGCTCCACCCGGTGCGCAGGGCGACGAACGAACCCGCCGGGACGCGCCCGTTGCGGCGCTCCCAGGACGCCACGTCGTCCAGGGTGGGGGTGGCGTCGGGGTCGGCGGAGACCCGGGCGGTGATGTCGAGCACGACCAGCGGCAGGACCATCTCCCGCACCGGGATGCGGTCCAGGGTGCGGGCCCCGGCCACGAAGTGCGAGGGCGGGTCGACATGGGTGCCCCACTGGCCGGCGAGGGTGTAGCGGTGCACGGTGAAGCCGTCGCCGCGTGCCAGGTCGAAGAGGGTCTCGCGCCGTTCGTCGCCGAAGCCGGGGAAGTGGGGCTGGCCCGGGCGGAAGGCGTGGGTGAGGTCGGTGAACACGGTGCCCTCGGTCAGCTCACGGTGCAGTGACCACAGCCGGGGCTCCTCGCCGCTCACCGCGATCCCCCCGCCGCGCCCTGCCGCTGCGCGGAGGCGGGCGCGGAGTGCGGGACGGTCCCCGGGCCGTCGCCACCGGCCCTGCCGGCGCCGGCCCGGGTCATGGCGACACCGGCCAGGACCACGGCCATGCCGAGCACCACGCGGACACCGACCTGCTCGCCCAGGACGACCACGCCGAGGAGGACGGAGACCACCGGCAGCAGGTAGCCGACCACGGCCGCGTTGGTGGCGCCCTCGTCGTTGATGATGCGGTACGTGAGGTGGAACGTGACGGCGGTGCAGAACACGCTGAGGACCACGGCGGCCACCAGCACCACCGGCGAGAGGTCCACCGGCTCCGCACCGCCCACCGGCAGGGCCACGGCGGTCAGTCCGCCGGCCGCCAGCAGCTGGGCGGACGACAGGGAGAGGGTCGGCGTGCCCCGGCGGACCAGGGTGCGGCCCATGTAGGTGAACGCCACGGCGTAGCTGGCGGCCGCGCCGAGGATGGCCAGGGCCCCCCAGCCGATGGCCCGGGAGGTGTGCCAGGGGGCGAAGATGACGATCGTGCCGGCGAAGCCGAGCAGCAGCCCGCCGAGCCGGACCGGCCGGATCCCGCGTTCCGAGCCCAGGACGAGACCGAGCAGCACCGACCACAGCGGGGTCGTGGCGTTCAGGACCCCGGCGAGTCCGGAGCCGACGGTCTGCTGGCCCAGGCTGAACAGCGCGAAGGGGAGGGCGTTGCAGAAGAAGGCCGCGACGACCAGGTGACGCCAGACGGCGGCGCCTCGCGGCAGCCTCCGGCCCGTCGCCCGGGCCGCGCCCAGGAGCACGAGCGCGCCGAGGAAGCAGCGGACGAACGTGACCTGGAGCGGGGAGAGCCCGCGCAGCGCCAGTTCGATCCACAGGAAGGTCGAGCCCCACAGCAGGGCGAGCACGGCCACCCGCACCCCGCCCCGCAGGCCCCTTGTCCCACCGTCCACCACGGCCCTCCTTCGCCGGGCCCCGGCAGGCCCGCACATTCGACGGTGCCCCAGTAATGGATTGAGCACAAGCAAATGGTTCTGCACATTCTGTTAAGCTGCACTACATGCTCGACGTGAGGCGACTCCAGGTCCTGCGCGCGGTGGTCACCAGCGGCACCGTCACCGCCGCGGCGGCCCACCTCGGCTACACCCCGTCCGCCGTCAGCCAGCAGGTCGCGGCCCTGGAGAAGCAGGCCGGCACGGCGCTGCTGGAGCGGGTCGGCCGGGGCGTGCGGCCCACGCCCGCCGGTCTGCTGCTCACCGAGCACGCGGCGCTGATCGGTTCGGCGGTCGCCCGGGCGGAGTCCGCCCTGGCCGACCTGCGGGCCGGCCGCACCGGACGCCTGGCGGTGCGCTACTTCGCCACCGCGGGCTCCACGCTGGTCGCCCCGGCCCTGGCTCGGCTGCGGGCCGAGCACCCCGGCGTCCGGGTCGACCTGCGGCTCACCGACCCGGAGGACCCGTTCGAGGACGTGGCGCGCGGCCGGGCCGACCTGGCCGTCGTCGTGCAGGCCCCGGGCCGCTCGGGCGAGGGCTTCGAGCTCGTACGCCTCCTCGACGACCCGTACGCGGCGGTGCTTCCCGCCGGCCATCCGCTCGCCGGCGAGGACGTCGTCGACCTGCACGAGCTGGCCGGCGAGCACTGGGTGGGCAGCGAGCCGCCCGGGCCGTGCCTGGAGCCGGTGACCGAGGCCTGCGCGGCGGCCGGCTTCAGCCCCGACTTCGTCATCCAGAGCGAGGACTACGCCACCGCGCAGGGCTTCGTCGCGGCCGGTCTCGGCGTCGGCCTGATGCCGCGCCTGGGGCTGCGCACCCTGCACCCCGGTGTCGTCGTGCGCCCGGTCCGCAACCCCGAGCCGGTCCGGGTGATCTCGGCCGCCGTCCGGAGCACCGCGCTCGAACAACCCGCCCTGCGCGGGCTGCTGGACGCGCTGCGGGACGCGGCCACCACCGCCGATCCGCCCCTCGACGGCCCGGACCGGGCGCGCGTGCGGGGGGAGCGGGCGGTGGCGGACCACGCCCGTGTCACGCGGCGCGGCCGGCGGTGACGGCCGGTACCGCGGCGAGGCTCACCACGCTGGAGAAGATCTCCCGGTCGTGCTGCCAGGCGCCGACGCGCACCAGCCCCGGCTCCGGCAGCCGCTCGGTCTCCAGCCGGCACGGGGCGTCCATCTCCGCGTACTTGACGAAGTCGGAGTCCATGCCGGTGACGACGGCGGAGTGCGGATGGGCCGTGGCCAGGGCCGCCTGCCGGGCGGCTTCGAGCAGCAGCATCCCCGGGGCGTGGTCCACGACATGGTCGAAGAAGAAGGGGTGGGTGGTGTCGACGCGCAGCTGCCAGCGGTCGGGCAGGTCCGTCGCGGCCAGCACCACGTCCTCGAACCGGTCGCGGCCGAACGCCGTGAGACCGGCCGGGGGCGGCAGCGGAACGGCCCGCGCGGTGGCCGCGGCGGCGTCGGCGTAGGCGCCGCGCAGCCGGTTGTAGACGGTGCGGTCCTGGATGGTGAACCGCGAGCGCGCGGTGGCCAGTCGGCGGCCGTCGCGCTCCACCTCGGCGCGCAGCGAGATGCCGGCCGCCCGCTCACGACGGTAGGTCACCTCGTCGCAGGTGATGTGCACGTCGAGCTCCGCCGGGTCGCCGTCGGCGTACGCGGCGCCGGGGTCGAGCGTCCAGTCGAAGTCCTTCCACAGCAACTGGTGCCCGAACGGCACCTGGTAGGCGCCGTGGGACAGCAGCGGCAGCGTCTGGCGGACCGTCTCGCAGAGCAGGAGCGGATCGTGCAGGCCCAGGCGGTTCCCGTAGAACGGGTGCGCGGCGGGCCAGACAGCGGTGACCGTGAAGGAGTCGGACGCGGTCCGCCGCCAGGTGCGCAGCAGCACTTCACTCTCGTTCGTCTTGTGGGTGAAAGACGGAGATATCACGTTAAAACGGCTGTCGTCGAGGCAGTGCTGGGCGATGTCGATGGACACGAGGTCCCCCCTGGATGCGGTGGCTCTGCGAATGGGCACGCGCAACTGAAGCGGCGTCGTTGGTCGTGACAGGCCGACGCCGACGTGAATAAAATAGAGGTCGTTCTTTTTGTTTGTCTACGGGTACTAGGGAGACTGCCGATGGCACGGCAACGGCAGGAACGCGCGGAACGCACCCGCGCCACACTCATCCGCGCGGCCGCCGAGGTGTTCGACCAGGCCGGTTACCGCGGTGCGGGGCTGAACACGATCCTGCAGCGAGCCGGCATGACCACCGGAGCCATGTACTTCCACTTCAAGTCGAAGGAGGAACTGGCGCGCGCCGTCATCGTCGAGCAGGCCGCCGGGCTGCGCTGGCCCACCGGGACGAAGGGCCTCCAGCAGCTGATCGACGTCTGCCGGTACCTGGCGGTGCAGATGCGCTCCGACGTCCTGTTCCGGGCCGGTGTCCGCCTCGCCGTCGAGCAGAGCGAGGTGAACCTCCTCGACTACTCGATCTACGACTGGTGGGCCGAGCGGTTCGGGATCTACCTGGCCGAGGCCCGCGAACTCGGCCAGCTGCACCCGCAGGTCGACGAGGCCGCCTTCGCCCAGGTGCTGGTCGCCTCCTACACCGGCACGCAGATCATGTCCCGCCTGGCCAACAACCGCGACGACCTGCCCGGACGCATAAACGAGATGCTGCGCTGCCTGCTCCCGGCCATCGCGCCGCCGGACGTCGTCGCCACGCTGCGGTTCCCCGCCGACGACGGCCGGCTGCCGGAAGAGGCCGCCGCCGACGTCGCGGACGGGGCCGCTTCATGAGACCGGTCCGGGTGCTGCTGACGGGCTCGACCGGCTTCGTCGGCCGGGCCGTGCTCGACCGGCTGCGGAAGGAGCGGGCGTTGGGCCGCGACCTCGAGGTGCGGGCCCTCGCCCGGACCGTGCCGGAGGGGCCGCGGGAGCCGGGGGTGGAGTGGCTGCGCGCGGACCTGTCCGACCCGGACGCGGTGGCCGGGGCGGCGAGCGGCACGGACGTCCTCGTCCACCTGGCCTGCCGGGTGGACGGCAGCGACGAGCAGTGCGAGCGGACGAACGTCGACGGCACCCGCGCGATCGTCCGTGAGGCCCGCCGCGCCGGCGTGGAGCGCATCGTCCAGCTCTCCACGGCGGCGGTGTACGGCCCCGGACCGCACCGCGGCATCCCCGTGGACGGCGTCGTGCCCGCTCCCGTGTCCGCCGCCAGCAGGACCCGGCTGGCGGCCGAGTCGATCGCCCTGGAGGCGGGCGCCGTCGTCCTGCGCCCCGGGCTCGTCCTCGGTGCGGGGGACCGCTGGGTCGTGCCCGCGATCGGCGAGCTGCTGCGGCGGGTTCCGGCCCGCTGGGACGGCGGGCGCGCGCTGTTGTCCCTGGTGGCCGTCGAGGACCTGGCCCGGCTCGTCGCGGCCCTGGCCACCGGACCGGAACCGGCCGGCCCGGGCGTCTTCCACGCGTCCCACCCGGTGCCCGTGCGCAACGGCGACCTCATGACGAGGCTCGCGGAGCTGGACGTGCTGCCCGCGGCCGGGCCCGACTGGCCCTGGGACCGGTGCGTGGAACGGCTGCGGCAGTCACCGGGCCGCATCAGCGAGCGGCAGTTCGCCCTGCTGGCCCGTGACCACTGGTACGCCAGCGAGGAGATCTGGCGACTCACCGGCTGCGCCCCGGGCCCCGGTCCGCTCTACCGCCTGGCAGCGGCGGCCCCCTGGTACCGCCGGCAGGCACCGGCGGCCTGAGGGGGCCCCGGCGGGGCTTCGGCGACACCCCGGTTCCGGCGACCGCCCGCCGAGGACCTCGGTGACGCCCCGGCTACGGCGGTGCCAGGCGGCGGAGTTCGGGAGCCCTGGTGCGACGGAGCTGGCGCGCTCCTCACGGTGCCCTGGTTCGGCGACGCGGAGCCCGGGGTCCGGCGGCGGGTCGGCGGTGGCGCGGCGGACGGTGGCAGTCGGTGCCTGTTCGCCGCGGCGCGGCGGCTTGCCGGGGTGTGGTGGTCGGCCTCGCCCGGGGTGTGGTGGCGCGGGCCGGGACGGTGCTGGCCGGGGGCGTGTGCGGGGGCCGTGGGGAAGTCGCGGAGATGGCCGTCGACTTGGTCAAGCCGTTCCGGGTTCGTGCGCGGTGGGAGTCCGCGGCGGCGCCCGGCGGTACGTTCGCAGGACCGGGCCCATGGGGCGTCCGCCGCCCCCCGTGCGGGCGGGCCGGAGCCCTCGCCGGGCCCTCCCCGGGCACGTGGAGCGCGCACCCGCGGTCCGGGCGGCCCGTGGGATTCAGTCCCCGCGATGGATACCGAGGTCAAGCCCATGGTGAAGCAGGTGAGAGCGGAACGCACCCGTCAGGCGCTGATCGCGGCGGCGGCCGAGGAGTTCGACCGGCAGGGATACGCCGGTACCTCGCTGTCCGCCGTGCACCGGGCCTGCGGCGTGACGATGGGGGCACTCACCTTCCACTTCCACGCCAAGGCCGACCTGGCGGCCGCCGTCTGCCGCGAGGCCGAGGACCTCACCCGGCGGGCCCTGGCGTGTCTCACGCCGGCCGAATCGCTCCCGCCGGTCGCCGAGTTCACCTTCGTCGTCGCCCGGCTGCTGGAGGAGGAGGTCACCGTGCGCGCCGCGGCCCGGCTCGCCCGGGAACAGGCCGTCACGCCGTGCTGGCAGACCGTCTGGCGGAGCGCCCTGCGGGAACTGGTCGCTCCGACGCGGCGGATGGCCGCGGGCGGCGGCGAGGCCCTCGCCGACCGGCTGGAGCTGCTGGCGGTCTACCTCACGGCGGGGGCCGAGGCGGCGCTGCGGGCGGGCCGCCCGGGCCGGGACGTGCAGACCGAACTGGTCCGCCTGTGGGCCCTGGTGCTCGTGCCCGGACCGCTCCCCGGCATGGACCGGCGCCCGGCCGCCGTCACACCCCGCCCCGAGCCCTCCCGGACCCCGTCGTAGGGCCCGCCCTCGCACCGCCGTTCATCCCTTCACGAAAGAGCTCACTCCATGACTCGACGCTGCGCGCTCGTCACCGGTGCCTCCCGGGGCATCGGCGCCGCCATCGCCCTCGAACTCGCCGCCGCCGGGCACCGCGTGGCGGTGCACTGCCGGGCCGACACGACCGCCGCCAAGGCCGTGCTCGACTCCCTGCCCGGGACCGGCCACGCCCTCGTCACGGGCGACATCGGCGCGCCCGGCGCGGCCCGGGAGGTCATCGGCTCCGCGGTCGAGCAACTGGGCACGGTCGACGTGCTCGTCAACAACGCCGGGCTGTACGCCGAGCAACCCGTGGCGACGACGTCGTACGAGGACTGGCAGGCCGCCTGGCGGCGCCTGGTCGACGTCAACCTGCTCGGGCCGGCCGACCTGATCTGGTGCCTGGTCGACCATCTGCGCCACCGGATCCAGGGGCCCCAGGGCGCCTGCGTCGTCAACGTCGGCTCCCGCGGCGCCTACCGGGGGGAGCCCGACGCCCCCGCCTACGGCGCGACGAAGGCCGGCCTGCACGCCCTGACCCAGTCGCTCGCCCAGTCCCTCGGGCCGCTGGGCATCGCCGTGTCCGCCGTGGCCCCGGGCGTCGTCCGCACCGACCTGACCGAGCCCATGCTCGCCGGTGACGCCGAGGAGGCGATCCGCCGGCAGAGCCCGCTCGGCAGGATCGCCGTTCCCTCCGACGTCGCCGCCGCGGTGGCCTGGCTGAGCAGCGCTCCCGCCGAGTGGTGCAGCGGCGCCGTGCTCGACGTCAACGGTGCTTCCCACCTGCGCTGACCACCGGCCCACCCGACCACGCACCCCTCGAGGAAACGGAGACACCGTGCGCGCCGCACTCCTTCAGATCGCCGTACGACCCGGGGAGCCGGCTGAGGAGCGGCGGCTCCGGGCGGCCGCCCTCGTGCGCGAACAGCGCACCGCCGACCTGGTGATGCTGCCCGAGCTCTGGACGGTCGGCGCGTTCGCCTTCGAGGCGTTCGCCGCGCACGCCGAGCCGCTGGACGGCACGACGGCCCGGGCGATGGGCGCCGCCGCCGCCGACGCGCAGGTCTGGCTGCACGCCGGCTCGATCGTGGAACGCGACCCGGCGGGCGGCCTGTTCAACACCTCGCTGGTCTTCGACCCGGCCGGCCGGCTGCACCGCACCTACCGCAAGATCCACCGCTTCGGCTTCGACCGGGGCGAGGCCGCCCTGCTGGGCCGGGGCGAGGAGGCCGTCACGACCCCGCTCGGCGCGGGCCCGACGGCCGGTCTCGCCACCTGCTACGACCTGCGTTTCCCGGAGCAGTTCCGGCTGCTCGTGGACGCGGGGGCCGAACTGCTCCTCGTCCCCGCCGGGTGGCCCGCCGCCCGCCGGGCCCACTGGTCGCTGCTGGCGCGGGCCCGGGCCGTGGAGTCCCAGGCGTACGTCCTGGCCTGCGGCACGGCGGGGGAGCACGCCGGGGTGGCACAGGCCGGCCACAGCGTCGTCGTCGATCCCTGGGGCGAGGTCGTGGCCGAGGCGGGCGCGGGGGAGGAGACGCTCCTCGCCGAGCTCGACCCCGCGCTCGTGGCCAGGACACGGGCCGAGTTCCCGGCTCTCGGTGATCGGGTGCTCGGTGTGCCGGCGCCCCGCTGACCTGCCCCCGGCCCCCGGTGCCGTCCTCCCCGCACTGAGCGGGGAGGACGGCATCTGCCGTCCGGGCAGGCGGAGTTGGTGTTTCTCCGGCAACCTCTTGCGGCTGATGCGGCAGACGTGTAACACTCTTTCGCGAAGGAGTGTGTCCGCTTCCGGTCCCCTTCGCATCGTCACCGCGTCGCCCTCGGGCGGCGCTTTTTTGTTGCCCGCGCGCGCTGTCGCCGCGGTGCCCGTTCCCTCGCACGGTGCCCCTTCCCGCACCCTGCCCGACCCTCTCCCGGTGAGGCGACCAGTGACCATGGCAGACCCGACCACCTCCGACTCCCCTTCCGGGGCGTGCACGTCACGCCGATGCCGCCGTACGGCCGGCTCCGGCGCGCTGCGGCGCAGGCCCGCCCTGTCCGGCGCCCGGCTCTGCGGCTCCTGCGCGCGCGCCCTGCGCGCCGACCTGGCCGCACTGCCGGAACTCCACCAGGACAGCGAGGAGCACTTGGTCCTGCCCGCCCGGCAGGCCGGACTGCCCCGGGTGACCGGCCACCGGCCGCAGGCGCCGCCCGTGAGCGAGGAGGCGCTCCAGGCCCGGCACGACACCGTCGTGCGCCTGGCGTTCTGGGCCCGGCTGGTCCTGGAGGAAGCCGAGCCCGCCCCGGCGCCGCCGGAACGGACCGTGTCCGCGCTGGCCGCCTTCCTCGGCCGGCACGCCGACGTCCTGGCCGCCCTTCCCGCGGCCGGCACGGCGGCCGACGAGATCGCGCACACGGCCACGGCCCTGCGCCGGATCGTCGCACCGCCCCGGCCCGCCCTGGTACCGCTCGGCCGGTGCGTCGAGCCGGGCTGCGAGGCCGAGGTGTCGCTGCCCGGGCGCGGCGATGACGGACTGGTCCTGCGCGGACCGATGTGCGCGGCCGGTCACGTACTGACCCCGCGCCAGTGGCTCCTGCTGAGCCGGCGACAGCAGAACTCCCCCGACAAGGAGACGGCATGACCGGCGACCGGACCACCCGCGGCGCACGTGTTCCCACCTCGCTCGCGGCGCTCGCCCTCGGCGTCCGTGAGGGCACCATCCGCCAGTGGGCGCGCCGCGGCAGGATCACCCGCTACGGCACCAGGCGCCAGGCGCTGTACGACCTGAACGAGCTGGCCGCACTGGTGGCCGCGGAAGACGCACCCGCGAACGGCGTCCCCCCGGCCCGCACCGCCTGACCGGGCGGAGCCCCTTGGCCCGCACCGCCTGACCGGGCGGAGGCCCTCGGCCCGCACCGCCTGACCGGGCGGCACCACCCCGCCCGGCAGCGCCCGCACCCCGTCCCACCCCGGGCGGCACCAGCCCGCCCGGCAGCACCCGCACACCATCCCACCCCACCGTCCGGCGCATGCGCCGCGCGGCGCCGACGCATGCCCGGAAACGGGCCGCCGGCCCCTTCCACCGAGGAGTGAACCAGCAGTGGAGACCTCGCACACGTCACCGTGGCAGCAGAACTGGCAGGCACGGCGCGACCCCTTCGCCGAGGAGTGCTTCGCGGCACGCGACAGCCTGCTCGCCGACCTGAAGGACCCGGCCGCCGCACAGGCCCGCGTCCTGGACGACCTCATCGACATCGGCGTGAGCGCGCTGCACTGGAAGGAGCGCGGCTACGACGTGGTCGCCGCCGACCCGTCCCGCTTCCGGTCGGTCCTGCCGGTCATGCGCTACGACGACTTCGCCGAGCAGATCGACCGGGAGACCCGCACCAAGGGCGGCATCCTGTCGTGCAGCCCGGTCCTGCGCTGGCTCAAGACCAGCGGCACGACCGGCGACCCCAAGCGGGTCCCGTACACGCTGCACTGGCTGCTGACGTACCGCATCCCCGCCATGAAGGCCATGTGGGGCACCTACCTCCAGCACCACCCCGAGATCCTGGCCCACCCCTGGGCCACCCTGGACACGCAGACCGTCCGCGAGGACGTCTACGACTTCGTGCACGGGGTCGAGCACCAGGCGATCAGCAACCGGCACCCGCAGATCAACAGCCGGGACTGGAACCCGCCGTGGTACGACTCGCCCTGGTTCGGCCCCGGCACGCCCGCCGGCCACGCCGAACGGATGTACCACCGCGTACGGCACCTCGTCGGCAAGGACCTGCACTACATCTCGGCGATCAATCCCAGCACCCTCGTGTCGCTGCGCGACCTCATCGCCGAGCACGGTGACCGGCTGGTGCGCGATCTGCGCGACGGCACCCTGGACGGCCGGCCCTGCGCCGAGCCCGACGAGGAGGCGGCCGGTCACCTGGAACGGGTGCTGGCCCAGGGCGAGTTCAGCCTGGTCGACATCTGGCCGTCGCTCACGCTGTACAGCTGCTGGCTCTCGGCGTCTGCCGAGCTGTACCGGCCGCGGCTGGACGCCGTGCTGCCCGGCGTGGCCAAGCTGCCGTTCATGAGCTGCGGGACGGAGGGCGTCACCACCATCCCCGTGGACGACACCCTGGACAGCCAGCCGCTCGCCGTCAGCCAGGCGTACTTCGAGTTCGTCCCCGCCGAAGTGCCCCTCGGCACCCTGCTGGACACCGGTGAGGAGATCGAGACGCTGCTCCACCACGAGGTGGAGGCGGGCCGCGACTACCACCTGATCATGTCGCAGGGCAACGGCCTGTACCGCCTGTGGACCGGCGACATCTACCGGGTCGACCGCATCGTGGACGGCACGCCCTGGATCCACTTCACCCACCGGGACGGGGTCTTCCACTCCTTCACCGGCGAGAAGATCACCGAGAGCCAGGTCACCCAGGCCATCCGGCAGGGCCTCGCGGCGAGCGGTCTGGACACCGGGCTGTACATGTGCGGTCCGCGCTGGGACGAACTGCCCTCCTACACCGTCGTGGTGGAAGTGCCTGAGCCGAGTGCCGCGCTGGACGGCGCGCTGTCCGCGGCGATCGACCGCGAACTGTCCGTCATCAACATCGAGTACGCGTCCAAGCGGGACAGCGGCCGCCTCGCCGGGCTGACCGTGCGGACCGTGGCACAGGGCGCCATCGCCGGGTACGTCGAGTCGCGGCGCCAGCAGGGCAACGCCACCCAGTACAAGTACAAGCCCTTCCAGAAGGACACGGACTTCGCCGACGAGATCCTCGCCGGCTGACCCCGCGCGGCACGGCCCCACCGACCACCCTTCACCTCAGGAGAACCCGTCATGATCGAGACCCTCAGGCCCCCGCAGAACACCCGCCGGGAGATCGTCGACCTGCCGTGCGGCGACACCCGCCTCGCCCTGCACGTGTGGCGGCCCGAACGGATCAAGGGAGCCGTCTTCTACTTCCACGGACTGCAGAGCCACGCCGGGTGGCTGTGGGAGGTGGGGCCCCGGTTCGCCGACAACGACATCGCCTTCTTCGTCCTCGACCGGCGCGGCAGCGGCATCAGCCCCGGCCCGCGCGACGGGATACCGGACGCGGACACCCTCCTCGGCGACTACGCGCAGGCCGTCGCCCACGTACGGGAGATGATCGGCGACCGCGTGCCGCTGTCCCTCTTCGGGCACTGCCTCGGCGGCTCCTTCCTGGCCGCCCTGCTGTGCCACGAGGAGTTCACCACCTCCTACGACGCGGCCGTCTTCTGCTCCTCCTGGCTCGGCCGGATGCACGCCACCCTCGACGCGGACGCCCGCGCGGCCGTCGCCGAGGACACGAGCGAGGAACCCTGGGACGCGGGCCTGAAGTCCGCCGACTTCACCGACGAGGTGAAGTACCAGCACTTCATCGACCACGACGACCTGGCCGTACGGCAGTTGACGCGCCGCTCGCGGGCCGTCCTGCTCGACCTGGAGCGGCGCTACCTGAGCCGGGGCCGCGCCAACCCGGACGTGCCCGCGGCCACCTTCGTGTCCGGCATGACCGACCCGATCGTCGACCTGGACGCCGCCCACCGCGTCTTCCAGGACCTGGTGTCCGGGCGCGGGGCGATCGTGAAGTTCCCCACCGACCGGCACTACCTCTTCTACACCGACGTCAGCGGCGACCTGGTCGACTGGACCTCGACGTACACCCTGCTCCGGGGCGTGAACCGTGGCGCCTGAGGGCGGCCGGGCCCGGCTGTACCACGTGCGGCTGCCGATGCGGACGCCCTTCGACCACCCCGCCGCCCGGCGCCGCAGCTCCGACAGCCTGGTGCTGAGGCTGTCGGCGGACGGCACGGACGGCATCGGCGAGTGCGCGCCCCGGTCCTACGTCACCGGCGAGACCACCGCGAGCGTGCGCACCGCGCTGGGCCAGGTGGACCTCGGAGCCCTGTCCCGGCTGCTGACGGGCCGCCCGCCCGAGGAGACGCTGGGGCTGCTGCACCGCGACGGGTTCGCGCGGACCTTCGGTGTGGACGGCGGGAACAACCTGCTGTGCCTGCTGGAGACGGCCGTCCTCGACTGGCTGGGCCGCCGCACCGGCGCGGGCGCCCGCGCGCTGCTGCCCGGGACGTCACCGGGGCCGGCGACCCTGCCGGTGTCGCAGGTGCTCGATCTCAGCCTGGACGCCGAGGAGTTCCTCGCCGGCCGCGGTCCCTTCCACTTCGTGAAGATCAAGGCGTCGGACGACATCGAGCGCGACGCCCGCACGGTCCGCACGATCCGCGACAAGCTCGGCGACGGCGTACCGGTCATGGTCGACGCCAACATGAGCTGGAGCCCCGACGACTGCGTCGGCCACGCCCGCCGGCTGGGCGAGGCCGGTGCCGACTGGGTCGAGGAACCGCTGCCCCGCAAGTCCTGGCAGGCGCTGCGCCGGCTGCGCCGCGAGGGCGGGGTGCGGATCATGCTGGACGAGTCGGTGTGCACGGAACGCGACGCCCGGGCGGCGGTCGAGTCCGGTGCCTGCGACGCGTTCAACGTCCGCGTGTCCAAGAACGGCGGACCGCTGCCCGCCGCCCGGCTCGTCGCCCGGGCCCGGCAGCACGGTCTCGGCTTCCAGTTCGGCGTCCAGGTGGCCGAGGTCGGGCCGCTGATCAACGCGGGCCGGGCCCTGGCCTTCGGCCACCCGGACGCCCTCACCGTCGAGGCCGGTCAGTCCGACCGGTTCTTCCCGGAGATGATCGTGGTCCCGCCCCCGGCCGTCGACCGGCACACCAACACCCTGTCGCCCGCGGGCGGCACCGGCTGGGGCATGGACCTCGCCCCGTACGCGGAGCGCTGGGCCGTCGCCGACCTCTGAGACCGGCCACCTCCCGCACCCTTCCGCACCCCTTCAGCGCCGCGCCCCTCACCCCTGCCCGAAAGGCTGGACAACCATGACCGTCCTGTTCGAATGCATCTATCGGGGCCGCCGCCTCGCCGGCCTCGGCCTGCCCCGGGCCGGTGAGCCCCTGCGCCTGGCCGCACTGCCGGACGGGGAGCCGGCGCGGGCCCTCGCCGAGGGCCGTGACCTCACGGCCCTGTCCGCCGGCGCGCAGGAGGTGACCGTCCCCGCGGAGGAGCTCGACGAGGTGTCCTTCCGGCCGCCGCTGCTGCCGGAGCACCCCGGGGACGCCATGGTCGGCGGGTTCATGCAGACCCACAACGTCAAGGTGGACGCGGACACCCCGTCCCAGCCGAACTGGTTCCTCAAGGGCCTCGGCGACGTGCTGCGGACCTCCGGTGAGGATCTGCGGGCCCCCGCCGGTGCGGTGGCGCTCACCGAGGAGGCCGAGATCGTCCTCGTTTATGTCACGGCCGCGGACGGCACGCCCCGGTACGTCGGCCACACCTTCGGCAACGACCTCACCGACATCGGCCGCTTCCGGCGCCACCGGGGCCACCTCTCCTACGCCAAGCTGTGCGACGCCGCCGTCGCGCCGTGGCTGTTCCTCGGCGAACCGCCGCGCCACGTCACCGGCCGCGTGACCGTGGAGCGGGACGGCGAGACGCGCTACCGGGGCGAGTTCACCACCGGCACGAAGGCCCTGCACTACGGGCTCGACGCCATCATGTCCGAGCTGTTCGCCCACGACGCCCTGCTCGCCCCGGGCCGGGTGCACTACGTCTACATCGGCGCCGACCGCAGCAGCTTCCACGGCGGCTACCGCATGACCGACGGGGACCGGGTCACGCTGGACTTCACCACCCACGGCGTCACCCTGTCCAACACCGTGCGATGTGCCTCGCCGGCGCTCGCGGCCGCCGCACGCGAGGCATCGTGAGGCGGGACGGCCAGGCCCCCGGGGCCGGTGACCGCGTCCGCGGACTCAGCGACACGGAGGCCCTGTTCGCCTACGCCCACGCCCTCACCGGGCAGGGCCGGATCACCACCTCCTTCACGGTGGACGGCCGGTTCTCCCGGGGAAGGGTCGAGCGGGCCGTGCGGCAGTGGACGGGCCGGCTGCCCCTGCTGTCGCTGCGGATCGCCGGCACCGGGGACGGGCTGTGCTTCCGCGGCCCGGCGTCCGGGCAGGGCACCGAGGGCGCCGAGGCCGCCGAGGACGTGGCGGGGTCCGGCGGCGGGGAGCGGCTGTGGGACCTGCGCGTCGGTCACGGACCGTCCGGGGACACCCGGTTCGCCCTCACCCTGCACCCGGCGATCGGTGACGCGTACTCCACCGGACGGCTGGTGAGGCTGCTGCTGGACGCCCTGCTCGGCGCCCCGCACACGGGCTCCGCCGGTCCCGCCCGGGAGGCCCTGCCGCCCGACACCGACGCGTTGACCTACGAGCCCGGCGTCGGCTGTGCGTGCGGCGGCTGCGGGTCCGCCGTGCCCGCCGTGCCCGGTCGGGTCCGCGGTACGGCACCGGCGCGGCACGGGGTCGGGCCGGTGCCCGGCGGCCGTGCGGACGATGCCGTGACGCTCACGCTGACCGCCCGGGAGAGCCGCCGGCTGCGGGACTGGTGCGCGCAGCGGCGGGTGACGGCCGGCGGGTACCTCACGAGCGTGCTGGCCGAGGCGCTCGCCCGGGAGACCGGTCGCGGCGAGGTCGCCGTGGCCACGGCGATGTCGCTGCGGCGGCGGTACGCCGAGCGGACGCTCATCACCGAGCCGGGGTGCGTCCAGACCATGGTCGGGGCACGGTTGCGGGCAGGCACCGGCGGAGAGCCCCTGGGGCGGGCCCGGGCGCACACGACCGCCCTGTGCGCGGCCCGGCGTGCCTGGCGTCCCGCGCGGTGCGGGCACGCCGCGGTCCGCCGGGCGGTCGAGCGGGCGGCGGAGGCCGGCGTGCCGGAGCTGCGCGTCACCGACGCCGGATGCGTCGACACGGCGCTCGGCGCGCACGCCGCGCGGGTCACCGCGCTGCGTACGACGGCCGGCCACGGCGGCGCGGGGCCGGGCGGCTCGCTGTATCTGTCCACGTTCAAGGGCGGGTTGACGCTGGCCCTGTCCTCGCGCGGACTCGGTGAGGGGTGGGCCGCGCGGGCCGAGCGGGAGCTGTGTGCGGCGCTGCCGCCGCTGTCAATGCTCTCCGCCCCGGTGGGCGGCCGTCCGTGACACCGCAGGTGAGAGCGTCGGCTACAGCCGGACTCCACTAAGTCGCAAGCGTGGCCGGACTTCTGCTTTGAAAACAAAGAGATCACTCTTTATTGTTTTGGAGCGGGCCTCGCACCGGGGGGTCCGAGCGCAGCGACCACGACCCGTCAGACCAGAGGAGGGGGAACGCGTCATGGTGAGAGCGTTGTCCACGCCCGCGTCACGTCCCCGGGCCGGTTCCGTCGCACGGCACGCCGCCTTCAACGGCTTCACCGCGGAGCTCTTCGGCCGGCTGCCGCGCGCGGACCAGCGCAGATGGGCGCAGGCCTACATTCGGGGCCTGCTGGTCACACCGGGCCGCAAGACGGTACGGCGGCTCGCGGCCTGCGTGTCCGACTCCGCCACCGCCGCGCAGGCGCTGCACCAGTTCGTCAACGCCAGCCCCTGGGACTGGGAACCGGTCCGCGCCCGTCTCACCGACTGGGCCGCCCGCCGGTCCACGCCCCACGCCCTGGTCCTCGGCGCCGCCGTGCTGCCCAAGCGGGGCGACCGCTCCTGCGGGGTGCACCGGCGCTTCGTCCCCGGCGAGGGCCGCACGGTCAACTGCCAGGTCGGCATCGGCGCGTTCCTCGCCGTGGAGGGCGGAACCGTCCCGGTCGACTGGCGGCTGCTGCTGCCCGGGCCCTGGTCCCAGGACCCCGAACTGCGCGGCCGGGCCCGCGTCCCCGGCTCCGCGACCGGTGACGAGGACTCGGTCTGCGCCCAGGCGCTGGACCTCGTCGACGCCTTCGTCCGGCACCGGCGCGCGACCGGCCCGGAGCCGGCGGTCGGCCCGGAGCCGGCGGCCGAAGCGGACGCCCTTCCGGTGGTGGCCGACCTGTCCGGGTTCGCGGACGCCGCCGCCCTGGCCGCCGGACTCGCGGCCCGCGGACGGCGGTTCGTGCTCGCCGTGCCCGACGGGCTGGTCGTCGTGCCGGAGCGGGCCGCCCCCGTCGACCGGGGCGGGGCGCCGGCCGGTGTGCGGGTGGGGGACGTGCCCGTCTCCCACCGGTCCCGGCCGTCCCTTCCCCGGCCGGCCGCCGTGGCGACGGGGAGGGTGCGCCTCCCCGGCCTCCCCGTCGCCCTCCGGCTGGTCGCCGAGCGGCTGCCGGACGGCACCGGGGAACGGATCTGGCTCACCGACCTCGTGGACCGGCCGCCCCGTGAGGTGGTGGCACTGGGCCGGCTGGCGACGGACGCCGCCCGCACGGTGGACCGGCTGGCCGAGGACTTCGGACTGCGTGCCTTCGAGGGGCGTTCGTACCCCGGCTGGCACCACCACATGACCCTGGTCTGCGCGGCCTACGCCTACGGCACCCTCGGCTCCACGCCACCGCCCGCCCCCGTCCCGTCCCGGTCCGCCCGCGGCCCCCGCGCCGGCCGCCCGCCCCGCGGCGCCCGCACACCGTCCGCCCCGGCCAGAACCGCACCCCCGGCCACCGCCCCGACCCCGACACGACGAGACCCGGCAGCCCCGACGCCGTCCCCGACGCATGACCGCCCCGCTACGACGACCGCGACCACACGGCCGGACCGCGATCCGTGGGACGCGGCGGTGGCGGGAGCGCGAACGCCCGGTTCCGCGAACGGTGCTGGCGCCGCGCTGCCGCAGGACGCGCCGACGGTACGCACGCGAGTGCCCGGTTCCGCCATGGGCCCTGGTGTCGCGCTGCCGGAGCGCGAGCAGCGGGACGCGACGACCGGAGCGCGCACGCCGGGGGTACGAACGCGAACGCCCGGGTCCCCGACGGGCACCGACACGGCGCCGCCGGACCACAATCCGCAGGACGCGTCGGCGATAACGCACGCGTCGGCAGTTCGCACGCGAGCGCCCGGTTCCGTGACGGACGCCGGCGCCGCCCCGCCGGAGCGTCCGCGGGACGCGGCGGCAGGAGCGCGCACGCTGGCGGTTCGCGCGCGAACGCCCGGGCCCCCGACGGCCACCGACACCGCGCCGCCGGACCACGATCCGCTGTACGCACCGGCGTTACGAGCGCGGACGCCGGGGTCCGCGACGGACCCGCAGGCGCTCCGAGCGCGAAATCCCGGGTCACCGGCGGACGTCGGCACGGAACGTACCCGGAATCTCGCCGCGGCGGCACGCACTCCGCAGGGCGTGCCGCCACCCGCCGGGCCCCGTGCCCCGGCCACCCCGCCCCGCCATCGGCAGGACCCCACCGGGTGCCCGCCGGCCCCGACACGAACGGACTGCTCCTGATGGCCCTTCCCCAAGCGTTCTGGCTGCTGTGGTGCGGGCAGACCGTCAGCCGGCTCGGCACCCTCGCCCCCGCCTTCCTCGTCCTCTACCTGGAGCAGGACGGCCTGGTCGCCCCGGGGACGACCCCGCTCGTCGTCGGCCTCTTCGGCGCGGGGGTCGTGCTGTCCGGACTGGTGGGCGGCGCGGTCGCCGACCTGATCGGGCCACGCCGGACCATCGTGGCGGCCCAGCCCGTCACCGCCGCGATGGCCCTGCTGTTCGCCGTCGCCGACCACGTGGTCGCGCTGTGCGTCCTGTCCCTGATCACCGGCTTCCTGTCGTCCGTCGACCGGCCCGCCGGGGCCGGGCTGATCTCGGCGATCGTGCCGCAGGAGCAGTTCTCGAAGGCGTACAGCCTCTTCCTCGTCGGCTTCAACATCGGCATGTCGCTCAGCCCGGTCGTGTCCGGCTTCCTGCTGGCGGTCAGCCCCGGCGCGCTGTTCGTCGTCTGGGCCGCCTCCAGCCTCGTCTACGCGGCCCTGGTGTTCGCCGTGCCCGCCGACGCGCCCCCCGCCGCCGACCGGCCCACCGGGGCGGCCGCCGCCCTCAAGTCCGCCGCGCGCGGCATCACCGAGCCCTTCCGCACCCCGGTGCTCCTCGGCTTCCTCCTGCTGACCTTCCTGCTGGCCTGCATCTACCTCCAGGTCAACTCCGCCCTGCCCCTGGGCATGCGGGACAACGGCCTGACCTCCGGCGACATCGGCTTCGTCCTGGCCGTCAACGCGGTGCTGTCCGTCATGCTGCTGCCGCTCGTACCCCGGCTCGTCGGACGGCTGCGCGCCCACGTGCCCCTGATGCTGGCCGGCGCCCTCATGGCCGTCGGCTTCGGCGCCAACGCGTTCGCCGGGGGCGTCGTCTCCTTCACGATCACCACGGTCGTCTGGACGCTCGGCGAGGTGCTGTGGGCACCGATGTCCGCGACGTTCATCGCCGACCGGGCACCCGCCGGGCGCAGCGGCACCTACCAGGGGTCGTACTTCTTCGCCTGGAACGCCGCCTTCGTCGTCGGCAGCCCTGCCGGACTGGCTCTCGCCCGGGTGCACGGCTACGAGTCGCTGTGGATCACCGTCCTCGGCCTCGGCCTCGTCGTGACGCTCGGCTTCGCCCTGCTGCCGCGCCTGGCCGGGTTCGCCACCGAGCCGCGCACCGACGCCGAACCCGAGACCACCGCCCGCGAATCCACCGCCCCCGAATCCACCGCCCTTCAGCCCACCGCCCCCGAACCCACCGAAGCGCTGACCCGAGAGAACAGGTGACCCCCGTGTCCGCACCGCACACCCCCCGCACCGCCCTGCTGATCGGCGCCGCCGGCGGCATCCTCGAGGAAGTCGCCCGCGAGCTGGCCGAACAGGGGCACACCCTGGTCCTGTTCGACCGCGACGCCGAGGCCCTGGACCGGCTCGCCACGCGGCTCACCGCGATCACCAAGGTCGAGGCCGTCGTCGGGGACATCACCGACATCCCGGCGGCCGAACGGCAGCTGACCGACATCGTCGACCGGTTCGCCCCGTCGATCCTCGTCAACGGCGTCGGTGGCGACACCCGCGTCATCGGCTACGCCGACCTCACCACCGACCACTTCGACCAGTCGTTCCTGGAGAACGTGGTCAGCAGCTGGATCGCGGTCAAGGTCTGCGCCCCGCGCATGGCCGCCGACGGCTACGGCCGCATCGTCAACTTCGCCTCCGCCGGCGGCCGTACGTACAGCCACTTCAACAACGCCGCGTACGTCGCCGCCAAGGCCGCCGTCATCGGCATGACCAAGCAGATGGCCTACGAACTGGCCGCCAGCGGCGTCGTCCTCAACGTCGTCGCCCACGGCCCCATCGCCACCGCCCGGGTCGCCGGTGCCTGGGAGCGGCGCGACCCCGCGCAGAAGGAGGCCGTGCTCGCCCGGCTGCCGATGGGCCGCATGGGCACCGTCTCCGAGGCGGTCGGCAGCGTCCTCCACCTGTGCTCCGAGAGCGCCGGCTACTCGACCGGCTCCGTCATCGACATCAACGGCGGCCTCTACATGTGAGGCCCGCCCCCGTCCCCGACCCGGCAACCGCCCGGACACCCCAGGAGGCACCCATGGCGACCTTCGTCGTCGAGTTCGAGTACAACGTCGACCGCGAGGGCCGGGAGCACCTGCACCCCGCCCACACCGCGTACCTGCGCGACCTCACCGACCGCGGCGTGCTGCTGCTCGCCGGTCCGCTCAAGGACGTCAACGGCGGCCTGCTCGTCTACGAGGCCGACGACGCCGAGCACCTGCAGCAGATCCTGGACGCCGAGCCCTACGTCAAGGGCGGCATCGTCTGCCGCGTCCGCATCCGCCGGTGGGCCCCCGGCAAGGGCGCGATGCTCGCCGCCCCGCAGCCCTCGGCCGCCTGACCCCACCGCGACCCCGCCCGGCCGCCCCTCCCGTTCCCCAGCCCCGGAAGGAAGCAACTGACGTGCTCGTGACGCCAGTTCAGCCCGACACCGCCCTCCGCCGCGAAGCGCTGCACGCCGGCATCGTCGATCCGGACATGGACTCGATGCGCCTGCTCAGCGAGACGGCGATGAAGTTCCCCGACGCCCTGTCGTTCTCCTCGGGCGCCCCCCACGACGGCACCCACGACCTCACCAAGCTCTCCTACTACGTCGACCGGTACCTGACCCACCTGCGGGACCAGGGCGTCCCCGAACAGCGCATCACCCGGCTGCACTTCCAGTACGGGCCGGTCAACGGCTTCATCCAGGACGAGGTCGTGCGGATGCTCGCCAAGGACGAGGGCATCGAGGTGCCGCCCGAGGCCGTGATGATCACGCACGGCTTCCAGGAGGCGGCCCTCATCGCCCTGCGCGGCCTGTTCCGCTCGCCCGACGACGTCCTGCTGTGCGTGTCCCCGGCGTACGTCGGGATCCGGGGCGCCGCCCGCATGCTGGACATCCCGGTCAAGGGCATCACCGAGGGCCCCAGCGGTCTGGAGCCCGAGGCCGTGGCCGCCGCGGTCCGCGCCGTCCGCGCCGAGGGCCGCCGCCCCACCGCCCTGTACCTGGTCCCCGACTTCTCCAACCCCTCGGGCACCGTCGTCCCGCTCGAAGCGCGCCGGCGACTGCTGGAACTGGCCGCCGAGGAGGGCTTCACCATCCTCGAGGACAACCCCTACGGCCTGTTCGCGAGCGACGAGGAGCGGCTGCCGACCCTGAAGGCGCTCGACACGCGCGGCGACGTCGTCCACCTCGGCTCGTTCGCCAAGTCCGCGTTCCCCGGAGCCCGCCTCGGCTTCCTGGTCGGGGACCGCACGGTCGTCGGCGAGGACGGCGTGCGGCGCACCCTCGCGCAGGAACTGTCCAAGGCCAAGGCCATGTTCACCGTCGGCTCCTCGTCGCTGTCCCAGGCCGCGATCGGCGGCATCCTGGTCGACGCCGGCCACGACCTGCGCTCCGCCACCCGCGAACTGGCCGCCGTCTACAAGGAGCGGCTCGCCGCCACCCTCGACGCCCTCGCCGAGCACTTCCCGCCGGAGCACTACGCCGAGCACCAGGTGCGCTGGAACCGGCCGCGCGGCGGCTTCTTCCTGGTCGTCGAGGTGCCCTTCGAGGCCGACCTGGCCGCCATGGAACGGTCCGCCCGCGACCACGGCGTCAGCTGGGCGCCGATGAGCATGTTCCACCTCGACGGCGGCGGCGAGCGCGCCCTGCGCCTGGGCTTCAGCAACCTCACGCCCGGCGCGATCCGCGAGGGCGTCGCCCGCCTGGCCGGGTTCATCAAGGCCCAGGCCGGCGACCCCGGCACGGCCCCCACATCCCCGATCGTGCCGGAGGCCCACTCGTGACCAGCACATCCACCGGACCGGGCAGGCGCCGCGTCGCCGTCGTCGTCGACGGCTACTCCGCCGGCAACTTCTACCCCGTCGCCTTCGCCGCGTACGACACGGACGTCGTCCACGTGCAGAGCACGCCGGAACTCATCCCGGCGATGGCACCGCCCGACCTCACCGCGTACCGCGAGAACATCGTGTCCTCGGACGAGACCGCCCTCGTCGAGGCGCTGCGCGCGCTGGACCCGGTGTGCGTGATCGCCGGCCAGGAGTCGTCCGTGCCCCTCGCCGACCGGCTGAGCGAGGCGATCGGCGTCCCGTCCAACGGCTCGGCGCTGTCCCCGGCCCGCCGCGACAAGTACGAGATGACCGAGACGCTGCGGCGGGCCGGCGTGCGCTGCGCCCGCCAGATCAAGACCGCCGACCCGGACGCGGCCGTGGCCTGGGCCGAGGACCACGGCAGCTACCCGGTCGTCGTCAAGCCGCTCAGCTCGGCCGCCTCCGACGGCGTGGTCGTCTGCGACGGCCCCGACGCGGTGCGCGCCGCCGCCCGCGCCGTCCTCGACGCCCCCAACATGTTCGGCCTGGCCAACACCGAGATCCTGGTGCAGTCCTACCTCAAGGGCACCGAGTACATCGTCGACACCGTCAGCTGCGGCGGCGAGCGCTACGCCTGCGGCGTCTGGGAGTACGAGAAGACGCTGCTGCCGTCCGGCAAGAACATCTACAACCGCGATCTGCTCGCCGACCCGGACACCACCCCGCTGGTCGCCGACCTGATCGGCTACGTCGACCAGGTCCTCGCCGCCCTCGGCATCGCCTGGGGACCGGCCCACGCCGAGGTCATCGTCACCGACGAGGGTCCCGTCCTGGTCGAGATCGGCACCCGCCTCAACGGCAACATCAACGCGCCCTTCCACGACGTGTGCCTGGGCCACAACCAGGCGGCGCTCACCGCGCAGGCGTACACCCGGCCCGACGAGTTCCGCGCGCAGCACGCCGGCCGGACGTACGCCCGGCGGCAACCGGCCGTCGTGTACAACACCCCGACCGCGCTGGACGGCGTGGTGGAGGCCGTCGACGAGACGGCCGTGGCGGAGATCCGCTCCCTGGAGAGCGTGTTCTTCACGGCGGTCAAGTTCCCGCCCGGCTCCCGCATCCGGCCCACCGTCGACCTGCTGACCAGCTCGATGCGCGTGTACCTCACCGCACCGGACGAAGCCGCGCTCACGGCCGACTACGAGAAGGTCCGCTCCCTCAAGGACGCGGTCTATCGGCTCGCCTGACCGGACACCGTCCGGCTCCCCGACCTTCCTTTCCCTCATCACGACCCTTCCCGGAGGCTCACTGTGCACAGCCGTATCGGTCTCTTCCTGTCCCCCGTCCACGAGACCGGCCAGGACCCGCACCTGGCGATCCGCCGGAACCTCGACCTCGTCGAGTACGTCGACGACCTCAACTTCGACGAGGCGTGGTTCGGTGAGCACCACACCCTGGGGTGGGGCCTGGTCGGCGCACCCGAGACGCTGATAGCCGCCGCCTCGCAGCGCACCCGCCAGATCAAGCTGGCCCACGGTGTCGTACCGCTCTCCGGCCACCACCCCTTCCACGTGGCCAGCCGGGCCGTCCACCTCGACCACCTCACCCGCGGCCGGTACATCCTGGGCGTCGGGCCGGGCGTGCCCTTCGACGCCAAGATGTTCGGCCTGGAGCAGCCGGTGCAGCGCCGCCGTCTGGAGGAGGCCCTGCCGACCGTCCTGGAACTCGTCAACGGCGAGGAGCGCATCACCCAGCAGACCGACTGGTTCGACCTGCGCGACGCCAAGCTCCAGCTGCCACGCTTCAGCCCGCAGGGCATCGAGGTCGCCGTCGCCACGTCCGGCACCTCGCAGTCCAGCCCCCGGCTGATCGGGCAGTACGGGCTGAGCATGACCTCGTTCGCCCTGCCCTTCGCCCTGCTGACGCCGGGCGCCCCCGCGCACATCAACCTGGCCCACCAGTGGAAGTACGCCGAGGAGGCGGCGGCCGAGCACGGGCAGACGCTGGACCGCGACAAGTGGCGCATCGCCCTGCCGGTGCACGTCGCCGAGACCCGCGAGGAGGCCTACGCGGACGTGCGCGAGGGCTACGACCGCTGGCTGTTCGAGTACTTCGGCAAGGCCGCCGGCCGCGAGGTGCTCAGCCCGGACGTGCCCCGGGAGCGGGCGCTGGAGGCCCGGGTCGAGGCGGGCGGCGCGCTCGTCGGCTCCGTCGACGACGTGGTCGCCGGCATCGAGCGGCTGCACGAGATCACCGGCGGCTTCGGCACGCTGCTCGTCTACGTCGCCGACTGGACGTCGTGGGAGAGGACCAACCGCAGCATGGAACTGCTGGCCCGCTACGTCGCCCCGCGCATCACCGGCTCGGCGGCCCGGCCGCAGGAGGCGGTCGACTTCGCGATCGCCGCCCGCCGCAAGTAGCCCGCGGAACCACCGCCGACCGGGACCCCGCCGCGGCACCGCACCGCCGCACGGGGCCCGGTCGACGGGCGGGGGCGCCCGACGGCCCCGGCCCGCCCCCGTGCCACGCCACGCCTGCACGCACGCCATCGGAGAGAACTCATGCTGGAGCAACGCTCGTTCCGCGACATACTCGGCCGGTTCACCACGGGAGTGGTCCTGGTCACCGCAGACACCGCCGAGGGCCCGAAGGGCATGGCGGTCAACTCCTTCACCTCCGTCTCCCTGACACCGCCGCTGGTCGCCCTGTGCGCCGCGGACACCTCCTCGACCTGGCCGGCCATCCGCGAGCACGGCACGTTCGCCGTGACGATCCTCGGGGACGGTCACGCGGACCTGTGCCGGCTGTTCAGCACCAAGGGCGCGGACCGGTTCGCCACCGGCCGCTGGTCGTCGACCCGGGCCGGGCACCCCATCCCGGCCGACGGCCTGGGCTGGCTCGACTGCCGCATCAGCACGCTGCACCGGGCGGGCGACCACGAGCTGGTGATCGCCGAGGCCCTGGAGGGCGACCTCACGGAGCAGGCCGGCCCCCTGGTCTTCCACGCCGGCCGCTTCACGGCGCTGGCAGCGGCCTGACGCACGGCAGCCGCGCCTGACGCACGGCAGCGGCGTCACCCGCCGTAGCGCGTCGCCCAGGAGCCACCGCCCCCGGCACCGTCGACCGGCCCGGGCCGAAGCCCTCCGGCACCCTCGGCCCACCCGCCGACCTGGACGGGCCCTCCGAGCCGGGCTCGACTTACTCGGCCTGCTCGGTCCGCTGGGTCCGTTCGGCCCAGGTCGGCTCACCTGTCCTGCTCGCCTGCCTGGTCTGCTCACCTGTCCTGCTCGTCCGCTCGGCCCGTCCGGCTCAGCTCGGTTCCTCGGCCGCTTGGCTGCTCGGTTCGCTCGGCTCGGCTCCTCGGTCTGCTCGGCCTGGCTCGGCCGCCTGCCCTGCTCGGCCACCCGTCCTGCTCGGCCCGCCGGGCCTGCCGAGCTCGTCGTGAGCCGGCCCGGCCGAACCCGGCCGGTCCTGCCGAAACACGGCCGACTTCTGCCGGACAGGGGCCGGACCCGGCCGGGCACGGGCCGGTACCCGCACCCGGTCCGCCCCGGCAGGACCGGACCGGCCGAGCGCCTGGCCGGGTCCGGTACGCGCCCGTGCCGACGCCCACGAGAAAGGCAACCCGCGTGTCCCTCACCGACCCCATACCCACCCTGCCCCTGCCGCCGGATGCCAGGGGCGAGGCCGAGCTCCGCTTCGTGCGGACCGCACCACGCCATCTCGTCGACCGCACGGCGGTCGCCGAGGTACTGATCACGGACTGGCGCCGGCTCGGCCCCGACACCTTCCGCCTGGGCGCGCAGTGGCCGCGCGGCCACCACTTCTACGCGCCCGTCGCCGGCGTCTGGTACGACCCGCTGCTCGCGGTGGAGTCGCTGCGCCAGGCGTCCGTGCTGGTCGGCCAGACGTACTACGGGGTCCCGGCGGACCACCACTTCGCCATCGCCGACCTGGAGATCGAGATCGTCCCGGCCGCCATGCTGCTGGGTTCTCGGCCCGCGGAGGTGCATATGGAGGCCGGTGCCTCGGAGGTCCGGGGCCGCGACGGCACCCTCAGCGCCCTCACCCTGGAGGCCGACCTGCTGCGCGGCGGCGACTTCGCCGGGGCGGGACGCCTCACCCTGCGCGTCGACGCCCCGCGCGAGCCCGCCGCAGCGGAGGGCGCCGGGTACCCGCCCCTGCCGCCCCCCGTCCCGCCGGCGATCGTGGGCCGCCTCGACGAACGCGACGTCGTCCTCGGCGTCCCCGGCTCCGCGGCCGCCCGCCGCGGCCTGTCCTGGGACCTGCGGATCGACCCCGGCCACCCGGTGCTCTTCGACCACCCCGCGCACGACGTCCCCGGCATGGTCCTGCTGGAGGCCACCCGCCAGGCCGTCCAGGCGGCCTGCGCCCCCTACCGCGTCCTGCCCACGGAACTGCGCTGCGCCTTCCACGCACCTCTGTCCCTCAGCGTCCCGTGCCACGTCACGGCGACGAGACTCCCGCCCCAGGACGCCACGGAGGACGCCGTGCTCCGCGTCACGGCCCACCAGTCCGGCCACCTGGCCTTCGACAGCCTGGTCGTGGCCACCCTGTGCGACTGAAGTCGGGTGGGCCTCGCACGCGAAACAGGTGAGGCACCCAGGAACGTTCCTGAGTGCCTCACCTGATGTTTCAACTGTCGGGGTGGCGGGATTTGAACCCACGACCTCTTCGTCCCGAACGAAGCGCGCTGCCAAGCTGCGCTACACCCCGATGTCGCTGCTGTCGCGGCGACGTCGTTTACTTTAGCCCACCGGTGGCTAGAGACGAAATCCGGTTTTGCCGCGGTGGCGCATGGGGTTCGGGCGGGCGTGGTCCAGCCCCACCAGCAGGACTGCCAGCGCGTAGAAGGACAGGCCCAGGAGCAGGGCGTTGCCGAAGACCTTCTTGTAGCCGTCCTGGGCGACGTCCAGGAAGGGGTAGAGGTACTGGTCGGTGCTGCCCGGCAGGAGCAGCTCTCCCCGGACCAGGCAGAAGGCCAGGTACGCCAGGGGGTACAGCAGCCACGTGCTGGCCTGGCGCAGGTGCAGGCGGCCCGGGGCCGTGAGCAGGAGCCAGTCCAGTACCGCCAGGACGGGGGTCACGGTGTGCAGCACGGCCTGGGAGACCGCCCGCCGGCCGCTCGGCTCGGCCGCCGCCTCGCCGGTGAGGGCGAAGGGGCTCGCGTCGTTCGCCAGGAGCAGGTGGTGCACCGCCGCAGCGATCACCACGTAGAGCAGCGTCGCGCCCAGGAGGCCGCCCGGCAGCGGGCGGCTCGCCGTCCAGGCGCGCCGGGCCGACAGGGTCATGACCAGGGCCAGCAGGATGTTGCTCTGGACGACGAAGAGCCCGAGAGCACGGGACGCGTCGCCGAGGAGCAGCTCCAGCGTCACGGCCCCGGCCGCCGCGGCGGCGACCAGGAGGCGGAACGCCGCGGCCGCGGGGCGGCGGACCGGGGTGACGACGGCCGTGGCGGGCACGGGCGTCGGCTTCAGCGCGGGCTTGCCCGGAATCGCGGGGAGGTCCGGTATGTCCCTGGGTATCGGGGCTGTCATGCCCTCACGCTGACAGAACCGGACATAAGGGGCTATGTGGGCGGAGCTGAGTGGGTGACCGAGCCCCGGCCCGGGGCCGCGCTCCGGCCCGCTGCCGCCTGCCCCGGCCTCTACCGCCTGCCCTGGTCTCGTCCGACCAGCGTCAGCAGCGTCGCCTCCGGCGGGCACGCGAACCGTACGGGGGTGTAGCGGTTCGTCCCGCAGCCGGCCGAGACGTGCAGGTACGACGTGTGCCCGTCGGCCGTGTGCGTGGACAGGCCCTTCACCCGGTCCGTGTCCAGGTCGCAGTTGGTGACCAGGGCGCCGTAGAAGGGGATGCAGAGCTGCCCGCCGTGGGTGTGGCCGGCGAGGATCAGCGGGTACGCGTCGGCCGTGAAGGCGTCCAGACTGCGCAGGTACGGGGCGTGCACCACGCCCATCGAGAAGTCGGCCGAGTCGGACGGGCCGCCGGCCACGCGCGCGTAGCGGTCCCGCTTGATGTGCGGGTCGTCCAGACCCGTCAGCTCCACCGTCGCGCCCTCGAGCTTGAGCTCGCCGCGGGTGTTGGTGAGGTTGAGCCAGCCCGCCGCGTCGAAACCGTCCCGCAGGTCCTCCCACGGGTTGTGCACCACACCCTTGGCGGGCGCGTTGCCGTTCAGGCCGTGGCGGCCCTGGGCCTTCTCCTTCAGGTAGAGGGCCGGGTTGCGCAGCTTGGGACCGTAGTAGTCGTTGGAGCCGAAGACGTACGCGCCGGGGAACTCCATCAGCGGGCCGAGCGCGTCCAGGACCTCGGGGACGCCCTCGGGGTCGGACAGGTTGTCACCCGTGTTGATCACGAAGTCCGGGCGCAGACCGGCCAGGGAGCGCAGCCAGCGCTGCTTCTTGCGCTGTCCGCCGACCATGTGGATGTCGGAGACCTGGAGCACACGCAGGGGGCGCATCCCCGGGGGCAGGACCGGGACGGTGACCCGGCGGAGGCGGAAGGAGCGGGCCTCGAAGCCCGCGGCGTACAACAGACCGGCGGCGCCAGCCGCCGCGATTCCCAGGGGGACTCCGTATCGCGCGCGCATACGCCCATCGTGTCAGACCGCGGAGGCGGGCCGGGTACGGCGGTGGGTGAAATGGCCTGCCGGTACGGGCCCTTGCGGTGCCGTCGCCGGGCAGGGCCGCGGTACGGCCGCTAAATCGAGGGCGCCCTTCGTCGCGCACCTGCGACAATCACCGCATGACCACGCTCAAGTCGAAGCTGCAGGATGACCTCAACGCCGCGATCAAGGAGCGCGACGAGCTCCGCTCCTCGACGCTCCGGCTGACGCTCGCCGCGATCACCAAGGAGGAGGTCGCGGGCAAGGAGAAGCGCGAGCTCTCCGACGACGAGGTCCAGAAGGTGATCACCCGCGAGGCGAAGAAGCGGCGCGAGGCCGCCGAGGCCTTCGCGCAGGGCGGTCGTCCCGAGCAGGCCGAGCGGGAGAAGGCGGAGGGCGAGGTCCTGGCCGGTTACCTGCCGCAGCAGCTGTCCGACGACGAGCTCCAGCGGATCGTGGCGCAGGCCGTCGAGGAGGCCAAGGCGGCCGGTGCGGAGGGGCCGCGGGCCATGGGCGCGGTCATGAAGATCGTGAACCCGAAGGTGGCCGGTCAGGCCGAGGGCGGCCGCGTCGCCGCCGTCGTGAAGAAGCTCCTCGCCGGCTGAGCCGACGCCAGACGTCAGACGTCAGGCGCCAGACGCCGACGCCAGACGCCCACGCCGTACGCGACGCGGCCCCCTCTCCACCACCAGGTGGAGAGGGGGCCGCGCTCATGTCACTGCCCGTCGGAAGCCGCACGGGCCAGCGGAAGTCGCCCGCGTCAGCGGAAACCGCCTCCGTTGCCGCCTCCGTTGCCGTTGCCCCCACCGTTGCCCTGGCCGCGGAAGAGGCCCTCCGGGAGGGAGAACGAAGGCGTCGGGAAGGGGTTGTCGCCGCCGCCTCCGCCGTTGTTGTTGCCCCCGAACAGACCGCCGATGAGGCCGTCGTTCCCGCCGTTGCCGTCACCGTTCCCGCCGTCGTCACGGCCACCGCCGTCGTCCCCGCGGTCCCGGTCCCGGTCGCGGTCGACGCCGCCGGGGATGTGGACGTCGTTGAAGTTCTCGACCGGCTTGCCCGCCAGCGCGCCGGACATCATGTCGCGCCAGATCGGACCGGGCACCTCGCCACCGAAGACCTTGCCGTAGGACCGGCCGCCGATGGTGATGCCGGTCATCTTGCGCTTGTGCGCCGGGTCGCCGACCCACACCGCGCCGGCCATGTTCGGCGTGTAGCCCACGAACCAGGCCGCGTACCGCTCGTCCGTCGTACCGGTCTTGCCCGCGCTGGGCCGGCCGCCGAGGCCCGCCTTGGAGCCGGTGCCGTCCTCGACCACGCCCTTGAGCAGCGCGTTGATCGTGTCGGCGGTCTTCTCGGACATCGCGCGCGAGCACGTCGACTTCGGCACCGGGAGCGACTTCGTCTTGTCACCGATCCGCCGGCTGACCGCCTCGATGGCGATCGGCGTGCAGTGCATGCCGCGCGAGGCGAAGGTCGCGTAGCCGTTCGCCATGGTCAGCGGGGACATCTCCTGGGTACCGAGGGCGATGGACGGCACCTGCGGCATCTTGTCGCCGTCGGCGCGCTGGACGCCCATCTTCTTCGCCATCGTCGTCACCGGGCAGATGCCGATGTCGCTGATCATCTGCACGTAGTAGGTGTTGACCGACTTGGCGGTCGCCTCGCGCATGTCGTACGGGCCGACCTCCGACTCGTTCTCGTTCTCGAGCCGGGCCGGGTTGCCGGTGTCGTTCATCCACTGCTTGCCGTCGCAGGCCGAGACGGGGCTCGGGTACGGCATCTGGTACGGCGAGGAGTACACCTTGTTCGCCGGCATCCCGTCCTCGAGGGCCGCCGCCGCCACGATCGGCTTGAACGTCGAACCGGGCTGGTAGCCCATGCCGCCGCCCATCGCCTGGTCGACGGAGAGGTTGATCTGCGTCTCGTTCTTCTTGAAGCCGTACGGACGCGACTGGCCCATGGCGAGGATCTTGCCGGTGCCCGGCTGGACCACCGTGGCGGCCGTGGCCACCTCGTCGCTCTTGTAGACGTGGTCCCGGATGGAGTTCTGCGCCGCGTCCTGGGCCTGCGGGTCCAGGGTGGTGCGGATGGTGAGGCCGCCCTGGTTCCAGACCTTCGCGCGCTGCTTCCTCGTCTTGCCGAAGACCGGGTCGGTCAGGAAGACCTCGCGCACGTAGTCGCAGAAGAAGCCGGCGCCCTTCACGGCCGTGATGCAGCCGTTCTTGGGCTTGCTGACCTTCAGCCCGAGCGGTGCCTCCATGGCCTTGGCGGCCTGCGCGCCGGAGATGTCGCCCACCTCGGCCATGCGCCGCAGCACGATGTTGCGCCGCTTGGTGGCCTCCGCCTCGTCGTTGACCGGGTCGTACCGGCTGGGCGACTGGACGATGCCGGCCAGCAGGGCCGACTCCTTCAGCTTCAGGTCCTTGGCGGGCTTGGAGAAGTAGCGCCGGGACGCGGCCTCGATGCCGTAGGCCTGCTGGCCGAAGAACGTGATGTTCAGGTAGTTCTCGAGGATCTTCTTCTTGCCCAGCTCCTCCTCGACCTGGATCGCGTACTTGAGCTCGCGGATCTTGCGGCCGATGGTCTGCTGGGTGGCTTGGGCGACCTTGGTCGGGTCGTTGCCGGCCTCCTCGATGAAGACGTTCTTCACGTACTGCTGCGTCAGGGTGGAGGCGCCCTCGGAGACGCCGCCGGCCTGCGCGTTCTTGTTGAGGGCGCGCAGGACGCCCTTGAGGTCGACTGCGCCGTGCTGGTAGAAGCGCGAGTCCTCGATAGCGACGATCGCCTTCTGCATGGACGGCGACACGTCCTTGAGGGGGACCACCGTGCGGTCGCGCGAGTAGACCGTGGCGATCGGGCCGCCCTCGGCGTCGAGGATGGTGGTGCGCTGGCTCAGCGGCGGGGTCTTCATGTTGGCCGGGAGCTCGTCGAAGCTCTCGACGGATCCCTTCGCCGCCAGCCCCAGCGCACCCACCGCGGGCAGCGCGAGACCGGCCAGCACCGCCCCCGCCAGGACACTGACACCGAGGAACTTGGCGGCCTGCTGCGTGGGAGACAGACCACCGCCCGAGCGCTTGTTTGGCATGAGGGCAGCCTACGTTCTCATTCGCCGGACAGGCGTATATGCCTTGGCCTAAGCTGCTCTCAACTGTCACAGCAGCGAGGTCACGTATCAATACGTCCGGCGACCCCGAATCGTTCCGGATGTTCCCGACTTTCTGGTGGGGGCGTGTCCGAATCCGCCTTGTGTGTCATACGGCGTCCGTTGTGACGCAACTGAACTGTCCCGTTTTGACGGGAAAGTTGCGTATGTCGCCAGCTCACTCCCCCGGGTGATCTGCCGCTTACCCATAGTCCGTTCGGGCCATTCAAGATTGGGCCCGAAGGGGGTGTTGCGCTGTGCCCACCTTCCGTAACGTCCTCAACTGGCGGCGGTGAATATGCCGCTGCCGCCGTGGGGGAGCCTCGATTCGGGAGAGGACGGCGCCGGTATGGGCTGGGTAACCGACTGGAGTGCGCAGGCGGCCTGCCGCACTACCGATCCGGATGAACTGTTCGTTCAGGGAGCAGCGCAGAACAGGGCCAAGGCGGTGTGCACCGGATGCCCGGTGCGCACGGAGTGCCTGGCCGACGCGCTGGACAACCGCGTCGAGTTCGGCGTGTGGGGAGGCATGACGGAGCGGGAGCGCCGCGCACTGCTGCGCAGGCGACCCACCGTGACCTCCTGGCGCCGGCTGCTGGAGACGGCGCGTACGGAGTACGAGCGGGGGTGCGGTGTCCTCCCCCTCGACGACGACGAGGTCTACGAGAACTACGCGGCGGTGAGCTGAGCGGCTCCCGCCGGGAGCCGCCGGAGGTCGAGGGCCCTTCACGGGGCCCGCGCCACCGGTCGCGGACGATTCCGCCACGCCACCCGGCCACGGAGTGGCGCCACCCGGCGGCACAGGGCCCGGCGCCCTTCGACGCCACCGGCCTCTTGCAGCCGTTTTTCGGTCCACCCGGGCGTCGGCGGTGCCGGCGGGGTGCCGCAGTGCCGGCGGTGCCGGCCTCAGGCAGTCGCCTCGGGCGGGTCGTCCGACTCCGCTCCGGTCGTCGCGGCCGGGTCGGGCAGTTCCCGCTCGCCTGCCGCGAGCCGGTCGCCGATCTCCCGCAGTCCCGCGAGGTCGTGCACGTCACCCGGCAGCGCCGCCACCTCCGTCACGGCCACCTCGGGGTGGAGCGCGGCGAAGCGGTCACGCGTGCGCTGCTCGCGGGAGAGCAGCTGCATCCGGTCCGCGTGCAGCCTCAGCAGGCCCGCGGTGAGCCGGTCGACGGCCCGCTCGTCCTGCGCGGCGTCCTCGACTGTTCCGCTGTCGTCGCCACCCTCGGTGTTCTCGGCGGGGGAGCCGGGCTCGGGAGCCGGGGCGGCGTCACGTTCTGGGGTTCCGGGCGTGGGAGAGTCTGAACTGTCCTGTGCGTCGGGGGAGTTACGAAGTAGTGCTTTCCCGCCCCCCTGATCCACAATGCGAGCCTCTTCAAGATTTTCCGCGGCGGCGAGCGCCCGCTCGGCCGACAGCCCGTCGGCGCCGCTGCCGTGGACCCGGTTGAGCACCAGCCCGGCGAGCGGCATGTCCTCCGCGGCCAGCCGCTCCACGAAGTAGGCGGCCTCGCGCAACGCGTCCCGCTCCGGGGCCGCGACCACGAGGAACGCAGTACCGGGCGCCTGAAGCAGCTTGTACGTCGCGTCCGCGCGGGTGCGGAAACCGCCGAACGTGGTGTCCATCGCGGAGACGAACGTCTGGACGTCCTTCAGGAGCTGACCGCCGAGCAGCTTGCCCAGGGTGCCGGTCATCATGGACATCCCGACGTTCAGGAACTTCATGCCGGCCCGGCCGCCCAGCTTCGCCGGAGCCGTCAGCAGCCGGATCAGCCGCCCGTCCAGGAACGACCCGAGCCGCTTCGGCGCGTCCAGGAAGTCCAGCGCCGAACGCGAGGGCGGGGTGTCGACGACGATCAGGTCCCACTCGTCCCGGGCGCGCAGCTGCCCGAGCTTCTCCATCGCCATGTACTCCTGCGTGCCCGCGAAGCCCGCCGAGAGCGACTGGTAGAAGGGGTTGTTCAGGATCGCGGCCGCCCGCTCGCGGTCCGCGTGCGCCTCGACGATCTCGTCGAAGGTGCGCTTCATGTCGAGCATCATCGCGTGCAGCTCGCCGCCCGCGGCGTCGTCGATGCCCTTCACCCGGCGCGGGGTGTTGTCCAGGGAGTCGATGCCCATGGACTGGGCCAGCCGGCGGGCCGGGTCGATGGTCAGGACGACGACCTTGCGGCCCCGCTCCGCCGCGCGCAGCCCCAGCGCCGCCGCGGTCGTGGTCTTGCCGACCCCGCCCGAGCCGCAGCAGACCACGATCCGGGTCCGCGGGTCCTCGAGCAGCGGATCGACGTCCAGCGGGCGGGCGGGGGCGAGGCGGTGACGGGCCTGGTCGTGCGTGTGGGCCGGGTCCGGACGACTCATTTCATCCCCTGCTTCCCGCTCGTGACCGACCTCGACCGTGTGCCCCTGGGCCGTGTGCCCCTGGACCGAGCGCCCCTGGACCGTGCGCCGCCGCTCATGACACGCCCTGCTCGCGCAGCTCGCGCGCCAGGGCGTACAGCCCCGCCAGGTCCATGCCCTCGGCGAACAGCGGCAGTTCGTGCAGCGGCAGGCCCAGCTCGGCGAGGACCGCGCGCTGCTCCTGCTCCAGCGTGTACCGCTCGGCGTACTCCCCGGCCTGGGCGAGCAGCGGGTCCACCAGCCGCTCGGCGTGCCCCCCGCGCCGCGCCCCGCCGAGTCCCGCCGACGACAGCGACCGCGCGACGGTGGAACGCGCCACGGCCCCCACGAGTTCCAGGTCGGCCGCGTCCAGCACCTCCGGGCGGACCATGTTGACGATGACCCGGCCCACCGGCAGCCGGGCCGAACGCAGCTCGGCGATGCCGTCCGCGGTCTCCTGGACGGGCATCTCCTCCAGCAGCGTCACCAGGTGCACCGCCGTCTCCGGCGACTTCAGCACCCGCATCACCGCCTGGGCCTGATTGTGTATCGGGCCGATCTTGGCGAGTCCGGCGACCTCGTCGTTGACGTTCAGGAAGCGGGTGATGCGGCCGGTCGGCGGGGCGTCCATGACCACGTAGTCGTAGGTGAAGCGGCCGCTGCGCTCCTTGCGGCGCACCGCCTCGCACGCCTTGCCGGTCAGCAGGACGTCCCGCAGGCCGGGCGCGATGGTGGTGGCGAAGTCGATCGCGCCGAGCTTCTTCAGGGCCCGTCCCGCGCTGCCCAGCTTGTAGAACATCTGGAGGTAGTCCAGCAGGGCCTGTTCGGGGTCGATGGCGAGGGCGTACACCTCCCCGCCCCCGGGAGCGACGGCGATCTTCCGCTCCTCATAAGGCAGCGCTTCCGTTTCGAAGAGCTGCGCGATGCCCTGGCGGCCCTCGACCTCGACGAGAAGCGTCCGCTTCCCTTCCGTGGCGAGGGCCAGCGCTAGGGCAGCGGCCACCGTGGTCTTGCCGGTACCGCCCTTGCCGCTGACGACCTGGAGCCTGCTCACGTATTCGAGCCTAACCAGTCCGCGCCCGCGCTACGCGGCAGGCTGTGGACAACGGGTGGCGGGGGCGCCCCGGGACCGCGGCCCTGGCCCGTCCGGACACGGGCTAAAGTCGGCCGCATGACCAAGTGGGAATACGCAACCGTGCCGCTGCTCGTCCACGCCACGAAGCAGATCCTGGACACCTGGGGCGAGGACGGCTGGGAGCTCGTCCAGGTCGTGCCCGGGCCGAACAACCCCGAGCAGCTCGTGGCCTACCTGAAGCGGGAGAAGCAGTAGTGGGCGCCGTCGAGGCGAAGCTCGCCGAGCTGGGCCTGACCCTGCCCGACGTGGTCCCGCCGCTGGCGGCGTACCAGCCTGCCGTGCAGTCCGGCCCCTACGTCTACACCGCGGGCCAGCTGCCCATGGTGGACGGCAGGCTCCCGGTCACCGGCAAGGTCGGCGCCGAGGTCACCGCGGAGGAGGCCAAGGAGCTGGCACGCACGTGTGCGCTGAACGCCCTGGCCGCCGTCAAGTCCGTCGCCGGCGACCTGGACCGCATCGCGCGCGTGGTGAAGGTCGTCGGGTTCGTGGCCTCCGCCGCGGACTTCACGGGCCAGCCCGCGGTGCTCAACGGCGCGAGCGAGCTGCTCGGCGAGGTCCTCGGCGACAAGGGCGTGCACGCGCGCAGCGCCGTCGGCGTGGCCGTGCTGCCCCTGGACGCCCCGGTCGAGGTCGAGATCCAGGTGGAGCTCGCGTAGCAGCCCGCACCCCTGCGAGCTGCGCGATCCGTACCCGGGGGCCACTCGAACATCCGGCCGTCACGGGATAGCCTCGCGCCCATGGCGAACGGTCAGTGGTACCCCGCGGAGTGGCCGGACCGCATCCGCGCCCTCGCGTCGGGGGCCCTCACTCCGGTGACCCCGAAACGCGCGGCCACCGTCATGCTCCTCAAGGACACGGGCAGCGGCCCCGCCGTCCACATGCTGCGCCGACGCGCCTCCATGGCCTTCGCCGGGGGCGCGTACGCGTACCCGGGCGGCGGTGTGGACCCGCGCGACGACGACCACCAGGTCCGCTGGGCGGGTCCCACGCGCGCGTGGTGGGCCCGGCGGCTCGGCGTCGGCGAGGCGGAGGCCCAGGCGATCGTCTGCGCGGCCGTCCGCGAGACGTACGAGGAGGCGGGCGTGCTGCTCGCCGGTCCGGCGCCCGACGCGGTCGTCGGCGACACCACCGGCGCCGACTGGGAGGCCGACCGCGCCGCCCTGGTCGCCCGGGAGCTGTCGTTCGCGGAGTTCCTCGACCGCCGCGGCCTCGTCCTGCGCTCGGACCTGCTCGGCGCGTGGACCCGCTGGATCACCCCCGAGTTCGAGTCCCGGCGCTACGACACCTGGTTCTTCGTGGCCGCGCTCCCCGAGGGGCAGCGCACGCGCAACGCCTCCACGGAGGCCGACCGCACGGTGTGGATCGCCCCGAGCGACGCGGCGGCCCGGTACGACGACGGCGAGCTGCTGATGATGCCGCCGACGATCGCGACCCTGCGCCAGCTGACGGCGTACGGCACGGCCGCAGAGGCCCTCGCGGCCGCACCCGAGCGCGACCTGACGCCCGTGCTGGCCACCGCGCGCCTGGTGGACGGGGAGATCGTGCTCTCCTGGCCGGGACACGACGAGTTCACCAAGCACGTCCCGACGTCCCCGACCGGTGGAGCCAGCGCATGACGGACGCCGCAGCCCTGCCCGGCCAGCCCCGCGGCGGGGTCCTGTCCGGCCCCGCCACCGCGCGGGCCGTCAACGTCCTGGCGCCCAACGCGTCGGCGATGACCCTGGACGGCACCAACACCTGGATCCTGTCCGAGCCCGGCTCGGACCTGGCCGTCGTGGTCGATCCGGGACCGCTGGACGACGGGCACCTGCGCCGGGTCGTCGCCACGGCCGAGGAGGCGGGCAAGCGCGTCGCCCTCACGCTGCTGACGCACGGCCACCCGGACCACGCGGAGGGCGCGGCCCGCTTCGCCGAACTGACCGGCACCCGCGTGCGGGCCCTCGATCCGGCCCTGCGTCTCGGCGACGAGGGCCTGTCCGCCGGGGACGTGATCACCACCGGCGGTCTCGAGCTGCGGGTCGTGCCGACGCCCGGGCACACCGCCGACTCCCTGTCCTTCCACCTCCCCGCCGACGGGGCGGTCCTGACCGGCGACACCGTCCTCGGCCGCGGCACGACCGTCGTGGCCCACCCCGACGGCCGCCTCGGCGACTACCTGGACTCCCTGCGCCGCCTGAGGTCCCTCACCGTCGACGACGGCGTCCACACGGTGCTGCCGGGCCACGGCCCGGTCCTGGAGGACGCCCAGGGCGCCGTCGAGTACTACCTCGCCCACCGCGCCACGCGCCTCGCCCAGGTGGAGACGGCCGTGGAGGACGGCCACCGCACCCCGTCCGCGGTGGTCGCCCACGTCTACGCGGACGTGGACCGCTCCCTGTGGCCGGCGGCGGAACTGTCCGTCCGCGCCCAGCTGGAGTACCTGGAGGAACACGGCCTCATCCAGCGCCCCGGCTAGGAGCCCCGGGCAGAGCGTCCCCCGGGACGCCCGCACCGCCCGTGACACGACGTCGGGCCCCGTCCCTGCAGGACGGGGCCCGATGACTGCGGCCCGGTGGGTGGGCGCTCAGCGGGAGCGCTTGGCGAGGCGTTCGACGTCCAGGAGGATCACCGCGCGGGCCTCCAGACGCAGCCAGCCGCGCTGCGCGAAGTCCGCCAGCGCCTTGTTGACCGTCTCGCGGGACGCGCCGACCAGCTGGGCCAGCTCCTCCTGCGTGAGGTCGTGCACGACGTGGATGCCCTCCTCGGACTGCACGCCGAACCGGCGGGACAGGTCCAGCAGGGCGCGGGCGACACGGCCCGGGACGTCCGAGAAGACCAGGTCGGACATGGCGTCGTTGGTCTTGCGCAGCCGCCGCGCGACGGCGCGCAGCAGGGCCGTGGCCACCTCGGGGCGGGCGTTCAGCCAGGGCTGGAGGTCGGGGTGGCCGAGGCCGAGCAGCTTCACCTCGGTCAGCGCGGTGGCGGTCGCCGTGCGGGGGCCCGGGTCGAACAGCGACAGCTCGCCGATCAGCTCGCCGGGGCCGACCACGGCCAGCATGTTCTCCCGGCCGTCGGGCGACGTGCGGTGCAGCTTGACCTTGCCCTCCGTGACCACGTAGAGGCGATCACCGGGGTCGCCCTCGTGGAACAGCGAGTCCCCGCGGGCGAGGGTCACCTCACTCATGGAGGCGCGGAGCTCCGCGGCCTGCTCGTCATCGAGCGCCGCGAAGAGCGGATTGCGCCGCAGAACGTCGTCCACGAGTTCTCTCCCTTTCGACCTGCTCAGGGGATCTTGCTCCCCTGCGTACCAGGGGACCGTGGTGCCCATTTTGCCGGACGGTCCAAACAGTGTGATCTGTCACAAGGATGCCGTACACGTGTCCCGGGGTACGCGGCAGGGGTCCAATTGGGCGCCGATCTTCGGGGGCCGGGGCGGGCGACAGTGCCACGCCTTAGGCTGGCCGGGTGTCCAAATCGCCGGTGAGAGCACAGGCCGAGGGGGCTGCGCGGGTGGTTGTACGTCGCGATTCCGCTGTGGGCGAACAGAGCCCCGATGGCGGTAGGAAAACGGCGAAAGCGACAGAGGAGGCGGCGGTGAGGAAGACGGCGGCGGCCTCGGCGGAGACGACGTCCGCGGCGAAGGGAGCGGCGCCCGCGAAGAGGGCGACGCGTACCGCGAAGAAGGAGCAGGCACCGGTGGCGGAGAAGACCTCGGCAGCCAAGAAGGCCCCTGCCAAGAAGGCCCCTGCCAAGAAGGTCCCTGCCAAGACGGCCGGTGCCGGGAAGGCCGCTGCCAAGACCGGTGCCGAGACGGCCGGTGCCGGGAAGGCCGCCGCGAAGAAGACCGCCACGAAGGCCCCTGCCAAGACGGCCGCTGCCGGGAAGACCGCCGCCGTGAAGAAGGCGCCGGCCGCCAAGAAGGTCGCCGTCGCGCCCAAGAAGGCCACCGCCCGGGTCAAGGACACCGCTCCCGCCAGAACGGTCGTCCACCCGCCGGGCGACGAGTCGCGCACGGCCCTGGTCCGCCGCGCCCGCCGTATCAACCGCGAGCTGGCCGAGGTCTACCCGTACGCCCACCCCGAGCTGGACTTCGACAACCCCTTCCAACTCGTCGTCGCCACCGTCCTGTCGGCGCAGACCACGGACCTGCGCGTCAACCAGACCACCCCCGCGCTGTTCGCCAGGTACCCCACCCCGGAGGACCTGGCCGCCGCCAACCCCGAGGAGGTCGAGGAGATCCTGCGCCCGACCGGCTTCTTCCGGGCCAAGACCAAGTCGGTCATAGGGCTGTCGAAGGCCCTGGTGGAGGAGTTCGGCGGGGAGGTGCCCGGCCGACTGGAGGACCTGGTCAAGCTGCCCGGGGTCGGCCGCAAGACGGCGTTCGTCGTGCTCGGCAACGCCTTCGGGCGGCCCGGCATCACCGTCGACACGCACTTCCAGCGGCTGGTGCGCCGCTGGCGGTGGACCGCCGAGACCGACCCGGACAAGATCGAGGCCGCCGTCGGCGCGCTCTTCCCCAAGAGCGACTGGACGGACCTGTCGCACCACGTCATCTGGCACGGCCGCCGGATCTGCCACGCCCGCAAACCGGCCTGCGGCGCCTGCCCGATCGCCCCGCTGTGCCCGGCCTACGGCGAGGGAGAGACGGACCCGGAGAAGGCGAAGAAGCTCCTCAAGTACGAGAAGGGCGGCTTCCCGGGCCAGCGGCTGCGGCCCCCGCAGTCCTACCTGGACGCGGGCGGCACACCGGCGCCGCCGCTGGGGGCCGGATGATTCGCCCGCACCGCCCGTACCGCCGCCCGTACCCCCGCCGGTCCCGCCGGTCCCGCCGGCCCGCGGGCCCGGGCAGCTTGGGGGCGTGCCCGGCCTCCTCACGCGCCGCTGTCCACCCCCACGCGAGCTCCTCGATCGGTGGAACAGGGCCGTCCGCGGAACGATCCGCCGGGCGCCGGGCGTTGGAAGCGGCAGGACGACGGGGGTGGCGATGACGCGGGCGAGTGAGACGCAGGGCGGGCCGGTGACGGTGAGCAAGGAGGACCTGCCCGGCTGGCTGGACCCCGTGGTGCGCGCGGTCGAGACGGTCCGGCCGCAGCAGTTGAGCCGCTTCCTGCCGCCCGAGGACGGCGCGGGACGCCAGTCCGCCGTGCTCATCCTGTTCGGGGAGGGCGAGCGCGGCCCCGAGCTGCTGCTCATGGAGCGGGCCAGCTCCCTGCGCTCGCACGCCGGTCAGCCCTCCTTCCCGGGGGGCGCGCTGGACCCCGAGGACGGCGACCCGGCCGGTGACGGCCCGCTGCGGGCCGCTCTGCGCGAGGCCGAGGAGGAGACCGGCCTCGACCCTTCCGGCGTCCAGCTGTTCGGTGTCCTGCCCCGGCTGTACATCCCGGTCAGCGGCTTCGTCGTCACGCCCGTGCTGGGCTGGTGGAGGGTGCCGAGCCCGGTCGGGGTGGTCGACCCGAACGAGACCGCCCGGGTCTTCACCGTCCCCGTGGCCGATCTCACGGATCCGGCGAACCGGGCCACGGCCGTCCACCCCAGCGGTCACCGAGGTCCGGCATTCATGGTCGAATCGGCCCTCGTCTGGGGCTTCACGGCCGGCATCATCGACCGGCTGATGCACTTCGCGGGCTGGGAGCGGCCCTGGGACCGGGAGAAGCAGGTCCCGCTCGACTGGCGCGCATGACAGGGTGGCCTCCGTGAACGTGCTGGACATCTTGTTGCTGGTCGCCGCCGTGTGGTTCGCGGTCGTGGGATACCGCCAGGGGTTCGTCGTCGGCATCCTGTCGGTGATCGGCTTCCTGGGCGGTGGCCTCGTCGCGGTCTACGTGCTGCCCGTCATCTGGGACGCGATGACGGACAAGGCGGAGGTGAGCACGACCGCCGCCGTCGTCGCGGTCGTCGTGGTCATCGTCTGCGCCTCCGTCGGACAGGCCCTGACCACCCACCTCGGCAACAAGCTGCGCCGGCACATCACCTGGTCCCCGGCCCGGGCGCTGGACGCCACGGGCGGCGCCCTGGTCAACGTCGTGGCGATGCTCCTGGTCGCGTGGCTGATCGGCTCGGCCCTCGCGGGCACCACCCTGCCCACGCTCGGCAAGGAGGTCCGCAGCTCCAAGGTGCTGCTGGGCGTCTCGCAGGCGCTGCCCGACCAGGCGGCCACCTGGTTCGCGGACTTCTCCTCCGTCCTCGCGCAGAACGGCTTCCCGCAGGTCTTCAGCCCGTTCTCCAACGAGCCGATCACCGACGTCCGGCCGCCCGACCCGGCGCTGGCCCACAGCCCGGTGGCCGCCCGCGCCCAGCGCTCCATCGTCAAGGTGATGGGCACGGCCCCCGACTGCGGGAAGGTCCTGGAGGGCACCGGCTTCGTCTTCGCCGACCGCCGGGTCATGACCAACGCGCACGTGGTGGGCGGCGTCGACGAGCCGACCGTGCAGATAGGCGGCGAGGGCCGGAAGTACGACGCCGAGGTCGTGCTCTACGACTGGCGGCGCGACATCGCCGTCCTGGACGTGCCGGACCTGGACGCGCCCGTGCTGCGCTTCACCGACAAGGACGCGACCAGCGGCGACGGCGCCATCGTCGCGGGCTTCCCGGAGAACGGGGCGTACGACGTGCGGGCCGCGCGCGTGCGCGGACGCATCACGGCCAACGGCCCGGACATCTACCACCGCGGCACGGTCCGCCGCGACGTCTACTCCCTGTACGCGACCGTCCGCCAGGGCAACTCCGGCGGCCCGCTGCTCACCCCCGGCGGCAAGGTCTACGGCGTGGTCTTCGCCAAGAGCCTCGACGACGCCGAGACGGGGTACGCGCTCACCGTGGACGAGATCCGCGAGGACATCACCAAGGGGCGCACCGCCGACCAGCAGGTGGACAGCGACAGCTGCGCACTCTAGACGCCCGATGGAACAGCCGGGTTGTCACTCACGCGAGTGACAACTCAGTCACGTGGGTGACGCAGGCGTACGGAGACCCACCGGGCCCGCCGGCGGAGGATGCGCGGGATTCCCACCCGGGGGTCGGCGGTCACCATCTGCGGTGCGCCGCTGCGCCGGTAGGGGTTCGTACCGCTCGCCGAGCGGCGACTGCGGGTTGCGTCACTGTAGTCGTGCGTCCAGCCCATACCCGGACGTGTGCCCCCGCCCCATGGTCCATAACCGCTTCGGCGGCGGCCAATTGGCCTATGCGCCGGGCAAGTGGCCGTTCGTCGGACACGCGTTCAGATCCGCGCGTACCGGGCGCCACCCGGCGGTCACCGGTCGGGTTCGGGATCCCGCAGCCAGTTGATGAGTTCCGCCGAGAACGCGACCGGGTCCTCCTCGTGCGGGAAGTGACCGAGGCCGTCGAACAGGCGCCAGCGGTACGGGGCTTCGACGTACTCCCCGGAGCCGGCCGCGCTGCGCGTGCGCATCACGGGGTCGAGCGAGCCGTGCAGGTGCAGCGTCGGCACCCGCACGGGCCGCTTCATCCGGCGGTTGAACTGGATGCCGTCCGGCCGGGCCAGGGAGCGCACCATCCAGCGGTACGGCTCGACGGCGCAGTGCGCCGCGGAGGGGATGCACAGGGCGCGGCCGTAGTTCTCCAGCGCCTCGTCCTCGGGCGGGCGCGGCCCGGACCAGTCGCGGATCAGCTCCCCGACCAGCGCCCCGTCGTCGGCGGTGAGCTGCCGCTCGGGGATCCAGGGGCGCTGGAACCCCCAGATGTGTGAACCGGCACGGGTCTGCTTGACGTCGCGCAGCATGGCGGCGCGCCAGCGCCGCGGATGGGGCATCGAGGCGACCGCCAGCCGCCGCACCAGCTTGGGGCGCATCGCGGCGGCCGTCCAGGCGAGGTATCCGCCCAGGTCGTGGCCGACCAGCGCGGCGTCGGACTCGCCGAGGGAGCGGATGACGCCGGTGACGTCGAGCGCGAGGTTGGCGGGGTCGTAGCCGCGCGGTGTGCGGTCGCTGCCCCCGACGCCCCGCAGGTCCATGGCCACGGCCCGGAACCCCGCGTCGGCGAGCGCCACCAGCTGGTGCCGCCAGGTCCACCAGAACTGCGGGAACCCGTGCAGCAGCAGCACCAGCGGCCCGTCGCCCAGCTCGGCGATGTGGAAGCGGGCGCCGTTGGCGGCGACGTCGCGGTGGCTCCAGGGGCCGTCCAGGAGGACGGCCGAGGCCGAGGGAGCCGGGGGCGGGGCGGGGTCCGTCATGACGACGAGCGTGCCACAGCCTCGATGGCCTCGGGGACCCGGTCCTTCGGGAGCTCGGGACGCGGGTGCGGCTTGGCGTTCTGCAGGACGACCGCGCTCTCCTTCATCGACGCGGCGACCTTCTGCGGGCCCTTGCTCTTCTTGGCCTTCTTCGCGAAGACCACGCCGATCAGCGCCAGCCCGCCCGCCACCAGCACGTTCGCGGCGAAGGACAGCAGGAAGCAGACGGCGAGGTTCCAGTCCGACCAGGTCCGGATGCCGTACGCCAGCGCGAAGTTCAACATCGGCAGGGAGAACACCAGGACGGCGCCGGCCAGCGAGAAGGCACCGCCACTGGTCGCGCCGCGCTTGACGTCCTGCTTGAGCTGCGCCTTCGCCAGCGCGATCTCGTCGTGCACCAGCGCCGACATGTCCGCTGTCGCCGTGGCGAACAGCTGGCCGATGCTGCGTTCGGCGCCGACCGGGCTGCCGTCGGGTGCGCTCATCGCGGTCTCCCTCTTTCGCGTACGGTCCGATTTCCGCTACTCCTGCCGGACCCGCACACGGTCGTCCGCTGCGTCCGGCCCGACTGCGTACGGTCCCGTCTTTTGTACCGTCTCGTCAGATCATGCCGGACGGTGGTGGTCCTCGCCTGCCCCGCCCGGCACTTCGGCAAGCTCGTGGCGCGCGGCCGCCTTCTCCTGGGCGATCCGGCGGTGCTCGGCGGCCTTGCGCTCGTAGATGTCGGCGAGCCGCAGGTGGTAGGCCGGGTCGTCCTCCTCGTAGACGTCGGGGATGCCGTCGGCGTCCTCGTCGCGGTCCTCGTTCTCGCACAGGCTGCGGTACTTGGCGTTCCGTATCTTCAGCAGCACGGTGGCGAGTGTCGCGGCGACGAGCGACCCGATCAGCACGGCCGCCTTGACCTCGCCGGTCATCGCCTCGTTGTTCTCGAAGGCGAGTTCGCCGATGAGCAGGGAGACGGTGAAGCCGATGCCGGCGAGGCTCGACACGGCGAACACGTCCGCCCAGGCGAGTTCGTCGCTGAGCGAGGCCCGGGTGAAACGGGCCGTCAGCCAGGTGCCGCCGAAGATGCCGAGGGCCTTGCCGACCACCAGGCCGAGGACGACCCCGAGCGTCTCCGGCTGGGTGAACACGTCCGCGAGGGCCCCGCCCGAGACGGAGACGCCCGCGCTGAACAACGCGAACAGCGGCACGGCCAGCCCCGCCGACAGGGGCCGCACGAGGTGTTCGATGTGCTCGCCGGGGGAGACCTCCTCGCCCTCGCGGCGGTGGCAGCGCAGCATCAGGCCCATGGCGACACCGGCGATGGTGGCGTGGACGCCGCTGTTGTACATCAGCGCCCAGATCACTAGCGCGAGCGGCACGTACACGTACCAGCCGCGCACTCCGGTGCGCAGCAGCAGCCAGAATACGGCCAGCCCGGCGACGGCACCGCCGAGCGCGGCGAAGTCGAGGCTGTCGGTGAAGAACACCGCGATGATCAGGATGGCGAAGAGGTCGTCGACCACGGCCAGTGTGAGCAGGAAGGCGCGCAGTGCGCTGGGCAGCGACGTGCCGATGACCGCCAGCACGGCGAGGGCGAAGGCGATGTCCGTGGCGGTCGGCACCGCCCAGCCCGCCAGCGAGCCGCCCCCGCCGAGGTTGGTGAGCGTGTACACGAGCGCGGGTACGGCCATGCCGCACAGCGCGGCGACGACCGGGAGCGCGGCCGCCTTGGGATCGCGCAGATCGCCCGCGACGAGTTCGCGTTTGAGTTCGATGCCGGCGACGAAGAAGAAGACCGCGAGCAGCCCGTCGGCGGCCCAGTGCGCGACCGAGAGATCGAGTCCGAGGGCGGCGGGGCCGAAGTGGAAGTCGGAGACGCTGTCGTAGCTGCCGTGCAGGCCCGGGATGTTCGCCCAGAGCAGCGCGGCGACGGCGGCGACGAGGAGCAGCACGCCGCCCACGGTCTCGGTGCGCAGCGCGTCCGCCACGTAGGTCCGCTCGGGCAGGGACAGCCGGCTGAGGACCTTGCGGGTGGTGGTGGGGCGGGGCGCAGTCACGAGCAGAACCTCCGGGAGGTGGGCAGGACGGAGCACATGCCGACCAGACTTCCCGGCGCACCATGGAGCACTTGTACTTATTAGTTTAGCTAAGGGAGTGGTCGCCCGCATCCCTTGATCTGCGGCGGAGGCGCGCGGAGGGCACCCGGCGTACCGCTCACCGGGTGCCCTCCGCGGCCTGTGCCATGCCCGCGTGCGGTCAGTCCTCGCTGGGCGCCGCCGGCAGCTTGGCCTGGATGAGGTCCATGACCGTGGAGTCCGTCAACGTGGTCACGTCACCCAGCTGGCGGTTCTCGGCGACGTCCCGCAGCAGCCGGCGCATGATCTTGCCGGAGCGCGTCTTGGGCAGCTCGGCCACGGGCAGGATCCGCTTGGGCTTGGCGATCGGGCCGAGGGTGTTGCCGACGTGCGTGCGCAGCTCGCCGACCAGGTCCTCGGTCTCGGCGGCCGTACCGCGCAGGATCACGAACGCGACGATCGCCTGCCCGGTCGTCTCGTCCGCCGCGCCGACCACGGCCGCCTCGGCGACCGAGGGGTGCGACACCAGCGCGGACTCGACCTCGGTGGTGGAGATGTTGTGCCCGGAGACGAGCATGACGTCGTCCACCCGGCCCAGCAGCCAGATGTCGCCGTCGTCGTCCTTCTTGGCGCCGTCACCGGCGAAGTACTTGCCCTCGAAGCGCGACCAGTAGGTGTCGAGGAACCGCTGGTCGTCGCCCCAGATGGTGCGCAGCATCGACGGCCAGGGCTCGGTGAGCACCAGGTAGCCGCCCCCGCCGTTCGGCACCTCGTTGGCCTCGTCGTCGACGACCGTCGCGGAGATGCCGGGCAGTGGCGTCTGCGCCGAGCCGGGCTTGGTCGCGGTGACGCCGGGCAGCGGGGTGATCATCATCGAGCCGGTCTCGGTCTGCCACCAGGTGTCGACGACCGGGGTGCGGTCGCCGCCGATGTTCTTGCGGTACCAGACCCACGCCTCGGGGTTGATCGGCTCGCCCACCGAGCCCAGCACGCGCAGGCTGGACAGGTCGAACTTGGCGGGGATGTCGTCGCCCCACTTCATGAACGTGCGGATCGCGGTCGGCGCGGTGTAGAGGATCGTCACGCCGTACTTCTGGACGATCTCCCAGAAGCGGCCCTGGTGCGGGGTGTCGGGCGTGCCCTCGTACATGACCTGCGTCGCGCCGTTGGCCAGCGGGCCGTAGACGATGTACGAGTGGCCGGTGACCCAGCCGACGTCGGCGGTGCACCAGTAGACGTCGGTCTCCGGCTTGAGGTCGAAGACGGCGTGGTGGGTGTAGGCGGTCTGGGTGAGGTAGCCGCCGGAGGTGTGCAGGATGCCCTTCGGCTTCCCCGTGGTGCCCGAGGTGTAGAGGATGAACAGCGGGTGCTCGGCGTTGAACGCCTGCGGGGCGTGCTCGGCGCTCTGCCGCTCCACGAGCTCGTGCCACCACACGTCGCGGCCCTCGGTGAAGGCGACCTCCTGGCCCGTGCGGCGCACGACCAGGACGTGCTCGACGTTGCCCGCCTTCTCGACGGCCTCGTCCACGGCCGGCTTGAGCGCGGACGGCTTGCCGCGGCGGTAGCCGCCGTCGGAGGTGATGACCACGCGCGCGTCGGCGTCCTGGATGCGGGTGGCGAGGGCGTCGGAGGAGAAGCCGCCGAACACGACCGAGTGCGCGGCGCCGATGCGGGCGCAGGCCAGCATGGCGATCGCCGTCTCGGGGATCATCGGCATGTAGACCGCGACCCGGTCCCCGGCCTGGACACCGAGCTCCAGCAGCGCGTTGGCCGCCTTGGAGACCTCGTCCTTGAGCTCGGCGTAGGTGATGGCGCGGCTGTCGCCGGGCTCGCCCTCGAAGTGGATGGCGACCCGGTCGCCGTGCCCGGCCTCGACGTGCCGGTCGACGCAGTTGTAGGCGACGTTGAGCTCGCCGTCCTTGAACCACTTGGCGAACGGCGGGTTCGACCAGTCGAGGATCTCGGTGAACTCCTTGGCCCAGGTCAGCCGGCGGGCCTGCTCGGCCCAGAAGCCGAGCCTGTCAGCCTTGGCCTGTTCGTACGCCTCCGCGGTGACGTTGGCGTTCGCGGCCAGGTCGGCGGGGGGCGAGAAGCGTCGCTCCTCCTTCAGGAGGTTGGCCAGGCTTTCGTTGCTCACGGCATCTGCCTTTCCCAGGGTGTCCGTTGTGTCCCAAGCCACAGCTCATCAGACCCGGGGGTGCGCTGACAAGGGCCGACCGCCGATTGGTTTAGACCTGTCGACGGTGCTGGTGGCGGTGCTGCCGGGGACCGGGGTCATCCGTACCCACGGACGCCGACCAGGGAAAGTTCACGCGGGGGTTCGCTGCGCGGGTGCCGGGATGCCGGGATGCCGGGGCGCGGGGGCGCGGGGGCGCGGGGGTGCTGGGGTGCGGGGGTGCTGGGGTGCCGGGGCGCGGGGGTGTCGGGGTGTCGGGGTGCCGGAGCGCGGGGACGCGGAGGCGCGGGGTGCAGGGGCGCCGGGCGCGGCGGGGCAGGGCGTGCGGCCGCGCCCGCCATGCGGCCGCACGCCCTGCCCGCTCGACGCGCCGACGGGTTCACGCCGTCACGTCCGCCTCCCGTACGCGGTCGAAGACGCCACCGGCCTCCGTCTCGGTGAGCAGGTACGCCTCCGCCTCGCCCACGTGGAAGTACATGCCCTGCAACTCCAGCGCCCCCTTCTCCAGGGCCCGGGCCACCGACTCGTGTGCGCGCAGATGCTCCAGCTGCTGGACGACGTTGGTCAGGCACAGCTGCTCGACCGCGTCCGCGGGCATCCGGCCGGCCAGTCTGCTCCAGGGCCGGCTGCCGTCGCCCATCCGCTCCAGGCTCGGCATACCGTGCCGCAGCCACCGCTGCAACGGGGTCCGTCCACCGCCGGGCTCGGCACCGAGCAGGGCCTGCATGGCCCCGCATCCCGAGTGCCCGCACACGGTGATGGAGCGCACGCCCAGGACGTCCACGGCGTACTCGATCGCCGCGGCCACCGAGTCGTCGCCGCTCTCCTCGCCCGGGCGGGGGACGAGGTTGCCCACGTTGCGCACCACGAACAGGTCACCCGGGCCACTGGAGGTGATCATCGACGTGACCAGCCGGGAGTCGGCGCAGGTCAGGAAGAGCTGCGAAGGCCGCTGTCCCTCACGCGCCAGCCGGGCCAGCTCGCTGCGCACCAGGGGTGCGGTGTTGCGCTGGAACGCGCTGATGCCGCGCGCCAGTTCGTCCCCGCTGCCCCCACTCTGGCCCATCGCATCCGACGGCGCCGGCTCGGAACCGTCCGTCCTCCCCGACGGGCCCCGCTCGCGCTCCTGGGCGGCGGACTCGGGGCGGTCGCACTGGTGATTGCGCCAGGGCGTCCAGGGCCGGCAGCGGCAGCCGGTGAAGTCCTGGGGCTCGGAGATGCGGATGCCGGGGTGGCGTCCGGTGATCTCCACGCCGCCGCCCTGCGAGGTGTGCGTCTTCTGCCAGTCCTGCAACGTCTCGTACGCGGCGTGGTCCATGAACGACCCGTCCAGCTCGACGACGGCGTCGGCGCCGTGCGGCACGAGGTGCAGGGCGCGGCTGAGCCGCGGCACGGCGAGGAACGTCAACTGACCTCGGACGTGGACGTGATGGACTCCTTCCCTCTCCTCGTGCGTGATGCGGGTGCGGGTGAGGCGGTGCAGGGCGACACCGACGGCCATGGCGATCCCCAGCGCCACGCCCTGGAGGACACCGAGGAGCACCACGCCGAGGGTCGTCACGGCGTAGACCCACACCTCCCGGTGGCGGGTCACCGTGCGGATGTGGTTCAGGGACACCATCTGGATGCCGACGGCCATCACCAGGGCGGCGAGCGAGGCGAGGGGGATGAACTCCAGGATCGGGACCATCAGCAGGGTGGCGAACACCACGAGAACGCCGTGCAGCATCGTGGAGTTCCGGCTCACCGCTCCCGCGTGCACATTCGCCGTACTGCGCACCGCGACACCGGCGATGGGCAGACCGCCGAGCGAGCCGGAGACGATGTTGGCGGCTCCCTGGCCGAGCAGTTCGCGGTCGAGGTCGGAGCGTCCGACCCGGGCGGGCAGGCCCGGGCGGCCGGCCACCAGCTTGTCCACGGCGACCGCGCCGAGCAGCGACTGCACGCTGCACACCAGGGTCGTCGTGAGCACGGCGGCCACCAGGCCCAGGACGGGGCCCTCGGGGAGCCCGGCCAGCGCGTGGTTGCTCCAGGACGGCAGGTCCACCTTGGGCAGGCGCAGGCCCGTGAGCGTGGCGACCGCGGTGGCCCCCGCGACGGCCACGAGCGCGGCCGGGACCTTGCGCAGCACCCGGCCGGCCCGGCCGGGCAGTCTCGGCCAGAGCAGCAGCAGGGTCAGGGTGAGCACGCTCACCGACACCGACGCCGGGCGCATGTCCGCCAACTGTGCGGGCAGGGCACGCAGGTTGTCGGGCACGGAGCTCTGCGGAGTGCCGCCGAGCACGATGTGGAGCTGGGCGACGGCGATGGTGACGCCGATCCCGGCGAGCATGCCGTGCACGATGGCGGGGCTGACGGCGAGGGCGCCCCGGGCCACGCGCAGGCAGCCCAGACCGAGTTGGGCGAGCCCCGCGAGGACGGTGATGGCGCAGGTCGTCCGCCAGCCGTAGCGCTGGATGAGGTCGGCGGTGACGACGGTGAGGCCGGCGGCCGGTCCGCTCACCTGGAGCGCGGACCCGCCGAGCCGGCCGACGACCAGCCCGCCCACGGCGGCGGCGACGAGGCCGGCCTGGAGGGGGGCGCCGGTGGCGAGGGCGATGCCCAGGGACAGGGGCAGGGCGATCAGGAAGACCGCGATCGAGGCCGACACGTCGGCTCCCGCGATCCGGTAGCGGCGAGGGCCGGTGGGCGGCGGACTGTGGGGTGGATGGGTGCGCTCGGTCCGGTTCGGGTCGGCGGCGCGGGTGGGGACGCAGGCTGACATGGGTTCCCGTCTCCTCCGGGGCTGCGCGGTCGCATGACTGGTGTCCCCGCTCCAGCGGGGTCGGTCGCGGCCGTTGGGTCACGGCGTGAATCGGCGGGATGAATCAACGCTCGGTAAACGGATCGTAATGCAGAGTAAAGGCAGGGCATAGACTTTCCGGGCAAATGGGTGAATGCATCATCCGGAAGAGTGGCGTGGATATTTGATCGGCTTGTCGTACTAATTCCTTCTCCGGGTCGTGCGAATTTGGCGGCGCTGTCGGCACCCGAGAGAAGGAAGAAGGTGGGCGGAACATGGCCGCCACCCACAGGATCGCCGCGTGCTCCGTGATCGCCGCGGTCTGCGCCGCATCGCTCGCCGGTTGCGGGACCGGCACCCCCCGGCAAAGCAACCCCGAACCGTCCAAGGCGAAGCCCGCCCAGGCGCCGAAGAGCATGGTCCGCCTGATCGGGGACGGCTCCACCGCCTACACCGGCGCCCAGCCGCACCTGCCCACCCCCGAGCGGCTGCGCCCGGGCCAGAAGCCGCCGCAGTTCGTCGTCTTCTCCTGGGACGGCGCCGGTGAGGACAGCCAGAAGCTGTTCTCGCACTTCCGCAAGGTCGCCAAGGAGAACAAGGCGACCATGACGTACTTCCTGAGCGGCGTGTACATGCTGCCCGAGGAGAAGCGCGACCGGTACCGGCCGCCCCAGCACTCCCCGGGCCGCTCCGACATCGGCTTCAACGACCGCAGCGGTATCGCCGCCACCGCGAAGCAGCTGCGCCTGGCGTGGCTGGAGGGCAACGAGATCGGCACCCACTTCAACGGCCACTTCTGCGGCAGCGGCGGGGGAGTCGGCGAGTGGTCGGTCGACGACTGGAAGGACGAGATCTCCCAGGCCAAGCAGTTCGTGAAGACCTGGAAGACCAGCACCGGCATGAAGGACGCGGCCCCGCTGCCCTTCGACTACGACAAGGAACTGATCGGCGCCCGCACCCCCTGCCTCGAGGGCCAGCACAACTTCATGCGGGCCGCCCGCGACCTGGGCTTCCGCTACGACACCAGCGGCGTCAACGACCAGGTCTGGCCCAAGCGGAAGCAGGGCCTGTGGGACCTGTCCATGCAGCTCGTGCCGTTCCCCGGCCACTCCTTCGAGCAGCTCACCATGGACTACAACTTCATGGTCAACCAGTCGGGCACCAAGACCCAGGGCAACCCCGCCATGCACGACTTCTGGGGCGACCAGATGCGCGACGGCCTCCTCGCGGGTTTCCAGAGGGCGTACGACGGCAACCGCGCGCCCCTGATCATCGGCAACCACTTCGAGTCCTGGAACGGCGGCACCTACATGCGGGCCGTCGAGGAGGTCATCGAGACCGTCTGCACCAAGCAGGAGGTGCGCTGCGTCTCGTTCCGCCAGCTCGCGGACTGGCTGGACGCGCAGGACCCGAAGACGCTGGAGAAGCTGCGCACCCTGAGGGTGGGGGAGGCGCCCAAGGGCGGCTGGGAGGCCTTCCTGTCGAACCGCCCGGCTCCGGCGCCGAAGGGCGTACCGGGCGCCCCGGCGGCCAGGGACTAGTCCGCACGCAGGCCTCACGTAGGCCCTCCGGAGGCTTTCCGTCGCTCCACGCGCGAGTGGAGCGACGGAAGGCCCCCACGCGCGCGTGAAGAAGGCCACTCCGCCGCAGGGTGGGGCCGCGGGATGCGTAGGGTCGTACTCATGAGTACAGCAGGTGCGACCGATCCGCTCGCGGCCCTGGGCACGCTGCCCGGCGTGGCCGATTCCGTGGAGTCCGTGCGCAAGGCCGTGGACCGGGTCTACGGGCACCGGATCATGCGGCGGCGCAGCAACGAGATCACCTCCGAGGCGGCCCTGCGCGGTGCCCGCGGCTCGGCCGCGCTGTCGGGTGCGGACTGGGCCCTGGAGGAGGTGCGCCGCCGGACGGACTTCAGCGGGGACGCCGAGGCGCGCACCGTGGGCGCCGCGCTGCGGCTCACCGCGGAGGCGGGCCAGCTGCTGTCGATCTGGCGGCAGTCACCGCTGCGGGTCCTGGCCCGGCTGCACCTCGTGGCGGCCGCCGAGCAGGCCGACCACGTGGGCCGCCCCCGCCAGGAGGGCGAGCCGGTCGACGAACCCCTGGTCGGCCTGCCCCTGCCCGGCGCCGCCGAGACGCACGGCCGACTGGAGGGACTCGCCGAGCTGATCGTCGCGGGCGGCTCCGCTCCCGCCCTGGTCACGGCGGCCGTGGTGCACGGCGAACTGCTGGCGCTGCGCCCCTTCACCTCGCACAACGGCCTGGTCGCGCGCACCGCCGAGCGGATCGTCCTGGTCGGCAGCGGCCTGGACCCGAAGTCCGTCTGCCCGGCCGAGGTCGGTCACGGCGAACTGGGCCGCGCCGCCTATCTGAAGGCGCTCGACGGCTATGTCTCCGGTACCCCCGAGGGCATGGCCGCATGGATCGCCCACTGCGGCAGGGCGGTCGAACTGGGCGCCCGGGAGTCGACGGCGGTGTGCGAGGCACTGCAGCGCGGAGCCGCGTGACGCCGCGGCCCCTGCCGGAACGTCCGGAACACGAAAATGCGGCGGTACGAGAACTCGTACCGCCGCTGGCATGACCATCGGGTTACCAAGCGTCCTCGATATGTGCCCATCAGGCCGGGGACTTTGCCCGTCACCTGGTGCGGCTGGCCCGTAATCGACGGGTCGACGTCGCGTGGGTGCCCGGTGTTCATGCGCGGTCCGTGGGGCCAAATGCGTGTAAAGGTGATCCTTTCGGATGTCCTTGGTCTCGCGGGCCGTTGAATCCTTTGTACTCCTGACCCGGTGGTAGCGGAAGTCCGGGCCGCAGTTCTTTACTTTTAGGTTCAAACAGGGCGTTCGTGCGGGGCGATCAGGCGGCCGATGCCCGGCGCCGGCTGGCGTACCAGACGAGTCCCGCGGTGGCCGCCGCCGCGCCTATCGCGGCGATCGCGACGAGCGCCGGACGCGGTGGCACCGAGAAGGCGGGCATGCGCTGCTTGAGCCGCACCGGACGGTGGAAGTCCAGGATCGGCCAGCCCCGCGCGAGGGCCTCGCGGCGCAGCGCGCGGTCCGGGTTCACGGCGTAGGGGTGGCCGACGGACTCCAGCATCGGCACATCCGTGGCCGAGTCGCTGTAGGCGTAGCAGCGGCTGAGGTCGTACCCCTCGGACTCGGCCAGCTCCCTGACGGCCTCGGCCTTCGTGGGGCCGTACGCGTAGTACTCCACCTCGCCGGTGAAGCAGCCGTCCTCGCCCACGACCATGCGGGTGGCCACCACCCGGTCGGCACCGAGGAGTTCGCCGATCGGCTCGACCACCTCCGCGCCCGACGTGGACACGATCACCACGTCGCGGCCGGCGGTGTGATGCCCCTCGATGAGGGAGGCGGCCTCGTCGTAGATGATCGGGTCGATCAGGTCGTGCAGTGTCTCGGCGACGATCTCCTTGACCTGCTGGACGTTCCAGCCGCGGCACAGTGCGGACAGGTAGGCGCGCATGCGCTCCATCTGTTCGTGGTCGGCGCCGCCGGCCAGGAAGACGAACTGGGAGTACGCGGTCCGCAAGACGGCCCTGCGGTTGATCAGACCGCCTTGGTAGAACGACTTGCTGAAGGTGAGCGTGCTCGACTTCGCAATGACCGTCTTGTCCAGGTCAAAGAAGGCCGCTGTGCGGGGCAAGGAGTGGTTTTCCACGCCCTTGAGCATAGGGGCAGCCCATTCGGCGTAAGGTGTGGCGCGTGGGTTTGCCTGAGAGGGCTCTCGGGTACACCATGGAGGTCACGGATCGTTCGCGACCGTGCTAACCCGGCCCGACTCCTCCCCCCCCGAGTCGGCCGTGGGGACGACCCCCGCTCTCCCCCCCGGCGGGGGTCGTCGCATGTCCGGGTGGGTTTTTCCTTCCTTCGCGCGGCCTTGACGCCGCCTCGCAGCGGCTGCGGCCGCTCCTTCGGCGCGCCATGGAATCGTCACTGTGTGTAGCCGTCGGACTCCTCTGTGGAAGTCGCACGGAGGGTCTGCGGGCCTCACCGGTTTGGGTGACGGCGATATTCACAACCCCCGGGCCGTCCACAGTTTTTCACCAAGATCCACACGATTTCCGGGATCGCTGCACCGTGATTCCAGCGCACCCCGCTCGCGGCGACTTCCTTGGCCGCCCGGCGATTGCGGGGAGGCGTTTGGCCGGTTTGCGTCGGCCGTTCCGAGGGAGGCCACGTTGCCGGTTCTCCCGGCGTATTGGGAATCGCGGGGCCGCAAGGGCTCCGTGAGCAGTGAAGGGGGATGGAGACCGTGGCCGGAACCGTCACACACGATCCGCCGCCCGCCGCAGGGCGGCAGGGTGGACCGCTGATCGTCACCGAGGACACCGACCTTCTCGACGACCTGCTGCGCCTGTGCGCCGCGGCGGGCGCCACACCCGAGGTGCACCACGGGGTGCCCGAGCGCAGAGGCGGGTGGGAGGCCGCACCGCTCGTCCTCGTGGGCGACGACGCGGCGCGGCGGGTGCGCGGCGCCGCCCGCAGGAAGGGTGTCGTCCTCGTCGGACGGGACCAGGACGACTCGGGGGTGTGGCGGCGGGCCGTCGAGATCGGCGCCGAGCACGTCCTGATGCTGCCCGACGGCGAGCAGTGGCTGGTCGACCGGATCGCCGACGTCGCCGAGGGCGTGGGCCGGCCGGCTCTCACCGTCGGGGTCGTCGGCGGCCGCGGCGGGGCCGGCGCGTCCACACTCGCCTGCGCCCTTGCCGTCACCTCCGCGCGGGAGGGACTGCGCACCCTGCTGGTGGACGCCGATCCGCTGGGTGGCGGACTCGACGTCCTGCTCGGTGGGGAGACGGCCGAGGGGCTGCGCTGGCCGGCGTTCGCGTCCTCACGAGGGCGCGTCGGCGGGGGCGCCCTGGAGGAGTCGCTGCCTGAGCTGCACTCGCTGCGCGTGCTCAGCTGGGACCGGGGCGATCGAATCGCCGTCCCGCCCCCGGCGGTGCGCGCGGTCCTGGCGGCGGCACGCCGGCGGGGCGGCACGGTGGTCGTCGACCTGCCGCGTCGGATCGACGACGGTGTGGCTGAGGTGCTCACCCAGCTCGACATGGGTCTGCTGGTGGTGCCCTCGGAGCTGCGGGCCGTGGCCGCTGCCGGCCGGGTGGCGTCCGCGATCGGCATGGTCCTGCGGGATCTGCGGGTCGCGGTCCGCGGCCCGCACGCGCCGGGGCTCGACGACCGGGAGGTGGCCCGGCTGCTGGGGCTGCCCTTGGCCGGCGAGGTGCCGGTCGAGCCGGGGCTGCTGCGACCGGACGGAGGTGCGGCACCCCCGGGTGCGGCTCCGCGCGGACCGCTCGCCCGGTTCTGCCGGGAGTTCTGGGAGCGGGCGCTCGTCGAGGCGGGTGCGGCATGAGCACGCTGACCGGACCCGAGGGCGCGGAGCTGCTCGACGGCGTACGGCGGTGGCTGGCCGACAGCGGGGCGGAGCCGACCCCCGCACGCGTGGCGCAGGCCCTGCGGGACCAGGGCCGGGTGCTCGGGGACGCCGAGGTCCTGGGGGCTGCGGCCCGGCTGCGGTCCGAACTGGTCGGCAGCGGGCCGCTGGAGCCGCTGCTCGCCGACCCGTCGGTGACCGACGTGCTGGTGTCGGGCCCGGACCGGGTCTGGGTGGACCGGGGCGGCGGGCTGGAGCTGACGCCGGTACGGTTCGCGGACGCCGCGGCCGTGCGGAGGCTGGCCCAGCGCCTGGCCGCCGTGGCGGGCCGCCGGCTGGACGACGCCCGCCCCTGGGCCGACGCCCGGCTGCCCGACGGCACCCGGCTGCACGCCGTGCTGCCACCGGTGGCCGTGGACTGCGCCTGCCTGTCCCTCCGCGTGGTCCGGCCGCGGGCCTTCACCCTCGGGGAACTGGTCGCGGCGGGCACGGTGCCGCCCGGCGGCGACCGGGTCCTGCGCGCCCTGCTCGACGCCCGGCTCTCCTTCCTGGTCAGCGGGGGCACCGGCAGTGGGAAGACGACGCTGCTGAGCGCCCTGCTCGGCCTGGTCGGGCCGGACGAACGGATCGTCCTCGCCGAGGACTCGGCGGAACTGCGACCGGACCACCCCCACGTGGTGCGGCTGGAGACCCGCCCCGCCAACCAGGAGGGCGCGGGCCTGGTCACCCTGGAGGACCTGGTGCGCCAGGCGCTGAGGATGCGGCCCGACCGGCTGGTGGTGGGTGAGGTGCGCGGGCCCGAAGTGGTGCATCTGCTGGCCGCGTTGAACACGGGACACGAGGGCGGCTGCGGAACGGTCCACGCGAACGCCGCCGCCGACGTCCCCGCCCGGCTGGAGGCCCTGGGCACGGCCGCCGGGCTCGACCGGGCCGCCCTGCACAGCCAGGTGGCGGCCGCCCTCTCGGTCGTCCTGCACCTCGCGCGCGACCGCGCCGGGCGGCGGCGCGTCGTCGAGGTGCACGTGCTGGAGCGCGAACCGTCGGGGCTGGTGCGGACCGTGCCGGCGCTGCGGTGGGGAGAGGAGGCATTCGTGCGCGAGGCCGGGTGGGAGCGGCTGCGGGGACTGCTTCGCGGTGAGGGCGCCGGGAGCGGGCCGGCCGGCGGTCGGGCGGTGGGCGGCGGAGGCCGGGCCGGAATCGGGCCGCGGTCCGCCGAGTGGACACGGGGTTCCGGACCACCGGCCGGTGACGGAGCCGGAGTGGAGCCGGGAGCGGTGAACGGGGTGACGGCATGGCGTTCGGGATGACGGGGACGACGGCGATGTCCATGGCAGTCGCGGCGGCCTGCGGGGGAGCGGCCGCGTGGCTGCTGGTCCGACGGGATGCGGCGGTACGGCGGGCCCGGCTGCTGTTCGAGGGAGGCGGAGCGGTCGGTGCCGATCCGCCCGGGTGGCGGACGAGGGCCGGTGTGCCGAGGTGGGTGCGGGACCGGTGGCGGACCGAGTGGTGGGCGCCGGCGGCCGGGGCGCTGGTCGCGGTGCTGGGGGCGTCGGTACTGCCGGTCGTGCTGGGAGCGGCCGGGGTGCCGTTGCTGCGGAAGGCCCGGCTGGCCGGCCGAGAGCGCCGGGACCGGGAACGTCGGGCCGCCGAGGTGATCGCCCTGTGCTCGGCGCTCGCCGGCGAGGTGCGGGCCGGACGCCAGCCGGGTGAGGCACTGCTGCGCGGCGCCCGGGACTGCGGCGGACTCGCCGAGGCCCAGGCCACGGTACTGGCGGCGGCACGGTTCGGCGGTGACGTGCCGGAGGCCCTCGCGACGGCGGCGCGGCAACCGGGGGCCGAGGGCCTGCGCGGCCTCGCCGCCTGCTGGCGGGTGGCGGTGGACCAGGGCGCGGGCCTCGCGTCCGGACTCGACCGGCTGGCAGCCGCCCTCCGGGCCGAGCGAAACCAACGGTCGGACCTGAGCGCCCAGTTGGCGGGTGCCCGGGCGACGGCGGTGATGCTCGCGGGGCTTCCTGCTCTGGGGCTGCTCATCGGCACCGCCCTCGGCGCGGATCCCCTGCACGTCCTGCTCCACACCCCGGCCGGCCTGGGCTGCCTGGCCGTCGGCGGGATCTTGGAGGGCCTCGGGCTGTGGTGGGTGTCGCGGATCGTGCGGGGTGCGGAGGCGGTGGCATGAGCGCGGAGGTTGTCCACAGGCTGGGGGTGGCCCTGGGGATGGTGCTCGCCCTCGGTTGGTGGGGCCGGTGGCTGGTCGAGACGCGGCGCCACCGGGCGATGCGGCGGCGGTTGGCACGGCTGCGGCCCCGGGAGGAGGTCTCGCGTTCCCCTCGTCTCGATCTGCGCGGGGCGGCGCGCACGTGGTCGGCTCCCCTGGGCGTCGCGTGTGCCGGATGGGCGCTGGTCGGCGGTCCGGCCGGATTGGCTGTGGGACTCGCCGGTGCGGTGGGTGTGTGGCGGTGGCGGCTGCACCAGGAGGCGAAGGGCAGAGCCGCCCGGCACGCGCCCGATCCGGCCGAGACGGAGCGGCAACTGCCCCTGGCTGCCGACCTGCTGGCCGCCTGCATCGCGGCGGGTGCCGGCCCGGTTGTCGCTGCCCAGGCCGTCGGGCAGGCGCTGGGCGGTCCGGTGGGCGACGCCCTGGCCAGGGGCGCGGCGGAGGTACGGCTGGGTGGTGAACCGGGTGCGGCCTGGCGGAGTGTGGCAGTCCTGCCCGGTGCCGGAGGACTGGCCCGGCTGCTGGAGCGGGCCGGTGTGTCGGGCCTGCCCGCTGCCGCACCGGTGGCCCGGCTCGCCGCCGAGGCCCGGGCGGACTGGGGCCGGGCTGCCACGGCCAGGGCCCGCCGGGCGGGCGTGATGGTCAGCGCTCCGGTCGGCTTGTGCTTCCTGCCCGCGTTCCTCGCGGTCGGGGTGCTGCCCGTGGTGATCGGGCTGGCGGGTGGAGTGCTCGGAGGAGGTGGTCGCTGACGCGGAGACCGACCGGAGCAGCTGAGCGCAGTGAGTGAAGCAGACGACGAGCAGTGGAAGTTCGGATCCTTTCCTACGGGGGTTGAGATGTATCAGGCGGTACGGGCGCGGCTGCGTGCCCTGGTGTGCGGAATGCGGGCGGCGCGCAGGGACGCGGGGATGGTCACCTCGGAGTACGCGATGGGCATCGTGGCCGCCGTGGCGTTCGCGGTGGTGCTGTACAAGGTCGTCACGAGCGGCACGGTCAGCGCGGAGCTGCAAGGCATCGTGAAGGGCGCCCTCAATGCGCGGATGTGAGCGGGGCGGCGACCGCGGGTTCGTCACAGCGGAGTCGGCGGTGGTGCTGCCCGTGCTGGTCATGTTCGCGATGGCGCTGGTGTGGGGCCTGCTGGCCGTGGCCGCGCAGATCCAGTGCGTGGACGCCGCACGGACCGGCGCCAGGTCGGCGGCCCGGCAGGACCCGCCCGAGCGGGTCGTACGACTGGCCCGGGAGGCGGCGCCGCCCGGCGCGAAGGTCACCGTCAGCCGTGGGCCGGAGCAGGTCCGGGTCGTCGTGGTGGCCGAGCCGCCGGTCCTGCGGGGTCTGTCCTTCTCGGTGCGCGAGGAGGCCGTGGCCTCCGTGGAGGAGGCGGTGGGCACATGAGACACCGGGACCGCCGCCTCGTGTGTGGCGCGCGGCGTGGGCCGGGAGACCGTGCGCGAGAGGGGCTTGCGGCGGACCGGGGGTCCGCCACCGTCTGGAGCGTCGGAGCCGTCGCCGTCCTGTGTGTCGTCTTCGGCGTGGTCCTCGCGCTGGGACAGCCGGTGGTGATCCGGCACCGCGCCGCGGGCGGCGCCGACCTCGCCGCCCTCGCGGCGGCGGACCACTGGGCCGAGGGCGGCACGGTGGCCTGTGCCCGGGCCGCCCGGGTAGCCCGGGCACAGGGGGCGCGGCTGGTGCGGTGCAAGGTCGTCGGAGACATCGCGGACGTGACGGCGGCGTCGGGACGGGGACCGTTCACGGCGCGGGTCAGGGCCCGGGCCGGCCCGCCGACGCAGACGGCGACGGCGACCGCGACGCAGACGCCGACGGGCACGGACGGGGCAGTGTCGGCGGAGGGAACGGGGCGGAAGGAGACACGCGGAGATTCCGCAGCCGGGTAGAAGCCGGGTAGGTGGCCGGGCCCCGTGGGCGGCGCCGATCGTCCCGGGCCCCGGTCGCACCGCCCCCGGCTAGCCGTCCGCCGCCTGGCTCTCCGGCCCCTCCAGGCCCTCCAGGCCCTCCAGGCCCTCCGGGCTCTCCGGGCCCTCCGGGCTCTCCGGCCCCTCCGGTCCCCCGGCGGGCTCCTGCCCGGGCAGGGTGCCCCGTTCCTGCTTCCGCGGCTCCCCGTCGGCCTCCTTCTCCTCCGGCGCCCCCTCCAGCAGCACCGTGAGGAGGCGTACCGCGCCCCTCTTGTGCAGCGGGTCGTTGCCGTTGCCGCACTTGGGGGACTGGATGCAGGACGGGCAGCCGGCCTCGCACTCGCAGGAGGCGATGGCCTGGCGGGTGGCGGTCAGCCAGGTACGGGCGGTGTGGAAGGCCCGTTCCGCGAAGCCCGCGCCGCCCGGGTGGCCGTCGTAGACGAAGACGGTCGGCAGGAGCGTGTCGGGGTGGAGGGGGATCGACACGCCGCCGATGTCCCAGCGGTCGCAGGTCGCGAACAGGGGCAGCAGGCCGATCGAGGCGTGCTCCGCGGCGTGCAGGGAACCGCCGAGGATCTCCGGGCTGATCCGTGCGCGGTCGAGCTGGTCCTCCGTGACCGTCCACCACACGGCGCGGGTGCGCAGCGTACGAGGAGGGAGGTCGAGCTTGGTCTCGCCCAGGACTTCACCGGTGATGAGCCGGCGGCGCAGGAAGGAGACGACCTGGTTGGTGACCTCGACGGAGCCGTAGCACAGGCGGCCGTCGCCCCAGGGGATCTCGACGTCGGTCTCCAGCACGGAGATGGCGGTCGTGTCGCGGGCGACCGTGGAGTAGGGCGGGGAGGCCTCCTCGACGAGGGCGACGGAGTCCTCCAGGTCCAGGGAGCGCACCAGGTACGTGCGGCCCTGGTGGAGGTGGACCGCGCCCTCGTGCACGGTCGAGTGGGCCGCACCCGCGTCGACCGTGCCGAGCAGCCGGCCCGTCGCCGCCTCCACGACCTGGACCGGCCGTCCGCCCTCTCCGCGGATGTCGGTCAGGTCGGCGGCACGCTCGCGGCGGGTCCAGTGCCAGGCCCTGGTGCGGCGGCGCAGCAGCTTCGCGGCCTCCAGTTGCGGCAGCAGGCCCTGGCTGGCGGGGCCGAACAGGTCGAGGTCCTCGTCCGTCAGGGGCAGCTCCGCGGCGGCCGCGCACAGGTGGGGGGCGAGGACGTAGGGGTTGTCCGGGTCGAGGACCGTCGATTCGACCGGCTGGTCGAACAGGGCCTCCGGGTGGTGGACGAGGAAGGTGTCCAGCGGATCGTCCCGGGCCACGAGGACGGCCAGTGCGCCCTGACCCGACCGTCCGGCCCGGCCGGCCTGCTGCCACAAGGAGGCCCGGGTGCCCGGGTAGCCGGCGATCACGACGGCGTCGAGGCCGGAGATGTCGATGCCGAGTTCGAGGGCGTTCGTCGCGGCGAGGCCCAGGAGTTCACCCGAATGGATGGCTCGCTCCAGTGCGCGGCGTTCCTCCGGGAGATAGCCGCCCCGGTAGGCCGCGACACGCCCGGCCAGCGAGCGGTCCACCTCGGCCAGTCGCTCCTGCGAGATGACGGAGATCAGCTCCGCGCCACGCCGGGAGCGGACGAAGGCCACCGAGCGGACGCCCTGCACGGTGAGGTCGGTCAGCAGGTCGGCGGCCTCGGCCGTGGCCGTCCGGCGAACGGGGGCGCCCTTCTCGCCGTGCAGCTCGGTCAGCGGCGGCTCCCAGAGGGCGAACACCAGTTCACCGCGCGGTGAGGCGTCGTCCGCCACCTCGACGACCGGCACGCCGGTCAGTCGCCGCGCGGCGACCGCGGGCTCGGCGGCGGTGGCGGAGGCCAGCAGGAACACCGGCGACGCGCCGTACCGGGCGCACAGCCTGCGCAGCCGCCGCAGCACCTGGGCGACGTGGGAGCCGAAGACGCCCCGGTAGGTGTGGCACTCGTCGATGACGACGTACTTCAGCGACTTCAGGAAGGAGGACCAGCGGGGATGGGAGGGCAGGATGCCCCGGTGCAGCATGTCGGGGTTGGTCAGCACGTAGTTGGCGTACTGGCGGATCCACTCGCGTTCCTCGAACGGAGTATCGCCGTCGTAGACGGCCGCCCGGACGGCGGTGCCGAGCGGTTGTGAAAGTTCCTTCACCGAGCGGCGCTGGTCCGCCGCGAGGGCCTTGGTGGGAGCCAGGTAGAGGGTGGTCGCGCCCCGGCCGTTCGGGGCCTCGGAGCCCTCCAGAAGGGTGGACAGCACCGGCACGAGGTAGGCGAGGGACTTGCCGGAGGCGGTACCGGTGGCGACCACGACCGAGTCGCCGTCCAGGGCGTGCTCGGTCGCCCGGGCCTGGTGGGCCCAGGGGTGTTCGATACCGGCCGCCTGCACCGCCGCCACGATCTCCGCGCGGATCCGGTCCGGCCAGACGGCATGCCGACCCGCGCGCGGGGGCAAGTGCTCCGTATGAGTAATGCGCGAAGCCCTGCTCGGACCGGACGCGAGCCGGTCCAGGACCGCGCCCGGCGCGGGCCGGGAGGCGGGGTCCGGCGGGGTTCGATCGGATCGGTGATTCTTGGCCATCGGCACCGAGTGTGTCACTGGCGTGACGGACAATGGAGCCAAGGCGTCGTGCACGCCTGCCGGTAAGTGATTGAATGCCATCGCGGCTGGCGAAGCGTCCAAGGGCTGAAGCCGAGATGCCCCGAGGGCGACCGCTCGATAGCAAGGTGCTGGAGGATCCGTGGACCTGTCCCTGTCGACCGAGACCATGGGCGATCGCACGATCGTCAGGGTCGGTGGCGAAATCGACGTATATACCGCGCCCAAGCTGCGCGAGCAGTTGGTCGAGCTGGTGAACGACGGCAGTTTCCACCTTGTCGTCGACATGGAGGGCGTGGACTTCCTCGACTCCACCGGGCTCGGCGTTCTGGTCGGCGGCCTGAAGCGCGTGCGTGCCCATGAGGGCTCCCTGCGCCTGGTCTGCAACCAGGAGCGCATTCTGAAGATTTTCCGCATCACCGGCCTCACCAAGGTGTTCCCGATTCACACCTCGGTCGAGGAAGCGGTTGCGGCCACCGACTGACACCGGCCCCGGGCTCCGTGCCCGGGCCGGCCGATGTTCGGCGGAAGTGAAGACCGAGGGGGCCCGGGCTTTCGGCGGCCCGGAGCCCCTCGACAGCACGCCCGAAGTTGCGAGGGGGATGCATGGCCACCGTTGAGCTCCGCTTCAGCGCGCTGCCCGAGCACGTCAGGACCGCCCGGCTGGTGGCGGCAGCGGTGGCGCGCAGGGCCGGAGTGGAGGAGGCCGTCCTCGACGAGGTCAGGCTCGCCGTCGGTGAGGCGTGCACCCGGGCCGTCGGCCTGCACCAGCTGGGCGGGATCTCGGCACCGGTGAAGGTGCTGCTGATCGAGGAGGAGAAGCAGTTCTCCATCGAGGTCGGCGACGAGGCCCCGCACGCCACACCCGGCGACCGCGCGTCCGACGGCGACGGCGAGGCCGACGAGGACGAGATGGGCCTCGCGGTCATCAGCGGACTCGTCGACGACGTCGAGGTCAGCGCGGGCGAGCACGGCGGATCCATCAAGATGACCTGGCCGACGACGCCGCCGCCGACGATCCTGGTCTGACACCGCCACCGCGCAGGGCGGCCACCGCGCAAGCGGTGACCGCACACCCCGCTCGTCATGAAGGGCCCCACCCGTGGGGCCCTTCGTCATGTGCGGGTGTCAGTGATCGCCTTTACAGTGGTTCCTGTGCCGTTCGACGCGTGAATTGATTCACGATCATTCGCGCGCCCGGCGGAACTCCGAGAATGCTTTCAGAGCATTACTCGCGCGGCGAATTCCCTTTATCGTGCACTGTTTTGATCAGGTTCCGGTACCTACAATCCCGTCCACATCTTGAGCTCAGCCCAAGCGTCAAGGAGGACGAATGGCGGGGCTTTCCTTCACACCACAGTCGGGCCATCCCACCGATCTCGCAGCCGCCGTACTGACCGACGGCAACCGTGTGCTCGTCGTGATCATCGCGGTCGTCGCCCTGGCGGCCCTGGTGCTCGCGGGGGTCCTGGTGCGCCAGGTACTCGCGGCAGGCGAGGGCACCGACAGCATGAAGCAGATCGCGGCAGCGGTCCAGGAGGGCGCGAACGCCTACCTGGCCCGGCAGCTGCGCACTCTCGGCGTATTCGCAGTGGTCGTGTTCTTCCTGCTCATGCTGCTTCCCGCGGACGACTGGAGTCAGCGTGCCGGACGTTCGGTCTTCTTTTTGATCGGAGCGGCGTTCTCGGCGGCCACCGGTTATATCGGCATGTGGCTCGCCGTCCGCAGCAATGTGCGCGTCGCCGCCGCGGCGCGCGAGGCGACACCGGCCGAGGGCGAGCCGGAAAAGGATCTGACCACCGTCTCGCACAAAGCGATGAAGATCGCTTTCCGTACGGGTGGTGTGGTCGGCATGTTCACGGTGGGCCTGGGCCTGCTCGGCGCCTCCTGCGTGGTGCTGGTGTACGCGGCCGACGCGCCGAAGGTGCTGGAGGGCTTCGGTCTCGGGGCCGCGCTGATCGCGATGTTCATGCGGGTCGGCGGCGGCATCTTCACCAAGGCCGCCGACGTCGGCGCCGACCTGGTCGGCAAGGTCGAGCAGGGCATTCCGGAGGACGATCCGCGCAATGCCGCGACCATCGCCGACAACGTGGGCGACAACGTCGGCGACTGCGCGGGCATGGCGGCCGACCTCTTCGAGTCGTACGCCGTCACCCTGGTCGCCGCGCTGATCCTGGGTTCGGCGGCCTTCGGCGACGCCGGTCTCGGTTTCCCGCTGCTGGTGCCGGCGATCGGTGTCCTCACGGCGATGATCGGCATCTTCGCGGTGGCGCCCCGGCGGGCCGACCGCAGCGGCATGAGCGCCATCAACCGCGGCTTCTTCATCTCCGCGGCGATCTCGCTCGTGCTGGTGGCGGTGGCCGTGTTCGTCTACCTGCCGGGGAAGTACGCGGACCTGGACGGCGTCGGCGATGCCGCCATCCGCGCCAAGGACGGCGACCCGCGGATCCTCGCCCTGGTGGCGGTGGCCATCGGCATCGTGCTGGCCGCCCTGATCCAGCAGTTGACCGGCTACTTCACGGAGACCACCCGCCGGCCCGTCCGGGACATCGGCAAGACCTCGCTGACCGGCCCGGCCACGGTCGTCCTCGCCGGCATCTCCGTGGGTCTGGAATCGGCCGTCTACACCGCCCTGTTGATCGGGCTCGGGGTGTACGGGGCGTTCCTGCTCGGCGGCACGTCGATCATGCTGGCCCTGTTCGCGGTGGCGCTGGCCGGCACCGGCCTGCTCACCACGGTCGGGGTGATCGTCGCGATGGACACCTTCGGGCCGGTGTCCGACAACGCACAGGGCATCGCGGAGATGTCCGGCGACGTCGAGGGCGCGGGCGCGCAGGTGCTCACGAACCTGGACGCGGTCGGCAACACCACCAAGGCGATCACCAAGGGCATCGCGATCGCCACGGCCGTGCTCGCGGCGGCGGCGCTGTTCGGGTCCTACCGCGACGCGATCTTCACCGGGGCGCGGGACGTGGGCGAGAAGCTCAGCGGTGAGGGTGCGCCGATGAGTCTGATGATGGACATCTCCCAGCCCAACAACCTCGTGGGCCTTGTCGCGGGCGCGGCGGTCGTCTTCCTCTTCTCGGGGCTGGCGATCAACGCCGTGTCGCGGTCGGCGGGTTCCGTTGTCTTCGAGGTGCGGCGCCAGTTCCGCGAGAAGCCCGGGATCATGGACTACAGCGAGAAGCCGGAGTACGGCAAGGTAGTCGACATCTGCACCAAGGACGCCCTGCGCGAGCTGGCCACTCCCGGTCTGCTGGCCGTCATGGCGCCCATCTTCATCGGGTTCACGCTGGGCGTAGGCGCGCTCGGCGCGTTCCTGGCGGGCGCGATCGGCGCGGGCACGCTGATGGCGGTGTTCCTCGCCAACTCCGGTGGTGCGTGGGACAACGCGAAGAAGCTCGTCGAGGACGGGCACCACGGCGGCAAGGGCAGCGAGGCGCACGCGGCGACCGTGATCGGCGACACCGTCGGCGACCCGTTCAAGGACACCGCCGGTCCCGCGATCAACCCGCTGCTGAAGGTCATGAACCTGGTGGCCCTGCTCATCGCGCCCGCGGTGATCAAGTTCTCCTACGGTCCGGACAAGAGCATCGGGGTGCGCATCCTGGTTGCGGCCCTGGCGTTCGTCGTCATCGCCGGGGCGGTGTACGTCTCCAAGCGGCGCGGGATCGCCATGGGCGACGACGACAACGCCGAGCCGAAGCCCCCGAAGCCGAAGTCGGCTGATCCGGCGGTGGTTTCGTAGGCGGTTTCCCGGATATCCGGCTCAAGGTGCGGGCGGGCGGCGTGCGTTGACGCGTCGCCCGCCCGCACTGTGCGGTGCACGACCATGCGTGAGCCTTCTCTCGCTTGGTGCAAAAGGTTACAAAACGGTCTTATTGGGCGTTCGGCGTGCGGTGGCCGTGCATGCGGCGTGTATGTTCCGGGGCCGAGAGCCATGGAAGGGACCAAACCGGTGAACAAGAAGCTCGCGGCCGCACTGTCCGGCGGTGCGGTACTGGTACTGGCGCTGTCCGGCTGCGGCGGCGACGACGGCAACGACAAGCTCGACTCCTGGGCCAAGCAGGTCTGCGACGCCGTGCAGCCGCAGGCCAAGAAGATCGAGTCGGCGAACGCCGCGATCCAGAAGGAGACCTCGGACAACAGCGCTCCCGAGGAGGTCCAGAAGACCGACGCGCAGGCCTTCCAGGACATGTCCGACGCCTACAAGGCGATCGGCAGCGCCGTGAACAAGGCCGGGGCGCCGGACGTGGAGAACGGCGAGAAGAAGCAGCAGGACGCGGTCAAGGAGCTCAACTCGATCTCCGCGTCGTACGCCTCGCTGAAGAAGCAGGTGGACGACCTCGACACCAAGGACCAGGGCAAGTTCGCCGACGGCCTCAAGGACATCGCCGGCGAGCTGGACAAGCTGAGCCAGAGCGGCAACGACGCCCTGAAGAACCTGGAGGAGGGCGAGGTCGGCCAAGCGATGGCCCGTCAGTCCAGCTGCAAGGCGGCCACCGCGTCGGCGGGCGCCACGCAGAGCTGACCCGACGCCCGGGCGGGGCAGCGGGCCCCGCCGGTGCCCCTGTCCCCTCGCGTCCGCGCGAGGTCGGTCGGAGCCGGTGGCGGATCACCCCGCCCGGCGTCCGCACCCGGGCCGGATTCCGTCCGCGCGAGACGCGCGCCCGGGCCGGAGGACTGAGTGCGAGACGCGTGCCCGGGCCGGATGGCGTCCCCGGCTTGAACGCTCCTGCCCGTGTCGGACGGCGCCCCGACCCCCGGGAGTACGCGGCACGGGCGCGTGCGATCTCGTTCCCGGCGGCCACAATGGGGGCGTGAGTAACGCCAGCCAGTCATCCCTGCCCCCGCTGCCCGCCGCCGACCGGCCCGATGTCGCCGCCCGGCTCCGGGACGCCCTGCTCGCGGTCTCCTTCACCGCCGACGGCCTGCTCGACCTGCTCGGGGCCCCCGCGTACGCGGCGCTGGCCCGCAGCGAGACCGTGCCCGCGCTGCGGGCGACCCGCGGGGACACGCCCCTGGAACTGCTCGTCCGGCTGTTCCTGCTCCAGCAGCCCGTGCCGCACGCGCGCGTGGCGGAGGTGCTGCCCGTGGACGCCTGCCTGGAGAGCGGCTGGCTGGCACGGGCGGGCGAGGGCGAGCTGACCGCCACGGTGGACGTACGGCCCTACGGTGGCCCCGGCGGCGAGGACTGGTTCATCGTGTCGGACCTGGGCTGCGCGGTCGGCGGCGCCGGCGGCATCGGACGCCGGGACGAAGGAGTCGTCCTCGGCGTCGGCGGCGCCTCCACGACCCTCGCCGGCATCACCGTCCGTACGCCCGTGGACTCCGCGCTCGACCTCGGCACCGGCTCCGGCATCCAGGCGCTGCACGCCGCGCAGCACGCCACGCGCGTGACGGCCACCGACCTGAACCCGCGCGCCCTGCACATCACCGCGCTCACCCTGGCGCTGTCCGGCGCCCCGACCGCCGATCTGCGCGAGGGCTCGCTCTTCACGCCCGTCCGGGACGGCGAGAAGTACGACCTGATCGTCTCGAACCCGCCGTTCGTGATCTCGCCCGCCGCCCGGCTCACCTACCGCGACGGCGGGATGGGCGGGGACGATCTGTGCCGCACGCTCGTTCAGGAGGCGGGGGAGCGGCTGACCGTGGGCGGGTTCGCGCAGTTCCTCGCCAACTGGCAGCACGTGGAAGGGGAGGACTGGCAGGACAGGCTCAGGTCGTGGGTGCCGCGCGGCTGCGACGCGTGGATCGTGCAGCGCGAGGTGCAGGACATCCACCAGTACGCCGAGCTGTGGCTGCGGGACGCCGGTGACCACCAGGGCGACCCGGCGGAGTACCAGGCGCGGTACGACGCGTGGCTCGACGAGTTCGAGGCGCGCAAGGTGAAGGCCGTCGGCTTCGGCTGGATCACCCTGCGCAGGACGGACGCCGCCGTGCCCTCGGTGACGGTCGAGGAGTGGCCCCACCCGGTCGAGCAGCCGCTGGGCGACACCATCCGCCACCACTTCGACCGGCTCGACTTCCTGCGCGGCCATGACGACGCCGCGCTCCTGGCCGCGCACTTCCGGCTCGCCGCCGAGGTGGTGCAGGAGCAGGTCGGGCTGCCCGGCGCGGAGGACCCCGAGCACGTCGTGCTGCGCCAGAACCGCGGCATGCGCCGGGCCACCCGGGTGGACACCGTCGGGGCGGGCTTCGCGGGGGTGTGCGACGGCTCGATGAGCGCCGGCGTCATCCTGGACGCGATCGCCCAGCTGCTCGGCGAGGACCCGGTGCTGCTGCGCGACCGCACCCCGGCCCAGATCCGGCTGCTGGTCGAGCAGGGCTTCCTGGAGCCGGCCCGCTGACCCCGTGACCGCCGACCCGTGGCCGACCGCCCCGTGACGCTAACCCGTGGCCGACGGCCCCGTGACCGCTGACCCCGTCACGCTGACCCCGTCACGCTGACCCCGTGGCCGACGGCCGTCCGGCCCGGGCTCGAGGGGCGCTGCCGGTCCGGCCGGTCCGGCCATGCGGCTCGCCCTCGCCAGCGAACGCGCCGACCCACGCGCCAACAAATTCGAGTCGAATTGAACACCCTCCCCGGGACGGGCGGCGAGCGCGTCACGTCCTCGGCCGCGCCCACGCGCCGCCCCGGCGTTCACCTCGGGTTCGCCTCCCCGCCGCCCACGCGTGACAGCCTCCCGGGGCTGGGCACGGGTGGGTGGGAGAAAAGGGGCGCGGCGAGCCATGGAGAGCGAACCGGCGATCTTCGCGGGAGCGGTGTTCTCCCTGTTCGGGGGCGGACTGCTGGCGTGGACGGTGGCGTGCGTGCGCCAGGAACGGCCCGTCGCGGAAGGTGTGAGGCCGGTCGCATCGGCGGCCGTGGCGGGCGTGGTCGCGGTGCTCGCGCTGGCCGCCGGAACCTGGTGCTTCACCCGCCTCTGAGAGGCGGCCGGGCCGGACGCCCGCCCTTGATCGGGGAGCCGGCGCTCCGCCCGGGACCGGGTCCGGGCCCCGCACTCCGGGCGGCAGGAATGGTGGTAGTCGGGTTACCGTTCGAGTGGCCGTTGCGGGCTTTTCCCGTTTGACACGGGGGCGGGATGTACCGTCACACTCCGCAGCGTCACCATCTACCCAGCCCCGGTACACGACTCCGGGGAGGCCCCAGCGTCGACCGGAGAGAAGAGCGAAGTTGTCCCCGACCAGCGAGACCGCGAAGGGCGGCCGCCGACTCGTCATCGTCGAGTCGCCTGCCAAGGCGAAGACGATCAAGGGCTATCTCGGCCCCGGCTACATCGTCGAGGCGAGCGTCGGGCACATCCGTGACCTTCCCAACGGCGCCGCCGAGGTGCCCGAGAAGTACACCGGCGAGGTCCGCCGCCTCGGTGTGGACGTCGAACACGACTTCGCGCCGATCTATGTGGTCAACGCCGACAAGAAGGCGCAGGTCAAGAAGCTCAAGGACCTGCTGAAGGAATCCGACGAGCTCTTCCTCGCCACCGATGAGGACCGCGAGGGCGAGGCCATCGCCTGGCACCTCCAGGAAGTGCTCAAGCCCAAGGTCCCGGTCAAGCGGATGGTCTTCCACGAGATCACCAAGGCCGCGATCCAGGCCGCCGTCGCCAACCCGCGCCAGCTCAACCAGCGGCTCGTCGACGCCCAGGAGACCCGCCGCATCCTCGACCGCCTCTACGGCTACGAGGTCTCGCCGGTCCTGTGGAAGAAGGTCATGCCGCGGCTGTCCGCGGGCCGTGTCCAGTCCGTCGCCACCCGGCTCGTGGTGGAGCGGGAACGCGAGCGCATCGCCTTCCGTTCGGCTGAGTACTGGGACCTGACGGGCACCTTCGCGACCGGCCGCGCCGGAGACCCGTCGGACCCGTCGTCCCTGGTCGCGCGCCTGCAGACCGTCGACGGCAGGCGGGTCGCGCAGGGCCGCGACTTCGACTCCCTGGGACAGCTGAAGAGCGCGAACACCCTCCACCTCGACGAGGCGAACGCCCGCGCGCTGGCCGCCGCCCTGGAGCAGACGCGGTTCGCCGTCCGCTCCGTCGAGTCCAAGCCCTACCGCCGCTCGCCGTACGCCCCGTTCCGTACGACGACTCTGCAGCAGGAGGCGAGCCGCAAGCTCGGCTTCGGCGCGAAGGCCACGATGCAGGTCGCGCAGAAGCTGTACGAGAACGGCTACATCACCTACATGCGTACGGACTCCACGACGCTGAGCGACACGGCGGTCGCCGCCGCCCGCGCCCAGGTCACGCAGCTGTACGGCGCCGACTACCTGCCGCCGCAGCCGAGGACGTACGCCGGGAAGGTCAAGAACGCGCAGGAGGCGCACGAGGCGATCCGCCCCTCGGGCGACCGCTTCCGCACCCCCGCCGAGACCGGACTGACCGGTGACCAGTTCAAGCTCTACGAGCTGATCTGGAAGCGGACCGTCGCCTCCCAGATGAAGGACGCCACCGGCAACAGCGTCACCGTCAAGATCGGCGGCACCGCCTCCGACGGGCGGGACGTCGAGTTCAGCGCGTCCGGCAAGACGATCACCTTCCACGGCTTCCTGAAGGCCTACGTCGAGGGCGCCGACGACCCGAACGCCGAGCTGGACGACCGCGAGCGCCGGCTGCCGCAGGTCTCCGAGGGCGACGCCCTGACCGCCGAGGAGATCACGGTCGACGGGCACGCCACCAAGCCCCCGGCCCGCTACACCGAGGCGTCCCTGGTCAAGGAGCTGGAGGAGCGCGAGATCGGCCGCCCGTCGACCTACGCGTCGATCATCGGCACGATCCTCGACCGCGGCTACGTGTTCAAGAAGGGCACGGCGCTGGTGCCGTCCTTCCTGTCCTTCGCCGTGGTCAACCTCCTGGAGAAGCACTTCGGGCGGCTCGTCGACTACGACTTCACCGCCAAGATGGAGGACGACCTCGACCGCATCGCCCGCGGTGAGGCGCAGTCCGTGCCGTGGCTGAAGCGGTTCTACTTCGGCGAGGGCACGGTCACCGGTGCCGCCGCCGACGCCGGCAACGGCGACGGGGACCACCTCGGCGGCCTGAAGGAACTGGTCACGGACCTGGGCGCGATCGACGCGCGCGAGGTGTCCTCGTTCCCGGTGGGCAACGACATCGTTCTGCGGGTCGGCCGTTACGGGCCGTACATCGAGCGCGGCGAGAAGGACACCGAGCAGCACCAGCGCGCCGACATCCCCGAGGACCTGGCGCCCGACGAGCTGACGGTCGAGCTGGCCGAGGAACTGCTCGCCAAGCCGAGCGGTGACTACGAGCTGGGCACCGACCCCGCCACCGGCCACACGATCGTCGCCAAGGACGGCCGCTACGGCCCGTACGTGACGGAGATCCTCCCCGAGGGCACCCCGAAGACGGGCAAGAACGCGGTCAAGCCGCGCACGGCGTCCCTGTTCAAGACGATGTCCCTGGACACGGTGACCCTCGACGACGCCCTGCGGCTGATGTCGCTGCCTCGCGTCGTCGGCACCGACGCCGAGGGCCAGGAGATCACCGCGCAGAACGGCCGCTACGGCCCGTACCTGAAGAAGGGGACGGACTCGCGTTCGCTGCAGGCCGAGGAGCAGCTCTTCACCATCACGCTGGAGGAGGCGCTGGCGATCTACGCCCAGCCCAAGCAGCGTGGCCGGGCCGCGGCCAAGCCGCCGCTGAAGGAGCTGGGCACGGACCCGGTGAGCGAGAAGCCGGTCGTGGTCAAGGACGGCCGCTTCGGCCCGTACGTCACCGACGGGGAGACCAACGCGACCCTGCGCTCCGGCGACAGCGTCGAGGAGATCACCCCGGAGCGCGGCTACGAGCTGCTCGCCGAGAAGCGGGCCAAGGGACCGGCGAAGAAGACCGCGAAGAAGGCGGCCAAGAAGGCCCCGGCGAAGAAGGCCACGACCAAGAAGACCGCGGCGAAGAAGACCACGACCGCGAAGAAGACGACGGCGAAGAAGACGACGGCCGCCAAGACGACCGCCGCGAAGAAGACGGCCGCCAGGACGGCGTCCGCCGCGAACCCGGCCGACGACTGAGGCCGTTGGGCCTGTCGTGAAGAGAGTGTGAGAACCCTCCGGGGATCCGGGCGCCAAGGCCCGGGTCTTCGCCCCGGGTTCGGAATGCGAACGCCCCGGCAACACTTCGGTGTCGGGGCGTGCGCATGCCAGACCGGGCGGCCCGTGGTGTCGGTGGCTCCCGATAGGCTGAACGCATGACGCGAGCCGACGAACCGACGGCCCCTCAGCCGGCCCCCGACGACGCACTGGTCACGGACTCCCGTGAGCGCGCCGTCCGCGCCCTGCTGCGACGTCCGCAGCTGAGGCGGTTGTGGAGCGCCCAGCTCGTGGGCGGTGTGGGAGACACGCTCGCCCTCCTCGTCCTGGTCCTGCTCATGGTCCAGGCGGCTGTCGCCGAGGGCTCGTTCGGCGGCGGGTATCGAGGTGTGGCGTTCGCAGTGGCGATCGTCTTCGGGGTGCGCATCCTCGCGACGTTGCTGTTCGGAGCCGTGCTGCTCGGGCCGCTCACCGCGCTCACCTCGCAGGACGGCCCGCTCGACCGCCGCTGGACCATGGTCGGCGCGGACGGACTGCGCGCGGCGCTGCTCATCGTCGCGCCCCTGTGGATCGACTGGACGCCCGGCAACGCGCCCGCCCTGCTGCTCGTCACCGTGTTCGTCGCGGGTGTCGCCGAGCGGTTCTGGACGGTGTGCCGGGAGAGCGCGGCCCCCGCCCTGCTGCCCGCCCCGCCCCCCGAGGGCGCCACGGTCCGGCCGCTGCCCGACCACATGGACGCCCTGCGCCGCCTGTCGCTGCGCACCGGCTTCGTGGCGATCCCCCTCGGCGCCCTCGTCCTCGTCGTCGCGTCCCTGTTCAACAACGCGCTGGGCGCCGGCATCGACTGGTTCGGCCGGCACCAGGCGGCCCTCGCCTCCTACGTGGCGGCCGGGCTCTTCGCCGCGTCGCTGTCCGTGCTGACCTTCCTGGAGCTGCCCGGCACGCGCACCCCGCGCGCGCGGTCGCCGCTGGAGGGCCTGCGCCGCCCGAGGACCGGCACCGGCGCCGACAAGGGCCGCACCGGCGCGACGCCGCTGCTCGTCGTGGCCTGCGCGGCCGTCGCCGCCGCCGTCTCGGCCGCCGTCGCCGTGGCCGTGCTGCACGCCAGGGACCTGGGTGGCGGCCCGGTGCTGTACGGACTGTTCGTGGGTGTGCTCACCGGCGGTGTCGTCGTCGGCATCCGCACCGCCCCGGCCCTGCTGCCCGCGCTGTCGCGGCGCCGGCTGCTGGCGCTGACCGTCGCCTTCACCGGCGTGGCGCTGCTGGCCGCCGGGCTCGTCCCGGACGTCACCACCGTGCTGCTCATCCTGGCGCTGGCCGGGACGGGGGCGGGCATGTCCGCCAACATCGGGCACACGCTGCTCGACCAGGAGACCGAGGAGTACCGCCGTCCCCGGACGACGGAGCACCTGCACGCGGTCGTCCGGGTGAGCGTGGCGCTCGGCGCCCTCGTCGCCCCGCTCGTGGCGGCGGGGATCGGGCCGCACCGCCTGGAGAGCGGCAAGTTCGTCTTCGCCCACGGAGGCGCGGCCTTCACCCTGATGCTGGCCGGCGCCCTGCTGCTGCCCGTCGCCGCGCTGGTGCTGGCCAAGGTCGACGACCGTTCCGGTGTGCCGCTGCGGCAGGACCTGAAGGACGCCCTGCTCCGCGGTGACGACCCGGACCAGGCGCCCGCCGCCGGGGGCTTCTTCATCGCCCTGGAGGGCGGTGACGGCGCCGGCAAGTCCACGCAGGCCGAGGCCCTCGCCGAGTGGATCCGCGGCAAGGGCCACGAGGTCGTGCTCACCCGCGAGCCGGGGGCGACGCCCGTGGGCAAGCGGCTGCGGTCGATCCTGCTGGACGTGTCGAGCGCGGGCCTGTCCCACCGCGCGGAGGCCCTGCTGTACGCCGCCGACCGGGCCGAACACATCGACACCGTCGTACGGCCCGCCCTGGAGCGCGGTGCGGTCGTCATCTCCGACCGGTACATCGACTCCTCGGTGGCCTACCAGGGCGCGGGCCGTGACCTGTCGCCGACCGAGATCGCCCGCATCAACCGCTGGGCGACGAACGGACTCGTGCCGCATCTGACCGTGCTGCTGGACGTCGCGCCGGAGACCGCCCGCGAGCGGTTCACCGAGGCGCCCGACCGCCTTGAGTCGGAGCCCGCCGAGTTCCACGCGCGCGTGCGCGCCGGTTTCCTCACCCTGGCCGCCGCGGACGCCGGGCGGTACCTGGTCGTCGACGCCGGGCAGGAGCCCGAGGCCGTCACGACCGTCATCCGCCACCGGCTCGACCAGGTGCTGCCGCTGTCCGAGGCCGAGATCAAGGCCCAGGAGGAGGCGCGCAGGAAGGCCGAGGAGGAGGCCCGCCGCAAGGCCGAGGAAGAGGCCGCCCGCAAGGCCGAGGAGGAGCGCCTGGAGCGCGAGCGCCAGGAGCAGCTGGCCAAGCTGCGCGCCGAGGAGGAGGAGCGCAAGCGCCGCGAGCTGGAGGAGGCGCAGCGCCGCGAGGCCGAACGGCAGGCCGAGGAGGCCCGGCGCCGGGCCGAGGAAGCGCGCAGAAAGGCCGAGGAGGAGCGGGCACGCCTGCTCGCGGAGGAGAAGGCCCGCGCCGAGGAGGAGGCCCGCCGCAAGGCCGAGGAGGAGCGCCGCCGCAAGCAGGCCGAGGAAGAGGCACGGCTGCGTGCCGAGGCCGAGGCGCTCCGCCTGGAGAAGCAGCGCAAGGCCGAGCAGGCACTGCTGCGGGCCGAGGAGGCCCGGCGCCTCGCGGAGGCGGCGGCAGCCGCCGCCGAGGCAGGTCCCAGGACCACCGAGCGCGGGCCCGCCGCCGCGGCGGCGGGTCAGGACGCGGCGACCGTGCCGACGCCCGTGGTGACGCCGGGCGGCGGGACGGACGACACGACGGTGCTGCGCCCCGTGCGGGACGAGAGCGCCGCCGACCGCGCTGCGCGCCGGACGCCCGGGGCGTCCGCGTCGGGGACGCCGGCGTCCGGTGCCTCCGGCGCGTCCGAGTCCGAGGTGACGGCCGAGCTGCCGCTGCCGCCCGCTCCGCAGGATGCCGAGGAGACGGCGGTGCTGCCTCCGGTCCGCCCGGGGGACGCGGAGGACACGGCGGTACTGCCGCCGGTCCGGCCGGACGCCGAGGAGACGGCGGTGCTGCCGCCCGTGTCCGGTGACGGACCGGACGACCGGGTGCCGCCCGGGTACTTCCGCGACGAGGCCGCCCGGCCCGACGACCGCGAGGACCGCACGCGCGAGCTGCCGCAGGTCGACGCGGAGGGCGCGCCGCGCCGCCGCCGGTCCGACTGGGCCGAGGAGACACCGCTGGACGACCTGCCGTCGCTGGCGGACGAACTGCTCGGACCGCACGAGGAAGAGCCGGACGAGGGCCGGGGCCGCCGGGGCCGGGGCGGCCGCGGCCGTTGAGGCCTCCGCGGCGGCTGAGGCCTCCGGCGGGTCGGGGTGGCTCGCTGCCGCCGGCGGGCCGGGGGTGGTGCTCGGGCGCGCCGGAGGTGGCGGTCGGTGTGCCGTCGTCGGCCTGGATGTGCAGAGGCTTGGGCCGTGACCGCGCTCGACGTCTCGGGCGTGGCCCTGCCGCTAGGCCGGCTCGCTGCGCTCCCCGCGCGTCCGTTCGGCCGTCCGGCCCGGTGAGGGCCGGGCTCGTGCCGGTGGCGCGGCCGGGCCGGGGCGGCTGATGGATGTGCGACGCGACCCGTAAGCGGTCTCCGACGCGACACCGCCTGGCCCGTGTGCCGGGGCGGGTCCCCGCCCGGCCCTTCCCGCACCGGCGGCGGCACCAGCGGTGCCCCGTCCGCCGCTGTCAGTGGCCGCCCCCACAATGGACCTGGCAACGCGCAACGTGACGGAAGGGCGGCGTGACCCATGACCGTGTGGGACGACCTCGTCGGGCAGGAGAGGGTGAGCGAGCAGCTGGCCGCCGCCGCCCGGGACGCCGACGCCCTGGTCACGGCGGCCGCCACCGACGCCCCGCCGCCGGAGGCGTCGAAGATGACGCACGCCTGGCTGTTCACCGGCCCGCCCGGAGCCGGGCGCAACCAGGCGGCGCGGGCCTTCGCGGCGGCTCTGCAGTGCGTCAGCCCCGACCGTGCGCTCGGCGGCTCCCCGGGCTGCGGATTCTGCGACGGCTGTCACACCGCTCTGATCGGCACGCACGCCGACGTCACCACCGTCGCGGCGGTCGGCACCCAGATCCTCGCCGACGACATGCGCGACACCGTCCGCAAGTCGTTCACCTCGCCGGCCAACGGACGCTGGCAGATCATCCTCGTCGAGGACGCCGAGCGGCTGAACGAGAAGTCGGCCAACGCCGTCCTCAAGGCCGTGGAGGAGCCCGCCCCCCGCACGGTCTGGCTGCTGTGCGCCCCCTCCGTCGAGGACGTCCTGCCGACCATCCGCTCGCGCTGCCGCCACCTGAACCTGAGCACGCCGTCGGTGGACGCCGTCGCCGACATGCTGGTCCGCCGGGAGGGCATCGAACCGCCCGTGGCCGCCGCGGTGGCCCGCGCCACCCAGGGGCACGTCGACCGGGCCCGCCGCCTGGCCACCGACCCGGCCGCCCGGGAGCGGCGCGCCACCGTGCTGCGCCTGCCGCTGCGCGTCGAGGACGTCGGCGGAGCGCTGAAGGCCGCGCAGGAGCTGGTCGACGCGGCCGCCGAGGACGCCAAGCAGCTCGCGGAGGAGACCGACGCCAAGGAGACCGAGGAGCTGAAGGCCGCTCTCGGTGCGGCGCAGGGCGGCCGCATGCCGCGTGGCACGGCGGGGGTGATGAAGGACCTGGAGGACAAGCAGAAGCGCCGCAGGACGCGTACCCAGCGCGACAGCCTCGACCTCGCGCTGACCGACCTCACCTCCTTCTACCGTGACGTGCTGGCGCTCCAGCTCGGCTCGCGCGTGGCCATCGCCAACGCCGACGCCGAGGAGGCCCTGGAGCGGCTCGCCCGCGGCAGCACCGCCGAGTCCACGCTCCGGCGGATCGAGGCCATCGGAGCATGCCGGGACGCCCTCGACCGGAATGTGGCGCCCCTGCTCGCGGTCGAGGCGATGACCATGGCACTCAGAGCGGGCTGACGGCGGTAGGAAGGCTGTAGGGCGGAGGACTCCGGAGGCCACCGGAGGGCCCGGCGGGTTGACGACGTCACTCGTCCGAGGCGACGCCCCGCACGCAGGGCATCTGGAGCGTCGCGCAGAGTTACGCTCGCGGAATGTACACATGGCGCCCCCCACGCACCGCCACCGCCGCCCGCTCCCGTGGCGGCCACCGCAGGATCCGGAGCCGGGCCAGGACGGCGGCGGGCCTGCTCGCCACGGCCGCGCTGCTGGTCTCCGCCTGCTCCTCCGGCAGCTCGACGTCCACCGCGTCGGCAGCGGGGGGCACCGCCGCCCTGGCCGCCCTGCCGCAGGCCATCCCGGCGGCGCTCGCGTCGTACTACCGGCAGAAGCCCGCCTGGCGCGGCTGCGGCGTCCCCGGCTTCGAGTGCGCCACGGTCAAGGCGCCTCTCGACTACGCCGAGCCGTCCGGGGGCGACGTGAAGCTCGCCGTCGCCCGCAAGAAGGCCACGGGGCCGGGCACACGGCTGGGCTCCCTGCTCGTCAACCCCGGCGGGCCGGGCGGCTCGGCGATCGGCTACGTGCAGCAGTACGCCGGCATCGGCTACCCGGCCGAGGTGCGGGCCCGCTACGACCTGGTCGCGGTCGACCCGCGCGGCGTGGCCCGCAGCGAACCCGTCACCTGCCTGGACGGGCCGGCCATGGACAGGTACACGCAGACGGACTCCACGCCGGACGACGTCAAGGAGACGGACGGGCTGGTCGCGGCCTACCGGACGTTCGCCGAGGGGTGCGGGGCGGACGCGCCGCGGCTGCTGCGCCATGTGTCCACCGTCGAGGCGGCCCGGGACATGGACATCGTCCGGGCGGCACTCGGCGACCGGAAGCTGAACTTCGTCGGGGCCTCCTACGGCACCTTCCTCGGAGCGACGTACGCCGGGCTCTTCCCGAAGCGGGCGGGGCGGCTGGTGCTGGACGGCGCGATGGACCCGTCGCTGCCGGCGCGGCGGCTGAACCTGGAGCAGACGGCGGGCTTCGACACGGCGTTCCGCTCCTTCGCCCGGGACTGCGTCCGGCGGTCGGACTGCCCGCTGGGCGGCGCGGGCACCAAGCCCGAGGAGGTCGGCAGGAACCTGAAGGCCTTCTTCACCAAGCTGGACCGGCGGCCTGCCCCCACCGGTGACGCCGACGGACGCCGGCTCACCGAGTCGCTCGCCACCACCGGCGTCATCGCGGCGATGTACGACGAGGGGGCCTGGGAGCAACTGCGCGAGGTGCTGACCTCGGCGATGAAGGAGAACGACGGCTCGGGGCTCCTCGCCCTCTCCGACAGCTACTACGAGCGGGACGCCGACGGCGCCTACAGCAACCTGATGTTCGCCAACGCCGCGGTGAACTGCCTGGACCTGCCGGCCGCCTTCGACACCCCCGACCAGGTGCGCAGGGCGCTGCCCGGGTTCGAGAAGGCGTCGCCCGTGTTCGGCGAGGGCCTGGCGTGGGCCTCCCTGAACTGCGCGTACTGGCCGGTCGGCGCCACGGGTGAGCCGCACCGCATCGAGGCCAAGGGCGCGGCCCCCATCCTGGTGGTCGGCACCACCCGCGACCCCGCGACGCCCTACCGCTGGGCGCGGTCCCTGGCCGGCCAGCTCTCCTCGGCCCGCCTGCTCACCTACGAGGGCGACGGCCACACGGCCTACGGGCGCGGCAGCTCCTGCATCGACCGGACGATCAACGCCTACCTGCTGCGCGGCACCCCGCCGCCGGACGGAAAGCGCTGCTCATAGCCCTGCTCCCGGCCCCGGAAGCCCGGCCTCCGGGGCTGGTGCGGAGCACCCTCGGAAACTGTGTAGACTTACCGTCGTTGCTGATCGCACCATAGTGCGGACAGCGCGCCGCCTTAGCTCAGATGGCCAGAGCAACGCACTCGTAATGCGTAGGTCTCGGGTTCGAATCCCGAAGGCGGCTCCATCAAACCCCAGGCCGGAAATGCTCCGACCTGGGGTTTTGTCATGGGCTGGGGCGGTCTCGTGATCGCGTCGGAAAAAGTTCCGCGGGCGATGTCGAGAACCCCGCGGCGGCTCCGTCCCCGGGGTGAGCGCGACCACAATGGGTCGCATCCGCATTGAGGAGAGCACCATGGCCAAGTACCTGCTGCTGAAGCACTACCGCGGCGCCCCGGCGGCGGTGAACGACGTGCCGATGGACCAGTGGACGCCGGAGGAGATCTCCGCGCACATGCAGTACATGCAGGACTTCGCGGACCGGCTGGAGAAGACCGGGGAGTTCGTCGACGGTCAGGCGCTCGCCCCCGAGGGGGCGTGGGTCCGCTACGACGGGGAGGGGCGTCCGCCGGTCACCGACGGCCCGTTCGCGGAGACCAAGGACCTCATCGCGGGCTGGATGGTGATCGACGTCGACACCTACGAGCGGGCCGTCGAACTGGCCGGGGAACTGTCGGCCGCCCCCGGCAAGGACGGGAAGCCGATCCACGAGTGGCTGGAGGTGCGTCCGTTCTACGGCGTCCAACCCACCATCACGGAGTGACCGCACCGATGGACGAGGTCCTGCTGCGCAGCCTCACACCGGGCGTGCTCGCCGTCCTCGTCCGCCGCGGAGCCGACTTCGCGGCGGCCGAGGACGCCGTCCAGGAGGCGCTGATCGAGGCGGTCCGCGTCTGGCCGGACGACCCTCCGCGGGACGCGAAGGGCTGGCTGGTCACGGTGGCCTGGCGCAAGTTCCTCGACGCGACCCGGGCGGACGCCGCCCGGCGCCGGCGGGAGGACCTCGTCGACGACGAACCGCCGGCCGGGCCCGCGCCCGCGGTGGACGACACGCTCCAGCTGTACTTCCTGTGCGCCCACCCGTCGCTGACCCCCTCGTCCGCGGTCGCCCTCACGCTGCGCGCCGTCGGCGGCCTGACCACCCGCCAGATCGCCCGCGCCTACCTCGTGCCCGAGGCCACCATGGCGCAGCGCATCAGCCGGGCCAAGCGCACGGTCTCGGGGGTGCGGTTCGACCGGCCCGGCGACGTCGCCACCGTGCTGCGCGTGCTGTACCTCGTCTTCAACGAGGGCTACTCCGGGGACGTCGACCTCGCGGCCGAGGCCATTCGGCTCACCCGGCAGCTCTCGGCCGGGTACGACCACCCGGAGGTGCGGGGGCTGCTCGCCCTCATGCTGCTGCACCACGCCCGGCGCGCCGCCCGGACCGCACCCGACGGCGGCCTCGTGCCGCTCGCCGAGCAGGACCGCGGACGCTGGGACACCCGGCTCATCGCCGAGGGCGTCGGGATCCTGCAGGCGGCACTCGCCCGCGACCGGCTGGGGGAGTACCAGGCGCAGGCCGCGATCGCCGCCCTCCACGCGGACGCGCGGACGGCCGAGGAGACCGACTGGGTGCAGATCGTCGAGTGGTACGACGAGCTCGTACGACTGAACGACAACCCGGTCGTCCGGCTCAACCGGGCGGTCGCCGTGGGGGAGGCCGACGGGCCGCGGGCCGGTCTGGCGGCGCTCGACGGCCTCGACAGCGGGCTGCCCCGGTACAGCGCGGTGGCCGCCTACCTGCACGAGCGGGACGGCGACCGGGCGACGGCGGCCCGGCTGTACGTGGAGGCGGCGCGGAAAGCTCCGAACCTCGCCGAGCGGGACCACCTCACCCGCCGGGCGGCCCGGCTCAACACCGACCGGAGCCCGTGACGGTCCCCGGCGACCCGCGTCGGAAAGAGAGTGGGCCCCGGCCGATCACCTCCGCCGGCCAGGGCCCGGATCCGGCCGCGGCGGCGGCACTCCCCCGAGTTGCGCGTCCATACGCGCGCGCCCCCGGGCCGGATCCGATGAGGTGATCACATCAAACCTTGCCAACCGATCGCTAACATGTGGCCAACGGTTCGCCGTAGCGTCGTTCGTCGATTGGCCGGAAGTCGCCGAACCAAGATCGAGAACGGCCCGGACAAGGGGCCGTGCCGGGGTGACCGCACCGACGGACGTGGCGGAAAGCCGCGGTCCGGGAACAGGATCGCGTCAGGGGTACGGGCACGGGGGAGGCAAAGCGGTGATGCGGTTCGGGCTGCTCGGGCCACCGGCGCTGTTCGACGGCACTCGTGGCGGTGAGCCGGGAGCGGCCCGTGACGGTGTGCCGGAGGGTGCCCGTGGTGCCCGTGGCGGTGTGCCGGGGGGTGCCCGTGGTGGTGAGCCGGGGAGTGCCCGGGAAGGTGGCCCGGGAGAAGCCCGGGTCGTCCGGAGCCCCAAGTCGCGTGCCCTGCTGGCCGCGTTGCTCCTGGACGCCGGCCGGGTCGTCTCCGTCGACGCGCTCAAGGACGCGCTCTGGGGCGGCGCCCCGCCCGTCTCCGCCCACGCCTCGCTGCACAACCACGTGGCCCGGCTGCGGCGGCTGCTCGACGATCCGGCGCGGCTGCGGACGGTGCCGTCCGGTTACGTCCTGCGGGTCGGCGAGGGCGAGCTGGACGTCGACGTGTTCGACACCCATGTGGCGGCCGCCCGGGCCGCGCACCTGTGCCACGAGCGGGTGCGCGTGGTGCGGGAGGTCGAGGCCGCGCTCGCCCTGTGGCGTGGCGCGCCGCTCGCCGGGCTGCCGCCCGAGGTCGGCGGATACGCCCTGACGCACCGGCTGCGTGAGGCCCGGCTGCTGCTCCTGGAGTGGCGCTACGACGCCGAACTGGCGCTGGGCGGCCCACGCCTCGACGAACTGGTCCCGGAACTCGCGGTGCTGGCGGACGAGTATCCGCTGCGCGAGGCGTACCACCGGCAGTTGATGCTCGCCCTGCACCGCACCGGCCGCCGCGCCGAGGCCCTGGCCGTCCACTCCGAGCTGCGCACCCGCCTGGTCGACCGGCTCGGCATCGAGCCCGGGCCGGGGGTGCGGGCGGCGCACGTGGAGGTGCTGCGGGGCGCCGCCGACCCGAGCGGCCATGCCCCCGTGCCGCCGCACGCGCCCGCTCCTGTCACCGGCGGTGCTGCCTTGCCGTCGCACGTGCCCGCCCCCGTCACCGGCCATGGTCCCCTGCCGCCGCACGCGCCCGCTCCCGTCACCGGCGGTGCTGCCTTGCCGTCGGACCCGCCCGCCCCTGCCACCGGCGGTGCTGCTCTGCCGTCGCACCCGCCCGCCCCTGCCACCGGCGGTGCTGTCCTGCCGCCCCACTCGCCCACCCCCGTCACCGGTCGTACCCCCGTGCCGTCGCACCCGCCCGCCCCTGCCACCGGCGATGCTGCCCTACCGCCCCACTCGCCCGCCCCCGTCACCGGCCGTGCTGCCACCCCGCCGTCCGCGTCCACCGGCCCCGGCGACCGCCCTGCCGTGTCCCCCTCCGCGTCTCCATCCGCCCCCCTCCCGGACCCGGCGGCCGACAGGCCCTCGCCACCGCCGTCCGCCGGCCCCGGCACCAGCCCCGGCCCCGGCGACCGCCCCGCCGCGCCCGCACCACCTGCTGCCGTCCCGCCCCGCCCCTCACCCCGGCCCGCGCAACTGCCTCCCGCCCCACTCCATTTCACCGGCCGCCTCTCCGTGCGCGACGCCCTCCGCCGCACTCTCGCCGACGCCGGGCCCTGCCCCACCGTGGTGGTCAGCGGGATGGCCGGGGTCGGCAAGAGCGCACTCGCGCTGGTGGTGGCGCATGCTCTGGCGAAACGTTTCCCCGACGGCCAGCTTCATCTCGACCTGCACGGCGCCACCCCGGGCAGAACGCCGCTCAGCACCGGCCAGGCCCTTACCGTGCTGCTGCGTGACCTCGGTGTCGAGCCCTGCCGCGTCCCCGCGTGCCCCGATGCCGCGTCCGCCCTGCTGCGCTCCCTGCTCGCCTCCACCCGCACGCTCCTGGTGCTGGACGGCGCCGCGAGTGCCGCGCAGGTACGGCCCCTGCTGCCGGGCGGCGCCGGATGCGCCGTGCTCGTCACGAGCCGGTCGCCGCTGACCGCCCTCGACGGAGCGGCCCGTTTCCCGCTGGCGCCCCTGTCGGAGGAGGAGAGCGCCGAACTGCTGCGTGTCGCCTCGGGGCGCGAGGACCTGGGCACCTCGCGAGCGGCCCGGCTCCTCGTCGCACGCACCGGCCGCCTCCCCCTGGCTCTGCGCATCGTCGCCGCCCGGCTCGCCGCACGCCCGGCCCTCACGCCGGAGCGCCTGGCCGGCCAACTGGCCGACGGGAGGGAGCGTCTGCGGCACCTGGAGTACGACGACCTGAGCGTGCGGCGCTCCCTGGCGGTGACGTACGACGCGCTCACCGCCTCCGAGCGCACGGCCGACCGGGACGCGGCCCTCGTCCTGCGCCGCATCGGCGCGCTCGGCCTGCCCGCCTGCAGCGCCGGGCAGCTCGCCCCTCTCACCGGTCTCGACGCGCGTCGCACCGAGGCCGCGCTGGACCGCCTGTGCGACGTGGCGCTCCTGGAGGAGACGGCGTACGGCCGCTACACGCCGCACGACCTGGTGCGGGACTTCGCCCGGGAGCCGGGCGGGTGAGGCGGGACGGAGCGGAACATCGCGACGAGTCGCCGGTCTGGCCCGCTCCGGCGTCCCGCCGTCGCTGCGGCGCGACGCCCGCCCCTCACTTGGCGTCCGCGTAGCACTGGACCACGGCCGTCGTGAACGGGAACCGCACCGGGGTCTCGCCGAAGGTCAGCCGTCCGGCGAGGGCCGACGCCTCGCGGATCGCCTCGACGACCGCGCCGGTCTCCTCCTCGGGGCAGTGCACGATCACCTCGTCGTGCTGGAAGAAGACCAGCTCGGCGGCCAGGCCCGCGCACGTCCTGCGCAGCGCGGCGAGCAGCAGCAGCGCCCAGTCGGCCGCGCTGCCCTGGACGACGAAGTTCCGGGCGAAGCGGCCGCGGGCGCGGGCGTCGGTGGAGGCGTACCCGGGCAGCCACTGCGTGGACCCGGGCTGTTCCTCGTCGGCCGCCGGGATGCCCGCCTCCTCGGTGCCGTCCTCCGTGCCCCGGGCCGCGGGCGGGCAGGTCCGGCCGAGCCAGGTCCGCACGAGGCGACCCTCCTCCCCGGCCCGGGCGGCGTCGTCGACGAAGGCCACGGCGCGGGGGAAGCGGCGGCGCAGGGCCGCGAGGTTCTTCAGGCCGTCCCCGGAGGTCTGCCCGTACACCGCGCCGAGCACGGCGATCTTGGCCTGGTCGCGGTCGCCGGAGAAGGCCCGGTCGGAGACGGACTGGTACAGGTCGCTCTCCCGCCCGGCCACCTCCATCAGGCCGGGGTCGCGGGAGATGGCGGCGAGGACGCGCGGTTCCATCTGGTCGGCGTCGGCGACGACGAGCCGCCAGCCGGGGTCGGCGACCACGGCCCGCCGGATGACCTTGGGGATCTGCAGGCCGCCCCCGCCGTTGGTGACCCAGCGCCCGGTCACCGTGCCGCCCGCGAGGAACTCGGGCCGGAACCGGCCGTCGCGCACCCAGTCCTGGAGCCAGGACCAGCCGTGGGCGACCCAGATGCGGTACAGCTTCTTGTACTCGATGAGGGGTTTCACGGCCGGGTGGTCGACCGACTGGAGCTCCCAGCGGCGGGTCGAGCCGACCTTGATGCCGGCCTGAGCGAAGGCCTTGACCACGTCGGCCGGCAGGTCGGGGCGGACGCGGCGGCCGAACGCCGTGGACACCTCGTCGGCCAGTTCGGCCAGACGGCGCGGTTCGCCGCCGCCCGCGTACCGCTCGCCGAGCAGGTCGTGCAGCACGGCCCGGTGCACCTCGGCGCTCCAGGGCAGCCCTGCCCGGTTCATCTCGGCGGCCACCAGCATGCCCGCCGACTCGGCCGCCGTCAGCAGTCGCATCCGGTCCGGGTGCTCGGCGCGTCCGTGCCGGCGCTGCTGCTCGGCGTAGACCGCGAGGAGGTCCGCCAGGGGGAGGGGCACGCCCTGGGGTTCGAACAGGGAGGACTGGGCGCCCGGGGCGGCGGACCGCTGCGGCGGATCGGGCGGCACGGGCAGGCCGCGCAGCCGGGCCAGGGCGGCCGCGGCCGAACGGGGCTCCCCGTACCGCCCCTCGTGGCCGAGGAGGAGGGTCTCGGCGGCCTCGAGGTCGTAGCACCGCTCGACCCGCACCCCCGCGGCGAGCAGGCGCGGGTAGACCTCGGCGGTGGACCGCCACACCCACCGCGTGACCCCGGGACGGCTCCGCACGGCCGCGGCGGGATCCGCCTCCCGCAGCACCGGCCCGGCGGGCAGCCCGTCCGGACCGAGGGGGGCGACCTCGACGCCGCCGTCCTCGGCCGGGGCGAGCGCCCACCGGTCGGTCATGCGGCGAGTCTGCCAGGGGGGTCTGACAATCCCCCCGCCGCCGCCCGGCAGGTCAGGACTCGTCCAGCACGTTCTCCTGCGCTCGCGCGATCTTCTCCAGCACCCTGGCGACGTACTGCTCCGTCCGCTCCTTGCCGATGCCCAGGCCGCTGAGGACGCCCTGGCCGTTCTCGTGCTCCAGGAGGGCGAGCAGGATGTGCTCGGTGCCGATGTAGTTGTGGCCGAGGCGCAGGGCCTCGCGGAAGGTGAGTTCCAGGACCTTCTTGGCGGCCGGGCCGTACGGCACGAGCTCCGGGACGTCGTCGGCGGCCGGCGGGAGCGCCGCCGTGGCCGCCGCGCGGACCTCGTCGAGGGAGACGCCCTGTTCGACGACGGCCTTCGCGGCGAGGGCCTCGGGCTCGGCCAGCAGGCCGAGGACGAGGTGCTCCGGCAGGCCCTCGGTGTTGCGGGCGGCCTTGGACGCGTGGTGCGCCGCCATCACCGCGCTGCGGGCGCGGGGCGTGTAGCGGTTGAAGCCCTGGCCGGGGTCGAGGTCGGCCGACTCCTTGGGCACGAAGCGCTTCTGCGCGGCCTGCCGGGTGACGCCCATGCTCTTGCCGATGTCGGTCCAGGAGGCACCGGAGCGCCGGGCCTGGTCGACGAAGTGGCCGATCAGATGGTCGGCCACGTCGCCCAGGTGGTCCGCGGCGATGACGGCGTCCTGCAACTGGTCCAGCGGTTCGTGGTGGACCTTCTTGATGGCGGCGATGAGGTCGTCGAGACGGACGGACGACGTGGGATCGGGGTTCGTCATGTGTCAACCGTAGGTTGCGCCCCCGCGGGTGTCAACCGAAGGTTGACAGCAGGTCGCGTGGCACCATCGGCCGGGTGAGCACGCCCAGCACCGTCGACCGCGCCTTCGCCGCCGCCCTGTACGAGACCGGCGAGACGGCCCTCGACACCGGCGCGTCCCTGCTGGCCGCCGACAGCGCGGCCGACCCCGAACTCGCCCGGCGAGGGCAGGAGTTCGTGGCGGCCGCCTGGCGCCGGGGCTGGCAGCCCGCCGACGTCGTGCGCGTCGTCCGGCGCGAGCTGGACGAGGTGCACGTACGCCTCGCGGCGGAGCTGATCCGGGCCCAGCGGGGTGCGGACCGGCCGCGCGGGCGGCGCTGGAGCGCCCAGCTCGCCGCACTGCCGGCCGACCCGCCGCCCCGGACGGACCGCTTCTCCCACGCCACGGCCGTCCTGGAGCTGTACCGGCTGCTGCTGCGCCTGCCCCCGCTGGAGGTGCTGGACGAGCAGCCCGGGGGCGCGCGCACCGAGTCCCGGATGCTCACCCGCATCCGTGCCCTGCTCGCCAAGGCGGAGGCCACCGGCTTCCCCGAGGAGGCGGAGGCGCTCAGCGCCAAGGCGCAGGAGCTGACGGCCCGGTACAGCGTCGACGAGGCGCTGCTCGCCGCGCGGGCACCGTCACCCGAGACGCCCGGCGCGTGCCGGATCGGGGTGGAGCCGCCCTACGAGGAGGCCAAGGCGGTGCTGCTGGACGCCGTCGCCACGGCCAATCACTGCCGGGCGGTGTGGAACGAGGCGCTGGGCTTCTCGACGGTCGTCGGGTTCGAGACCGACCTGGAGGTGGTCGAGCTCCTGTACACCTCCCTGCTGGTGCAGGCCACGACCGCGATGACCACGGCGGAGGCGGCCCAGAGGGCGGGTGGCCGCAAGCGCACCAAGACCTTCCGCCAGTCCTTCCTCGCGGCCTACGCCCACCGCGTCGGCGTCCGCCTGGCCGCGGCGGCCGAGACGCAGGTGACCGACGACCTGCTGCCGGTCCTGGCCTCCCGCGAGGTCGCCGTCACCGGGCGGCTGGACCGGATGTTCCCGGAGACGACCACGACCCGGCTGCGCTCGGTACGTGACGCGGCGGGCTGGACGGAGGGCGCCCTGGCGGCGGACCGGGCCCAGGTCCGCCACCGGCCACGACTGGACTGACACGCGGACGGCGTCCGCGGCGGCCGGGGCGTCGACATCCGCCACCTCCTGCGGCCCCTGCCCGCCTCGGCCACCGGCGGTCCCGCCGTCCGCTCGGTGCGACCGCCCTCAGTCCCCGGAGGTCTCGAACCCGCTCACCGTGGCGTCCGCGAGGCCGCCGTCCTCCGCGTGGGCCACCGGGCCGTAGGACCACTTCAGTTCGTGCGCGTCCTTCGGCACGCCGGGCAGCGTGAAGGACGCCGCGTGCACGATGAGGCTCTTCGCCGGGTCGGCCTCGCCCCGGACGTAGGTGATCGTGAAGGACGTCGTGGCGCCCTTGCCGAGCGTGAGCGGCCGGGCCTGGGCGCCCTCCTCGGGGAGCACGTTCGTCGTGCTGCTCTCGGCCAGCAGGTCCACGGCGGGGAAGCCCTTCAGGGTGCACGGGGCGCCCTGGTTGGTGAGGGTGACCGTGACGTTGCCGGTGTCGCCGGCCGCCGGGGCGGCGCCGGCCCCGACCTCGACGTCCATGGCGCTCAGCGCGCAGGCCGCCGGGCCGTTCGACGGGTCCGTGTTCTTCGTGTCGTCGGCGCCGTCGTCGCCGCCGCCGCAGGCGGTCAGCAGGAGGGTCGCGGAGAGGGCGGCGGCCAGGGTGACGGGCAAGGTGCGCATGAGGTCCTCTGGGCGTGATGAGCAGGAGGGGCTTCGGTTCCCCCGATCCGGGAGGAGCGTGGGCTCCCCCGGATCGAGGGCGTCGACTCCCCGGTTCAGGAGGGGCGTCGGCTCCCCGGATCGGGAGGGGCGTCGGCTCCCCGGATCGGGAGGGGCGTCGGCTCCCCGGATCGGGAGGGGCGTCGGCTCCCCGGATCGGGAGGGGCGTCTGCTCCCCGGATCGGGAGGGGCGTCGGCTCCCCGGATCAGGAAGGGCTTCGGCTCCCTGGATCATCACGCACCGGGCTGCCGCACGGGCACGCGCCCCCGCCGAATCCCCCGAACGCCGGACGGGCCGCGGCGCCCTGAGGCGTACCGCGGCCCGTCGTCGCGCTGCCGGATCGCTACTGCGCGTCGAGGCTCGCCGTCGGGAGACCCGTGGGCAGCTTGCCGCCCTCGGCCTTGGTGTAGGTCTCGGTGCCCACGCCGTTCTCCCAGGTGACCTTCATGCTGGTCCCGGTGACCGAGTCGACCGTGCCGCTGGCCCGGCCCTTGGAACCGTCCGCGCACTTCAGGCGGATCGTCCTCGTCCCGGACTCCTCGCCCGCGGTGCCGCTGCACACGCCGCCGCCGGTGGCGAACAGCGCGGCCTGCTTGCCGGTGATCACCAGGGCCACGGCCTTGCCGTCGGTCGTCGCGAGCCAGCTGCCGGCCAGTTCGCCGCCGGCCTCGTCGCCCGAGCCGGAGTCCGACCCGGACGACCCGGAGTCGCCGCCCGTGCCCGCCGACGCCGAGGCGGACGCGGCCGGGCTCGACGCCGGGTCGTCCCCGGAGTCGCCGTCGCCGCTGCACGCGGTCAGCGCGAGCGCCCCCACCAGCCCCGCGGCGGCCGCCGCGACGCGCACGGCGCCGGAGCGACGCGAGAAGATCACCGAAGTCACTGCAAGCCCCCAAGCTGTAGCCGGTCGGCGGGCCGGTCCGGGAGGACCGGTCGGCCGGCCCCGTGGCCGGAACGATCGCAGCAAGCTACCAGGGCCCGTCAAGGGGTCCGCGGAACGCCCGTCACCAGGACGACTTGCGCACACCGGGCAGGTACCCGGCGTGCGCCTGCTCCCGCAGTCCGACCCGGGACAGCCCGAACGCCCGGAAGTAGCCGCGCGGCCGCCCGTCCACCTGGTCCCGGTTGCGTACGCGCGTGGCGCTCGCGTCCCGCGGCTGCCTGCGCAACTCCGCCTGCGCCGCGGCCCGTTCGGCCGCCGTGGACGACGGCCGCCGGATGATCTCCGTCAGCTCGGCGCGCCGGGCGGCGTAGCGCGCGACGGTCTCCTTGCGCCGCTCGTTCTTCGCGATCTTGCTTTTCTTCGCCATCAGACCCTCACTCCCCGGGCCCGGATCCGGGCGACGGCCGCCTCGACGCCGATCGCGTCGACGGTCCTGATCCCCCTGGCGCTCAGCCGGAGCCGCACGTGGCGGCCCTCGCTCGGCAGCCAGTAGCGCATGGACTGGATGTTCGGGTCGAACCGGCGGGACGTGCGCCGATGGGAGTGCGAGATGCGGTTGCCGAACCCGGGGCGGGCCCCGGTCAGCATGCAGTGCGCGGACATGGTGGGTGACGTACCTCTCGTCTCAGCTGATGTAAATGGAATTCATTTTCAGTAGCATAGCGGCATGGCTCGCAACGAACTCCGGCCGGTCATCAAGCTCCGGTCCACCGCCGGGACCGGCTACACCTACGTGACCCGCAAGAACCGCCGCAACGACCCGGACCGACTGACCCTGCGCAAGTTCGACCCGGTCGCCGGCCGCCACGTCGACTTCCGAGAGGAGCGCTGACCATGCGCGAGGGCATCCACCCGGAGTACGGCCCGGTCGTCTTCCGCGACCGCGCCGCGGACTACGTCTTCCTCACCCGCTCCACCATGACCAGCGAGAAGACGATCGAGTGGGAGGACGGCAACACCTACCCCGTCGTCGACGTCGAGATCTCCGACGTCAGCCACCCCTTCTACACGGGCACCGCCCGCGTCCTGGACACCGCGGGCCGCGTCGAGCGCTTCGAGCGCCGGTACGGGAAGAAGGGCTGACGCCGTGTCCGAGCTCTCCGAGCCCGAGCTTGCCGTCGTGATCGTCGGCGGGCTGCACGCCGACGCCCGCAGGGCGGCCGTCGCACGGCTGCTCGCCGACGTGCCCGGCAGCGTCGTCCTCCACCACGACCTGTCGGCGGCCGCCGCGGGCACGGTCGTACGGACCGTCCGGGACGCCGCCGGGCTCCTCGACACGGGCGAGACCCCGCTCGTGAACGACTGCGCCTGCTGTGCCCTGCGCGAGGACCTGGTCCCCGAACTCGAGCGGCTCCGGGACGCCGGCGGCACCCGGCTGGCCGTCGTCGAGTTGTGGGACTCCGTCGAGCCCAAGGCCATGGCCGAGGTCGTCGCGGCCGGCGGGCTGACCGTCACCGGTGTGATCACCGCCGTCGACCCGGCCCTGGTCCTGCCGTACCTGGGCAATGGCGACGACCTGGCCGAAGGGGGCCTGGCCGCGGCCGCCACCGATCAGCGCACGGTCGCCGACACGTTCGCGCGTCAGCTGGAGTACGCCCCCGTCCTCGCGGTCGCCGACTCCCCGGAGGCCGACGACGAGGACCGCGCACTGCTCGGCCAACTGCACCCCACCGCCCGGCAGGTGCCCCTCGCGCCGCAGGACTTGGACCCGGGACCGGACCCGCACCCGCTGTCACCGCTGGCCCGGGCCGCCCTGGCCGGTTTCGACATCGAGGCGGCCGCCGCCGCCCAGCACCCCGCCAGCGCGCTGCTGCCCGCCGAAGCCGACGCGCACGGCGTCTCGACCCTGGTGTGGAGCAGCCGCCGCCCCTTCCACCCGGAGCGGCTCTACGCCGCGCTGGAGGACCTGACCTGCGCGGCCGCCCGCAGCCGGGGACGGTTCTGGCTCGCCGACAAGCCCGACACCCTGTTCCACTGGGACGCCGCGGGCGGGGCCCTGTGCGTGGAGAGCGCCGGGCCGTGGCTGGCCGCGCTGCCGGACGCGGCCTGGGAGCTGGTGCCGCCGGTACGCCGGGCCGCCGCCGCGCTGGACTGGCACCCCGAGCACGGGGACCGCTGCCAGCGCCTGGCCTTCACCTCGCCCGGCCTCGACCGGGACGGCCTGACGCGCCTGCTCCGGTCCTGCCTGCTCACCGACGCCGAGTACGCGGCCGGCCGCGAGGCCTGGCAGCGCCTGCCGCACTCCTTCGACACCCTCCTGGAGGTCTGAACCGACATGCCCCGCAAGCCCGAACGCACGCCCGCCCGGAACCGGCCCAACCCCCTGGACCAGGCAGGCGTCACGTACGTCGACTACAAGGACACCGATCTGCTGCGGAAGTTCCTCTCCGACCGCGGCAAGATCCGCAGCCGCCGGGTCACCCGCGTCTCGGCGCAGCAGCAGCGGCAGATCGCCGCGGCGGTCAAGAACGCGCGGGAGATGGCGCTGCTGCCCTACGCCGCTCGCTGAGCACGTCCCGGATCGGGGTGAGGTTCCCCACGCTTGACGCGTGGGGGACCTCTTGTCCGTTCCGGGGCGGGTGCGGCGGCCTGCGCGGCGGTGCCGCCGGGAAGGGCCGGGCGGCTGGTCGACCGGCCTGGGCGGGCCGTCCGGCGGACGGCGGGGAAAGCGCTTCGAGCGGCCGGCCCGGTACCGTGCGCCCGGTGGGAAGCGGACGCCGGTGCGAGCCGGGCCGGGCACGGGCGGATGACGGCCGGGTCGTCCGTGCGGCGCATTCGTGCCTGGTCAAGCGGGTGCCCGGCGCTTCCGGATACGGCCTCGGCGCTCTGTTCGGCCGCCGCACAGCCGCCCGCCGGCACGGCGAGCGGATGCTCCGGATCCCCCGATGCCGTCCGGCCCGCCGGTTTTCGCCCCGGGCCGGGGGAACGCGGCAGGCGTCAGCGGCGTCAGACAAGCAAGAGCTTTCGGTAAAGCGGTCGCCAAAGCTGTAACCGCCGGACCACCCCGCGTGCACGTGCATCTGCCTCTGCATCTGCACATGAACAGAGCTATGATCCGGGTCAGTTGACCGCTGCATCAATGGCCACACCAGCCAGTGCACCACCGGGGAGCGACCTGTGGACCACGACGCGTACAACGGGATGGCGGCCACCAGGCTGAGCGGTGTGGCCTGGCAGAAGAGCAGGCACAGCAACTCGCAAGGGTCCTGTGTGGAGTTCGCCCGGCTGCCGGGCGGTGACGTGGCGGTGCGCAACTCCCGCTTCCCCGACGGTCCCGCGCTGGTCTACACCCGAGCGGAGATCGAGGCGATGCTGCTCGGCGTGAAGGACGGGGAGTTCGACCATCTGGTCGGATGACAGCGATGTCGGCCCCTGCGGGCCGCCCGGCGCACCGACGGCTGTGACGCGCGTAGAACCGCGACGCGAGAAGGCGCCGCGGTTCCTCATCCGCAGGCCGGACCGGATCCGGTGTGCGGGAGGCGGAACAGCGCCCACACCACCTTGCCGTCGAGGGCGCCCGCGAGCGGGTGCCAGCCCCAGCTGTCGCTGAAGGAGTCGACGAGGAACAGTCCGCGCCCCGACTCGGCCGAGAAGTCGTCGGTCTCCCGGGCGACGGGGCTGTCGTGGCTGGGGTCGCGCACCGCGCACACCAGCCGCTCGGTCCACCGCATCAGGTGCAGCCGCACCGGGGGTTCCCGGCGGGTGGCGCACAGGGTGCTCGCCGGCAGCCCGTGCCGCAGGGCGTTGGTGACGAGTTCCGAGACCACCAGGCAGACGTCGTCGAAGCGGTCGCCGAGGTCCCATTGGTCGAGGGTTCTGCGGGTGAACCGGCGTGCCTCGCCCACCGCTTCGAAGCGGGCCGGCAGTGAGCAGGAGGCGGCGTGGGACACGGCCGCGGGGTCCAGCGGCGGAAGGCCCTGCCGTAACGGCTCGAGCATGGTCGATCCATTCGTCCCCATGCGAGGCACTCCCGGGTGTTCGCGGTCGGTGCGATGCAGCGGTGGTGCGGGACCATGGTTTCGGATGCGTACAGCAGATGCAAGGGCAGATGCACGTGCAGGTGACCGGAATGCGTTGTCCCGTACCGCTTGTTGGTCAATTTTTCCGTCATCTTGACGTCGCACTTCGGCCGTTCACATGCCTCTTTCTTCCGGCCGCGCGCGTGCGCCGACTGTCTCGATTCCGTTTCCGTAACCGGACGAGTACTGCTCGAAGTGTTTTAGTGGCAGACTTCGGCCCCTGAAACCGTTGGGGAGGCTGGCGAACGTGAGCGCGGGAGAGCCGGGATCGGTGGTGCGGCGCATGCTGCTCGGATCACAACTCAGGCGACTGCGTGAGGCGCGGGGCATCACGCGCGAGGCGGCGGGCTACTCGATCCGCGCCTCCGAGTCGAAGATCAGCCGGATGGAGCTGGGCCGGGTGAGCTTCAAGACCAGGGACGTCGAGGACCTGCTGACGCTGTACGGCATCACCGACGAGCAGGAGCGCTCCTCGCTGCTGTCGCTCGCCAAGGAGGCCAACGTCGCAGGCTGGTGGCACAGTTACTCCGACGTGCTGCCGAGCTGGTTCCCGACCTACGTCGGCCTGGAGGGCGCCGCCTCGCTGATCCGGGCGTACGAGGTGCAGTTCGTGCACGGCCTGCTCCAGACGGAGGCGTACGCGCACGCGGTGGTCCGCCGGGGCATGCAGGGTGCGAGCGCGGCCGACGTCGAGCGGCGCGTGGCGCTGCGCCTGGAGCGGCAGAAGCATCTCGTCGCCGAGTCGGCCCCCGACTTCCACATCATCCTGGACGAGGCCGCGCTGCGCCGCCCCTACGGCGACCGCGAGGTGATGCGCGGCCAGCTCCAGCACCTCATCGACATCTCGGAGCGGCCCAACGTGCGCCTCCAGGTGGTGCCGTTCAGCCTCGGCGGGCACTCCGGGGAGAGCGGCGCGTTCACGATCCTCAGCTTCCCCGAGTCGGACCTGTCGGACGTGGTGTACCTGGAGCAGCTCACCAGCGCGCTGTACCTGGACAAGGCCGAGGACGTCGCCCAGTACGAGCGGGCGCTCAAGGAGCTCCAGCGCGACAGCCCCGGCCCCGCCGAGAGCCGGGACCTTCTGCGGGGTCTCCTCCAACTCTCCTGAAACATCAGTACGATGACGCGTGATCAGATCGCGGGGAAGCGATCGAAGGTCTCAGGGATCGAGGGATCACATGTCGTCGTCCTGCTTCACCGAGCTCGCACAGCAGTACATCGACGGTGAGTGGCGCCCGGGCAGCGGCTCCTGGGACATCATCGACTTCAACCCCTACGACGACGAGAAGCTGGCGTCGATCACGATCGCCACGGCCGACGAGGTCGACGAGGCGTACCGGGCCGCCGCCCGCGCCCAGCGGCAGTGGGCGGCGACCAACCCCTACGCCCGCCGCGCGGTCTTCGAGAAGGCCCTGCGGCTCGTCGAGGAGCGCGAGGCCGAGATATCCGAGGCCATCGTCGCCGAGCTCGGCGGCACGCGTCTGAAGGCCGCCTTCGAGCTGCACCTGGCCAAGGAGTTCCTGCGCGAGGCGGTCCACCTGGCGCTCGCCCCCGCGGGGCGCATCGTCCCTTCCCCCGTGGACGGCAAGGAGAACCGCGTCTACCGGGTGCCGGTCGGCGTGGTGGGCGTGATCAGCCCGTTCAACTTCCCCTTCCTGCTGTCGATCAAGTCCGTCGCCCCGGCCCTGGCCCTCGGCAACGCCGTGGTCCTCAAGCCGCACCAGAACACGCCGATCGTCGGCGGCTCCCTGGTCGCGAAGCTCTTCGAGGACGCGGGACTGCCCGGCGGCCTGCTCAACGTCGTCATCACCGACATCGCCGAGATCGGGGACGCCTTCATCGAGCACCCGGTCCCGAAGGTCATCTCCTTCACCGGCTCCGACCAGGTCGGCCGGCACGTCGCCACCGTGTGCGCCCGGCAGTTCAAGCGGTCCGTGCTCGAACTGGGCGGCAACAGCGCGCTGGTGGTCCTGGACGACGCCGACCTGGACTACGCCGTGGACGCCGCGGTCTTCAGCCGGTACGTCCACCAGGGCCAGGTCTGCATGGCCGCCAACCGCGTCCTGGTCGACCGCTCGGTGGCCGAGGAGTTCACCGAGAAGTTCGTCGCCAAGGTGAAGGGCCTCAAGACGGGCGACCCGCGCGACCCGGAGACCGTCATCGGCCCGGTCATCAACTCCTCGCAGGCCGAGGCGCTCGCGGGCGTGGTCGAGCAGGCGCTGGCCGAGGGCGCCACCGCCCTGGTGCGCGGCGGGCGGACGAACAACCTCGTCGAGCCGTCCGTGCTGACCGACGTGCCCGCCGGCTCCGCCCTGCTGCGGCAGGAGGTCTTCGGGCCGGTCGTCTTCCTGGTGCCGTTCGACGGCGAGGAGGAGGCCGTGCGTCTGGTCAACGACAGTCCGTACGGCCTGAGCGGCGCCGTGCACACCGGGAACGTCGAGCGCGGCGTGCGGTTCGCCCAGCGGATCGACACCGGCATGTTCCACGTGAACGACGGCACGGTGCACGACGAGCCGATCGTCCCCTTCGGCGGCGAGAAGGCCTCGGGCGTCGGGCGCCTCAACGGCGAGACGATGCTGGACGCCTTCACGACCACCAAGTGGATCTCGGTGCAGCACGGGCGCAGCGGCTTCCCGTTCTGATCCGCCGCGGCCCTGCGGCCGTTGCGGACAGCACCTGACCGCAAGGGTGCGTAGCGTCGTCGGTGTGAGGGGGAGAGGCCCCCGGTCACGACGGAAGGCGGCGGTCATGGTCACTCACGTTCCCGCGGAGGCACCCGGCGACGAGCGCGGAGCGCTGCTGTCGTTCATCGCCGAGCAGCGCGGCGGCATCCGCCGGGCGCTGCTGGGTCTGACGCCGGAGCAGGCGGCGTCCCGCCCCAGTGCGAGCGAGCTGTCCCTGGCCGGTCTGCTCAAGCACGTGGCGGAGGTCGAGCAGGGCTGGATCGCCCGGGCCAAGGGGGAGCCGCCCGCCGTCCACCGGGACGAGTCGAACTGGGACGAGTGCTTCCGGCTGGTCGGCGACGAGACCGTGGAGCAGCAGCTCGCGTACTACGAGAAGGTGGCCGCCGACACCGAGGCGTTCATCCGCGAGGTGCCCTCCCTCGACGACACGTTCCTGCTGCCGGCGACGTCTTGGAACCCCAAGGACGAACGGCTCTCCATGCGCTGGCTCTGCCTGCACCTGATCCGCGAGACGGCCCGGCACGCCGGTCACGCGGACATCGTCCGGGAGTCGCTGGACGGCGCGACGGCCTTCGAGCTGGTGGCGAGGGAGCAGGGCAGCGCCCGGGGCTGACCCCGCCCGTCCTACGCTGGCCCCATGTCAGCGATCCGTCTCCTCGTGCTCGGCGCGGTCCGCATGCACGGGCGGGCCCACGGCTACCAGGTGCGCAACGACCTGGAGTACTGGGGCGCCCACGAGTGGTCCAGCGCCAAGCCCGGCTCGATCTACCACGCGCTGAAGCAGATGGCCAAGCAGGGCCTGCTGCACGCGCATGAGGTAGCCCCGTCCACGGCCGGCGGCCCGCCGCGCACGGAGTACGAGCTCACCGGGCAGGGCACCGAGGAGTACTTCCGGCTGCTGCGTGAGTCGCTGGTCACCTACGACCAGCGCGGGGACGTGAAGACGGCGGCCGTCGGCTTCGTGGTGGACCTGCCCCGGGCCGAGGCGGTGGCCCTGCTGAAGGAGCGGACGATGCGCATCGAGCAGTGGCGGGCCGCCGTCCTGGAGCACTACGCGCCCGAGGAGGGGCCCCAGCAGCTCGGCCACATCGGGGAGATCATGAACATGTGGGTCCACACGGCCGACTCCGAGGCCGAGTGGACCCGCGGGCTGATCGAGCGCATCGAGAGCGGCGCCTATACCTTCGCCGACGAGGGCGACCCGTTCGTGGGCGTGCTGGCCGAGGACGAGGAGAACCCGTACGCGACGGGGGAGCGCCATCCCGGGGATTCCCACTAATCAAGTTTGACGAATGGCGGGCGCGGGGATACCTTCGAGCACGTAGTCAAGTTTGACTAGCGAGGGAGGCTCAGTGGCCGACGCGGCGATCACCGTGGAAGGCGTGCACAAGAGGTACGGCGACAAGAAGGCGCTGGACGGGCTCGGCCTCACGGTCGCGCGCGGCACGGTGCACGGGGTGCTCGGGCCGAACGGCGCGGGCAAAACCACGCTGGTCCGGGTCCTGTCCACGCTGCTGCGGCCGGACGCGGGCCGGGTCGTGGTGGCCGGCCACGACGCGGTCCGCGAGGCGTACGCCGTCCGGCTGCGCATCGGCCTGCTCGGGCAGAACGCCGCGCTCGACGAGGAGCTCGGCGGCCGGCAGAACCTGGAGCTGTTCGGCCGGCTGCACCACCTGGGCGCCCGGGGGGCCCGCGCGCGGGCCGGTGAACTGCTGGAGCGCTTCGGCCTGGCCGGCACCGGCCGCAAGCCGGTGCGCCAGTACAGCGGGGGCATGCGGCGCCGGCTCGACCTGGCCGCGTCCCTGATCACCGAACCGGAGGTGCTGTTCCTGGACGAGCCGACCACCGGGCTCGACCCGCGCGGGCGGGCCGAGGTGTGGGAGTCCGTCCGCGCCCTGGTCGGCGGCGGGACGACGGTGCTGCTCACCACCCAGTACCTGGAGGAGGCCGATCAGCTCGCCGACCGGATCAGCGTGGTCGCCGGCGGACGGGTCATCGCCGAGGGCACGGCCGACGAGCTGAAGGCCGAGACCGGCGGCGACCGCATCGACGTGGTGCTCCGGGACGCGGGCCAACTGGGCGCTGCCGTCACCCTGCTGCCCCTCGCCGACGTGTCCGTCGACCCCGACCGCCGTCTGCTGAGCGCCCCGGTCGCCGACCGCATGGAGGCCCTGGCCGGCGTCGTCCGGGCCCTGCGGGAGGCCGGGATCGAGGCGGAGGACGTCGCCCTGCGCCGCCCGACGCTGGACGAGGTGTTCCTGCACTTGACCGGGGACGACCACCGAGTGAAGGAGGCCGCGTGACCGCGCACGCCCTGACCGACTCCTGGACCATGACCCGCCGGGAGCTCGCCCGCTGGCAGCGGCAGCCCGTCCAGCTGGCCGTCAACCTGGTCTTCCCGGTGATGCTCCTGCTCATGTTCGGCTACCTGGTCGGTGGCGGGCGGGGCGTGAGCGGCGAGTACCGCGACTACCTGATCCCCGGCATGCTCGCGCTCACCATGGCCTTCGGCCTGGAGGGCACGATGCTCGCCGTCACGCAGGACCTGAACAAGGGCGTGATCGACCGGTTCCGGTCGATGCCGATGGCCGACGGCGCGGTGCTGGTGGGCCGGTCGGCCGCCGACATGCTCCAGTCGGCGCTGGCCCTGCTGGTGCTGATCGGCGTGGGCGTGGCCCTCGGCTGGCGGTCCGGCGGCGGTCCGACGGCCCTCCTCGCCGCCCTGGGCCTGCTGCTGCTGTTCCGCTTCGCCATGCTGTGGATCGGCATCCACCTCGCCCTGGTGGCCGGCCGGCCGGAGATGGTGCAGGCCGTGCAGATCCTGGTCTGGCCGGTCGGCTTCCTGTCCAACGCCCTGGCCGCGCCCGGCTCCATGCCCGGCTGGCTGGGCACGGTCGTCGAGTGGAACCCGATGTCCCACACGGCCACGGCCGTACGGGACCTCTTCGGCGTCCCCGGCACGGAGTCCGGGCACGTCTGGGCGGCGGTCGCCTGGCCCCTGGCCCTGCTGGCGGTGTTCTTCCCGCTGGCGGTGCGCAGGTTCGCACGGCTGAGCCGGTGAGCACCGGCGTCCGGGACGCTCCGGACGCCGGGCCCTAGTGGTGGAAGCTGGTCGCCGCGCCCCTGTCCCGGGTCAGGGGGTGCGGCTGCCGGCGCAGGTCCGGCAGCAGCCGCTCCAGGTCCTGCGCGAGCAGGTCGGCGAGGTCGGCGGAGAACCCGTTGCGGCACACCACCCGCAGCACGGACAGGTCCTGACGGTTCTCCGGGAAGGTGTAGGCGGGCACCAGCCAGCCGTGCTCGCGCAACCGCCGCGACACGTCGAACACGTCGTACGCCGTCACGTCCGGCGCGGTCGTGAAGGCGAACACGGGCAACTGGTCGCCCCGGGTCAGCAGCCGGAAGTCGCCGAGTGCCTCGATCCGGGCGGCCAGCGCGGTGGCCACGTCCCGCGCGGCCTGCTGCACGGCCCGGTAGCCGTCCCGGCCCAGCCGCAGGAACGTGTAGTACTGCGCCACGACCTGGGCGCCCGGCCGCGAGAAGTTCAGCGCGAACGTCGGCATGTCACCGCCCAGGTAGTTCACCCGGAACACCAGCTCCTCCGGCAGCGCCTCGGCGTCCCGCCACAGCGCCCAGCCGACGCCCGGGTAGACCAGGCCGTACTTGTGCCCCGAGGTGTTGATCGACGCCACCCGCGGCAGCCGGAAGTCCCACACCAGGTCCTCGTCGAGGAAGGGCGCGACCATCGCGCCGGACGCCCCGTCGACGTGCACGGGGACGTCGAGCCCGGTGCGCTCCTGAAGGGCGTCCAGCGCGGCGCACAGGTCGGCGACCGGCTCGTAGGACCCGTCGAAGGTGGAGCCGAGGATGCCCACGACCCCGATGGTGTTCTCGTCGCACAGCTCGGCCGCCGCCTGCGGATCCAGGTGGTAGCGCTCGCCCTCCATGGGGACCAGCCGCGCCTCCACCTCCCAGAAGTTGCAGAACTTCTCCCAGCAGACCTGCACGTTCACGCCCATCACCAGATTGGGCCGGGCCCCCGGGTAGCGGTCGGCGTTGCGCTGGGCCCAGCGCCGCTTCAGGGCCATGCCGGCGAGCATGCAGGCCTCGCTCGACCCGGTCGTGGAGCAGCCCACCGCGGCGGCCGGGTCGGGCGCGTTCCACAGGTCGGCGAGCATCGCCACGCAGCGCCGCTCCAGCTCGGCCGTGCGCGGGTACTCGTCCTTGTCGATCATGTTCTTGTCCCGGCACTCCGCCATCAGCAGCCCGGCCTCCGGCTCCATCCAGGTGGTGACGAAGGTGGCGAGGTTCAGCCGCGCGTTGCCGTCGAGCATCAGCTCGTCGCGCACCAGCTGGTGGGCGGTCGCCGGGGCCATCGGCTGGTCCGGGAGCCGGTGCGTGGGCGGCGCCTCGGCCATGTCGCCGACCGGGTTGGCGGGGCCGTAGAACGGGTTCACGGACATGCGGTGCTCGCCGGAGCGGCGGGGACCTTCGTGGAGCGGCACGGGTGCCTCCAAGGGCTGGGTGGCGACGGGGATGGGGGTGTCGGGAGCTTCAGCGGACCGGGGAGCCGTCCTCGCGCAGCTGCATCTGCGGCCGGCCCGTGACCAGCAGCCAGGCCGGCAGGGAGGCGATGCACAGCAGGGGGAGGATCGACGGGGAGGCGACCAGCACCGCGGCGACGAAGAGGCTGACCCAGCCCTGCCGGGTGATCGCCAGCAGCACGCCGAGCACCGCGGCGGACACCCCGACCGAGGGGTGCACCCCGTCGACGAGGGCGTGGGCGCCCAGGCCGAGGGCGGTGCCGACGAACACGGCCGGGAAGATGCGCCCGCCGCGGAAGCCGCAGGAGGCGGCGACGAGCAGCGCGGCCAGCTTCACGACCGTCAGGACGGCGTACTCCCCGGCACCGCGGGCTCCGGGGTCCCGCGCCAGCACGGCGATCTCGTCGAGCCCCTTGAACAGCGTCAGATGGCCGCCGAGCGCCGCCAGGGCGCCGAGCACGGCCCCGCCCGCCGGGAGCATGAGCATCGGGTGCCGCAGCCGGCGGAAGGCCACGTGGACGTGGGGGAACGCGTAAACGGCGCAGAGGGTGAGCAGCGCGCCGGCCGAGGCGACCACGACAGCCGCCGCCAGATCGGCCCAGCCGGGGCGCCCGAGGGGCGGCAGGCCGAGATCGAAGCTCGGGCGGTCGATGAGGGAGACGGTCAGGGAGCCGGCCGCGGCGGCGGTCAGCGGCGCGAACAGGTTGTCCCAGAGCAGGCCGCGCGTCTTCTGCCCGGCCAGCACCTCGGAGATCACCAGGGCGGCGGCCACGGGCGTGCCGAACAGCGCGCCGATGGTCGCCGCCTCGGCCAGCGCCGGCCAGATCCGGCCCGGCGCCCGCGGCACGGCCCGGCCGCCCAGCCACACCGCCAGGCCCACGTTGACGGCGATGATCGGGTTCTCCGGGCCGAGGCTCGGCCCGCCGGCCAGCATCAGCGCGGTCGCCAGCACCAGTCCCGGCAGCACCACGGGCGGCAGGACCGGGGCGTCCAGCCCCACGGTGGCCGGGTCGGGGCCCGCGTGCCCGGGCATCCGCCACACCACGAGCCCGACCGCGACCCCCGTCGCGACGAGCATCACGAACATCCACGCGACCGAGTACCGGCCGATGCCGAGCGCGTCCGGCAAGGGCCCCCAGAGCACGTCCTCGAGGTGCTCGGCGGCGACCTCCACCCCCACGAGCACCAGGCTGGACAGGACACCGACGGCCACGGCGGGCACGATCGACGGCAGCAGGGCGCGAGCGGGGGTCGCCGGGGTGACGGAGGGCGCCTGCGGCTCGGTGTCCTGGACCACGGGCACACGATAAACGGATCAACCCGGACAAACATGAAACACGCTTGCACCTCACGTCGCGTGAGGCCCGACCGTGGAGCACGGAAGAAGAAGGGAGCGGAAGTGAGCTACTCCGTGGGACAGGTCGCGGGCTTCGCCGGCGTCACGGTGCGCACGCTGCACCACTACGACGACATCGGCCTGCTCGTCCCGAGCGAACGCAGCCACGCGGGTCACCGGCGCTACGGCGACGCCGACCTCGACCGGCTGCAGCAGATCCTGTTCTACCGGGAGCTCGGCTTCCCGCTCGACGAGGTCGCCGCCCTGCTCGACGATCAGGCCACCGGAAAAGCAGACCCGCGCGCACACCTGCGCCGGCAGCACGACCTGCTGACCGCCCGGATCGAGAAGCTGCGCAAGATGGCGGCGGCCGTGGAGCACGCCATGGAGGCACGCACGATGGGAATCGACCTCACGCCCGAGGAGAAGTTCGAGGTCTTCGGGGACCACGACCCCGAGCAGTACGACGAGGAGGTGCGCCGGCGCTGGGGCGGCACGACGGAGTACGCCGAGTCGCAGCGCCGCGTCGCCCGCTACACCAAGGACGACTGGACGCGCATCCAGGCCGACGCCGCCGACTGGGGCGAACGCTACGCCGCCCTGGTCGCGGCCGGCGGGGCCCCCACCGGTGAGGCGGCCATGGACCTCGCCGAGGAGCACCGGCAGCACATCTGCACGTGGTTCTACGCGTGCTCCCACGAGCTGCACCGCTGCCTGGGCGAGATGTACGTCGCCGACGAGCGCTTCACCGCGTTCTACGACGCGATCCGCCCCGGCCTCGCCGCGCACCTCAAGGAGGCCATCGCCGCGAACGCGGACCGGCACACCGGCTGATCCCCGGCCCGGGGGTGGCTCACTCCCGGGCCAGGACCACCGCCGTGCCGTAGGCGCAGACCTCCGTGCCGACGTCCGCCGCCTCGGTCACGTCGAAGCGGAACGCGAGCACGCCGTTGGCCCCACGCGCGCGTGCCTGCTCCACGAGCCGTTCCATGGCCTGGTTGCGGGTCTGCACGAGCGTCTTGGTCAGGCCGCGCAGCTCGCCGCCGACCATCGACTTCAGCCCGGCGCCGATCTGGCTGCCGATGTGCCGGGAGCGCACGGTGAGGCCGAAGACCTCCCCGAGCACCTCCTGCACGCGGTAGCCGGGTACGTCGTTCGTGGTGACGACGAGGACGTCGGGCTGGGGGCCCTGTCCACCGCCGTATTCGTCGATGCCCATGTCCACAGCTTTGCCCGGGACGGGCCACAGTGCATCCTGATAACCCCCATGGAACCTGGGTCGTGACGGCTGCGTTGATACGTTGAGGCAGTCAGCCCCAGCCCGTACCCCACAGCAGCAGGAGCCACATCCCCGTGACCACGCTTGCGCTCGGCCCCGAGTGGCTCAGCCCGGAGCACCTGATCTCCACGTTCAGCCTGCCCGGCATCCTGCTCATCGTCTTCGCGGAGTCCGGCCTCTTCGCGTTCCTGCCGGGCGACTCCCTGCTGTTCACGGCGGGTCTCTTCGTCGCCGAGGGCACGTACATCAGCCAGCCGCTGTGGCTGGTCTGCACCCTGATCGTGCTCGCCGCCGTCCTCGGCGACCAAGTGGGCTACATGATCGGCAAGTTCCTCGGGCCGAAGCTGTTCAGCCGGCCCAACTCCAAGCTCTTCAAGCAGGAGAACCTGGACAAGGCCCACGAGTTCATGGAGAAGTTCGGGCCCAAGGCGATCGTCCTGGCCCGCTTCGTGCCCATCGTGCGCACGTTCGCGCCCATCGTCGCCGGCGCCGGCCGCATGAAGTACCGCACGTTCCTGACGTACAACGTCGTCGGCGGCATCGCCTGGGGCACCGGCGTGACCCTCGCGGGGTTCTGGCTGGGCCAGATCGGCTTCATCAAGAAGAACGTCGAGTCGATCCTCGTCCTGATCGTGCTGCTCTCCCTCGTCCCGATCATCATCGAGTACCTGCGCGAGCGCTCGAAGAAGAAGCGCGCCGCGGCGCAGGCCCCCCAGGAGCGGCACCAGCAGCCCCCGGCCATGGACGACGCGACGACCCAGCTGCGCCGCATCACGCCCGACGACCGGCCGCCCCACCGCCACCCGCAGCAGCAGCCCCCCCACGGCGACCGGAACGGCCATCAGGACCAGCAGTACCAGGGCCAGTACCCGCAGGCCCCGAACCCGGGCTACGGCGCCCAGCAGCCGTACGGGACCCAGCAGCCCTACGGCACGCAGCAGCCCTACGGAACCCAGCAGCCGTACGGCACCCAGCAGCCGTACGGCAGCCGGCAGGGCGGCGGGCAGCAGGACCCGTACGGCAACGGCTACTGAGCGGCCGCGGGACTCCGGCGGCCGCCGGAGTCCCGGCCGGGAGCCGGTGGGCGCCCGGAGCTAGAACCCCCTGGTGCGCTTGGCCGCGCGCCGCTTCTCCGCCGACCCGATCCGCAGGAACATCCGCGAGATCTCGGACCCCAGATTGACGCCGATGGCGATGGCCATGGCCAGGGCCACCGCCTTCGACAGCGACACCAGCCCCGCGTCCACCTCGCTCTGCGCGATCGCCAGCAGCCCGAAGTACGTGGCGGAACCGGGCAGCAGCGGCCCGATCGCGGCAGTCGTGTACGGCAGGGCCGACGCGAACCGGTAGCGGGACAGCAACTGCCCGAACAGCCCCACCAGCCCCGCGGCCGCGGCCGTGGACGCCACCGGTGAGATGTCCCCGACGTAGTGCATCGCGCCGTACACGACCCAGGCGACACCCCCGTTCAGCGTCACCCAGACCACGGTGGAGCGCTCCTGCTGGAGCAGCACCGCGAACGCCAGCGACAGCAGCATCGACGCGGCGATCATCATGACCGGGTCGTCGGAGGCGCCGAGCGCCTGGTCCGGGTTGAGCCGCGCCCCGAGCTGCACGCCGAAGTACAGCACCAGCAGCACCCCGGCGACGATGCCCACGAAGAAGTACAGGACCTCCAGCAGACGGGCGGAGGCCGTGATGTAGAAACCGGTCAGGCCGTCCTGCACACCCGCCACCAGGGCCCGCCCGGGCAGCAGCGCGAACAGCCCACCGGTGATCACCGCCGAGGCCTTCACGTCGACATGACCGAGCGTCAGCGCGACCCCGATCGCGGCCGGCGGCATCGCCGCGACCGTGAACTGGTAGAACTCCGGCAGCCCGCGCCCCGCGCACAGCCACGCCAGCCGGTCGCCCAGCATCGCGCCCAGCGCCGCCGCGACGAACACGATCACGTCACCGCCCACCAGGACGGAGGCCGCGCCCGCCAGCAGACCGCTCGCCCCGGTCAGGGCCCAGCCGGGATACGGGTGCCGGTTGCGGCGGATCTCCGCGAGCCGCCGGTAGGCCTCCTCCAGCGAGACCGCCGTCTCGTCGTCGCTGAGGTCGTCCACCAGCTGGTACACGGCCGCCAGCCGGGTGTAGTCGGTGCCCCGGCGGCGCACGGTCCGCGACGCCGTGACCGGGTCGTCGACCAGGGACGGCTGGTAGGAGATCGCCAGCAGCGTGAACGTCACGTTGGGCTCGCAGCGGTCCAGCCCGTAGGACCGGCAGACGGCGAACATCGCCGCCTCCACGTCCTCGGCGCCCTCACCGCCCGCCAGCAGCAACTCGCCGATACGCAGCGTCAGGTCGAGCACGCGCGGCACCGCCGGCCCGCTCTCGTCGCCGCCGCGGTGCGCGGTCTCCGGCGCGGGCCGCTCCGCCACCGGCATGCGCAGCATCGTGCGCATCCGGTCCTGCCACGGCACGTCCTTGGTCAGGCTGACCTGGGGGATGCCGTTGGGCGGGGTGAAGGCCGTGGGCGCGTGCTTGCTGCTGTAGGTGCTCGGCGGGGTGAACGCCGAGCCCTCGTGCTCCGCGGGGTGCGCCGGCTGCACGTCCAGCCCGTCCGGCACGGAGAACTCGGAGGTGGTCTCGGACTCCGAGACCGTCGCTCTGGGAACGGCCAGCCCGTCGGGGATCGCGAACTCCGACGTCGTCGACATGTCCCCGTCGACGACCGTCTGGGCAGGAGGCTGGAAGGCACTCCTCGCCTCGTCCGACGTCGGCTTGCGGTCCTCCGCGTCCGTCACTGCCTGGCGCTCCCTGTACGACACGTCAGCCTCAGTACCCCCTGGCCTCAGTATGCGCACATACAGGCCGACGGGCCGCACGCGCAGGCGTGCGGCCCGTGGGCATCAGCGGGAGGTTCAGTGACCGCCCGACTCCTTGAAGCGCTTGTAGGACCGCTCGATCTCCGCCTCGGCGTCCGTACGGCCCACCCAGTTGGCGCCCTCGACCGACTTGCCCGGCTCCAGGTCCTTGTAGACCTCGAAGAAGTGCTGGATCTCCAGGCGGTCGAACTCCGACACGTGGTGGATGTCCCGCAGGTGCTCCACACGCGGGTCGTGCGCCGGGACGCACAGCAGCTTGTCGTCGCCGCCGGCCTCGTCGGTCATGCGGAACATGCCGATCGCGCGGCACTGGATGAGGCAGCCGGGGAACGTCGGCTCGTCCAGGATGACCAGCGCGTCCAGCGGGTCGCCGTCCTCGCCGAGCGTGTTCTCGACGAAGCCGTAGTCGGCCGGGTAGCTGGTCGAGGTGAAGAGGCGGCGGTCCAGGCGGATACGACCGGTCTCGTGGTCCACCTCGTACTTGTTCCGCGAACCCTTCGGAATCTCGATCGTGACGTCGAACTCCACCGGTGGCTCCTCCATGATCAACACATAGTTCTGGTGATTAAGTGTCCCTCACGCAGGTGTGTGATCGCGAAAGGGGCTGGTGGTCGTGCCAGAGCTGAGGCCTTGGCGGGCCGCGGGACCGCACGTGGTGCGGATCGCGGCCGCCGTACGACCACGCCTGGCCCGGGCCGCTGCGACCGTGCGACCACGGCTCGCCCGGCTCCGCGGAGCCGGAGAACCGCAGGTCGTGCGGCCGAAGACCTGGGGCTACACCGCGGGGGCCGCGACCGCCGGGCTCGCCCTGGCAGCCGGGGTGGTGACCGCCGCAGGTCCCTGGGACTCCTCGGGTCAGCGTACGGCGGAGCGGCACCGGGCCGTGGCCCTGCACCGCCCGGGTGGCGCAGATCACGGCAGCGCCGCCGGCGCGCCCGGCCGCCCCCGCCCCGCTCCCAGCGCCGGTCCGGTGCTGACCGGTCTCGGCGGCGTGAGCACCGTACGGTCCGGCCCGGACGGCAAGGCCCTCGCCGACGCCCTCACACCCCTCCTCGCGGACCCGGCGCTCGGCCCCCGGCCCGCCGCGGCCGTCGTCGACGTCACCACCGGCAGGCGCCTGTTCGGCAAGAACCCCGACGCCGCGTCCACCCCCGCCTCCACGACGAAGATCGCCACGGCCGTCGCCGCGCTGTCCGCCATGGGCCCCGACCACCGGCTCACCACCCGCGCCGCGCTGGAACCCGACACGAAAGAAGTAGTCCTCGTCGGCGGCGGCGACCCCACCCTCACCGCCCGCGAGAAGGCCCAGGGCCAGGCCAGCCTGCGCGACCTCGCCCAGAACGCCGCCGCGGCCCTCGCCGACCGCGGCATCCGCGAGGTCACCCTCTCCTACGACACCACCCTCTACACCGGCACCGACCGGCACCCGATCGGCAAGAACGACAACCTCGCCCGGGTCACCCCGCTGATGGCCGACGAGGGCCGCCCCGACGACTCGACGAGCGGCCCGATCGAGCGGGTGCCGGACCCGGCCGCCGACGCGGCCCGCCGGTTCGGCGACTTCCTGAAGTCCTACGGCGTCAAGACCACCGCCCCCGGCCTCTCCAAGGCCACCACCCGCGCCAAGACGCTCGCCAAGGTCTCCTCGCCGCCGCTGTCGGCCCTCGTCGAGCGCATGCTCACCCACAGCGACAACGACCTCGCCGAGGCCCTGGCCCGCCAGACCGCGATCGCCACCGGCCACCCGGCCGACTTCGCCGGCGCCGACAAGGCGATCAGCGCCCGGCTGCGCGCACTCGGCCTGCCCGTGAAGGGCGCGGCCTTCAAGGACGGCAGCGGCCTCGACCGCGCCGACCGCCTCACGCCCGGCCTGCTCACCGCGCTGCTCGCCAAGGCGGCCGACCCGTCCCACCCCGAACTCCGCCCCGCCCTCACCGGCCTGCCCGTCGCCGGCTTCACCGGCACCCTGACCTCCCGCTACAGGGACGGGGCGTCCGGCGTGGTCCGCGCCAAGACGGGCACCCTGAGCGGCGTCAACGCCCTCGCGGGCACCCTGGTCGACGAGGAGGGCCGCCTGCTGGCCTTCGCCTTCATGACCACGGGCACGGAGGGCATCGAGCCGGCGGTGACCCAGAAGGCCCTCGACCGGGTGGCCAGCGCCCTCGCGGACTGCGGCTGCGGGTGACGGGACGGGCCCCGGGCGGGCGGGTGACGCCGCCTCCCGGGAGCGGCCGCCCCTCGCCGCCCTGCCCCACCGGGCGGCGCTCACGTACGGTTGACGCATGACGAGCATCGGTGGTGCTTCAACCGGCATGGTCGACTGGAATCTCGCGGTGGCGACCGCGACCCGGCTCGTACGGCCGGGCCCCGAGGTGAGCCGCGACGAGGCGAGGGCCGTCGTCGCGGAGCTGCGCCGGCACGCCAAGGCCTCGGAGGAACACGTCCGCGGCTTCACCCGGCTCGGCACCGAGGAGGGGCACGACACCCCCGTCCTCGTCGTCGACCGGCCGGGCTGGGTGCGCGCGAACGTCGCCGGCTTCCGGGAGATCCTCAGGCCCCTGCTGGACAAGATGCAGGAGCGGCGCGGCAGCAGCACGGGCAGCGCGGTCATGGGCGCCGTCGGCGGCAAGGTCACCGGCGTCGAACTCGGCATGCTGCTGTCCTTCCTGGCCTCCCGCGTCCTCGGCCAGTACGAGACCTTCGCCCCCGCGTCCCGCGAACTCCCCGGCGGCAGCGGCGGCGGCCGGCTCCTGCTCGTCGCCCCGAACATCGTCCACGTCGAGCGCGAACTCGACGTCGACCCGCACGACTTCCGGCTCTGGGTGTGCCTGCACGAGGAGACCCACCGCACGCAGTTCACCGCCGTGCCCTGGCTGCGCGACCACCTCGAGGGCGAGGTCCAGGCGTTCCTCGCGGAGACCGACGTCGACCCCATGACCGTCCTGGAACGGGTCCGCGAGGCCGCGCAGAGCCTCGCCGGGGGCCGCCCCGAGGCCGAGGAGGACGACGGCGGCCGCTCCCTGGTGGAGATCGTGCAGACCCCCGCCCAGCGCGAGATCCTCGGCCGCCTCACGGCCGTGATGTCCCTGCTGGAGGGGCACGCGGACTTCGTGATGGACGGCGTCGGCCCGTCCGTGGTCCCCTCCGTCGGCGAGATCCGGGAGAAGTTCCAGCAGCGCCGCGCCAAGGGCGCCTCCCGCCTCGACCTCGCCCTGCGCAAGCTGCTCGGCCTGGACGCCAAGCTCCGCCAGTACCGCGACGGCGAGCGGTTCGTGCGGGCCGTCGTCGACGAGGTCGGCATGGACGGCTTCAACCGCGTGTGGACCTCGCCCAACACCCTCCCCACCAAGGCGGAGATCGCCAAACCGGCGGACTGGGTCACGCGGGTGCACCGCAAGGCCGAGTAGTGAACGGGACGTCCAGGTCGTGAAGGAGAGCCCGCCGACGGCAGGCGAACGCCCCACCAATCACCCGTCCGAGGGACCGTGAGCCAGGGGTAGGCGTGCAATGCTCGGGGAACGGCCCGCTTCTGTCACCATCTACACACTCTGCGTGACCGACACGCGGGCTCACCCCCCGAAAACTTCATGAAGGGAACCGGACATGGGTCCCCATCCTGCGGTCGCGGCGATACGCCTGGCGGTCCGCCGCGTCCTCCACGACCTCCTCACCGAAGTGCACCGCGCCCCTGCCGCGGTCCCGCACGCCTCCCCGCACGACCGGCCGCCCCGGCCGCTCGTGCTCGTGGCGTGCTCCGGCGGCGCCGACTCCATGGCCCTCGCCTCCGCCCTCGCCTTCGAGTCCCCCAAGCTCGGCATCAGGGCCGGCGGCATCACCGTCGACCACGGCCTCCAGACCGGCTCCGACGTGCGCGCCGCGGAGGTCGTCCAGCGCCTGCGCGAACTCGGCCTCGACCCCGTCGACTCCGTCGCCGTCAGCGTCGGCCGCGCCGGCGGGCCCGAGGCCGCCGCCCGCGACGCCCGCTACGCCGCCCTCGACACCGCGGCCGAACGCCACGGCGCCGCCGCCGTCCTGCTCGGGCACACCCGCGACGACCAGGCCGAGACCGTCCTGCTCGGCCTCGCCCGCGGCTCCGGCACCCGCTCCCTGTCCGGAATGGCCGCGGTCTCGGGGGCCGGCGGCCGTTACCGGCGCCCCTTCCTGGAGCTCGACCGGCAGACCGCCCGCAAGGCGTGCATGGTCCAGTCCCTGCCCGTCTGGGACGACCCCCACAACGCCGACCCGGCCTACACCCGCTCCCGGCTGCGCCACGAAGGCCTGCCGGCCCTGGAGAAGGCCCTCGGCAAGGGCGTCGTCGAGGCACTCGCCCGGACGGCCCAGCTCTCCCGTGACGACGCCGACGCCCTGGACTCCTGGGCCTCCCAGGTCGAGTCCACCGTGCGCGACGCCACGGGGCAGCTGGAGTGCGCCAAGCTCTACGCCCTGCCGCCCGCCGTGCGCCGCCGCGTCCTGCGCCGGGCCGCCGTCGCGGCCGGGGCACCGGCCGGATCGCTGTTCGCCCGCCACATCGAGGAAGTCGACCGGCTGATCACCGGCTGGCGGGGTCAGGGAGCCATCAACCTCCCCGGCAAGGTCGTGGCCCGGCGGCAGGGTGGCAGACTGGTGATTCGGCAAGGCTGAAGCACCGCTCCTCCGCACTCGCGGAGGAGAGGACCGCTCAGCCGGTGGGACGACCGAAAGTGATGCGGGTGGACGCGAAAGACATGGGTGCCGACCTCGAGAAGGTGCTCATCACCAAGGAACAGATCGACGCCAAGCTGGCCGAGCTGGCCGAGAAGATCGACGCGGAGTACGAGGGCAAGGACCTGCTGATCGTCGGCGTCCTCAAGGGCGCGGTGATGGTCATGGCCGACCTCGCGCGGGCGCTGTCCACCCCCGTCACCATGGACTGGATGGCCGTATCCTCGTACGGGGCGGGCACCCAGTCCTCCGGTGTGGTGCGGATCCTCAAGGACCTCGACACCGACATCAAGGGCAAGCACGTCCTGATCGTCGAGGACATCATCGACTCCGGTCTGACCCTGTCGTGGCTGCTCTCCAACCTCGGCTCGCGCGAGCCCGCCTCCCTCAAGGTGTGCACGCTGCTGCGCAAGCCCGAGGCGGCGAAGGTGGCCATCGACGTGGAATGGGTCGGCTTCGACATCCCCAACGAGTTCGTCGTGGGCTACGGCCTCGACTACGCCGAGAAGTACCGCAACCTCCCGTTCGTCGGTACGCTCGCGCCCCACGTGTACGGCGGCTGAACACCCGGCCGGGGTGCCGTGACGGTGATCGGGAACCCCGGCGGGCTTCCCGCCGTTGGAGCAGGCGTGGACGGATCGCCAGCCGCACCGCGCAGCTTCAGGTGACAATGCTGGGGTACCGTCCGAAGAACAGTCTTTTATCAAACTCACTATGGCAGGAGGGACGGGGCGGCACCGCTCCGTATGGATGGACGTGAAGCGATACTTCCGTGGGCCGGTCATGTGGATCGTGCTGGCCGTCCTCGCCGTGGTCGTGTTGATGCAGGTCGTCGGCTCGTCCGGCGGCTACAAGACGGTGGACACCGGCGAGGTCGTCCAGGCGATCAATCAGAACAAGGTGGAGTCGGCCAAGCTGACCACCGGTGACGAGCAGATCATCAAGGTCTCGCTCAAGGACGGCGTGAAGGTCGACGGCAGCTCGAAGATCCAGGCGAGCTACATCGGCGACCAGGGCGTGGGCATCGCCAACACGCTGCAGAACAAGTACCAGGACAAGCAGATCCCCGACGGCTACACGGTCTCGCCGTCCAAGCAGAACCCGATCGTCGGGATCCTGCTCTCGCTCCTGCCCTTCGTCCTCATCGTCGTCGTCTTCCTGTTCCTGATGAACCAGATGCAGGGCGGCGGCTCCCGGGTCATGAACTTCGGGAAGTCCAAGGCGAAGCTCATCACCAAGGACACGCCGAAGACGACCTTCTCCGACGTCGCCGGGTCCGACGAGGCCGTCGAGGAGCTCCACGAGATCAAGGAGTTCCTCCAGGAGCCGGCCAAGTTCCAGGCCGTCGGCGCCAAGATCCCCAAGGGCGTCCTGCTCTACGGGCCTCCCGGCACCGGCAAGACCCTGCTCGCGCGTGCCGTCGCGGGCGAGGCCGGCGTTCCGTTCTACTCGATCTCCGGTTCCGACTTCGTCGAGATGTTCGTCGGTGTCGGTGCCTCCCGGGTGCGCGACCTGTTCGAGCAGGCCAAGGCGAACGCCCCGGCGATCGTCTTCGTCGACGAGATCGACGCGGTCGGCCGCCACCGCGGCGCCGGCCTCGGCGGCGGTCACGACGAGCGCGAGCAGACCCTGAACCAGCTCCTCGTCGAGATGGACGGCTTCGACGTCAAGGGCGGCGTGATCCTCATCGCCGCGACGAACCGGCCCGACATCCTCGACCCGGCGCTGCTGCGCCCCGGCCGCTTCGACCGGCAGATCGCCGTCGACCGCCCGGACATGCAGGGCCGTCTGGAGATCCTCAAGGTCCACCAGAAGGGCAAGCCGGTCGCGCCGGACGTCGACCTGTCGGCCGTCGCCCGCCGCACGCCCGGCATGACGGGTGCCGATCTGGCCAACGTGCTGAACGAGGCCGCCCTGCTGACGGCCCGCAGCGACCAGAAGCTGATCGACAACCACATGCTCGACGAGGCGATCGACCGCGTGGTCGCGGGCCCGCAGAAGCGGACCCGGATCATGTCGGACAAGGAGAAGAAGATCACCGCGTACCACGAGGGCGGACACGCCCTGGTCGCGGCGGCCTCCCCGAACTCCGACCCGGTCCACAAGATCACGATCCTGTCCCGCGGCCGGGCCCTCGGCTACACGATGGTGCTGCCGGACGAGGACAAGTACTCGACCACGCGCAACGAGATGCTCGACCAGCTCGCCTACATGCTGGGCGGCCGCGCGGCCGAGGAGCTCGTCTTCCACGACCCGACCACGGGTGCCGCCAACGACATCGAGAAGGCCACCGGTCTGGCCCGCGCGATGGTCACGCAGTACGGCATGACCGAGCGCCTCGGTGCGATCAAGTTCGGCGGTGACAACACCGAGCCGTTCCTCGGCCGTGAGATGTCCCACCAGCGCGACTACTCGGAAGAGGTCGCCGCGCTCGTGGACGAAGAGGTCAAGAAGCTCATCGAGACGGCGCACAACGAGGCCTGGGAGATCCTGGTCGAGAACCGCGACGTCCTCGACAACCTCGTCCTGCAGCTGCTGGAGAAGGAGACGCTGGGCAAGGAGGAGATCGCCGAGATCTTCGCCCCCATCGTCAAGCGCCCGCCCCGGCCCGCCTGGACCGGCTCCTCCCGCCGCACGCCGTCGACCCGTCCGCCGGTCCTCTCCCCCAAGGAGCTGGCCCTGACGAACGGCGCGAACGGCGCGACGCCGGCGATCAGCACCGCCAAGAGCACCACGGCGGAGCCCGCCCCGGCGCCCGAGCGGACCCCGGAGGTCCGCCCCGAGAGCTGACCGCAGCCCTCCCGGCGCCCACCGGCCCCGGAATGAAAGCCGCGCCCCCCAGGTTTTAGCCTGGGGGGCGCGGCTTTCCGCCATTGGGACACAGGAACGAGGCACCAGATGACCGACCCCGTGACGCTGGACGGCGACGGCCGGATCGGCGAGTTCGACGAGAAGCGCGCCGAGAACGCCGTACGGGAACTGCTGATCGCGGTCGGCGAGGACCCGGACCGCGAGGGCCTGAGGGAGACGCCGGCGCGGGTGGCGCGGGCGTACCGTGAGCTGCTGGCCGGCCTTCGGCAGGAGCCCGAGGATGTGCTGACGACGACGTTCGACCTCGGCCACGACGAGATGGTGCTGGTCAAGGACATCGAGATCGTGAGCCTCTGTGAGCACCATCTGCTGCCGTTCCACGGCGTGGCCCACGTCGGGTACATCCCGGCGGAGACCGGCAAGATCACCGGTCTGTCGAAGCTGGCGCGTCTGGTCGAGGTGTTCGCCCGGCGCCCGCAGGTGCAGGAACGACTCACCACGCAGATCGCCGACTCACTGATGAAGATCCTCGAGGCACGGGGCGCCATCGTCGTGATCGAGGCCGAGCACATGTGCATGTCCGTGCGCGGTATCCGCAAGCCGGGCGCCAAGACCACGACGTCGGCGGTCCGCGGGCAGCTGCGGGACTCCACCACCCGCGCCGAGGCGATGAGCCTGATACTGGCGCGCTGACCCGCTTGTCAGAGGGTTCCGATACGGTCCTGGTCAGCGTGGTGGACCGCTGACCAGGGGGGATCGCGGTGCCGTCTGGACTGCCGAGCAAGCAGGTGGTGAACGCTGTCGGCGGTCGGGTGCAGGCGAGGAGTGTCCGGGCGGGTGGCCGGCTGTGGTCTCTGGACGGGGACCGCACCGTCCCGACGACAGTCCGGCAGGTGACGAGCGTCCGCACCCGCGAGGTCGTGGAGGTGGTGACCGATCACCTGACGTTCACGGTGGCTCCGGATCAGTTGCTGGGCACGCCGGACGGGTGGGTCCACGCCCGGGACGCCGGGGGAACGGTTCTGGCCTGGACGCCTGCGCGAAAGCTGTGCAGGGTGCGGCTTGCCATCGAGCCGGGGCGGGATCTCGGCTACTTCGTGGGGGCCACCTGCTCCGACGGGACGGTCGGCCGTAACTATGTGTCCCTGGTCGTGAACGACGAGGACTTTGCCGCGCGGTACGCAGCCTCTCTGACGGCGGCCACCGGGTTGCCGGCGCGACTCGAAGCCGTGACACGGCCCTCCGGCTACCTCCGGCGGGACGTTCCCGGCTTCCGGGTGCGGGTCGTCTCCTCGTATCTGGCGGACCTTCTCCGGCAGTACGTCGGCGGCGACGCCCATCACCTGCGCCAGAACTTCCCTCGGGTCGTGCTCCGGGACATGGAGACCTTCGAAGGCTTCCTCGACGGCTACACCGACGGCGACGGCTACCGGTCGGCGTCCTTGTCCGGTCGCCTGCTGGTCAGCGCTAACGTGCCGTTCCTCACCGAGCTGGCCCAGGTGGTCGGTGCGAGGTTCACGCCCCGCCCCGGCAGGCCTTCCGCACAGCTGGTCGTGGCCGACAGCTGGGCCTCCCGAGGGACGTTCAAGCCCGAGCACCACCCGCTGCAACTCCGCGAGACCACATGGACCCAGGTGCACGAGGTACGGCGGCGGGTGACGACGAACAAGCCGTACACCCTCTACGACTACCGCCTGCACCCGTACCCGGGGTTCCTGGTCAACGGGCATCTCGTCCGTCAGGCGTGGTGAGCCTCGGGCCGCGTCAGATCGTCGGGGCCGGGCCTGTGTTCTCGGTGTCCTCGTCGTCCGGGAGTTTGCAGACGCGCTCCAGGAAGATCGCGGCCGCTATGACGCCGATGCCTGCGAGGACCGAGAGGCCCGCGTAGATGGCCTGGTCGCGGCGGGCCGGGATGTCCAGGGACTCCAGGAGGAAGACGCCCGTGCCGCCGTACATGCCGGCGACCAGGGCGGCGACCAGGGCGCTGGCGTGGCCGAAGACGACCGCGCGGGCGGCCATCATGGGGTCGACGCCCTTGGCGTCGGGCCGCCGCTCGCGCTGGGCCTTCAGCCGGGCGCGCAGCGAGAGCGCCGTGGCCAGCAGGACCACGGCGATCAGGGCCAGGACGATGGGGGCGGCCAGGGGGACGCTGGGGAGCGTGCCGATCGAGTTCCACAGGCGGGCGCCCGCCCAGGACAGGACTCCGGCCACGACGAACACGCCGGCCAGCAACCTGATGCGCAGCTCTTTCACGGTGTCCCTTCGCATTCCCCCGGTTCGGCCCGGTTCCCGGCCGTCTTGACCTTAACGGCTACTCGGGCAGCCGGAGTTCCAGGTCCTCGCGCGGTGTCACGCCCTCCCGGGTGACGGCGTCCAGCAGTCCGGCGACGGGCCCGTGGCCGGGGAGCTGCGCGTCGGGGTCGAGGTCGTGCCAGGGGGCCAGCACGAAGGCGCGTTCGTGGGCCCGGGGGTGGGGGAGGGTGAGCCGCGGGTCGTCGGAGACGACGTCGGCGTAGGAGACGATGTCGACGTCGAGGGTGCGCGGGCCCCAGCGCTCGTCGCGGACGCGGTGGAAGGCCTCCTCGACGGCCTGCGCGCGCTCCAGCAGGGAGGAGGGCGGCAGGGTCGTCTTGAGGACCACGACGGCGTTGAAGTAAGCGGGCTGGCTGCCGGGGTCCACGCCCCAGGGCTCGGTCTCGTAGACGGGGGAGACGCCCTTGACGCGGATGCCGGGGGTGTCCTCCAGGGCGTCGACGGCCCCCTGGAGGGTCTCCAGGCGGTTGCCGAGGTTGGAGCCGAGGGCGACCACAGCCCGTTTGGGGTTGGACAGGGTCGTGTCGGCGGCGTCGACCCGGTCGACGACGGAGGCGGGTACCGGCTGGACGGTCGGGTCGCTGGGACCCTTGATGAAGGGCGCGGTCATGCTCGGCTCCGGGTGATGGTGACGGTCACGTCGTCGAAGGGGACCGTGATCGGGGCGTCCGGCTTGTGGACGCAGACCTCGACCTGCTGGACCGCCTCGTGCCGCAGGCAGACCTGGGCGATGCGCTCGGCGAGCGTCTCGACGAGGTCGACGGGCTCGCCCTGGACGACGGCCACGACCTCCTCGGCCACGATGCCGTAGTGCACGGTCTTGGTCAGGTCGTCGTCGGCCGCGGCCGGCCGGGTGTCCAGGCCGAGGACGAGGTCCACGACGAAGGTCTGGCCCTCCCTGCGTTCCTCGGGGAACACACCGTGGTGCCCGCGGGCCCTCAAGCCGCGCAGCGCGACACGATCCACGCGAATCACTCCTGCAGTCGTCGGTGCCGGCCGGTCGGTGCCGTGTGCGGGCGGCACACCGGCCTCGGTCGAATCTACCTGCGCGCCCGGGCGGGCCCGGGCCGCGGGGGCGCGGGCCGGGGCGCGTCCCGGGGGGAGCCACCCGGTGTCCTGCCTGGGCAGCCCGGTGGCTCGCGGGCCGGCGGGGGTCCGCGTCCGCCGGGCGGTGATTCCCACCACGTCCGGGCAGGTACCCGCTCAGGCGGGGGTGTCGTCCTCTTCCTCGTCGTCGTTCTCGGCGAGGACGGGGGAAGCGTGGTGCGCCCAGAGCTTCCACCCCTGGGGCGTGCGCCGGTACACGTTGGTGGCGACCACGAGCTGTCCGACGAGCGGGCCCAGCTCCTCGTCGCCCTCGGGGGCGGGGCCGCCGCTGAGGATGTTCTCGGTGCAGGTGACCAGGGCGGTGTCGCCGGTGACCGAGACGTGCACGTCGGTGAGGAAGAACTGGATGTAGTCGGTGTTCGCCATGATCAGGGCGTAGGAGCGCAGGACCTCGCCGCGGCCGGTGAGCACGGGCCAGCCGGGGTGCACGCAGGAGACCACGCCGGCGTCGGCGGGGTCGTGGTAGGTCTCGTCGACGCCCAGGTCGGCAGGGGTGAGCCAGAGCGAGGCGAGCTCCTCGAAGTCGCCGCGCTCCAGTGCCTCGTAGAAGGCCGTGTTGGCGGCCTCGACCTGCTCGACATCGGTGTGCGGGGCGCTCACCGGTCGCCTGCCGCGCCGGTGCGGGCTCCCTCGATGGCGCGGGCGACCCGTACGGCGTCCGCGGTGGCGCGCACCTCGTGCACGCGGACGGCCCAGGCGCCGGCCTGCGCGGCGAGGGCGGAGACGGCGGCGGTGGCGGCGTCGCGTTCGCGGGCGGGCGGGGGCGCCGCGTCGGGGCCGGCCAGGACGCGGCCGAGGAAGCGTTTGCGGCTGGCGGCGACGAGGACGGGGTGGCCGAGGCCGAGGACCCGGTCGAGGCGGGCGAGGAGGGCGAGGTCGTGCTCGGCGTCCTTGGAGAAGCCGAGGCCCGGGTCGACGATGACGCGGTCGGCTCCGATGCCGCCGGCCAGGACGGCCTCCACGCGCGCGTGCAGCTCGTCGACGACCTCGGTGACGACGTCGGCGTAGGTGCCGCGGACGTTGCCGCCCTCCAGGAAGCCGCGCCAGTGCATGACGACGAAGGGGGCGCCGGCGTCGGCGACGGCGGGGATCATGCGCGGGTCGGCCAGGCCGCCGCTGACGTCGTTGACGAGGGCGGCGCCGGCGGCGAGGGCGCGGGCGGCGACGGAGGCGCGCATGGTGTCGACGGATACGGTGACGCCTTCGGAGGCCAGCCCGCGGACCACGGGGACCACCCGGCGCAGTTCCTCGTCCTCGTCCACGCGGGTCGCGCCGGGGCGGGTGGACTCGCCGCCGACGTCGACCAGGTCGGCGCCCTCGGCGACCAGTTCCAGGCCGTGTTTGACGGCGGCCGTGGTGTCGAAGAAGCGGCCGCCGTCGGAGAAGGAGTCGGGCGTGACGTTCACGACTCCCATGACCGCGCAGCGGTCCCGATCCGGTAGGCCCGCCACGCGCCCGCGTCCGCTCTGGTTGCTCATATGTTCAGCGTAGGCCCAGGCGGGGGCGGCCCGGTGCCGCGGCCCGGGCGGGGCGGGCGCCCGGCCGGGCCGCGGTGCGCCGGGAGCAGGCCGGGGTGTGCCGGGACCGGGCCGGCCGGGGTGTGCCGGGGGCGGGTCGCGGTGTCAGGCCGCCCGGACGTGGTGGTCCGTCCTCGTGCCGTGGGCGCAGGGGCGGCGGACGACCGGGCGCCGGCGGCGCAGGAAGCGCGGCAGGGGCAGGGCGAGGCTGACGAAGCCCTCGGCCTGCAGGGCGGCGAGGCCGATGCGGGGCAGGTCGGCGGAGGCCCGGTAGACGACGAAGCGGGGTTCCCAGCGCGGCTGGAACTTGGCGTTGAACTTGTACAGGGACTCGATCTGGAACCAGCGGGAGAGGAAGACGAGCAGGCCGCGCCAGACGCGCAGGACCGGCCCGGCGCCGATCTTCTCGCCGCGGGCGAGCGCGGAGCGGAACATGGCGAAGTTGAGGGAGACCCGCGCGATGCCCAGGCGGGGCGCGGCCTGGAGGGCGGCCACGATGAGCAGTTCGTTCATGCCGGGGTCGGCGGAGCGGTCGCGGCGCATGAGGTCCAGGGAGGCGCCGTCGGCGCCCCAGGGCACGAAGTGCAGGACCGCCTTCAGGTCGCCGTGGGGGCCGGGCCGGTCGTCGGCCTTGTGGGCGGTGGCGATCAGGCAGTCGCCGTCGGCGGGGTCACCGACACGGCCGAGGGCCATGGAGAAGCCCCGCTCGGTGTCGGTGCCGCGCCAGTCGTCGGCGGCGCGGCGGATGCGGTCCAGCTCGGCTTCGCCGAGGTCACGGACACGTCGTACCCGGGTCTCGTAACCGGCGCGCTCGATGCGTTTGACCATCTGCCGCACGTTGCGCATCGCGCGGCCGGCCAGGGAGAAATCCATGACGTCCACCACCGCCTCGTCGCCGAGTTCGAGGGCGTCGAGCCCGGTCTCGCGGGTCCACACCTCACCGCCCGTCTCGGAACAGCCCATGACGGCCGGTGTCCAGGAGTGGGCCCTGGCCTCGTCCATGAAGCGTTCGATGGCGCCCGGCCAGGCCTCGACGTCCCCGATGGGGTCGCCACTGGCGAGCATCACGCCGGAGACCACGCGGTAGGTGACGGCCGCCTTGCCGCTGGGGGAGAACACCACGGCCTTGTCGCGGCGGAGCGCGAAGTGGCCGAGGGAGTCGCGGCGGCCGTGGCGTTCCAGCAGGGCGCGCAGGCGTGCCTCGTCCTGCTCGGTGAGCTGCGCGGCCGGGTGCTCGGGGCGGAAGGCCAGGTAGATGGTGGTGACGGCGGTGATCAGGCCGAGCGCGCCGAGGGAGAAGGCGACGGTCCAGGAGGTGTCGCCCCGGTAGTCGACGGGTCCCTCGAAGCCGACGAGGCCGTAGAGGACGTGGGTGATGCGGTCGGCCAGGCTCGGGTCGCCGAGCATGCGCCCGGGGTGGACGCTGACGACGAGCAGGCCCAGCAGCAGCGAACCGGCGCCCATCAGGACGAAGTTGGCCAGGGCGCGCCAGCGGCTGCGGGGGTCGGGCAGGGCGTCGAACTGGTCGCGGTGGCGCAGCAGCGGCGCCAGCAGGGCGAGGGAGAGGAGGACGCCGAGGACGGAGTGCCGGTAGGCGAACTGGGCGACCGCGCCGGCCGGGAGGAGCACCACGGCCGCTCGCCAGGCCCGGCGCTTGCCGCGCTTGAGCCCGTGGGCGAGCAGGAGCAGCAGGACGCCGGTGCTGAGGGACAGGGCGGCCGCGAACGGGCCGAGTGCGCCGGGCAGGACCTCGGCGAGGGCGTGCATCCGGCTGTGCCGGAAGCGGGGGAAGACGCCCGCGGCGATGTCCAGCAGGCCCACGAGGGCGCAGGCTCTGCCGACGAGGACGGGGACGGCCTCGGGGCGTGGGCCGCGCAGCGCCCGGCCGATCCGGCCGGTGCGTGCGGGGGCGGCCCGGCCACCCGGAACCCCACCCGACATTTCGTCATCTGTCCTGACAGACATCGCATCCCGTAGTTCTGCGAGAGACCTTGGATCCGGGCCCGATTCGGGCATCCGGCGACATTGCGCCCTCTAGGACGGTGTCTCGGAGGGAGAGGTTCACTCCCCACGTCAAAGCCGTTCCCAAGGCCGAGGAAAGCCCGGGACAACCTCTCGCGAAGGTCTGTTCGCGGGCGGTGCCGGGCGGAGAGCGCGAGCAGGTGACCGACTCATGGGTCTGACGAGTGACGCGGTGCTGGCGGCGGCGGTGCTGGCGGCGGTGCTGCTGTTCGCCGGGACGCTCGTGCTGTGGCCGCGGCTGGCCCGGCGCGGCTGGGGCGCGATGACCGGGCGGGCCGGACTGCTGCTGGCCACGCAGCTGGTGCTGTTCACGGCGGTGGGGCTGGCCGCCAACCGGGCGTTCGGCTTCTACGCGAGCTGGGCGGACCTGTTCGGGCAGGAGAAGGAGCAGGGCGTGGTCGTCGACCACACGCCGGGGCGGGACCCGTTGCGGGTGGTGGGCTCGCAGCGCGTCCCGGGTGCGGCGGGGGGTCCGGCCGCCGCGGGCCGGATCCAGCGGGTGGAGATCGCGGGCCGGACGAGCCGCATCGCCTCGCCCGCGTACGTCTATCTGCCGCCGGAGTACTTCCAGCCGCGCCACCGCACCCGGGTGTTCCCCGCCGCCGTGGTGCTCACCGGCTATCCGGGCACGGCGTCGGCGCTGGTGGACAAGCTCCACTATCCGCGCACGGCACGGGAATTGGCCCGGGCGGACCGGATGCCGCCGATGATCCTGGTGATGCTGCGGCCGACGGTGGCGCCGCCCCGCGACACCAAGTGCGTGGACGTCCCCGGCGGGCCGCGGGCGGAGTCGTTCTTCGCCGTCGATCTGCCCGGCGCGCTGCGCGGCCACTACCGGGTCGCCGGGAATCCGGGCGGACTGGGCATCGTCGGCAACTCCACCGGCGGATACTGCGCGTTGAAGATCGCCCTGCACCATCCCGGCGTGTACGGCGCGGGGGCCGGTCTCTCGGCCTACTACGAGGCGCCGCTGGACGCCACGACGGGCGATCTCTTCCGGGGCGACGAGGCGCTGCGCCGTCGCGCCGATCTGTGGTGGTACCTCGCCCACGCGCCCGCTCCCGACACCTCTCTGCTGGTCACCACCAGCAGGAAGGGCGAATCCAACTACCGGGACACCCTGCGGTTCATAGAGCGCGTGAAGGGCACCGGACGGACCCGGATCTCCTCGATCGTCCTGGAAAGCGGCGGCCACAACTTCAACACCTGGCGGCGTGAGATCCCCGCGACGCTGGAGTGGTTGGGGAAGCGCCTGGACGACACCCGGAAATGATCTTCGTAAAGGGGTGAACAGCCGATTCCGCTTCTTTCCGAGTTCTGATGGCGCGTGAGTCTCTCGGTATGGCTTTGTTTTTGCGGGGTGACTCACCACGATTCGCCTACGCGCGGTAAGTTTCTGGCCATGCCACGTGGACGTCATCGCCATTCCCCGCCCTTGCACAGGCTGTTGCCCCCGTCGGCGATCGCAGGCGTCTCCCTCGTCTGCGCCCTGGGGCCCTGGGTGTTCACGGAGCCGGTGGTGCTCCGCGCGCTGGCCGCCGCGGCCGCGGTGACGGCGGTCGTCGGCGCTGTCGTGCTGCGCCGCTGGGACACCCAGGCGGGCAGGCGCGTCGCCGATCTCGTACGCGCGCGTGCGAGCGACGAATGGCGCTTCGAGGAGCGGGTCGCCGAACTGGAGGCCGATCTCGAGGAATCGCGCGAGCTGCGCGGCAAGCTGGAGCAGCGGCTGCGCGCCAAGCGCAGCGAACTGGCCGGCCTGCGCAACGAGCACGCGGCCCTGCTGCGCCGGTACGCCACCGCCGAGAGCGAGCGCGCGAGCGTCCTGGAGGAGCGCCGGGTACTGGAGATCGAGGCGACGGCGCCGGTACGGGCCGCGCTGCCCGCGGGCGCGACGCAGGCCCCCGCCGCGGCGGACGAGGCACCGGACGACGCGCCCACCGCCGAGGAGCAGGCCGCGCCCCCCGCGGCGTTCTCCCCGGAGGGTTCCCGGCTGTTCCTGCGGGCGGCGGCCGCGCTCGCCCGGTTCGACGGCGAGAAGGTCCCCGACCCGGACGGCGGCGGGGACGGTGACGGCGGGCCGAAGGGCCGCGACGCGCAGTCCGCGCCGGAGGACGTGCCGGACGCGCAGGACGCGCAGGACGGCGAGCCGGACGGTGAGCCGGACGGGGCGCAGAAGCGGGAGCAGGAGCAGGAGCGGGAGCAGCCGGCCGCGCAGGACGGGCCGCAGGAGACGACCGGGGCGGCCGACGGGCACCAGCAGGCGACCGCCGCCGGCACCGCGCGGGGTGAGGACGCGCACCTGCCCGAGCGGGCCGGGCGGACGCCCTCCGGGCACTACACCGTGCCGACCGCCGTGGCCGTGGCGCCGCAGCAGCCGGTGCGCCGCCCGGTCGCCGAGGGCGGGTTCGACTTCTTCGGCACGAAGCAGGGCACCTCGCCGGCGGCCCTGGAGGCGGTCCAGAACGAGGACCTGGCCGACGTCGTCGGCCAGGAGGCGCTCGCCCTGCACAAGGCGGAGACCGAGGCCCGGTTCAAGCCCGCCGACGCGGAGTCCCGCGGCATCGGCCAGGTCATCGACCTGACGGCGCACGACGAGACGGAGCAGATCGACTTGAAGGGGCTGCGCAGCGCGGTCTCCTGAACCCTGGCGCCCCTCGATGTGCGCGAAGGCCCCCGGCTGCGGCCGGGGGCCTTCGCGCGTTCGGGCCTTCGGGCCTTCGCGCGTTTGCCCTACCCGGCGGGGTCAGGCCGGGTCCGTCATCCAGCGGTCCGGGCGGGCGTCGCGGCGTCCCGTGCGCGAGCGTTCGGCCTGCGCGGCCAGCAGCGCGCGGGCCTCGGCCGCGTCGCGCAGCCGGGCCGTCACCGTCTTGCCGGCGCCCGTGTCCACGTGCACGTCCGCCACGCCCCTGGCCCGCTCCCACGGCCCCTGCGACAGCCGTACGCTCTGCACCTTCGCGTGCGGGACCAGGGCGAGGGTGCGCTTCAGCAGGCCGGACCGGGCCGCGAACACCGCGTCCGTGACGGCGAGTCCGTAGCCGCGCCACCACACCGGCGTACACCAGCGGGCGCGGCGCGGGGCGGGCGACAGGGCCGGCGCCTGCGGCACGGTCACACCGGGCAGCACGCGCGTGACGACGTCCTCGGCGATCTCGCGCGGGGCGACCGGCAGCAGCACGGAGTTGGAGGAGCCCGCCACGTCCAGTTCCACGCGCACCCACGCGCGCCGCCGCCACAGCAGCGGTTCGACGATCCGCACGGTCTGCACGCGGCCCGGCGGCACCGTCTCGTGGGCCCGGTCCAGCAGGCCGTGGTCGATGCGCAGCCCGTCCGGGGACTCGCCCACCGTCCAGTCGTACTCGGTGACGAACCGCCCCACGCTGCTCGCCCCGGCCGCCCCCAGCAGCGGCAGGGCGACCGCGAGGACCGTCCACAGGCTGTGGGTGACCAGCCACAGCACCGACGGGACCACGAGCGCGGCGACCAGGGTCCACCAGGTCGCGCCGGTCAGCAGCAGGGACACGGCCAGCACGCCGGGCGGCACCCGCAGCAGCCGCCGGGACGGCGCCTCGCCCACCTCGTGGGCCGTCTCGGGGGCGAACCCGGCGGCCCGGGCGAGCAGTTCGGCGCGCAGCGCGCGTGCCTCGTCGTCGCCCAGGAAGGCCAGTTCGTCCTTCTTGTCGGTGCCTATGACGTCGAGTTTCAGCTTGGCGACGCCCGCGACCCGGGCGAGCAGGGGCTGCGTGACGTCGACGGCCTGGATCCGCTCCAGCCGGATGTGCGCGGTGCGGCGGAAGACGAGGCCGGTGCGGATGCGCAGTTCGGTCTCGGTCACCGCGAAGTGGGTGAACCACCAGGAGCAGAACCCGTAGAGGGCGGCGGCCGGGACGAGGACGGCGAGACCGATGAGCAGGGTGGTGGTCGTCAGCCGGGACAGGTTGCGCTGCGCGCCGTCGGGATCGTGCACGGCCCAGCCGACGAGCACGGCGACCGGCGCCCAGGCGCGGCGCAGAGGCGTGACGGGGTGCAGCCGCCGCTCGACGGCCCCGCCGACGACGGCCCCGCCGGCGACGTCCCCGTCGGCCACGGCTTCGCTCCGGGCCTCGCCGTCGAGCGGGTCCGTGCCGGTCCCGGCGGCCCCCGGCGGCGTCACAGGCCCGCCGATCGGGCCTCGCCCAGCTCGGTGAGCCGGTCGCGCAGGCGTTCCGCCTCGGCCGGGTCCAGGCCGGGGATGGTCGCGTCGGTCGCCGCGGCGGCCGTGTGCAGCTGCACGCTGGCCAGCCCGAAGTGCCGCTCGACGGGCCCGGAGGTGACCTCCACCAGCTGCATGCGCCCGTACGGCACGACCGTCTCCTCGCGCCACAGCACACCGCGGCTGATCAGCAGGTCGTCGGCGCGCTCGGCGTAGCGCCAGGAGCGCCAGTTGCGCTCCAGCATCCCCCAGCCCCACACGGCGAGTGCGAGCGGCGGCAGCGCGCAGGCGGCCCAGGCGGGCCCGGCCAGCAGCCCCGGCACCAGCCCCGCGGCCAGCGTGACCAGCCCGAGCCAGACGACCAGCAGCAGCCGCCGCATCCTGAGCAGTCCGGGCGGCAGGGCGATCCACTCCGGCTCGGCGGCACCGGCTGCCGTCGTTCCGGCCGCCCCGGTGGAGCCGTCCGCCCCCGTCGTGCCCGCCTCGTGCGCACTCCCCGTCTCCATGAGGCCAGCGTACGTACGAGAGACTGTGTCCATGACTCCTACGACGGAGACCACGGTCGGAATCGGCGGCGCCGCGGAGAGCACCGACATGGTGCTCAACATCGGGCCGCAGCACCCCTCCACGCACGGTGTGCTGCGGCTGAAGCTCGTCCTGGACGGCGAGCGCATCATGCACGCGGAGCCGGTCATCGGCTACATGCACCGCGGCGCGGAGAAGCTGTTCGAGGCGCGTGACTACCGTCAGATCATCATGCTCGCCAACCGCCACGACTGGCTGTCGGCGTTCTCCAACGAGCTGGGCGTCGTGCTCGCCGTGGAGCGGATGCTCGGCATGGAGGTCCCGGAGCGGGCCGTGTGGCTGCGCACGCTGCTCGCGGAGCTGAACCGGGTGCTCAACCACCTGATGTTCCTCGGCTCGTACCCCCTGGAGCTGGGCGGGATCACCCCCATCTTCTACGCGTTCCGCGAGCGCGAGGAGCTCCAGCACGTGATGGAGGAGGTCTCCGGCGGGCGCATGCACTACATGTTCAACCGCGTCGGCGGCCTCAAGGAGGACCTGCCGGCCGGCTGGACCGCACGCGCGCGTACCGCCGTCGCCGACGTCCGCTCCCGCATGGACCGCTTCGACGACCTGGTGCTGGGCAACGAGATCTTCCGCGGCCGCACCCGCGGCGTCGGCGTGCTGTCCCCGCAGGCCGTGCACGCCTACGGTGTCAGCGGGCCGATCGGCCGCGCCTCGGGCGTCGACTTCGACCTGCGCCGCGACGAGCCGTACCTCGCCTACGGCGAGCTCCAGGACACCCTGAAGGTGGTCACCCGGCAGGAGGGCGACTGCCTCGCCCGCTTCGAGTGCCTGCTCGAGCAGACGCACAACGCGCTGGACCTCGCCGACGCCTGCCTCGACCGGCTCGCCGGGCTGCCGCCCGGGCCGGTCAACCAGCGGCTGCCGAAGGTCCTCAAGGCACCCGAGGGCCACACCTACGCCTGGACCGAGAACCCCCTCGGCATCAACGGCTACTACCTGGTCAGCAAGGGCGAGAAGACCCCGTACCGGCTGAAGCTGCGCTCGGCGTCGTACAACAACATCCAGGCGCTGACGGAACTGCTGCCGGGGACGCTCGTGGCCGACATGGTGGCGATCCTGGGGTCGATGTTCTTCGTCGTCGGCGACATCGACAAGTAGGGGCTCAGCGCGGCAGCGGGTCCGCGATGCCCACCGGCTGCACCAGCCAGCCGAAGTCGCCCAGTCCGCCCGGTGCCGTCAGCTCGGCGGCCTCCCCGGCGCTCGCGAGGGCGCGTACGTATCCGGCGGGGTCGGTCGAGGCGAGCGTGAGCGGAGGGCGTGCGCCGCTCACGCCGAGGGCGTGCAGTGCCTCGCGCTGGGGGAGCAGCCGTCCGCCGGGCAGCGCGCAGGCGTCCAGGGCGACGTGCGCCGTGAGGTCGCAGGAGCCGTCCGGGACGGGTGTGGTCTCGCGTCCGTCCCGGAAGCCGGTCAGCGTCCCGTAGGGCGGCCGCGCGTCGGCGGTGTGGGCGTAGTCCACGGCGACGGCGAGCCCCCGCCGGAGCGTCCCGGCCGCCGAGGCCCACGCCTCGTCCCGGGGCAGCCCGATCTCGGCGCGCAGCCCGGGCTCGGCGTGCAGCGGCCACCAGCGCTCCAGCCAGCGGGCTTCGGCCCCGCCGACCGGGTCCCCGAGCCGCTCCACGCCGTCCCGCCGGACCAGCACCAACCGGGCCGTGCCCGTGGCGTCCACCTCCGCGACCTCGACGGGGACGTTGTCCAGCCATTCGTTGGCGAAGAGCAGCCCGGTGACCTCCCCGGGCGGCTCGGCCCGCCACTCGATCCGGTGATCGAGCCCCGGGGGCCGCCCGGCGACCTCGACGGCGCACGCGCGCGTGCGCTCCGCCACCCCGGCGGGCAGCGCGGCCAGGACGCCGGCGGCCAGTTCGCCCCGCCCGGCGGCCATGTCGACGAAGTCCAGCACCCGGGGCCGGCCCAGCGCCTCGTCGACCCGGCACAGCAGCCGCGCCACGGCCCCGGCGAACAGCGCCGAGGCGTGCACCGAGGTGCGGAAGTGCCCGGCCGGGCCCGCACCGGCCCGCCGGTAGAAGCCCCCCGGCGCGTACAGGGCTTCGTGCGCCGCCGCGCGCCACCCGCGCCACTCGTTGCCGGTTCCCGTCGTCACCGGGTCAGGCTATGCGCACACAACGCACGCAACTCCACCTTGCGGAGTACGCGCGCCCGGTCCGGATCGGCCCTCCGGTTGACCCCTGCACCTATTCCGCTTCCCTACGCTGGGTTACGTGCAGCGCCTCTATGACTTCCTCCGCAGGCACCCGACGTGGGTCGACGGCTTCTGGGCCGTGGCCCTCCTCGGGATCTCCGTGGTCGGAGGGGCGACGGGCGTCTTCGGGCCCCCCGCCGCCGCCGTCCCGCTCACGGTGCTGCTGTGCCTGGTGGTCGCGCTGCGCCGCCGCATGCCGGAGAAGATGCTGCTGCTCGCCGCCGCGGTCGGGGTGGCGCAGCTGATCACCGACGTGGAGATGACCCCCGCCGACTTCGCCATGCTGGTGATCGTCTACACCGTGGCGGCGGAGGGCGCGCGCTGGGCCTCGCGCTTCGCGCTGGCCGCCGGACTGTGCGCCGCCCCGGTGGCCCACCTGCGCTGGCCGAACGAGCAGAACGGCGTCGCGGCCAACATCGCCGCGGCCGTCTTCATGACGGTGCCCTTCGCGCTGGCCTGGGTGCTCGGCGACTCCATCCGCACCCGCCGCGCCTACTTCGCGCAGCTGGAGGAGCGGGCCGCCCGGCTGGAGAAGGAGCGCGAGGCGCAGTCCAAGGTCGCGGTCGCCGCGGAACGGGCCCGCATCGCCCGCGAGTTGCACGACGTCGTCGCGCACAACGTCTCGGTGATGGTGGTCCAGGCCGACGGCGCCGCCTACGTCCTCGACGCCGCCCCCGACCAGGCGAAGAAGGCCCTGGAGACCATCTCCTCCACCGGCCGCCAGGCCCTCGCCGAGATGCGCCGCCTGCTCGGCGTGCTGCGCACCGGGGAGCACCAGGAGGCCGGCGAGTACGTGCCGCAGCCGGACGTGCAGCAGATCGAGGACCTCGTCGAGCAGTGCCGCGGGTCGGGCCTGCCGGTCGACTTCAAGGTGGAGGGCACGCCCCGGCCGCTGCCCAGCGGCGTCGAGCTCACCGCCTACCGCATCGTGCAGGAGGCGCTCACCAACACCCGCAAGCACGGCGGCCCCAACGCGGGCGCCAGCGTGCGCCTGGTGTACTTCGACGACGGCCTCGGCCTGCTCGTCGAGGACGACGGCAAGGGCGCCCCGCACGAGCTGTACGAGGAGGGCGGGTTCGACGGCCAGGGCCACGGCCTGATCGGCATGCGCGAGCGGGTCGGCATGGTCGGCGGCACCCTGGACGCGGGCCCGCGCCCCGGCGGAGGATTCCGCATCAGTGCCCTGCTCCCGCTCAAAGCCGCGCACTGACGCCGCCGCACGCCCTCGCTGACACCTGTCACGCCCGGGGACCCGCCCCGGAACGCCCCCCACCGCACCCCCAGTGAACTGCCCTGACGACATGGAAGAGGCCCCGATGACGATCCGCGTGATGCTCGTCGACGACCAGGTGCTGCTGCGCACCGGATTCCGGATGGTGCTCGCCGCCCAGCCGGACATGGAGGTCGTCGCGGAGGCGGGCGACGGCGTCGAGGCCTTGCAGGCGCTGCGCGCCACCCAGGTCGACGTGGTGCTGATGGACGTGCGCATGCCGAAGCTGGACGGCGTGGAGACCACGCGCCGCATCTGCGCGGACCCCGACCCGCCGAAGGTCCTCATCCTGACCACCTTCGACCTCGACGAGTACGCCTTCTCCGGACTGAAGGCGGGCGCCTCGGGCTTCATGCTCAAGGACGTGCCCCCGGGCGAACTGCTCACCGCGATCCGGTCCGTGCACAGCGGTGACGCGGTCGTCGCCCCCTCCACCACCCGGCGGCTGCTGGACCGCTTCGCGCCGATGCTGCCGAGCACCGCGCAGCAGCCCCGGCACAAGGAGCTGGAGCGGCTCACCGACCGTGAGCGCGAGGTCATGGTGCTGGTCGCGCAGGGCCTGTCCAACGGCGAGATCGCGGCCCGCCTGGTGCTCTCCGAGGCGACCGTGAAGACGCACGTCGGCCGCATCCTGACCAAGCTGGGCCTCAGGGACCGCGTGCAGGTCGTCGTGCTGGCCTACGAGACGGGACTGGTCCGGGCGGGCGGGCACGGCTGAGCGTGCCGCGGGCAGCCGGAGCGCCCGCTACCTGAGGATCCCCTCCAGGAACTCGCTGCCGAGCCGGGCCACCACCGTGACGTCCAGCTGGTGCAGCACGTAGCGCCCGCGGCGGCGGGTGGTCAGCAGGCCCGCCTTCTTCAGCAGGGCCAGGTGCCGGGATATCTCCGGGGCCGTCATGCCCAGCACCTGCGCCAGCTCGCCCGTGGTGTAGGCGCTGCGGGCCAGGAAGCGGCAGATGCGCATGCGCACGGGGTGGGACAGGGCGGTCATGCGCAGCGCCAGCTGCTCGAGGCTGGGCGGGGCGGCGAGCTCGGGGGAGCCCACCGGGTAGTGCAGCACCGGCTGCCAGCCGTGGCGGTGCAGGACCATCAGGTGCGGCCAGCCCAGGCTGGTCGGCACCAGCAGCAGCCCGCCGTCGCCGGTGGTCGTGACGTCGTCCCCGCCGAGCTTGTCGACGGTGAGGCGGGTGCCCGCCGCGTCGAGCGTGATCGCCCGGGACACCGCGGCCAGCATGCCGGGCAGGCCCTTGTGCCGCAGCAGGTCCGTCTTGTGCCGGGCGTCGGCGGCCAGCTGGTGGCGCAGCCGGCCCCACGCCTCCGCGAAGAACGCCTCCTCGCAGTCCCGCAGGAACTGCCGCAGCCAGGCCCGGATCGCGGGCGGGTCGCCCAGCAGCCGCTCGGTGAAGCGCAGTTGCTGGGGTCCGCGGGCGGCGGCCAGCTCCAGCGCCCGGCGGCGCACCCCCGGGTCGGACAGCGGGGTGGGCCCGCACGTGCCGTAGCCGACGGCGCAGGTGAACTCCAGCGCCGCGTCGACGAACTGCTCATCGGACAGCTTGTCGAGCTGGTCCAGCTCCTCGGCGAGGGTGCCGCCCGGGAGCGTCCCGCTCTCCGGCAGACCCGCCCACGGCATGAACAGGTCCGAGAACGTCGACCGCCACAGGAAGTCGGCCTCGCACATCCGGTCGGCCAGATGCGGATCGAGCCGCGCGCTCACGCCCGTCACCCAGCCCTGGAGGCCCGGGTGGTGCGCGGGCTCGGACAGCGCGTGCAGCGCCATGCCCAGCTCGGCCAGGGGCGAGGGGACGACGGCGACCCTCTCCGGCCGCAGCCCGGCGATGTCGATGTGCACGCTCATGCCCTCATGGTGCACCCCGCCACCGACAACGCTCCCGACGATTGACGGCCGCCGTCAATCGACGCGACGGCGCCCCGGACGCAGGCGCACGGTGGAGGCACCGGGGCAGCCGCGGAGCCTTCGGACCTCCATCACCCCGTCCCGCAGAGGCGATCCGTCATGAGCATCACGCAGCAGTACCTCCTCGACACCTACCGCGCCCGCTCCCTGGGCGACACCGCCCCGCCCGTACCGGGCACGCACGACTGGCAGGTCGTGAAGGAGTGGCGCGACGAACGGCAGTTCCGGGCGGTCCTGGCCGGACGTCCGGTGCGCCACCGCCTCCGGGACGCCCTGGCCCGGTGGCGCAGGCACCCCGCCCGGCCCGCCTGAGCCGCTCACCGGCGCTGCGGCCGCCCCGGCAGCCGCGCCGCGAACGCGGCCACCGCCGCCCGCACGTCCTGCCCGGTCCACTCCAGCCCGGCGGCCCGCACGTGCACCTCGGTGTACGACAGCCCCGGGCCGCCCCGGGTCCAGCCGGCGCCGAACAGCTCCACGCCCGTCTCCTCGGCCGTGCGCACCGCCGCCTCGCCCGCGACGTCCGCCTCGTAGGGCAGCCACACCTGGAAGTCGTGGGTGTGCGGCACCTCCGGATGCACCCGCGCCCACGGCAGCCCGGCGGCGGCGAAGCCCTCCCGCAGGGCGGCGGCCACCACGCGCGCGTGGGCGACGTACTCCGGCAGCCGGGGCAGCTCGCGCTCCAGCCCGGCGAGCACCGACAGGACGGTCGGGAACTGCTGGAAGACCTGGCCGCCGTAGCGGTGCCGCCACACCTTGGCCTCGTCCACGAGCTGCTCCGGCCCGGCCAGGGCGGCGCCGCCGAACGCCTCCAGCGACTTGTAGAACGACACGTAGACGCTGTCGGCCAGGCCCGCGATCTCCGCCAGGGGCCGGCCGAAGTGCACGGTGGACTCCCACAGCCGGGCCCCGTCGAAGTGCACCACCGCGTCCCGCTCCCGGGCGGCCTCGACGACCTCGGTGAGCTCCTCCCAGGACGGCAGCACGAAACCGGCGTCCCGCAGCGGCAGTTCCAGCATCAGGGCGCCGAAGGGCTCCTCGAAGCCGCGCACCTCGGCGGCGGTCGGCAGCCGCGGCTCGCTCGTCACCCGCACCGGGCGCAACCCGCCGACCTCGCGCAGCGCGTTGCGCTCGTGCACCTCGGGGTGGCTGAGCCCGTGCACGGCGACCGTCCGGTCACCGGTGCGCCCCGCCCAGCAGCGCAGGGCCACCTGCTGCGCCATCGTGCCCGTCGGGAAGAACGCGGCGGCCTCCGTGCCGAGCAGTCCGGCGACCTTCCGCTCCAGGGCCTCCACGACGCCGCCGCCGTAGACGTCGGACGGCTCGTCCAGGTCGTGGAGGTCCCCCGCGTCCGCCAGCAGCGCCAGGCGCTCGCGGAGCGTGCGGTGGAAACCGAAGCGGGCGAGCACCCGCCGTGCGCCGCGGTGGGCGGCCAGCCGCCGCTCCCGCAGCCCCGGCCCCCGCGCGTCCTCGTCCCGCTCCCGGTCCGCCGCCCGTCCGTCGTGCTCCGCCGTGTCAGTCATGCCCCGGATCCTCTCCCGCGCGCGTGCGGCCGGGCACCCGGGTTTTCCGCAGCCGTTCACCGCGTCCGGGGGCGAGGCCCCGGACGGTGTGCACAGCCTGTGGACGGCCGGACACCCCGCCGACCGATAGCGTTAACATGACGAGAAATCGTCCGGTACCCGGAGCGGACTGGAACGGGAAGGCCGCCGTCGAGTGAACACAACCCCACAGCCAGACCCCAAGGACCGCCCCGCACGGCTCACCGTCGGCGTCATCGGCGCCGGGCGCGTCGGACCCGCTCTGGCGGCGTCCCTCCAGCTCGCCGGGCACCGGCCGGTCGCCGTCTCCGCGGTCTCCGAGCGCTCCCGCCGCCGCGCCGCCGAGCTGCTGCCCGACGTGCCGGTGCTGCCGCCCGCCGAGGTCCTGGAGCGCTCCGACCTCGTGCTGCTGACGGTCCCCGACGACGCCCTGCCCGGCCTGGTCTCCGGCCTCGCCGACACCGGCTCCGTCCGGCCGGGCCAGCTGCTCGTCCACACCTCCGGGCGGTACGGGGCGCGCGTCCTCGACCCGGCCCTGCGCGCCGGTGCCCTGCCGCTCGCCCTGCACCCCGCGATGACCTTCACCGGCACACCCGTGGACGTCCAGCGCCTGGCCGGCTGCTCCTTCGGCGTCACCGCCCCCGAGGAGCTGCGCCTGGCCGCCGAGGCCCTGGTCATCGAGATGGGCGGCGAGCCGGAGTGGATCGCCGAGGAGAACCGCCCGCTCTACCACGCGGCCCTCGCCCTGGGCGCCAACCACCTGGTCACCCTGGTCGCCCAGTCCATGGAGCTGCTGCGCACCGCCGGGGTCTCCGCCCCCGACCGGATGCTCGGGCCGCTGCTCGGCGCGGCCCTGGACAACGCCCTGCGCTCCGGCGACGCGGCCCTGACCGGCCCCGTCGCGCGCGGGGACGCGGGCACGGTCGCCGCGCACGTCACCGAGCTGCGCCGGCACGCCCCGCAGACCGTCGCCGGCTACCTGGCGATGGCCCGCGCCACCGCCGACCGGGCCCTGGCGCACGGAATGCTGAAGCCGGAACTCGCCGAGGACCTCCTCGGGGTACTCGCCCACGGCACCGACGGGACCGACGGCACCGAAGGGGACACCCGATGACCACCACCCTGCTGCGCACCGCCGGTGAACTGCACGCACGCGTGCGCAAGGGCCGCCGCGCCGTGGTGATGACCATGGGCGCCCTGCACGAGGGCCACGCCACGCTCGTGCGCACCGCACGCGAGCTGGCCGGGCCGGACGGCGAGGTCGTCGTCACCGTGTTCGTCAACCCGCTGCAGTTCGGCGCGGGCGAGGACCTCGACCGCTACCCGCGCACCCTGGACGCCGACCTCGCGCTGGCCGGGCGGTCCGGCGCGGACGTCGTGTTCGCCCCGGCCGTCGAGGAGGTCTACCCGGGCGGCGAGCCCCAGGTCCGCATCAGCGCGGGACCGATGGGCGAGCGCCTGGAGGGCTCCTCCCGGCCGGGCCACTTCGACGGCATGCTCACCGTCGTCGCCAAGCTGCTGCACCTCACCCGCCCGGACATCGCCCTGTACGGCCAGAAGGACGCCCAGCAGCTCGCCCTGATCCGCCGCATGGTGCGCGACCTGAACTTCGGCGTGGAGATCGCCGGCGTCCCCACCGTCCGCGAGGAGGACGGACTGGCCCTGTCCAGCCGCAACCGCTACCTGTCGGCCCCCGAGCGGCGCACGGCCCTGGCCCTGTCCCGGGCCCTGTTCGCGGGCCGGGACCGGCACGCCGCGCAGGAGGCGCTGCGCGCCCGGGCCCGGGAGGTGCCCGCCACGCGCGCGCGTGCCGAGGCGCTCAGCGCCCTCGGCGAGTCCCGCGCGGCGGCCGACACGCACGCGGTCGCCACGGCCGCCCCGGGCCGCCCCGCGGCCGTCCGCGCGGCGGCCCGCCAGGTCCTGGACGAGGCCGCCCGGCTGGACCCGCCGCTGAAGCTGGACTACCTCGCCCTGGTCGACCCGTCCGACTTCACCGAGATCGGCGAGGACTTCGCCGGTGAGGCGGTCCTCGCCGTCGCCGCCCGGGTCGGCACCACCCGGCTGATCGACAACATCCCGCTCACCTTCGGAACCCTCGGAGCCGCCTCGTGACCACCACAGGCATACGACTGCACGCCCCCGCCCCCGGGTGGTCCCTCACCGCGGACGTGGTCGTCGTCGGTTCCGGGGTCGCGGGCCTGACCGCCGCCCTGCGCTGCGAGGCCGCGGGGCTGCGCACCGTGGTGGTGACCAAGGCCCGGCTCGACGACGGCTCCACCCGCTGGGCCCAGGGCGGCATCGCCGCGGCCCTGGGCGAGGGCGACACCCCCGAGCAGCACCTGGAGGACACCCTGGTCGCCGGGGCGGGCCTGTGCGACGAGGAGGCGGTCCGCATCCTCGTCACCGAGGGCCCCGACGCGGTGCGCCGCCTCATCGGGACCGGCGCCCGGTTCGACGCGTCCCCCGCGGGCGAACTGGAACTGACCCGCGAGGGCGGTCACCACCGCCGCCGCATCGCCCACGCCGGCGGCGACGCCACCGGCGCCGAGATCTCCCGCGCCCTGGTCGAGGCGGTCCGCGCGCGCGGCATGCGCACCGTGGAGAACGCCCTCGTCCTGGACCTCCTCACCGACGCCGAGGGACGCACGGCGGGCGTGACCCTGCACGTCATGGGGGAGGGCCAGCACGACGGGGTCGGCGCCGTGCACGCCCCCGCGGTGGTGCTGGCCACCGGCGGCATGGGCCAGGTGTTCTCCGCCACCACCAACCCCTCGGTCTCCACCGGCGACGGCGTGGCCCTGGCCCTGCGCGCGGGCGCCGAGGTCAGCGACCTGGAGTTCGTCCAGTTCCACCCCACGGTCCTCTTCCTCGGCCCGGACGCCGAGGGCCAGCAGCCGTTGGTCTCCGAGGCGGTGCGCGGCGAGGGCGCCCACCTGGTCGACGCCGACGGCGTGCGCTTCATGGTCGGGCAGCACGAACTGGCCGAGCTCGCCCCCCGCGACATCGTCGCCAAGGGCATCACGCGCCGTATGCAGGAGCGCGGCGCCGAGCACATGTACCTCGACGCCCGGCACTTCGGCGCCGAGATGTGGGAGCGCCGCTTCCCGACGATCCTCGCCGCCTGCCGCGCCCACGGCATCGACCCGGTCACCGAGCCCGTCCCGGTCGCCCCGGCCGCCCACTACGCCTCCGGCGGCGTGCGCACCGACTCCCACGGCCGTACGACCGTGCCCGGCCTGTACGCGTGCGGCGAGGTGGCCTGCACCGGCGTGCACGGCGCCAACCGCCTCGCCTCCAACAGCCTCCTCGAAGGCCTGGTCTACGCCGAGCGCATCGCCGCCGACATCGCCGCGGCCGGCCCGCACGCGCGCGTGCCGCACCCCCTGCCGCACCCCGAGATCCCCGAGCACCCCCTGCAGAGCCCCGAGGCCCGCCTCACGATCCAGCGGATCATGACGAACGGCGCGGGCGTCCTGCGCTCCGCCGACTCCCTCACCCGCGCCGCCGACCAGCTGGAGCGGCTGCACGCGGACGCCCGCGAGGCCCTCACCGAGCACGGCAAGACGGCCGAGCCCGGCACCGACACCTGGGAGGCCACGAACCTGCTGTGCGTGGCCCGCGTCCTGGTCGCCGCCGCCCGGCTGCGCGAGGAGACCCGGGGCTGCCACTGGCGCGAGGACCGCCCCGAGCGCGACGACACGGCCTGGCGCCGCCACATCGTCGTACGCCTCAACCCCGACCGCACGCTGGCCGTGCACACCACGGACACCACACACTTCCCTACGACTTGCCCGCCCCAGGCCCCCCAGGAGCAGTGACCGACGTGAGCACCCACGACCTTCCCCTCGCCCCCTCCGGAGGCTGCGGCGACGGCTGCGCCTGCGGCGCGGACGACGAGGCGTACCTGGAGTGCGGGCTGGACCCCGCGCTCGCCCAGCTCCTGGCCGACGCCGGCCTCGACCCCGTCGAGGTCGAGGACATCGCCAACGTGGCCCTCCAGGAGGACCTGGCGCACGGCGTGGACGTGACCACGGTCGCGACCATCCCCGAGGACGCGGTGGCCACCGCCGACTTCACCGCCCGCGAGGCGGGCGTCGTGGCCGGACTGCGCGTCGCCGAGGCGGTCGTGTCGGTCGTCTGCGAGGAGGAGCTGGAGATCGAGCGGCACGCGGAGGACGGCGACCGCGTGGAGGCGGGCCAGAAGCTGCTGTCGGTCACCACCCGCACCCGCGACCTGCTCACGGCCGAGCGCAGCGCGCTGAACATCCTGTGCCGCCTGTCGGGCGTCGCCACGGCCACGCGCGCGTGGGCGGACGCCCTGGACGGCACGAAGGCCAAGGTCCGCGACACCCGCAAGACCACCCCGGGCCTGCGCAGCCTGGAGAAGTACGCGGTCCGCTGCGGCGGCGGCGTCAACCACCGGATGTCGCTGTCGGACGCGGCCCTGGTCAAGGACAACCACGTGGTCGCCGCGGGCGGCGTCGCCGAGGCCTTCCAGGCGGTGCGCGAACGCTTCCCCGAGGTCCCCATCGAGGTCGAGGTCGACACCCTGCACCAGCTCCGCGAGGTGCTGGACGCCGGCGCCGACCTGATCCTGCTGGACAACTTCACGCCCGCCGAGTGCGAGGAGGCCGTCGCGATCGTCCAGGGCCGCGCCGCCCTGGAGGCCTCCGGCCGGCTCACCCTCGGCAACGCCCGGGCGTACGCGGACACCGGCGTCGACTACCTCGCCGTCGGAGCCCTCACCCACTCCTCGCCGATCCTGGACATCGGCCTGGACCTGCGGCCGGCGGAGTAGGGGAGCGGGTAGGGCCATGCTGCTGACGATCGACGTAGGAAACACCCACACCGTCCTGGGCCTGTTCGACGGCGACGAGATCGTCGAACACTGGCGCATCTCCACGGACGCGCGCCGCACCGCCGACGAACTCGCGGTCCTCCTCCAGGGCCTGATGGGCATGCATCCGCTCCTGGGCGACGAACTCGGCGACGGCATCGACGGCATCGCCATCTGCGCGACCGTCCCCTCGGTCCTGCACGAACTGCGCGAGGTGACCCGCCGCTACTACGGCGACGTGCCGGCGGTGCTGGTCGAGCCCGGCGTGAAGACCGGCGTCCCGATCCTCATGGACAACCCCAAGGAGGTCGGCGCGGACCGCATCATCAACGCGGTCGCGGCGGTCGAGCTCTACGGCGGCCCCGCGATCGTCGTCGACTTCGGCACGGCGACGACGTTCGACGCGGTCAGCGCGCGCGGCGAGTACGTCGGCGGCGTCATCGCCCCCGGCATCGAGATCTCCGTCGAGGCCCTGGGCGTCCGCGGCGCCCAGCTCCGCAAGATCGAGGTGGCCCGGCCGCGCAGCGTCATCGGCAAGAACACGGTCGAGGCGATGCAGTCGGGCATCGTCTACGGGTTCGCCGGCCAGGTGGACGGCGTCGTCAATCGCGTGGCCCGCGAACTGGCGGAGGACCCCGACGACGTCACCGTCATCGCGACGGGCGGCCTGGCCCCGATGGTCCTGGGCGAGTCCTCGGTCATCGACGAGCACGAGCCGTGGCTGACCCTCGTCGGCCTGCGCCTGGTGTACGAGCGCAACGTCTCCCGCCTGTGACCGTCCGACACGCCGCGCCCCGATAACGCCCCCCGGGCCCCCGACCGCCGCGGCCCCGCCCCCAGCCGGGCGTGGCCCGCGGCGGTCCCCGCTCCCGACACGCCCTGGGCCCCGGCCGGTGGTCTGGTTCACGCATGCCAAGGGCCGGGCGCCGGAACGGCCCGCCGCCGCTGCGCCGGGGTGCGGTCCCCTGCCCGGCCAGGCGGGTGGTTGCCCCCGCCACACCCGCCCGCTATGCGCGATTTGTCTGATTAGCGCGTATCGTCGCCGCATGCCCACGCCCTACGGATCCCGCGGCGGCATGGCGTTCGGCCCGGAGGAGCTGTGTGTGCTCCGCCGCGCTCTCGCCCTCGCCCTCCATCCCGCCCCCGCCACGCCCGACGACGTCCGCGACTGTCTCCGCCTCGCGGAGTCGCTGGACGAGGCCCAGCGGGAGGGAGCCAGGCTGCGCGCCTTCCTCGTGGCCGACCTGGGCCGGTACCGCGCGGCCCTCCCCGGCACCGCGGCCGGCTACCTCGCCCTGCTGGACGAGGCCCTGGCCGCCGGCCACCGCCCCGGCCCCGACGACCTGGCCGCCCTGCGCGCCCTGCGCGGCAACCCCGCGGCGGCGGCCCTCCTGGACCGCTGTGCGACCACCCCGGCCCCCCGGACCGCCCCGGCCGCGGCCCTCACGGCCACCGTCCCGGCCTCCCGCACGCGCGGCCGCGCCCGCACCGCCGGTCCCGCCCGCCTCCTTGCCCTGCCCGGCGGGGTCGGCCGGCAGCCCGAGAAGAGGCCCGCGCGCAAGCCGGACCCGGCCAAGCCCGCTCCCGCGCCCTCCCCGGCCCCCGGTCCCGGCACGCCGAAGCCCTCCCGTCCGATCCCCACCCCGGGCGAGGTCTTCCCGCGCCGCAAGCCCGCCCCGCCGCCCCCGCCGAGCCCCCAGCAGCTCGCCGCGGGCTGACGGCTACCCTGGATCCATGGACTACGTCTCCGCGCTCCTGCCCCCGGTCGTCATGGCCGCGTTCTTCATCGGCGTGATCCGGGTGATCGTGAAGACCCAGGGCGGCGCCAACAAGACCAAGGAGGACGCGGCCGTGGACGCCGCCCTCGCGCGCGTGGACGGCGCCCGCCCGTCCTCCGCGACGCCCCCCGGCGCCGAGGCCTGACCGCACCCCTCCCACCTCACGGCGTACGACTCCACGAGCCCGCTCGGCCGAGTCGTACGCCCTTTTTGTTCCCGTTCGCCGCTGAAGCGCACGTCCGCCACGCCATTACCGAGTTCTCCCACTATTGTGCTGAGGGTGCCTCGCCCATTGGGAGAACTCGAAGACGCGGTCATGTCGCGGGTGTGGAAGTGGAACCGCCCGGTGACCGTTCGAGAAGTCCTGGAAGATCTCCAGAAGGAGCGGTCCATCGCCTACACCACGGTGATGACCGTTTTGGACAATCTCCATCAGAAGGGCTGGGTGCGCCGCGAGGCGGAAGGCCGTGCCTATCGATATGAGGCCGTCTCCACCCGGGCCGCCTACGCCGCCGCCCTCATGAACGACGCCTGGTCGCAGAGCGACAACCCCGCCGCCGCTCTCGTCGCGTTCTTCGGGATGATGAGCCAGGAACAGCGCCAGGCGCTCACCGATGCCGTACGCATCGTGCAGGGCCCGGAAACCCGGGAACCCGCCGCGCCGCCGGAATCCCCCGCACCGGCACAACCCGCACCACCCCCGGAAGACCTCCCGCAGAACCCCGCCTCCCCTTCGGACCCCCGCGGGCGATAGCGTCCCGGCATGTCCGCGAAGAGCCCCGAACCCACCGCAAAAGCCATCACCGTCCGGCGGGCCCGCACGAGCGATGTCCCGGCGGTGCGCCGCCTCCTCGACGCCTACGTCCGCGGCGGCATCCTGCTCGACAAAGCGACGGTCACGCTTTACGAGGACATCCAGGAGTTCTGGGTCGCCGAACGGGACGACAACGCCGAGGTCGTCGGCTGCGGCGCACTGCACGTGATGTGGGAAGACCTCGCCGAAGTGCGCACTCTCGCGGTCAAGCCCGGCCTCAAGGGCTCGGGCGTCGGGCACCGGGTGCTGGAGAAGTTGCTCCAGACCGCGCGACGGCTCGGTGTTCGACGCGTTTTCTGCCTGACCTTCGAAGTCGACTTCTTCGCCAAGCACGGCTTCGTGGAGATCGGCGAGACGCCCGTGGACACCGATGTCTACGCGGAGCTGCTGCGTTCCTATGACGAGGGTGTCGCGGAGTTCCTCGGTCTCGAACGAGTGAAACCGAACACCTTGGGCAACAGCCGGATGCTTCTGCATCTGTGATCGCCGGGATCGACGGCACACCCCGCGAAGGCGGTCCCGGCCCGGTTCGTCAAGACATATTCCGCGGGGCCACCCTGCCCCGGTCGCCTATGTCCGAAACGCGCACGTTTCCGGACGGAGTCGGGGCCACCGGTCTCTGCCGGGGGTTTGTGTTTTTCCGGCAAAAGCGGTTTGCTTTCCGACGTACTGCAGTACTGCATATAACAGGGGACGGCGATACGGCGGATGCCGGCACTCCCCCGGCCCTTGAAGATATCGATGAAAGGAAATCCGGTGGCACAGAAGGTTCAGGTCCTTCTTGTCGACGACCTCGACGGCGGCGAGGCGGACGAGACCGTGACGTTCGCGCTGGACGGCAAGACGTACGAGATCGATCTCACCACCGCCAATGCGGACAAGCTCCGTGACCTTCTCGAGCCTTACGTGAAGGGCGGTCGTCGTACCGGAGGCCGTGCCTCGGGCGGGCGCGGCAAGCCGCGCGCGGCCTCGGGCGGCAGCCAGGACACCGCGGCCATCCGCGCGTGGGCGAAGGAGAACGGTTACGAGGTCAACGACCGCGGCCGGGTCCCCGCGACCATCCGCGAGGCGTACGAGAAGGCCAACGGCTGAACAGCGGCACTACCGGCCCTGCGCGGGCAAGGCCGGTGGCCGGGCGCCCGCGCGCCGCAGCCGGATCCGGTGGCAGCACGTGGCCACCGTGTCCACGAGCCGTACGAGATCGGGGGCATCCCCACCGCCCCCCAGCGCCGACAGCGTCGGCAGCGAGGCCTCGACCTCGCATCCCGGCTCGGGGGGCCGCAGCCACACGGCGGCCCCCTGGGAACCGACCCGCCCGCCGGACCGGGGACGCCTCGTGACCACCCCGGGGCCCTCCGACCCGTGGCACGCCCCCGTGCCCGGCCCGTCCGGCCGCGGCGCCTCCATGAGGCCCCCCGTGCCGACCGCCGTCAGGTCCAGCGGCAGCGTCCCCCAGTCCAGCCACTCCAACAGCCCCGGCAGCTCCTCCGCGCTGCCCGGCGCCACCAGCAGCCGGGCGCGGGGACCCTGGACGGCCACGGGGGAGCCGGGCGCCAGATGCCGCAGGGCGGCCCGGCCCGCCTCGACCGGCACGTCCAGGACGTCGAAGCGCACGCCCACCACCAGCCGCAGCGGTTCCCCGGGCGCCGTCGGCCAGCCCAGCCCGTCCTCGTACCACCGCCGGACCCGGTCGCCCGGCTGTGGGCCCGTCCCGCCGGGGGCGGCCGGATCGAGCGGCCGGCGGGGGAGCGGAAGGAGCCGGGACGCGGCGGGGGCGACAGCGTGCGGGGTGCCGGACATGCCGAGTGCAACAGCCGCGAGGCCCTCCGGGTTACGCTGGGTCGCGCCGTGCGCGCACAGAGTGCCCGAACGGGGGCGTCCGGGGGGCTCGGGGAGGCGCAAGGTTGTTCGCCCGTAGCGGAGGGGAAGGGTGCGCCCGGCATGGACTCGAGGTCCGCGCGGGTAAGACATGCCTAGTGGGAGGGGGCGACACGCAGGAAAGGACGTCTCACGTTCGCCATCGGCGTACTGGCGAGTGGGGTATCTGCCTGGCCTGCGGGAACATCGTCTCGCACCATCGGGTTGGAGGAGATGTCGGCGTTCGGGGTCAGGAGGCAGTGTTGGTTCTCGGTCCGGTGTCGGCAGTTGGAATGAGCGGTCCCCGCTTGCGGGACTAAGCTGCGGAAGGACAGGGAGGGGAAGTTCCCCCCACTGCCTGACCGCTCTGAGGAGCGATTAACGATGTTCGAGAGGTTCACCGACCGCGCGCGGCGGGTTGTCGTCCTGGCTCAGGAAGAAGCCCGGATGCTCAACCACAACTACATCGGCACTGAGCACATCCTCCTGGGCCTGATCCACGAGGGTGAAGGTGTCGCCGCCAAGGCCCTTGAGAGCCTCGGGATTTCGCTCGAGGCGGTCCGCCAGCAGGTGGAGGAGATCATCGGCCAGGGCCAGCAGGCCCCGTCCGGCCACATCCCCTTCACCCCCCGTGCCAAGAAGGTCCTGGAGCTGTCGCTCCGCGAGGCCCTTCAGCTGGGCCACAACTACATCGGCACGGAGCACATCCTGCTCGGCCTGATCCGGGAGGGCGAGGGTGTCGCCGCCCAGGTCCTCGTGAAGCTGGGCGCCGACCTGAACCGTGTGCGGCAGCAGGTCATCCAGCTGCTCTCCGGTTACCAGGGCAAGGAGACCGCCACCGCCGGCGGTCCTGCCGAGGGCACGCCCTCCACGTCCCTGGTCCTCGACCAGTTCGGCCGGAACCTCACCCAGGCCGCTCGTGAGTCCAAGCTCGACCCGGTCATCGGGCGCGAGAAGGAGATCGAGCGGGTCATGCAGGTGCTGTCCCGCCGTACGAAGAACAACCCGGTGCTGATCGGTGAGCCCGGCGTCGGCAAGACCGCCGTCGTCGAGGGCCTCGCCCAGGCCATCGTCAAGGGCGAGGTGCCCGAGACCCTCAAGGACAAGCACCTCTACACCCTGGACCTCGGCGCCCTGGTCGCCGGCTCCCGCTACCGCGGTGACTTCGAGGAGCGCCTGAAGAAGGTGCTCAAGGAGATCCGCACCCGCGGCGACATCATCCTGTTCATCGACGAGCTGCACACGCTGGTCGGTGCGGGTGCCGCCGAGGGCGCCATCGACGCGGCCTCCATCCTCAAGCCGATGCTGGCCCGCGGTGAGCTCCAGACCATCGGTGCGACCACGCTGGACGAGTACCGCAAGCACCTGGAGAAGGACGCGGCCCTGGAGCGCCGCTTCCAGCCCATCCAGGTCGCGGAGCCGTCCCTGCCGCACACCATCGAGATCCTCAAGGGTCTGCGCGACCGGTACGAGGCCCACCACCGCGTCTCCATCACGGACGAGGCGCTGGTCCAGGCCGCCACGCTGGCCGACCGGTACATCTCGGACCGCTTCCTGCCGGACAAGGCGATCGACCTGATCGACGAGGCCGGTTCCCGGATGCGCATCCGCCGGATGACCGCGCCGCCGGACCTGCGCGAGTTCGACGAGAAGATCGCCGGTGTCCGCCGCGACAAGGAGTCCGCGATCGACTCGCAGGACTTCGAGAAGGCCGCCTCCCTGCGCGACAAGGAGAAGCAGCTCCTCGCCGCGAAGGCCAAGCGGGAGAAGGAGTGGAAGGCCGGCGACATGGACGTCGTCGCCGAGGTCGACGGCGAGCTGATCGCCGAGGTCCTCGCGACCGCCACCGGCATCCCGGTCTTCAAGCTCACCGAGGAGGAGTCCTCCCGCCTGCTGCGCATGGAGGAGGAGCTCCACAAGCGGGTCATCGGCCAGAACGACGCCGTCAAGGCGCTGTCGAAGGCGATCCGCCGTACGCGTGCCGGTCTGAAGGACCCCAAGCGCCCCGGTGGCTCGTTCATCTTCGCCGGCCCGTCCGGTGTCGGTAAGACCGAGCTGTCCAAGGCGCTCGCCGAGTTCCTCTTCGGCGACGAGGACGCGCTGATCTCCCTCGACATGTCGGAGTTCAGCGAGAAGCACACGGTCTCCCGTCTCTTCGGTTCGCCCCCCGGATACGTGGGCTACGAGGAGGGCGGCCAGCTGACGGAGAAGGTGCGCCGCAAGCCGTTCTCGGTCGTCCTCTTCGACGAGGTCGAGAAGGCCCACCCGGACATCTTCAACTCGCTGCTGCAGATCCTGGAGGACGGTCGCCTGACCGACTCCCAGGGCCGGGTCGTGGACTTCAAGAACACGGTCATCATCATGACGACCAACCTCGGCACCCGGGACATCTCCAAGGGCTTCAACCTGGGCTTCGCGGCCTCGGGTGACACGAAGACCAACTACGAGCGCATGAAGAACAAGGTCCAGGACGAGCTCAAGCAGCACTTCCGGCCCGAGTTCCTCAACCGCGTCGACGACGTGGTCGTCTTCCCGCAGCTCAGCCAGGACGACATCCTCAAGATCGTCGACCTGATGATCGGCAAGGTGGACGAGCGCCTGAAGGACCGGGACATGGGCATCGAGCTCTCCCAGTCCGCCAAGGAGCTGCTGTCCAAGAAGGGCTACGACCCCGTGCTGGGTGCGCGTCCGCTGCGCCGCACCATCCAGCGCGAGATCGAGGACTCGCTGTCGGAGAAGATCCTCTTCGGCGAGCTGCGTCCCGGTCACATCGTGGTCGTGGACACGGAGGGCGAGGGCGAGACCAAGACCTTCACCTTCCGCGGCGAGGAGAAGTCGGCCCTGCCGGACGTCCCGCCGATCGAGCAGGCGGCCGGTGGCACCGGTCCGAACCTGAGCAAGGACGCGTAAGCGTCACGGTCCGACGAGAAGGGGCCGGTGCCGAAAGGCACCGGCCCCTTCCGCGTGTCCGGGCCCCTACGACAGCTGCCCGCCGTAGTCCGGCAGCTTGAACGCCTTCTCGGCGTGGCCGCCGGACAGGTCTGTGGCGCTGTTGCCGATGTTCGCGATGATCGTGTAGCCCTTCTTCTCGATCGAGACGCGCTGGGCCGTCTTGTAGTCCGCGACGTTCTTGAACAGGTCGATGAAGTTGCGCACGTACAGGCCGGAGACGCGGTAGCCGGCCTGCTTGAGGTTGTAGTCGGTGAAGGCGTAGACGATGTCCGGGCGCGCGGTGACGAAGAACAGGGCCACTCCGCGCTCCTGGGCGTATCTGGCGGCCTCCAGGACCGGCCTGTTGGCCGGCTGCGGGTAGCTGAAGCCGAAGTCGGTCTCCAGCGTCGTGTTGTCGATGTCGAAGACGATGGCCTGCTTCTCGCCCGGCTTCGTCGCCGCGATCCGCTGCTGGAGATAGGGCAGCGCCTGGTCCATCACGGCCTGGCAGTCCTTCTGCCAGGTGCCGTAGTCGACGTCCGCCGCGGTGGCCGCGGTGGCGGTCACGGCGGCGGTGGAGGCCCGGTCGGCGGTCGTGGCGTCGGCCGGTGCGGCCATCGCCACGAGGGCGGCCGCCGAGACGGCGGTCACTGATGCGCGGCGCAACCAGGGGCGTCGGATCTGCATGTCGTGGGGGTCCTCTCACGTCCGTGACGCTGCCAACATGTCGTGTGCATGCTTGTGCGCGAGGGTGGCGCGAGGGGAACCGTAGGGTTACCGGACGGTAGGTGCCTAGAGGCGTGCGCCACATTTCCCGAATGGCCGAAGTGGGCCACCGGTGACATGCCGCACAGGCGATATGTCCGGTACTAGCCGGAATAGTGGCGAACGGGCCGCAAGGAAGGGAAATCGCCCCCGGGGGAGGGTGACGAAGAGCTGGCCAATGCCGGTATTTGTCCCGAATGAGCACTGTGTCAAGAGACGTGGAACACGGTGCCAACGTACTAACTTCGGCCGTAGATCACGCTTTTGGGCGTTTGTCGGACTTCGGGTTACCAAGGGATGGCCACACGGCGAGCGACAGTGCGCCGGGTGGTTTTCTCCGTCCCCTTCCATACGAGGTTTCGATGTCCCAGCGCGTCACGTCCCGTTCTTCCCGTACGTCCCAGCTCCGCACCCGTGCGACCGTGCTGGCCGCCGGCCTCGGTGTCTCGGTCGCACTGGGGGCCGGGGTCGCGTCCGCCGCCGACACCACGGCCGCGTCCGGCGCGGCCACCGCCGTCCAGGCGCAGGCCGCCGCCCAGGCCAAGGCCGCCAAGGCCGAGGCCCTAAAGGCCGAGAAGGCCGCCAAGGCCGCCGCCGTGAAGGCGGCCGCCGAGAAGGCCGCCGCGAAGAAGGCCGCGCCCTCCTGGGTCGACCCGGTGAAGAAGTACAAGCTCTCCGCGAGCTTCGCCCAGAACGGCGGCATGTGGGCGCACAAGCACAGCGGTCAGGACTTCGCGGTGCCGAGCGGCACCCAGGTCTTCGCCACCCACGGCGGAACCGTGGTCAAGGCCGGCGGCAACGGCGCCGGTGACGGCCCCGCCTACGGAAACGCCATCGTCATCAAGCACGGCAACGGCACGTACTCCCAGTACGCCCACCTGTCGAAGGTCAAGGTGCACATCGGCCAGATCGTCAAGACCGGCCAGGAGATCGCGCGGTCCGGCAACACCGGCAACTCCAGCGGTCCGCACCTGCACTTCGAGATCCGCACGACCCCGAACTACGGCTCGGCGGTCGACCCGGTCAAGTTCCTGCGCGCCAAGGGCGTGACGGTCTGACCTGACCCCCCGGCCCTAGGATCCCGCCGCTCCGCGGTGGGCCTGGGCCACCAGGTCCGTGGCGACCTCGAGGACGGCTCTGCTCTTCTCCTCGGGGTCGTTTCCCATGTCCTGGAGCAGGAACATCCCGGCATGCAGCGTGAAGATCGCGCTGGCGCAGCGGACCTGGTCGACCAGGTCCGCGTCCGGGTCGACGATGATGTCGCGCAGGCTGCGGATGCGCTCCTTGAAGGACTCGCCGATGCGCAGCTCGCGCACCGTGGCCTGGTTCTCGTGCATGAAGCGGAACAGCGGGGCCGCCTGGGCCAGCGTGTCGGCGTAGCGGCGGACGATCTCCTGCTTGGTCTCCAGGGTGTGCGGCTGCCGGCGGCCCCAGTCGATCAGGTCCTCGATGGGCTGCGTGAGGTCCTCGAAGATGCTGACGAGGATCTCTTCCTTCGTCTTGAAGTGGTAGTACAGGGCCGCCTTGGTGACGTCCAGGTGCTCGGCGATCTCCCGCAGGGATGTCTTCTCGTAGCCCTGCTCCGCGAAGAGTTCGAGGGCCACGTCCTGGATGCGCCGGCGGGTGTCCCCGCGGCGCCGCTGCCTGGTGCCGTCCATGGTGCCGCCCATCCTCCTACGCCGCCCGCTTTCCAGAAAACTTACTTGACGACCGGCTAGTGCGCCGCTAGCTTCCGAGTGTAGTCACTAGCCGGTCGGCAAGTAAGTAGCAGTTGCTGGGGGAGTGGGAAGCGATGGCGGACACAACGGACACATCGGCGGCGATCGCCGCCGACAGCGGGGGGAAGCAACCGAGAAGCGTGCGGGTCGTCCTGCTCGCGCTCATGATCGCGATGATGCTCGCGATGCTCGACAACATGATCATCGGTACGGCGATGCCGACGATCGTGGGCGAGCTGGGCGGTCTGGAGCACCTCTCCTGGGTGGTCACCTCCTACACGCTCGCCACCGCGGCCTCCACCCCGCTGTGGGGCAAGCTCGGCGACATGTACGGCCGCAAGGGCACGTTCCTGTCGTCCATCGTCATCTTCCTGATCGGCTCGATGCTCAGCGGCATGGCCCAGGACATGGGCCAGCTGATCGGCTTCCGCGCCGTCCAGGGTCTGGGCGCCGGCGGTCTGATGGTCGGCGTCATGGCGATCATCGGTGACCTGATCCCGCCCCGGGAGCGCGGCAAGTACCAGGGGATGATGGCCGGCGTCATGGCGCTGGCGATGATCGGCGGCCCCCTGGTCGGCGGCACGATCACCGACAACTGGGGCTGGCGCTGGGCGTTCTACATCAACCTGCCGCTCGGCGTGGTCGCCCTGGTCGCCGTGAGCGCGGTGCTGCACCTGCCGAAGAAGCGGGCGCAGGCCCGGATCGACTACCTGGGTGCCGCGCTGCTGACCGTCGGCATCACCGCGATCGTGCTCGTCACCACGTGGGGCGGCACGGAGTACGCCTGGGACTCCGCACGGATCATGGAGCTCATCGGCATCGGCGTCGCCGCGCTGGTCGGGTTCGTCTTCTGGCAGACCAAGGCGGCGGAGCCGGTGGTGCCGCTGCACATCTTCCGCAGCCGCAACTTCACGCTGATGTCGCTCATCGGCTTCATCACGGGCTTCGTGATGTTCGGTGCGACGCTGTTCCTGCCCTTCTACCAGCAGGCCGTGCAGGGAGCCACCGCGACGAACTCCGGTCTGCTGCTGCTGCCGATGCTCGGCGCGATGCTGGTGACCTCGATGGTCGCCGGGCGGGTGACCACGAACACCGGCAGGTACAAGGTGTTCCCGGTGCTCGGCAGCGTGCTGATGATCGTCGGCCTCTACCTGCTGTCCACGATGGACACCGGTACGTCGCGGGTGACCTCCGGCGTCTTCATGGCCGTGGTCGGCCTCGGCATGGGCTGCCTGATGCAGATCACCATGCTGGTGGCGCAGAACAGCGTGGAGATGAAGGACATGGGGGTCGCGTCCTCGTCCACGACGCTGTTCCGGACGCTGGGTTCCTCCTTCGGTGTCGCGATCATGGGCGCGCTGTTCAACCACCGTGTCCAGGACGTCATGGCCGAGCGGGCCGGGGCGCTGGGCTCCAAGGTGACCGAGCAGTCGGCGCAGCTGGACCAGGCGAGCCTGGCGAAGCTGCCGGAGGCGGCACGGGAGGCGTACCAGCACGCGGTGTCCGCCGGCACGCACTCCGCGTTCCTGCTCGGGGCCGTGATCGCGGTGCTCGCGCTGGCGGCGGCGGTGTTCGTCAAGGAGGTGCCGCTGCGAGGCGCGGGCCCGAAGGCCCCGGAGGACGGCACGCCGGGCGCCCCCGCGACCCAGGCACCGCTGGCGGAGGCGCTCTGACCGAGGCGTCGCCGACGGACCCGGCGGACCCGGCCGACCCGACGGACCTGACGGACGCGGACCGTGACCGCCGGACCGGGCGAGGACCGACACGTCGGCCGGCCGGCTGACCGATCCCCCACGAAGGCCCCGGGCGGCTGCGCTGCCCGGGGCCTTCGCCGTGCCTCGCGGGGGCCCTCCGGGACGCCTGGCGGGTGCCCGTACCGGCCCAGCCTGTGCGCGAGGAGCCACGCGGCCGCCACCGCTTCCACCACCTCGAACCGGCACGGCCGGCCGGGGTGAGCGCGTGGCTGCACCCCTTCGAGCACCACGGGAAGCAGCGTCTGGACGGGTCCTGGCCGGCCTCGAACCCGTTCTGGGGGGGGGGCCGCCCAGGCGCGTCCCGTGCGACGTGCCGGGCGGCGCTGAGGTCCGGGCCCGCCGCTGCGCCAGGGGCCGCTGTCAGACCCCCGTGCCACCATCGGTCGCATGGACAGGACGCGGCAGGTGCGGCTCGCCAAGGACGCCATGGACCGGGACTGGGCCGACCCCGGCCTCGACCTGGACACCGTCGCCGCGCACGCCGGGTACTCGCGGTACCACTTCCTCCGGGCCTTCAAGGAGGCCTACGGCGAGACCCCCGGCCAGTACCTCACCCACCGCCGTATAGAACGGGCCGAGGACCTGCTGCGCACCGCCGACCTCTCCGTCACGGAGATCTGCCACCTGGTCGGCTTCAGCAGCGTCGGCACCTTCTCGGCGCGCTTCAAGGCCTGGACCGGGCTGACCCCGAGTGAGTACCGCACCCGGCACGTCGGCCGAGGAGCCGCCCTCGTCCCCGGCTGCTACGCGATGCTCTGGGCGGGCGGATTCCGCTCCGGCCCCGGCGCCGGGCCCGCTCCCCGCAAGGAGAGCAATTCCGGAGAAGCGGGCTGACGGACCCGCTGCCTACCGTGGCAGGGCAAGCAGCGACCGCCGCGGAGCAGCAGGAGCACGCCATGATCAAGGGTCTCGCCATCTCGACCGTCTGGGTCCTCGACCAGGACCGGGCCAGGGAGTTCTACACGGAGAAGCTGGGTCTGGAGGTCCGTACGGACATGACCATGGGGGAGGGCGGCATGCGCTGGCTCACGGTCGGCGCGCCGAACCAGCCCGACGTGGAGCTCACCCTGATGGTGCCGAGCGGGCCCGCGATGGACCCGGAGTCCGCCGAGATGCTCAAGAAGCTGGTCACCAAGGGAGTGCTCGGCGCGGGCGTGCTGACCACCGACGACATCCACGGCGACTACCGGAAGCTCAAGGACCGGGGCGTGGAGTTCCTCCAGGAGCCGCAGGAGCGCCCCTACGGCACGGAGGCGCTGTTCCGCGACGACTCGGGCAACTGGTTCTCCTTCACCCAGCCCCGCGAGGGCGGCCTCGACCCGGACCAGGACTGGTCCTGCTGACCGCGCACCGGTACCCGTCCTACGAGGCCGGCAGCACCGGGTAGCTGCCGGTGTTCGTCGGCGCATGCTCCGGCAGCCACAGCACCGCCACCGCCCCCTCGGCCCGCACGTCCTGGGCCGCGCCCGGGGTGCGGACGTTGCGGAAGGTCAGCCGGGCGCCCAGCACCCGGGCCTGGCCGGCAGCGATGGTCAGGCCCAGGCCGTGCCCGTGCCCGGCCCGGTCCGCGCTGCCGGTGCGGAAGCGGCTCGGCCCCTCGGCGAGCAGGTCCTCCGGGAAGCCCGGCCCGTGGTCGCGCACCCGGATGACCCGGCCCTCGACGGTGACCTCGATGGGCGGTTTGCCGTGCCGCGCCGCGTTGGCCAGCAGGTTGAACAGCACGCGCTCCAGCCGCCGGGGGTCGGTGGTGACCTCCGACTCGTGCACGATCCGCACCTGGATGCCGGGGTCCTTGGCCGCCACCCGCCGGGCGACGAACTCGCCCAGCATCAGGTCCTGGAGTTCCGCCCGCTCCGAGGCGCCGTCCAGCCGGGCCACCTCCAGCACGTCCTCGACGAGGGTGCGCATGGCCTTGGCCCGGTCCAGCACCAGCTCGGTCGGGCGGCCGGGCGGCAGCAGTTCGGCGGCTGTCAGCAGCCCGGTCACGGGGGTGCGCAGCTCGTGCGCGATGTCCGCGGTGACCCGCCGCTCGGCCTCGATGCGCTGGCGCAGGGCGTCGGCCATGGCGTCCACGGCGCTCGCCAGGTCGTCGGTCTCGTCCCGCACGACCCCGCCCATGGCGTCCCGCACCCGGACGTCCGTCTCGCCGCCCGCGAGCTGGTTCGCCGCGACGGCCGCCTTGCGCAGCCGCCGGGACAGGTGCCCGCCGATCAGCACACCGAGCGCGCTGCCGCCGAGGACGACCGCGATGGATCCGATGATCAGCGCCTGGTCCAGGTCCTGCAGGATGTCGGAGCTGCGGTCGGTGAAGCCCGAGTGCAGCGACATCACCTGCCCGTTCTTCAGCGGCACGGCGGCCCATATGTCGGGCACGTCGCCGGGCCGGTCGGCCACGTAGGTCGCCCGCTGGCCCGCTTCGACCCGCTCGCGCAGCTCCGGCGGCAGAGCCGGGTCGTTGATCTTCGTGTTGGGGAAGTTCATCCGCCCCGACAGCTCGAAGTTGCGCTGGGCGATCATGATGCGCTCGTCGGCGAGGTCGCGGGCGTTGTCCAGCATCGACACCCGGGCGGCGTTGTGCACCACGAGGCTCAGCGCGACGGCCACCAGCGCCCCGACCAGCGCGATGGCCGCGCTCAGCTTCCATCTCAGACCCGTGCGGATCCCCGCGCGCTCCAGCCCCGCGGCGACCAGCCGCCGGAAGTGCCCCCTCATACCCCGCTCAGGCCTTCAGCTTGTAACCGAAACCGCGGACGGTCTCGATCCGGTCCTGCCCGATCTTCTGCCGCAGCCGCTGCACATGGACGTCGACCACGCGGGTGTCCCCGCCCCAGCCGTAGTCCCACACCCGCTCCAGCAGCTTGTCGCGGGAGAGCACGGTGCCGGGCGCGGAGGAGAACTCCAGCAGCAGCCGCATCTCGGTCGGGGTCAGCGCCACCGGCCGGCCCGCCCGGCGCACCTCCATGCCCTCGGTGTCCACCTCCAGGTCCCCGAAGGTCAGCGCCCCGCCGCCGCCCGGGCCGGCCGGGTCCGCGGACCGGTCGCCGCCTGCGTGCCCGAAGCGGCGCAGCACCGCGCGGATCCGGGCGACCAGCACGGCCCCGTCGAACGGCTTGGTCACGTAGTCGTCGGCACCCGCCTCCAGGCCCAGGACGACGTCGATGGAGTCGGCGCGGGCCGACAGCATGATGACGGGCACGGTCGACTCGTCCCGGATGCGGCGGCACAGGCTGACCCCGTCGAGCCCGGGCACCATGACGTCCAGCAGGGCGATGTCGGGGCGGTCCGCCCGGAACGCCTCCAGGCCCGACAGGCCGTCGGGCATGGCGGTGACCGCGAAGCCGTCCCGTTCCAGGGCGAGCTGCGTGGCCTCGCGGATGACGTCGTCGTCCTCGACGAACAGGACGTGGGTCTGCTCTGCCATCCCGGTGCTCTCAGTCCTTCGTGGTCCGTGGGGTGCTTGTCTTCACTGGGACGCACGGGCCGTGCGCCGCGTTCACCGGCCCGGCCGTCACCGACCGGATCCGCCGGCCGTCCCGCGTCAGCTCGCGGGGACCGGCGTCGCGCTGTCGCCGGCGACCTTCCCGTAGTCGTTGTGCGTGCGGTACTTCTCGGTGAAGCGGCCGGACGCCCACCGGTACGTGATCACGTGCTCGCCGGAGGGGCTCGACACCGGGTCGCCCCGCTCGTAGACCTGCTTGGTCACCACCAGGTCGCCGCGGTCGATCTCCGCGTAGACGGGCGGCTCCTCGGCCTTGAACACGTTCTTGTACGAGCCGTCGTGCTCGCGGTACACGTAGCTGCCCACACCCACCGCGTCACCGCAGGTCAGCACGTTCACCACGATGTCGTCGGCCGACCCGCCGGTGAGGTTGCCGTAGGAGACGTCGACCGGGTACTCGTCGGCGACGCACGGCTTGAGGTCGCGCTTCACCTCGGGGGCGACCTTCGGGTCGTCCTTGAGGAGCGCGACCGCGTTCACGTTCTCGGGCGTCTTCGACGGTGCGGCGGACGGCGTGGCGGCGGCGGCGCCGGCCACCGAGTCGGCGTGCGCCGGGCCCTCGTCGCGGGCGCCGGTGCCGCCCGCACCGCACCCCGACACCAAAAGGGCGAGGGCGGTGGGCACGGCCAGTGCCGTGCCCACCGCCTGAACGCCACTGCGGGTCCGTGCGGACCCCCCGCCGGTCAGGCCGCGCACCGCTCCCGCTCCTCACGCTCCAGCGCGCGTGCGTCCAGATCGCGGGACTCCAGCTCCTCGCGGAGCCGGGCGAGCGCCCGGTGCAGCGTGCTCTTGACCGTTCCGGCCGACATGCCGAGGGCGGCGGCCGTCTCCTCCGTGGACATCTGCTCCCAGTGTCGCAGCACCACGACACTGCGCTGCTTGGGGGCGAGCACCCGCAGGATGTCCATCAGCAGGGCGCGGTCCGCGTGCTGCTCGGTGGCGTCGTCGACCGAGGCGTCCGGGAGCTGCTCCGTCGGGACCTCCTCCAGCTTCCGCGCCCGCCACCACTCGGTCCGGGTGTTGATCATCACCCGGCGCAGGTAGGCGTCCGCCAGCCGCTTGTCCTCGATCGTCTCCCAGCGCCCGTACGTCCGCACCAGCGCCGTCTGGAGCAGGTCCTGCGCGTCGGTGGGGTCCGGGACCAGGCGGCGGGCGCTGCGCAGCAGCGCGTCCTGCCGGGTGCGCACGTACTCCTCGAACTCGAGCACCTCGCCCTGCGCCATGGTGAACCGCCTCCCGTTTCCCCGTCCGGGCCGGCTCCCCGCCGCCCGTGCACTGCCTGTGGTCCTCAGTCGTCCCGGGTTGGCCGGGAACGTTTTCGAAGGTACGGAGGCCGTGTCACGGCACTGTCCGAGGCAGCCTGCGGCCAGCACTCGGCTGTCCGTCGGTTGTGTAACGGAAGTCGGAACAGGGTAAAGACGCGGGGGAGTTGGAAGGCGTTTGGGGTGATTTGTCCCGGCGAACGCCGTGACGTATGCGGTGGTGAGGAGCCGCCTTCGTGGTCCGTCCGTGGGTCTCAGGTCAGCGGCAGCCGGTAGGACCCGCCGGGCATCGGCTCCACCAGACCGTCGGCGACGAGCCCGTCCAGGGCGCGGGCCCGCTGCACCGGCTCGTGCCACACCCGGTCCAGGGCCGTCTGCGGCACCGGCCCGGGTGCCTCGCGCAGCACGGCGAGCAATCGCCCGCGCACCTGCCGGTCGGTGCCCGCGTACGTCTGGCCCCGGCGCGGCGGCCCGTCGTGCGCCGGCTTGCCCGCCAGCCGCCACGCGCAGCTCGCGGCGATCGGGCAGCGGTGGCAGGACTCGTTCTTCGCCGTGCACACCAGCGCGCCCAGCTCCATGGAAGCGGCGGCCCAGCGCGCGGCGGTCGGTTCGTCCTCCGGCAGCAGGGCGCGGGCCAGCTTGCGCTCGGCGGCGGTGGTGGCGTTCGGCGGGTACTGCGTCCCGGTGACCGCGCGGGCGAAGACCCGGCGCACATTGGTGTCCAGCACCGGGTGGCGCTGCCCGTAGGCGAAGGAGGCGACGGCGGCGGCCGTGTACTCGCCGATGCCGGGCAGGGCCAGCAGCTGCGCGTGATCGGCCGGTACGTCCCCGCCGTGCCGTTCCGTTATGGCGACGGCGGCGCCGTGCAGCCGCAGGGCCCGGCGCGGGTAGCCGAGCCGGCCCCAGGCGCGGACGGCCTCGCCGGGGGCCTCCTTGGCCAGGTCGGCGGGGCGCGGCCAGCGGGTCAGCCACTGCTCGTAGACGGGCAGCACACGGCTCACCGGCGTCTGCTGGAGCATGAACTCACTGACCATCACGCCCCAGGCCCCGGCCTCGGGGCGCCGCCACGGCAGGTCGCGGGCGTTCTCGTCGAACCAGTCGATGACGGGGGAGTGCAGGTCGGCACCGAGGGGCGTGCCGGGGGTGGCCGGGCCGGCGGGGGAGGGGACGGGGTGCGAGGGCTTCGTGGGAGCAGTCATGGCCTTCCGATGGTGCCACGCGGGGCTGCCGATCCGGGCACACCGCCACCCGCGGGGCCACGCCGGACCGGTGATCGCCACCGGTCCGGCCCCGCCGCCCCGCGCGGGCGCCCCGCCGGGCGCCGGCACCGCTCCGCCCGGCGCGCTGCCGCTCCGCCCGGCGCGCTGCCGCTCCGCCCGGCGCGCTGCCGCTCCGCCCGGCGTGCTGCCCCTCTGCCCGGCGTGCTGCCACTCCGCCCGGCGTGCCGGGGGCGTCGCGCGCCCGGGGCGCCCCGGGCGCGTCGCCCTCCGCCGCGAGCGGGCTCGCCGCACCGCGCGGCCCGTCGCACCGCGCGAGCAACTCGCGCCTCACACCGCCCAGTCGGGGGCGGTCGCGCGCCCGGGACCGCGGACGCCTGCGCACGGAACCGGACTTGGGCGCCCCGCCACTCCCGGCCGCCCCTGCCATGGCCAGAGGTGCAAGGCATGCGATCGCGAAGTGGGCGTCCCCGAATCCGGTGATCACGCTCGGTAGGCGGCGAGTCGATCTCGTCACCGTGCGCGATCACCGCGCCCCGCATCCCGCGAACGACGGGGGTGGCCACGGCACTTCCGGAATGATGATCCGGAAAAGTTGAGGTCCGAACGGCGGGTGAAACGGGTGAACGCGCCGAACTCTCGTAAGGTTTGCGGCGTGGGATCTCTGCGCAATCCGGTCGGTCCGCTTCCCTCCTCCATCTACTGGCGCAGGAGGGTCGTACTCGTGTCCGTGGTCGCCGTGTTGGCGCTGCTGATCGCCTGGATCGTGTCCATGGGCGGTGGCGGCGGCGACGGTGACGGCAACGGCGCCGACGGCAAGAATCCCGCGCCCTCCATCACGCCCGGCCCGTCCGGTTCCGGCCCGGCGATCAGCCAAGCCCCCGGCGGCCGCGACGAGTCGGAGGACCCGGGCACGGGCGGCTCGTCTGCCGGGTCCGGCGGCGGCTCCGGCGGGGGCTCGGGCGGCGGTTCCGGCGCGGGTTCCGGCGGCGGTACGGGCTCCGGCGGCTCCCAGGGCGCGGGCGGCACCGGCGGCTCCGGCGGCGGCACCGGGACGGGCGTCGGCGCGGGCGACACCCTGCCGGCCGGGTCCACCCTGCCCAACTGCACGCCCAGCGCGGTGAAGTTCAGCCTCCGCAGCCGCCACAACACCTACGACCCCGACCAGACGCCCACGTTCCTGCTGACCGCGCGGAACGTCTCGGACAACGACTGCAAGGTCGATCTCGGGCCGGAGAGTGCGGTGTTCACCATCTCCCAGGCCGACAGCGACGACGACTACTGGTCCTCCGAGGACTGCCCCAAGGCCGCCGCGCACCAGTTGTTCCGGGTCCCCTCGGACAGCGGCATCACCTACACCGTGAAGTGGAACCGCAAGCCGAGCGCCGCCGAGTGCGCCACCCCGCCGGCCGGCTCGGCGAAGCCGGGCACGTACCTGGTCGAGGCCAAGGCACCGGGCTTCGCCAAGGTGCAGACGTCCTTCGTCCTGTCGGCCGACTAGGGGCGGCCGGCCAGGGGCCGTCCTCCCGGCCGGCCCCGTCCTGCCGGACCTCGCCGCCGCGTGCGGGGCGAAGACCGAAGGCCCGCCCCGGACCCGCCCCGGGGGACGGGCGGGTGCGGGGCGGGTGGGAGGGTGGCTTCAGGCGTCGCGGCGCCGCGTGACCAGGTATCCGGCGGTCACGGCGGCCGCGGCCCAGGCGGCGAGCACGCCCAGGCCGGTCCAGGCGTTCAGGACGGTGTCGTCCGGCTGGTCCCGGTAGAGGATGAGCCCGCCGGCCACGTCGGGCAGGAACTGGGCCACGTCCCGGACCCCCGGGATGCTGTTCAGGATCGTCGAGATCATGAAGAACAGCGGCACCAGGATGCCCATGGTCAGCGCCGAACTGCGCAGGACGCTCGCCAGTCCCATGGCGAAGACGCAGAGCAGCGTGGTGTACAGCACCGCTCCCACCAGGCAGCGCGGCACCCCGTCGTCGAGGACCGAGACGTTCCGCGCGTCGCCCATCACCAGCTGGGTGGCGAGGAAGCCGGCCGACACGACGAGGGTGGAGACCACCAGGGCGGTCGCCGCGCCGGTGAGGATCTTCGCGCCGTAGAAGACGCCGCGCCGGGGCACCGCGGCGAGGGACGTGCGGATCGTCCCCGACGCGTACTCCTGCGTCACGACGAGCACGCCGAAGACCACGAGCGCGATCAGTCCGAGGCGCAGCCCGCTGAAGCCGGCGGCCACCGGGTCGAAGTTCTTGAGCGCTTCGGCGTCCTGGGCGGAGCCGCGCAGGTAGGAGCCGGTGAGGACGGCGACCGCCACCGTCGCCAGGAAGTACGTCACGAGGCACCACACCGTCGCCCGGACCGTGCGGATCTTCACCCACTCGAAGGCCATCGCACTGCTGATCGCGGTCATCACCGGCTCGCCCCCTGTCCGGCCCGGTACTCGACGGTGCCACCGGTGAGCTGCATGAACGCCTGCTCCAGTGAGGCCGTCTGCGGGCTGATCTCGTACACCGTCACGCGCTCCTCGGCCACCAGGGCGCCGATCCTCTCCTGGGTCGTCCCGGTCGCCTCGATCGCCCCGTCGGCACCGGCGGCGGCGGAGATGCCCGCGGCGTCCAGCACGTCGAGCAGGCGCTCCGGCTGCGGTGTGCGGATCCGGATGCCGGAGCGGGAGTGGCGGGCGACGAACTCGGTCGTGGAGGTGTCGGCCAGCAGCCGTCCGCGGCCGATCACGATCAGGTGGTCGGCGGTCAGCGCCATCTCGCTCATCAGGTGGCTGGAGACGAGGACCGTACGGCCGTCGGCGGCCAGCTTCTTCATCAGCTCACGTATCCACAGGACCCCTTCGGGGTCGAGTCCGTTGACCGGCTCGTCGAGCAGCAGCACGTCCGGGTCGCCGAGCAGCGCGGCGGCGATGCCGAGCCGTTGCGCCATGCCCAGCGAGAGCCCTTTGGCCCGCTTGCCGGCCACCGCGGACAGGCCGACGGTCTCGAGGACCTCGTCGACGCGCCGGTCGGGGATCCGGTTGCTGCGGGCGAGTCCCAGCAGATGGCCGCGGGCGGTGCGGCCGCCGTGCAGGGCCTTGGCGTCGAGCAGCGCGCCGACCGTGCACAGCGGGCGCGGCAGGTCCGCGTACCGTCTGCCGTCGATGAGCGCCTGTCCGGCGGTGGGCCGGTCGAGGCCGATCAGTGTGCGCATGGTCGTCGACTTGCCGGCTCCGTTGGGACCGAGGAAACCGGTCACCCGCCCGGGTTCGACGCGGAAGGAGAGCCCGTCGACGGCGAGGGTGTCTCCGTAGCGTTTGGTCAGGTCCTTCACTTCGATCATGGCTGTCCCCCTGCTGCTGTCGTGGTCCACGCGGCGACCGTGCGGGCCTCGCGGCCCGGGCCGGCGGTGGGCCGGTCTACTCGTCGGTCACGGGTTCCGCCGCCGTGCGGGCCACCGCGGCGATGCGTTCCAGGGCGGCCGCATGCCGGCGGAACGCCTCCCGCCCCTGCCCGGTCAGCCGCAGGTGGGTACGGCGGGGACGCCCCTGGCTCTTGCGCACCTCGACGTACTCCTCGGCCGCCAGCGCGGAGACCTGCTTGGACAACGCCGAGTCGCTGGTGCCGATCGCATCGCGCAGGAAGCCGAACTCCACCCAGGAAGCGGGCGCCAGCAGCGCGACGATCGACAGCCGCGCGGGCACGTGCAGGAACTCGTCGAAGTCCGGGTCCATCAGCCTCGCCGGCCTTCCTTGCGTACAAGTGCCTCGAACAGGGAACGCGTCCACTGCGCACCCGGCACGCTGGCGAGCGCGAGCACCACGCCGGCGAGGGTGTGCGGGGCCGGCGCACCGGCGGCGGAGGCGGCGGCCGAGAGGCCCACGAAGGTTCCGATGAGGATTGCTGTCACGGCCAATGCGAACACCTGCTCTACGGCGCTCGGCCGCCGGCGCACCGCCGAACTCCGCCGGTGCAGCACCCACTGCGCGGCGGCCAGCAGGGCGAGCGGCACGATCATCGCCCCGTTCCACGGCGTGGGCAGATCGAACGAGAGGCAGACCAGGAAGATCATCGACGCCGCGATCAGCACCACCGGTCTGGAGAAGCCCTGACGGGCATATGCGTGCCGGGTCTGGTCCTGGCGGCGGCGGATGTCGTCGAGTGCGGCCTGCGCGTCGTCGGAGGTCATGCGTGCCCCTCGCTCGTGCTTACTTTCCTGTCAGGAAAGTACCACCTACTTTCCTGACAGGAAAGTACTTCGGTGTGAGGTGGCTCACAGCAACCTTGTTCGGGCTTGCACGTGCGATCTCTCTGATCGAGGGTTGGGGCGTTCCGGTTGACCTACGGGGCACGCGTCCTGTCAGAAGGGGCACACACACCCTGAGTGCCTCGTCGCTGAACACAATTCACATACGGGGGACTACTTCATGCGCATGATCGTGCGTTGTACCGCTGCGCCCAGACGGAGAATCGGCGGCCCCGCGAAAGGCCGACACCCCCTCGCATCGTGACGGGGGGCGGGGAGATGCTCTTCAGGATTCTCGGTCCGCTCCGCGTCCGGGGGGACTTCGAGCAGTGCTCGCCCGTCCGGCGCGCGATCCTCACCGCCCTGCTGCTGCGGGCGGGCCAGCCGATGGGCATCGCGCAGCTGGCCGAACTGCTGTGGGACGAGCCGCCGGTGTCGGCGGTGGCGAACATCCGCAGCCACATCACCGGCCTGCGCCGCGACCTGGAGCGCGCGGCGACGGGGCTCAGCGGCAGGATCCGCACCCATCGCGGCAACCAGAGCGGCTACATGCTCGACGCCGCCCCCGAGGAGGTCGATCTGCCGACCTTCCTCTCGTACTCACGGCAGGGCCGCAAGCTGCTGGCGCAGGGCGAGGCGGACCGTGCCATCGAGACGCTGGAGGAGGCCGTGACGCTCTGGCGCGGTCCGTTCGGCCAGGACCTGCCGCCGACCCGGTGGTTCGACGCCCACACCGCCGGCCTCAACAAGGCGCGACTGGACACCTACCAGGACCTGTTCACGGCCCGCATCCTCGCCGGCCGCACCGAGATGCTGTCGTACCAGATCGAGAGCCTCATCGCCGAGGCCGCCTACCAGCAGCGCCTGTGGGAGCTCCTGGCCGCGGTGCACTGCATCGAGGGCAACGCGGCCGACGCGCTGGCGGTCATCAAACGCTGCCAGAAGGTGTTCGTCGAGGACCTGGGCCTCAACCTCCCGCCGGACGTCGAGGCGATGCGGGCCGCCGCACTCGGCTGGGACCGCCAGCACGCGTTACGGCTGATCGCCGCCCGCACCCGGATGCTCAGTTTCAGCCCCGGCTGAGGCGGGGCCCGGCAGCGCCTCCAGGATCCGCAGGAGATCCCGGGCGGCCGCCTGCGGGCCGTGCACCAGGCCGACCCCGGTGGCGTTGAGGACCACCTCGTCGACACCGGCGGCCCGGTACGCGTCGAGCCGCTCGTGGATCTCCCGGGCGCTGCCGTACAGGAACACGCCGCCGTCGATCAGCCGCGCCCCGTCCTCCGGCTCGCCGCGCACCTCGATGCCCGCCCGGCGCAAGGTCGCCTGGTAGTGCGGGAGTTGGGCGTGCGAGCCGCAGGCCGCGGCCGCCAGGTCGACGGCCTTGCGGTCGGGGCCCGACAGGGCGACGGGAACGATGGCCGTGACCTTCAGCGGCTCGGGCAGGGTGCGCCGGACCGCGCGCGCGGCCGGGATCAGGGTCTCGCCCAGGTACCGCGCCGACCCCATCCAGGTGATGGCGGTGTCGGCGACCTCGCCGGCCAGGGCGGCCATGCGTTCCCGCAGGACGCCGAGGCCCACGGACACCGGCGGCGCCGGCGTCCGGAAGAGACTCGCCGAGACGGAGTGGTACTCGCCGGCCAGGGCGACGTGCGTCCCGGCGAGCAGGCCGCGCACGATCGACACGTACTCCCGCGAAGCCCGCAACGGGCTCGCGTACGGCTTGCCCAGCAGGCTCTCCTGGAGCGACGCCGCGCCCGGCCCGAAGCCCGCGACCACCGGGTGCCCGGTGGTCAGGGCGACCGAACGGGCCTCCACGGCGGCGTGGAAGGGGGACCGGAAGGGCATCAGCGAGACCCCGAACCCCATCGGGACCCGGATGCCGATGCCCGAGAGCCAGCTCGCCAGGTGGTGGGACTCCAGGACCAGGCCCTGTCCCTGCCACAGGCGTTCCGCCGCCGTCCAGCGCACCAGATTGGCGAACGGCACCACCTGCTCGGGCCGGTTGGGCCCGAACGGCAGGAGGATCGAGTACCGCACTAGTTGCCCCGTTCCCGGCCGGACCGGACGTACAGGAGGCCGGAGGCGATCGCCCCCGCCGCGACCGCGAACACGGCCCCTCCGTAGTTGTCCTGGGTGATGGCGACGGCGGCGATGACGACACCGATGACCAGCGCGAAGCCCGCGCCCGTCTTGTTCTTCCTCATGACGGTTCTCCTGTCGCTGTCCCCGGGGGGACCTGGTGGGGGGTGGTGGTGCGGGTGGCCGCGCCCGTCAGCGCGACCGGGACGGCGGGGCCGTCCGTGCCCGAAGCGGCGGCGTGCAGCATCAGTTCGGTGTCGCCCACGCCGGCCCAGCCGAACATGTAGCCGAGCAGGGAGGTTCTGCCCACGGCGGAGGTGTGGAATCCCCTCGTCCGGGCCGCCGCCATGACCCGTTCCTGATGGTCGAACGCCCGGTCGAGGAGTGCGTCGTCGCCGAGCAGCCGGGCCGTCGCGATCAGGGACTGGACCACACCGCTGCTCCCGTGACACACCGACAGGTCCAGCGGCCCGTCCTCCGGAAGCCGGGTCGCCCGGTCCGCCAGGCGGGCCGCCAGGCCGTCCGAGAGCATCTCCCGCCGCCCGGCCGAGACCAGGATCTCGGCGGACGTCAGCAGCAGTCCGGCGGCGCCGTTGCACCAGCCCGGCACCGGTGGCTCGTCGCCGTCGGCCAGCCGTGCGGTCAGCCAGTCGGCCGACCCCCGGGCCGGCTTGTCGTCGCCCGTCACCCGGCCGACGCGGGCGGCGGCCCAGCGCAGCCCGAGGTCGCCGTGCGCCACGTCGTACCAGTGGAAGTTCGCGCGCGGGCGTTCGGCGTGGTCGAGGACGAGTGCGCGCAGCCGCGCCAGCCGGTCCGCGTCGACGAGCGGGGCCTCGCCCGACTCCAGCCGCGACAGCAGCAGCATGAGCAGACCGGCCGGCCCGTTGGCCAGGTCGGTGTCCAGGCCGCCCGCCCGGGCCCGCGCTTCGATGGCGTCCAGCACCCGTGCGAGCCGGCCGCGGTCCACCGCGTCGGGCCGGGTCAGCAGGAGCGAGGCCGCCCCGGTGAAGACGCCCTCCGGAACCTGGAGCAGCAGGTCGCCGTACCGTTCGAGCAGCGCGTCCAGCCCGCGGTCGGCGGCACGGTGGACCTCCCGCAGGCCCGGCTCGTGGCGGGCGGCGTTCGCCAGGAAGGCGACGATGCCGCCGTTGTCGTGGAAGGACACGAAGTTGCCCGGGGTGACGGTGGGGGCGTTCCGGTCCGGCCCGATCCCGCACACCCAGCCGGTCTGCGGACCGTCCGGGCCGTCGTACGTCACTCCCACCGAGGCGATGACCCCGGCGATCCGCGACCACCGCTGCGACGGCGTGCCCGCGGCCGGGACACCGGCGAACACCCCCTGCCCGCACAGGCTTCCCGGCGCCTTCCCGCCGGCCAGTTCGCCGAAGCACTCCTCCAGCAGGAACCGGTGGAACGCGTCACCGCGCCGCGCGTTGAGGGCGAGCCCGCGGCGCGCGAAGTCCAGCGCGGAGTGCTTGTAGACGCCCGGGAACCGGCTCCCGGGCGTGGCCAGTTCCGTGGAACCGCCGGGGGCGACGAAGTACGGCACGTTCCCCGTGTGCAGATCGGCCTGCTCCCGCTCCCCGACGTACGCCGCGGCCTCGGGCGTGAGGTAGTCGGGGTAGGTGCCCAGCAGCCGGAAGATCCGCGCGGCCTCCTCGGGCCGCCTCAGGTAGTCCGGGTGGGTCGCCGCGTCCAGGAACCGGCTGTAGACCATCGTCGACCGGATCAGCACCCGCACCGGCATGTCCGGGTAGCCGTCGAGGACCTTCGCCAGCCGTTCGTCCCGCACGGCCGCCAGCGCGTCCGTGCAGCCCGCCAGGATGTCGGCGAAGTGGTCCAGGGGCGACAGCGCGTCGGCGCCGAGGCGCGGGACGTTGTTCTTGTGCCGGTAGGTGACGTTCTCCCACTCCACGCGGATGCCGTCGGTGCCGGAGTCCCGGATCACCGGCCGGCGCATCTTCGAGGCCTGCTCGCCCTCGACGCCGACGCCCGCCATGTTCAGGTCGATGGGCGAGTCGGGGCTGGACATCGGCACGAGCATCGTCGAGGCCACGGAGAGCTTCAGCTGGTTGATCAGCACGTGCGGCAGCGAGTCGTCGTCCACGCCGGCGTTGGGCCGGACCATGGTCTCCGTGTCGATCACGCACGGGTGCTCACCGGCCGCCAGGAGGTTCTCCTCGTGCAGGTCGGACGCGCCGATCGAGCCGAACAGCGTGCACAGGGCCCCGAACCGGTAGAAGTAGCGGGCCGGTTGGGCGGGATCGTGCATCGGGCCGGGCTCGACGAACCGCTGCCAGCCGTGCGAGCCGATGGTGAGCGAGTCCGGCACACAGCCACGCAGGGGGTGCTCGAGGTGGTGGTCCGCCACCGCGTACAGGTCGCGCACGAAGTCGTCGGAGACCAGCGGGCGCGGCTTGAACATGATCCTGGTGCCGTCCACCAGGCGCACGCCGACGACCTGCCGGTTGTCGTTGTGCAGGTCCGCGCCGGTGGCGAACAGCCCGGCCATGGCGGCCTCGCGGGACGGCAGCAGGCCCGCGGCGGCCAGCGCGGCACGGTCCTCGGCGAAGGCGGTGAACAGGTCGGCGTAGGCGTCGAGCGAGTTGCCGAGCACGGTCTCCAGCCTGTCCCGCAGCACCGGGTGGGCGTCGAGGAGCCGGCGGCTGACGGCCGGGTCCGACAGGTGGTCCCGGAACCGGCACAGGGCCCGGTCGCCCTCGGTGGTCAGGGGGAGCCCGCACTCCTCGCGGAAGGTGTGGAACGCGCCGATCAGCATGCGGAAGGCGTGCCCCTCGACGCTGCCGGCGAGGTCCTCCCACACCTGGTCCAGGAGCGGTTCGACGTGCTCCGGCGCGGCGGCCGCGGCGACGAGGCCGCGCAGCCGCCCGAGGACGCGGGCGCGGGGGATCAGCTGCGTGTAGAAGGGCAGGAACGCGGGGATCGCGACGTCCGGTGCGGTCATGCTCGCTCGCCTCCGACGAGTGCGTCCACGGGTTCCCCCGCGGTCTGTTCCGGCGTGGCCTCCGCGTACAGGTCCGCGTAGACCGCCCGCGCGGCCAGCAGTTCCTCGTGGGTGCCCTGCTCGACGACCCGGCCGCCGTCGAACACGTAGATGCGGTCCGCCGACCTGATGGTGGCCAGCCGGTGGGCGATGATCACCTGCGTGGCGCCGATGTCCCGGATGATCTCCGTGACCCGCCGCTCGTTCACGGTGTCGAGGGAGGCCGTCGCCTCGTCCATCACGAGGATCCGGGGCCGTTGCAGCAGGGCCCGCACGATCGCCAGGCGCTGGCGCTGCCCGCCGGAGAAGTTGGCCCCCATCTCCGACACCAGGGTCTTCAGCCCCATGGGCAGTTCCTCCAGGAAGTCGAGGATGCCGACGCTGTCGCAGTAGTCGCGGACCTGCTCCAGCGAGATGTCCTGGCCGAGCGTGAGGTTCTCGAGGATGGTGCGGTTGTGCAGGTGCACCTCCTGCGGGATGTACCCGATGGCCCGCCGCAGCGCGTCGCGGTCGTACTCGGCCATGGGCCGGCCGCCGAACCGGACGCTGCCGGTGGTGGGTTCGTAGAGGCCGCAGATGATCCGGCCGAGTGTGCTCTTGCCCGAGCCCGAGCGGCCGACCAGGGCCACGCGGGCGCCCGGGGCGATGTCCAGCGAGACGTCGTGCAGGACCGGATCGCTGTGCTTGGTGTACCGGAAGCCGACCCCCTCCACCCGGATCGACGTCGAGTCGAGCTCGGTGCGGCTGCCTCCGGCCGGCTCGGACGGGGCGTCGGTGATGTCGTGCAGCCGCGCCAGGTACCGCGACGCCTCGTTGAACTCGGTGTACGTCTGGAACACCGACGTCGCCAGCGCGAAGTAGGTCGCGGACACCGCCTGCACGGCGATCGCGGCACCCAGCGAGATCTGGCCGCGGTTGACGAAGTACAGGCTGGCCAGCAGCAGCACCACGGGACCGAACATCTGCGTGGTCGTCGTCAGTCCGGCGATACGGCCCTGCTGCAACCGCATGCGCGCCTTCATCGCGTCGAGCGACTGGTGGTAGGTGGTGCTCCAGCTGTCGACGAACTGGTCCGCGTAGCCGCCCATCTTGATGGTGGGGATCGACACGATCGCGTCCAGTTGCGTGGACTGGCTCTTCGACAGGTGCGCGATCTCGGCGTCCACGGCCTCCAGCACCCGCACCCGGGTGAGCGCCAGATAGGCGGCGTTCAGCAGGAACAGCCCGGACGCGACGAGTCCCAGCCGCCACTCGGTGACGAAGAGGTACACGCTGACGCAGACCAGCGTCCCGACGTCCAGGATGCCCTGGGCGACGCGGGAGGACAGCAGGTCGCGGATCGAGTTCACGCTGTTGAGGCGGAACAGCAGTTCACCGGGTTGCCGGGTGGTGAAGAACCGGTACGGCAGGGACAGCAGCTTGCGGAACGTGTGGGTCATCAGGTGCCGGCCGAGCAGGGCGACCAGCGAGGACAGCACGGTGACCCGCACCAGGTGCAGCGCGAACCAGCCGACGGCCACCGCCAGCACCATCCCGACGACCTGGGACAGGTCGGCCAGCCCCGACCAGCGGGCGGTGCGGTCCACGGCCCACTCGGTGAGCATCGGGATGCCGAGCACGGCCCCGTATCCGCTGAGCGACAGCAGCGCGACCAGGGCGATCCGCTGCCGGGACCCCTCGGCGAACAGCGGCATGCCGCGCCACTCGGACAGGGGCCTGCCGCGGGTGCGCTCGAAGTCCGGCCCCGGTTCCGCGGCCAGTGCGATGTGGCTGAAGCCCGCCTCCAGCTCGTCGCGCTTGATCCGGCGGCGGCCCACGGCCGGGTCCATGACGACGGCCGTCTCGCCGTCGAACGTCTCCAGGACGACGAAGTGGTAGTCCTCCCAGTAGAGGATCACCGGGGCGGTGAACTTCTCCAGCGCGGAGACGTCCTTGATCCGGTACGCCTTGACGTCCATGCCCCGGGAGGCGAGGAACCGGCCGAGCTGCTGGGCGGACAGGCCGTCGCGGCCGGCGTCCATCGCCTCACGCGCGCTGGACAGTTCCTCGGCACGGCCGTGGTAGCGCAGCAGGGCGACGCAGGAGCACAGGCCGCACTCGGTCTGCGTGACCTGGGTGACGGTGGGTACGTGGCGTGCCATGCTCATCGTTCCCGGGCGGTGAGGGTGACGGGGCAGACGCGGACGGCCGGGTCGAGCCGGTTGACCAGGTGCAGCACGATCCCGGAGGTGCCGACCATCAGGCTGTTGGTGTGGGCGTAGCGGCTGCGGGAGTCGTCCGTCTTGCGCAGGAACACGTCCGGTTGCAGCCATCTCCGCTCGATCGCCTCCAGCTCGGCGCGCAGCCCGGTGTCCCCCGCGTCCCGGGCCAGTGCGGCCAGGGCGCCGTGGTTGCCCAGGTCGCCGTGGCACCAGGTGAGGTTGCGGCCGAAGCCGTGGCGCAGGGTGCCGGCCACGGCCCGGTCCCGCAGGGCCGCGCTCGTCTCGTCGCCGGAGACGCCGTGGTACGCGGTCAGGGCGAGGGCGATGCCGGTGGCGCCGTGGCACCAGCCGGTGGAGAAGGACCTCGGCCCGGTGGTGCTGGAGAACCAGTTGCCCTCGTCCGCGTCGTAGAAGTCCCCCAGTCGCGCGACCAGTTGCTCCAGGACCGGTTCGACCTCGCGGCGCCGGTCGGGGGACAGCCGCGGCAGGGCCCGGCACAGGGCGTGCAGGACCCCGCTGACGCCGTGGGCGAAGCCCGACTGGGACAGCACGCCCCGGGCTCCGGGGCCGTCGGTGCGCAGCCCGTCCACCAGCAGGGAGGCGAGCAGGTCGGTGGCCGAGGCGGTGTGCGGCCCGCCGACCGCCGTGACGCAGGACAGCACACCGGCGAGTCCGCCGATGACGTCCAACGGCAGTTCGGCGGGCGGCTGTTCGCGGATCTGCTCCAGGAGCAGCGGGACGGCGCCGCCGGCGGCCCGGGTCCAGTCGTCCTGGCCGAGCACCCGGCCGGCCGCGGACAGCCCGAACAGGATGCCGGCCAGCCCCGTGTAGCCGCCGTAGCCGGCCTGCCGCACGCTGCGGGTCTCGTAGCGGTGACCGGCCAGGATGTCGGCGGTCGTGGAGAAGATCTGCGCGGCCAGGTCCCGGTAGGCGGCGACGTCCAGCACCCGTCCGGCCGCCGCGAGGGCGAGGGCCGGCCCGGTCCGGCCGGTGTACAGGTCGTAGCCGAGGACCCCGGGAGGCCAGGGCCGGTCCGTCTGCGCGGACGCCAGCGGGCCGATCCAGGTGCGCGGGAGGTGGGCGAAGCGGTCGGGGCGGGAGGTGGCCACCAGCCGGTCGCACAGGTCGACGGCGAGTCCGGCGAGAGCGGCGGGTCCGGTGAGCGCGGCGGGTCCGGCCGCCCCGTCCGCGGGCGGGCCGGAGGAGCCGGCGGCCGGCGCCGCGGCGACCGTGCCCCGGGACGGTGTCAGATGGTTGTCGGGGAAGCGCGAGGCGAACGCGGAGTGCAGCAGCCGCAGTTGCTCGCCGAGTTCGAACTCGGTCAGCCGTGCGCTCTTCATCAGGGCCTGGTCCAGCGGCGACCGGGCGAAACGGGCACCGACCTCGGTCCCCGCGCCGTCGGTCAGGGCGGTGCCGGTGGCGGCGACCGTGAAGTACGGGACGTCCCGCTCGGCCAGTTGCCGCAGTTCGGAGCGGACGATGTGCCGGTCGGAGGTCTTGCTGGCGATCGCGATGCGCTTCAGCAGCGCCAGGAACGGACCGGTCGAGTCCAGCGCGTGCGGGCCGGACACCATCCGCAGCGTCTGGGAGTAGAGCACCGTCGGGTTGTGGACGTAGCGGACCCGGATCCCGGCGGCCGCCTTGCGCAGCAGGGACGTCCAGCCGTCCGGGTCCGCCATCACGGCCCGGAAGACCCGGCTGAAGCCGTCGGCCATGCGCCGGCCGAGCTCGTGCGTCTCGTCCTCGGTGAGGGACCCCACCACGGTGTGCCGCTCCTCGACCGGCGCCGACCGGAAGGCGAGCCGCACCCGGTCCGTGAAGGGCTCGTCGAACTGCATCGACTTGAAGGGGGAGGCCCCGCGCCCCTTGTCCCCGAGGAACCCCAGGTCGACGTGGCCGCCGTCCCCGCCCTTGCCCGCCATGACCAGCGGGAGGATGCCGATGCCGTAGACGGACTGCCCGATGACGGCGTACGCGTTGCCCGGCGCCTCGGGAGTGGGGCCGGTGTGGACCCGCTCCGGGTGCAGGATCGTCTCGAGGTCGATCGGGAGCGGACCGCGCCGGGTGGGCAGGATGTTCTCGAAGTGCATGTCACGCGCGTTCAGCAGGTACAGCACGGCGGCGAGCTCCCCGCTGTCCTCCATGAACCGCGCCGACATGTCGGAGACGTCCTCGGCGTCGATGAACTCCACATAGCCGTAACCGTCGCGCTCCAGGACGTCCGCCCAGACGAGCCGGGTGCCCAGCCGGTCGTTGAGTTCCTGCGCGATCGTCGTGTACGCGGCCTCGCAGGAGACGTCGCGGGGCTTGTAGACCAGGCGCCTGCCGGACCCGAAGGTCAGCACGGACACGGACCGGCCGTGATGGTGGGTGTCGCCCTCCGACGCTCCGAACGACACCAGAGGGTCGGCCGCGTCGATGCCGAACGCCCCGGCCAGGGCAGCCCGGTCCTGCGTGAGGCGCGTGCACAGTTCGGCGATGGCGGCGGCCTCGTTGCGCAGCACGACACGGACGACGTCCCGCAGCACGGGGAACGACAGGCCGCTCACGTCCTCGAAGGACGTCCGGCACGCCTCGCGGACGAAGTACCGGTAACGCTCCTGGGGCGTGTCACCGCGTAGAACGCCCTGTTCCCGGGCGTGGTTGACGGCCGCCACCAGGGGGCGGGTCAGGACGTGGCGCAGCCGGACCTCGGCCCGGTCGAGCAACTGCAACAGCAGGGCGTCGGGGGCGCCGGGGTTCACGGCGAGCAGCGCCGGGAGGCCGGTGTCCGCCACGGGCAGGGCGACGGATCGGACGACGTGCTGGAACGGGTAGCGCTCGGGGTCGTTCAGCCACTGCGCCACGGAAGGCCGGTCGCCGGCACCGGACGGAGAGGGCGCGCGGTGTCCCGGCCCGTCGCGCAGGACGGCGAGTATCTCGTCGTCGTATTGCGCCAGGGGTGCGATGGTCTCCTCGACTTCGGCGCTGTCGAACTCTGGATAGTAAGGGGCTGGAGTTGTCATGTTTCGCCGCTCCATCTGTGCGCGTCGTCGAGGAAGGCAACACGGTGAGGGCGGAATGAGAATCGGAGGACCGACGCCCATTCCGCCTCGGCGTGCTAAGCGCTCACCGGCAGGGGTGAGGCGGAATTCAGCACTTGCTGGTGCACTTGGTCGTCGGGCAGAGCGCCGCCGACGCCAGCGTCACGGTGGCTATGCACCAGGGACCGGTACCGCCGTGGGTGTCCGCCTCACCGAGCTCGATGAGCTCGGCCTCGTCGTGACCACCGAGGAGGTCGGTCTTCTTGTCCTGCATCGTGTCTCCTTCTGGAAGCTCTGATCAGCCGCGAAATCAGTTGCAGTTGGGCTGGCATTCCTTGGTGAGGGTGCACCAGCCGCCGTGGTTGCCGAGGGCGTCGGACAGCGAGAAGGTGTTCGTGGTGCACGCGCCGTAGGCGACACCGTCGAAGTCCTGCTCCGCGATCTCCTCGAGCAGAGAGATGTCTCCCTGGTACATGAGGTCCTCCTTGATAGGGATGTCGGCCCGGCGCCCTTTTCCCGGCCGGCGAGCCGTGACTCACATCCTGGGCCGTCGGCATTCGCCGGGAATGGCGGAGTGATTCCTTCACGATGTCCGGACGGCATGCGGGAGATGGCAGCGGGATTCCGGCCGGATGGGCCGGCCGCGCGCCTTGCGCGCGCGCTTCGCACAGCGCGCGCATACGCCCGGCACACACGAAACGGCTGAGGGCGGCACCCTCTCGGGGTGCCGCCCTCAGCCGTTCAGGACGGGTTGGTCAAGCGCGGGGAAGGCAGGGACGTCTCAGACGTACCGCTCCAGGATCGACGACTCCGCCAGCCGGGACAGGCCCTCGCGGACGCTGCGGGCCCGGGCCTCGCCCACGCCGTCGACCGTCTGGAGGTCGTCGACGCTCGCCGCGAGCAGCTTCTGGAGGCCGCCGAAGTGCTCCACCAGGCGGTCGATGATCGCGCCGGGCAGGCGCGGCACCTTGGCCAGCAGGCGGAAGCCGCGCGGGGACACCGCCGAGTCCAGCGTCTCGGGTGAACCCGTGTACCCCAGCGCCCGCGCCACCGTGGGCAGTTCGAGCAGCTCGGCGTGGGTCAGCGCGTCCAGCTCGGACAGCGCCTCGTCGACCGTGCGGGACCGCTTGGCCGTGGGCTCGGGGACGTAGTCGCGCACGACCAGCTCGCGCTCGGGCTCCACACCGGCGATCAGCTCGTCCAGCTGGAGCGCCAGCAGCCGGCCGTCCGTGCCCAGCTCCACCACGTACTCGGCGATCTCCGTGGCGATGCGGCGGACCATCTCCAGGCGCTGCGCCACCGCCGAGACGTCCCGGACGGTGACCAGGTCCTCGATCTCCAGCGCGGACAGCGTGCCCGCGACCTCGTCGAGGCGGAGCTTGTAGCGCTCCAGCGTGGCCAGGGCCTGGTTGGCGCGGGACAGGATCGCCGCGGAGTCCTCCAGGACGCGGCGCTGGCCGTCGACGTACAGGGCGATCAGCCGCATCGACTGGGACACCGAGACGACCGGGAAGCCCACCTGCTTGCTGACGCGGTCCGCGGTGCGGTGCCGGGTGCCCGTCTCCTCGGTGGGGATGGTCGGGTCGGGGACCAGCTGCACGCCCGCGCGCAGGATCTTCGACAGGTCCGAGGACAGCACGATGCCGCCGTCGAGCTTGCACAGCTCGCGCAGGCGGGTCGCGGTGAACTCGACGTCCAGCACGAAGCCGCCGGAGCACAGCGCCTCGACGGTCTTGTCGGAGCCCAGCACGATGAGACCGCCGGTGTTGCCCCGGAGCACCCGCTCCAGGCCGTCACGCAGGGCGGTGCCCGGTGCCACGGCGCTCAGAGAGGCGCGCATGAGGCCATCTGTACCGGCACTCCCACCGGACTTTCCGGGAGCTGCTGCCCGGTCGTTGGCTGCCACTGCACTCCTCCGGTCGCAGGTTCTGGGGCGCCCCCGTGTCGCACGCTTGGTTCGCACGGACGGGCGAGACCAGGGCAAAGTCTACCGGCGACCCTCCTCGTCCCGTGGGGCCTCTCGGCGACGGGACCGGGGAAGGACCCGCAGGGCGTCCCCTATGTCCGCGACTTCCAGAACCTTCATGCCCGCCGGGACCTTGCCCGGATCGGCCGGGACCAGGGCGTGCGTGAAGCCCAGGCGGTGGGCTTCCGCCAGTCTGCGCTGCACTCCTGTGACTCTGCGCACCTCTCCGGCCAGGCCCACCTCGCCGATCGCGACGAGGTTCTTGGGGAGAGGTGTGTCACTTGCCGCGCTCGCCAGCGCGAGCGCCACCGCCAGGTCCGCCGCGGGCTCCGAGAGCTTCACCCCGCCGACCGTCGCGGAGTAGATGTCCCTTTTGCCCAAGGCGCTGATCCGGCCGCGCTGTTCCAGCACCGCGAGCATCATCGAGACGCGGGAGGTCTCCAGGCCGGAGGTGGTGCGGCGCGGGGAGGGGATCTGCGAGTCGACCGTGAGCGCCTGCACTTCGGCGACCAGGGGGCGGCGGCCCTCCAGGGTGACGGTCAGGCAGGTGCCCGGGACCGGTTCGGCCCGGCGTGTCAGGAAAAGTCCGCTCGGGTCGGCGAGGCCCGTGATGCCCTCGTCGTGCAGTTCGAAGCAGCCCACCTCGTCGGTGGTGCCGTAGCGGTTCTTGACGCCCCGCACCAGCCGCAGGCGCGCGTGCCGGTCGCCCTCGAAGTGCAGGACGACGTCCACCAGGTGTTCCAGCAGGCGGGGGCCGGCGATCGCGCCGTCCTTCGTGACGTGGCCCACCAGCAGCGTGGACATGCCGCGTTCCTTGGAGGCGCGGATCAGGGCGCCGGCGACCTCGCGCACCTGGGCCATGCCGCCCGGGGCGCCGTCGATCTCCGGGGAGGCGACGGTCTGGACCGAGTCCAGGATCAGCAGCGAGGGCTTGACCGCGTCCAAGTGGCCCAGCACGGCCGCGAGGTCCGTCTCCGCCGCCAGGTAGAGGTGGTCGTCGATCGCGCCGATGCGGTCGGCGCGCAGCCGGACCTGGCTGGCCGACTCCTCGCCCGTGACGTACAGCGTGCGGTGCTCGTCGCTCGCCGACTTGGCCGCCACGTCCAGCAGCAGCGTCGACTTGCCCACGCCGGGTTCGCCCGCCACCAGCACCACCGCGCCCGGCACCAGTCCGCCGCCCAACACGCGGTCCAGCTCGGGCACGCCGGTCGTGCGGGCGGTGGCCCGGCGGCCGTCGACCTGGCCGATGGGCAGGGCGGAGGTGGTGACCCGCCCGGGCGTCGTCGTACGGACCGCGGGCGTGCCGTACTCCTCGACCGTCCCCCAGGCCTGGCACTCGGGGCAGCGGCCGAGCCACTTCGCCGTCTGCCAGCCGCACTCGGTGCAGCGGTAGGACGGGCGGTCCTTGGTGGATTTCGTACGGGCAGCCATGGACGGAACCGTAGCCGCCGCCACTGACATCGCGGGACCGGCCGGCCCCGCCCGCCCGCGCGCCAGGGCTCCGCCACCCCTCGCCGACGGCGGAACGAACCGTTCCTGTCCCCGATTGAGGGATCGTTTCACCCGTACGGATTAAATGTGCTCAAGCCACCGGAAGGTGCCACGTCCGGCCCCCTACGGTCGCCGAATGATGAGCAGTACTCCGGAGATCTCGACCCGCTCGGCCCGCAGCACCGGCGCCCACAGGGCGCACCGGGAAGCGCGCGACCGCGGGGCGGCGCGCACGCTGGCGCAGCGGCCGCCCGCGCGCTACGAGCCCTACCTGGACGGCCTGTTCACCTACTGCCTGTCCGTGCTGTGCGACCACGACGCCGCGACCGCCGCCCTGGGCGACGTCCTCGCCCTGGCCGAGCGCCGCGGCCGGCACGTGCCCGAGGCGCCCGCCGAGCGCCGGGCCTGGCTGTACGCGCTGGCCCGCTGGGCCTGTCTGCGCAAGCTGGCCGAGGCCAAGCAGAAACGTCAGAGCAGCCACGCGGCGGGCCGTTCCGGCCGGCAGCACGCCGAGCGCCCGGCCGCACCCGCCCCCTCGGAGGAGGTGCAGGAGCACCGCCGCCGCGAACTGGCCCAGCTGGCCTGGCCGGAGGCCGCCGGCACCACCCCCGAGCAGCGCGAGGCGCTCGAACTGGCCGTGCGCCACCACCTCTCCGCCCACGAGGTCGCCGCCGTGCTCGGCCGGGACGTCGCGGCCACGCGCGATCTGCTCGCCTCGGCCGCCTGCGAGGTGGAACGCACGCGTGCGGCCCTCGCCGTGGTCGAGACGGGGACCTGCCCCAGCGTCGCCCACCTCGTCGGCGACGACCGGCTGGTCCTCGGCACGACCCTGCGCCGCGAACTCGTCCGGCACGTCGACGACTGCCCGCGCTGCCGCCGCACCGCCGAGCGCGCCATCCCCGGCCGCTGGCCCGGCACCAGCGTCACGCCCGCCGAGCTGCCCGTCCTCGCGGCACCCCGCGCGGCCCTGCACGTCGCCATGGCCCACCCCCCGCGCGCGCGGGCCGACGCGCCCCGCTTCGACCGCCGCGGCTTCCCGATGGACCCCAAGGACCACGCCGCCCGGCGGGACCGCCTGCGCGCGCGTGCCGTCACCACGACCGTCGTCGCCACCGTCGTGGCCGCCCCGGTGCTCGCCCTGTGGGCCGCCTACCGCGGCACCCCGGTCGGGGAGGGGCAGGACGGCCGCTCCGCCTCGGCCAGCGAGGCCGACGACCCGTACGGCATGGACGGCGAGATCGCGGGCGGCGGCTACGAGAACGCCGGCAACGCGAGCACCCGCCCCGGCCCCCGCTTCGGCGAGGACGGCAAGGCCGACGTGTCCGTCGAGGTCGTCGGTGTCGCCGGGGCGGGCCGCGAGGGCGCCCTGGCCGTGACGGCCGACAACCGCGGCGACACCACCCTGATCACCCTGACCGCCACCGGCCCGGCCACCGTCACCTGGTCCGCCTCCACCGGGGCCGACTGGCTCTACCTCAGCCGCTCCTCGGGCACCCTCCGCCCCGGCCGGACGGTGACGATCCAGGTCTACGTCGACCACCTGCGCGAACCCGCCGGCGCCTGGCAGGCGCGGGTGGCGATCGCCCCGGCCGGCGCGGTCGTGCACATCGAGGGGTACGGCACCGCGCCCACCCCGTCCGGCCCCGGCACCCACCCCGGCGGACCGGGCGGTCAGCCCTCGACCCGGCCCGACCCGACCCCCACGACCTCCGCCCCGGACCCGGACCCGACGCCGACGACCCCGCCGCCGTCCTCCGACCCGGACCCCACCCCGACCCCGACCCCCACGGACACGGCACCCACCGAACCGGCGGGCTCCACGCCCCCGCCGTCCGGCAGCGGCGACCCGAGCCCGGAGACGTCGTAGGGCCGGGTGGGCAGGACCCGCCGAGGGGTGCGGAAGGACCCCGTCAGGCCACCGGTCCGGCCGGAGGCGCCGGGGGTGCCGGATCCGCCGGGTGGGGCGCCAGCAGCGGCAGCTGCGAGGCCAGCCGCTGCTCGCACAGCTCCACCAGACGGTCGTAGCCGGCCTTGCCCATCAGCTCGATCAGCTCGGGCCGGTAGGAGACGTAGACCGGATCGCCCGCGCCGTGCGCCGAGGTCGCCGAGGTGCACCACCAGTGCAGGTCGTGACCGCCCGGGCCCCAGCCGCGCCGGTCGTACTCACCGATCGACACCTGCAGTACGCGCGTGTCGTCGGGCCGGTCGATCCACTCGTACGTCCGGCGCACCGGCAGCTGCCAGCACACGTCCGGCTTGGTCTCCAGCGGCTCGCGGCCCTCCTTGAGGGCGAGGATGTGCAGCGAGCAGCCCATCCCGCCGGGGAAGCCCGGCCGGTTCTGGAAGATGCAGGACCCCTGGAAGGGCCGGGTCTGTCGGTCGCCGTCCTCGTCCTCGGACACCCAGCCGTTCCGCGTGCCCTCGGCGTGGTGCTGCCAGATGTCCGGAGTGAGCCTGGCCACATGCTCGGCGACGCGCTTCTCGTCGTCCTCGTCCGAGAAGTGGGCACCCAGCGTGCAGCACCCGTCGTCCGCGCGGCCCGCCTGGATGCCCTGGCAGCCGCTGCCGAAGATGCAGTTCCAGCGAGAGGTCAGCCATGTCAGATCGCAGCGGAACACCTGCTCGTCGTCCGCCGGATCGGGAAACTCCACCCACGCGCGGGCGAAGTCGAGGCCCTGCTCGTCGGGAACCGCGACGCCAGGTGATTTGTCGCGCTTGGCCTTTTTCGTCTTTGGCACGCCTCCAGGGTACGGGCCGGGTGCCCGCACCGAGGACGGCGGAGGGCCCGGCGGGCAGTAGCGTGCCCTACATGAGACTCGGTGTCCTCGACGTGGGTTCGAACACGGTGCATCTGCTGGTGGTGGACGCCCACCCCGGCGCGTGCCCGCTGCCCGCGCACTCGCACAAGGAGGAGCTGCGCCTGGCCCAGCTCGTCGAAGAGGACGGGGCCATCGGCCCCCAGGGCGTCGACCGGCTGATCGCGGTCGTCCACGGGGCGCTCCAGGCCGCCGAGGACAAGGGCGTCGAGGAGATGCTCCCGTTCGCCACCTCCGCCGTGCGCGAGGCACGCAACGCCGACGACGTCCTCGCGCGCGTGCGCAGCGAGACCGGCGTCGAGCTCCAGGTCCTCACCGGTGAGGAGGAGGCCCGGCTCACCTTCCTCGCCGCGCGCCGCTGGTTCGGCTGGTCGTCCGGGAAGCTGCTCGTCCTGGACATCGGCGGCGGCTCCCTGGAGATCGCCTACGGCATGGACGAGGAGCCCGACGCGGCCGCCTCCCTGCCCCTGGGCGCCGGGCGCCTCACGGCCGGCTGGCTGCCCGGCGACCCGCCCGGCCCCGACGACGTGCGGGCGCTGCGCCGCCACGTGCGCACCGAGATCGCCCGCACGGTCGGCGAGTTCAGCCGCCTCGGCGCCCCCGACCACGTGGTCGCCACCTCCAAGACGTTCAAGCAGCTGGCCCGCATCGCCGGCGCCGCCCGCTCCGCCGAGGGCCTCTACGTCCAGCGCGAGCTGAAGCGGGAGTCCCTGGAGGGCTGGGTGCCGAGGCTGGCTGGGATGACCGAGCGCGAGCGCGCGGAGCTGCCCGGGGTGTCCGAGGGACGGGCCGGCCAGTTGCTGGCGGGGGCCCTGGTCGCGGAGGCCGCCCTCGACCTGTTCGGCGTGGAGCGCGTGGAGATATGCCCCTGGGCCCTGAGGGAGGGCGTGATCCTGCGCAGGCTGGATCACATGGACAACGCGTAGCGGCCGCTGCGGGGCCCGAGCGCGAGGGAGGGAACGGGCCGCGCCGGCACGTGGCAATCACCACAACGGCCAGGAGACCCCCCACGTCCCGACCATCCCACCCCGTAACCTGTGCTGCATGGCAGAGCCAGCCGTAAAGATCCCGGACGCGAAGGTCGCCCTCTCGACGGCCTCGGTCTACCCGGAGTCGACGGCCACGGCCTTCGAGATCGCCGCGCGTCTCGGCTACGACGGGGTCGAGGTCATGGTCTGGACCGACCCGGTCAGCCAGGACATCGAAGCCCTGCGCAGACTCAGCGACTACCACCGCATCCCGATCCTCGCCGTGCACGCCCCCTGCCTGCTCATCACGCAGCGCGTCTGGTCCACCGACCCCTGGACCAAGCTCCAGCGGGCCCGCGCGGCGGCCGAGAAGCTCGGCGCCGGCACGGTCGTGGTCCACCCCCCGTTCCGCTGGCAGCGCCAGTACGCGCGCGACTTCGTCAGAGGCGTCTGGCGCATGGCCGACGAGACGGACGTACGGTTCGCCGTCGAGAACATGTACCCCTGGCGCTACCGCGACCGGGAGATGCTCGCCTACGCCCCCGACTGGGACGTCACCAAGGACGACTACCGCCACTTCACGATCGATCTGAGCCACACCGCGACGGCCCGCTCCGACGCGCTGGCCATGGTCGACCGCATGGGCGACCGCCTCGGCCACGTCCACCTCGCCGACGGCCGCGGCTCCGCCAAGGACGAGCACCTCGTGCCCGGCCGAGGCACCCAGCCCTGCGCCGAGGTGCTGGAGCGGCTGGCCGTGACCGGCTTCGACGGCCACGTCGTCATCGAGGTCAACACCCGGCGCGCCATGTCCGCCGCGGAACGCGAGGCCGACCTCGCCGAGGCGCTGGCCTTCACCCGCCTCCACCTGGCCGCCGCGGCCAAGGTCCCGCGCCCGTGACCGACCGGCCCGCGTCCGGCGGCCCCGGTGCCCCCGCGCGCCGCCGCGGCCGCCCGCCGCGCACCGAGTCGGCCGGCACCCGCGAGCGCATCCTGACCGCCGCCCGCGACGAGTTCTCCGAGCGCGGCTACGAGAAGACGTCCGTGCGCGGCATCGCCAAGGCGGCCGGCGTCGACTCCGCCCTGGTGCACCACTACTTCGGCACCAAGGAGCAGGTGTTCGAGGCGGCGATCACCCAGTCCTTCGGCCCGGCCCTGCAGGCCCCGGCGGCCATCGAGGAGGGCCCGCTCGACGGCGTGGGGGAGCGGCTGGCCCGCTTCTTCTTCGGCGTCTGGGAGAACCCGGCGACCCGCGCGCCCCTGCTGGCCATCGTCCGCTCCGCCCTCACCAACGAGACCGCGGCCGCCGTCTTCCGCCGGATCGTCGCCACCCAGGTGCTGCGCCGCATCGCCGTACGGCTGGAGCTGCCGGACGCCGAACTGCGCGCCGAGCTCGCCGCCGCCCAGCTCGTGGGCACCGCGATCCTGCGGTACGTCATCAGGATCGAGCCGCTGGCCTCGGCGGACCCGGAGCAGATCATCGAGCGGCTGGCCCCGGTCGTCCAGGGACATCTGACCGATCCGTGAGCCGCCCGGGGGACGCACACGAGACGGCCGTCCCGCATTTCGGACACTCTGTCCCGCCCTCTGGATGACCGGCGTACGCTCGACAGCAGTCAGAAATCTCCGCAATCCTCTGACGCAGTCTCTGAAGGAGCGAGCGACGATGCCCGAGCTGAGGTCCCGCACAGTCACCCACGGCCGCAACATGGCGGGCGCCCGCGCCCTGATGCGCGCCTCCGGTGTACCGGGCGGCGACATCGGCCGCAAGCCGATCATCGCGGTCGCCAACAGCTTCACCGAGTTCGTCCCCGGCCACACGCACCTGGCCCCGGTCGGCCGGATCGTCAGCGAGGCGGTCGTCGCGGCCGGCGGCATCCCGCGCGAGTTCAACACCATCGCCGTCGACGACGGCATCGCCATGGGCCACGGCGGCATGCTCTACTCCCTGCCCTCCCGCGACCTCATCGCGGACAGCGTGGAGTACATGGTCGAGGCCCACTGCGCCGACGCCCTGATCTGCATCTCCAACTGCGACAAGATCACCCCGGGCATGCTCAACGCGGCCCTGCGGCTGAACATCCCCACGGTGTTCGTCTCCGGCGGGCCCATGGAGTCCGGCCGCGCCACGCTCGTCGACGGCACGGTCCGCACCCTCGACCTGGTCGACGCGATCTCCGACGCCGTGAACGACAAGATCTCCGACGAGGACATCCTCCGCATCGAGGAGAACGCCTGCCCGACCTGCGGCTCCTGTTCCGGCATGTTCACCGCCAACTCGATGAACTGCCTGACCGAGGCCATCGGCCTGTCCCTCCCGGGCAACGGCTCGGTCCTCGCCACCCACACGGCCCGCAAGGCGCTGTACGTGAACGCGGCCCACACCGTCATGGACATCACCCGCCGCTACTACGAGCAGGACGACGAGACGGTCCTGCCGCGCAGCGTGGCGTCCTTCGCGGCCTTCGAGAACGCCATGGCCCTCGACATCGCCATGGGCGGCTCCACCAACACGATCCTGCACCTGCTGGCCGCCGCCCAGGAGGCGGGCGTCCCCTTCGGCCTGGACGAGATCAACGCCGTCTCCCGCCGCGTGCCCTGCCTGGCCAAGGTCGCCCCGAACGTCGCCAAGGACCGCACGTACTACATGGAGGACGTGCACCGCGCCGGCGGCATCCCCGCCCTGCTCGGCGAGCTGCACCGCGCCGGGCTGCTCAACGAGGACGTGCACTCCGTGCACAGCCCCTCCCTCGCCGACTGGCTTAAGACCTGGGACGTGCGCGGCGGCTCCCCGTCCGCCGAGGCGGTCGAGCTGTGGCACGCGGCACCCGGCTGCGTCCGCTCCGCCGAGGCCTTCTCCCAGTCCGAGCGCTGGGAGGCCCTGGACGAGGACGCCGAGGGCGGCTGCATCCGCTCCGCCGAGCACGCCTACTCCAAGGACGGCGGCCTCGCGGTCCTCAAGGGCAACCTCGCCGTGGACGGCTGCGTCGTGAAGACCGCCGGCGTCGACGAGTCCATCTGGACCTTCGAGGGCCCGGCGGTGGTCTGCGAGTCGCAGGAAGAGGCCGTCCAGAAGATCCTCACCCAGCAGGTCAAGGACGGCGACGTCGTCGTCATCCGCTACGAGGGCCCCAAGGGCGGCCCCGGCATGCAGGAGATGCTCTACCCGACCTCGTACCTGAAGGGCCGCGGCCTCGGGAAGACCTGCGCGCTGGTCACGGACGGCCGGTTCTCCGGCGGCACCTCCGGCCTGTCCATCGGCCACGCCTCGCCCGAGGCGGCCGCGGGCGGCACCATCGCCCTGGTCGAGGACGGCGACCGCATCCGCATCGACATCCCGGGCCGCTCGATCGACCTCCTGGTCGACGACGCCGAACTGGCCCGCCGCGAGCAGGCCCTGAACGGCCGGTACGCCCCGAGGAACCGCGAGCGCAAGGTCTCCGCCGCGCTGCGCGCCTACGCGGCGATGGCGACCAGCGCCGACAAGGGCGCGGTGCGGGACGTGTCGAAGCTGGGCTGACCCCCGCCGAGCCGCCGAGGGCCGCCTCCCGTCATGGGGGGCGGTCCTCGCCGTATCCGCTCACCAGGCCGCGGGATCGCGCCCGTCGACCGCGAACACCGTGCCGTCCGGCGCGCTGCCGGTGCGCCCCGAGGAACCGCGACCGCAAGGTCTCCGCCGCGCTGCGCGCCTATGCGGCGATGGCGACGAGCGCCGACAAGGGCGCGGTCCGGGACGTGTCGAAGCTGGGCTGACCCCCGCCGAACCGCCGAGGGCCGCCTCCCGTCACCGGGGGGTGGCCCTCGCCGTATCCGCTCACCAGGCGGCGGGATCGCGCCCGTCGACCGCGAACACCGTGCCGTCCGGCGCGCTGCCGTACACCCGGTCGCCCACCACCACCGGCTCCGGCAGCGAGGCCGGCACCCGGTCGGAGCGCTCACCCAGCCGGACCGGCGTCTGCCCGGCGAGCCTGCCCCGCCGGGCGTCGACGGCGAGCAGCCGCCCGTCCGGCGCGCTCACGTACACATGCCGTCCGTCCGAAGCGGGCCGGGAGGCCCGCACGACACCCGTCTCCAGGGTCCACAACTGCTCGCGCGCCCCGAGGTCGACGGCCGTCAACGCCCCGCCGGCCGCCATGAGATGGACGACGTCCCCCCGCACACCGCCCTGGGCCTGCGCCAGGGGGACGCGCAGCGGCACCCGCACGGTGGTGCGGCTGCGAGGGTCGTAGCGCACGACGGACCGCGCCTCGCCGCGCACGGCGTCGACGGCCAGCGCCACCAGCGATCCGTCCGCCGTGCCGACGGCCTCGAGATTGCCGTCCAGCCCGGCCTGCCACCGCACCGCACCGATCCGCGGATCCACCGCCGTGACGCGCGTCCGGCTCCCGTCATCGGACACGCCCACCGCATACGCCAGCCGGTCGCCGGGGAACGACACGAAGTACGGCACGTCCTGCCCCGGCACCCGGTGGCTCCACCGCACGCGGCCCGAGGCGGCCTCCACCCCGCTGACCGTGCCGTCGGAGCCGGTGAGCAGCACCATGCCCCCCACGGCCCGCAAGCCGCCGTACGCCGGCAGCTCCCGCCGGGACACCTCGCCCGAGGCCAGCTCGACGGACGTCAGCCTCCGCCCCTGACCGAGCCCGCCCAGCACCCTGCCGTCCGCGACGACCGGAGCCCCGGCGGGCGGCCCGCTCGCGGCGGCGCCCTTCAGCGCCCGCCGCCACAGCAGCCGCCCGTCCATGGCGTCGCGCGCGAACACCAGCCCTTCCTGCGCGCACACCACGGCGTCCGCCGCGTACGAGCACTGCGGGGCGCTGCGGCCGTCCAGCGGCTCCGCCTCCCACCCGGAGAACGCGGCGGCCCTGGTCCGCGGCGAGGCGGCCTCCCGCGCCGGATCCGCGCTCCCGGGCAGACCCGTCACCGCCAGCACCCCCGCGGTGGCCAGCGCGAGAGCCCCGGCCACCACGGCCCCCCGCTTCAGCAGCCGGCCGGACCCCCCACGCGCGGGCGCGTCGGCGACCGGCGCCTCGGGGGCGGGCGCCGCCGCTTCCTCCTCGGCGGGCTCCGCCGGTTCCTCCTCGGCGCGCTGCGCGGGTATGAAGGCCTGCGTGTCGTACGAGGCCGACACCGAGCGCAGTTCCCGCATCAACTCGTCCGGCGACGGCCGGTCCTCGGGCTCCTTGGCCAGGCACCGCAGCACCAGAGGGGCCAACTCGGCGGGTACGCCGGTCAGTTCCGGCTCGTCGTGCACGACCTGGTAGGCGACGACGTACGGACTGTCCGAGTCGAACGGCCCCCGCCCGGTCGCCGCGTGGACCATCACCGACCCGAGCGCGAACACGTCGGCGGCGGGCCCGACCTCCCTCGGTCGCCGGAACTGCTCGGGCGCCATGAACGGCGGCGTCCCGATGAGTTTCCCCGTCTCGGTGCGCAACTCGCTGTCCTTCGGCCGGGAGATGCCGAAGTCGATGACCTTCGGCCCGTCCTCGGCGAGCAGCACGTTGCTCGGCTTCAGATCCCGGTGCACGACCCCGACCCGGTGGATGTCCCGCAGCGCCTCGGCGAGCCCGGCCATCAGCCGCCGCAACCGGGCGGGCGCCAGGGGCCCGTTCCGCTTCACCTCCTGGGCGAGCGTGGGGCCCGGAATGTACAGGGTCGCCATCCAGGGCCGCCCGGCCTCGGGATCGGCATCCACGACCGGTGCGGTGAAGGCTCCGCTGACCCGCCGGGCGGCCGCCACCTCCTGCCGGAAACGCCCCCGGAACTCGGGGTCCTTGGCGAACTCGGCGTGCACGACCTTCACGGCCAGCTTCATCCCGGAGGTGCTGCGCGCCAGGTGCACGACCCCCATCCCGCCGGAACCCAGGCAGGACTCGAGACGGTAGTGACCGGCGTATTCGGGAAGTTCCGCTTCCGGGCCCGCTCCGGCGTTCCGTTGTGGCGCCATGGGACCACCCCCGTGCTGTTCGTCCGCGCGCGCGACGGACGGAGCCTAGTCGATGACTCGTACGGGACAGCGGCGGCTTGCCGCCCCCCAACGGCGAGTCACGCACATGTGTTTGAGAGCGTGATTCCAGGGAATCAACGGGACCCCACGGCAGACGTGGGGCTCAACGGGGGAGGAACACATGTCAGTCGAGCCTGCCGAGATCGAGCGCGCCGCACAGCCCGAGGACACCGCGGGCGCCGCCGTCCCGGTCGTCACCACCCTGGCCGCGGCGGCCACGACGTACCCGATCGCACCGGGCACCAGCGTCAACGTCCGCAGCGGCCCCGGCACCGGCTACCCGGTCGTCAAGGTCCTGCCCGCCGGGTCCCGGGTCTCCATCAACTGCCAGTCGCCGGGCACCTGGATCACCGGCCCCTACGGCACCACCAACATCTGGGACAACATCGCGAGCGGCCAGTACATCTCGGACGCCTACGTCCAGACGGGCAGCGACGGCTACATCCGCCCCCGCTGCTCCTGACCGCCCGCCCCGGGCCGGTGTGGCCCACCCCCACTGCGGGCCACACCGCCCCGGGCGCCGCACCGCGCGCATAATCGACGGGTGAGCGCAGAGACAGGCACCCCGTCCCCCGGCACCGCCCCCCACCCGGAGCCGCTCCGGTTCTTCGGCACCAGCTGGGTCGACCACGGCGACCACTACACCGCCCGCCGCGTCGCCGTGGCCGCCGGTTCGCTCGTCGCCGCCGCCGCGTCCTGCCTCGTCCTGCGCCTCGCCTACCAGGGGCTCCAGATCGCCGCGATCGGCGGCTTCGTCACGCTCCTGACGACCGCCATGTTCGCGATCTGCAGCGCGATGGCCTTCCGCCACACCTGGGAGGGCTTCACCCGACGCCCGGACCCCGACCGTCAGGCGTCCCTGCGCGGCCTCCTCGCCATCGGCTTCGTCGGCTCGCTCCTCGCCTACTTCCTCCGCTCCCTCACCGAGGCCCCCGGCGAGAAGCTCCACCGCGCCGAGTACGAGGAGGCCCGCCGCCGCCACGAGAAGCGCAGCACCCGCCGCTCCGGCAACCCGTCCAAACAACGCCGCCACACCTGACCGCCCCCACGCTGCTCAGAGTCGCCGGGCTCGTCCTTCACGGCCCGCTTTCCGTCCCGCCCTCGCCACATCGAGTCGCGCGCGGACCGCCCCCCTGGGGCCCGCCCTCCGCGCCCAAGCGCTTCTCACCGGCATCGCACCGCGTCCCGGCCCGTCTCCCGGCCACCATGGCGTCACGACCCGACCTCATGCCCCCCCTCCCACCAGGGCCGAAGCCACCCCCTGACGCTCCCCGTCCCGCCGCGCCTGACCCGCCGGGCCCGTTGTCCACGGACCGCTTGCCGGCCCGCCCCCACCAGCTCCCGTCGCTCGCGGGTCGGCCCTCTGAGGCCCGCCCTTCGCGCCCGACCGCCTCTCACCGCGTCCAGCCCCGGCTCCCGGCGACCATGGGGCATGACCCGACCTCATGCCCACCACCCCACCGGAGCCGAAGCCACTCCCGACCATCCCCGCCCCGCCCCGCCGCCGCACACGACCCGCGCGCACTCCTTCAACGCCGCCGCGGCCCAGTACGCGGCCCACCGGCCCGCCTACCCCCCGGCCCTCTTCGACGCGGTCGAAGCCCTCACCGGCCGCCCACTCGCCGGCGCCCGCGTCGCGGACGTCGGCGCCGGGACCGGGATCGCCACCGCGCTCCTGCATGCGAGGGGCGCGGACGTCGTCGCCGTGGAACCCGGCGCGGGCATGGCCGCCCAGTTCCGCCGCAGCCACCCGGACATCCCGCTCGTCCGCGGCACGGGCGATGAGCTCCCCCTCGCCGACGGCTGTCTGGACCTCCTCACCTACGCCCAGGCCTGGCACTGGACCGACCCCGCCCGCTCCGCCCCCGAAGCCCTGCGCGTCCTGCGCCCCGGCGGTGCCCTGGCGCTGTGGTGGAACACCGAGGCGCTGGACGTGCCGTGGATCGCCGAAGCCGCTGAACGGATCGCCCGTCACTTCGCCATCAACGTGCCCGCCGAGCGGCGCCACGCCGGGGCCGGCGCACCCGACCCCACCGGCCGTCTCGACTTCACCCGCCGCACGGTCCGCTGGAGCCGCCGCGTCCCGGTCGGCACCCACCTCGCCAACATCGCCAGTCACTCGATCTTCCTCGTGCACGACGAGGAACGCACCGCCGCCTTCCTGGACCGAGAGCGGCAGCACCTCCTCGCGGCTTTCCCGGACGGCCACGTGGAGGAGGTCTACGACGTGGTCCTCCTCCTCGCCGAAGCCCCGTCGTGACCCGGACCCCATCGCGACCCGGACCCCGTCGTGACCCGGACCCCATCGCGACCCGGACCCCATCGCGACCCGAACCCCGTCGTGACCCTGACCCCTCCTGACCCGGGCCCCCGCACCTCACCCCACCCGGCGCCTCCCCTCCCGCCGCACTCCACCGGCACAAGCCCCCCGGCAGCCCCCCGGCACATCCGGCCCGGCGAGACACCCCCGCCCGAGGCCGCCCGGAACGCCGCCCCGCGCTTGACGCCCCTCACCCCCGGGAGCATTATTCATCGCATGATGAATAATGCTCCCGCGTCCCCGCGCCCGAGTCCGGAACCCGGCGGATCCGAGCCCGCCACCCCCGCCCTCCGCGCCGAGCACCTCACCGTCGTCCGCGGCACCCGCACCGTCCTGAGCGACCTCGCCTTCACCGTCCCGCGCGGCCGGATCACCGGCCTCCTCGGCCCCTCCGGCTGCGGCAAGTCCACCCTCATGCGCGCCATCGTCGGCACCCAGGCCAAGGTCACCGGCACCCTCGACGTCCTCGGCCGGCCCGCGGGCCACCCCACCCTGCGCACCCGCATCGGCTACGTCACCCAGGCCCCGTCCGTCTACGACGACCTGACGGTCCGCCAGAACCTCGACTACTTCGCCGCGATACTCGACCCGGGCCGCGCCCACGCCGACCGCCGCCACGACCACGTCACCCGCGCCATCGCCGACGTCGACCTCACCAGCCACGCCGACGCCCTGGCCGGCAACCTCTCCGGCGGCCAGCGCAACCGCGTCTCCCTCGCCGTGGCCCTCCTCGGCACCCCCGAGATCCTGGTCCTGGACGAACCGACCGTCGGCCTCGACCCGGTCCTGCGCCGGGACCTGTGGACCCTCTTCCACGACCTGGCGGCGGACCGCGGCACCACCCTCCTGGTCTCCTCCCACGTCATGGACGAGGCCGAGCGCTGCCACCGCCTGCTCCTCATGCGCGAGGGCCGCCTCCTCGCCGACGACGACCCCGACGAACTGCGCGCCCGCACCGGATCCGACACCGTCGAAGAGGCCTTCCTGCACCTGGTCGACCAGGCGACGGCCGCGGACCGCACCAAGGAGACGACCCGATGACCGGCACGGCCACACCCCCACGCGCCCTCAGCGCGTCCCGCACCACCGCCACCGCGGCCCGGGTCCTGCGCCAGCTCACCCACGACCCGCGCACCATCGCGCTGCTGATCCTCATCCCCTGCGTGCTGCTGCTCCTGCTGCGCTACGTCTTCGACGGCAGCCCCCGCACCTTCGACAACATCGGCGCGTCCCTCCTCGGCATCTTCCCGCTGATCACGATGTTCCTGGTGACGTCCATCGCCACCCTGCGCGAACGCACCTCCGGCACCCTCGAACGCCTCCTCGCCATGCCGCTGGGCAAGGGCGACCTCATCGCCGGCTACGCCCTCGCCTTCGGCACCCTCGCGATCGTCCAGTCCGCCCTGGCCACGGGCCTCGCCGTCTGGCTCCTCGGCCTCGACGTCACCGGCAGCCCCTGGCTCGTGCTCCTGGTGGCACTCCTCGACGCCCTCCTCGGCACGGCCCTCGGCCTGTTCGTCTCCGCCTTCGCGGCCTCGGAGTTCCAGGCGGTCCAGTTCATGCCGGCGGTGATCTTCCCCCAGCTCCTGCTCTGCGGACTGTTCACCCCGCGCGACGCCATGCACCCCGTCCTGGAGGCCGTCTCCGACGTGCTGCCCATGTCGTACGCGGTCGACGGCATGAACGAGGTCCTGCGCCATACCGACATGACGGCCGCCTTCGGCCGGGACGTGTCGATCGTCGCCGGCTGCGCCCTGCTTGTCCTCACCCTGGGAGCGGCCACCCTCCGCCGCCGCACCATGTGACCGGCCCGGGCGCACGTCCCGCCCACCGGACACGCCCGCCGCCCCGCCACCCCGAGTGCGAGGATGAACCAGGACGACGCGCAACCCCCGGAGGGCACCGAAAGCCATGACCCAGAAAGTCGCAGTCCTCGGCACCGGCAAGATCGGCGAAGCCCTGCTCAGCGGAATGATCCGGGCCGGCTGGACCCCGGCCGACCTCCTGGTCACCGCCCGCCGCCGGGAACGGGCGGAGGAACTCCGCACCCGCTACGGCGTCACCCCGGTCACCAACGCCGAGGCCGCCAAGACCGCCGACACCCTCATCCTCACGGTCAAGCCGCAGGACATGGGCACCCTCCTCGACGAGCTCGCGCCGCACGTCCCCGCCGACCGCCTGGTCATCAGCGGCGCCGCCGGCATCCCCACGGCCTACTTCGAGGAGCGCCTAGCCCCCGGCACCCCGGTGGTCCGCGTCATGACGAACACCCCGGCCCTGGTCGACGAGGCGATGTCCGTCATCTCCGCCGGCACGCACGCCACCGCCGACCACCTCGCCCACACCGAGGAACTCTTCGGCGCCGTCGGCAAGACCCTCCGCGTACCCGAGTCGCAGCAGGACGCCTGCACCGCCCTCTCCGGCTCCGGCCCCGCGTACTTCTTCTACCTGGTCGAAGCCATGACCGACGCCGGCATCCTGCTCGGCCTGCCCCGCGACAAGGCGCACGACCTGATCGTCCAGTCCGCCATCGGCGCCGCGACCATGCTCCGCGACAGCGGCGAGCACCCGGTCAAGCTCCGCGAGAACGTCACGTCCCCCGCGGGCACGACGATCAACGCCATCCGCGAACTCGAGAACCACGGCGTCCGGGCCGCCCTCATCGCCGCCCTCGAAGCCGCCCGCGACCGCAGCCGCGCCCTGGCCTCCGGCAACAGCAACTGAACCCGCGGGGGCGGCCGCACACACCGCCCCCACCGGCACCCTCACCTCACACGCCGGCCCCGGCCCGCGTCCCCGCGCCCTCCACCACAGGAGCCAGCAGCCCGATCGCGCGGTACGCCGCGTCCACCGTCGGCCGGGCCATCCCCCGAGCGCGCTCGGCCCCGGCCCGCAGCACGGCCTCCACCTGGCCCGGATCGGCACACAGCTCCTTGTGCCTCTCCTGCACGGGCCGCAGCACCTCGACCACGGCCTCGGCCGTGTCCCTCTTCAGATCCCCGTAGGACGCGTACGCGCCACTCAGGTCCTCGGGATCCGCACCCGTGCACGCGGCGAGGATCTCCAACAGGTTGGCGAGCCCCGGCCGGGCCTCCCGGTCGTACACGACCTCCCGCCCGCTGTCGGTCACGGCCCGCATGACCTTCCTGCGGACCACGTCCGGCTCGTCGAGCAGATAGACGATCCCCGGCCCCACGTCGTCGCTCTTGCCCATCTTCGACGTGGGTTCCTGCAGATTCATCACCCGCGCCCCCACCTCCGGCCGGGTGGCCCGCGGCACGACGAAGGTGTGCGCGTACCGCTGGTTGAACCGCACCGCCAGGTCCCTGGCCAGCTCCACGTGCTGGCGCTGATCGTCCCCGACCGGCACCTCACCGGCCCCGTACGCCAGGATGTCCGCCGCCATCAGCACGGGATACGTCAGCAGCGACAGCCGCACGCTCCCACCCCGCCGCTGCTCCCGGGCGGCCTTCTCCTTGTACTGGATCATCCGCCGCATCTCCCCGTCGGTGGCCACGCACTCCAGCACGTACGACAGCCGGGCGTGCTCGTCCACATGGCTCTGCACGAAGACGGTGCACAGTTCGGGATCGAGCCCGGTCGCCAGCAGCAGGCTCGCGGCCTGCCGGCTGAGCCGGCGCACCCGCGCGGGATCGTGGTCCACGGTCAGGGCGTGCAGATCGACCACGCAGAACAAGGCGTCCGCCTCGTGCTGGTCGACCGCGGCCCACCGCCGCATCGCTCCCAGGTAGTTCCCCAGCGTCAGATGCCCCGTCGGCTTGACCCCGCTGAAGACCCGCGTCATCTCTGTTCCACCTTCCGGTCCGGGACCACCGCCCCGGCCCGGCCGCCCCTCGGGAGTAGCGGAGGGAGAAACAGAAACGGCCGCCGAGGCGGCGGCCGTCGAGTGCGTACGTGAGCGCGGCCGCCGTCAGGCGGCCCACCAGGACTGGTGACACGTACGCGTGGTCATGCGCTCCACAGTACGCCCCAGGGGCCCGGTCCACCCGGCACTTGACACGCCCTACCCCCCTCCGTAGTGTTCTCCGAGTTGCCCGACGTGAGAGCCGACTCCGGTCGGTCCCCGGGCAGCCACTCCGCAGGTACCCACCACTACTCGACGGGCAGATCTCTGTCCTCGTTTCTTTGGTGCGCGTATTCGCGGAATGAGGAATCCATGTTCGAAAGGACGCGGGCCCCCGATTAGGTCGGGAGCCGGGGAATCCGCTAAAGTCTCACTCGTCGGAACGGCCCAACGGCTGCGAGGACAAGCCCCTCTGACTGGGAATCAGGTCCGAAAGGATCTGATAGAGTCGGAACCGCCGGAAAGGAAACCGCGAGAGCGGAAACCTGGAAAGCACCGAGGAAATCGGATCGGGAAGATCTGATAGAGTCGGAAACGCAAGACCGAAGGGAAGCGCCCGGAGGAAAGCCCGAGAGGGTGAGTACAAAGGAAGCGACCGTTCCTTGAGAA